>NZ_BAGC01000108.1 GCF_000308655.1 Nocardia niigatensis NBRC 100131 | reverse complement strand
ACATCGTCGCGCCGGAGCGGGGCGGGGCGCTCGAATACATTCCGCTGCCCGGGGCTTTCATCGAGCGCGGCGGCGGGCTGCCGATGCGGCATCGGCACATGGTGAAGATGCTGCCGACCGTGCCGGGGACACTGGTGCTGCACGCCGGGCGGCGGTCACGGCATCGGGTGACGCCGGTGCAGGGGGAGATTCCGCGGGTGAGTGTGCACATGGCGTTCAACGCGCGGCCGGGGCAGCGGTTGAACGCGCATGTGCGGCGGCATCTCTTCGGGCGCGAGGAGTGAACCCGGCGGCCGTGTGAATCCCGCTGGATCGAACTCTGAGGTCGCGCGGATCAGTTCGAGTGCATGGCGACGTATCGCGCGAGGCATTCGGCCGGCGGGCCGTCCGCCACGATGCGGCCCTCGTCGAAGACCAGCACGCGATCGAAGTCGGCGAGCAGGTCCAGATCGTGGGAGACCACGATCAGCTGCTGCGGAAGTTCGTGCAGCAGACGGGCGATGCGACGTTTGTTGCGCAGGTCGAGCAGGGTGGTGGGTTCGTCGAACACCACGTACTTCGGTCCCACCGACAGCACCGCGGCGATCGCGAGCAGCTGTTTCTGCCCGCCGCTGAGCAGATGCGCGGGGTGGTCGCGGAATGCGGTGAGCCCGTACTCGGCGAGGGTCGCACTGACGCGGTCCGGGATCTCGGCTTTGGCGACGCCGTGGTGCTTGAGGCCGAAAGCCAGATCCTCGGCGACCGTCGGCATGACGATCTGCACATCCGGATCCTGGAAGACGAATCCGACAAGTTTGCGAACGGCTCTGCCCTGCTTGCGGGTATCGAGGCCGTCGACGCGGACCCTGCCGTCGGTCGGCACCTGCAACCCGTTGAGCAGCCGCGCGAACGTGGACTTGCCGGATCCGTTGGAGCCGACGACGGCGATCCGGTTCTCGCTCAGGCGCAGATCGAGGCCGCGCAGCACCTCGCGCTCCCCGAACCGATGCGCGACGCCGTCGAGCTCGATCATGCGCGCGCCGGAATCATCGGGTAGGCCTTACGAACCGCCACGGCGGCCGCCGAACCGATGAACGTCTTGATCACATCGCCGGGCAGGAACGCTATCGAGGTGGTGATCGCCTTGCCCAGCGAGATGTGCGCGGCGGCGGCCATCCACGGAATACCTATGGCGTACAGCACGATCGCGCCACCGAGGAAGTTGATGGGCAGGGCGACGGGCATGGAGTAGAACCGCCACAGGCGTTCGGTGAGCAGTCCGATCACCAGCGCGCCGATCGGATAGGCGAGCACGAAGCCACCCGTCGGGCCCATGATCACCGACAGTCCGCCGCGCCCGCCCGGCAGCACCGGCAGCCCGGCGATGACCAGCACGTCGAACAGCAGGATGGCCGCCGCGCCGCGTTTCGCGCCGAGAATCGACCCGGCCAGGATCACGCCCAGAGTTTGCGAGGTGAACGGCGCGAACGCTCCCGGCAGCTGAATGAGCGGGAAGAATCCCAACACCACCATGATTGCCGCGAACAGCGCGATCTGCGCCAAATCCCTACTACGCACCCGAGGCATCCTAAATGGCCGGGGTTCGCACCCTTCAGTCCAGGCCGCGGGCGTCCAGCGCCTCGCCGACCCCGTCGGCCATGCGCAGTGTGCGGATCAGTAGCGGGACCAGGAAGACCGTGCTGCGCTCGATGCCGCGGGCCCGCTGCGCCGAACGCACGAGTTCGGCCTGGTCCCGAATGACCGGGATGAATCGGATGGTCATGGCGACCAGCAGTCCCACCCGTTCGGGACGGACGCCCAGTGGGCGGAGCGGACCGAGCGCCCGCTCGATGGTCTCGACCATGGCCGACGTGCGTGTGGTCAGTGTCACCAGGTTGGCCAGCAGGACCAGCGTGAGCAGCCGCTCGCCGATCAGGACCGCGGTGTGCCGGTCCGTGAAGATCACCTGCGCGACCACGATCAACGCCAGGAACGGCGTCAGCCCCAGGACCTGCCGCCCGGTCGTCCGCCACGGAATCCGCGCGACCGCATACAAACCCAGCACCACGACCAGCGCGACCGTCACCGACGGGATCGACGGCACGAAGAACAGTGCCGTCCCCGCGGCCGCCAGAACCACGAGCTTCACCCCGGCGGGCGCGGCATGCACCGGCGTCCGGGCGTCGTGATAGAGGCTGAGCACGGATAGATCCTCGCAGCCCGGTTCCATGGTTCGTCGTTGGGGACGTGACCACTGATTTCGTCGCGAGTGGGGTAGCTCGTCGGGTACGTCCGAAATTTTCGTCGCACCGAACCGCTGGCACGCGTGCGGAACGGGCAACGGCTCCCAGTGGTGCGCTGAAGTTTCGGGGAGGCGGGGGAGCGCTAGACTCGCTGCGTGGCAGGCCGACTTCCGGACCGCGATATCGCGGCGATTCGTGAACGTGTCCGGATCGAGGATGTCGTGGGTGAGTACGTCACTCTCAAGCGCGCCGGCGCCGACTCCATGAAGGGCCTGTGCCCCTTCCACGATGAGAAGACCCCGTCCTTCCATGTGCGGCCCAATCACGGCGTGTTCCACTGCTTCGGCTGCGGTGAGGGCGGTGACGCGTTCGCGTTCCTGCAGAAGATCGAGCACGTCGGTTTCGTCGAGGCGGTCGAGCAGCTGGCCGACAGCATCGGCTACAAGATCACCTACGAGGGCGGCGGCACCTCGGTCCAGCGCGACCGCGGCACCCGCTCCCGCCTGGTCGCCGCCAATGCGGCCGCGCACGAGTTCTATATCTCCCAGCTCGGGGAGCCCGGGGCCGAGGCGGCCCGCAAGTACCTCACCGACCGCAATTTCGACCACAATGCCGCCCGCCAGTTCGGCTGCGGCTATGCCCCCGGCGGCTGGGACACGCTCACGAAACACCTGCTGCGCAAGGGTTTCGACTTCAAGGAGCTGGAGGCCGCGGGCCTGTCCAAGCAGGGCCAGCGCGGTCCGATGGACCGCTTCAACCGCCGCCTGCTGTGGCCCATCCGCAATCTCGGCGGCGAGGTCATCGGGTTCGGCGCGCGCCGGCTGTACGACGACGACACCATGACCGCCAAGTACATCAACACCTCGGAAACGTTGCTGTACAAGAAGTCTCAGGTGCTGTTCGGTCTCGACCACGCCAAGCGCGAGATCGCCAAGGGGCATCAGGCCGTCGTCGTCGAGGGCTACACCGACGTCATGGCCATGCACATGGCGGGCGTCAAGACCGCTGTCGCCTCCTGCGGCACCGCGTTCGGCGACGAGCATCTCGCGATCCTGCGCCGCCTGCTCATGGACGACAACTTCTGGCGCGGCGAGATCATCTACACCTTCGACGGTGACGAGGCGGGCCAGGCCGCCGCCCTGAAAGCCTTCTCCGGCGATCAGAAACTGGCCGGCCAAACCTACATCGCGGTGGCCCCCGACGGCCTCGACCCGTGCGAACTGCGCCAGCGCAATGGCGACGGCGCCGTTCGCGACCTGGTCGCCCGCCGAGTCCCGTTGTACGAGTTCGTGATCCGCGGTCTGCTCGCCGAACACAACCTGGATTCGCCCGAGGGGCAGGTCGAGGCGCTGCGGCGGGCCGTCCCGGTGGTGTCCCAGATCAAGGATTTCGCCCTCCGCAAGGCGTATGCCACGAAACTGGCCGGCTGGGTCGGCTGGGACGACATCCAGCAGGTCGTCCGCCGCGTCGGCGATGAGGCCCGCAAGGGCCAGCGCACCGGCGTCAAGCCCGGCATCCCCGAACGTCAAGCGCGCCAAGAGGTCACCGAGCACCCCGCGGCCCGCCCCAACCCGCACGACCCCGCCCTGCTCCCGCAGCGCCAAACCCTGGCCGCCGCACTGCAATACCCGGCCTTCGCGGGCCCCGTCTTCGATTCCCTGGAACCCGAAGCCTTCACGCAGCCGGCCTACATCGCCGTCCGCGCCGCCATCGCCGAGGCCGGCGGCACCGCCAGCGGTCTCACCGGCGCGGAATGGGTCGCCTCGGTCGCCGACAACACCGACGACCTCACCCTGCGGGCCCTGGTCTCCGAACTGGCCGCCGAACCGCTCCCGGTGAAGTCCGCCGACGACATCCCCCGCTTCGTCACCGGCGTGCTGGCCCGCACCCAGGAATCCTGGGTCGGCCGCCAGATCGCCGAACTGAAGTCCAAGCTCCAGCGCATCTCCTCGACCGAACAGCCGGACGGCTACATGGCGTTGTTCGGCGACCTGGTCGCCTTGGAGCAGTACCGGAAGAGCCTGCTCACCCAGGCAATGGGCAATTCCGGCGACTTCGCAATGGGCGGCTGACCTGCCCCTCGTTTGCGCGGCAGGCGGTGAAGCTCGCCGCCCGGACCGAGAACGTGCCGCTCCTCAGGGCACGACCAATAGACCTGCCGACGGTTGATCGGCAGGTTCCTGGTTCGAATCCGGTTGGGGGAGTCCCCAATCCGTCAGCGGCGCAGCTGATCCTGCGGCACGAGGATGGTGGTGCGCTCGTCCAGCGGCACCATCGGTTCCAGCTTCGGCTGGGTGCTCAGCTTGTCCGCGAGCTTCTGCCGCCCCATCATCACGACCTTCCGTGTGACCGGGCTCTCGCTGATCGCGCGGGTCGTCTTACTGATCTGCTCATACCGAGCCCGACCGGCCTTCGCGCCCAGCACATACCCGGCCGCAACACCGATGAACAACCGCAGCATCCCGAGAAGCTCCTCCCATAGACCAGCCTGCCCCCACATCCTGCCCGACCCCACCCCCACCTGTCGATCCGGCCTCCCACCCACATCCCCGCAGGTAGAGCCGCGATTTGGGAACTGTACAACCGATACGCTAAAGTTTTCCCCGGCCGGTTCGAAAGGATCAGCCAGGGAAACAATCCCCTATAGCTCAATTGGCAGAGCAGCCGACTGTTAATCGGCAGGTTTCTGGTTCGAGTCCAGATGGGGGAGCACAAACCCCCGATCGGTATTCCGATCGGGGGTTTTCTCTTTCTGCGCGGGGTAGACACCCATGCGCATTCGAACGATGCCGCGACTATTTCGAGCCGATTACCTCCGGGCTGACGGCGAGGCGTCGGCCACCCCGGTCCAGGTGATCTCTCGTCGGTCTTCCGCGGTTCTGTCGAAGGCGACCGTTCGCACCTGGGCAGGGTCTCGGCCTCGGGATCCGCCCGGACCAACCTCCTCTGCGGCGGAATGTCCACAGAGAGTCGGGTGTTTACGAGTTCGAACCGATTCGACCGGCCCTTCAAGGAGATCGAATGTCCAGTTCCGCCCCTCTCATCGACTCGACCACCGAGTTCGGCGTGAAAGTCGCCAGACGCCTGGCCCAGGACGCCGTCATCTGGCTCACCACCGTAAGCCCCAGCGCCACACCGCAACCCAACCCGGTCTGGTTCCAATGGGCAAACGAAGAGTTCCTGATCTTCACCCAGCCCGGCACCCCCAAATTGCGAAATATAGCTGCCAACCCACGGGTTTCACTGAATCTCAATTCCACCCCCGCCGGCGGCGACGTCATCGTCCTCACCGGCACAGTCCGCGTCGACAACGACACGACCCCCGCCGAGCGCGACGCCTTCGTCGAGAAGTACACCGACGGCCTGGCCGATATAGGCATGACCAGAGACCAGTTCTTCGCCGACTACTCGATCCCGTTACGCATCACGCCCGATCGCCTGCGCGGCTTCTGACAACAGATCGCGGAACGGTTCCCTCGATCCGTGGCGCTCGCCCGGATCGGAGGAATGTCCCAAGGACCGTGCAGTGGGCCGGAGACGCCATTTCAGCCGCGGCCGAGGAGGGTTCCGCCGTTGATCTGCAGGATCTGGCCGGTGGTCCAGCCGGCGTCGGGGGAGGTGAGGTGGGTTATGCCCGCGGCGATTTCGTCGGGAGTTCCGGCGCGGCCGAGTGGGATTTGTGAGATGCGGTCGGCTTCGAGTTCCGGTGTCAACCGCTCGGCCCAGAATTCGGTGGCGGGCACGAATCCGGGAGCGACGACATTGACGGTGATTCCCTGCGGTGCCAGTTGTTGCGCGAGACCCAGGGCCCAGCCGTGGAGTGCGGCTTTCGCAGCGTCGTACGGGCCGGCTCCGCGCAGCGCGGCAATCGAACTCACCGACACGATCCGCCCGCCGGGCCGGCTCATGTGCGGGATCAACGCCTCGGTCAGCAGCACTGCGGTCAGCACGTTCAACCGGAAGGTGTCGGTGTAGGCGGCCGCAAGGCCATCCAGATCGCCAGGCGTGAGCGCCGGGTTGCCGCCCGCATTGTTGACCAGAATGTCAACGCGTCCCTCCGCCGCAATCCGTTCCACGAGCGCCCGAACCTGATCGGGCGCTGTGAGATCGGCGCTCGCGGTAGTGACCCGATCGGCCCCGATCTCAGTGTTGATCTCCTTGGCCGTGGCTTCCAGCACAGCCGCCCGTCGCCCGACGACAGTCACCGTCACCCCATCGCCCGCCAGCCGCCGCGCTACCGCCTTCCCGATCCCGGTCCCGCCACCAGTGACGATCGCCCGTCGTGCCATCATTCCTCCCCTGATCGATGAATCATGCTCAGCCTGAACCTACTTCACGCGCCGCGCGCGTACGCCTCCTCAGGGTGGACTGCGATCACATCAATTGCTTACAAGCGCACTCGGCATCCGGCCGTACACGAAGTGCTCGAGCCGGCGAGTGCGCTCGACATGGAGTATGCCGGTGTTTGGTCGCGTGAAAAGTCTTGTGTGGGTATGGATGTCAGGTAGGGATCGGCGGCTCGCTCCGGTGCGGGGATACGTGTTGGCGCCGCGCCGGGTGCGATCCTGTTGCTCTGCGGCGGAACCCAATCCGCTGAACTCATCGCCTATGGACCGACCGGTCAACGTGTGACGCGTCGGTCGGAACGAATTGGCGCGGAACATGTCTCGCGTCTTGCCGGGAGTCTGTGCAGACTCACTGGTATGGATCGTAGTTTCTATGCGGGTCGGGTTGCTGTGGTCACGGGGGCGGGGGCCGGGATCGGGCGGGAGTTGGCGGTGCGGCTGGGGCGGGAGGGGGCTTCGGTGGTGCTGCTGGATCAGAACGAGGCGGGGTTGGGGGAGACGGCGGGGATGGTTCGGGGCGGGGATGGGGAGGTGGTGGCGCTGGTCGCCGATGTCGCGGATCCGGGGCGGATGGGGGAGGTCGCGGCCGAGGTGGTCGGGCGGCTCGGGGGCGTGGATGTGCTGATCAATAATGCGGGGAGGCTGTTCTACGGTGGGGTGACCCAGTCCGAGCCGGCCGATTTCGAGGCGGTGATGCGGGCGAATTTCGGTGCGACCGTGGTGAGTACGAAAGCCTTCCTGCCGTATGTGGTGAAGGCCCCGGAAGGGCGGATCGCGAATCTCTCGTCGGCGTACGGGCTGATCGGGCTCGGCGGGGCCGCCCCCTACACGGCCGCCAAGTTCGCGATCCGCGGCTTCACCGAGTCGCTGCGGTCGGAATTGCGCGGGCACTCGAATGTCGCTGTCAGCTGCGTGTTTCCGGGCGGGGTGAAGACCGGGATCGCCTGGTCGGCGCTGTCGGCGGTGGGGGTGAACGCGGCGCAGGCGGCGCAGCGGTTCGACCAGCATGTGGCCCGCACCGATCCCGGTGTCGCGGCGGACGTGATTCTGCGTGGTATCGCGCGCGGGAAGAGTCGTGTACTGATAGGACCCGACGCGATCCTTGCCGAAGTCGCCGCCAGGGTGGCGGGCGGGCAGTACGAGAAGCTGATTCGCCTCGTGGTCAGGGGATAAGAGGGGAAGGCACGATGGCCGGTACGCGATGGCTGTTGATCGAGACGTTCGGCGGTGGGGAACCGACCGTCGTCGGACTGGGCAGTGCGCCCAGGAAATTCGTGCCGTTGACGCAGATCTTCCGGCAGCGCGAGACGCTGGCGACGATCCGCGGCGCGGTGACGGCGACCACGGACGCGCTGGCGCCGGTGGAGGTCCTGAGCGACGGCGGCCGCCGGCGGACGGTGACAGCGCCGCTGCTGATCACACCGGACCGCATGCATGCCGTGCTGGTGTGGTCGGGTCCGGTGGATGAGCAGGTGCCGCCGCGAGATCCGGTGGGGGCGTGGTACTTCAACCTGTCCACGTCGAAGTCCACCCGGTCGGATGATCTGCTGGACCTCTATGGCGTGGCGCCGGAGAACCGAGCCCGTGAGCATGCCATCGCGGGCGTGTTCGCCCGCGTCATCACCAATAGCGACGAGTCCGACGCCCTGGCCAAGGTGGTCCGGTCGGCGCCGGGCACCGAGCATCAGGCGGTGTGGACCGTCCGCCGTGACGACGGCGCGCTGCGGGCCGCACACTTCTCCTGCCGGATCCTCGAAGAGACCGATGCCGCAGGGCAGACGGAGGTGTTCATGCGCGGCGTCACCCACGACATCGGCGACGCCACCGATGTCAGCGCCGCACCACCACCGGTGATCCTCGAGCATCGGGTGCTCGACGCCGCCGCGGCCGAGGGAGACTTCCGGGCCATCGTCGATCTGCGCACGCTGCGGCTGCTGCGCTGGATGGGTCCCGCCATGCCGCGTATCGCCTGGCAGTCGCTGGCGGGGGAGCCCGAACCGGCGATTCACCCGGACGACCTCGACACGGCGAAGACCATGAGCCGCAATCTCGCCCACTCCCGCACCGCCGGCCGGCTGCGGCTCCGGACGCTCGACGGCGGCTGGAAATCGGTGCAGGCGCGCGCCGTGCTCATGGCGCTGGATCAGCACACGACGGCCGCGCTGGTGACCGTTCGGGATCCCGAGGCACTCGACACGGACTAGGTGTACCGACCATGGACGTTGGTCACGCGACCGCCAGCAAACAAACCAACGGCAATGTTTGTTGTGTATGTAACACCATCGGAACCCGCCGCGGACGTCCGTTCCAGGTCAGCGTATTTCGCCACGAAATAAGCAGGCAGGCGCACGATTTGCTCAATTGATCACACTGTGTGCGCGTCGATACACTGCCGTGTACACGCACCCGCGCGAGCGGGAATCCTGTCGGCGATCCCCTGTGGCGCCGCTTGGCGCGTCGATGAATGGCCCTGCCCGGGAGAGGCTCGCGGAGAGTGCTCCGGGGAGTCGGGGCTGCTCGGCGTTGGGAGGCGGCAACGATGCTCGGACCGAAGAACGCGTGGTGGAATTACCCCCGCGGCACCATCTGGCAGTGGATCGTGACCCGGGCGATCACGGTGGGCGAGATCTCGACGCGGCCGGACGTGAATTTCCCCTTCCCGGACCCCAATACCTCCGACATCGTGCGAATCCCCCTGGACCGCCTGCACATCGACACCCCGATCCGGCAATCCGGCGAGAACATCCGGCATGTCAGCGCCCTGTCGGAGGTCGCCGCGGCGCTGCCGCCGATCGTCGTGCACCGATCACGCATGACGGTCATCGACGGCGCCCATCGGGTGCGCGCCGCACTTTCCAGCGGCTCCCAGTGGATCGACGCCGTCTACTTCGACGGCGACGACGGCCAAGCCCTGCTGCTCGCGATCCGGCTGAACAGCACCCGCGGCCTGCCGCTGTCCGCCGCCGACCGCAAGGCCGCGGCCGCGCGGGCGCTGGCGTTCTATCCCGACTGGTCGAATCGCAAGCTGGCCGAGGTGATCGGCCTGTCCGAGCGGACGATCGCGGCTGTCCGGAAACGATGCTCGGCCAACCCCGGCCCCCGTCTGCAGCGCCGCGCGCCCATCGCCCCCGCATCGCAGCCGTTCGAGCGCCAGTGCCGCACCGACCACGCCCGTGACGAGCAGGCCGCGACCGTGCCCGTCCCGGCGGAACTCCCGTACCCCGCTCGCGCCCTGTGGAATCTGCGCTCGGACCCCGCCCTGCACCGCACCGAATCCGGCCGGGAACTGCTGCGCCTGCTGGACGCGAGCCCCGCGAACCCCGCCGCCTGGGCAGACCTGGTGGGCGACCTCACGCCATACTGCGCCGGCCTGCTCGCCGAGCTGGCCGCCGAACAGGCCAAGAACTGGGCCACCCTGGCCCGAACCGCGAGCCGAATCGCCATGGCCGACAAAAGGGTCGCCACCGCCGAGAAGAACACCGCCGCTTGACCGACGCTGAGGACCCAGCGCTACGCCGAAGGAAACTGCGGCAGTGCGGGGTATCGCGCCGAACCCGGTACCGCGTCCTCGAAGAGTTCGACGAGGGCCCCGCGACGCTGCTGCGCCGAATGCGGATCGAATACTCCTGCGGATTACTCGCCGCCCGACCGGATCTCGCGGTCACAGCCGTCGCCCACAACTCCGGCTTCGCCACCGAAAGACAGTTCTACCGCGCCTTCCGCATCGAGCTGGGCATGACCCCGGCCGCCTACCGGGCGGCCGGGGCAGCTCGCTGATCAGTCCCGCGGCACCGCCCGCATGAGCAGTGGCTTGTCCGGCGCGCCGATGAACGAAAGCTGCGGCCGGATGGGCTCGTTCGTGGCGATCCGCAGATCCAGCTGCTGGGCGATGGTGGCGATGGCCAGCACCACCTCCATGGTCGCGAAGTTCTGCGCGATGCAGATCCGCTTGCCCGCACCGAACGCCAGTGACGCCTCCCGATGCGGCCGGGTCATGTTCTCCGGCAGATAGCGTGTCGGATCGAATTCGCCCGCCCGATCCCACACCCGGGGATTGCCGTGCACGCCGTGCATGCTGATCATGATGGTGGTGCCCGGCTTGATGCGGTAGCCCGCCAGCACGTCCTCGCCCAGCGCCACCTTGCTGAACGCCATGATCGGCGGATACAGGCGCATCGTCTCCAGGAAGATGGCCTTGGTCCACACCAGCTTGTCCACATCGGCGGCGGTGGGGGTACGCCCGCCGAGCACCGAGTCGAGCTCCTCGTGCAGGCGCTGCCGTACCTCGGGATGGTCGGCGAGCAGCTTCCACACCCAGGTCAGCGCGGTGGCCGACGTCTCCATGCCCGCCCCGATGAACGTCATGAGCTCGTCCCGGATCTCGAGATCGGTGTAGCAGTGCCCGGTCTCGGGATCGGTGGCGGCCATGAGCAGGCCGAGTAGATTGTCCTTGCGGGTGATGCGGCCCCCACGATGGTCGGAAATGATTCCGGCCACCGCCTTCTCGATGCCGCGCAGCTCGAACATGATGTGCGGGGCCACCGTCCACGCCGCGGCGCGGACGGCCCGGATCGGAATCCGTGAGCCCGCCTGCTTCTCCGGCTTCTCGGTGCGGCGCACCAGCCACATGGACAGCGGCCGCAGCGTGCGGCTCACATTGGTGACCACGCCCACCCCGAAGAACTTGAGCAGCCGCTCGAGCTTGATCTTCGAGATCGGCCCGTCCAGATCGGCGCCGAACATGGTGCGCGCCACGATATCCAGCATGAGCCGGGTCATCTCCACGCCCACGTCGACCGGCGCACCGGCCTGCCGCAGCCGGGTGGCCGCCTCCTGTGCCGCCTCGACCATGGGTACCGCGAACTGGTCGATGGCGCTGCGCGCGAAGATCGGCTGCACCAGGCGCTTGTTGCGGTGGTAGAGCCGGTCGTCGCGCTGCGTCACCAGACCTTGGCCGAAAACGACTGCGAGCATGTCGAATTCGGCACCGCGCACATAGTTCTCGTGATTGCCGATCAGCACGTGCCGGACCAGTTCCGGACTGCGCACCACGACGTACTTCGCCATCGGCAACCGGGCGACCAGCACATCGTCCTGGCCCGGCAGATCCGATGCCAGGTACTGCATGATTGTGCGCTCCCGGATCCGCCCGGGCAGTCCCAGCGCCAGCCGCCAGGACTGACCCCAGGTGACCGGTGTGTTGTGCCAGCGCATGGGTGCGGGTTGCCATCGTGGCGGGTGGAGTTCGCTGCTTCCTGCGGCCGGTGCTGTCATGGACCATCCCGTGCGATCGAAAGTCGTTCACCCCGTTGGGCTTACGGTAAAATGCTACTGGCGGGTAGCGGTTTCCGCAGGGAATGTCGCCAGGGTGGTTCCATGACTTTCGGCGCCCGCTACGGCAGAGCGATGTACTTGGCCTCCAGGTATTCCTCGATGCCCTCGACCCCGGCCTCCCGGCCCAGCCCGGACTGCTTCACGCCGCCGAACGGCGCGGCCACATCGGAGATGATGCCCCGGTTCACGCCCACCATCCCGGATTCCAGCGCCTCGGACACCCGCAGCGCGCGCTCCAGATCGCGGGTGTAAATGTAGGCGGCCAAACCGAATTCGGTGTCATTGGCTGCCGCGATACCGGCGGCCTCGCCGTCGAATCCGGTAATGGCGGCGACCGGGCCGAACACCTCCTCGCGCAGGATGCGCGCGTCCGCGGGCACCTCGGCCAGCACGGTCGGCTCGTAGAACCAGCCCGCTCCCGGCACGGCGGCGCCGCCGGTGGCGACCGTCGCGCCCTTCTCGACCGCGTCCGCCACCAGCTCGGCGACGGAATTACGCTGCTTCTCGGTGATCAGCGGCCCGACCTGCACGCCTTCCAGGGTTCCGGGCCCGATCTTCAGCCCGCGCATGCGCTCGGTCAGGCGCGTGGTGAACTCTTCGAGGACCGCATTGTCGACATGGAATCGATTGGCGGCCGTGCACGCCTCACCGATATTGCGCATCTTGGCGGCCATGGCGCCGTCCACCGCCGCGTCCAGGTCGGCGTCGGCGAACACCAGGAAGGGCGCATTGCCGCCGAGCTCCATCGACGTGCGCAGCACCCGCGAAGCCGATTGCGCGAGCAGGGTTTTGCCGACCGGGGTGGAGCCGGTGAAGGTCACCTTGCGCAGGCGATCGTCCTCGAACAGGGGATCGGTCAGGCGCGCGGACTTCGACGTCGGCAGGATCGACAGCGCGCCCGCCGGCAGCCCGGCGTCGGCGAAGACCTCACCCAGCAGGAGCATGGTCAGCGGCGTCTCACCGGCCGGCTTGACCACCATGGTGCAGCCCGCCGCGAACGCCGGCGCGATCTTGCGGGTGCCCATGGCCAGCGGGAAGTTCCACGGGGTGATGGCCAGGGTCGGCCCGACGGGCTGCTTGGTGACCAGGATGCGGCCGTTCCCCGACGGCGACGGCGTGTAGCGGCCGTTGACGCGCACCGCCTCCTCGCCGAACCAGCGCAGGAATTCGCCGCCGTAGGTGACCTCGCCCTGCGCCTCGGCCAGCGGCTTGCCCATTTCCAGGGTCATGAGCAGCGCGAAGTCGTCGCGGCGCGCCATGACCAATTCCCAAGCGTGGCGCAGGATCTCGGCCCGCTCCCGGGCAGGCGTGGCCGCCCAGGCGGCCTGCGCCGCGACCGCGGCGTCCAGGGCCCGCGCCCCGTCGGCGGGGGTGGCGTCGGCCACCTCGACGAGGACCTCGCCGGTCGCCGGATCGTGCACGGGGAAGGTGCCGCCGTCGCTCGCCGGAACCTGCTCCCCGCCGATCCAGAGCTGGGCCGGCACGGCCGCCAGCAGTTCGGCCACATCACGCATCGCGGGTTCTCCTCGTACTCATCGGATTTCGAACTCAGCGGGTCAGATCCCGCACCGTCTCGGCCAGCACCCCGAGCCCGTCGGCGAACAGGTCGTCGCCGATCACCAGCGGGGGCAGCAGCCGGATGACGTTCCCATAGGTGCCGCAGGTGAGCAGCACCACGCCGCGTGAGAGCGCCTCGGCGGCAATGGCTTTGGTGAGCCCCGGATCGGGGGTGTCGGTGCCGGGCAGGACGAACTCGACGGCGAGCATCGCGCCCCGGCCGCGCAGGTCACCGATGACGCCGGTGGCGGCGGCCAGTTCGCGCAGGCGCGGCATGGCGAAGGTCTCGATGGCCCGCGCCCGGGCGAGGAGGTCCAGCGATCGCATCACCTCGATACCGGCCAGCGCCGCCGCGCACGCCACCGGATTGCCGCCGTAGGTGCCGCCCAGTCCGCCCGGATGCACCGCGTCCAGCAGTTCGGCGCGCCCGGTGATCGCCGACAGCGGCATGCCGCCCGCGATGCCCTTGGCCATGGTGATGATGTCCGGCTCGATGCCCTCGTGCTCGCACGCGAACCACGCTCCGGTGCGGGCGAATCCGGTCTGCACCTCGTCGGCGATGAATACCACCCCGTGCGAACGTGCCCAATCCGCCAGCGTGGCAAGGAATCCCGGAGCGGGCACGATGAATCCGCCCTCGCCCATGATCGGCTCGATGATGATCGCGGCCAGCGAATCGGCCCCGATCTGCACCTCGATCCGCGAAATCGCCCGTCGCGCCGCCTGTTCCCCGGCCATGCCCGGCTCGTCGCGGTACGGGTACGACATGGGCATGCGGTGGATCTCCGGCGCGAACGGGCCGAAATGCGCCTTGTAAGGCATGGATTTCGCGGTCAGCGCCATGGTCAGGTTGGTGCGGCCGTGATAGGCGTGATCGAACGCGACCACCGCCGGGCGGCCGGTCGCCAGGCGCGCCACCTTCACCGCGTTCTCCACCGCCTCCGCGCCCGAGTTGAACAGCACGGTCCGCTTGTCGAAGTCGCCCGGAGTGAGCGCGGCCAGCTCCTCGGCAACGCGCACATAGCCCTCGTAGGGCGTGACCATGAAGCAGGTGTGCGTGAACCGCGCGGCCTGCTCGGCGACCGCGGCCGCCACCTCCGGATTGGACGCGCCGACCGAGGTGACCGCGATGCCCGAGCCCAGATCGATCAGCGAGTTCCCGTCCATATCGACGATGACTCCGCCGTCGGCGTCGGCCGCGTACACCGGCACCGACGACCCGACCCCCGCCGCCACGGCGGCCTGCCGGCGCGCGGTCAGCGCCCGGGACCGCGGACCCGGCAGTTCGGTGACGAGGTGGCGACGCTGCGGCAGGCGATAGTCGATCGAGGTCATGGCGAATTCTCCCGGTCGAAGGTCGATGACGGCGGTCCTCAGTCTGCGGCACGGAACCCGGGATCACCCGTGCCGAATTGGACAACACGCCGGTTGGGAATCGACGATCTGTACACTTCGGCCGATGGCCGTTTCCCTCGGCTGGGTGCTGGCCCAGCCCGACCTCGCGCTGCGGCTGCGCGGCGGGGCCGCCGGCGTGCGCCGCGAGATCGACCTCGTCGTCACCACCGAACTGGACAGCCCGTTCCGCTGGCTCTCCGGCGGCGAACTCGTGCTCACCACCGGTATGCGGTTGCCGCCGGACGGGCCCGGGCGCGCCGAATACGTGCGCGGGCTGGATCGGTGCGGCGTCGCGGGCATCGGCTTCGGCACCGGCCTGACCCACGACGAGGTGCCATCGGAGCTCATCGCGGCCGCCGACGAGATCGGCATCCCCCTGTTCGAAGTGCCCCTCGCGACGGCCTTCGCCGCCATCGTGAAGCAGGTGTCGGCCCGCATCGCCGAACTCCGCTACGACGCCGTCCTGCGGGCCGGCCGGGCCCAGCCGCGCATGACCCGTGCGCTCATCCGATCCGGCAGCGGGGCCATCGTGCGGGAACTGGCGAGCTCACTCGGCGCGACCGTGCTGGTGTTCGACCCCGCCGGAGCCGTGATCGATTGCCACCCAGCGCAACCCGGGCCGGAACTGCTCGCCCGCGTGCGGACTGTGCTGTCCCGCGGCCCGGCCGCGGCCGGGGTGAGCGCCGACGACTCGGGCGCGATCACCCATCAGCGCATCGGCGTCGGCCGCCGCCACCACGGCGACCTGGTCGTAGTGAGCGAAACACCGCTGGGGCACGTGGACCAGATCCTCCTCGGTCACGCCAATTCCCTGCTGGCCCTGAACTTCGAGCAACCGGACCGGCTGCACGCGGCACAGCATCGGCTCAACTCTCTGGCCCTGGGTCTGCTGCTGGGCGCGCCCACCGATCCGGCTCCCGCATGGGGGCAGCTCGACCGGGCGGCCGATGCGCACGGACGCATCAGAGTCCTGGTCGCCGACTGTGATTCGGCCGATGTCGCCGATACCGCCGGCGCGGCGCTCTCCGCCGCCGTGCTCGCGGCCGGCCATCCGCTGTTCCTGCACCAGGATTCGACCCGCGTGCTGGTCGTGCTGCCCGCCGGTATCGCAGTTCCCGCTCTAATCCGTCCCGAAACGCTGGGCAGCGCACGATCTCTCATCCGCCTCGGGCTTTCCGGCCCCCACCGGGTCCGTGACCTCCGCGCCGCCGCCGACTCGGCCCACCTGGCCGCCGCCGCGGCCGAACGCGGCGCCCCGCCCACCGACTTCACGACCTTGACGCTCTTGGCCATCCCCGCCACCCGCGAGGCCCTCACCACCCTGGCTCACACCCACCTCGCTCCACTGCGGGACCACGACCGCCGCTACAGCACCGCTCTCGTTTCCACCCTCCGCGCCTTCCTCGAGGCCAACGGCCAGTGGGAATCCGCCGCCGCGGCCCTCGGCATCCACCGCCACACCCTCCGCAAACGCATCACCGCCGCCGCCACCCTCCTGGGCCGCGACCTCGACAACGCCCGAACCCGAGCCGAACTTCTCCTGGCCCTCCTCGCCGAACCTCATTGATCCCGGCCCCGGGCACTGCTATGTTCTACGTATCTACTTAGTAGGTACGTAGTAAGAGCTCGGGCCGTGGACCACCTGCGGCCGAGGGCGCCGTGGGGACGGCGTCGTGACGGCGGGATTGTGCGGACCCCTCATCGCGCGCAAGGCTGTCGACGCAAGAGGGGCGGGGTCGCGATACAGCGGCCCCGCTCCTCTGTCGTATTCGGTTGTGCGGCAGGGGTCAGACGCGGGCCCTGATCCACTTGTAGATGACCAGCACCACGATGGCGCCGATGATGGCGCCGAGGAAGGTGTGCTGGACCGGGGGATGGACGCTGAACTTGTGTGGGGCGAACACCATGCTGCCCAGGGTGCCGCCGACATAACCGCCGATGATGCCGAGGACGACGGTCCAGATGATGCCGAAATCCTCCTTGCCGGGGACCAGAAGGCGGGCGATCGCGCCCGCGATGAGGCCGATGATGATCATCGTGATGATGCCCATGGCATGCTCCTTGCCTTGAGGTACCGCATGTCGAAGGTAGCAGGGCCGGTGCCCGAAATGAGCGTGTCGCAATACATCGGTGCCCGCGTTTCGTCCCGGTTCCGGCGCTGAATACCCGCGTCTCGGGCCACGAAACCAACGTCGACGCTGGGTTTCCGGGCCATGACAGAGGCCATGAGGTCCTGACGGCAGTGGCTGCCTCGCGACGGCACGTGGCCGCGAAACTACTTGGCGTTCTGGACTTTCTGGACAGCGGCGGTGAAGAACTTGTCGAAGACGGCCTGGTCCGGGACGGAGCTGCCCAGGGAGGTGGCCCGGACACCGACCGTCACGCCGCGCAGGGTCGCGTAGCCCTCGTAGGTGGTCTGGGAGATCGGGAAGCCCGAGCCTGCCACGCTGCTCGAGCTGGAGGAGCGGTAGGCGAGGGCGCCGGTTCCGGCGAGCGCGCCCGGAACCGTCAGTTTCTCGAACTTGGTGGTGGTGTCGACCGGGTCGCCGGAGCCGGTGGTGGTGACCTTAACCTCCGGGCATTTGGCGTAATTGTCGGCCATTTTCGACAGATCCATCGCCGTGCCGGAGACGTAGTCGACGTAATTGGTCAGGTCGGGGGTGGACGCCACGGAGAACGTCGACTTGGCGAGCATGTCATTGGCGGCGGCCGCCAGATCGACCTTGGGCCCGCGGCAATCCTCCGGTGTGACCGTCGCATTCGCCAGCGAGCCGGTGGTACCCGCGAGGGACGTCTGCAGCTTGTCCTGCGGGATGTCCATCTTCTTGGCGCCCGCCGGGAACTCGGATTCGACGAGTACCAGCTGGTCGCGGGGCGTACTCGGTGCGTTATCCGATTTCGAGGAACCATCGCTTCCGCCGCATCCGGCGATGAGCAGGACCGCGCACGCGGTCGCCGACAGCAGCACTCCCTTGGTCGTCATCCGCCAGAGTGTGCCAGGAGTCGTCGGGCGACCGCGTGAACGGCTCGCCGGGCCGGATCCGGACGCGCCGGGGCCGGATTCGGTTCAGCCCAGGTGAATCGGCATGGCGGCGATGTCGTTCTGGGTCATGACAGGGAGGTTGACGATCTCCTCGGCCGGGGTGGCCAGGCGGAGGTCCGGGAAGCGGTCGAACAGGGCGGGCAGGGCGATGCCTGCCTCCAGACGGGCCAGGGCGGCACCCGGGCAGATGTGCGGCCCGTAGCCGAAGGAGATATTGCGGTGCGCGCTCGGCCGGGTGATGTCGAATTCGTCGGCGTCCTCGCCGAAGACGGCGGTGTCGCGGCCGATGGCACGGTAGGACATGACGACGCCCTCACCCTGCTCGATCACGGTGCCGCCCACCGTGATGTCCTCGGTGGCGAAGCGCATGAGCAGGTGGGTGACCGGGCCGTCCCAGCGCAGCGTCTCCTCGATGACCTGCTTCCACTCCACCTCCCCCGACCGCACCCGGGCCAGCTGCTCGGGCCGGGTCAGCAAGGCGCGCACCGCATTCAGGATCAGGCTCACGGTGGTCTCGTGCCCTGCGGCGACCAGCGCCTTCAGATTGCCGATCACTTCTTCCTCGGTGAGCAGCTCGCCACCCTCGTCGGCCAGGATGAGTGCGCTGGTGAGATCGTCACCGGGTTCGGCGGTCTTGCGGCGGACCATCTCGGTGAAGTAGACGTCCATGTCCTCGATGATCTGCAGCCGCTCATCCTGCGGAGTGACCATGGAGAAGAACTTCTTGTACCAGTCCAGCAGCATCGGGTGGTCCGCGCGCGGCACCCCCATGAGCTCGGAGATCACCCGCATGGGCAGCGGGTAGGCGACGACCTGCTTGAGATCCACCGCCGCGCCGTCCCGGCCGACCTCGTCCAGATCGTCGAGCAGTTCCTTGGTGAGCCGTTCTACGGTGGGGCGCAAGGCTTCCAGCCGACGCGGGGTCAGCGCCTGCGTGGTCTTGATGCGCAGCCGGCGGTGCTCCGGGCCGTCCACGGTGAACATGGAACGGCCGGCGTCGATCATGCCGATCAGCGGCCACTGCCGGGTGACGACACCGTCGCGCCACAGCTTCCAGGCGTTGATGTCCTTGACCAGCCGGGTGTCGGTGAGCAGCTGGCGGGCGATGGTGTGGTCGGTGATCGTCCAGGCGGGGGCGCCGAGCAGATCGATCCGGGTGATCGCCCCGGCTTCCCGGAGACGGGTGGTCTCGCCGGCGAGATCACCCACCATCGGATCTATGGCGATGGCATGCGGGCAAGGGGAACTCACTGGAAACCTCCGAGAGCGCGAACTGGAGTGAAAACAACAGGAAGAGAAGTCATTCCACGCAGGAACGCCGATGGCCGCCGCACCAGGTTCTGCGCGGGCACCGCCAGATCGATGTCCGGCAGCCGGTCCAGCAGCACCTCGATCCCGGTGCGCGCCACCACTTCCGCGATCTGCTGCGCCGGGAACGGGCAGCGGTACTCGCCGTGGCTGAACGCGAAGTGCGCGTTGTTGCCGGAGTAGGTGGCCGTCTCGCCGACCGCCTGGCGCACATGCGGATCGGTGTTCGCCGCCGCCAGCCCGAGCAGCAGCAGATCGCCCGCGCGAATCGTCCTGTCTGCCAGGCGGGTATCGCGCGCGGCCCAGCGGCCGGCCAGGATCGAGGTGGGGGAGTCCTCCCACAGCACCTCGTTCATGGCCTGATCGACACTGCGCCGCCCGCCGCCCAGTGCGGCTGCGAACCGGTCGTCGGTGAGCATCAGCCGAACCGAATTGACCAGCCAGTCCGCCGTCGGCAGATGGCCCGCGGCCGTCACGGCCATCAGGTCGTTGACGTACTCCTCGTCGGTGAACGGCGCCGGAAAGGCCAGCATGCGCGAGACCAGATCATCGCCCGGCGCGGCCTTCTTCACCGCCAGCAGATGCTGGATGTACTGCATGAACTGCAGGTGCGCTGCCTGCGCGTCCGCACCGCCATCGGCGAGCGCCTTCATGGCCCGTGCCAGCCCGGGGCCCTCCGAGTCGGGAATGCCCAGCAGCCAGGCCAATACGAGCACGGGCAGCGGTTCGGCGAACTCGCCCACCAGGTCGGCCTGGCCGCGACCGCAGAAGGCGTCGATCAGCCGATCGGCCAAACTCTCACAGACCCGGCGCAATTCGAAAGGATCCACCGACTCCAGCGCTGGCTCGACCATGGCCAGGTGCCGCCGATGCTCGGCGCCCGCGGTGAAATAGATCGACGGCATGGGCGAGCCGACCATGGGCAGCAGCGGCCAGTCCGGCGGAATATTGGGCCACTGATTCCACAGGCTCACATCGCGGGGGAACAGTTCGGGAGAACTGGTGACCTGGTGCATCTCCCGATACCCGAGCACCAGCCAGGCCGGAATTCCGCCGGGCAGCTCGACCGCGGCCACCGGCCCGTGGTCGCGGCGCATCTCGCGATAGAGGGAGTGCGGATCGGTGTGAAAGCGGGGGCCGCTCAGCGGCACCGCACCGGGCTCGTGCGGTACGGGACAGGTACCCGGCGCGGGCGAGGTCATGCGGGATTCCTCCAAAGCGCGGTCTTCGGGTGGTAGAGGTGTTCGACCAGGGCGATCAGGACGTTCTTGCAGGACTCGCGGTCGCGGGCATCGCAGTCGACCAGCGGAATGTCCGGATCCAGATCCAGCGCCTCCCGCACCGCCGACAGGGCCGGGCCGGGTCCGAAGTTGTTGCACGCCACGATGAACGGGGTGCGCTGATGCTCCAGCCGGTCGATGGCGTACCAGGAATCGGCGATGCGCCGCTGATCCACCAGCACG
Source organism: Nocardia niigatensis NBRC 100131 (assembly GCF_000308655.1). Taxonomy (GTDB): domain Bacteria; phylum Actinomycetota; class Actinomycetes; order Mycobacteriales; family Mycobacteriaceae; genus Nocardia; species Nocardia niigatensis. The sequence goes on along the minus strand of NZ_BAGC01000108.1, from coordinate 101,362 downwards.
ATCGCGCCCAGTGCGCCCGCGAACAGGCGATCCCACAGGAACCAGAACCGTTCCTGCCCGGGCGCGCCGAACAGGTACAGCACGTGCTCGGTATCGATGGTGATGCGGCCGAAGTCGAAAGCCACCGTGGTGGTGGTCTTTCCGGGCGCGCCCGCCGGATCGTCGACACCCTGGCCGACCTGGGTCATGGTGGCCTCGGTGTCCAGCGGGCGGATCTCGCTGATCGAACGGACCATGGTGGTCTTGCCGACGGCGAACCCGCCCACGATCACGATCTTCAGGCCCTGCCGGGCATCGGCGTGCAGCGGTGCGTCGGCACGGGCCGGACGGGTGTCCACGGGCCCGGCGACGCGGATGTCAGAGCTTGCGGAGTCCAACGAGCACCTTTTCCAGCATGTTGGTATCGGGCGTCCAATTCCATTGCCGCGTCGCGTGATCCGGGTGTCGCACCGTGATCTTGCCCGCGTGCAGCAGGTCCGACAGGAGGATGACGGTGATGCCGACCGGCAGCCGCAGCTCGGCCGCGATCTCCACCACCGCGGTCGGTGCGCGGCACATGTCGAGGATGGCGGCATGCTCGGACTGCATGCCACGCACCGGATCGCATTCGCTGACCACCAGGGTCACCAGATCGAACGCGTCCGAATCCGGTTGGCTGCGACCGCCGGTCAGCGTGTACAGCCGATCCGGATCCTCGTCTGGCCTGGTCACGACACGCTCGCCCCCGGCACTCGCGGGGCGGCGGCCAGATGCTCGCCGAGCTGCTCGACCAGTTCCCGCATCGTGTGGCCGACCAGCCCGGCATCGGCGTCCTCCGCGGCCACCACCGCGATGTGCGCGCCCACCCCGGCCTCCACGATGAACAGGATGCCCCCGTAGAACTCGGTCATCGACTGGCGCACACCGCCCCGCCCGTCCCCGAATTCCACCGACGCCCCGTGCGAAAGACTCTGGATCCCAGCGGCGATCGCCGCCAGCTGATCCGCGCTGTCGTTTGCAAGCCCGGCCGTATGGCAGATCTTCAGCCCGTCCCCCGACAGCAGTAGCGCATGCCGCGCCCGCGGTGTGCGCGCCAGCAGCTGCTCCAGCAGCCAACCCAGTTGTGCGGCGGACGATGTCATCGATCGGTCTCCGAGGGGGTCGTGGGGACGGGGAATGAGTCGGTGGTGAATCGGCGGTCGTCGTCGCGGCCACTGACGGCGCGCTGGAAGGCGGCCATGGCGGACGGCGCGGACGGCGCGCGCGGCGGCTGGGGTGCCGCCGGGCCGGTCAGCCCGTCCGGGTGGACGGCGGCCAGCGTGCTGCCGCGGCGGCGCTTCGGGAGGCCGGTGGAAGTCGCTGCGCGCTGGTCGTTTTCGGCCTGGGCGGTGAGAATGTCGGCCGCGGCGGCGAAGGCGGACTGCGGCGCCGGGGCCGCTGCGTCCCCGGTCGGGGGGTCGGTCGGTGGCCGGGTGGTGACCGGGGCGAGGCGGCCGAAGGTCTCGGAATTGCGTTCCAGGCGAGTGGTGAGCTCGCGGGGGACGACCACCACGACGGCGGTGCCGCCGATGGCGGAGGGCCGGTAGCTGACGGTGAGGTCGTGCTTGCGGGCCAGGTGGCCGACCACGGCCAGGCCGAGGCGGGTGCCCGAGAGCGACGAGAGATCGGAGCCGGCGCGGGGGCCGGAGACGGCGGATTCGGCTCGCCGGAGCGCGGATTCGCTCATGACCAGGCCCGAGTCCTCGATGGTGATGACCACACCGGCCGGCACCTCGGCGGCGTAGACGTGCACCTCGGTGGTCGGCGGGGAGAAGTTGCAGGCGTTGTCGAGCAGCTCGGCCAGAGCGTGCATGACACCCTCGGCGGCATGGCCCGCGACCGCGATCTCGGTGATGGCGCGCAGGCGCACCCGCTGGTAGCCCGCGACCCGGCCCATGGCGCCGCGCAGAATCGACTCCATGGCAATGGGTTTCGCCCATCGGCGGCCCGAACGCGCACCACTGAGCACCGCGATGCTGTCGGCCAGGCGGCCCGCCTGGGCGGTGCGGTGGTCCAGTTCCAGCAGGTCCGCCAGCACCTTCGGGTCCGCGTGCCGGTGTTCCATCTCGCGCAGCTCGGCCAGCATGCTGGTACTCATGGCCTGCATGCGTCCCGCCGCCCCGGCGAACGCGGCCATGGCGGCGGCACGACGGCTCTCACTCTCCTTGGCCGCCCGCGCCTGCGCCGCCACCTGCTCGCGAGTGCCGTGAATCCGGCCCTCGGACTCGGTGATTCGGGCCTGGGCCGCGGACATGGCCGCGGCCACATGCGCATCGGCCTGCGCGGCGTATTCCCGCGCCTCCTGCCGTACTGCCTGCACCCGATCCCGGTAGTACGCGGCGGCCGTGATCGCCGCGGTCAGCGCCAGCGCCGCCACACTCGCGCCGATGGCCAGCGGCACCCGGAAATCGATGGGGGAGAGGAAGACCGCGACCGCCACCACTGCCGCGGTGACCGCCAGCGATCCGGCCAGGATGAACAGGGGCGGGCGCTGGCGCCGGACGGGCTGCTGCTCCCCGCTCGGCGGATTCACTGATTCCGACACGCTCCGCACTTCCGCACCGACTTTCATCGGGGCGAACGCCCCGATGCCCCCGACCGCGCCCGCATTGTTGGGTACCGTGCCAAATGCGCGGACCGGCAAGCGGATTCGGATCTGCCGGACGCAGCATAAGCGCACCGGGCGGGTAGCGCTACCCCAGCGCGTACCCACCTTCAAACCTCTGTCCCACTGAGTGGGAAAATCGTTCAGGCGCGGGCGAAAACCCGCGAGCGGGTACTGAGGAATCCGTAGCCCAGCACCGCCGCCAGATACAGCAGCAACGCCGCCGCGGGCAGCACCAGGCCGATGGCCGCGATCAGATCGAAGCCCGCGAAACCGATCACCGCCTGCAGGCTCTCCCGGCGCGCATAGTCAGCATCGTAACCGGGTTCGAACAGATCGGGGTTGCGGCGCAGGGCAATCCACATCACGAACCAGGCGGCCGCCTGAACCGCGCCCACCACCCCGTAGAACGCGGTCGCCACCCGGGCGTTCCAGCCGCCGTCCTCCAGATGATGGGCCAGCACGGTGGTCGGGAACGGCAGGAATGCCACCGCCAGGAGCAGCAGCAGATTGCCGCAGTGCAGCAGCCCGTCCATCTGCCGGACCCGGCCGAAGAAACGGTGATGGCACAGCCAGATCACGCCGATGGTGAGAAACGAACCGGCATAGGCGAGATAGCTGGGCCACAATCCGGTCAGCTCATGCCACAGCGAGCCGTCATCGGTCTCCGGAATGCGAATCTCGAGCACGAGCAAGGTGATCGCGATGGCCATGACGCCGTCGCTGAAGGCTTCCACGCGCGTGGTGTCGGAAAGCCGCGATTCGGGGTACAGCATGCGGTCATTATCGAGTGCGCGTGCCGGATGCGATGTCCGCCAATTCCAGGGTGCGCAGACGCGCACTCGCCACGAGTGACCCCAGCGCGAACCCGACAATGGGAATCGCGACGATCGGCGACCACGAATTCACCTGCGGCCCCTCCGGTCGCAGCAGCGTCACCACCCGGATCGCCGCCAGCGTGAATCCACTCAACCCGCCGAACATGAACAGCGACAACGGCAGCCGGAACCGCGCCGGCACGGTGCGCAGGCTCAGTCCCGCCGCGATCACCACCGCGCCGTTCACCGCGATCCCCGACAGCGCCACGATCCACTTGTGGGTCTCGATGGTCAGGTACGACGGTTGCAGTGGCTCGTAGGTGAGCAGCAGACCGGCCTCCATCGCCACGAGCCCCAGATAGAAGGCCCGCTTCAACAGCGAACGCCCCCACACCTCCGCCACCGTCACCCCGATCAGCGCCCCCGCGCCGACCAGCGCCAGATCCGCGACCAGACCCGGGGAGCGCTCGAAATGCCCACTCGGCAAGGCCAATTCGTCGGCCGAGCCATTGATGGCCGGTGTCCGCAGCAGCGCCCACGCCGCGAGCAACACCATGGCGATGGTGAACGGCCGCGATCCCCGCACCCGCCAGCGTGGTAGCCGGGCCGCCGCCGCGGCGAGCGACAGCAGCGCGGCCAGTAGTGGCACGACGGTGTTCACGGGAACCGCCTCACGCAGGTCTGGGCCTCGATCATGATCGCCGCCACCGCTCGATTCTTGCACGTGTCCACACCGGTTCCGGGACACGACGCACCAGTTCAGAGCCGGTGTGGGTGGGCTCCGGGGTCGTAGCGACATGGTTGCCCGGTTCGCCCACAGCGGAACCTCGGACCGCGCACTTGACCTCAACATAAGTCGAGGTTCGATGCTGGAGTCATCGACAGCCCCGTCGAAAGCGAAAGGGAGGCAACGAGATGCGTGTAGTGCAGGCCGAGGAGTTCGGTGGCCCCGACGTGCTGACCGTGCGGCAGGTCGCGGATCCGGTCGCCGGACCGGGTGAAGTGGTGGTGCGGGTCGCGGCCGCCGACGTCATGTTCCTGGACACGACCCTGCGCAGCGGGTGGGCGCGCGACTTCTTCCCCGTCGAACCCCCGTTCGTGCCCGGCGGCGCGGTCACGGGCACGGTCGAATCGGTCGGACCCGATGTGGATCCCGCCTGGGTCGGCAAACGGGTCGCCACCCCGACCGCGGCCAGCGGCATCGGCGGCGGCCTGCCCGTCGGCGGCTATGCCGAACTGGCGCTTGCCAAATCCGCCACCCTGGCCGTCATCCCGGACGAACTGAGCTTCGAGCAGGCCGCCGCGCTCGTGCACGACGGGCGGACGGTCCTCGCCGTCGCCGACCGGGCCGCCCTCGAGCCGGGCCAATGGGTGCTGATCACCGCGGCGGCGGGCGGGCTGGGCACTCTGCTCATCCAGCTGGCCCGCGCGGCCGGCGCGCGGGTCATCGCCGCCGCCCGTGGTGAGGCGAAACTCGCTCTGGCGCAACGGCTCGGCGCGCACGAGGTGGTCGACTACTCGAAACCCGGGTGGGCCGAGAAGGTCCGGGAGCGCACCGGCGGCGTCCAGGTGGTTCTCGACGGTGCGGGTGGCGACATCGGCCGTGCCGCCCTGGCCGCCACCGCACCCGGCGGTCTGTTCATCGCCTACGGCAACTCCGCCGGTGGCTTCGCCGCGGTCGACGCGGAAACCGCTGCCGCCCAGGACATCACCCTCGTCCCGCTGTTCGAGATCGCGACCCCCGACACCGACTGGCTCAGCCTCCACGACCGCGCCCAAACCGAGGTCGCCGCCGGTCGCCTGGAGGTCGTCATCGGCCAGACCTTCCCCCTCGACGAGGCCGCCGCCGCACACAGCGCCATCGGCTCCCGTGCGGCCATCGGCCGGACCATCCTCACCGTATGAGCGCCATCGGCGTGTCGTGAACATCCGCCCAGTCTCGGAGAGCAAGGTGAGACCGGGCGGAAGCGACGCGGAGGTGGCGATGGGCAGGAGGGCCGGTACGGTCGCGGCCGTGGTGGCAGGGGTCTGGGTGGCAGTGGCGGGCGCCGCGGGCGCCCAACCGGGCATCGACCCGGGAATGCTGCAACCCGTTCACATCCCACCGCGCACCGCACTCGCGGTGCGCACCCTGGTGCCCGGCGCCGGCTGGGGCACCGACAACGAGACCGAGGAACGCGGCGCCCTCTCCATCGCCAAGCTGTTCATGGCCGACTACGCCCTCCGCCACGGCGACGGCTCCGCCGAGGATCGAGACCTGGGCGAGCGCATGATTCGCAAATCCGATGACGCCGCGGCCAATCGCATCGCCGCCAAATACCCCTACGCCATCGACTCCATCGCCAAGGAATACAACCTCCCCGCCACCCACGGCGCCGGCGGCTGGGAAATGTCGACCACCAGCGTCGCCGACGTCGCGGACTTCCTCGCCGCGAAACTCCGCGACGAACCCGACAGCCCGATCCTCGCCTGGATGGAGCAGCCCAGCGACAAAGCCGCCGACGGCACTCGCCAAGACTGGGGAACCGCGCGGCTGCCCCAGGTCTACGGAACCAAGTGGGGCTGGGCCGATGTCGGCGCCCCAGAGGTGGCCTCAGTGTCCTTCGGCCCCGGATTCACCGTCGCCGCACACACTTACGGCACTGCCGAGCAGCAGACCGAGGATGTGCTCGCCGCGTGGTCAGCGCTGACGGCGCTGGTGACTCCCAAACACTGACCGTGTCACCGCCCGCCGGGCGCCGCGGCGCAATTTCCGGGTGCGGGCTCACCGCGCAATCGCTGATCCAGCCAATCCATGGTCGCGCCATAGGAGCTGACGTAGGCCGCCAGATGTTCACCGCCGACGATGTTCTTCGTCGCGGCCACCCCCAGCGCACATTGCTCGCTCCACAGCTGCTCGGCCTCCGCCACGGGAATCCAAGGATCGTGGATACCGTGGTTGATGAACAGCGGCACGCCGGATTTCCGGCCGCGCATACTCAGATCTTGGAAGATCGCCTCAGCCGATTCGCTGTTGAGCGCTTTGTCGGTGTTGGCCATCGTGTCGAGCGGGATGGGCATGATCCCGAGCGCGCCGAAACTGCCGCTGCAGTTGTCCTTTACGGGGGATGTCGCCAGCCACTCCGCGGCATGGTTCATCAGACCGAGGATTTCCGGGTGCTCCCGGCTGAGCGCGAGCACGGTGCTGAGCAGGAACGCGGAGATGTAGGAACCATCGAAGGCGTGCGCGAACCGGCGATAGTCGGTCACCAATCCACCGAAACTCGCGCCGGCGAAATTCGGGAGCAGATCCGGCGCGTATTCCTGTACCAGCATGGCCGCGGCGTGGGAAGCGATCGCACCGCCGGAGTATCCGGTCGAGGCGAAACGGCTGTCGCCGAACTGGTCCGGGGCGAAATTGCGGACCGCGCGCATGGAGTCGAGCACATTGTGTCCGGCCACGGACGGCTCCGAATAGGCCATCAGCGGACCCTCGTGGTCGGGGATGATCAGCGCGTAGCCGTGCTGCATCGCCCAGGTGGTCGGCGACGGCGTGAAATCATTGCCGGTCGGCACCTCCATGCCGTGGGAGAGCACGTAACCCGGGGTGCAGCGCTTGTTCAGCGAGTTGGTGGCCGGCGCGTTCACCAGCACGGGCTGGGGGCCGGGCCCGGTCCACGCATTGGGGGGAAGGACCAGCGTCGCGGTGCCGATGGAAGGCTCACCCGCGGAGTTGGTCGTGCGGAATTTCAGCAGAGTGGCACGTGAAATGGACGTGAGATTCAAAAGAAGCATCGTCGGCATCGCCGACGCCGTCACATCCCGCCATTCCAGAATGTCGCCGGGCGCAAAGCGGTCGAGATCCGCCGGCCAGCTGTCGAAGAATGGGTCACCGGTCGGCGCGGACTGCACAGCACTCCACAGCGCTGTCAGTTCCTGCGGCAGATCACCCGGCGCCGCGAGGGGCCGCGACGCGCGCGGCAGCATATTCGTCGGCGGGGGAACATGGGAATCGATCCACTGCTGCAGCGGATTCGGACTCCCTTGCACGCCGAAGGACGGGATGACCGGCACCGGAAATTCCGGTGGATCCGCCTCCGCCCGGACAGTTACCTGCCCCATTGCCATCGAAAGACCCAGTACCATCATGGCCGCGGCCAACGAATGTTTCACGGTCCCTCAAGCTACGACATAAGAGCGCAACCGCGGGATTTCGACACCCCCCGAAAAGCGGACAGAAGATGTAATGGGCGCTTGGTCCACGCTGACGGCTGAAATACTTCCCACGCACTGACTTCGGCCATTCGTCACGCTGCCCTCTGCGGCGCGCCCGCCTGTCATTCCGAGCATCGGTGCGTAACCTCTTCGGACTCGGCGTGATTCGGGGTGATGTCCTTGGCGCCGACACCGACACCGACACCGCCATCTCATCCAGCCCGACCGCTTCGGCGGCGAACTCACGTCGATCGCCTGCCACCGCTCGGTTCACAAGCGAAGCACTGATCAGCGGATGCAGCACCACCGATTCGACTGCTGGTTACCCGTGCACATGAACCTAAGAGCAAACGACTCAGTTCTTGCATTGATTATGCATCGTTTTGTGCTCGGTGCCGGGTGGTTTTCACCCACCCTGCGCTCGAGATCCTCGCCGCCCAGCGAGTGGGCAGCTGGTGTCCGGCCATGCCGATCAGCCGGCGTAGCCGCGATGGATAGACCTCGCTTGCCGAACGCGGAGCGCGATACCCGGCGAGCGCGTGCTGATAGTCGGAGTCTACGAGTGTCGCGTCAACGCCGAGAACGACGATGGCTGAATCGGTCACATTCGACGTCTACCAATCATTGCCATGCCCAACGTCCAGGCTCGATTTCACTCATGCCGTTTCGGTCAAGTCGTGGTTCTCCCTCTTCGTGGCGGTACTCGGATTTGATCCTTCTCTTCGCCCGCCGAGTGTCTTTCGGAGAAATGGATATGCTTCGTGCCATTGTTGAGCAATGCTGACACTCATCGGTATTCTGCTGATCATCTGGCTGGTGCTGGTGGTACTCGGGTTTGTCGTCAAAGGTCTGCTCTGGCTGGCGATCATCGGTGTTATCCTATTCCTGCTGACAGCGGCCTGGGGAATGGTCTCCCGGAACAAGAGCTGAGGTCGGCGTTGAGGCGCTCGGCCGCCGCTCGGACTCGGCTGAACGCGGAATTCCGGCGCTGTTGTTCGGTGGGTCGGTTCGGTGCGGGCCGATGCCCTTGCGGATGCGCGGCCAAACAGCAGCGTGCACCGATCGTGGTGCTGTGGTCGCAGGCTTCGCCGACCGCGGCTTCTGTTCCGTGGAGAGTGGTCGCGGATGTTGGGCAGGACCGGGATGGGAGGGATTCGTATTGCCACAGAGGTAATCGGGTCCGGGCGCTCGAGATCGCCCTCGGGAAATTCGGTCAGCGGTCCCGGCTGATCAGCGATGGCAACTCTGAGTGCATCGAATTTGCATCGTTTGAGGTACCATCGTTTTTGATCGAATCCGAACGGCTCGATGGGGAGCCGGATCGGCTGTAGGCAACAGGGCGAATGAGCAGCGGAGGAGTCGCGGCGTGGCGCGATATCTCGTGGCAGCGAGTCCGATTCCCGGACACGCCGCTCCCATGCAGGTCCTCGCCGCGGGTCTTGGTCGTCGCGGTCATGAGGTGCGCTTGCTCACCGGTGCGATATTCCTTGAAAAGGCTGTGGCACAAGGCATTCCCTGTGCGACGCTCGAGGCCGATACAGCTGTGACATCCAGTGAAGTGCCCGACGGACGGGTATCTGGCCTGCCGCGCCGATGGCGGAACGGCCGCGCAGACCTGCGCGCCAGCTTCCTCGAACCGATAGAGAGTCAGTTCCGGGCACTCACCGCCCAGCTGGCCCGAACGGAATTCGACGCCGTGTTCGTCGACGTGATGTTCACCGGCGCCATTCCGCTGCTGCTCGGGACACAGCCACGACCGCCGGTGCTGGTGTGCGGTGTCGTTCCGCTGATGCTGTCCAGCACCGATGTCCCACCGTTCGGCATGGGCTGGCAGCCGCGACCCGGCCGCGACTACACGGCGATGAATCGATTCGTTCGACAGGTGCTGTTCAGAGCGGACCGCAGACGGCTGGATTCGATGCTGAGCACGCTGGGGCTGGGGCCTTTGCCGGTCTATCTGCTCGATTGGCCCCTGCTCGCCGACCGGCTGCTTCAGTTCACCGTGCCCAGCTTCGAATATCCGCGCGGCGATCTGCCGCGCACGGTGGTGTTCACGGGACCGCTTCCGGTCCCGGTTCCCGGGGAGGCCGTGCTGCCGACTTGGTGGAGCGAACTGTCCACGGGGAAGACTGTCATCCATGTGACACAGGGGACCTGGAACAATACCGATCTCGGCCAGTTGATCCGGCCCACGCTGTCGGCATTGCGCGGGCGGGCCGACGTAGTCGTCGTGGCGTGTACCGGCGGTTCGTCCTCGTCGATCGGACCTGTCCCGGGGAACGCCCATGTCACCGATTCCGTGCCCTACGGTCACCTGCTGCCACGGGTGGACGTGATGATCACCAACGGCGGCTACGGCGGTGTGCAACAGGCGCTTTGCCACGGCGTACCCGTGATCGTCGCGGGAGAGACCGCGGACAAACCGGAGGTCGCGGCGAGGGTGGCCTACGCGGGAGCGGGGATCGATCTCGGTACCGCGCGCCCGGGATCCGGCGCGATAGCTGCCGCGATCGATCGGGTGCTGAGTGTCGGTGAATTTCGTTCCGCAGCCGCGAGATTGGGGCGAGAAATGACGAGAATGTCGCCGTTCGAAGTGATTTCGGGCGTGCTGATCGATATCGGGGCCGCCTCATCCCGGCCGGCCGTTCCCTCACGGAACTGTCTGTCGCGATGAGCACGGTGTCCTTCGATCCCGCTCGAGCATCGCTCGGACCGTCGGTGCCGGATCTCGCCACGGGATTCCAGAGCTGGCATTCCGATACCCGTTCCCGGGTGCTCGCCGAACTCACGAACTTCCTGGACCGGGTGCGCGTGCACGAGCTGTCCGCCGTCGGCGTGGACGCCGTGCTGGCACAGTACGCCGTCGGCGGAAAATGCCTGCGGTCGGCGTTCATGTACCTGGGCTGGTTGTGCGCCGGCGAGCCCGACGCCGCGGCGGTGCGTGCTTCGGCGAGCTTGGAGCTGCTGCACGCGTTCGCGTTGCTTCAGGACGACGTCATGGACGACGCCGTGCTACGTCGGGGGTCCGATGCCGCCCACATCCGTCTGTCCGCTCGACAGGGCGGCCGAACCGGCGTCACACCGAATTTCGGAACGTCGGCTGCGACCCTGCTCGGCGACATGTGTCTGGTCTGGGCTGAACAGATGCTGCGCGAGAGCGGCGTCGGTGCCGACGCACTGGCTCGATTGTGGCCGCGATACGACGCGATGCGGATCGAGCTCGCGGTGGGCCAGTTCGCGGATCTGGGCAACGACATACGAGAGCGTCCCAGCCTGGAGACCGTGCTCGGCATCGCCCGCGCGAAGTCGGGCAACTACACCGTCCGGCGGCCGCTCGAATTGGGTGCTGCGCTGGCCGGTGCGAGCGAGCGGACGCTGAAAGCCCTGGGCCACTACGGAACTCGGATCGGCGAGGCGTTTCAGCTGCGTGACGATCTGCTCGGAGTCTTCGGCGCGGATTCGATCACCGGAAAGGCGCAGGACAGCGATCTCGGGCAGCACAAGGCGACCAGCGTGGTGGTCGCCGCGCTGGAGATGGCTCCGGCGACCACTCGTCGCGAGCTGTCGGAACTGGTGAACCGGCCCGAACTGGACCACGCCGCGATCGATCGCTGCAGGACGCTGATCGCGACATCGGGTGCGCCCGAGCGCATCGAGGAATTGATCGCCGACCGGGTCGATGATGCCGTGCGCGCAATACAGGAGCGCGCGCTCGGCGGGGATCGGCGCGCGGCACTGGAACAGATGGCGTTGCTGTGCACCGCACGGCGGTTGTGACGAGAGGAAACCGATGCGCACGGTCAAGGGACACAGCGACCACGTCGTGGTGGTGGGCGCCGGTCTGGCGGGCCTGTCCACCGCGATCCATCTGGCCGGGCGCGGCCGATCGGTGACGGTGGTGGAACGAGAAGCGGTGCCGGGCGGCCGGATGGGCAGGCTGGATCTGGGCGGGTACCGCGTCGATACCGGTCCGACGGTGCTGACGATGCCCGCGCTGATCGACGAGGTCTTCGCCGCCGTGGGGGAGCGGATGGCGGATCGATTGGATCTCCTCCCCGTCGATCCCGCCTACCACGCGACATTCGCGGACGGCCGAACCCTCGAGGTGCACAGTGACGAGGATCGGATGGTTCGGTCGATCACCCGCTTCGCAGGCCCGGACCAGGCCGCGGGCTATCGCAGGTTGCGTAACTGGCTCACCCGCCTGTACGCGACCGAGTTCGATCGGTTCGTCGCGGCGAACTTCGACTCTCCGCTGCAGATGTCGATTCCGGCGCTCGCCGGCCTCGCCGCACTGGGCGGATTCCGTCGCTGGGATCGCAAGGTCGGCGAGTTCATCACCGATCCCACGTTGCGGCGCGTATTCACCTTCCAATCGCTCTACGCCGGAGTCGCGCCCGAACAGGCGCTGGCGGCATACGCGGTGATCGCCTACATGGACACCATGTCCGGGGTCTATTTTCCGCGCGGCGGCATGCGGGCGGTGCCCGACGCACTCGCGGCGGCGGCCGAGAACGCGGGCGTGCGCTTCCGCTACAGATCCAGCGTGACCGAGTTGGAGCGCTCCGCCGGGCGGGTGGTCGCGATACAGACCGATCAAGGCGAGCGGATCGCCTGTGACGCAGTGGTACTGACGACCGAACTGCACCGGGCCTACGAATTGCTCGGGCACCGCTCGCGGCGTCCCGTCGCCGTGCGGGCCGCGCCGTCGGCCGTCGTACTGCACGTCGCGTGTGCGCGGGACGCGCGAATTCCGCATCACAGCTTGTTGTTCGGGGAGGCCTGGCACGCCGCTTTCCGCGAGATCATCGACCAGGGCCGGGTCATGAGCGATCCGTCGTTGCTGGTGACCCGTCCGACGGCGAGCGATCCGGGCCTGGCCCCCACGGGCCGCGATCTGCTCTACGTGCTGGCGCCGGTGCCCAATCTCGTTCGAGGCGATATCGATTGGGAGCGGTCGGGAACCGGGTACGCGGAAGAAATTCTCGAACTCGCGCGCGCCAGACTCGGGGCGGAACTTCGCGACGCCGAGGTGCTGCGGATGGTCACTCCCGCCGATTGGGCCCGTCGGGACATGCTGGCAGGCAGCCCGTTCGCGTTGGCGCACACCTTCGCTCAGACCGGTCCGTTCCGGCCCGCCAACATGATTCGCGGAGTGGACAATGTCGTGCTCGCCGGCGGGTCGACCGTTCCCGGGGTGGGGATCCCGCCGGTGTTGATCTCCGGACGTCTGGCCGCCGACCGCGTCACCGGGCATCGGCGGGCCGACACCAGTGCCGTCACCGCCGGCGCCACCTCGGTTCGGATGCCGAAATGACGCGCGCCGAACTCGACGCTGCGGGCATCACCGACCCGCGCCTGCGCCGGTCCTACCAAATCTGTCGCGAGCTCAATGCCGCTCATGGCAAGACCTTCTTTCTCGCGACCCGGTTGCTGGCGCCCGACCAGCGCCCCGCCGTCCACGCGCTCTACGGCTTCGCCCGCCGCGCTGACGACATCCTCGACGAATTCGACCCCGCGCTGACACCGTCCGAGCGAGCGACCCGATTGCACAAGCTCGCCGGGCAATTCGCCGCCGCCGATTCCGCCGGTGATCCGGTTCTGGCCGCGGTACTGCACACCGCGCACAGCTACCGGATACCCGGGCACCTCTTCGAAGCGTTTCTGGCATCCATGCGGATGGACTTGTCGGTCACCGACTACCCGGACCGGCAGGCCCTGGACAGCTACGTCTACGGGTCGGCGGAGGTGATCGGCATGCAGTTGTTGCCGATCCTGGGCACCACCGAGTCGGTGGCCGCGGCCGCGCCGTATGCGGCCGCGCTCGGAAAAGCCTTTCAGCTCACCAACTTCCTGCGTGACATCGACGAGGATCTGGCGCGCAATCGGGTGTACCTGCCTGCCGACGAACTCGCCGCCCACGGGGTGGACCGGGACCTGCTGCGGTGGTGCCGGAACCGACGCCGCGTCGATCCGAAGGTGCGGCGCGCGCTGTCGGAACAACTCGAGATCACCAGGGGCATCTACGCTTACGCCCGACGCGGAACCGAACTCCTGGCGCCACGCTCGCGGCCTTGTGTCGAAACGGCGGCGGTGCTGTACGGGGAGATCCTCGACCGCATCGAAGCCAGTGATTTCGAGGTGTTCGGCCGTCGGGCCAGGGTGGGGACCGGACGCAGGATCCTGGTCGGGACAGCGGGTTTCGTGCGCGCGTGGCAGGCACGCCGGACTGCCGGTCCCCATCCGGTACCGGACGAAACAACGCCACCGTTCGAGACCGCCGATCCCCGTGAGCACAGGTGAGGACAGGATATGGACCACTGGCACTACCTGTTCGTCTTGGCGGCCTGCGTTGCTGTGACCGCACCGCTGGAGCTGTTCGGCCGAGGCGTCTACCGGCGTCCGCGCCTGCTGCTCGGCGCGCTGTGGCCGGCGGCGGTGCTGTTCGTGGCCTGGGATCTGATCGCGATCGCCGCGGGCGTGTGGAGCTTCGATCGCCGATACACCCTCGGGGTGACGCTGCCGGGAGCGATGCCGCTCGAGGAACTGCTGTTCTTCCTCGTCGTACCGGTTTGCGGTCTGCTCACCTACGTCGCGGTCGAGAACATCCTCGCGGTGGGATGCCGTCGCTTCGGCAGCGCGAGGAAGGCGACCCGGCAATGAACTTCACGGGAGCGGGATACACGCTGCCCGCGGTCGCCGGCGTGGTGACCGTGTGCCTGACCGAGTCGATGATGATGCGTACCGGGTTGTTCCGGCGCCTCGCATACTGGCTGACGATGCTGATCGTCCTCGGATTCCAGACCCTCGTCGACGGATGGCTCACCACGGGTCCGGCGCCGATCGTGGTGTACAACCCACACCATATTCTCGGACTTCGATTTCCGTGGGGAATCCCCGTGGAGGACTACCTATTCGGGTTCGCCCTGGTGACGGCAGTTCTACTGGGATGGGAACGCACACGGCAGCGACGGGAAGGCTCTCGGTGATGACCATACCGAGCACCGGTTACGGCCGCGATCGGCGGCGGGTGCACTACCCGGCGGTACCGGGACATCGCGACCTCGGACGAGTCGGACCCGCGCCGCGAGTGGCTGTCGTCGGCGCCGGAATCGCGGGCCTGGCGGCCGCGACCGGACTGGCCGAACGCGGATGCCACGTGGAGGTTGTGGAACGGGAGCGTTATCTGGGCGGTCGCGTCGGAGCTTGGAACGAGCGGCTGGCCGACGGCACCGCCGTCGGCATGAACCGCGGCTTCCACGCGTTCTTCGCCCAGTACTACAACCTGCGAAAGTTGCTGGGGCGCACCGATCCTCAGCTGCAGCGGTTGCACCGGCTGGAAGACTATCCGCTCGTCGACGCGAACGGGCGACGCGACACCTTCCGCGGGTTGCCGCGAACTCCGCCCTGGAACGCCTTGGCTTTCGCGCTGCGCAGCCCCACCTTCCGATTACGGGACCTGGTCCGGATGAACCCGCAAGCCGCCGCTCCGCTGGCAGCGGTCTCGGTGCCGGAGATCTATGCCCAGCTCGATCATCTGGACGCAGAGACGTTTCTGCGCGACATCAACTTCCCGGAGTCCGCTCGGCACTTGGCATTCGAGGTGTTCTCGCGCAGCTTCTTCATCGAACCACGGCGGATGTCCGCCGCCGAGCTCGCGGCGATGTTCCACATCTACTTCCTCGGCTCCAGCGAGGGCCTGATCTTCGATGTGGCGCGAGACAACTTTGACGTCAGCCTGTGGAACCCGCTGGCGGACCATCTGACCGCGCCGGCCACGCCGGAACGGCCCGGTAGCGTCCGGTTCCACCGCGGTGTCTCCATCGACAGCGTCGACACCCGAGGCGAGGGATTCCAGCTTGCCGACGACACCGGGGCGACCATGGCTGTCGACGCCGTCGTTCTCGCCGTCGACATCGCCGGCCTGCGCCGCATCGTCGCAGCCTCGCCGACACTGGGCGACGCCGAATGGCGTGCACGCGTAGCCGCCTTGGAGCTCGCTCCGGCATTCGCGGTGCAGCGGCTGTGGCTGGACCGGCCGGTCCGCGCCGACCGAGCATGTTTCCTCGGCACCGGAGGTCTGGATCCGCTCGACAACATCAGCGTTGTGAACCGCTATGAATGGCAGGCGGCCGACTGGGCCCGCGTTACTGGCGGCAGCGTCGTGGAACTGCACGCGTACGCGGCGGCCGCCAGGATACCCCCGCCCGCCGAAGGCGCCGAGCTGCGTGGTCGGCTGCTGGCACGGTTGCACGCGTTATATCCGGAGACCGCGGCGGCGGAGATCGTGGGGGAGTCCATGCTCTGGCGTCAAGACTGCCCGCGCTTCTCCCCGGGTGACTTCGCCACACGCCCGGGCGTGACGACCCCGCACCCCAGGCTGGCCCTCGCCGGCGACGGCATCCGTGTCGACCTGCCGGTCGCGTTGATGGAACGCGCCGCGACCACGGGCTGGATGGCGGCCAATTCGCTGCTGCGCCAATGGAATGCGGCCGGACACACCCTGCACTCGGTCCCCGCGCGCGGGCGCTCGGCGCTCCTGCGCTCGCTCGCGACCCGTGAAAGGCGCCTGCGATGAACATTCGCACCGAACTCGCCTCCTGGCCGAAGAGCTCTCCGTTGCAACGGTTCTCGCCCGAGAAGTGGTCACGTCAGCGACCCACCTATCAGGACGCCGATCCCTGTCTGATCGCGGCCGCCTTGCGCTGGTCGCAGCAGCGCCCGTCCGGTAACTGGTACGCCATCGCCGCCAGCACCGCGATCCGCCACGATCGGCCGTTCGGTACGAGAGTCGGTGGCACAGAGGTGGTTCTCTGGCGCGATGAGACGGGCGGCCTGTACGCCGGGCCCGGCGCCTGTCCTCATCTGGGTGCGCCGCTGTCCACCGCGCAGGTCGAGAACAACGCGCTGATCTGCCGCTGGCACGGCATGCGAGTAGGGTCCACCGAGAGCGCGTCGCGGTGGTGCCCCTACCCGAGCCATGACGACGGCGTGCTGGCCTGGGTGCGGCTGGACGCCCTCGGCGGAGAGTCGCCGACCGACGCGCCGATACTGAGTGAACGGCCTGTGGATACCACGGTGCATGCGGTGACGCGGCTGGTCGGGGTATGCGAGCCGCGCGACATCATCGCCAATCGACTCGACCCGTGGCACGGCTCATGGTTCCACCCCTACTCGTTCGCCCATCTGGACGTCACCCGGACGCCGCCGCGCGAAGGGATCACCGAGGAGAACCACCGGTTCTTGCTGACGGTGACGTTCCGGGTGACCCGCCGACTCGGTGTGCCGGTGCAGGCCGAGTTCAGCTGCCCGGATCCACGCACCATCGTGATGCGCATCGTCGAGGGCGAAGGAACAGGAAGCGTGGTCGAAACCCACGCCACCCCACTGGGTCTCGGTCCGGACGGTCGCGCCCGAACCGCGGTGGTCGAGACCACTATCGCGAACTCCGAGCGGCCGGGTTTCCGGCACGCGCGCCGGGCACTGCCCCTGTTGCGATCCGCGATGAACCACGCTGCGACCCGCTTGTGGCGTGACGACCTCGCCTACGCCGAACGGCGTTATCAATTGCGCACGCACCAGAGGTAGAGCCGCGGTCACGGTTGCGCGGGCGCGCAATGGCTCACCCATACTCGAATGGCGCCGGATAGCGGGGTTGAGCGGCACGGTTCGCGGAGCGTTCCTACGGAACAGTGTGAGCTGGACCGGAAGTCGCGATGTACGGTGTTCCGTTGGCCTTTCGGCTTCCGGGACATCCGATCATTTCGCCCAGACAACAGATCGAGTGTGAAGCCCGCTGTCTACCAATCGATTGCGCCATATCTACTGCTGTTTCGGCTGTTGTCGATGTTCGAAGTCCGGTTGCCCGCTTCGCGCTGAACCGGCGGCCGCTCTCGGCGCGGGAACCCCGCACGGTGGTGCGCGTTGCCGGGCATGTCCGATGCCGTACGTCGCGGATGTCCGTGCGGCAGCCGGGGCCCGCGCGATGCCCGGATCGACAGCACCCCATATCACCGTTCATGCTCCGGCGAATCCGCCTGCCGGACGGGGTCAGCGCTGGTTCGGGTCGCGGTCGCGTTGCGCGGTGAGGGCGTTGTTGGTTTCGCGTAGCGCGGTGTTGGCGTCTTCGAGGTCGAGGATGCGCGCGATACCGGCGAGGTTGATCCCTTGTCCGGCCAGGGCGCTCACGCGTGCCAGCCGTGCGAGGTCCTCGCCGCTGTAGCGGCGGGTGCCGCCGGGGCTGCGGACCGGGGTGATCAGCCCGTGTTGCTCGTAGAGGCGCAGGGTCTGTATCCCGACGCCGGCCAGTTCGGCGGCCACCGAGATCGCATACACCGCCTGCCCAGCCGGTGGCAGATGGCCGTTTGCACCTTCTGGCATCTGCTGTGTCTCCCGTTTCTCGCTCATGGACGCCTGCCTGAAGATTACCTCTTGCTGGTACTTGCACTCGACTGGGTCGAGTGCTAAATATTATCTCTGTCAGGTGACAGAGGTTATCTGAATTTCCTTCGATCGAGATTGGAGTGAACCGGAGGTGGCGACCATGCTGATGCGTACCGATCCCTTCCGTGACCTGGATCGTTTGACGCAGGCCGTGTTCGGCACGCCGGCGCGTCCGGCCGTGATGCCGATGGACGCCTGGCGCGAGGGTGATGAGTTCTTCGTGGAATTCGATCTGCCCGGCATCGACCCGGACTCTCTCGATCTGGATGTCGAACGCAATGTGGTGACCGTGAAGGCCTCACGCCCGGAACTGGATCCGCGCCGGTCGATGATCGCCGCGGAACGCACCCGCGGCGTGTTCTCCCGTCAGCTGTTCCTGGGGGACAACCTCGACACCGACGCGATTCGCGCCGACTACCGCGACGGCGTGCTGCGCCTGTCGATTCCGGTCGCGGAGAAGGCCAAACCCCGCAAGATCGAGATCACCCGCGCCGAGCCCGACCGTCAGGCCATCAACGTCTGACGCTCCGGCCCCGGCCGTCACGGGAGAGGTGGTGGGTCCTGTGATGATGAGCCCGATCGGTGAGACGACCAGGAGATCGGCCGCGCGGCGGTGGTGGCTCGAGCCGGGGTTTGCGGGGTTGAACCCCGACATCGAGGAGTTCTCCGCCGAGGTCGATGGCCCACCCCAGTCGGCGCGCTGCGCCCGATAGTCACCCAGCTTGTGAAAGTGAGGTGATGCCTGTCAGACCTTGCGACACAGTGGTTCTCGCGTGGGGGCCAGGCAGTCGACCCCGAGCCTGCACCCTCGCAGCGCGTCGTCGCCGACCCGCGTGTTCGCGACGCGGCGCCCGGCCACCGCACGTGGCAGCAGCAGGCACTGTGATACCGCCCCCACGGTGAGACACCTACTCGCATCACACAGTTCGAGATCCCCCTCCATCGACGGGTGAGCCCGTTCAGCGGCATGCTTGCGGGCTCACCCGGCCCCCCTTCCCTACGGGCAACCGCTCGGTCCGCGCAGCGCGGAAAGGAGACCACCGATGACCGCTGTCTTTCCGGCCGGCAGCGACCTCGACCGCGCCGAACAGCACACCCTCGTCGACGCCGACGACCGCGAACTCGGCCCCGACACCACCGCACTGCACCCACTGGCCGAGCGTGTGCGCGCCGTATTCGACGCCGCCGATATCGCCGACCATATCGACCAGAACTGGATCACCCCCCAACCCCGCGATGACTACGACTGCCTCGCCTATTGACCACGCACACACCAGCACTCACCCGGACGCAATCCTGCCCCGCTGGCATCGCGCCCGGGTGGGATGGTTCGACGCCGCGAAGGGATTCGGGTTCCTCACCCCCGACACCGGCCCGGCGGTGTTCGTCGACTACAGCGTGATCGACGTCCCCGGCTACAAGAACCTCACCGCCGGACAACCCGTCATCTACACCGCCACCGACAGCGGGCGCGGACCCGAAGCCACCCGCGTCATTCCCTACCCCCACACCATTGCCGGCCACCACCACCGCACACCAGGTACGGCACTGCGCCGATCCCGTTGCCGCGCTCGCGCGGCCTGACACCGGCCAACACACCCAGATCGGAGAACCTCCGTGACCACCGCTATCGCCGGCAGCGACCACACCCCGGCCCCCAGCATCCGCAGCGAACCCGACACCCTGGTGGTGTACTGGCCCGAACCCAGTCACCTACGCCCGTGGTGGGACACGATCATGGGCCCCGCCATGCCCGCCGACCCCGCGGTCCCCCGATCCCCCGACCCGCGCCACCCCCGGGCCCGAAACCCCCACCTGCCCCGATCCAGACCCGCCCGAAGCGCCACCCATCGCTGACCCGGCCACGCCCGCGGGGGCCGCGCAGGAGCTTCGTTGCATTTTCGGCGAGACCTGCGGGGCACACCGACCGCATCACCTTGCACCCGATCGTTTTCCGAACATATGTGGATGGTTATGGCAGGCCGAGGTTCAGCGTTGGTGGGATGGTCAGCAGGGATTGTGGTGACGGTGGGCGAGGACGACTGGCTCACGCTCAGCGATGCAGCCGAGTGCGCGGGGATGAACGTGGAGGCGTATGTCTCCTGGAGTGTGCGGCTGCTGGCGCTGCAGGCCCGCCCGGGTGAGGCGAAGCAGCGTGGGGTCGCCGCGAACAGTCCGGGGCAGCGCGCAGGCCAGCCCAGCGAGGATTCGGAATCGGCGGCGTGGACGGAAAGCTTCGCGCAGCGGTTGTCGCATCGCACCGATCGCTGTCCTCCGGATACCGAGCTGTGGCTGCAGCAGCGCCGCGCGGTATGGGGGAAGGATCGAAGTGCCTGCGCGACGAGGGGTCGGCTCGTTGGAGACTCGCCGCGCACGCTCTTGCCGGACTGCGATCCACGCCTGGCTCAGTTGGAGGCGGGGATCTGTGGATCTGCCGGGCTGACGTGCCCGACCCGCAATGACGACCGCAATCTCTGTGGGGGAGGTCACGGGTGTATCTCACCGCCATCTTGGGTACCCCGTTTTCACGGTTGAAAACCAGCAGCCCAGTCTGCGCCCGGGTCTCTCGGTGCGGGCGATACGCAATACGGCCGTCTCTTCTCTTTGCGGGTGTCGTATGCAACCGGACAAGGATCTGATCCTGATGCCGAATTCGTTCATCGTCGCTGGTGGATCGGCGAAAGCCGACTGGTGTGGATCCACCCAGCTCGGAGTCGCCTACAGCACGCCCTCGCCGTCGATAACGGTAATGACCGTCACCGGCGAGATCGACTACAACACGGTCGAGGTGTTCCGCGAACATCTCGGGCATGCCCTCACCGTGGGTCCCCGGTTGGTGGTGGTGGACCTGTCGCGGCTGACCTTCTTCAGCGTCTCGGGGCTGAAGGCCGTGCTCGACGCACAGGCACTGGCCTGCCGGCGCCGCAGAGTTCTGCGAGTGGTCGCCGGAGCTCGCTGCGTCGACCGGCTCTTCGAAGTCTGCGTCCCGGCGCACGGCCTGGTACTCACTGACACGATCTCCGCCGCCTGCACCCCGCAGCCACACACCCGCAGAGCGGTCAGCTCTCACCGCGTGTTGTCGGCCTGACCGGTCGAACACATATACCTGCCACGCCCTTCCGGACAAGGGGGTGCGTTGGCGGTACAGGTCTTTCGCCAGGGATGGCGCCGTGCAGGTGCTCGCCAGCCAGCGCCGCCAAATCCGCTGCCTGGCAAAGCAGTTCGCCGGTGAGGGCCTGGAGTTGGTGACGGCGAGGGTCATGGACGTCAGGCAGTTGCGGGTGTAGAGAACGAACCGCGCGGCGGAGTGGCAGGGAGTCGGTGTGCTGCTCTGACAGCCGCCGCGGGACTCGGATGCTCTGGTCGAGGACTGAATCGTGTTGATGCTCAGTGCTGCTCTCCACGGCTGATGGCCGCCCCCGAATCGGGCAGACGGAACGCGTTGTGCCCGTCCAGGCCGAGATGGGCCACACGAACGAGGACAGCCGGGTGACGTCCGGTTGCGGACCTGGAAGTCATGGGCGCGCCGTGAGTCCAGGGCGCGATGGAGCCGCTGTCGTCAGTTCAGTGTCCACCCGCGAGTTGGCCGGAACAGTGTTGTCGGCCACTGGGGCAGCGGTCGTAGCGCTGAGAGCGATTGGTATGTCGCGGCTTTGGTCCTCTCGCGCGGTGACGTCCGGCACTGGGTGCCGCGCCGGTGCGGAAACGATCGTGAAAGGCGCTGGTGCGGACCAGCGCTGATGGGAGGACGACAGATGAATACGCGCGATGACGCCCCGCGGAGCCCTGCGAACCGGGCGCGGGTGTGGTGGGTCTGGTTCAACCCGGCGGTGGTGATCGCGGTGCTCATCGCGGTACTGGGCGCGATGTATCTGGCCTATGCGGCCGACCCGGAGGCCAATCTGCACGACTTCCCGATCGCTCTGGTCAACTCGGACGAAGGAGATGTGATCGACGGGAAGCCGACGAATGTCGGCGATCAGATCAGCAGTGCGCTGTCGAGTTCGATCCCGGCCGCCGAAGTGCGGTTGCGTTTGGTCGGGGCCAACGAGGCGGGCCTGCTGATGGATGACGGGAAAGTGTTCGGCGCCATCGTCATTCCCAGCGATTTCACCAAACGGCTCGGCATCCTCGCCGCGTCCGGGGTGGTCCCCGGTGATGTCGAGCGGCCGATCCTGACCGTCGAGACCAATCCGAGGATCGGGCCCTACGCGACCGCCACGGTGACGCGCATCGCCGATCGAGCGCTCACCGCGGTGAACACCTCGGTCGGACGACAGCTCTCCGACACCGTGACCGCCACGCTGAACTCGCACAATGGTGCTCCCGCAACCGAATTGACCGGAGCCGCCCGTCTCGCCCTGGACCAGCCGATCAAGGTGGTGGTTGTACCGCACCGTCCGCTCGCCAGCGGCACCGGACAAGGTCTGTCGGCGTTCTTCTACGCGCTGACACTGGTCTTGGCCGGATTCATCGGCGCCATGATCATCCATACGATGGTCGACGCCGGTCTCGGTTTCACTCCCACCGAGTACGGCCCGTGGTTCGCGCACCTGCCGTCCGTGCCGATTTCCCGCCTCCGCACCCTGATCTACAAATGGCTGACAATGCTGGCGGTGGCGCCGGTCGCCTCGGCCATCTTGCTGGCTGTCGGAGCGTGGCTGGGCGTGCCCGACCCGCACGCACTCGCCCTGTTCCTCTACAGCGCCCTGGTCATCGCCGCGGTCGGTGTCACCGCCCTGTCGGTGCTGGCGGCCTTGGGCACCGCTGGCTTGCTGGTGAACCTGGTGCTGTTCGTCGTCCTGGGCCTGCCCTCGACAGGCGGCACGATCCCGGTGGAGGAGACGCCCAGACCTATCGCGTGGCTGTCGCATTTCGAGCCGATGCGACAGGTCTATCTGGGCATCCGGGCCATTTCCTACTTCGACGCTCGCCTCGCCGCCGGTCTGTCGCGAGGACTGTGGATGTCGCTGCTCGGCCTGGCGTTCGGCATCACGCTGGGCATCACCACGACCTACCTCTACGACCGCCGCGGCATGACCAGAACGGCAGCGTCCCCGACCGGCACTCGTATCGCGCTGAGCAAGCTGAATCGGTCGCCATCGGGCGCGCCCGCGGCATCACTTTCCCGGATGTCATAGCGGGCGTGAGTATTCCGCAACCTGCCCGCCAGGATTCGAACCTCCGGCCGCCAGGATCGCAGACAGGCTCTATCTGCCGGCTGTGAGCGGGCAGAGGCCGGGGCGGTCGATTCCGCGCGACGTCTCGACTACGGGACGGGTCGGACAAGTCCATCGGCTGCGGACTGTTCGATGGCCGCGAGCAGCTGGTGATGGCGCAGGGCGGTCTCGAAGCTGGGATACGGCTGACGACCTGCGGCCTGGCCCGCGCGACCTCCTGATAGAGGGCTGTAACGTTGGCCGGTGGGCCGGACTGGACGCTCGCCGGGACCGTGCGATAGGTGTCGGGCACGGCCGGCACCTCGTCGTCGATCCGGATATTCCAGTCGTCCCAGTGGATGAATGTCCCGGGCTGGGTGGGGGTGGCAGTCAACGTGCCGTCACTGCCGACGAGCTCGAGCAGGAATCCGTCCCGGGCAGGCCCGTTACCGCCGTGCACAGTGATCGAGGCGGTGGCGCCGCAGGCCAGCAGTCGAAGCGGGTTACAGTTCCGCGCGCTTGGACAGGTTCTCGGCGACCTCGACCTCCCATGCGGAGTTGGCTTTGGTGGTGTCGACTTCGAATTCCAAGCGCTGCACCGATTTCGGGTCGATGTCGGCGACGTCCACATAGAACTGCTCGTACCAGCGACGCAGGTGGTAGACGGGGCCGTCTTCCTCGCAGAGCAGCGGGTTGTCGATCTTGGATTTGTGTTTCCAGATCTCCACGTCCTGGAGGAAACCGGCGCTGATTCCCTCCTCCATCTTGGCTACCAGCATGTCGGCGGCGTCGTCGGGTATTCCGGCGGGCTTGTGCAGGGTCATGCCCCACTGCAGGACGAACGAGTCGTGGCTGACCGGGTAGTGGCAGTTGACCAGGACGCTTTCGACCTCGAAGCCGCCGAAGCTGTTGCGCAGTGGGTTGATCATGTACGACGGCCCGAAGTAGGAGGCTTCCGAGATGAGTACGGTGTCACCGTATTCGGCGGCGAACCCGATGTCGGTACGGGGCTTGGTCGTCAGGTACTGCGTGGCGACGTGGCCTTCGAAGACGTTCTTGAAGTGGACCGGGAACGCGTAGTGGATGTAGAAGAAGTGGGCCATGTCCACGATGTTGTCGACGATCTCGCGGCAGTGCGCGCCCTCGATCAGCAGTGAGTTCCATGTCCACGGGGTCCACTCGTCGCTGTGGCCACCGTCTGCGAGGCAGGGGCCCTCGATCAGTGGGATGGTGACTTCCGGTGTGGGCGGGTTGTTTTCGTGGTCGTGCCAGACGAACAGTTGACCATTGCGCTCGAGCGTGGTCCAGGCGCGGGTGCGGGCCAGGGGAGGCACCCGCCGCGCATACGGGATGTCGGTGCACTTGCCCGCGCCGTTCCAACGCCAATCATGGAATGGGCAGGCGATGTCGCCGTTCTTGACCTCGCCCCGTGACAGGTCGCCGCCGAGGTGACGACAGTAAGCGTCCAGTACATGCAGCTCACCTGCTTGATCGGCCCACACGACCAGCTTGGTCCCGAAAGCTTCTCTCGCATGCGGTTTCCCGTCCCGGAACACCGCCGCCAGACCCAGGCAGTGCCACCCCCGCGCGAACCGCGCAGGCGCATCGCCCACATCGATCTGACGAACACTGGACGTGTGTTTCGGTGGAGTCGTGACCATCGTTGTCTACCTACCCAGTGCGCCAACACATTCGGAACGCTCTCAGCTTCGAGGCAAGTCCGTGGCAACGCAAACTCTCGAAGGCGGAACAGTGTGACCGTCATCGACATTCGAGCTGGCAGAACACATTCCACGACGAACAACCGTGTCTCAGCTCACTACCCTGCCGACGCGGTATGCAGAGCAATGGTTTGCCAAGTGCGGCGGCTGGAGGCATCCGCGCGCAGCCTCGGCCGGCCCCGCGGTGCAGCGGCGGGGCCGACCCTGAGGCGCAATCGCGAATCCGCCTCGGTCTGCGAGTAGGTCCGGGTCCCAGCCTGTGATTTCTGCTGGGGCCCAGACCTTCCGGCTCGAGCGCGGGCCGGATACGCCCAGTCTCCGTGAAGTTCGGGGCCTATCTCGGCTCGGCCGTGCGTGGGTGCGGCTGGGTGTGATTATCGGCCGGTGACGGCCGGATACGAGAACCGTCACGCTACTCAGCGGTCTGTGGCAACCATCGCCTGTCTTCACATGTGACCTGCGCCATTCGTCCGGGGCCTTGCCTCGTGACAGTTGTGTATTCACAATCGTTGTGTGCTTACAACTGTTGAGGGGCTGAGCGAGCGCAGGAAGACGATCATTCTGGTCACCTGCTGTTTGAGTCTGCTGATCTCGTCCATGGACGCGACCATCGTGAATGTCGCGATTCCCACGATTCGCCATGATCTGGGGGCGCCGCTGTCGCGGCTGCAGTGGATCGTCGACGTTTACACGCTCACGCTCGCCAGTCTGCTCATGCTGTCGGGTGCGGCCGCGGACCGCTTCGGGCGTAAGCGGGTGTTCCGGATCGGGCTGCTCACCTTCGCGCTGGGGTCGCTGCTGTGCAGTATCGCGCCGAGTATCGAGGTGTTGATCGGGGCGCGGTTCGTGCAGGCGGTTGGCGGGTCGATGCTGAATCCCGTTGCCATGTCGATCATTACGACCACTTTCACCGGCGGGGTGGAGCGGGCTCGGGCGGTCGGTGTGTGGGGTGCGGTGGTCGGGATCTCGACGGCGCTGGGGCCGATGGTCGGTGGGGCGCTGATCGACAGTCTGGGGTGGCAGTCGGTGTTCTGGATCAATCTGCCGATCGTGGCGGTCGCGTTGGCGTTGACCACCGTGTATGTGCCGGAATCGAAGTCGGCGAATCCGCGCGGGATGGATCCGATCGGGCAGGCGCTGGTCATCGTGGTGTTGTTCACGCTGGTGTTCGGGCTGATCGAGCGGGAACCCGCGGTATTCGTGGTGTCGGCGCTCGCGCTGGCGGGGTTCGTCCGGCACGAGTCGCGGCATCCGTCGCCGTTCATCGATCTGCGGTTCTTCCGCAGCTTCCCGTTCTCCTCGGCCACCGTCATCGCGGTCTGCTCGTTCGCGGCGCTGGGCGCGTTCCTGTTCGACATGTCGCTGTATCTGCAAGGGAACCGGCACTTCTCGGCCGTGCACACCGGCCTGCTGTACCTGCCGATGGCGCTGGGCATGCTGTTCTTCTCGCCGCTGTCGGGGCGGCTGGTGGGCCGCTACGGCACCCGGCCCTCGCTGCTGGCCGCCGGTGTCCTGATGGCCGTGGCCGCGATCGGCCTCACCCTGCTGCACCCGGACACCCCGATCTGGCAGCTGATCGTCACCTTCACGCTGTTCGGCATCGGCTTCGGCATGGTGAACGCGCCGATTACCACCACCGCGGTCAGCGGCATGCCGCTCGATCGCGCGGGTGCGGCGTCCGCGGTGGCGTCGACCAGCCGCCAGGTCGGCGTGAGTCTCGGTGTGGCACTGTGTGGTGCGCTCACGGGCGCGGGATTGTGGTGGACCATCACCGGTTTCGCCGCCGCGGTCACCGCGCTCGGCGTCGCCGCCAATACCGACTGGGCGTACCGTTCGCGAGACCGCGTCGCCCCCCTGCTCGAACAGAAGGTCCCCGCTCATGCCGGATGACACGCCCACGACCGATGTGGTCTGGCGCCAGCTCACCCACCTGGTGATGGACACCCGCGACGGCTGGAAGCGGGCGGTGGTGGAGCGAACCGGCATGCCGTTCAGCCGGATTCGCATCCTGCGCCGGCTGCTGCCGGGCCCGCTCACCGCGAAGGAGCTGGCCCGGGCGGCCACCATGGACGCCCCGGCCACCACGGTCGTGGTCAACGATCTCGAGGAGCGCGGCCTGGTGATCCGCGAGATCGACCCGGCCAATCGGCGCTGCAAACTCATCTCGCTCACCCGTGCAGGGCAGGAGGTGCTGGCCGAGGCGCTCGCCACGCCGGACCCGGCGCCCGCGGAATTGGCCGCCCTGAACCCCGCCGACCTGCGCGCACTCCACGAACTGCTGCGCAAACTCGAACACTGACTTACCTGTTCGTGATTCAACCGTTATCGTTTGTCCCGTGCGACACCGAACCTGGAAGTCCCTGGCGGCCCTCTGCGGCGCCCTGCTGATCGCGGGCAGCGGCCAGAGCATCGCCGCCGCACCGGTTTCGGGGTCGCTCGCGCGCCCGGCGCCGGAATCTCCTGCCCGCCCGCTGTTTCCGATCGCCGGCCAGACGGTCGTCCTCGATCCCGGCCACAACGGCGGCGGCGCGGCGCACAGCGACGAGATCAATGCCCAGGTGCCAGACGGTCGCGGCGGCATGAAGCCCTGCAACACCACCGGCACCAGCGGTGACGACGGTTACACCGAGCACGAATTCAATTGGGATGTGGCCCAGCGCGTGCGCGACCTGCTCAGCGCCCGCGGCTACCAGGTGATCATGAGCCGCGACAGCGACACCGGCGTCGGCCCGTGCGTGAACGACCGCGGCACCCTCGGCAATCGGGTCGGCGCGGCGGCCGTGGTCTCCATTCACGCCGATGGCGCGCCCGCGGGCGCCCACGGCTTCCACGTCGCCTACTCCTCGCCAGCGCTCAACGACGCCCAGTCCGGGCCGTCGGTGCGGCTGGCCACCGCCCTGCGCGACACCATGGCCGGCGCGGGCTTCACCACCTCCACCTACGTCGGCTCGGACGGGTTGAACCCGCGCGCAGATCTGGCCGGGCTGAACTTCTCCGAGCGCCCGACCGCCCTCGTCGAGTGCGGCAATATGCGAGATCCCGGCGACGCCGCGGTCATCGAATCACCGGATGGCCGCGCGCGATTCGCGCAGGCCATCGCCAATGCCATCGCGGCCTATCTGGGCTAGCACACCAGGCTGAACGACTCACGGCGCGGGCACTGTCTGTGCCCGGTTTGCCGTGAGTACATTCGTCACGTCATTTACGGCATAATTTCGGGAAACCGGACCAGCAGAGTTCCGGGGAGGACTCCTTGACCACGACCGACGTTCGGCCGCGCTCGCGATTCGCGAACTGGCTATTGGAAGACGCCGGGGAGCACTACTCGCAGATCCCGGGCCCGATGGCCAAGAAGCCTCCCAAGGAGCATCAGCATTCCTGGTGGAAGGTGATGTGCCTGACCGGTGTCGACTACTTCTCGACACTGGGTTATCAGCCCGGCATCGCGGCGCTCGCCGCAGGTGTGCTGTCGCCGCTGGCGACCATCGTGCTGGTGGCCCTCACCCTGCTGGGCGCATTGCCGGTCTACCGTCGCGTGGCCCGGGAAAGTCATGACGGTGGCGGCTCGATCGCCATGTTCGCCAAGTTCATGCCGAGCTGGTGGGGCAAGGTCTCCATTCTGGTGCTGCTGGGCTTCGCGGCCACCGACTTCACCATCACCATGACGCTCTCGGCCGCAGACGGTGCAGCGCACATCGTCGAGAACCCGTATGTTCCGTCGTTACTGCAGAACCAGAACATGACCATCACGCTGGTCCTGCTGGCGTTGCTGGCCGCGGTGTTCCTCAAGGGATTCAGTGAGGCCATCGGCATCGCGGTCGGGCTGGTCGGCGCGTATCTGGCGCTGAATCTGGTTGTCGCCGTGGTCGGCATCGCGAAAGTGCTGCAGGCGCCGCACCTGGTCACCGACTGGTCGCATCTGCTGACAGCCAAACACGGCAATATCTTCGCCATGATCGGCGTGGCCCTGCTGGTCTTCCCGAAGCTGGCGCTGGGTCTGTCCGGTTTCGAGACCGGGGTCGCGGTCATGCCGCAGATCAAGGGCAATCCGGCCGATTCCAAGGAATATCCCCGCACCCGGATCAACGGCACCCGCAAGCTGCTGACCACCGCCGCGGTCATCATGAGCGGGTTCCTCATCGTCACCAGCTTCATCACCACCATCCTCATTCCGGAGAAGGAGTTCGAGGAGGGCGGGCAGGCGAACGGCCGCGCGCTGGCCTATCTGGCGCACGAGTATCTGGGCAATGCGTTCGGCACGGTCTACGACGTCAGTACCATCGCCATCCTGTGGTTCGCGGGTGCCTCGGCCATGGCGGGCCTGCTCAACCTGGTGCCGCGCTACCTGCCGCGCTTCGGCATGGCTCCGGAGTGGGCGCGGCAGACCCGGCCGCTGACCCTGGTTTTCGCGCTCGTGTCCTTCGGTATCACCTGGTACTTCGATGCCAGCGTGGACGCCCAGGGCGCGGCCTACGCGACCGGTGTGCTGGTGCTCATCACCTCCGCTGCGGTGGCCGTGACGATCTCGGCCCGGCGTAAGAAGCAGCACACGCGCGTGCTGGGCTTCGGCGTGGTGTCGCTGATCTTCGTCTACACCACGATCGACAACATCATCGAGAAGCCGGCCGGTCTGCACCTGGCCATCCTTTTCGTGGTGGCGATCATGGTGGTGTCGTTCGCCTCTCGGGTTCGCCGGGCTTTCGAGCTGCGATCCGTCGAGGTGATCTTCGACGAGAAGGCCTGCCGGATGATCGATCAGCTGGCCGAGCGCGGCGAGATCCGCATCGTCACCCACGACATCACCGATGGGCGTTCGCCCGAGGAGTACGCGGAGAAGGAAGCCGACCAGCGTCGCGAGAGTCACATCCCCGAGACGGAGCCGATCCTCTTCCTCGAGGTCATCGTCAAGGACCCGTCGGAGTTCAGCACCGAACTGCACGTGACCGAGGTCAACGTGGAGGATTACCACATCCTCACCGTCGAGGCCGCGGCCGTGCCGAACTGCATCGCCTCGATCCTGATCGCGATCCGCGACCGCACCGGTGAATGCCCGCATGTGTACTTCGAGTGGACCGAGGGCAATCCGCTCATGAACCTGATGCGCTTCATGTTCTTCGGTGAGGGCGAGGTGGCGCCGGTCACTCGCGAGATCCTGCGCCGGGCGATTCCGCGGCGGTCGCAGCGGCCGCATGTGCACGTCGATAGCTGACCGAGGCCGAAAAATCTAGGTGTAACTCCTGGTTTCATACATAGGTAGAATATTGCTACGCTCACGCAGCAAACGCGATATTGAGACCAGGAGTACCGATGAAGCTACTTCCGAAGCTGGGCCGCCGACCGGTGACCGAACCCGGAGAGGTAGCCCTGCATGCCCGGAATGTGCAGTTCGATTGGTCGCGGACCGAACCGGTCTGGTTGAAGCAGGAACCGATCGCCTCGCACGTCCTCAATGCTCTTAGCATGCTGCTGCCCGAAGGTGAGCGCATGTTCCTGGTGACCTTCGGCGAGGCCCTCGAACTGGTCAAGGACGAGAAGCTGCGCGAGGCCATGATCGGCTTCATCGGCCAGGAGTCCATGCACGCCGAAAGCCACCACGGCGCGCTCGAAGCGGTGCTCGAGGCGCACGGCATCGACGTGGAACCCTATGTGCGGCAGGCGGAATTCCTCTTCCGTAAAACCCTGGGCCCGCGCACCGAAGGCACCCCGGCCGCGCTGCAGCAGCAACTGGTCGAGCGGCTCGGCGTCATCGCCGCGCTCGAGCACTTCTTCGCCTTCCTCGGCGACTGGGTCATCAACGCCGACCTCGAGCAGTTCGACGCCGACCCGCAGATGCTGGACCTGTTCCGCTGGCACGGCGCCGAAGAGGTCGAGCACCGCATGGTCGCCCATGACGTGGCCGAGTACTTCGAGGTCGGCTATCTGCGCCGCGGGGCGCTCATGCTGATGGTGTTCCCGATCTTCATCGCCCTGCTGTTGCGCGGCACCAAGTTCCTGGTGCACGCCGACCCGTCGCTGCCCAACCATCGCTACCCGATGCTGGTCGGGCGGATCTTCGCGGCCATGTGGCGCGGTTCCGTGCCCGGGATCCCGTCGCTGCTGGTGAGCGCGCTGTCCACCTTCAAGCCGGGCTACAGCCCCGAGGGTGTCGGCTCGACCGCGCAGGCGATCGCCTACCTGGCGCAGTCCCCGGCCGCCCGGGCGCTGGCCTCGTGAGCGCGATCCGACCTGTTCCGGTAGCAGCGCCACAGGACCTGTTCGGTAAGGGGCGCGCGGACCGGACCACCCGGGTACTGGACTTCATCGCCGAAAGCCGTTTGCGCTGGACCACTTTCGTGAACCGGCGTGAACCCGATGTGCGGGTGAACGACTGGCGGATCCCGCTGGTGGTGGCCGAGCGCCGGGTCGAGGCCCACGACACCGACGTGATCGGCCTGTTGATGACCGCGCCCGATGGTCGGGCGCTGCCCGAATGGCGGCCCGGCGCGCACCTGGATCTCGAATTGCCCTCGGGGAAGGTGCGGCAGTACTCGCTGTGCGGCGATCCGGCCGACCGGCACGCGTATCGCGTTGCGGTGCGGCGTATTCCGGACGGCAACGGCGGCTCGCTCGAGGTGTACGGGGAGCTCGCCGTGGGCACCCAGGTCACCGTGCGGGGGCCGCGCAACGCCTTCCCGTTCGTGCTGCCGGGCTACGGATCCTCGGCCGCCCGAGTGCATTTCGTGGCGGGCGGCATCGGCATCACGCCGATCCTGCCCATGATCCGGATGGCCGACCGGCTGGGCGTGGAGTGGAGCATGGTGTACGCCGGGCGATCCCGCGACACCATTCCGTTCCTGCCGGAGGTGGAGTCGTTCGGCTCGCGCGTGACCGTGCGCACCGACGACGAGCACGGCATTCCCAGCGCCGCGGACCTGCTGCCCGGCGTGGGTCCCGACACCTCCGTCTACTGCTGCGGGCCGGTCGTGATGACCCAGATCATCGCCGACGCCGTGCGTGAGATGCCCGGCGTGGAACTGTATTCCGAGCGCTTCTCGCCACCGCCGGTGGTGAACGGCACCGCCTTCCGGGTGGAGCTGGCCCGCACCGGCGAGGTCATCGACGTGCCCGCCGACAAGTCGGTGCTCGAGGAAGTGCTCAAAGCCCGTCCCGACTCGTCGTATTCGTGCCGGCAGGGTTTCTGCCGTACCTGCGTGGTGCGGGTGCGCTCCGGCGAGGTCGACCATCGCGACACCGTGCTCACCGACGCCGAGCGCGCGGCCGGCGACATGCTCATCTGTGTATCCCGTTGCGGCGGGGACCGTTTGGTGCTGGACATCTAGCGCCGTCTCTCAATGAGGAGAAGATCGTGACCGATCACCCCACCGTCATCTCCGCCGCCGAACGCCTGGTGCGCAGCGGCGAATTCGACATCGCCGTCTACGAATACGGTGAGCCCTCCGCCGAGACCATCGTGCTGGTGCACGGCTGGCCCGACGACAACCACCTGTGGGACCGGGTGGTGCCGCTGCTGGCCGACCGCTTCCACGTGGTCACCTACGACACCCGCGGGCACGGCCGCTCCACCCGCACCGACCGCACCGAGGACTACCGGCTCGAGCACTTCGCCGCCGACTTCTTCGCCGTCGCCGACGCGGTGAGTCCCGATGCGCCCGTGCACATCCTGGCCCACGACTGGGGTTCGGTGGAGATGTGGGAGGCCGTCTGCGAGCCGCAGGCCGCCGGGCGGGTCGCCTCCTTCACCTCGGTATCCGGGCCCAACCTGGACCACCTCGGCGCGTGGGTGCGGTCGAGCCTGTCGCGCGGCAAGGTGTGGGGGCCGTTCACCCAGCTGCTGTCCTCCATGTACACCGGGCTGTTCATGACCCCGGGCGTGCCGCGCGTGGTGCTCAAGCCGCTGGGCACCGAGAAGATGTGGTCGCGTTTCGTCGGGCTGATGAACGAGACCTCGCCGGACAACATCAAGCTCGGACCGGAGTTCCGACGTGACTTCTTCGACGGCATGCGCATCTACCGCGCCAATATCCTGCAGCGCCTGGGGGATCCGCGCGAGCGCCGCACCGAGGTGCCGGTGCAGCTGATCATCGCGCGCCGCGATGTCGCGGTGCGGCCCGCCGGCTACGACGACACCAAGGACTGGGCGCCCAACCTGTACCGGCGCGAGGTCGGCGGCGGGCACTGGCTGCCGTTCTCGCACCCGGAACTGCTCGCTACCTCCACCGCCGAACTCATCGACTCGCTGCGCACCGGGGAGAGGCCGCGGACGCTTCGCCGTGCCGAAGTCGGCCGGGAGCAGCGGCCTTTCGAGCACCAGCTGCTGGTGATCACCGGCGGCGGTAGCGGCATCGGGCGCGAGACGGCGCTCGCGTTCGCCCGCAAGGGCGCGGAGGTCGTGCTCTCCGACATCAATGTGGACTCGGCCAAGGAGACCGCGGATCTCATTGCCGCCGAGGGCGGTACCGCGCACGCCTACCAGCTCGACGTCTCCAGCGAGGACGCCGTCGCCGAGCACGCCGCCGCCGTCATCGCCGCGCACGGGGTGCCCGACATCCTGATCAACAATGCCGGTGTCGGCGCGGCGGGCGACTTCTTCGACACTCCCGCGGCCGAATTCAACCGGGTCCTCGACATCAACCTGCACGGCGTCATCAACGGCTGCCGCGCCTTCGGCAAGGCCATGGCCGACCGCGGCCTCGGCGGCAACATCGTCAACCTGTCCTCGATGGCCGCCTACACCCCGCAGCGTGGCTTCGCCGCCTACTCGACCTCGAAGTCCGCGGTCTTCATGTTCTCCGACTGCCTGCGCGCCGAACTGGCCGGACAGGGCATCGGCGTGCACACCATCTGCCCCGGCATCGTGCACACCAATATCGTTGCCACCACCCGCTTCTCGGGTGTCTCCGCCGACGAAGAGGCCGCCAAGCAGCAGCGTTACGACAAGCTCTACGCCGCTCGCCGCTACGGCCCCGAGAAGGTCGCCGATCAGATCGTCAAGGCCGTCGAGCAGGGCCGCGACGTCGTCCCGGTGACCCCGGAAGCCTGGCTGCAGTACCGCTTCAACCGTTTCGCCCCGGCGGTGGCCCGCTTCTTCGCGGCCCGCGTGAAACTGACGTAGGAGGTACCCATTTCGGCGGGGGCTCACACCGGTGATGAGCCCCCCAGAAAATGGGTTTGTCGGACCGATTCTTCCCGGCGTAGCTTTCGGCTATACCTCGCGGTAGGGGCCGCGAGGCGGGGGAGGAGGCCGACGATGGTTGGCGGAATTATCCTGGTTGGCATCGTGATCGCGCTGATCGCCGTGACGATTTCTGCCGCGAACCGGAAAGAGCCCGATCGCCGTCGTGGAAGTCGCAGCAAGAGTTGGGGATACGGGGCGGCCGGCAGCGACGGGGGCGGCGGGTGGTCCGACGGTGGCGGTAGCCACGGCCACGGCTGCGG
Source organism: Nocardia niigatensis NBRC 100131 (assembly GCF_000308655.1). Taxonomy (GTDB): domain Bacteria; phylum Actinomycetota; class Actinomycetes; order Mycobacteriales; family Mycobacteriaceae; genus Nocardia; species Nocardia niigatensis. The sequence goes on along the minus strand of NZ_BAGC01000108.1, from coordinate 66,969 downwards.
CGGTGGGCACAGCGGGTGCGGCGGCGGCAGTGGCTGCGGTGGCGGTGGCTGCGGGGGTGGTGGTTGCGGCGGCGGTTAGCCGACTGTCCCGATACCCGACCGTGTGGCGGTCAGCCCGCGCGTAGCGCGGCCTCGATGGAGCGGACCCGCTCCGACTGGATTCCCCACGGATGGTCCACTCCCACAACGGTATCCAGGTCCCACAGCACGCATTCCTCGCCCGGTCGCGCCACGAACGACCAGGCGACCACCGTGCGCCCCAACTGCTCCGCCATCGGGTCACCCGACCCTGTGCCCTCGCCGTCGGGGAAGTGATGCAGGAACCGGCCGTACGCGCTGTCGCACAACCGCGCGTACCGCTTGGTGCACAGGATGAGCCCGTGCCACGCCTCGTCCACCGCATGCGAGGGCATGCCGATCACCCGATCGTCCCGCATCGCCGCCCCGCAGCAGCGCAACCATTGCCGCAGACCGGTTTCCACCAGTTCCCGCGGCTGCCACGGACACGTCTTGAACACCGCCTCCGGAAGTTCCAGCGCGTCCACGGCGCTGTTGATCCGGTCGATTCGTGGGCGCCGGGAACGGTGCAGCATGGCTTCACGCTACGTCGATATCGGCGCGGTTGGCGAGTAAGCGCATGAGCAGGGCCCCGACGGGTAACCATCAGGGGCCCTGCCGTTTTCGACCGGGGGATCGAGCCCTGCTCACTACGCGTCGACGGCGGTTTCCTGGGCCCGTCCCTGATCGCCGCGGGTGGCGCGAAGGCTGGAGAGGGTCACCGTCGCCAGCACCAGCACGATCACCAATAGTGAGGCGGCCGTGGGGATCTGGGGGACCCCGCTCCAGATGCCGTGCGCCCAGTGCAGGACCAGCTTCACGCCGATGAAGGCGAGGATGGCGGCCAGGCCGTAGGCGAGGTGCACCAGGCGGGAGAGCGCGGCGTGCAGGACGAAATACAGTGCGCGCAAGCCGAGTAGCGCGAAGGCGTTGGTGGCGAACACCAGGAACGGGTCGCCGGTGACGCCGTACACGGCGGGCACCGAGTCGACGGCGAAGACGATGTCGGTGGCCATGACCGCGCCGACCACCAGCGCCAGCGGGGTGAGGGCGCGGCGGAACTTGCCCGGCTGGGCCGGATCCGCCTCGCGGACCACCATCTCGGTGCCGCGGTAGTCGTCGGTGACGGGCCAGATGCGGCGCAGCAGCCGCACCGACTTCATGCTCGCGACATCGAGTTCCTGCTCGTGCCCGCCGGCCGCGTCGGCCAGCAGCTTCACCGCGGTCACCAGCAGGATCATGCCGAACAGCAGGAACGCCCAGTCCAGGGTGGCCAGGGCGGCCGCGCCGAGCGCGATGAAGATGCCGCGCAACACCAGCGCGCCCGCGATGCCGTACAACAGCACCCGCTGCGCCAGCACCGCCGGCACCGCGAACGCCGACAGCAGCAGCATGAAGATGAACAGGTTGTCCACCGACAGCGACTTCTCCAGCAGGTAGCCGGTGAAGAACTCCACGGCCGGGGTGCCGCCGTTGTTGAACCACAGGAACACGCCGAAGCCGATGGGCAGGGCAATGTAGAAGACGGTCCAGGCGACGGCCTCACGCATCGGTACCTCGTGCGGGCGGCGCGTGAGCGCGAAGTCGAGGACCAGCAGGGCCAGCACCGCGGCGATCGTCCCGGCCCACAGCCAAGGGGTACCGACACTCTGGATGGCGGTGGAACTCGCGAGAACGGACAGGGTAGGACTCATGGGACCTCCTCGGGCAGGGAAACCAGCCGAGGTCTCCTTCACCTGTGTCCGCAGGCAACCACCCGGGGGACGCGACGGCGCGGCCCGTACTGACCGGAGTGATTCTTGGGAAGTACTCCCCTCAAGTCAGCCAGGATAGTCGACCCTTACCCGCGAGGTCCACTCGAAACGTGGTTCAGCGCGGTGTGAGGACCACCACGGAGATCGGACGCGAGGTCATCGTCTGGTACTGGGTGTAGCGGCCCCGGTTGACCTTGTCGACGAGCTGGAACCGGCGGGCGTACTCCGGATCGTCCGGGTAGGTGGCTTTCGCTGTGACCGGGATCCGCTTGGTGCCGATCTGAATATCGCAGTCCGCCTTGGCCTTCACATTGGCCAGCCAGCCCGGCGGTTTCGGCGACCCGCCGTTGGACGCGGTCACCAGGTAGTCCGGGCCGTCCTGCGCGTAGGTGAGCGCATTGGTGCGCTCCTTGCCGGTCTTGCGGCCGACCGTGCGCAGCAGCAGCGTGGGGTTGCCGAACAGCAGCTTGTGCCCGACCCGGCCGTTGCTGTTCTCGTAGATCCACTGATGTGCCTTCAGCACGTTCGCGAACAGACTCGCCATCGTGTTCCTCCCTGGTCGTGAACAGGCCCGAATCGTCGTGGAGAAGCCCAGATTAACGCTTCACGATCCGGTCACGATCTTGTGGATACGTTTCCCGAGCCGGTTCGCCCCGGGATATCGAAAATCGCACGACAACAAAAGGATTCATCGCATGACCACCGCCCTCGCCACGCCGATCAAGCCCCGCAACCCGGTGCTGGTGTGGCTAGTCTGGCCGCTCGTCACCCTCGGCATCTACTTCCTCGTCTGGTACTACAAGATCCACAAGGAGATGGCCGAACTCCGCCGCGACCCCGAAGCCCCCGTCGCGGGCCCCCTCCTGGTCATGCTCTTCCTCTCCTGGACCGGCATCGCCGCCATCATCAGCTTCTGGCGCACCGGAACCCGAATCCGCCAAACCCAGGAGGCCGCCGGCCTGGAGGGCACCTGCAACCCCCTCTACGGCTTCCTCCTCAACCTCGTCTTCGGCCTCGGCGTCCTCTACTACCAGCTCGAACTCAACAAGATCGCCGACCGCTACGCCGTCTAGCGAGTCCAACTGGGCATCGACCCTCCCGAGGCGGTACCATCTCGCGGAGCCCGCAGAGTGATCTGAAGCGGTCGGGGGCGGTAGCTCAGTCGGTTAGAGCCGTGGACTCATAATCCATTGGTCGCGGGTTCGAGCCCCGCCCGCCCCACACACCCCCTTTCACCTGCGGATACTCCGCCTCGTTAGGTCGAGACGCTCGGCAGGGCCTGCGACTGTGACCACACGATGCAGGGCGACCTGTTCGACCTCGTACTCCGGATTGGTCGAAGTGGCTGCGCCCGTTGGCATTCTGCGGAACCTGCGAGGAGTGGTGTCGGCGATGCAGGTGTTCGAGACCGAGAGCGCGGACATGGGCCGCTAGCGCCAGTAGTACGTCTACCGCTGCCCGCGTCGAAGATCGCGGGCGGATGCATTACCGCCTATTTCGGTCGGGATAGCGAACCAGCTCACACTCGCTTCGGTGATGACCGAGCGGGTGCCGAGAACACTGCGTTGGCGGGCCGTTGTTTGGCCGCCCGAATGTGGGCTACCCGCCAGAGGACCGGCTGGAAATAGCAGGCCGGCACCTTCGAACAAAGGAGCCGCAATCATGGGCACTGCAGACAAGGCAAAGAACAAAGCCGAGGAACTCGCCGGTAAGGCCAAGGAGAAGTACGGCAAGGCCGCCGACGACAAGAGTAAGCAGAACGAGGGCAAGGCCGATCAGGCCAAGTCCAACCTCAAGGATGCGGGCGAGAAGGTCAAGGACGCCTTCCGCCACTGACCAGGCGTTGGCCAGCGTCGATCGCGACCGGATGGCCCGTCGTGGTCATCCGTTCGACGCGCGCCCGTGACGGCTGTCCGCCGGGCTATGGAGCCGAACGCCGATAGTCAGCTGTCGTCCAGGGACGGCAATACCGTTTCACTGATGATCAGCAGCACTGCTGCGGCGACCGGGATGGCGAGCAGGGCGCCGACTATCCCGAGCAACGCGCCACCGAGCAGAACCGACACCACCGTCACGATCGCCGGCACCCGGACCGTTCTGCCGATGATTCTGGGCACGAGTACGTAGTCCTCGAACAGCCGCAGGACGATGAAGAAGATGACGGTGGCCACTGTGACGGGTATGGATACGGTGAGCGCGACCAGGGCCACGATGATCCCGGCGATGGTGGAACCCACCACCGGGATCAAGTCGAGGACGGCGACCAGGATGGCCAGCAACAGCGGGTAGGGCACGTCGAAGATCATCAGCCAGATGAAGGTCAACACCGCGGTTATCACCGAGATGACCAAATTCCCGAGGATGTAGCCGCCGACCTTCGTGAAGATCTCGTCGCCGATCAGGATCGCTCGCGGTCGGCGCGAGCGCGGAAACAGCCGGTAGATCGAGGCGCGAACCTGTGCGAAATTGGCCATGAAGTAGCCGGTCAGCACAGCGACGATCACCGTGCCGCTGACGATGCTGAAGACGAGGCGGCCCGCGCCGAGGACACCACCGGCCAGGTTCGAGGGATCCGACCCCACCCACTGCTGGACTCGGTCCTGGAGATGGAAACGAGTGTTGAGCGCGTCGATGAGTGGATATCGTTGCGCAAGATGGTTGACGTAGTCCGGAGCGTTGTGGACCAGCGCGCTGCCTTGGGTGACCAGCGGAGGTATCGCGGCCGCGAGGAACCCGGCCAGCAAGCCGATCGCGACCACGAATACCACGGTCACGGCCGCCCATCGCGGAAACCAAGGCCGAACCAGCCACGACACGACAGGTTCCAAACCTATTGCCAGGAACAGCGCGATGGTGATCAAGACCAGCACTTGACTGGCGGCGATCACTACCTGGATCGCGCCGTAGGTCACCGCGACCCCGGCAGCGCCTGCCATGCCGACCATGAACGGCGATCGCGGATCGAATCGCCGCCCGGGCTTGCCCAGCGGGTTCTGCGTCGTGCTGGCCCGCGCCGCCGCCGCTTCCGCGGCAATGATCGGTCCGCCTTCGTCGGTGGTGTGGGGTTGCGCGACCAGATCACTGTGGCCCTGCTCTGGCCCGTCAGTGGTATGGCGCTCCTCGGTTCGGCCGCGGTCGTTGTCTTCGTTCATGGCGTGGATCCGCGGGGTGGCGCGAATACGGCAGAGCAATCATGTCCGCCGGCGGAAAGGGGCATACCCTCGCTCGTCAGTCGAAAAGCACCGACAAGGTCGCCGATGCCCAGGGGTGCGGCGATCCGTTGTCGGGTGGCACCGGTGCCGTGACACACCGCGGCCGCCTCCATCTGATCGTCGATGCGCGGTCCTTCGATTCCCTCTGCCGGCATGCGCAACGCCGTTTGCACCAAGCCTCGGGTGAGCACCGCTTGCAGCACAGCGTCGTCGGCGGTCGCAGCGGTATCGGCTGCTCGCACCTCCACAGTGGGATGACTCTCGGAAGGACGGGCCAACCAGAACGACATGTGCTGGTCGATGAGGACCCCGCGTTCGACCAGGGTCGGCAACCAGGGGCGCAGGTGGTTCACCACCGCGACAGCCTTATCCTGATCGTCGACGCCCGCATGGGCCCCGCACACTCTTCTTCGAAAAACACCGTGAGTGCCTGCCGCATCGCAACCGCCCTCTTCCTCGACCTATGCCAACTCGACATACCCAGACGCCGATTGTGGAAACAGCGCCTCACTGTGCGATCGGCGGCCTACGGGCTGGGTTTGGGAACGTTGCAGTTGGTGACCTTAGGGTTGACTCCCGCATAGTTCAAGGGCCCGGCGATCACCGTGACCGCGATGGTTCCCACACTTGCGCAGTTCTGCTCCCGGTGGGTGAAGTATCCACGCTGACCCGCCGCGATCACCCCGATGATCAGCCATACGAGCACCAGCAATGACATCAGACGACGCATCACCCGTTTCCTCCTTTATTCAGGTCGCCACAACGGATAATCGCGGCACGGCCGGAATTACGAAAGGGAATCCGGCGATGAGGAGGCTACTCCGAGAATGATCAAGAGAGCTGCCTGATTTCAAAAGATGTGAGATATTCAGGGATACGGCACAATGCCTGTAAGGTGACCTTATTCGCGCGCTCCCACTCCTTTTCCAGCTCGGTTCGCGAGTCCGCCGCCTCGCCGCGATGCATGTTCGCCTGCTGGAAGTTGCTCGGCCCGCCGCTGAGCGCGGTCAGCCTGGCAGCGGTACGGCGGCCGGGATCAGGAGTGCGAACGGGATCCAGTGGTCAGTAGTAGTGGCGTCGGCCGCCAACGGCGTGGCCCATCGACCCCAACAGCAGCAACGCGAGACCGATGACGAGGACCACAATCCCGATGGTCCACAGGATCGGGATACCAAATATGAACCCAACAATAAGAAGAATGACTCCGAGAACGATCATGGTCGGTACCTGGCTTCTTTTCGCTGCTGTACTCGAGGGGCCCGAGAAACCCTCCAGTGCTGGTATCGATTATGTGCCAATGCCAGCACCGCTCACTACGCCCACCCGACCACGGCCACGGGAAGAACAAAGCCACGATGATCAACCCGATGCGCTGCATATTCCAGTAGACGCCTCAGGACCAGGGATGTACACCCCCCTGTCGATCGAAGTCGCAGCTCGGCAGTGTTGCGGCGGTGCGTTCGGGCTGAGATGCACCGCACAGGGATCGGTCAGCCATGCGTTCACGAGCCGGTGTGGTCGGCGCGGATCAGGAGCAGTTCTTCTGCGCGAAGACCGGGAGCAATAACGCTCGAGCCATTGTCGCTTCGGCTGTTATCCGACTACATCTTGGTGTACCGGGCCATAGCGAAGCTGTAGAGGCCGTAGGTGATGATGCCCAGGCCCGCCACGATCAGGAGGGCCGCTCCGTAGGGTTGAGCTCCCACGGTTTTGAAGGCGCCGTCGAGTCCGGCAGCTTTGTCCGGCTCGGATCGACTCACGGCGAGGATAACCAGCAACCCGACCGCGGCGATGGCCAGCCCTTTGGCGATGTATCCGACCGTGCCCAACCTTCGTACGAGGTCGCTGGTGGCGCCCTCGAGGTCCTCGAGGAAGCTCTGGCTCACTCCTTTGTAGACGTGGTAGCCGCCGATCGCGATGATGATCAGCCCGCCAGCGATGAGGGCGATCGTGCCGGCGGTGGTTTGCATCATGCGGGCGGTGATCCCCGTGCTCTGGCCGCTGCTGGACTTGCCACTGCCGCGGGCGAATTCGAACGCGGAGAGAGCGAAGGCGAAATAGACCACCGCCAGCCCAGCCGCCTTGACGCGATCGATCGCTTCGGATTTCTTACTGTCGGCGGCGGGTTCGGACGCGCTGCCGAGTGCCGCTTCGGCGAGCCGCCACAGCGCCATCAGCCCGAATGCGACGACGCACACCCACAGGGCGATGACGCCGCCCGGCTTGGCGCCCAGTTCCGCCATGGCTCCGGATTGGTCGGCCGTGCCCGCCGCGCCGCCGAGGGCGATACGGATGGCGATGTAGCCGATGATCAGGTGCACGATGCCGCTTACGACGAAGCCCGCGCGGGCTGATCGTTCGAAGATGCTGTTCTGAGCCACCCGGCCCGCGACCGAGGACGAGTTTTCGAACGACGCCGACGACGATCCGCCGGTCGACGGAGAGGATGGGTTGTTGTCGGGCAATGGTCTCGCCTCGTATCAGTGGTGGTGCGAGCTCCGCTGGAGGTGCGACGAGCGGTGTGTGGGAGCGCGGTCCCGAAGCCGACCGTGCGGCCGGGCGTCTCCGGGAACTCACCCGATATCGGCTATCACAGGCGGTCCGTTGTGTGGTTTCGCCGCGCTGTCAGCGTAGCTCCGCCTTCCCCGCTGGCGGTAGCTGCGGGGCCGGATCAGCCTGGGCATCCGATCGATTATTTTCCCAGTTCAGAGGTCGTCGAGTGGCGTTATGGTAGATGGGGGCGGGTGCGAGGAGTCAAAAGATGAGCACCACCATTGTGATCGTGATCATCGTCGTCGCGGTTGTGATCATTTTGCTTGTGGCCTGGTTGTTGATGCGCAAACGGCGCGAACATCAGCGGGTCGAAGCTGCGGGTATCCGGGACCGCGCGGCGGAACAGGAATTCGAGGTCGCTCAGCGGGAGGCGCGGGCGGATGAGATTGCCGCCAGGAGCCGGGCGGTAAAGGCCGAAAGCGAGGCCAAGGCGGCGCAGGCCGAGCAGCTTGCCCAACAGACGCACATGCAGCGCGGCGAGGCGGCGGATTCGCGAACCGAGCTGGACAAGGAGTGGGAGCGCGCGGATAAGATCGATCCGGATACGAAGTCAGGTGAGACGCGGCGGGGGACTGATTCTGGACAGGCCCCGCACAGCCCCTGACATTGATCCGAGGATTCTCCGGCTGTCGGGGTCTCGCGAACATGAGCACCGATGTGATCGCGACCACTTCGTCGCGTTCAATGGTCGGGTCGGCGCCTGAAGGCGTGTGGATCGCATGACACTGCGATCGCATGACACTGCCCCGCGCGCCAGGGCTGGGCAGCGGCCCGTACGCCGATTGTGTCGCAGACGTCGCGCCCTGTGGCCGTGGTTGACCGACTCTCGGTCGTTGTGACCGATAGTCCATTGGTCGTGGTTGGGGCCCCGCCCGCCCCACAAACCACTGTCGCCCGCGGGATACCCCGCCTCGCCTGGTCGGGCTGTTCCAATACGAAGCAACGCCAGCGGTTCTCCAGATACCTTGCCGCCGGCGGCATCATCGCGTCGGTCCGTTCGGCGCGATGACACTGCCCGCTGCGCAGTCCCGAATGCTGAAGTGCCGCAGGAGTATTGGAAGCAGGCGCGCGAACGGCACCGATGCCCACGGTTGATGGCGTTGGGCATCGCCAGGCATCACGGGAGATCCCCTTGGCTCGGGGATCACGCCGCTTTCAGATGTGGTCGACCAGGCCTATGGCACCCTCGGAGACCGCGCAGTGCACGCAGCAGAAGAACCGGCCCTCGGACTCCACGCCGTGGCCGATGATCTTGCAGTTGCAGTGCTCGCAGATGGGTGCCATGCGGTGGATCGCACATTCGAAGCAGTCGAAGACGTGCCGCACTCCCTGAGCTTCGACGACGATCGGCATGGCGTAATCGTTTCCGCAAACCTCGCATGCGCTCATGGATCGCACGCTACTCCGTGGGATCGGTTCGGTGTCTCCAGTTCCGAATTATGTGCCCTTGACCAGGGCTCGAGGAGTCGTGAACGCGATTCCGATCGGCAGGCTTCAGGCGGCGGGACAACGGACCGCCGAGCGTGGCTAGGCATTTGCTCGGCGGCGGGACACAATATGTCCAGGGATCACGGTTCCAGACCGGTTTGTCGTGTTCAGCACATTCACCTCGTCAGCACTGATTGGGGGCGGAACCGACGATATGCACAGAGACGGCGAGCGCCCTGAACGACTGAGTGTTTCCGCGCTGGCGGCGGTAGCCAACCCGTCGTACTCACGCATCGATACGTGGAATCTGCTCGATGACGCGTGCCGCCGGCTGGCCGATGTCAACCATGCCGGTCTGGACACCACGCACGAAGCCGCCCGGGTGCGGCGTCTCCTCGATCGTCTCGGCGCCTATGAGCGCTACTGGCTGTATCCGGGATCGGAGCGACTGGCCGCATTCCGCGGATATGTCGCCGATCTCGCTACGACGCGGCTCACCGAGGAGGTGTCGCTGGCCGTCCGCCTGCTCTCCGAATACGGCGACCGCACAGCGTTGTTCGACCCGTCCATGCCCTTGGCCGAGCAGGAACTCGTGGCGCGGACCAGACAGCAGCAGTTCTATACCGTCCTGCTCGGCGACGATTCCCCGCCCGAGGCTCCCGAGAGCCTGGCGGAGAGTTTGCGGGCGCTGCGAGACCCGTCCGACGAGGTGCAGTTCGAGCTGCTCGTCGTGGCGAGCATCGAGGACGCCATCACCGCCGTCGCGTTGAACGGCGAGATTCAGGCGGCGATCATCCGCCATGACCTGCCGCTGCGTTCACACGACCGGGTGCCGCTGATGACCACGCTGCTCGGCGCCGAACAGGATGCGGTCGTGACCGACCGCACGCGGGACTGGGTCGAATGCGGCGAACGGATCAGGGAGCTGCGGCCGCATATCGACCTGTATCTGCTCACCGACGAGTCGATCGCCGCCGAGACCGAGGACGAGCGCGACGTCTACGATCGCACGTTCTATCGGCTCAACGATGTGACCGACCTGTACAGTACGGTGCTCGCCGGTATCCGAAGCCGTTTCGCCACACCGTTTTTCGACGCCCTGCGGGCCTACGCGGCCGCGCCCGTCGGACAATTCCACGCCCTGCCCGTCGCGCGCGGCGCCAGCATCTTCAACTCCAAGTCGCTGCAGGACATGGGAGAGTTCTACGGGCGCAACATCTTCATGGCCGAGACGTCGTCCACCTCCGGCGGGCTGGATTCGCTGCTGGACCCGCACGGCACGATCAGGGCGGCGATGGACAAGGCTGCCGCGACCTGGTCCGCGGATCACACCTACTTCGTCACCAATGGAACATCCACCGCGAACAAGATTGTCGTGCAAGCCCTTACCCGGCCCGGCGACATCGTTCTGATCGACCGCAATTGCCACAAATCGCACCACTACGGACTGGTGCTCGCCGGGGCGTACCCGATGTACCTGGACGCGTACCCGCTCGAGCAGTTCGCGATCTACGGAGCGGTACCCCTGCACACCATCAAGAAGGCGCTGCTGGACCTCGAGGCCGCCGGGCTGCTGGACCGAGTGCGTATGCTGCTGCTCACCAACTGCACGTTCGACGGCATCGTCTACAACCCGCGGCGCGTGATGGAAGAGGTCCTGGCGATCAAGCCGGACATCTGCTTCCTGTGGGACGAAGCGTGGTACGCGTTCGCGACCGCGGTGCCGTGGGCCCGGCAGCGGACCGCGATGGTTGCCGCCGGCCAGCTCGAATCGACCTTGTCGTCGCCCGAGTACGCCGAGGAGTACCGGCAGTGGCAGGCATCGATGCGGGGAGTGGATCGTGCCGAGTGGAGTGACCACCGGCTGCTTCCCGACCCCGGGCGCGCACGGGTCCGGGTGTACGCGACGCATTCCACCCACAAGTCGCTGTCGGCGCTGCGGCAGGCGTCGATGATCCATATCCGCGACCAGGACTTCGCTGCTCTCGTGCGCGAGGTGTTCAGCGAGGCGTTCCTGACCCACACCTCGACATCACCGAACCAGCAACTGCTGGCGTCGCTCGACCTGGCGCGCCGGCAGGTCGACATTGAGGGCTTCCAGCTGGTCCGGAACGTCTACAACATGGCGCTGGTCTTCCGGCACCGGGTCCGCAAGGACCGGCTGATCGGCAAGTGGTTCCGCATCCTGGACGAGGCCGACCTCGTGCCCGAGGCGTTCCGGGTCTCCGAAGTCAGCTCGTACCGGCAGGTCAGGCAGGGTGGCCTGGCGGAGTGGAACGAGGCGTGGCGGTCCGATCAGTTCGTGCTCGATCCGACCCGGGTCACCCTGTTCATCGGCAAGACCGGCATGAACGGATACGAGTTCCGCGGGAAGATCCTGATGGACCGGTTCGGCATCCAGATCAACAAGACCTCGATCAACAGTGTGCTGCTGATCTTCACGATCGGCGTCACCTGGTCGAGCGTGCAGTACCTGCTCGACGTGCTGCGGCGGATCGCCACCGACCTGGAGCGCGCCGAGAGCGCGGCGGGCAAGGCCGATCGTGCCCTGCACCTGCGCCAGGTCGACGCGATCACCAAGGATCTCCCCGCGCTACCGGACTTCAGCGAGTTCGACACCGCGTTCCGTCCCAGCGGCGCCAGCTCGTTCGGCGACATGCGATCGGCCTTCTACGCCGGGTATGAGGAGTCCGACCGCGAACACGTGCTGCTCGGCGAGGCCGGGCGACGGCTCGCCCAGGGAAAGACCCTGGTGTCGACAACTTTCGTCGTTCCCTACCCGCCCGGCTTCCCGGTGCTGGTCCCGGGTCAGGTGATCTCGCGGGAGATCCTCTATTTCCTGGCCGAGCTCGACGTCAAGGAGATCCACGGCTACAACCCTGACCTCGGGTTGTCGGTCTTCACCGAGGACGCGCTCGCACGACTCACGGCCCTCCGCCTGGGTGCCGCCGCGGTCGACGGTGCGCCGGCTGTCACTCCGACACGGGCATCGGTCACCGTTGGAAGGGTCTCGTGAGCTGTCCGGGTGGGATCAGTCCTCCGAGGCGTCGGTATAGCGCTGGAGATAGAGCGGTTCACCGAGCTTCTCGAGCAGGTCGAGTTCGGTCTGCAGGTAGTCGACATGCTGCTCTTCGTCTTCGAGGATCTGCTCGAAGATGCGTGCCGAGGTCGCGTCGCCCCGCGAGCGCATCAGCTCGATGCCCGGGCGAAGCCGGTCGACGGCCTCGATTTCGATCTGGAGATCGGCCTGTAGCTGCTCGGGGACGGTTTGCCCGATTCGCAGCACGCCGAGCTTTTGATAGTTGGGCAGCCCATCGAGTAACAGGATTCGATCGGTCAGGGTTTCCGCGTGCCGCATCTCGTCCATCGACTCGTCGCGGGTGTGCTGGGCCAGCTTCGGGAAGCCCCAGTGCTCCTGCATTTTGGCGTGCAGAAAGTACTGGTTGATCGCGGTGAGTTCGGCCGTCAGCTGGTCATTGAGCAGTGCAATGATGTCCTTGTCGCCCTTCATGGGCGTGATAGTGGCACAGATCACCAGAGAGTGGTGACGTGCGAGCGTGCGTGTCGGATCAGGCCGCCGGTGACTCGGCGCCGGACACCGCCCGGGCCTGGCTGAAAGTCTCCGCCAGGCGCGTCGCGCAATTGCCGCAGCCCGGTCGCCAGCCGCACGCGCGCTTCACCTGTCTGATGGAGTGGGCACCACTCGAAACGCAGTCGTGCACGTCGTCTTCGGAGACGGCGTTGCAAATGCAGACATACACGGGCGGGCCTCGCTGGCGAGAGTGATTTACGAAGGGGCCTACCTTGTCGTGCAGGTAAGGCTCTCCTAATTTATAGCACCGTTCGGGAGAATCGAAAAGCCTGCGGACTCGCCGCGGCCATTGCGCGGGCGGGGCCGGCGATGGTCGTGGGTTTCCGCTGCTTCAGCCTTGGGCGATCCGCTGCTGCACGGCGGCCGCGAGCATGGAGTCGCCGTGCGCGGTGGGGTGCCAGGGGAACCCGAGCAGTTCGGTGCGTGGGTCGAGGGCTCCGTCCACCCAGGAATCCGCGGTGCAGGCGCCGTGCCCGGCGGTTACCGCTCGGGTGTCGAGGAAGTCCACGTTCAGAATGCCGGCGGCCTCGCGCTGGGCCGTGTCGATCCGGTCCAGATACCCCGTGACCGCGCCGGCCCGGGGCTGGACCGCATTGATGCCGAGGATGCCCGCGCAGGCGGAATCCTGGCCGGGGGAGTGTATTTCCGGGTATCCCACGAAAACGATCCGGGCGTTCGGGGCGTAGTAGCGGATGTACTCCACCGCTTGGCGGACTCGGCCGGCATAGGCCTGGCCGGTGATGGTATCGAGGTCGGGGGCGCGGCCCTGCGCTGCGGCTTCCCGACCGCACCCATCGATCAGGTCGGTCAGGCAGGTGAAGGCGCGAGACAGGGCGATGGGGTTGTCGGTTCCCCAGGCGTCGTTCATGCCGAGCTGAATCGTCACGGCTCGGGTGCGTGGTCCGAACGCGTTATCGGACATGGCCCGTTTCACCTGGTGTACCAGGGTCCAGCCCGAGGTGTCGATCGTGCCGCCCTGGCACGAGGTGTCCTCGACGTCGTCTTGCGGCAAACCCATGCGCTGCATCAGCTGTGTCGGCCATGACGTGGGCACGTGCTTGCAGCCGGGATCCCCGCCCGGGTTCAGCAGGTCGAGGATCTCCCCGTTGGCGGAGAAGGAATCGCCGATCGCCACAAGGGTTTTGCCGCTGGGGGCCTCCGCCGTGGCCGGCGGCGCCATCGCTGCGAGCACCGCTGCGGTGCCGCAGGCCGTGGACGCCGCGAGCAACCGCAACCGAGCCGAACTCTTCACTGGCTGTGTACCTCTTATCGATCCATTGCGAAACGCTTCCGTTTCGAACGTCTACTGTAGCGGCGCGACGGTAGCGCCGCGGATCGATCGCGAATTCGGCGAAAATTCGAATTTCATTCCTGGGCCGCGTTTCGCCAGTGGGTTGGGGTGCAGCCGTGGAGGCTTCGGAACCAGCGGGTGAAGTTGCCGGGGGAGGAGAAGGCCAGGAGTTCGGCTATTTCGGTGAGGGTGTGGCGACGGCTGGTGACCATGTGCTGGGCCAGTTCGGCTCGGGTGGTGTTCAGAAGCGAGGTGAAGGTCTCGCCTTCGGCGGCCAAATGGCGGTGGATGGTGCGGCGGTCTACGCCGAGGCTGCGGGCTACCTGGTCGATGGAGCAGCGGCCGGTGGGGAGGAGGAGTTCGATGAGTTCGCGGACACGGTCGAGGGTGGTTCCGGTGAGGGTGTCGCGGGGGGCTTCGAAGAGTTGGCGGGCGTAGGTGCGGAGTTGGGGGTCGGACATGGCGTTGGGGGAGTCGAGATCGGTTGTGTAGGCGATGATTCCGCTGAAGTCCTGGTTGTAGGTGACGTGTGGGCCGAGGATGCGGTGGTGGTTGTGGCGGTCTCGGGGCGCGGAATGGGTGAAGCGGATTTCCGCGGGTTGCCAAGTGGTTCCGAGGAATCCGCGCAGGAGGCCGTGGAGGGCGCCGACCGCTAGTTCGGTCGCCTGGCGGGTTTCGCCGGGCTCCTTGAGGTCGACGGCGAGGCGGATGGTGGCCATGCTGTCGTGCTCGGTGAGCCGGGTGTGCAGGGCTTCGTTGTACATGTGCTGGTGGCGCGAGATGACGCGTAATGCGCTGCGCACGTCGGGTTCCTCACGGACGACCAGGCTCAGCGGGCCGAGGTTGGCGAAGCGGCGGCGTTCGGCCAGGCGCAGTCCGAAGTCCTCGCAGCCGGACGCGTTCGCGGACCGCTCGAGCAGATCGGCGATGGCGGCCGCGGGAACCCAGCGGTCCTGCAGGCTCAGGCTGCCCGGATCGAGACCGGCCGCGCGGATCAGTTCGACCGGCTCGAGACCGAGCGAACGGCCGAGTTCCACGTAGCCGTGCAGTGCGGCGTAGCGGGCCAGGGGCTTCATGCGGTCCCTCCTATGTCCCGAAATGAACAGATTCCTGTCCCGACAGGATAAGCACAGACGAAATCCCGGCCCTACTGTGGAGTCCATCACAGCGACGGTGATCGGCGGATAGGACGACATCGGGACCGGTGAGCGCACCCGGCCCGGCCTCCCGCCGACATCCCGCACCCGATAGCCCGGCTCGCCGTGCGCCCCGGGAGGGGCGGCGGTCGTAGTGAGCCGGGCTCCCCGTTGCCGGACCCGAAGGCCGACCGCATCCCGAACCGGGGCGCGGCGGCGTCGAAGAGGAGATCTGTTGTGGCACAAGCTGTTCGTTTCCACGAATCCGGCGGACCGGATGTTCTGCGCTGGGAGGACGTCGAGGTAGGCGATCCCGGGCCGGGCGAGGTTCGCATTCGGCACGCGGCGGTAGGACTGAATTTCGCCGACACCTACTTCCGCAGCGGCCTGTACCCGGCCGCCCTGCCCGCGGGCATGGGCGTCGAGGCGGCCGGTGTGATCGAGGCGGCCGGCCCGGGCGTCGACGGTTTCCGGCCCGGCGATCGGGTCACCTACACCGGAAGTCCGCTGGGCGCGTACAGCACCGAGCGGGTGATGCCGGCCGAGCACCTGATCCGCCTGCCGGACGAGATCGGTTTCGAGGTGGCCGCGTCGATGACGATGCGTGGCCTGACGACGGCTTACCTGTTGCGCCGGATCCATCCCCTGCAAGCCGGTGACACCGTGCTTCTGCACGCGGCGGCAGGCGGTGTCGGCCTCATCTTCACGCAGTGGGCGAAGCTGTTGGGGCTCACCGTGATCGGAACGGTGTCGACCGAGGAGAAGGCCGAGATCGCCCGGGCGCACGGCTGCGATCACGTGGTGGTCTACACCCGCGAGGACGTCGCCGACCGGGTGCGTGAGCTGACCGGCGGCGCGGGAGTGCCGGTGGTCTACGACAGCATCGGCAAGACCACCTTCGACACGTCGCTGGCCGCGCTGGCGCGCCGCGGACTGCTGGTGTGCTTCGGGACCGCCTCGGGTCCGGTGCCGCCCATCGACGCCATGCGGTTGGCGGTCGGGGGCTCGTTGTTCGTCACCCGGCCCGCGCTCGCCGACTACATCGCCGATCCCGTGGAGCGCGCCGAACTGGCCGGCGAGCTGTTCTCCCATGTCGCGGCGGGACGCATCCGGATCGAGATCAATCAGCGCTACGAGTTGCCCGATGCCGCACGCGCGCACCGTGATCTGGAGTCCGGCCGCAGCATCGGCTCCTCGGTCTTCACCCTCTGACCCGGTCGCTCATCTGGAGGAATTCATGACAACCATTGCCCCACTGCATGATTCGGCGGTGCGCGGAGCCCTCCGCGTCGAGCCGCTCACCTGCACGATCGGCGCCGAGCTCCTCGACGTCGATCTGGCCCGGGTGGCGCACGACGATGCCCTGTTCGCCGAACTGCGCGCCCTGCTGCTGAAGCACAAGGTGCTGTTCATCCGCGACCAGGACATCAGCCGCGCCGACCACGTCGCTCTCGCACAGCGGTTCGGCCCGCTCGAGGATCACCCCGTGGCCGGCAGCGACCCGGATAATCCCGGTCTGGTGCGCATCTACAAGGACCTCGACAGCCCGGCCGAGCACTACGAGAACGCCTACCACTGCGATGCGACCTGGCGGCAGCACCCGCCGATGGGCTGCGTGCTGCGCTGTGTGGAGACGCCGCCGGTCGGCGGCGACACCATCTGGGTGAACATGGTGGAGGCCTATCGGCGGCTGCCCGACCCTGTGAAGCAGCGCATTCAGGGACTGCGGGCCCGGCACAGCATCGAGGCCAGCTTCGGCGCGGCCATGCCGATCGACAAGCGACACGAACTGGCACAACGGTTCCCGGACGCAGAACACCCGGTCGTCCGCACCCATCCCGAAACCGGCGAGCAGATCCTGTTCGTCAACTCCTTCGCCACGCACCTGGTCAATCACCACACCCCGGAGAACGTGCGTTTCGGCGTCGACTACGCGCCCGGCGCCGCCGAATTGCTGCACTACCTGATGCGCCAGGCCACGATTCCCGAATACCAGGTCCGCTGGCGGTGGACGAAGAACAGCTTCGCCATCTGGGACAACCGATCCACGCAGCATTACGCCGTCCAGGACTACTGGCCCGCGGTCCGAAAGATGGAGCGCGCCGGGATCATCGGCGACGCCACCTTCTGAGAACGACTTCCCTTCACCATCATTCGATCTCCGACAGGAGCATTCCCATGCATTTCCACGACGACGCCCTCTTCCCCGAGAACCAGGAGAAGCTGGTCATCACCGTCGCCCCCTATGGCCCGGAATGGGAACTCGACGACTTCCGCGAGGACCTGCCGCTGACCATGGACGAGCACGTCCAGGCCGCGGTGGACTGCTACAACGCCGGCGCCACCGTCCTCCACATCCACGTCCGTGAACTCGACGGCAAGGGCTCCAAGCGGCTGTCCAAGTTCAACGAGCTGCTCGGCCGGCTGCGGGAGGCGGTGCCGGACATGATCCTGCAGGTCGGCGGTTCCATCTCGTTCGCCCCGGAAGGCGATGGCGCGGACGCGAAGTGGCTCTCCGACGACACCCGGCACATGCTCGCCGAACTCGACCCGAAGCCGGATCAGGTCACCATCGCCATCAACACCAGTCAGATGAACATCGTCGAGCTGATGACCGACGACGATCTCGCCGGCACCTCCTTCACCCGCCCGGAGGTGTATGAGGCATACCGCGAGATGGTGGTCCCGGCCGGACCGGCGTGGGTCGAGGAGCATCTGAAGCGGTTGCAGGCGGCCGGAATTCAGCCGCACTTCCAGCTGTCCAGCATTCCGCAGCTGGAGACGGTGGAGCGACTGATCCGCCGGGGTGTGTACACCGGCCCGCTCATGCTGACCTGGGTCGCCATCGGCGGCGGCTTCGACGGGCCCAACCCCTACAACATGATGGAGTTCATCCGCCGCGTGCCCGACGGCGCGGTGCTGACCCTCGAGACGCTCATGCGCAGCTGCCTGCCGGTCAACACCATGGCCATCGCCATGGGCCTGCACGCGCGCTGCGGCAACGAGGACACGCTGTGGGGCCGTAAGGGCGAGAAGATCACCTCGGTGCAGCAGGTCGAGCAGCTGGTGCGGGTCGCCGGTGAGCTGGGCCGCGCGGTGGCCACGGGCAAGGAGGCCCGCGAGATCTACCAGCTCGACGAGCGCTACGCCGATGCCGACGAAACCCTGGCCAGGATCGGTTTCGCTCCCAACCGCAAGCCCGGGCAGGTCGGATTCACCCACCACGCCTGAGCGCGCGGCTCCGGGCGGGGACCACGGTGCCCGCCCGCTATCGGGCGTGAGCCGCACGGGCTGCGCTTCCACTTCTTCCCTCAGCTCCGGCGCATCGCCCACCGTCTCGGTGCGCCGGATTCGTAGGAGCACCAATGGAGTTGCACACCACCGCCCCGGACCCGGCGGTCACCCTCGCCTCGCGCAACCGCCGGTACGCGTGGGTCGTCTTCGCACTGGCCTTCGGTCTGCTGCTGGCCGATTACATGTCGCGCCAGGTTCTCAGTGCGGTCTTCCCCTTCCTGAAAACCGAATGGGCGCTGTCGGATTCGCGGCTGGGCTCGCTCACCAGCGTGGTCGCGCTGATGGTCGGGATACTCACGCTGCCGCTGTCGCTGCTGGCCGACCGGTGGGGGCGCGTGCGCAGCCTGGTGCTGATGGCCGTGCTGTGGAGCGTCGCGACGCTGGTGTGCGCCCTCGCCGCCGACTATCAGCAGATGCTGGCCGCCCGCTTCCTGGTCGGGGTGGGCGAGGCAGCCTACGGCAGCGTCGGGATCGCGCTGGTGCTCAGCGTGTTCGCGCCCCGCATGCACGCCGCTCTGGGCGGTGCGTTCATGGCCGGGGGATCGTTCGGGTCGGTGCTGGGCGTCGGGCTGGGCGGCCTCATCGCCGTGCGGCTGGGCTGGCGCTGGTCCTTCGCCGTCATGGCGGTCTTCGGTCTGCTGCTGGCGCTGCTCTTCCGCGCCGTTGTCAGCGAGGCGAAGCTCGCAAGTCATGCCGCCGCCGATCCCCGAACCGGCGACGCCGGCAACGGTTTCCGGGCACCGGTGTCGACGTTGTTCACCAATCCGGCGGTGGTGTGGGCCTATCTGGGTAGCGCGCTGCAGATCTTCACCGCGGCGGTACTGCTGTCGTGGATGCCCAGCTTCTTCAATCGCGCCTACCATCTGGCCCCGGACCGGGCAGGCGTGGTTGCCTCGGTGTTCGTGCTGCTCGTCGGCGCCGGGATGGTCGGCTGCGGCATGATCACCGATCACGCCGGCCGCGTGGACATGTCCCGCAAATGGACTGCCGCCCTGGTGTTCTGCGCGATCTCGCTGGCGTGCCTGATCATCGGATTCAGTGTCGGCACCGGTCCGGTGCAGCTGCTGCTGATCGGCGTCGGCGCCTTCTTCTCAGGCGGCTCGTCGGGGCCCACCGCGGCCATGGTCGCCAACCTGACCCATCCTTCGGTGCGGGCGTCGGCCTTCGGCACCCTCACCCTCGCCAACAGCCTGCTCGGGCTCGCTCTCGGCCCCTTCGTCGTCGGCGTTCTCGCCGATCACCTCGGGCTGGCGACCGCGCTGCGGCTGGCGCCACTGGCCTATCTGGCCGCCATCGCCGCCCTGCTGCTGGGCCGGCGCGCCTATCCCTCGGGGCTGCGCAAGCTGGCGGCCGTCGACCACTCGCTCTGATCTCGAAAGGACCTGTCGTAGACCATGAACGACACCGCTGAACCCACCGTCGTGATCGTGCCGGGGTTACGCGACCATGTGCCCGAGCACTGGCAGACCCTGCTCGCCGAACGGCTGGACAAGGTGCGCACCGTGCCGCCGCTCGAGCGTGACGGACTCTCTCGCGCCGCCCGCGTCGCCGCCCTCGATGCCGTCCTCGCCGATATCGAAGGCCCGGTGGTGCTGGTCGCTCACAGCGCGGGCGTCATGATCACTGTGCACTGGGCGCAAAAGTCGAGTCGACCCGTGGCGGGGGCGCTGCTGGCCACGCCACCCGACTTCGAATCCCCACTGCCGCAGGGCTATCCGAGCCTGGACGAGTTGGACACGCACGGCTGGAATCCGATTCCGTGGCGGCGGTTGTCTTTCCGCAGCATCGTGGCCGCTTCCACCACCGACCCGCTCGCCTCGTACCGGCGGGTGGCGGGTATGGCGGAGGCGTGGGGCAGCCACCTGGTGGATCTCGGCGATGTCGGACACCTGAATCCCGCGTCCGGACACGGTTATTGGCCACGCGCCGAGGAACTGCTGCGCGAGCTGACCGACCCGGTCACCGCTTCCGCGGCAGGCCGGGAGACCGGACGATGAGCAAGGTAATCGCCTCGGCCGCCCAGGCGGTCGCCGACATCGGATCCGGATCCCGGCTGGCCGTGGGCGGATTCGGACTGTGCGGCATCCCGGACGCGCTCATCGCGGCCCTGGCCGCGCGGGCCGTCACCGACCTGGAGATCATCTCCAACAATTGCGGCACCGATCGGCACGGCCTGGGAATACTGCTGGCGGACAGGCGAATCCGTCGCATCACCGCGTCCTATGTGGGCGAGAACAGCGAGTTCGCCCGCCAGTACCTGTCCGGCGAACTCGAAGTCGAGCTGACCCCGCAGGGCACCCTGGCCGAGAAGCTGCGGGCCGGCGGCGCCGGAATCCCGGCATTCTTCACCCCCGCGGGTGTGGGCACTCCGGTCTCCGAGGGCGGCCTGCCGTGGCGATACGCGGCCGACGGTTCGGTCGCCGTGGCCTCGCCCGCCAAGGAGGTCCGCACCTTCGACAGTGGCCGGGGCGCACGGCGATACGTCCTCGAGGAGGCGCTCACCGCCGATTACGCGCTGGTGCACGCGCTCACCGGCGACACCGAGGGAAATCTGGTCTTCGACAAGTCGGCCCGCAACTTCAACCCGCTCGTGGCCGCCGCCGGCCGTGTCTGCGTCGCCCAGGTCGAGAACCTGGTTCCCGCGGGCGATCTGGATCCCGCGCACATCCACCTGCCCGGCGTCTACGTCGATCGCATCGTGCACACCGGGCCGCAGCGCAAACACATCGAGAAGCGCACCGTCGCCGAGGAGCACTGACATGACGACAGCCCCCATCGTCGCCGGCTGGTCCCGCACCGCCATGGCCGCGCGCGCCGCACGCGAATTGCGGAGCGGTGAATACGTCAATCTCGGCATCGGCCTGCCGACCCTGATTCCCAACCACCTGCCGGACGGCATCCGGCTGGCGCTCCACTCCGAGAACGGCATCCTCGGCGTCGGGCCGTATCCGCGGGCGGCCGATATCGACGCCGATCTGATCAATGCGGGCAAGGAAACGGTCACCGTCCTCGCGGGGGCGTCGTTCTTCGACTCCGCGACCAGTTTCGGCATGATCCGGGGCGGGCACATCGACACCGCGATCCTCGGCGGCATGCAGGTCTCGGCCACCGGTGATCTCGCGAACTGGATGGTGCCCGGCCACATGGTCAAGGGCATGGGCGGCGCCATGGATCTCGTGCACGGCGCGCGCCGGGTCATCGTCCTCATGGAGCACACCGACAAGAGCGGCGCCTCGAAGATCCTGCCCCGCTGCACCCTTCCGCTCACCGGCGAGAAGGTGGTGCAGCGGATCATCACCGATCTCGCCGTCATCGACGTGACCCCGGCGGGGCTGGCCCTGCGCGAATGCGCGCCGGGCGTCACCGTCGCCGAGGTCCGCGCGGCCACCGCCGCACCCCTGACCATCGCCTGAACCCACCAATGATGATGAGGACAATTCCATGAAGATGAGCAGGACCGTAGTGACGGCAGCGGTCGCGGCCGCTGCCTTGGCGACCGCCAGTGCCACCGCCCACGGCACGCCCGGCGCCGAGGATCCCGCGCCGGTGCATTACGAAGTCACCCGTTCCGGGGACTCCGCCGTGCTGAAGGTCGAGAACGGCTCGCTGCGTCACGTCGACGACCAGCTGGTCGTCCTCGACCGCGGCGACCGGCCGGTCGCGGCCATCCCGCTGGCCTATCGCCTCGACGACAAGGCCTACCCGATCACCACCCGGGTCGACCGCGCGACCGCTACCTTGACGCCGGAAAAGGAAGGGGCACAGCCTGTTACGCCGGTGGCTGCCTCGGATATCGTGACCACCGATCGAGCCGCGGCCCAGATCGCGGAATCGTTCACGCCTCGCGACTCGCAAGCTCTCGGCGCGTTCGCGCAGCGTGTCGCGATCGGCGCGGCCGTCAGCGCGGTCCTCGGTGCCGTCCTCGGCGCGGGAGTCGGCTGCCTGGTCGGCGCGGCGGCCGGCGCCGCCATCAGCAGCCCGGTCATCGCCTTGCTGGTGCCCTTCGTCGGGGCGGCCATCGCCGGATGTGTGCTCGGGATGGCCACTCTCGGCGCCGTCGGCTCGATGGCCGGGATCGTGCTGGCCGGCGGCCCGGTCACCCTGTTCTCCGCCATCCAGTACTTCACCACCTTGCTCACCCCGTGCCCACCCGAACTCGCCTACTGTAAGGACCCGGCCCAGCAGCCGGCCTCGCAAGCCAAATAGGGTGCGCCCGGACCTTCACCTGGGAGATGTCGATCCTTGAACGATCGGTGTGATTTCCGGGCCTGACTCATTCCCATGGCGTGAGTCGTCCCCGAAATTCACTCCGGCCGGTCGAGCATTCGATCCACCGGAACCGCGAGACTCGATCCCGCGGCGTCCCAAGCCGCGATCGCCGGCCGTGCCCCTCGGCCGGCGATGGCCGGGGTGCCCCGGCCCGTGGATCTTCCTCCTGCGGTGGGCCGGCACCCCTGCGTGTCCGGGTCAGGCGACAACGGAACGTGGTGGGACGCCGACGTATTCGCTCAACGGCCGGATCAGGGCATTGGACTCGCCCTGCTCGATGATGTGCGCGGTCCAGCCGGTGATGCGGCTCATCACGAAGATCGGGGTGAACGCCTCGATGTCGAAGCCGAGCAGGTAATACGCGGGACCGGTGGGGAAGTCGAGGTTGGGCTTGATGCCGGTGGCCTCGAACATCGTGCGCTCGAGGGCGTCGTACATGCGCACCCACCGCTGCCCGTCGGTGGCGGCGGCGATGTCCAGGAACGCCTTCCGCATGGTCGGCACCCGGGAGTCGCCGTTCTTGTACACCCGGTGGCCGAAGCCCATCACCTTCTCCTCCCGGGACAACTTGGCGCGCAGCCACTCCGGGGCCAGCGCCGGGTCCCCGATCGCGAGCATGTCATGCATGACCGCCTCGTTGGCCCCGCCGTGCAGCGGGCCCTTGAGCGCCCCGATGGCGGCGGTGACGGCGCTGTAGATGTCGGAGAGCGTGGAGGTGACCACCCGGGCCGCGAAGGTGGAGGCGTTGAAACCGTGCTCGGCATACAGGATCAGCGATACCTCGAACGCCTTGACCAGCTCGGGTGCGGGCGCGGAGCCGAAGCACATGCTCAGGAAGTTCTCGGCGAAGCCCAGATGCGAGTGCGGCGCAATGGGATCCAGCCCGTGCCGACGACGGTGGTCGGCGGCCACGATGGTCGGCAGCACCGCCATCATGCGCAGGGCCTTGGCACGGTTGGCCCGCGGCGAATTGTCGTCCTCGGCCGGGTCCTCGGCGCCCAGATAGCTGATGGCCGTGCGTACCACGTCCATGGGATGGCAGTTCTCCGGCAGTTTGGTCACCAGCGACAGCAGCGACCGATCCACCCGGCGCGCGGCGCGTTCCTGCTGGAGGAACCGCTCCAGCTGGGCGTCGCCCGGAAGTTCGCCGTGCCACAGCAGGTAGGCGACCTGCTCGAAGCTGCAGTGCGCCGCCAGATCCTGGACCGCGTAGCCACGGTAGGTCAGGGAGTTGGTCTCCGGCACCACTTTCGAGATGGCGGTGGTGTCGACGACGACCCCGGCGAGGCCCTTGTAGATGGTCGGTATCTCCGTTCTCACTGGTTCCCTCCGAGTGTGAAATTGAAGATGTCGGAATCGAATTCGTTGTAGCGCTCGTATTGGAGGAGCTCGTAGAGCCGGCTGCGCTGCTGCATGCGATCCAGCAGCCCGGACTGGGTTCCGGTCGCGAAGATCTCGCGCAGCCCGGTCTCGGCGGCGAACATGGCCAGTCGCAGCGTCGTGACCGGGTAGATGACCGCGTTGTATCCGATGGACTCCAGCGTCCGGGCCGGGATCAGCTCGGACTTGCCGAACTCGGTCATATTGGCCAGCAGGGGAATCGACACGGCCGCGCGGAACTTCTCGAAGTCGGCGGGGTTGTGGAGGGCCTCGGTGAAGATCAGGTCCGCGCCCGCGTCGGCATATGCCTCGGCCCGATCGATGGCGGCGTCGATGCCCTCCATTCCCGCGGCGTCGGTGCGCGCGCAGATCACGAAATTCGGGTCCCGCCTGGCGGATACGGCGGCGCGCAGCCGTCGCACCATCGCCGCGACCGGAACCACGGCCTTGCCGTCGAGGTGCCCGCACCGCTTCGGGTTGACCTGATCCTCCAGGTGCAGGCCCGCGATGCCGGCGTCCTCGAGGACGGTGACGGTGCGAGCCGCGCTCATGGGTTCACCGAATCCGGTGTCCGCGTCGATCAGGACCGGCAGGTCGGTGACCCGGGCGATCTGCTGCCCCCGCCCCGCCACCTCGGTGAGGGTGGTCAATCCGATGTCGGGTAGTCCCAGATCGGCGGAGAGGACAGCGCCGGACACATAGACGCCCTCGAAGCCGATCTCCTGAATCAGCTTGGCCACCAACGGATTGAACGCGCCGGGGAAGCGCTGGATGGTGCCGGAGGCCAGGCCCGCCCGGAACGCGGCGCGTTTGTCGGCGGCGGACGTGGTGGCCGCGATCAGACCGGTCATCGGAACAGTCCCTTCGGCGAACGAGGCGCGCGAGCGAGCACATCCGCCGGGACGGTGAAGGTGAGCTGCGGCAGTTCGGCCGCGGACAACTCGCCCGCCCGCTGGGCCACCTCGAGGAAGCGGTCCTGCTCGGCGGTCTCCACCACGCCCTCGGCGAGGGTGCGGAACTTGGCGATGTACTGCTCGCGGCCGAAAGGCCGCGCGCCCAGGGGATGCGCGTCGGCGACGGCCAGTTCGTCGACGATCACCTCGCCGCTCTTCAGCGTCACCTCGGCGCGGGCGCCGAACGCCTTCTCCTTGGGGTCGGTGGAGTGATAGCGGCGCGTCCACTCCGGATCCTCGGCGGTGGAGATCCTGCGCCACAGCTCGACGGTGTCCGGGCGCTGCGCGCGCTCGAGAGCATAGGACCGCTCGTGATGCCAGGTCCCGTCCTGCAACGCGACCGCGAAGATGTACATGACAGAGTGGTCGAGGGTCTCGCGAGAGGCCTTGGGATCGAACTTCTGCGGGTCGTTCGAGCCGGTGCCGATCACATAGTGGGTGTGGTGGCTGGTGTACAGCACGATCGATGCGATCTGATCCAGATCGCCGATGCGTTCGCGCAGGCGCCGGGCCAGGTCGATGGGCGCCTGACTCTGGTACTCGGCCGAATGCTCCTTGGTATAGGTGTCGAGAATCCCGCGCTTCGGCTCGCCCGGACCGGGCAGGGGCACCGTGTACTCCGCGTTCGGACCGCCCAGCAGCCAGGCGATCACACCGTCCTCGCCCTCCCAGATGGGTGCGGGCGCGCCCTCGCCGCGCATGGCGCGATCCACCGCTTCCACGGCCATCTTCCCGGCGAACGCGGGCGCATAGGCCTTCCAGCTGGAGATCTCGCCTTTGCGGGACTGCCGGGTGGCGGTGGTGGTGTGCAGTGCCTGCCCGATGGCCTGATAGATCGTCTCGGTGTCCAGGCCCAGCAGGGTGCCCATGCCCGCGGCTGCCGAGGGACCGAGGTGAGCGACGTGATCGATCTTGTGCTCGTGCAGGCAGATCGCGCGCGCCAGATCCACCTGGATCTCGTAACCCGTTGCCAGACCGCGGATCAGATCGCGTCCGGTGCGTCCGGCGTGCTGGGCGACGGCGAGGATCGGCGGAATGTTGTCACCAGGGTGCGAGTACTCCGCCGCCAGGAAGGTGTCGTGGAAATCCAGTTCGCGCACCGCCACACCGTTGGCCCAGGCGGACCACTCCGGCGAGAACCGGCCCTCGACACCGAAGACGGTCGAGCCCGGCCGATACGGGTGCGCCAGCGCCTGAGCACGAGCATTGGCAACCGGCCGCCGGGTGATCGAGGCCGCCGCCACCGCCGCGTTGTCGATGATCCGATTGACGATCATCGCCTCCGTCTCCGGAGCAACCTCCACGGCATCCGCGGCGACCTCCGCAATCCGCCAGGCCAGGTGCTCCTCGCGAGGGAAGTGCTCGGCCGAGCGATGGGTGCGGACTAGATGGTTCTTCACGGTCGGGGTCCTCCCAGACGTCGGTTTCACCGGTACATTTCGGACGCTACCGAGTGCTGTATTCGGCGGAAATACCCCGCAATTGCCTACTTTTGCGGACTCGAACCTGTGAATCTGTGAAAGTTGCGGAAACCCCGCTTGCCGGCCGCGGCGGCAGCTGTCCGCCGGGTGAGGACATCACGCCGGGACGCTCCCGTGGCCCGGAGCGCCCCGGCGCGCGCGATCAGCGCAATGCCCGCGCCGCTGCGACCAGGTTGCGCAGCGAGGCGGTCACCTCAGCTGTGCGGCGCGTTTTCAGGCCGCAGTCCGGGTTGACCCAGAGGCGTTCGGCGGGAACGGCTTTCAATGCCAGGCCCAGCGATGTCTGGATTTCTTCGGTGGCCGGGACGCGGGGCGAGTGGATGTCGTAGACGCCCGGTCCCACGCCCAGGTCGAAGCCCGCGGCATTGAGGTCGTCGAGGACCTCCATGTGTGAGCGGGCGGCCTCGATCGAGGTGACGTCGGCGTCCAAACCCGCGATGGCGCCGATGATCTCGCCGAACTCCGAGTAGCAGAGGTGGGTGTGGATCTGGGTGGTGTCGGCGACTCCGGAGGTCGACAGGCGGAACGCGTCCACTGCCCACTCCAGGTAGGCAGCCTGATCGGCGCGGCGCAGGGGCAGGAGTTCCCGCAGGGCGGGCTCGTCGACCTGGATGATGGCGATGCCCGCCGCTTCGAGATCCACGGTCTCGTCGCGGATGGCCAGCGCGATCTGAAGTGCGGTGTCCGCGAGCGGCTGATCGTCGCGGATGTACGACCACGCCAGGATGGTGACCGGTCCCGTGAGCATGCCCTTGACCGGCTTCGTGGTCAGGGACTGCGCGTAGGCGCTCCAGCGGACCGTCATGGCCGCCGGGCGCACCACATCGCCGAACAGGATCGGGGGCCGGACGCAGCGGGTGCCGTAGGACTGCACCCAGCCGTTCGTGGTGGCGGCGAACCCGTCGAGCTGTTCGGCGAAGTACTGCACCATGTCGTTGCGTTCCGGCTCGCCGTGCACCAGCACGTCCAGGCCGATCTCTTCCTGCAGCGCAACGACTTCGGCGATCTCGGACCGCATCCGAGCGTCGTACTCCGCCTGGTCGATCGTGCCGCGGGACAGCTCGGCACGCGCCGCCCGGATCTGCGTGGTCTGCGGGAACGAGCCGATCGTGGTGGTCGGCAGCAGCGGCAGGTCCAGTCGCTGCCGCTGGAGTGCCCGCCGCTCGTCGGCGGGGGCGCGGCGCGTGGCGCCGGCCGCGCCGGCCACGCGGGCCCGCACCGTCGCATTGTGCAGCCGGGCGTCGGATCGCCTGTCCCGCACGGCCGTTCGCGCGATCTCCAGCTGCTCGGCGACCGCGTCCTGTCCCTCGTGCAGGGCGGTCGCGAGCAGCCGGATCTCGGCGATCTTCTCCGCGCCGAAGGCCAGCCAGCTGCGCAGGCGGGGCTCCAGCCGGGTTTCCGGCTCGAGGCTGTACGGCGAGTGCAGCAGCGAGCAGGAGCTCGACACCGCCACCGTGGCCCCGGCCGCGCGCAGCCCACGCAGGCGTGGGAGCGCGGTATCGGGGTCGATGCGCCAGACGTTGTAGCCGTTCACGATGCCTGCCACGACCAAGGTTTCGCGCAGCGCGCCCGCGGCGGAGACATCGGCGTCACCGCCGGCCGCCAGGTCCACCGCGATGCCCTCGATGCCGGTCCGGGCCAGCACCGGCAGGGCGTCGCCGAGGCGGCCGAAGTAGGACGCGACCAGGATCGATGGCCGCGCGGACAGCTCGGCGAGCCGCTTGTACGCGGTGTGCACCACGGCCAGTTCGGTGTCGGTCAGGTCGGTGACCAGCGACGGCTCGTCCACCTGTACCCACCGCGCGCCGGCCTCGGCCAGCAGGCCCAGCAGCTGCTCGTAGAGTGGCAGCAGATCGGGCAGACGTTCGAGCAGGTCGCTGCCGTCGAGCGATTTGGCCAGCTTCAGGAAGGTGATCGGACCGATCACCACCGGACGGGCCGGAACACCCAGCGCCAGGGCCTCTTTCAGCTCGGCCAGCGGCTTGTCCGGATGCAGCGAGAACCGGGTGGCCGCCGAGAGCTCCGGCACCAGGTAGTGATAGTTCGTATCGAACCACTTGGTCATCTCCAGCGGCGCGACCTCGGCATTGCCGCGGGCGGCCGCGAAATAGCGGTCCAGCTCGTCCTCGATGCCCTGCACCCGCTCGGGCAGTGCGCCCAGCAGGACCGCGGTGTCGAGCACCTGGTCGTAATACGAGAACGTCCCCACCGGAATCGAATCCAGGCCGGCGTCGCGCACCCGCAGCAGCTGTGCGGCACGCAGCCCCGCGGCGACGTCGTGCAGGCCGGCGGCGTCGATCCGCCCCGCCCAATACGACTCGATCGCGCGCTTGAGCTCGCGGTTGGGCCCGATGCGCGGCAAGCCGAGCACCGTGGCGGTGAAAGTGTTGTCCGGGTTCAACATCGATGAACTCCATGGTCAGCAGCCGATGGCCGCCGCCCATACCGAGCGCACGCTGACGGGAGCCCACGAAGCATCGATCCCGTGTCCGGGTCCCGCTCGGCGTACCGCCCAATCCACGAGGCGACGACCGCCGGATACGGCGTATCCGGCACAACGGGCAGGTCTTCGGACTCGTGGGCTATCGACCCGAAAAAAGGGTCGGCCCCAAGGCTCGGGGCCCGGGACTGGTCCTACTGGCCGTCGCTTCCCAGGCATCACACTTCGAGCGCCCAGTGCGAATGACGGCTGTCGTTCCCACTCACCGCTGCGGGACAGTCCCGGATTCCCACCGGGTTCCCTCTCACCCGTGTGGCACGTGAACGCGCCGCCGGGCTTCGACGCCATCGGTGGGATCAGGGGCTCCTCGACTCCACTTCCGGCGAACCAGCTGCGAGGCCGAATATAGCCGAAGGTTCCGGAGAAGCGGGTACGCGGCCCGGCGCCGCGGCCCGATTCGCGCAGGTCGCGCCCCCTCCCTGCGGCCTGCGCCCGCCTGACCGGCGGGCGGTGCTGCCGGCCGGGCGGTCGATCGGTCAGTCGCAGCGGCGGACCGCGTCGGTCTTGTCGTCGGCGTGGGGCGGGAGCGTGCCGCGCTCGCTGTCCTGAATGACCGCCAGGGTCTCCCAGTGGTCGCCCATCCAGTTGAGGAGGGTGACCTGCTTGCCGGCGCGGTTCCAATAGGAGGTCAGCAGATCGCCTTCGCCGGCATTGCCGATGTCGTGGATGAAACAGCCGTTGTCGGTCTGCACGACCGGTCTGCCGGTGCCGCCGCGACCGTCCCACCCGCAGAACATGCCGCCGGGGCAGTCGTAGGCATAGGCGTGCGCGGGGGTCGCGGCGACCAGGATGTGGTGGTGAGCGCGCCGAAAGCCAAGGCGACGGCGGCGACGGTCGCGAGACGCGCGGTGTGCGAGCGGGACGTTTTCCTGCTCGGGCGGGACACCCAGCTGCGGGTGTTGCCGGGAAGCGAATGGACGGCAGCTGGTTCCGGGCGTCCGCCGAACAACCCACCGTGCCTACTCAATCGAGGGGTCGGGCGCCTGCTGAGGTTGGTGTGTACCGGCTCCTGGTTCGGGATTCCGGAGCTGGACAATGATCAAAGCTACTGCATAGCAATGAATCTCGATTACTTCAGCTTTGTTGGTCGTGGACCGTGTGAAGAGCCGTACCCGTCCACGCAGGACCCCGGATACGCCGCCAATCTGCAGCAGCATGTGAAAGAGCGCTTGGCCGAACATGATTCGGCGCTGTTCCACCTCCTCGACCGTGAGTGACTGCCGCGGGCCGTGGAAGAGGATCCGGTCCGGATGGACCCGCACGTCCGGGTCGGTCTCGACCGCGCCATCGATCTCGGCGTCTGGCTCGACCTGTACTGCCCGGACCTGCGGTGGAATCGACCTCAGCGGAAGCTGTCGTTCAGGAGGGTATTTTCACAGGTGAGGACGGTTTTTCGAGACCGCGGCGCTCGACCTCCCGCAGCAGTGCGTGCACCCGCGGATCGCGGGCCAGCCGGGAATCGAGCACGGTGTTGATCACGCCGCGCAGCAGCGAGTACGGCATCCAGGTGAGCGGCGAGATCGCCTGCGGCGCCCGGTGTTCGATGGCTTCGGCGATGGTGCGCGCGGCCTGCTCAGCGGTGATGCGGGTATTCAGCGGCCACGGCAGCAGCGCCTCGATGCGGCGGCCGAGCTCGTCCCGGTCGAGGGTCGCGTGGGTCATCTCGGTGTCCACGATCCCGAAATAGGCGATGCCCGCGGACGCCCCGTGCGTTGCGAGCTCGACCCGCAGCGCCCGGCCCAGCTGCTCGACGGCCGCCTTGCTGATCATGTACGGCGCACCGCCCATCCCCGGAGCGAAAGCGGCACACGAGGACACGACCTCGACATGCCCCTGCGCGGAGATGATGTGGTCCAGCGCGGGGTGCACGGTATTGAACACCCCGGTCAGGTTGATGCCGATGACCCGATCGAAATCGGCGGGATCCATGGTCCGCAGCGTCGCCGGCGGCGGCACCACGCCCGCGTTCGCCACCACGATGTCCAGATGCCCGAAGTAGGCCACGACCTGGGGAATCGCCTCGGCCATGGCGTCTCGGTCGGAGACATCGGCGATCACCGGCAGCGCCCGATCGCCCAGGGCGGAGGCCAGTGTGGTGGCGGCCCGGGCGTCGACGTCGACAAGGGCGACCGAGGCGCCCCGGCGGTGCAGCAGCCACGCGAGTTCCCGCCCGATACCCTGACCGGCCCCGGTGATCAGGGCGACCCGCCCCTCGGGCCGGAAAGGACCGGGGCTGGGAAGACAGCGCGGTGTGGAGATCAGACGCGGAGTGGACATCAGCGGCTCATTTCGTAGGAGTCGGCGTCGAATCGCCGGGTGCGGCCGCGGTATTCGAAGCTCCAGTTGGGGTACAGGCCGGCATTGCGGCCGTCGGCGGTGGTGTAGTAGCTCTGGCAGCCGCCGGTCAGCCACACCGTGTCGGTGCTGCGGCGATCCATCTCGTCGAGGAAGTCGTCCTGGACCTCGGGACGCAGCTCGACACGGTCGATTCCCCTGTCGCGCATGGTCTTCAGTGCGTCCACGATGTAGGCGATCTGGGATTCGATCATGTAGACGGCCGATTGGTTCCCGGCCGCGCCGAACGGGCCGAGCGTGCAGAAGAAGTTGGGGAATCCGGCGACGGCCGCGCCCAGATAGCTCTGCGGCGCACGGTGATACAGGTCGGCGATGGACTCGCCGTGCCGCCCGATATAGCGGTGATACGCGGACGGGATCGAGGTGAAGCCGGTGCCGAAGATGATGGTGTCGACCGGGTGCTCGGTGCCGTCGCGCAGCACGATCGAGTGCGGGCGCACCTCCGCGATGCCCTCGGTGACGACCTCGACATTCGGCTGATCCAGAGCGGGCAGATAGGCATCGGAGAAGATGGCCCGCTTGCACCCGATCACGTAGTCCGGGG
This sequence comes from Nocardia niigatensis NBRC 100131, assembly GCF_000308655.1. GTDB lineage: Bacteria > Actinomycetota > Actinomycetes > Mycobacteriales > Mycobacteriaceae > Nocardia > Nocardia niigatensis. Next base: position 35,170 of record NZ_BAGC01000108.1, on the reverse strand, counting down.
TCAGGGTCTTGCGCAGCGCCGGATCACGCACCTGCCGCAGCAGCTGCAACCGGCCCAGCGCCTCGTACGGATGCCGGAACCGCTTGTCCACCAGGGAGATCAGGCCGAAGCCCTCGATGGCCGCGTACCAGCCGCCGCGGATCGCTTTCTGGGCGAGTGGAATCCGCCGCAGCAGCGTCCGTTCCAGCCCCAGCGTGGGCCGATCCATCCGCGGCACGATCCACGGCGCGGACCGCTGGAACACCAGCAGCCGATCCACCACCGGCTGGATCTCCGGCACGAACTGTACCGCCGACGCGCCCGTCCCGATCACGGCCACCCGCTCGCCGGTCAGATCGTGCCCGTGATCCCAGTGCAGCGAGTGGAAGGCCTTGCCCGCGAACCGATCCAGTCCCGGCAGCTCGGGATATTTGGCCTCGGCGAAGATGCCCGCCGCGGAGATCAGGACATCGGCGGTGAGCGCACCGCGGCTGGTCTCGACCCGCCACACCGAGTGCTCCTCGTCCCAGCGCGCGTCCAGCAGTTCCGTGCCGAGCCGGATATGCCGCACCACATCGTGGTCCTCGGCGACGCGGCGCAGATACGCGAGGATCTCCTCCTGCCGCCCGTAGGTCCGCGACCAGTCCGGATTCGGCGCGAACGAATAGCTGTAGAGCTGTGAGGGCACGTCGCAGGCGCAGCCGGGATAGGTGTTGGCTCGCCAGGTCCCGCCCAGATCCTCGGCTCGTTCCAGCACAACCAGATCCTCGAACCCGGCCTCGCGCAGCTTGATCGCCAGCCCGATCCCGCCGAATCCCGCACCGACGACGGCGATCCCGACGTGTTCGGCCGGATTCGAATCGGCTTCGGCCACAGCTGTTTCCGTATCAATCGACATGAGTGTTCCCCGGTTCAGAGATCGAGCACGAGCGCGTCACCGCAGGCGCGGGACACGCAGAGCAGCATCCGGTCGTCCCGCTCGGCCGCGGTGAGCAGCCGGTCGCGGTGGTCCACCTCGCCCGCGCGGACCCCGACCTTGCAGGTGCCGCAGAAGCCTTGGCGGCAGGAGTAGTTCACATCGGGCAGCACCCGCTGGACCGCGGCCAGCGCCGTCTCGTCCGCGCCGACCCGGACCGTGCGGCCGCTGCGCGCCAGGGTGAGGTCGAAGGGCCGCCCGTCCACCACCGGCACTGCCGAGAACCGTTCCGTGTGCAGCGATCCCGTCGGATCCAGCTCGAATCGGCAGCGCTGCGCCGCCGCCAGCATGGCGGGCGGACCGCACACGTACACGGCCGCACCGGGTTCCGCGCTCGCGATGATGGCGGCCACGTCCGGCGGGCCGGCCTCGTCATCGGGGCGGATGTCCGCGTCGGGCAGCTCGTCCAGGAACGGCATCGTCTCCCGCGACCGCCCCGCGTACACGAGTCGCCCGCGCGCCCCCGCCGCCCGCACCATCGGCAGGATCGGGGTGATCCCGATCCCGCCCGCGAGGAACAGATACGACGGGGCGTCCACCAGCGTGAACGCATTGCGCGGCCCGCGAATTCGCAGGCGGTCCCCGACCCACAGCGACTCGTGCAGCTCCCGCGAGCCGCCCTCGCCGTCCGGAATCAACCGCACCGCGATCCGGTACCGCCTCCGATCCCGCGGATCCCCGCACAGCGAGTACTGCCGTTGCTGCCCGGAGGGCAGGAACACATCCACATGCGCCCCGGGCCGCCAGCTCGGCAGCTCCTGGCCGTCCGCGGCCCGCAGCGTCACCGCGAGCACATCGGGCGCGGGCCACTCCAGCTTCTCCACCACGGTCGTCAGCTCGAACCCGCTGTGGCGCACCGGATTCGACGGCGACAGCAGCGCGGCGGCGGGCCCGCTCACGAACACCCGCTTGTAGGCGTCCATGGCCCCGCCCAGCACGCGCAGGGTCGTGGGCACGGCCTCCGTGCTCATTCGGCCGCCGCCCGCGCCGCAGGGGAGTGCGCCAGATAGCGCAGCGCCGCATCCATCGGGCCCAGCTGCGACGGATGGAAGCCCGGCCGCAGATAGCGCGGGATCTCGGTGAAGAACACCGTCCAGCTCGGAATCATGCCGCGCCGCGTCGCGCTCAGCAACTGCCGCCCCCAGAACCGCCCCTTCTGCGGCGACGGATCCTTCCGGTACAGGTACCCGGCCGACACGATGAACAGCGGCAGCAGCGTAGCGCTGGCCAGCAGCGCGGTACGCGCCTTCCGCAGATAGCCGCCGTCGAGATACATGTAGGCGTCGTAGACCACATTGCGGTGCTCGACCTCCTCGGCGCCGTGCCAGCGCACCAGATCGAGCATGGCGGGATGCATGCCCTCGGCCTCCAGCACGTCCGCGTTGAGCATCCATTCGCCGATGACGGCCGTGTAGTGCTCCATTCCGGCGAACAGGCCGAGCCGCTCCTTGAGCCACTCTTCGCGGGCCCGGCCGGTGAGTCCGTGATCGCCGAGGATCCGGTCGACCAGCCAGGCGATGGCGTTGACGTAGGAATCGACGTCCAGCCCGAGGGACTGCAGGTGCCGGCGCGCCGCCTCATGACTGCTGGCGTGCATGGACTCCTGCCCGATGAACCCGGTCACCTCCTCCCGCAGCCGCTCGTCGCGGATATGGGGGAGGGCCTCCGCGAGTGTCTGCGCCATGGCCCGTTCGCCCTCGGGGAGCACCAGGTGCATGACATCGACAACGTGGGTCACCAGCACTTCGCCCGGAATGTAGTGCAGTGGAACGGAATCGAAATCGAATCGCACGTCGCGGGCGGAGATGGCGTGCGCCTCGTCGCGGTAGTGGCGCTTCGTCGCGCCAGCTTTGTCAGCCATGCCTGAACCGTACAGCGCAACAAATGCTATTGCAATGTTGCAGCTACAAATTGTCCTGGATTGTTGCAGTGAGTGGGGATGCTGCTAGCGTGGATGCGGTGACGACCGCGTCGAAAACCCCGCCTACCCGCACGGATGCCGCCGATGACATCGAAACGCGCATCCTCGACGCCGCACTCGTGCAGTTCGAGAAGGTCGGGGTCAAGAAGACGACGATCGAGGATGTCGCCAAACAGGCCGGGGTCGACCGGGTGACCGTCTACCGCCGGCTCGGCTCCCGCGACGACCTGGTGCGGGCCGTCGTCAGTCGTGAGGTCGGCAACCTGCTGGCGGAACTGTCGACCATGCCGGACCGGCACGACGACCTGCCCGCGCTGGTCGCCGACGTCTTCGTCACCGTCATCACCCGCTGGCGGGCCCATCCGCTGATCGAACGGCTGCTCGCGGTCGAGCCGGACCGAATTCTGGTGAATCTCACCGTCGAAGGCGCGACCAGCTTCGCCATGTCCGTCGCGGCCACCATTCAGATCCTGGCGCAGGCTGCCGCGAAGGGGCTGTTCGAGGCCCCGCCCGACCTGGCGGCGCGCACCGAGATCTGCTGCCGCGTCGTGCATTCGATGATTCTGGTCGAGGGCGGCACGGTCACGCTCGAAACCCCGGATGAGCTGGCGCAATTCGCGCGCTCGTACCTGGTGCCGATTCTCGCCGGGTAGGACCGCGGCTACAGGACCGCCTGGGTCTGGGTCGTCTTGGCGACGAGTTTGCCCGCGTCGTCGCGGATCTCGGTTTCCACCACGATGAAACTGCGCCCGGCGTGCAGCGGCCGCGCGGTGGCGGTGGCGTGACCCGACCGCACCGCCCGCAGGAAGTTCGTCTTCGACTCCACCGTGGTCGTCCCCTGCTTGCCCGCCGGCAGATTCAGGAAGGCGCACACCGCCGCTGTGCCATCGGCCAGCGACATGAGCGCGCCGCCGTGCATGGCACCGCCCAGGGTGCAGAGGTTCTCACGCCATTCCAGGCGGCTGCGCACCAGTTCCGGGCCGCACTCCAGGACCTGGACGCCGAGGCCCTCGGCGAACGGCATGGTGGCGAACAGCTGTGTGCCCATCGGATCGGTGGTGATCTCGGTGTCGGTCATGAGATCGACTGTGCCCGACGCCGGACCGCGAGTCGATTACCTCACGGGTAATCGATTGTGTCCATGACACTGCCGACCCGCGCTGACAGCTCACCGACAGTGCGCTGACCGGGGCCGACAGCCCGCTGACGGGACTCTCAGGCGCAGCTCAGCTTCGGGCCAGCAATTGCTAAGAGCCCGTGGGCAAGGTGAGGAGCTGATTCGCAAAACATGCACAAAAGGCTCGTAACGCGAGCGAAAACTGCCGAAGGAGAAATCGTGCGTTCAACGAAGACCTGGGGCAGTGCGGTGTTGGCCTTGACTGCAACCGTTCTGCTACCGGTGGCTGCGGGGGCCGCCTCCGCCGATCCGGGCCCTTCGCTGGACGCATCCGGCACCTCCGCCGACGGCTCGCGTATCGCCTCGAGCAGGGCCACCGACGCCCGCACTGTGACACTGCAGGTCTATTCAACGGCCATGGACAAGAACATCGAGGTCGACGTGCAGCGCGCCGCGGACACCTCGGCGCCGACGCCGGTGCTGTACCTGCTCAACGGCGCGGGTGGCGGGACCGATTCCGCGACCTGGCAGAAGCAGACCGACGTCCTGAACTTCCTGTCCGACAAGAACGTCACCGTGGTGCAGCCGATCGGTGGCGGATTCAGCTACTACACCGACTGGCGTGACCCGGATCCCGTACTGGGCGTGAACAAGTGGAAGACCTTCCTCACCGAGGAACTGCCACCGCTCATCGACCGGGCGTTGAACACCAACGGCCGCAACGCGATTGCCGGTCTGTCCATGTCGGGCACCTCGGTACTGCAACTGCCGATCGCCGCGCCCGGCCTCTACCAGTCGGTCGCCGCCTACAGTGGCTGCGCCCAGATCAGTGATCCACTCGGCTACAACTTCGCCAATACCGTGGTCGCCGTGGGCGGCGGTGACAGCAAGAACATGTACGGCCCGCAGGGCGATCCCATGTGGGCGGCCAACGATCCCTACGTGCACGCCGACCAGCTCCGCGGCCTGAATCTGTTCATTTCCAGCGGTTCCGGGATGCCGGGTGAATGGGACACCCTCGGCGGTCCGCACACACTTCCCGGCGCGGGAGGCTGGGCGAACCAGGTGGCGCTCGGCGGCAGCCTCGAAGCCGCCGCCGACTACTGCACCCACAACCTGAAGACCAAGCTCGACGGCCTCGGCATCCCGGCCACCTACGACTTCACGCCCACCGGCACCCACTCGTGGGGGTACTGGCAGGACGCGCTGAAGAAGTCGTGGCCGGTCCTGGCTGCCGGTCTGGGCTTACCGGCCTGACCGGCAAAAGGACGAAACCGGCACGCCTTCAGGGGAAGCGAGCCGGTTTCGTCTTGTGTTCCCGTGCGGTCACGAGGCCGGGAATCGCACCCTGACCCGCGATCCGGAACCGTACCCTCAGAAGAAGTTCAGTTCCGGGCCAGCATGACCGACGCCGCTCGGCACGCTGAAGTGCTGACTCGAAACACCCGGGTACCCGCCGGAGGAGACAGCGTGCGTTCGAGAAAATTCTTCGGCAGCTCGGTCTTGGCTTTGGCCGCAACCGTTCTCCTGCCGCTGGCCGCCGGCATCGCCTCCGCCGACCCGGGCACCTCGCCGAACGCCACCGACGGCTCCCACATCACTTCCCTCGGGGCCACCGACGCGCGAATCCAGCGGATGCGGGTCTATTCGGCCGCCATGGACAAGATCATCGATCTCGATGTGCAGCGCGCCGCCGACACCTCACAGCCCGCCCCGGTCCTGTATCTGCTCAATGGCGCGGGTGGCGGCGTCGACGAGGTGACCTGGCAGACCAAGACCGATGTACTCGACTTCCTGGCCGGCAAGAATGTCACCGTGGTGGAACCGATCGGCGGTGGTTTCACCTACTACGCCGACTGGCGTGACCCGGATCCCGTACTGGGCGTGAACAAGTGGAAGACCTTCCTCACCCGGGAGCTCCCGCCGCTCATCGACCGGGCGCTGAACACCAACGGCCGCAACGCTATTGCCGGTCTGTCCATGGCGGGCACCTCGGCGCTGCAGCTGCCCATCGCCGCGCCCGGGCTGTATCGGGCGGTGGCGGCCTACAGTGGCTGCGCCCAGATCAGTGACCCCCTCGGCCACTACTTCGTCGATACCGTGGTGGCGAAGGGCGGCGGTGACACCAGGAACATGTACGGCCCCGAAGGCGATCCCGAGTGGGCCGCCAACGATCCCTACGTGCACGCCGACCGGTTGCGCGGCCTGAATCTGTTCATTTCCAGCGGTTCCGGACTGCCTGGCCGGTGGGACCTTCCCGGTGGCCCGTTCACCCTGCCCGGCACCGACGGCTGGATCAACCAGTTGACCCTCGGCGGCGGACTCGAGGCCGCCGCCGACCTCTGCAGCCGCAATCTCGCGGTGAAACTCGGCGGCCTCGGCATCCCGGCCACCTTCGACTTCACGCTCACCGGCACCCACTCGTGGGGGTACTGGCAGGACGCGGTGAAGCGATCCTGGCCGGTCCTGGCGGCCGGCCTGGGGCTGCCCGCCTGAGCGAAACGACGACACCGGCTCGCCCCCACCGGGAGCGAGCCGGTGTCGTGGTGCCGGTGATCAGGCGGTGAGCTCGAAGTTCGGGTACCCGTTCTCGCGCTCGTCGTCGCAGTAGCGGCGGTAGTTGCCGAAACCGCCGATGTAGGGCATGAATACACGCTTCTTGCCCTCGATGTTCGCGCCCATATACCAGGAGTTGGCCTTCACGAACAGCGTGCCCTCGGCGACCTCGAGCAGGTGATCGGTCCACTTGACCGCCGCCTCCGCGCGGGCCTCCGCCGTGCGGATCCCGTTGGCGCGGCAGTGCTCCACGAGCGCGAGCACCCAGTCCAGTTGCTGCTCGGAATGCAGCACCATGTTCGCCATCACCGACGGGGTGCCGACACTGTTGACGCTGAACATGTTCGGGAAGCCCGGAATACCGAAGCCCAGGTAGGTGACCGGGCCGTCGGCCCACAGGTCCGCGAGGCGGGCGTCGTGCGCGCCGTGCATGTCGATGCGCAGCAGGGCGCCGGTCATGGCGTCGAAACCTGTTGCGTAGACCAGGGTGTCGAGTTCGATGAACTGGTCCGCGGTGCGGATACCGGTCGGGGTGACCTCCTCGATGCCCTCGCGCCGCAGGTTCACCAGCGACACGTTCGGCCGGTTGAACATCTCGTAGTAGCCCGAGTCGGTGCAGATGCGCTTGGTGCCGATGGGGTGGTCGTAGGGGATGAGGTCGTCGGCCACCGCCTGGTCGTCCACCTTGGCGCGGATCTTGGCGACGGCGAACTCGCGGACCAGCTCGTTCGCGGCCAGATCGCTGTTCTGGTCCGGGAAGACCTTGTTGAACAGCACGCCGCCGCCGTCCCAGCGGTCCTGCATGGCCTGCTCGCGCTCCTCGGCGGTCAGGTCCAGGGCCTTGACCTCCAGCGAGCGGTGCGGGGTGGCGGCCGGTGCGTAGTAGGAGTTCTCGCGCCGCTGCCGGTAGGTGGCGCGGATCTCGCCCTGCTCCTCGTCGGTCCACGGGCGGTTCGGAACCGGGACGCTGAAGTTGGCGGAGCGCTGGAACACGGTGAGCGCCTTGGCCTCTCGCGCGATGATCGGCGCGACCTGGATGCCCGAGGAACCGGTGCCGATCACGCCGACCCGCTTGCCCTCGAACGACACGCCCTGTTCCGGCCACTGCGCGGTGAAAAGCTCCTCGCCCGCGAAGGTCTCGATGCCGGGAATATTCGGCTTGATCGGCGCGGACAGGCAGCCGGTGGCGAAAACCACGAACTGCGAGCGGAACTCGTCGCCGGCCTCGGTCCGCAGCGTCCAGATCGCCGCGTCGTCGTCGAAGCGGGCGCCGACCACGCGCTGACCGAACCGGTAGCGCTGCTTCAGCTCGAAGCGGTCCGCCACATGGTTGATGTAGGCGAGGATCTCCGGCTGGGACGCGAAACGCTCGGTCCAGGTCCAGCTCTGCTGCAGGTCCTCGTCGAACGAGTAGGAGTAGTCGACACTCTCCACGTCGCAGCGCGCACCCGGATAGCGGTTCCAGAACCAGGTGCCGCCGACGTCCTCGCCCGCCTCCAGGCCGAGCACGTTCAATCCGGCCTTCGCCGCCTGGTGAACGCCATAGAGTCCGGCGAATCCGGCACCGATGATGATCACATCGAATGGGCTGCCCTGCTCGGGATGCATGCGCGACCTCTCACTATTCGTCTTGCGATATTTCGAATAGGCATATCGTCACGGCGCATGCGGGCACTCGGCGATAGCAGGTCCCACTGACCAGGAGCGGGGGTCCGGGAGATGGTTATCCGTGGGACGGTTCGCCGGTGACCATGTGGTCGGCGTGGTTGAGCCCTTCGCGGACGAGGCGGGCCAGGTGGCCGTCGCGGATGCGGTACACGATGCGGCGGCCCTCGCGGCGGGTGTCGACCAGGCCGGTGAAGCGGAGTTTGGCCAGGTGCTGGCTGACCGCGGTGCGGGAGGCGCCGCACGCCTCGGTGAGGGCCGAGACATCGGCTTCGGCGGCGGCGAGGAGCCAGAGGATGTGCAGGCGGGTCGGATCCGAGAGCATCCGGAAGGTGGCGGTGGCCGCGTCCAGATGGGCCTGATCCGCTTGGACGGGGTGGGTGAGGCTGGGTGTGGCGGGTGCCGGTTCGAGATCGCTCACCTGATCACCTTCCTGCCGTCACCGCCTCGGGGGCTGCCGGCACGTGCGCGGGCCAGGCGTGGGCCGCTGCCGTAGCAGCCAGTGTAGCGACGGCGGCCAGCACGATTGCCGTGGTCGGCAGACCCGCCAGCGCGCCCAGCTTGCCCGCCAGTGGGTAGGTCACCAGGAAGCACGCGTGCGAGAGAGAGAACTGCGCGGTGAAAACGGCTGTGCGAGTGTCGGTTTCGGACTGTGCGCGCAGCAGGCGGGCCGACGGGGTGTTGATCATCGAGGTGCCCGCGCCCAGCAGCACCCAGGTCACCGCCAGCACGACCGCGCCCGCCCCGCGGGGGAGCAGCGTCGGCAGCGACGCCGCGACCAGGCCCAGCGGCAGCAGCACGCAGCCGGTCAGCATGAACCGGCGATCGGGCATCCGCGCCAGCAGTCGCGGGGTCGACAGCGCCACGGCCATGGAACCGAATCCGAAGCAGCCCAGGGCCAGCGCCACCGCGGTATTGGAGCCGTCGAGCTGATCTCGCACGTACACAACGGTATTCACGATCACCAGCGCGGTGGCGGCGGCCACCACCATGTTCATGGCCAGCAGCCCGCGCAGCACCGGGCGGTTCATCATGATCCGGGCGCCCTCGGTGATGCGCCGCAGCAGCGGCGCGGACCGCTCGGGCGTGGCGAGCCGGGGGAGCCGGGTGGTCACCACCAGCAGCGCCGAGGCCACGAAACCCGCGGCCGTGCCCACGAACAGCGAGTGATAGCTGATGACGGTCAGCAGCGCGGCCGCCAGCACCGGGCTCAGCAGCGATTCCATGTCGTAGGCCAGCCGCGACAGCGACAGCCCGCGCGTGTACTCCTCCTCGTCGACCAGGATCGAGGGGATCAGTGACTGAAACGCCGGCGTGAAGGTGGCCGAGGCCGACTGCAGCAGTGCGATCAGCACGTAGATCTGCCAGGTGTGCGTGACGAACGGCAGCATGAGCGCGATCGCCGCGCGCACCGCGTCCGCCGACACCAGCACCAGCCGCCGGGGCAGCCGCTGGGTGAAGGCCGAGATCACCGGCGCGACAGCCACATACGCCACCATCTTGATGGCCAGTGCGGTACCCAGCACCGCGCCCGCCTGACCCCCGGCCACCTCGAAGGCGAGCAGGCCCAGGGCGACGGTGAGCAGTCCGGTGCCGATCAGGGCGACCACCTGGGCGGTGAACAGCTTGCGGAACTGTGGATTGCGGAGCACGTCGAGCACGGAACCACTATAAGCCTATATGTGCGCAGTTGTGCACATGATGTCGGATATATCTGTCCGATCAGCCCGCTCGGTCCGCTTGCCCGGGACTCGTCGCTATCCTCGAGGCCATGGGGAGGAATCTCGCGGCCGGTGTCCTGGCCGGCGCCGCGCTGACGCTGACCGCGTGCACCCAGCATTCCGCCACCGCTCCCATGGCCGGCGACCTCTCCCCGCACACCAGCGACCATGTCGTACCGGGCCCGGTCACCCCCGTCTCCGACCTCTCGCCCTGCGGTGATATCGCCACGACCGCCACGCCACCCGACTGCTACCTGCAATCCCACGACGCGGCCGGACTGACCTTCGAGGTACGCCACCGCGGTACCGGCCAGCAGGGATCGGTCGACATCACCGTGCTCGACCCCGTCGGCGCACAGGTACAGAGCATCGCCGAACAGGCCGTCGGGACCACCGAACCGCGACTGCGCGACCTCGACAACGACGGCCGCGACGAGCTGGTCATCCCGATCATGCTGGCCAGCGCCAACACTCGCTACGTCATCTACCACGCGGGCGGCGACGGGCAGTTCAAGCGGGCGGGCGAACTCGCGGGCATCGGCATCGACACCTCCGCGGCCGGCTACACCGTCGTCACCGCGCGCGACAGCTACGAACTCTGGAACATCGAGTTCTGGACCTTCGACGCCGAGAGGCTGCAACCGCTGGTCACCGCCGAGGTCCGGCTGCTCGACGACGGCACCGGGCACGTCGGCGGCAGCGAGTGCACGGTCATCGACAGCGGCGGTCTCAACCGCATCGGCCTCAGCCTGGACCAGGCCACCGGGCAGTTCTGTGCCGAACCCACGGTTCTCCGCGTGAAGCGCTGACGCGCGGGGTCAGGTCACGGCCTTCCGTAGTGCCGGCGCAGCCACTCGGCATAGTCGTACGACACGGTCTCGCCCTCGGCGCCCAGACACAGCGCGGCGTCGCGCACCCGTCGCACCACCCGGCCCAGCGGCGGTACCGGCAGCGGCAGCAGCTTCTGCCCGAGGGCGCGCGCCCGGAGTTCGCCCAGCTCGCCGAGGGTCTGCACGACCGGGCCGCCCACATCGCGCACCCGTCCGGACGGGCCCGCCTCGGCGGCGTCGGCCAGCCGGCCCGCCACCGCGACCACGTCGACCGGCTGGAACCGCATGCCGGTGCGGGGCGTGATATGGAACTTCGCTGCCCCGCCCAGCATTTCGTCGATGAGCTCGTGGAACTGGGTGGCGCGCAACAGGGTCCACGGAACGGGACCCTGAGTGACCACCCGCTCCTGTGCGACCTTGGTGCGGTAGTAGCTGAACGGCACCCGCTCACAGCCGACGATGGAGATCTCCACATGGTGGCCGACCCGGGCACGCTGCTCGGCGGCCAGCAGGGTGCGCACGCCCTCGACCATCACCGGTGCGCTGCGCAGCCCGCGATGAGACGCCGTGTCCACCACCGTGTGCACCCCCTCCAGCGCCGCGTCCAGCCCCGCGCCGGTGGCCAGATCCACGGCGTGATGCTCGGTCCCCGGCGCCGGATCGGCCGGCGCGGACCGGCTCAGCACCCGCACCGTGTGCCCGCGCGCCACGAGGTCCCGCACCACCGGCACACCCAGCGTCCCGGTACCGCCCACAACCGCCACCTGCATGTCGATCCCCTTCCCGACCGGCTTTCCTCCGACGCTGGAACCACACCGTGTGCCGATCGACATGATTCATCGCATGCCGTTCGATTATCTACATTCGCCCCTGTGCCGCGTGTCGATGCGGTTGGCGGCCCGGCCGACCGGGCCGACGATGCGGGTCAGATGTGCGCGCCCTTGGTGCGGTTGCAGGCGCGGCAGAGGATCTGCAGATTGGCCGGGCTGGTCGCGCCGCCGCGGCTGATCGGGATGATGTGGTCGAACTCCAGGTAGTGGCTGTCACCGCATTCGACGCATTTGCCGCCGTCGCGCTGCCAGACCACGGCCTTGACATCCGTTGGGATGGAACGGGTGTCGCGGCGGCCCGGGGTGAGGGCCAGGCGTTTCGCGATACGCAGCGCGCCCTCCATGGCCGCGGCCACGAAGTCGGGATCGGCGACCTCGAGGATCGCGCCGCCCCGCGAGGAGGTGGCCGACACCTCGACCAGGCCACCGGCGGCAGTCACCGAAACCACGCGGGCCCAGGGCATTTCGGTGCCGGTGTCCGCCCCGGTGAACCGTAGCTTGCGGTTGCTGACGATCAGGCGGCCCTCGGTGCGCTTGGGGCCGCGGGCCAGCTGCCGGATGTGCACGGCGGGAAGGTTCAGATGGACCCGCTCGCCGGGGTCCAGGTGCAGTCCCGTGGTGGGCTGCTGCGGCAGCTCACCGGACCGCAGGCGGGTCAGCAGCCGACCGCGCTGCAGGCGCCGGCGCAGGTCCTCGATGACCGGGCCCGACAGCGACAGTTCCTCGGCCGTGTCCTCGAAGTCGCCCACGTCCGACTCGTCCACCACACCGTCGGCGAAGGTGAAGGCCACCAGGCGTTCCAGATGCTCGAGGGCGAGCGGGCGCAGCAGGTCGAGGGCGGCGGCACGCTCGACCCGCTGGAAGCGCAGCGCGGCCCAGAGCGTCTCCCAGTCGTCGTGCGGGGCGAGTCCGCGCAGGGCGCGCTCGGCGCGCGGCCGCCAGCCGCGCAGGTATTCGGCTGTCTCGGTGGCACATTCGCGGCACAGCGCCGCGGACCCGAACAGCGCCGCGCCGAACAGCCGGCGGCGGGGCGCGCCGCAGCGCGGGCAGTGGCGGGAATCCCGCACCGGGACAGGTCGTGCCGACGCCGTCCAGGTCGTGCCGTCCCACCAGCGCAGCCGCCCCGGATCGCGGGGATCCGGATGCCATTCCGCCCGTTCGGAATTCGGCGGTGGCGGGGTGCGGCGCGGCTCGGGCTCGAAACCCCGCGCGGGGTCGATCCGCACCCCGAACTCGCGCACCAGCCCGGCCAGGCTGACGCCGGCGTCGGCCAACGCCCGGAACTCCCACCCGCCCCCGGCGCGTGCGAACTCGCCCAGCACCAGGGCCGGGGCGGGCTCCGCGGTCTCCACGTCGTACCGGGCAACCGGGTTGTCGTGATCGAACACGGTGAGCCGCAGTCCAGCCACCTCGGCGAAACCGCCTGTCACCGAGGCGATGACCACGATCCCCGCCACCTCGGGCCCGGTGCGCGGTAGCGAGACCGACAGCCGCGCCGTCCCCGGCGCGGGCTCGCGATCCAGCGTCACTGCCTGCGAGACGTGCCGGGGGGCGTCGAACCAGACGAAATCCCGGTCCGACCGGGCCCGCCCGTGTTCCGCCACCAGCACGGCCTGCGCCCGCACCGCGTGCTCCGACCGCCACGAAAGGACAACCGTCAGAAGCGATGTCGGAACCGTCGTATGGCCACCCATGGTCAGTTTCATCGTGGTCGAACTATGCCACGACCCTCCGACAGCACCGCGACCCTCCGACCCAAGCGTGTGCGCCCCGCCCTCGCGGCCAATCTGAAAATCGTGCGGCACAGTAGAGGTATGACCAACCCGAAGGGGAGCGACCGCCCGAATCCCGCCCCACGCTCGACCTCGCGCGTCCCCACCGCCGGGGACATCCTGGCGGCCGCGCAGGCCGCCGTCGAAGCCGCCCAGACCGCCGCCGGCCAGGCCCTGGACTCGGCCCAGGTGACCGCGACGACCGCCTTCGACACCGCCGTCCGGCTACCGCCCGCCTCCATCCAGCTCGCCGCGCAGCTGCCCGACCTCATCCAGAGCCTCACCATCGCCGTCGACCGCCTCAACTCCACCATCGACCGTCTCGACCGCACCCTCGCCCTCGCCGAACCCGCCTTCGTCGCCTACGACCGCGTCCTCACCCGCCTCGAATCGGTGACCGCCCTCGGCGAGGAGGTCGTCACCCGGCTCGACAAACTCCCCGGCGTCTCGCTGCTGGGCCGGATCGCCGGCGCCCGCGAGAACCCGGAACCCGAACCGCCCGAGGACAAGTCCCGCCGCTCCCGCCGCAAATAGCGGGCCCCTCCGGTCACCGGTTGCGAGCTCTCTGGCTCACCCTTCACGAGACTCGGCGTGTCGCTGCGCGGTTCGCGACGAACTCGGGCGGACACGGCGGGCGTTGTGCCGCATTGACATGGGCATCTCCGCGTTGCCAGATGACGCCAACACTCCCACCGACACCGGTCACCGACAGCGGACCGGCCGCCTCAACGGCCGGCGTGGAGAGTGGCACAGGGCGGGGCGCCCAGACCCGGCAGGGCGCGGAGGGCGGCGGCCGCCTTCCAGACCATTTCGTGGTACTCGTCGGCCGGATCGGAGTCGAGGACGACCGCGCCTCCGGCGCCGACGCGCCAGCGGTTGTCGTGGCGGACCGCGGTACGGATGACGATGTTCAGGTCGGCGGTGCCGCCGAGGCCGAGGAAGCCGATAGTGCCGGAATAGATACCGCGCGCTTCGGTTTCGAGGGAGTCGATGATCTCGAGGGTGCGGAGCTTCGGTGCGCCGGTCATGGAGCCGCCGGGAAAACACGCACGGAGACAGTCGATGACGTCCAGGTCGGGGCGGAGAGTGCCGCGCACGGTCGAAACCAGCTGGTGCAGGGTCGTATAGGTCTCGACTGCCATGAGTTTCGGGACGTGCACCGAGCCGATCTCGCAGACGCGGCCGAGATCGTTGCGGAGCAGATCGACGATCATGAGGTTCTCGGCGCGGGTCTTGGGGTTGCGGGCCAGCTCGAGCTTCAGCTCGAGGTCCTCGTCGGCGTTCGCCCCGCGCGGCGCGGTGCCCTTGATCGGCTTGCTCTCCACCGTGCGGGAGCGGTCCACCTTGAGAAAGCGCTCCGGTGAGGAAGACGCCACCTCCAGGTCGGCGAAGCGCAGGAAGGCCGCGTACGGGGCCGGATTGCACCGGCGCAGTGTGCGATACACGGTGAGGCCGTCGGCGTCGCCCGGGGGAGAGGCGCTGTCGGTGATGCAGATTTCGTACGACTCGCCAGCCAGCAGCTGCTCCCGGCAGGCCGCGACATCGGCCAGATAGCGGTCCCGGCCGCGCGTGAGGAACGGCGCGACCGTGCCCTCGTCGGCGCGCAATTCCAGCGTCGGCGGGTTCTCCCAGGTCGGAAGGGTTTCCACCACGGCCCGGGTGACGGCGAGCCAATCCTGCGCGGCGGCAGCGGCTTCCGGCTCGGCCAGCGTCAGCAGGTGGGTGCGGCCCGCCTCGTGATCCACCACGATCAGCCGGTCGGCGAAGATCCACTGGGCGTCGGGCGTGGCCGCACGATGCCCGGCGGCGGCGCCGCAGTCGGCCTTCATCTCGTAGCCGAGATAGCCGACATAGCCGCCGGCGAAATCGAAAGGCACATCCGGGAATTCGATCTCGCGGCGGCGCAGCTCGGCCGACAGGTAGTCCAGCACCCCGCCCGGCACCGTGCGCGACCCGGCCGCCGACTCGACCTCGACCCGGCCGCTGCCGACCCGATAGCGCACCACCTCCGCCAGCGGACCGGAGGCATCGCCCAGGAACGAGAAGCGGTCCAGACCCGGCTCCACATGCTCGCTGTCGAGCCAGAAGGCATGCGGGGAACCGGCGTACAGTGCGTCGAAGACGGCCTCGGCGTCGACCGCCCGCTCCACGACCGTCTGCTCGACCCGATAGCGGACGCGCTCGGCCACCGCGCGCACAGTCGTGACCCCGTCGCCGATCGGCGCGCGTACCGCGGCCGTGCGCCGGGCGGCGGGAGAAATACCCTGTCGCCGTTGATATTTCGCGGTCAAGGTCGCGAAGTTGCGCAGCAGGAGTTCCCCGTGCTCGCTGGAGATCGACTCGGGGTGGAACTGCACCCCCCACTGCGGGCGGCTGCGATGCCGCACGCCCATGATCACACCGTCCGGTGCGGTCGCGGTGACCTCCAGCGACTCGGGCAGTGGTCGCGCCGCGCACAGCGAGTGATACCGCACCGCCGAGAAGCCCTGCGGCACATCGGCCAACAGGTCCCGCCCGTCATGGATGATCGGATCCGGGAACCCGTGCCGGGCCTGCGGCGCCGCGACCACCTCGCCACCCGCCGCGATCACGATGCCCTGATGCCCCAGGCACACACCCAGCAACGGCAGCTCGGCCCGGGCGATCAACGCCGCCGAGAGGCCGAAATCGCGCGGCACATCGGGCCGTCCGGGCCCCGGGGAGATGACGATATTGTCGAATTCCGCGAGCCCGAGCTCCTCGATCGAGCCCACCTCGTCATTGCGCACGACCACGGGTTCGACCCCGTTCACCACGCTGATCAGCTGATACAGGTTGTAGGTGAACGAGTCGTAGTTATCGATCAACAGCGTACGCATTTGACCACGCACATTACGCTGTGCCTGATCTGCCCTCCGCTTCGCTCCGGGCGAGGTTCGCGGCCCCAACGCCTCGATTCTGCTCCCTCCGCTTCGCACCCCCGCTCCGAGGCGGAGGTCTATCAGGCCGCAGTCCGTAATCGAGGCGGCCGCGACCTTTCGGTGGCGATTACTGCTGGCGACTGCCTTCGGTTCGTATGGACCCCTACGGCACAATGGGCGGCATGTCTGTTGCGCAGCCGGTCGAAGTGGATCGTGACGTCGTCGATTTCGCGATCGTCGGAAAGTGGATGGAAGAGCAGGGCTTGCCCGGCGGGGAGTTCGAGGAGGTGAAGCCGCTCGGCGGCGGCACCCAGAACATCATGCTGCGCTTCCGCCGCGGCGGCCGCGAGTACGTGCTGCGCCGCGGACCCAAGCATCTGCGGGCCGCCAGCAACACCGTCATCCAGCGCGAATCCCGCATCCTCGGCGCCCTCGGCGACACCGAGATCCGCGCCCCCAAGGTGATCGCCGCCTGTCCCGACGAATCCGTGCTCGGCGCGTCCTTCTACCTCATGGAGACGATCACCGGCTTCAACCCGCAGAACGAACTCCCCGAACTGCACGCCTCCGACCCCGAGGTGCGGCGGCAGATGGGCCTGTCCGCGGTCGAGGCCATCGCCCGCCTGGGCTCGATCGACCACGAGGCGCTCGGCCTCGCCGACTACGGCAAGCCGGAGGGCTTCCTGGAACGCCAGGTGCCGCGCTGGCTCAAGGAACTCGACTCCTACAGCGCCAATGAGGGCTACCCCGGAGCGGAGATTCCCGGCGTCCAGCAGGTCGGTGACTGGCTCGACCGCAACCGCCCGGTGCAGCCGAAAGCCGGCATCCTGCACGGCGACTGCCATCTCGCCAACATGATGTTCTCCCTCGAGGGCCCCGAGGTGGTGGCCATGGTCGACTGGGAGATGTCCACCATCGGCGACCCGCTGCTGGACCTGGGCTGGCAGATCGCCACCCGGCCCGAGCCCAGCACCACCGGCGCGGCCCTGATCGGCTCGCTGGGCGCGGTCGGCGGACTGCCCACGCCCGAGGAGATGATCGCCCACTACGGGCAGTTCTCCGACCGCGATCTGAGCCATGTCACCTGGTACACCGTACTGGCGTGCTTCAAGCTCGGCATCGTGCTGGAGGGCACGCACGCGCGCGCCTTCGCGGGCAAGGCGCCCAAGCAGGTCGGCGACTTCCTGCACGCCATCACCCTCGAGCTGTTCGAGAAGGCGCGCAAGCTGATGGAGTGACGGCCTACGCGGGTTCCTGCTGGGTCGTGCAGTGGATGCCGCCGCCGCCCGCGGCGACGGCGTCGATATCGATCTGCACCACCCGGCGGCCCGGAAACAGCCGCGCCAGTGTGGCTTCCGCGTGCGCGTCGGCCTCCGGATCCCCGAACCTGGGGGCGATGACGCCGCCGTTGCAGAGGTAGAAGTTGACGTACCCGGCCGCGAACTCGTCGTCGGCGAACTCCTCACGGACCTGCTTCGGGGCGGGAAGCACCTCCACCCGCAGCGGGCGGCCCGCGGCGTCGGTGGCGGCCTGGAGGATGGTCAGGTGGCGGCGGGTGACGTCGTAGTCGTAGCTGTCCACGTCGTCCTCGCGACCGGCCACCACCACCCCGGGGCCGGCGAAACGCGCGTAGAAGTCGGTGTGCCCGTCGGTGACGTCGTAGCCCGCGATGCCGGGCAGCCAGATCACCGTCGAAATCCCCAGCAGCCGAGCCAGTTCCGCCTCCACGTCCTCGCGCTGCCGGCCCGGATTGCGATTGTCGTTGAGCACGCAGCTCTCGGTGACGAGGGCGGTGCCCGCGCCGTCGACCTCGATGCCGCCGCCCTCCAGCACCAGCTCGGTGCTCAGCAACTCTGCCCCGGTGCGTTCGGCGATCAGCCCGGCCAGCCGCGCGTCCTGGCGATGCTCCTGCTTGTCGCCCCAGCCGTTGAAGTTGAAATCGACCGCGCCCCAGCCCCCGTCACCGCGCACGAACACCGGGCCGCTGTCGCGCAGCCACAGATCGTCCATCTCCGCGGGCACCAGCGTCACCGCCGGCCCGGCCAGCGCGCGGGCCAGATCGATCTCCTCCGGCCGCACCAGCATCGACACCGGCTCGAACTTTGCGATGGCGCGGGCGATCCGGGCCACATCCTCACGGATGCGGGGGAGCAGCTCGGCCGTCCACACCCGTTCGTCGGCCCCGAATGCCATCCAGGTCCGCCGATGCGGCTGTCCTTCGTCGGGCATCACCCACGGTTGCGGCGGCATGGCGGTCATTCCCTTCGGTCAACGACAGCGGAGCAGAGCCTCACGGAGATTGCGCGAACGGACATCGTCGAGCACCGCCATACCCAGGCGGTTCATCACATAACCGAACCCCAGACCGGTTGCCGGATCGGCGAATCCGAACGAGCCGCCGTAACCGGTGGTGCCGTAGGCCCGCTTGTCGGAGCCGAACCGGAAACCGCCGCGGGACCGGCGGAAACCCAGGTGGTAGCGGCTCGGTGTGAGCAGTACCAGGTCCTCGGCCGGGACGTCGTCGGCGGTGTCGGGGGAGGCCAAGCGGTCCAGCACGTTCGGCTCGATGGGCAGCTCACCGGTCCGCCCCGCCGCCGCGCCGTACACCCGCGCCAGCGCCCGCGCGGTCCCGACGCCGCCGGCGGCCGGACTTTCCACCGACAGGAACTCGCGCCGGGCGGCCCGGGCGGGCGCACCCACCTGCGGGCTGTTCAGGGCGCGGAAGGACAGGCCGCGCTTGCTGTAGAGCTGAATGCCGATGCGCACCGGCAGATCCCGTTCATAGCGCAGGATGTCGAGGCCCTCGGTGGCCGACAACGCGGCCACCCGATCCAGCGGAACCTCGCCCGGCAGGCCGATATAGAACTCCGCGCCCAGCGGTCCGGCGATGTCCTCGGCGAAAATCCGTCCCAGCGTGCGATGCTCCGGATCGATCCGCCGCAGCAGTTCGCCCTGGTACAGCCCGGCCGTGATCGGGTGATAGCCGTGCCGGGTTCCCGGCCGCCACAACGGTTTCTGCTCGGCCAGCACCGCCGCCATCCGATCCAGATCGGCCATATCGGTGAGCCGGAACGGCCGATCCAGCGCGGCCAGCCCGGCCTGATGGTCCAGCAGCTGCCGCACGGTGATGGACTCCTTGCCGTGCGTGGCGAACTCCGGCCAGTGCAGCGCCACCGGATCCTCGTAGTCCAGCAGCCCCCGCGACACCACCGACGCCACCGCGAACGCGGTCATGCCCTTGGTCGAGGACCACGCCGGGGCCATGGTGTCGCGCTCCCACGACATCCGGCGCTTGCGATCGCGATACCCCGCCCACAGGTCCACCACCGGCCGATCCCCGTCGTAGATCGCGACCGCGGCACCGATCTCGCCGTGCCTGCTGAAGTTGCGCCGGAACGCGTCGGCGACCGGGCCGAAACCCGTGTCCACCTCGCCGTGGATCGTGACCTGCTCACTCATGATGGGTTCGATCGTAACGGGGCATACGGTTCGCGCGAGGCTTCCGTGACGCCCGTGCGCACCACTGCGACGCCAGTGCATAGCTGTGCGCAGTGCGAATCCCCCGCGAGCGGGCCACCCTGGCGCCATTTCACCCGGTCCGACCAGGCAGCATGGCCACACATGCCTGGACTCCAGTGGATTGCTATATCACTGCTGCGGGCCAATTCAGTCGAACAGCTCACCTCCGATGGCGAACACGCCGCACGGCGGCGCAGCATGGGCCTGATCTCGCTGTCGGTCAGCGCCACCCTGGGCACCGGTATCTTCGTGGCCCTGGGCGAGGCCGCGCCGCTGGCCGGGCCCGTCGTCGTCTCCTTCGTCATCGCCGCACTGGCCGCGCTGCGCTCGGCGGTGCCGCGGGAGGAACTGGTGAACGCCACCCACGCTGGTGTCCTTCGGCCTGGCCATGTGCGTGTGGCTACTGATCCATCTGCCGGTCGTGACCTGGCCGGCGTTCACACTGACACACTGTGGTCGGCGGTCGGGCTGGTGGTGTACTCCGGGTGCGGCGCAGGCGTTCGGCGATGAACCTGGTCGGGGCCGCCGAAGTCGCGGCGCTCTAGCCGGTTCGGAGCCGACCGGTCGGTGATGCAGCCCCGATCCGACCCGCCGGGCCCGGGCTCGTAGGCTCGACGCGTGCGAGCGCTGGAGCAGATTCGACAGTGGCCGGTTCGGAACGCGGCGGCGGGCGTCGCCGTCCGCGGCAAGGGCGTGGTGGACACCGAAGGCGACACCGCCCGCGTCTTCCCGCTCGCCTCGGTCACCAAACCCCTTGTGGCGTACGGGGTTCTGGTGGCCGTCGAAGAGGGCGCCATCGAGCTGGACCAGCCCGCCGGGCCGCCCGGATCGACGGTGCGGCACCTGCTCGCCCACGCCTCCGGACTGGCCTTCGACACCACCGCGGTGCTGGCCCGGCCCGGCGCGAAGCGGATCTACTCCAGCGCCGGATTCGAGGTGCTCGCGGATTTCGTTGCGGCGCAGACCGGTATCTCGTTCGATCAGTATCTGCGCGAGGCCGTATTCGAGCCGCTGGGCATGAATTCCTCGGCGCTGGTGGGTCCCGCCGGACATGCGGGGCGCTCCTCGGTCGCAGATCTTCTGCGATTCGCCAGTGAATTGCTGGAACCTCGTGTCGTGAGTGCCGAATTGGTTTCCGAGGCAAGCGCAGTGCAATTCCCGGGTCGCAATGGCGTACTTCCCGGTTACGGGTCGCAGCGCCCCAACGACTGGGGATTGGGTTTCGAAATCCGCGACCACAAATCACCGCACTGGACAGGCGGCGCGAACTCGCCGCGGACCTTCGGCCACTTCGGGCAGTCCGGCACATTCCTCTGGGTGGATCCGGATGTCGGTATGGCGTGTCTCGCGCTGGCGGACGAAAATTTCGGGGACTGGGCCCGGGCGGCATGGCCACCCCTCAGTGACGCCGTAATCGCGGAGTTCGCGTAGCCGTCGACACGGTGCTTCAAGTAACACACGCAACACCGGGCACTCCAGTAAACTCGGGCATCGCCGAGCTCGCGTAGGGGCCGTTGGGGAAGACGTCCCTCGTCGAGCCGGAGGTGTCAGTGGTGCACGCGTCTAGTCAGTTCGCGGAGGCGACGTCTGGAGTCGTCTATGTCCATTCGTCGCCGGCCGCGCTGTGCCCGCACGTCGAATGGGCCCTCACCTCCACTCTGAAGGCCCCCGCGAAACTGCGCTGGACCGCGCAGGACGCCGATCCCGGACATCTGCGCGCCACCACCGACTGGTACGGCCCGGTCGGTACCGGAGGAAAATTAGCCAGATCATTGCGAGATTGGCCCGTGCTCTATTTCGAGGTCACCGAGGACCCCAGCGAAGGCGTCGACGGCGCCCGCTTCAGTTTCGTTCCCGGACTCGGACTCTGGAGCGGCACCACCGGCGCCGGCGGCGACATCATGGTCGGCGAGATGCGGCTGCGCGCCATCGTCGCCGAGGCCCGCGCTCACGGCCGCGGCTCCGCCGCCGAGATCGCCGCCGAGATCGACCGCGCCCTCGGCACCGCCTGGGACGATGTCCTCGAGCCCTACCGCCTCGGTGGCGAGGGCGCGGAGGTCACCTGGCTGCGCCGCGACGTCGGCTGATCCACCTGCCCCACCCCCGGCTACGCGAGCCTTCTCTCCCAAACATCCCAAAACAGGCAGAATGCCCAGGGAAGGGGTACCCGACGAGGAGGATGCGTGCGGACCACAGCGATCGCGGGCGCGGCCCTGACCCTGGCGACGGCCTTCGCCCTCACCGCCTGCAACGACAGCACCCCGACCGTCGCCTCCGGCCCCTCGGCCCCTCCGAGCCCCGTCACCTCCGCCGCCGCCTTCCCGGCCGCGGGCCACGAAGCCATCCAATGCGGTTCCGGCCCCTGGGGACTCGCGGTCGTCGTCTCCACCGCCAAGGGCAACGGCTTCTGCCCCACCGCCCTCTCCGTCGCCAGCGCCTACGCCGACGAGCGGGCCAAACAATCCACCGGCGACATCGCCGTCATCGTCGACACCGTCCGGTGGGTCTGCGGCGAACGCGCGTCCACGCCCCACCCGGTGCAGGAATGCTCCAGCCAGAACGAATCCGCCGACAAGGTCCGCCTCCAGTCCTGAATCCGGTCTCGGCCCCCGTCGCGGATGAACCTCGGGTGTCCGCTGTGCGTAACGCCGGGATAGCGGCAGGACACCGAGGGGATGTCGATACGGCGCGGGGTCGAGAGCCCGGCGACCGTCATGGAACCTGGGGTCCGCCGTCACGGCGGAAACCATCGAAGGAGCGGAACCATGACCACTGTGGGGATCGATATCGAAGGCTTGCGGACGAGCGTCGACGGGGCGGTGATCGCCCCGGGCGACGCGGAATACGATGTGGCGCGGCAGGTTTGGAACGGATGCTGCGACCGCAGACCCGCGGTGATCGTCCGGCCGGCCGGCGCCGCCGGGGTCGCGGCCGCGGTGCGGGCCGCCCGCGCCTGCGAACTGGATCTGACCGTGCGCGGCGGCGGCCACAACTACGCGGGCCACGCGGTGGCCGACGACGCCATGATGATCGATCTGAGTGCCCTCGACGGGGTCACCATCGATCCGGCCGCCCGGCTCGCACACTGCGGCGGCGGCTGTACCTGGGCCGACGTCGACGCCGCGGCGACCGCGCACGCCCTCGGCCTCACCGGCGGCTTCATCAGCGACACCGGCATCGGCGGCCTTACCCTGGGCGGCGGCATGGGCTGGCTGACCATGCGTTGCGGGCTGAGCTGCGACAGCCTCGCGGCCGCCGAGATGGTCACCGCCGACGGCCGCATCATCGTCGCCTCACCGGTCGAGAACCCCGACCTCTACTGGGGATTGCGCGGCGGCGGAGGCAATTTCGGCATCGTCACCGGCTTCACCTTCGCCCTGCATACCGTCCCGTCACTGGCCCAGCTGACCATGCTGTGCTGGAACCCGGAGGACGCCGCGGCGGGTCTCGGCGCGGGCCGCGACCTGATCGAAACGCTGCCCGAGGGGTACTGTGGCGCGATCCTGGCAGTCAGCGCCCCACCTGCCCCCTTCGTGCCCGAATCCCATCACGGCCGACCGGGATTCGTTGTGGCCGTAGTTGGTTTCGGCGAACCGGACGAGCTCGCGGCCGTGGTGCGCCCCCTGCGCGACGCCGCACCCGCGCCCGCCTGGGAGCTCGTGACCCCGATTCCGTACACCGGGCTGCAGCAGATGTTCGACGAGGCGGCTCCGCGCGGGATGTTCGCCTACGAGAAGTCCCTCTACGTCGACGACCTGACCGCCGATGCGCTGGCCACCCTCATCGCTCACTTCCCACGGCGCACTTCGCCGCTGTCGCTCGTGCCGATCTTCCCGCTCCGCGGCCGATACAGCGAAATGCCTGACAGCGGAACAGCTTTCAGCGGCCTCCGGCACCCCTGCTGGGCGGTCAACATCAGTGCCATCGCCCCCGATCCCGACGGCTTCCCCGAGGAACGCCAATGGGTGCGCGATTTCTGGGACGCCCTGCGCCCCTACGCGAACTCCGCCGCCGGCTACGTCAACTTCCTGGTCGACGACGACCCCGCCCGACTTCGGGAGTCCTACGGCGACAAGTACTCCCGCCTCACCGCCCTGAAGTCCGCTTGGGATCCGGACAACGTCTTCCATCACAACGCCAACATTCCACCGGCCTGAAAAGCGCTGCGAGCCAATGAAAAGCGGGCGGTCTCCGAAGAGACCGCCCGCTTCTGTTCTGCCGTGTAGGCGACTACAGCGTTGCCGCGTAACCGATTACAGCGGAATGTTCTTGTTGTTCTGCGGCCGCGCCGGAGCGGCGGCCAGAGCGGCGGCGATGGTCGAGCGGGTCTTGGCCGGCTCGATGACCTCGTCCACCACGCCGATCGAGATGGCACGCTGCACGCCACCGGCGATGCGCTCGTGCTCCTCGGTCAGCCGCTCCAGCATGGCCTCGCGCTCCTCCTCCGGGGCGGCCGCGAGAGCCTTCTTGTGCAGGATGCCGACCGCGGCCTTGGCGCCCATGACGGCGACCTCGGAACCCGGCCAGGCGTACACGGCGGTGGCGCCCAGCGAGCGGGCGTTCATCGCGATGTAGGCGCCGCCGTAGATCTTGCGGGTCACCAGGGTGACGCGGGGGACACGGGCCTCGGCGAAGGCGTGCAGCAGCTTGGCGCCGCGGCGCACCACGCCGTCGAACTCCTGCGAGACACCCGGCAGGTAGCCCGGCACGTCGGTGACGACGATGAGCGGGATACCGAAGGCGTTGCACAGGCGCACGAAACGCGAAGCCTTCTCGGCACTTTCGGAGTTGAGGCAGCCACCCAGGCGGATCGGGTTGTTGGCCAGCACGCCGACGGTGCGGCCACCGAGCCGGCCCAGGCCGACCACCATGGAGCGGGCGTAGCCGCCCTGCAGTTCCTCGAAAGTGCTTTCGCCGTCGACATTGTCGAGCAGCTCGTTGATGATCGGCTTGACGTCGTAGGCGCGCTTGGCCGACTCCGGCATCATGGCCTTGAGGTCGACGTCGCCGTGTGCGGCGGCGGCCAGGTCGAATTCGCCCTGCTCGGCGAACATCGAGACCAGGCGGCGGGCCCGGTGCATGGCGTCGGACTCGTCGTCGGCCACGATGTGGCAGACGCCGGACTTCTTGCCGTGGGTGATCGGGCCACCCAGGGTCGCCATGTCGACGCTCTCACCGGTCACCGTCTTCACGATGTCCGGACCGGTCACGAAGACGCGGCCTTCCGGAGCCATGATCACGATGTCGGTCAGTGCGGGACCGTACGCGGCGCCACCGGCAGCGAAGCCGACCACCACGGAAATCTGGGGAACCTGGCCGGACGCGCGGACCATGGCCTCGAAGACCAGGCCGACCGCGTGCAGGGCCTCGACGCCCTCGGCCAGACGAGCGCCGCCCGAATGCCACAGGCCCACAACGGGAACCTTGGAATCGATGGCGGTGTCGATCGCGTCGACGATGTGCTTGCAACCCTCCACGCCCATGGCGCCGCCCATCACGGTGGCGTCGGAGCAGTAGGCGACGGTACGAACGCCGTCGACCTCACCGATGGCGGCGAGCACACCGGACTTGTCGCGGGGGTGAAGCGGGAGAACGGTTCCGGGGTCGAAGAAGCGCTGCAACCGACCCAGCGGGTCACGGGGATCGGTCGTGGTGTCCGCGTGTGCGGGGGCCATAATGGTCATCGCAAACTCTCCTCTTGAGGAAAATGCGGTCGCTGAGAGCGGCTGCGAATGTCGATGTCCCGGCAGGGATTTCGAGTGCGGGGTCTCCAATCGAGACCCCTGCCGGGACCGCTTGTCTTACTGACCGGTAAAGCTGAGCCGGAATTCCGGTTTACCGGGATGAATCCGTGTCAGTACCGGCCGAAGGCGAGCGCGACATTGTGCCCACCGAAACCGAAGGAGTTGTTGATCGCGTACTCGATGTCCTGACGGCGAGCCTCGCCGTGCACGACATCCAGGTCGATCGCCGGATCCTGGTTGTCAAGGTTCAGCGTCGGAGGGACGATGCCGTCCCGGATGCTGAGCACCGTGAGCACCGACTCGAGGGCGCCGACAGCACCGATCGAGTGGCCCAGGGCCGACTTGGGCGCGTAGACCGAAGCGTGCTGAACGCCGGCCTTGTGAATCGCGTTGGCCTCCGCGGTGTCACCCACCGGGGTGGCAGTCGCGTGGGCGTTGACGTGGGTGATGTCCTTGGGGGACAACCCGGCGGTCTGCATCGCGCGCTGCATGGCGCGAGCCGCACCGCTGCCCTCCGGATCGGGCGCCACCAGGTGATACCCGTCGGAGGTGATACCCGCGCCCATGAGGCGGGCGTGGATGGTGGCGCCACGAGCCTTGGCGTGCTCCTCGGTCTCGATGACCATGAGCGCGCCCGCTTCGCCGAAGACGAAGCCGTCGCGATCCTTGTCGAAGGGGCGCGAGGCCGCCTTCGGATCGTCGTTGCGAGTCGACATGGCCCGCATCATGGAGAATGCAGCGATCGGAATCGAGTCGATGAAGCCCTCGACACCGCCGGTGACGACCATGTCGGCGTCACCCATGACGATCATCCGCCACGCGTTGGCAATGCCCTCCGAACCCGACGAACACGCCGAGACCGGAGTGATCACACCCGCGCGGGCCTTGAGTTCGAGACCGACGACGGCGGACGGACCGTTCGGCATGACCATCTGAACAGCCAGCGGCGAAATCTTGCGATAGCCACCGTTCTTCAGCTTGTCCACCGAGTCGATCAGCGCGTCGCCGCCGCCGAGACCGGTGCCGATGGCCACACCCAGCCGCAGCGGGTCAACCTCGGGAGAGCCGGCGTTCTTCCACACCTCGCGACCGAGCACGGTCGCCAGTCGCTCGACGTACGCCATGCGACGGATTTCGACCCGATCGAGCAGCGTGTCCGGCGACACCTTCAGGTGGCCGCCGATTCGAACCGGAAGGTCGTACTCCGCAATGAAGTCGTCCTCGAGAGTGTCGATGCCGCTCTCGCCATTGAGGAGGCCCTTCCACGTCGCATCGACGTCACCGGCGATCGACGTGGTCGCCGCCATGCTCGTTACGACGACGTTGGGAAAGTTCCCGTTCAAGGTGGAAGGAGTGGTCACGGTGTCGGTTCCTACTCGCCCTCGGCGCCGAACTTGGCCTTCAGCTCAGCGGCCGCGTCGGAGTTCTCGGCCTCGAGCTTCTGGATGTACGCCACCGCGTCGCCAACGGTCTTCAGGCTCGCCAGGTCCTCGTCGGGGATCTTGACGCCGTACTTGTCCTCGGTCTGGACGGCGATCTCGACCATCGACAGCGAGTCGATGTCCAGGTCGTCGACGAAGGACTTCTCGATGGTGACCTCGGAGGGCTCGATACCGGTCACCTCTTCGATGATCTTCCCGAGCTCTTCGACGATCTGTTCCTGGGTCAGAGCGGCCACTGTGGTGGCTCCCTTCTTGTTTCCTGTAGAGGGTTGGATGTGTTGTTTCTTTGTTTGCGACCCGGTTGCTCCATCGCCGTTGATGGGAGCGGGCCGCGAGCCAAGCTAGCTTGCCGCGGTGAGTTCGGCGAGCGCGGGGAGGTCCGCGGGTGTCTTCAGCGCCAGATTCGGGGTGCCCTTGAGCTCCCGCTTGGCGATGCCGACCAGGGTGCCCGCCGGCGGCAGCTCTGCCACCGCGGAAACCCCTGCCGCACGGATCGTTTCGGTGCACAGGTCCCAGCGCACGGGGCGCGTGACCTGGGCAGCGAGCTTGTCGATCGCATCCTTGCCGGAGCTCACCGGCTGCCCGTCGAAGTTCGACAGCAGCGTTCGGACCGGCTCGTTGGGAGCGATCTTGGCGATGGCCTCCGCCACTGCGTCCTGGGCGGGTGCCATGAACGCGGTGTGGAAGGCGCCGGCGACCGGCAGGCTGCGGACGCGGGCCTTTTCGGGCGGGTTCGCGGCGAGGGCTTCGAGCGCCTCGAGCTTACCCGCGGCCACGATCTGACCCACCGCATTGCGGTTGGCCGGAATCAGGCCGAGTTCGTCGAGACGAGCGAGCACCTCCGCTTCGTCACCACCGAGCACCGCGGACATACCGGTCGGCTCGAGTGCGCAAGCTTTGGCCATTTCCGCTCCGCGGATGGCGGCCAGGACCACCGCGTCATCGGCGGAGATGACTCCGGCGACGGCAGCGGCGGCGAATTCGCCGACCGAGTGTCCGGCGACGACTGTATCCGCGGAAAGCGAATCCTGGGGGATTTCCGCGAAAGCCATCAGGGCGGCCGCGACGACCAAGGGCTGCGTGACAGCCGTGTCGACGATCTCATCGGCGGTCGCAGTCGTGCCCAACCGCAGCAGGTCCAGCCCCGCGGCCTTCGACCACAGCGCGAGGCGGTCCGCGGCGCCGGGAAGTTCGAGCCAAGGGGTGAGCATGCCGGGGGTCTGAGAGCCCTGTCCAGGGGCGAGCAATGCGATCACGACTCAAGAAAACACTGTGAGGCCGCTCTCACGAGATGTCGGCGCGAATGAAGCTTGGTTGGCAGTTTTGTGAGGAGTCCACAAAAGACCTAGTGGGCTGTCCGGATCGCCCGATGCCCGAATCTTGTTACACCCCATCCTTAGTGTCTGTGATGGGAGTCACATCAGTGGCAGGAGTCGGCGATTCGTTACGAGTTCGTGTCAACCTGCCCACTGTGGCGGCGATTCGTAACACGTAGGCATCGCGCGGGTTCATCGGATCCCGGCCCGTTATGTCGCCGATCCGCTTCAAGCGATAGCGCACTGTATTTGGATGAACGAACAGCTGGCGGGCGCAGGTTTCGACGGCTCCACCGCAATCCAGATACGCGTCCAGCGTGTCCGACAAATCGGCGCTGGCGGCGGCCAACGGTAGTACGAGAAGCTCGTTCAGAGCGTCCACCGCGGCCCGGTCACCCAGCAGGGCCCGCTCGGGCAAGAGTTCGGAGGCGTGCACCGGGCGTGGCGCACCGCGCCAGCCCACCACGGCCTCCATTCCGGCCATCGCCTCCACCGCACTGACATGCGCGGCGGACAGGGCCCGCATGGTCGGGCCGATCACCACCGGCCCCTCCGAGAACGCCTCCGCGAGCAGATCCGCGAGGAACTGCGACGGGTACAGCGTGTCTCCAAGATGTCCGCTGACTACCATCACCAGCCGCGAACCCTGCACCACGGCGAGCGCGTTGCGGCCGTGCCGGGCGGCCACACTATGTACGGAACTGACAACGGCCACCTGATCCTTGGGGGGAGTTCCCACCAGGACCGTCGCGGGAGCGGTCGCGTCCCAATTGAGAGTGGCCGCTCGCGAGAGCATCTCGGGGCCGGTGTCGCCGCGCACCACCGCGTCGACGACCAGGGCCTCCAATCGGGTGTCCCACGCGCCGCGCGACTCCGCGGCCGAGGCGTACACCGAGGCGGCCGCGAAGCCGAGCTCACGCCCGTATCGCAGCACCGCCTCGGTGAGCGCCACCAGCTGACGGTCGTTGCGCGCCAGCGCCGGCAGCCACTGTTCGAAGAACTCCATGGCCACCCGGACCATGTCGACGGTCTGGCGCAGTGTGAGCCGCCGCGCCAGATCGTCCGGAATCACTTGGAAGGCATCGAGACTGAACCGGATATCCGATTCCGGGTCCTGCAGCCACTCCAGGAAGTTCACCACCGCCGTCTGCACCAGCATCTGGACGCCGGCCCGCTGGGCGGCGTCCAGATTGGCGAAGAACGGCAACCGATCCTGCATCGAGGCCACGGCCTCGGTGGACAGGCGACCGGAGAACTGCTTGACCCGTTTCAGGAGGGTGTCCGGAAGCGGGTCGCGCGTCTGCCGATTCGGGGAGAGCGCGCCGGTCGGGAGATAGACCTCGTGGGAGGAGGTGCCCTCTTCGTTGATCCGGCGCGGCCTCGGCGGTTTACGTTCCACGGTATTTATGTTCGGTTATGCGTCGCCGCCTTCGGTACCGGGTGCCGCCTTCGGCGCGGCGTTCACATCGTCGATGGCGTAGCGGTTCGCCGCCTCGGCCACCGTGGCGGGTGAGATACGGCCCTGAGCAGCGAGACCCTGCAGCGCGGCGACCACGATGGACGCGGCGTCCACATTGAATACGCGGCGTGCCGCCGGGCGCGTGTCGGAGAAACCGAAACCGTCCGTGCCCAGGGTGATGTATTCGGTGGGCACCCACTGGCGGATCTGGTCGGGCACCGCGCGCATCCAGTCGGAGGCGGCCACGACCGGGCCCTGCGCCTTGGACAGCACCTCGGTGATGTACGGCAGACCCGGATCCTGGTCGGGGTGACGGAGTTTCGCGATCTCCTTGGCCAGCGCCTCCTTGCGGAGCTCACCCCATGAGGTCACCGAGTAGACATCGGCCTGCACGCCCCACTCCTGCGCCAGCATCTCCTGTGCCCGCACACCGTCGGGCATGGTGACGCCCGCGACCAGGATGTTGGCGCGCAGGTCGCCGGCGCCCGCGGGACGGTAGAGGTAGATGCCCTTGAGCAGGCCCGCCACGTCCAGGTTCTCCGGCTCGGGCGGCTGTACGTAGGGCTCGTTGTAGAGGGTGATGTAGTAGAAGATGTCCTCGCCGCCGAATTCGTGGTGCACCGAATGGGATTCGGGATCGGTGCCGGGCAGCGCCTCCTGATAGCCCTGGGCCAGGCCACCGCCGTACATGCGCCGCATGCCGTCGCGGACGATGTGGGCGATCTCGAAGGAGAAGGCCGGGTCGTAGGCGACACAGGCCGGGTTGGTGGACGCCAGCAGCAGCGAGTGACCGTCGTTGTGCTGCAGGCCCTCACCGGTCAGCGTGGTTCGCCCGGCGGTTGCCCCGAGCACGAATCCGCGTGCCATCTGGTCCGCCGCCGCCCACAGGCCGTCGCCGGTGCGCTGGAAGCCGAACATCGAATAGAAGATGTAGAGCGGGATCATCGGCTCGCCGTGGGTGGCATAGGAGGTGCCCACCGCGGTGAAGCTCGAGGTCGAACCGGCCTCGTTGATGCCCTCGTGCAGAATCTGGCCGATGCTCGACTCTTTGTAGGCAAGCATCAAATCCGCGTCGACCGATGTGTACAACTGGCCGTTGCGGTTGTAGATCTTCAACGAAGGGAACCACGAGTCCATACCGAAGGTGCGGGCCTCGTCGGGGATGATCGGGACGATGCGCTTGCCGATTTCCTTGTCGCGCAACAGCTCCTTCATCAGGCGCACGAAGGCCATGGTGGTCGCCACCGGCTGCTTGCCCGAACCCTTGCGGACCGAACGGTAGGCGTCGTCGCCGGGCAGTTGCAGTGGGTTTGCCAGCGTGCGGCGCTCGGGCACGAAACCGCCCAGCTGCTTGCGGCGATCCATCATGTACTGGATCTCGGGCGCATTCTGGCCGGGGTGGTAGTAGGGCGGCAGGTAGGGATTCGCCTCGAGCTCGGCGTCGGTGATCGGAATGCGCTGCACGTCGCGGAACGCCTTCAGATCGTCGAGGGTCATCTTCTTCATCTGGTGCGTGGCATTGCGGGCCTCGAAATGCTTGCCCAGGCCGTAGCCCTTGATGGTCTTGGCGAGAATGACCGTCGGCTGACCCTTGTGGGCCATGGCCGCGGCGTAGGCGGCGTAGATCTTGCGGTAGTCGTGGCCGCCGCGCTTGAGGTTCCAGACCTCCGCGTCCGACAGGCCCTTGACGAGTTCCTTGGTGCGCGGGTCGCGGCCGAAGAAGTGCTCGCGCACGTAGGCGCCGTCATTGGCCTTGTAGGTCTGGTAGTCGCCGTCGGGCGTGGTGTTCATCAGGTTCACCAGCGCGCCGTCGCGGTCGGCCTGCAGCAGGGCGTCCCACTCGCGGCCCCACACCACCTTGATGACATTCCAGCCGGCGCCGCGGAAGAACGACTCCAGCTCCTGAATGATCTTGCCGTTGCCGCGAACCGGGCCGTCCAGGCGCTGCAGGTTGCAGTTGACGACGAAGGTCAGGTTGTCCAGGCCCTCGTTGGCGGCCACCTGGATCAGGCCGCGCGACTCCGGCTCGTCCATCTCGCCGTCGCCGAGGAACGCCCACACGTGCTGATCGGAGGTGTCCTTGATACCGCGGTCGTGCAGGTAGTGGTTGAAGCGGGCCTGATAGATGGCGTTCATCGGGCCCAGACCCATTGACACCGTGGGGAATTCCCAGAAGTCCGGCATCAGGCGCGGGTGCGGGTACGACGACAGGCCGTGGCCCGGGCCGCCGTGGCTGTACTCCTGGCGGAAGCCGTCCATCTGGTCCGTGGTGAGGCGGCCTTCCAGGAAGGCGCGGGCATAGATGCCGGGGGAGGCGTGGCCCTGGATGAACACCTGGTCGCCGCCGCCCGGGTGGTCCTTGCCCCGGAAGAAGTGGTTGAAACCGACCTCGTAGAGCGCCGCCGAGGACGCGTAGGTCGAAATGTGGCCGCCCACACCGATTCCCGGCCGCTGGGCACGGTGCACCATGACCGCGGCGTTCCAGCGGATGTAGGCGCGGAAGCGGCGCTCCACCTCCTCGTCGCCGGGGAACCACGGCTCGTTCTCGGTGGGGATGGTGTTGACGTAGTCGGTGGAGGTCAGCGCCGGGATGGCGACGTGGCGCTCACCGGCGCGTTCGAGCAGGCGCAGCATGAGGTAGCGGGCGCGGCCGGGGCCCTCGCGGGTGAGCATTTCATCGAAGGAGTCGAGCCATTCACTGGTCTCCTCCGGGTCGATGTCCGGCAGGTATGACGCCACCCCCTCGCGAATCACTCGAACCCGGCCTCCCGCCGGGGATTTGCGTGTCGATCCATTGGTGGAATTCGACGAAGTCGGGTGCATCAAGTCGGTCAAGACGTTTGCTCCTCGTACACATGGGGTGGGACATCTGGTGTGGCGTCAATACCCCGGGTATCCGCTGATGGGCGGCATACCCGTAACGATTGGTTTGGGGCGCATCTCACATCCTTGTCGATGATGCGACCCAGGTCATCATGTCAGCCGGAAATCCAGTACGGTTGCGCAGGGAACCGCGCCGCTCGCGACGCCATCCAACACCGCCGGGCTGGATCGGGGAGGAACCAAGTGAAGTTACTGAACCCGCAGGGGTTCGGGTTGGTGTGCGCGGCCGCGGCGGTGGCGGGGGGATTGGTTCTAGCCGGGTGCGCGAACACGGTCGAGGGTACCCCGACCGCGAATCAGGTTCAGGTGACGTCGTATAGGGCAGAGGCCGCGTCTTCCTCGGCGGCGGCCGCCTCCTCGAAAGCGGCCGCGGCGACCGCCAAGGCGACCGCCGACAACTGCGACCCGTTCCGCAAGACCACCGGAACCGCTGTCGACCGCTACAACGAATTCGTCGACGCGCACGACGGGAACGCGGCCGACCAGATCGCCAAGCGCGACGCGGCCGCCGGGGCACTCGAGGACGCGGCGAAGACGGTCGAGACTCAGGTCGGCGCGTCGGGCGCGGACCTGCCGGCGGATCTGGGGCAGAAGTTCGGCGACTACGTGACCGCGGCGCGAGCGCTGGGCGCGGAGGTGCGGAAGATGACGGCCAGCTCGTCCGTGGCGCCGCTGAACGACGCAAGTCGCAAGGTCAACGATGCTCTGACCGCGGTTCGCAACGCCTGTCCGGCCAAGTGATCCGGGCCCGCGTGCCGGGTGTCCGGGGATGTGAGACCGGGCTGTCCGACGGATCTCACCGGTCTCACATACGACATTTAGGGTGCGATTTCGGCCGATCGGCTTGCGCTGAGGGCTTTTACCATGTTCGCTTGCAACTACCTATTGTCGGGAGTTGAGGAGGACACCACCGTGGTCGCCGCGGCGGACGCGCAGAACTACGCTCAGAAGCTTGGCATTTCACACGACATGGTGGTTCAGGAACTGGGCTGGGACGAAGATACCGACGACGCGCTCCGCGCCGAGATCGAGGAAACCACCGGTTCCGAGCTGCTCGACGAAGACACCGACGAGGTGGTCGACGTCGTGCTGCTGTGGTGGCGTGAGGGTGACGGTGACCTGGTGGATGAACTGCTGAACGTGATCACCCCCCTCGCTGACGACGGCGTCGTGTGGGTGCTCACCCCCAAGACCGGCCAACCTGGCCATGTCGATCCGAGCGAAATCGGCGAGTCGGCCACCCCCGCCGGCCTCACCGCGACCACCCCGGTCTCCCTGGGCACCTGGACGGGCACCAAACTCACCCAGCCCAAGACGCCCTCCAAGCAGCGCTGAGGCCTCCACTAAGGTTTCGGTCAACCGAGTGACAACGGTGGAATCCGTGTGTTTCCACGGCGTGTCGCTCGGTGCTGTGCTCAGGACATGAGGATGGAGGGGAAGGTTATGCCGCTCGAGGTCGGTTCGGTCGCACCGGACTTCACGCTGAAGGACCAGAACAATCAGGACGTCACGCTGTCGAGCTTCCGCGGCGAGAAGAACGTCCTGATCGTGTTCTACCCGCTGGCCTTCACCGGCATCTGCCAGGGCGAACTCTGCAAGGTTCGGGACGAACTGCCCAAGTTCCAGAACGACAACGCGGAAATCCTCGCCATCTCCGTAGGCCCCCCGCCCACCCACAAGATCTGGGCGGCGGAACAGGGCTACACCTTCCCCCTCCTCAGCGACTTCTGGCCCCACGGCGAGGTAGCCCAGACCTACGGCGTCTTCAACGCCAAATCCGGCTACCCCAACCGCGGCACCTTCGTCATCGACAAGGACGGCATCATCCGCTTCGCCGAAATGAACGGCCCCGGCGAGCCCCGTGACCAGCACGCTTGGGAAAAAGCCCTCGCCACACTAGATTCATAACCCGTTGCCCGGGCACCCGTTGCCCAACGCAACCATCCAACCCGGGCCCAGGCCCGGCAGTTGGGGCGTATAGCTCAGCGGTAGAGCACTGGTTTTACACACCAGCGGTCGGGGGTTCGATCCCCTCTGCGCCCACATTCGAAAACCCAAGTCATACCTGGGATTTCGGGTATCAGATTCGATCTTTGATGCGTTTCGTGCTCGCATCTGTGCAGCCGCTATCGCTAGCTGATTGTTCGCCGATGTGGGCGCAAGCGCGGGGAGTGTCCCATGGCGGGTCGCGTAACTCGTGCGATACGAGCCGTGGGCCCAAGCCGCCTGCCACCACTACCGGGCCGCGCTATCGCCCGCTGCCACCCCGGATACCGAACACTCACACATCGCTCGCACAGCGAAGCGATTTGTCATGCACGACTCCAGGTTCGGGGTGTTGCGACGACCGCCAGTACGTGGAACGGGGGTTCAGCCGACCGGGAGTTTCACCACCGCATTGGAGCCCATGTCGGTGACGTATACGTTGTTCGCCGTGTCGACCGCCATGCCCTGGGGATTTTGGAGCCCGGTGAACGGCAACGTGGTCGGCGTCGACGCGCCCGCCGCCAACCTCGCCACCGATTCGTTACCCCAGTCGA
>NZ_BAGC01000109.1 GCF_000308655.1 Nocardia niigatensis NBRC 100131 | reverse complement strand
AATCATGATTCCCTCCAATGCTTTTGGGCACCGTGCCACGACCCGTCGGCTGATCACGCGCTCATCTCGCGCTGTGCCGCGGGCGATAGACCGCACGGGTGAGCAGCACATAGACGGCGGCGGCGACGGCCGGGCCGATCTGAGCCGAAAGGTCCGCGCCGCCGAGTGCCGAGGCGACCGGTCCCTCCCACGAGGCGGTATGGATGCACAGGCCCGCCGAGATGCCGCCGGTGATGATCGCGGTGACTCCGGCGACATTGAAACCTGCGGTGTACCACTGCGCGCTCGCAGGCCGTTCGTCGTTCAGGGACAGCCCGTCATACCTGTTGCGGCGCAACACGATATCGGTGACGTAGATGGCGACCAACGGACCCAGGACCACGACCGTGAGTTCCAGCCAGCGACTCAAGGTCGCGAGGAAGTCATCGGCGACGAACAGCGCGTAATAGGTGATCGCGCCACCGAGGACGCCATCGATGAACACTGTCTGCGAGCGCCGCATCCTGACGCCCAGCCCCTGCAGGCAGAGGCCGGACGAATAGGTGGTGAGGACATTGGTGGTGATCGCGCCCACGACGATCACGGCGAGGAACACCGGATAGAACCATCCCGGGAGGATGTCCTTCAGCGAAGTCTGGGGATCACTCATGTCGACGCTCGTGCCGGCGACTACGCCGATGATCCCCAGCGCGACCGCGGGCACGAAGCCGCCGAGTGCGGTCCAGCCCAGCACCGCCCGCTTCGATACCGACTTGGGCAGGTACCGCGCGTAGTCCGCGCCGACGGTCCACGACAGCGGCGCCGATGCGATGAGCGCCACACCGACGAGCAGTGCCGACCACAACGCTCCACCCGAAAGCGGCTGGGCAGGAGCGTAATCGAACTTCGCGTGCCCGAAGACGAAGACAGCCAGCAGCACACAGCAGATGATCAGGGCGGCCGTGAAGAACGGGCTCAGCCGCACGATCGTCGCGTGACCGTAGATGCTGATCGTGAAGGTGAGGACAGCGATGACGCCGACGATCACCAGCTTCAACGGCGTCGACACCGTGATTCCGAGGTGCTGGGCCAGAGCGAAGGCTGCGAGCGAACCGAAAGAGAGGTTGATGGCCTCGTAGGAGATGGCGATCAGCCAGTTGAGGCCGGCTCCGAACACTCGATTACCGCGAATGCCGAACATGGAGCGCATGATCACCACGCTCGGCGTGCCGGCCGCCGGGCCGCTGACCGCGAGAGTGCCGACGCCGAGCCAGAATGCGTTGCCCACCACGACGACCGCTAGCGCCTGCCACAGCGACAGGCCGAGCAGTAGCGCCGAGCCGCCGAGCACGATGTAGATGTAGGCGACATTCGATGCCGCCCAGATGGTGAACAACTCGCGGGGCGTTCCGCGCCGCTCCTCCGGCGGAACGAAGTCGATGCCGCGAACCTCGATGTGTCCGAACGTATCCCCCGGTGGTCCCGGAGCCGGATCCCCGATTGTGATGTCCTGCTGTTGACTGGTCACCGCGCGCCTCCGAATACCTCTTGCAGCTTCCGTATTCGACGTGTCCGCGACACGTCTGCGGTGAAAATATCGCCGCGGGCGTCATCGCCCGGTCATCGTCCGGACATCAGGGTGGTATTCGCGCTGGTGAGAGCGTTGTTTCAGGCTGCGGCGCAGATTGATTCGGGTATCAGCCCAGAGTAGCGTTGTGCCGCAGTGGGATTGGTGTGGCCGTTGCCGGTGTTGTTACCGGGGCGGGGTGAGTGCCTTGCGAAGAAGGTCGGCCAGTTGTTGTTGTTCGTCGGGGGTCAGATTGGCGACCGCGCGGCGGGGGAAGTCGAAGGAGTCCTCGAACGCGTCATTGACGGCCTCACCCTCGGGTGTGCGCTGGATGCGGCGGAAGCGTCGATCCGCCGGATCGGGCTGCCGCAGCACCAGGGAGCGGGCCTCGAGGCGCCTCACGATCTGGGTGATGTTGGAGGCGTCGCAGCCGAGTTCCTCGGCGAGTTCGCCCATCCCGCGGGGCGTCTCGACCCGGCCCAGGACGCAGGCGTGGGCCATGCTCATGCCGTGCTCGTGGGCGGCGTCCTCGAACGCGTGGTTGTAGGCGTCTACGAATTCGAACATCACGCGTTCGACGTCGGTGGATGCGCTCACGGGACCTGCCGGTACTGCCATGCGGAAAATTCTAAGCCAAGACTTGACGAAGGTACTTGATTGGATAAATCACTTGTGCCACCATCATGCTTGATCCAATCAAGTAATTGCGCGCACATTCCGGCGCGCAAATCGATCCAGCAAGGAGTACAAGGTGAGCACTCTGTTCGAGCAGGTCTCGATCGGCCAGTTGCAGCTGCCGAGCCGTCTGGTGATGGCGCCGATGACCCGCAACCGGGCCACCCTGGACGGGCTCGTTACCGAGCTCACCGCCGAGTACTACACGCAGCGGGCGAGTGCCGGTCTGATCATCAGCGAGAGCATCCAGCCCAGCGTCATCGGCCAGGGCTACTTCCTGACCCCGGGCCTGCACAACCAGGCGCAGACCGCGGCCTGGCGCGTGGTCACCGACGCCGTGCACAACGCCGGCGGCCGGATCGTCGCGCAGCTCACCCACTGCGGGCGCATCGGTCACCCAATGCTGTACCCGGACAACGCGCTGCCGCTGGCCCCGTCCGCGGTGGTCTCCGGTGAGCAGCTGTTCACTCCCAACGGGATGATCGACCACCCGGAGCCGCGGGAGATGACCGCCGAGGACATCGCCACCACCATCGCCGACTTCGCCGCCGCCGCGCGCAACGCTATCGCGGCCGGCTTCGACGGTGTCGAGGTGCACGGTGCGAACGGTTATCTGCTGCACCAGTTCCTGGCCGACAACACCAACCTGCGCACCGACAACTACGGCGGCTCGATCGCCAACCGCATCCGCTTCGTCACCGAGGTGGTGGCCGCGGTGGCCGAGGCGATCGGCGCCGACCGCACCGGCATCCGGCTCTCGCCCGGCAACCCGTTCAACCACATCGAGGAAGCCGACCCGGCCCCGCTCTACGTCGAGTTGCTGGCCAAGCTCGCCGACCTGGACATCGCCTACGTGCACATCATGGAGGGCGGTGACCGCGAACTGACCACCAAGCTGCGCGCGGCCTGGTCCAACGGCTTCATCCTCAACCCGCACCCCACCCCCGAGGCGTTCCCCGCCACCGTCGAAGCCAGCGTCGAGGCGCTGGAATCCGGTGTGGCGGACGCGATCGCGCTGGCCACCCTGTGGCTGGCCAACCCGGACCTGGACGCCCGGATCAAGGCGGGAGGACCCTACAACACCGCCGACCAGGCGACCTTCTACGGCGGTGACCAGGTCGGCTACACCGACTACCCGACCTTGGGCTGAGTCACCCCGTACTGAAATCGCCACGGCCGCCCCGATTCCCGACTCCGAACCAGGTCGGGATCGGGGCGGCCGTGCGCCCGGGCCATTTCCGCCGACGCCCGCGCCGGCCCTGCAGAGGAGACAAGGATATGAAGGCACTCGTACACGACCAGGCCGCCCCGCACATGCTGCGCCTGGGCGACGCGCCCGCCCCGGTTCCGGGACCGTCGCAAGCGCTAATCGACGTCGCTGCGTTCTCGTTCAACTTCGGGGAGGTCGCCTTCCGGGTACCCGACCTGCCCACCGGCACCGTCCCCGGCTGGGATGCCGCCGGGACCGTCGTCGTCCCCGCGGCCGACGGTTCGGGTCCGCCCGCGGGGAGCCGCGTGGTGACCTTCGGCTGGTCCGGCGCCTGGGCCGAGCAGCGCGCGGTCGGCACCGCGGAACTGGCCGTCGTGCCCGACACCCTGGATCTGGGCGCCACCGCGGCCCTGCCGGTCGCCGCGGTCACCGCGTTGCAGGCGGTGCGGCGGCTCGGCCCCATCACTGGGCGCCGTGTGCTGGTGACCGGCGCTTCCGGTGGCGTCGGCCGGTACGCGGTGCAGCTCGCGCACCTCGCTGGTGCGGAAGTCGTTGCCTCGGTGGGCAATCCGGCGCGCGCGACCGGGCTGACCGAACTCGGCGCGGCCGAGGTGATCATCGGTCCCGCGGCCTTGCGCGGCCGGGTGTTCGGGGCGGTCGACAACGTCGGGGGACAGCAGCTGGCCGACGCCTATCTGCGGCTCGAGAACGGCGGCACCGTCGTGGCGGTCGGCAAGGCCTCGCGAGAGGCGACCGTCATCGACTTCGAGGAGGCCCGGATGCGGGTCGATCGCGGGCGGATCGAGACCTTCGTCATCGGCACCCCGCTCGGCGGCGAGCTCGCCGAACTCGTCGGTTTCGCCGAGCGCGGGGAGCTCGATCTGGCGATCGGCTGGCGCGGTGACTGGACCGACTACCAGCGGGCCGCCGACGCGTTGGTGAACCGCCGGATCCCGGGCAAGGCGGTCCTCGACGTCCGGCGCGTGGACTGAACGGCCTCCTCGAAAAGCCGCTCCTACCAGCAGGATTCGTGTCCAGTTTCTCCACGATGAC
This sequence comes from Nocardia niigatensis NBRC 100131, assembly GCF_000308655.1. Classification (GTDB taxonomy): domain Bacteria; phylum Actinomycetota; class Actinomycetes; order Mycobacteriales; family Mycobacteriaceae; genus Nocardia; species Nocardia niigatensis. Next base: position 121,650 of record NZ_BAGC01000109.1, on the reverse strand, counting down.
CGGTCGGTGAGCCGCCCGTGGATACGTTCACCCCGTGGCCGCGCGCGAACGGGCGGCAGGCCACTGGCATGAGCGGTACGAGCAGAGGAGACAGGCATGACCAGCCGTGGAGAGAACCGCGCCGTCGTATTGGGGGGTGGGCTCGCCGGTTTGTTCGCCACCCGCGTGCTCGCCGAGAAGTACGAGCGGGTAACCCTTGTCGACCGGGACCACCTCACCGGCCCGAATCTGCTGCGGCGCGGCCTGCCGCAGGGACACCACCTGCACGGTCTGCTGTCGCGCGGCCAGCAGATCGCCGAGGAGCTGTTTCCCGGCCTGACCGACAAGATGGTCGCCGACGGTGCGGCCATCGGTGACGCGTCCAAGGACGTGCGCTGGATCATCAACGGCAAGCGCCTGGTTCAGGTCGACTCCGGGCTGGTTTGCCTGACTGCGAGCCGCCCATTCTTCGAGGCGCACATTCGCGAGCGGGTACTGGCCCTGCCCAATGTCGAGCTGGCCGAACAGTCCGACATCAGCCGCCTCGAAGTGGTCGAGGCCGGCAAGCGGATCGCCGGTGTCTGGGTCTTCCCGGAGAACTCGCACGAAACCCTGATCCCCGCCGAGCTGGTTGTGGATGCCTCGGGGCGTGGCTCGCGGGCGTCGGTCTGGCTCGACGACCTCGAGTTCGGGCGCGTCGAGGAGGAGAAGCACAAGATCGGCATGGGGTACGCCACCCGGTACTACCGCATCCCGGACGAGGCCTTCGGCGACGACATCTCGATCAACACCGTCGCCTCGGCCGGTGTGCCGCGCGGCTGCATCTGCCAGAAGATCGACGGCGGCCGCGCCATCGTGACCGCCTACGGCATCCTCGGTGACCACCCGCCGACCGATCCCGAGGGCTTCCTGGCGTTCATCAAAACCCTTGCCGCGCCGGACATCTACGAGACGCTGCAGCAGGCCGTGCCGCTCAACGACCCGGTCGCCTACAAATTCCCCACCAACCTGCGCCGCCACTACCAGCGCATGACCGACTTCCCGGCCGGTTTCCTGGTGATCGGTGACGCGGTGGCCAGCTTCAACCCCAGCTACGCGCAGGGCATGACGGTCGCCGCCATGGGTTCGGCCGTGCTGCGCAAGCACGTGCAGGCCGAGGGCGAGATCGACCCGCTGGCCTACTTCCGCGATCTGGCCGCCGAGGCCATCGACGGCTGCTGGGACATGGCCATCGGCGCCGACCTGAGCTACCCCGAGGTCCAGGGTGAGCGCACCCCTGAGATCCTCGAGGCGCACGCCTTCATCGCGAAGGTCCAGGACGCGGCCGCCCGCGACGGCGACGTGTCGCGCGCCTACCAGCGCGTCATCGGCCTGGCCGACCCCGCCACGGTGCTGCACGAGCCGGCCCTCGAAGCCAAGATCTTCGCGGAGTAATCATGACCGTGGAACGAATCAGCCTGGGCGAGTTCACCTTCGACGTCGACGTCGCGGGCCCCGCCGACGGCCCGGCCGTGCTGCTGCTGCACGGCTTCCCGCACAGCCGCGAGTCCTGGAACGAGGTGGCGCCCATCCTGCACGAGGCCGGACTGCGCACCATCGCCCCGGATCAGCGTGGCTACTCCGACGGCGCGCGGCCGACCCAGGTCGGCGACTACGCGCTGCCGAACCTGGTCGCCGACGCGCTCGGCATCCTGGACGCGCTGGGCGTCGAGTCCGCGCACGTGGTCGGTCACGACTGGGGCGCCGCGGTCGCGTGGTATCTCGGTGCGCGCCACCCGGATCGGGTGCGCAGCCTGGTCGCGCTGGCGATCCCGCACCTGGACGCCTACCAGTACGCCTACCGGGTCGACGCCGAGCAGCAGCACAGCTCGCAGTATGTCGAGTTCCTCATGTCGGCCGACTCGGCCGCGCAGTTCCTGGCCGACGACGCCGCCCAGCTGTGGGCTTGGTTCGCCCAGGCGGGGGAGGGCGTGCTGACCCCGGAACAGGTGAGCCGCTACGTCACCAAGCACAGCGACCCGGCCGTGCTCGAGGCCGCGCTGAACTGGTACCGCGCCAACAACCTGCTCGGTGAGCCGTTCGGCTTCGGCCCGGTGACGGTGCCGACGACCTTCGTCTGGAGTGTCACCGACACCGCCGTCAGCAAGCTCGCGGTCACTGAGACCGCCCAGCACGTCACCGGCCTGTACCGGCTGGTCACGATGGAGAAGACCTCGCACTGGCAGCCGCAGCAGGCGCCGGAAACCGTTGCGGGAGAGATCCTCAACCTGGTGCGCGCCGGAGAGGTCCAGAGCCGATGACCACGATCGAGAACACACAGGACTACGCCGAACCGTATCTGCTCGGGGTGCTGGCCACGGCCGGGCTCGATGTCGAGTACACCCGCGGTGAGGCCGACACCCTGTACTACCGCAAGGACGGTCAGGAGATCGCCGTCCTCGACTTCGTCGGCGGCTACGGCTCGACGTTGCTCGGGCACAGCAATCCCGAGCTGATCGAGCACGCCCGCGAACTGCTGGCAGGGCAGACGCCGATCCACGCCCAGTTCTCGCGCCACTCGTACGCCAATCGGGTGGTGTTCCAGCTGAATTCGATCATCCGGCGCGAGCTGGGCGACGACGAGAACTACTTCGCGATCTTCGCCAACAGCGGTGCGGAGGCCATCGAGGCCGCCATGAAGCACGCCGAGTTCGAACGTTTCGCGCGGATCGCCGGGCTGCGGGCCGAACTCGAGGCCAATGTCGAGGCCGCGCGCGCCGCGGTCGCGGACGGGCGGGCGTCGGGCGACATCGAGGCCCTGGTGGCCGCGGCGACCCCGCACAACGACGCGTTGTTCGCGAGCACGCCGCTGTTCCTGAGCCCCGTCGGATCCTTTCACGGCAAGCTCGCGGGCAGCGTCCAGCTCACCTACAACCCGATCTACCGGTCGGTGTTCTCGGCGCTGGCCGCCCAGGCCCGGTTCGTGCCGATGGACCAGCCCGGCGCGCTCGACGAGATCGTCGCCGCCGAGCGGCGCGACCTGCACGACCTGGAGATCGCCGACGGCCAGGTGCGCGTGACGCCGCGGGCGTTCCCGGTGTTCTGCGCCCTGGTGCTGGAACCGATCCTGGGCGAGGGCGGTATCCACGAGGTGCCGGTGGAGTTCGCCAAGGACGTCAACCGGGTAGCCGCCGACCTCGGCATCCCGGTCGTCGTCGACGAGATCCAGGCCGGGATGGGCCGGACCGGCGCCTTCCTGTCCAGCAGCCACCTGGGTCTGCGGGGCGACTACTACGCCATGGCCAAGAGCCTGGGCGGCGGTATCGCCAAGGCCGCGGTGCTGCTGGTGCGCGAGTCCCGGTACCTGCGCGACTTCGAGATGATGCACAGCTCGACCTTCGCCAAGGACAGCTTCTCCTGCCTGATGGCGGAGAAGGTGCTCACCATGCTCGAGGCGAACGACGGCGAGGTGTATCGCACTGCGGCCCAGCGTGGTTCGGAACTGCTGACCGCGCTGCGCGGGCTGCGGGCCGAGTTCCCCACCGTGATCGCGGACGTGCGGGGCCGGGGCCTGATGGCCGGACTGGAATTCGCGAACCTGGCCGAGTCGGCCTCACCGGTGCTGCGCGAACTCGACGGCAGTGGCTTCTTCGGCTACTACGTGTCGGGTTTCCTGTTGCGCGAGCACAACATTCGCACCTTCCCCACCTCGAGCGCGGTGTACACCCTGCGGTTCGAGCCGTCGGTCCACCTCACCATGTCCGAAATCGAACGGCTGATCGTCGCCTTGCGCGATGTATGCCGCGAGATTCGCGACGCGGACGGGGCCCGCCTGGCGCCGATCGCCTGAACAGACAGAAGGAGAGACACACCATGATCGAAACCTTCGATGTCGAGCGGGTGACACCCGACGATGAGCGCTACGGCGTGCTCACGGCCAGCTTCAACGGCCGGTGGAGCGGCGCCCCGGAGTATGTGCTGCTGCCCAAGACGGCCGATGAGGCCGTGGCGGCGGTGCAGCACGTGCTCGATCGCGGCGTGCGCTTCGCGCTGCAGAGCAGTGGCGCGTGCTACGAGGACCTGATCGTCAACCCCGAGGTCCAGGTCATCATCAGTGCGTCGCAACTGAATTCGGTCGAGTACGACGCCGAGCTGTCCGCGTTCGCGGTGGGCCCCGGCATCAGCACCGCCGACCTGTACCAGAAGCTGTACGACGGCTGGCATGTCACCGTCCCGGCCGGGATCGGTCCGCCGGTCGCGCTGGGCGGGCAGATGACGAACGCGGGATACGGTCCGCTGTCGCGTCAGTTCGGGCATCTCGTCGACTACCTCGAGGCCGTCGAGGTAGTCGTCGTGGATGCCGACGGCAAGGCCGGCAAGGTCGTGGCGACCCGGCGGGCCGACGACCCGAACCGGGACCTGTGGTGGGCGCACACCGGCGGCGGTGGCGCCACCTACGGGCTGGTCACCAAGTTCTGGCTGCGCGCGCCCGGCGCGACGGGCAGCGAACCGGCCGGCCAATTGCCCACGGCCCCGGAGGAACTGATCGTCTCCGAGGTCGTCTGGTCCTGGGATCAGCTGACTGAGGACGCGTTCGGCAAGCTGCTCACCACCTTCACCGCCTGGCACGAGAAGCACGCGGGCGTCGACTCGCCGTACGTGAATCTGTTCAGCGCGCTGAAGCCGCGGCACATCTCGGCCGGTGAGTTCCTGATGTCCTCGCAGATCGACGCGGCCACCCCGGACGCCGACCGGCTGCTCGACGAGTTCCTGGCCGCCATGGCCGAAGGCGCGGGCATCACCTACCGGGTCGACGCGCGCAAGCGGGTCGAGTGGATCTCCCACGTCACCGCGTGGGCGGATCTGGGCGGTGACGGCTGGGAAGGCAAGGGGCGCTTCAAGGCCAAGTCGGCCTACCTGCGCACCGCGCTGCCGGCCGACCAGGTGGCCGCCCTGTATCGCAACCTCACCGATCCGGCGTTCGACAACTCGGCCACCCTGGTGGAGATCGCCGGGTACGGCGGCCACGTCAACACTGTCGATTCCACGGAAACCGCTGCCCCACAGCGTGATTCGATCATAAAGATGCTCTACATCGTGATGTGGGCGACGCCGGAGGAGGACGCGGCCCAGCTGGCCTGGCTGCGCCGCTTCTACGGCGAGGTCTACGCCGCGACCGGCGGGGTGCCAGGACGGGGCGGGGCGAATGACGGCGCGGTCCTGAACTACACCGATACCGATCCGCAGGACCCGGCGCTGCACACCGCGCCGATTCCGTGGCAGGAGCTCTACTTCGGCGCCGCCCTGCCCCGCCTGCGGGAGATCAAGGCGAAGTGGGACCCACGCGGCCACTTCACCCACGCCCTGGCCGTTCGCGGCGACGATTGACCGCACTACCGGATCACCCTGGAGGCATCCGATGACATCGCTCGAGAAGATCGAGTACTTCGACGACCGCTACCGCAAGGCTCGCGCCGGGTTGGGTGGGGCGCTGCCCGACGCCGACACCATCGGCGACTTCATGGGCCGCTGGTACCAGGCGGTGAACTCCGCCGACATCGACGCACAGCTGGCGATGTGCACCGACGACATTCTGGTGGAGGACCCGGCCATGTTCGGCCGGTTCAGCAAGGGGCACGCAGACTTCCGGCTCTTCGCCCAGATCACCTACAAGGCGTTCCCGGACATGCGGTTCGAGGCGACCGGCGCGCCGCTGGTGTCCCTGGACGGCAACCGCATCGTGGTGCCCTGGCACGGGACGGGCACTCTGTCCGGCGGCATCTCGGGCTGGCCGCCGGAGCACCCGGAGGAGCCGGTCGCGGCCACCGGGCGCAAGTTCGATCTGGAGGGCATGGACACCTACGAGTTCCGTGACGGCCTGATCAGCTACTGGCGCATCAGCTACGACAACTTCGAGATGTCGCAGCAGCTTGGCCTGATGGGCTGAAACTCCTGATCGATTCGCGCCGGGCGCCGGGTACCCCTCCCCGGTGCCCGGCGCGAAACCGTTCGGTATACAAAAAGGGAATTCGTGTGATGGAAAAACGTCTGTCCGGCAACCCTTCTCCGAGCGCGTGGATTCGCCGATTCGGTCCCGCTCCCGACGCTCCGCACCGATTGGTTTGTTTTCCGCACGCGGGTGGATCCGCGAGTTATTTCTTCAAATGGATGCAGGCCCTCGCGCCCGAAATCGATGTGCTCGCCGTGCAATATCCAGGCCGCCAGGAACGCCGCACCGAAACGGTCGTCGACGATATCGGCCAGCTCGCCGATCACATTGCCGCGGAGTTGCTTCCGTGGCTGTACCGGCCCACCTCGTTCTTCGGGCACAGCATGGGGGCGATCCTCGCCTTCGAGGTCGCGCTGCGGCTGGAACGGTCCGGGACCCGGCTGACCGAACTGTTCGTCTCCGGCCGCCGCGCGCCCGCGACCAGCCGCGACGAGCGCACCTACCTGGCCGGTGATGCCGATCTGCTCGACGATGTCGTCCGCCTGGGTGCGACCGACGCCGCGGCGCTCGCCGATCCGGAGATCGCGGCCATGGTGCTGCCGGTCATCCGGGGCGACTACCGCGCCATCGAACGCTACCGCTGGACCGATGGGGCGCGGGTCCGCTGCGGGATAACGGCATTCACCGGGGACGACGACCCCAAGACCACGGTCGCCGAGATGGCCGAATGGCGTGCGCACACGCACGGCGAGTTCGAACTGCGCGAGTTTCGCGGCGGCCATTTCTTCCTCAACGAGCACGCCGCCGCGCTGCACACGGAGATCCGGGAACGAGCCACCGGCACCGCGGTGTGGTCGAAATAACCTAATTACCAACGGATTACCAACCTGTTCCGACCGCGCGGCTACGTTGAAATCGCGCCCTCCGATGGCGTCAGTTCCACACCACGTGCCGAATGGGCAAGGGGGAGAGCCGTTTTGAGTTCCAACAACGCCACCGATAATGCCGGGATCGCCGTCATCGGATTCGCGTGCCGCCTACCCGGCGCGGGCAACCCCGCCGAGTTCTGGGAACTGCTGAGCTCGGGTGCCAGCGCCATCTCCTCCTGGCCCGAAGACCGCGCGGCGTACGCCGGGGCGGGGGACCGTCCGGAGCGGCGCGGCGCTTTCCTGGCCGATGTCGAGGGCTTCGACGCGCCGTTCTTCGGGATCTCCCCGCGCGAGGCGGCCGCGATGGATCCGCGGCAGCGGCTGGTGCTCGAACTCGCCTGGGAGGCCCTGGAAGACGCCGGCACCCGGCCCGAGCAGCTGCGCGGCGGCGACACCGCGGTGCTGGTCGGCGCCCACCGTGACGACTACGCCGCCCTGCTGGGCACCCTGCCCGAGAACGCCATCACCCACCACAGCCTGACCGGCGCCAGCCGCGGCGTGATCGCCAATCGGGTCTCCTACTTCCTCGGCGTGCACGGGCCCAGCCTGACCGTGGACTCGGTGCAGTCCTCGGCTCTGGTGGCCGTGCACCTGGCCTGCCAGAGCCTGCGCACCGGTGAGGCGTCCACGGCTCTGGTGGCGGGAGTCAACCTGAACCTGTCCGCGGCGACCGCGGTCGCGACCGAGCGCTTCGGCGGGCTCTCGCCCACCGGCACGTCGGCCGCCTTCGACGCCGGCGCCGACGGTTTCGTGCGTGGTGAGGGCGCGGTCGCGCTGCTGCTCAAGCCGCTGGCCGACGCCATCGCGGCCGGTGACCGCATCCACGGGGTGATTCACGGCAGCGCGGTCAACAACGACGGCGCGACCGAGGGACTCACGGTCCCCGGGCAGGCCGCCCAGGAGCAGGTCCTGCGGGAGGCGTACCGGCGTGCCGGGGTGTCCGCCGCGCAGGTCCAGTACGTCGAAACGCACGGCACCGGGACGCCGGTCGGCGATCCGATCGAGGCGGCCGCGCTCGGCGCGGTGCTGGGGTCGGGGCGGACCCGGCCGCTGCCGATCGGATCGGTGAAGACCAATATCGGGCACCTGGAGGGCGCGGCCGGGCTGGCCGGACTGCTCAAAGTGCTGCTGTGCCTGCGGCATCGGCAGCTGCCGCCGAGCCTGAACTTCGCGACCCCGAACCCCTCGATCCCGTTCGGCGAACTGAATCTCGCGGTACAGAACGAGCTTTCGGCGTGGCCCGAACCCACGGTGCCGCTGATCGCGGGCGTGAGCTCGTTCGGCTTGGGCGGCACCAACTGCCATGTGGTGCTCGGTGAAGCACCGGAGACCGAGCCGGTGGCCGCAACGGGCCGTCCGCTCGCGGTCGCGCCGTGGGTGCTCTCAGCGCGGACGCCCGAAGCGCTCGCGAGTCAGGCGAAGCAGCTCGCGGAACTCACCTCGCAGGATCCCGTCGATGTGGGCTGGTCGCTGTCCACCAACCGAACGACTTTCGACCACCGTGCCGTGGTCGCCGCGGGCGACGGTCCGGCCCGGCAGCGCGCGCTCGAGGCGCTCGCCGCGGGGCTGCCCGCGCCACAACTGGCCACCGGCTCGGTCGAGCCTGGCGAGCTGGCGGTGGTGTTCTCCGGCCAGGGCGGTCAGCGGATCGGGATGGGCCTCGAGCTCTACCGCGAATTCCCAGTCTTCGCCGCGGAATTCGACGCCATCGCCGCGCATCTGGATCCGGTCCTGGACCGCCCGCTGCACGACATCATCGCCACCGGGGAGGACCTGGATCGGACCGGCTACGCGCAGCCCGCGCTGTTCGCGGTGCAGGTGGCGCTGTATCGACTGGTCCAATCCTGGGGTATCGCACCGGATTTCGTCGCCGGACATTCCATCGGTGAGATCGGCGCGGCGCACGTGGCGGGAGTGCTGTCGCGCGCCGACGCGGCCACCCTGGTCACGGCGCGCGGACGGCTCATGCAGGCGTTGCCGAGCGGCGGAGCCATGATCGCGTTGGAGGCCACCGAGGCCGAAGTCGCGCCACTGCTGGCCGGACTGCCCGAGCTGGGTATCGCGGCTGTCAACGGGCCGCGCGCGGTCGTCATCGCCGGGCAGGAGCGCGGTGCGGTCGAGGTTGCCGCCCTGGTTGCCGCGATGGGCCGGAAGACCAAGCGGCTCAATGTCTCCCACGCGTTCCACTCGCCGCTCATGGAGCCGATGCTCGACGAGTTCGCCGCGCTGGTCCGGACCCTGACATTCGCGCAGCCGACCCTGCGGGCGGTGTCCTCGGTGACCGGCGGACCCGCGCAGGAGTGGGCTTCGGCGGACTACTGGGTGGAGCACATCCGGCAACCTGTCCGCTTCCTGGACGCGGTTCGAGCCATCGAAGCCCATGGCGTGACAAAGACATTCGAGCTCGGTCCCGACGGTGTGTGCTCGGCCATGATCGCCGACGCGGCCGTCGACCCGGAGCGGATCACCGCGGTCCCGGCCCTGCGCCCGGACCGTGACGAACCCGCCACCATCGTGACCGCGGCGGCGCAGCTGTTCACCCGGGGTGCGCGGATCGACTGGCCCGCACTGTTCTCCGGTACCGGCGCGCGGGTCGTGGACCTGCCGACCTATCCGTTCCAGCGCCGCCGGTATCCGCTGCTGGGCGGTGCGGCCGTGCCCGCCGTCGCCCCGGCGCCGGCGACGAGCGCCCCGGCGGAGGTGGCGGTCGCCGCTCCGGCGGTGGCGGATATCGATGTGAATTCGCTGGTCACCGGCCATATCCTGGCCGTCCTCGGCTTCGACGCCACCGAACGCGTCGACACCCACGCCCGCTTCCGTGACCTCGGCTTCGATTCCCTGCTCGGGGTGGAGCTGCGCAAGGCCCTCGCCCGCGCCACCGGCCTGAGCCTGCCCGGCGGGCTGCTGTTCGACTACCCGACGCCCGCGGCACTGATCGACTACCTGAACGCCGCGCTCACCGGCACCGCGAACGACGTTGCGGCCGAGGCGTTCACGGCCGCCGGTGACGAACCCATCGCCATCGTGGGCATGGCCTGCCGGTATCCGGGCGGCATCGCCGGACCCGACGACCTGTGGCGGGTGGTGGCGGACGGCATCGACGCCATCACCGAATTCCCGGCCAACCGGGGCTGGGACGAGGCATTGTTCGACGGGGACCGGCCCGGCGGCAGCTACGTGCGGCTCGGCGGCTTCCTCGAGCACGCCGACGAGTTCGACGCGGGCCTGTTCGGCATCTCGCCGCGCGAGGCGCTGGCCATGGACCCGCAGCAACGACTGCTGCTCGAAACCTCCTGGGAGGCTATCGAACACGCAAGCATCGACCCGCAGTCCCTCGCGGGTTCCCGCACGGGCGTGTTCGTCGGCGCGACCGTCTCCGACTACGGCCCGCGCATGCACACGCCTGCCGCGGGCACCGAGGGTTACGTGCTGACCGGCACCGCCAACAGTGTGATGTCGGGTCGCATCGCCTATCAGCTGGGCCTGCTCGGCCCCGCGTTGACCGTGGACACCGCCTGCTCGTCGTCATTGGTCGCCATTCACCTCGCGGTGCGCTCGCTGCGCGCGGGCGAATCCGCACTGGCGCTCGCCGGTGGCGCGGCCGTGATGGCCAATCCCGGGATGTTCGTGGAGTTTTCGCGGCAGCGCGGCCTCGCACCCGACGGCCGCTGCAAGCCGTTCGCGGCCGCCGCGGACGGCACCGCGTGGGCCGAGGGCGCGGGCGTGCTGCTGCTGGAACGGCTCTCCGACGCGCGCCGCAATGGCCACCGGGTGCTGGGTGTCATCCGCGGAACCGCCATCAACCAGGACGGCGCGTCCAACGGATTGACCGCGCCCAACGGCCCCGCGCAGCGGCGTGTCATCGGCGCGGCGCTGGCCGACGCCGGGCTGACCGCCGGGGCGGTCGACGCGGTGGAGGCGCACGGCACCGGCACCGCGCTGGGCGACCCCATCGAGGCCGACGCCCTGCTCGCGACGTATGGCGCACACCGTGATTCGGGCCGGCCCCTCTACCTGGGTTCGCTGAAATCCAACATCGGCCACGCGCAGGCGGCCGCCGGTGTGGCCGGTGTGATCAAGATGGTGCAGGCCATGCGGCACGGCGTGCTGCCCGGCACCCTGCACCTCGACGCGCCCACCCCACACGTCGACTGGTCGGCGGGCAGCATCGAACTGCTGGCCCAGCGCCGCGACTGGCCGCGCGGGGAGCACCCGCGCCGGGTCGGCGTGTCCTCCTTCGGCATCAGCGGCACCAACGCCCATGTGGTCCTCGAAGAGGCCGAGTCCGATTCCGCGACAACCGCATTCCCCTCGAATGCATCCGAGCCGACCGGATCCGCACCCACGGCATCCATGTCCGCTGGATCCGAGGCCGCATCCTCGGTAGACCCGTCCGGGGCAGCCGCATCCGCGGCGGGCGCGGTCGCGCGGCCGGTGGCGTGGCTGGTGTCCGGGCGCGACCGCCAGGCCCTGCGCGGCCAGGCGGGCAAGCTGGATGAGTTCCTCGCCGCGCGGCCGGACGCGTCGGTCGGCGCAGTCGCGTACTCGCTGGTGCGGACCCGGGCGCTGCTGCCCGAACGCGCGGTTGTGGTCGGCCGCACCCACGCGGATTTCCGAGCCGGTCTGGCCGCCCTGCGCGACGGAACCGATGCGCCGCAGCTGGTTTCGGGCCGGTCCGTGCGGGCCGTGCGCACCGCGTTCCTGTTCACCGGCCAGGGTGCGCAGCGCATCGGTATGGGCCAGGAGCTGTATGCCGCATTCCCGGCGTTCGCCGTGGCCTTCGACGAGGTGTGCGCGGCTTTCGGCCCGTGGCTGGCGCTGCCGCTGCGCGAGGTCGTCCGCGACCGGGCCGAGGCCCTGGACCGGACCGAGTACACCCAGCCCGCCGTGTTCGCGGTGGAGGTCGCGCTCGCCGCGCTGTGCCGTGAGCTGGGCCTGATTCCGGATGCGGTGGCCGGTCATTCGATCGGCGAGCTGGCGGCGCTGCACGTCGCCGGTGGCATCGGATTGGCCGACGCCGCGAAACTGGTCGCGGCGCGCGGCCGTCTCATGCAGGCGGCGCGGGCGGGCGGGGCGATGATCGCCATCGGCGCGCCCGCCGACGAGGTGGCCGCCTCCCTCGACGGGTACGCGGTGGATATCGCGGCGGTGAACGGACCCGCTTCGGTGGTGATCTCCGGCGACACCGACGCCGCCGAGGCCGTCGCCGAGCGGTGGCGGGCCGCGGGTCATCGCACGCACACGCTACGGGTCAGCCACGCCTTCCACTCCGCGCACATGGATTCCGCGCTGGAGGAGTTCCGCGCCGTAGCCGAGTCGGTGTCCTTCACCGAGCCTGTGATTCCCGTGGTGTCCGCGCTCTCACCCGAGCACGCCGACCTCACCTCGCCCGACTACTGGGTGCGTCAGCTGCGCGGTACCGTGCGCTTCCTGGACGCCGTGCGCACGCTCGAGAACGACGACATTCGACTGTTCGTGGAGATCGGCCCGGACGCCGTGCTCACCGCCATGGCCCGCGAGTCCTTCGCGGCCCCGGCGTCGATCGCGGTGCCCCTGCTGCGCCGCGGCCGCCCCGAGGACGACACCTTCGTGACCGCTCTGGCCGCCGCGCATGTCCACGGCGCGCCCGCCGACTTGACCGCCCTGGTCGAATCTCCCTCGGCTACGGTGGAATTGCCGACCTACGCGTTCCAGCGCGGCAGCTACTGGCTGCGCGGGGGCACCGAGCGGCCCACCTCCGGGCACCCGATCCTCACCACCCGGGTGGACCGCGCCGACCGGGACGAGGTGCTCTTCAGCGGCACCCTGACCAATGCCGAACACGGCTGGCTGCGCGATCACGTCATCGCCGGTGCGCCCATCCTGCCCGCCGCCGCCTTCGTGGACTTCGCCGTCGCGGCAGCGAATCTGCTGGGCGCCGAACAGGTTTCCGAAGTCGTGGTGGAAGCCGCGCTGCCGCTGCACGGTTCGGTGGAAGTCCAGCTGATCGCCGGCGTCGCCGGAGCGAACGAGCGGCGGCCCTTCACGATCCACGCCCGGAGCGCCGAGGACGCGCCCTGGTCGCGGCACGCCTCCGGCTTCTTCGACCTCGCTGCCCCGCCCACCCCCGGCCTCAGCAACGAGTGGCCCGCACCGGATGCCGTCGAGCAGCCGATCGAGCACGCCTACGACCGGCTCGCGGGCCTCGGCTACCAGTACGGCGCCGCCTTCCGCGGCCTGACCCGCTGGTGGCGCACCGACGACGAGCTGTTCGCGGAGGTGCGGCTGCCCGCCGCCCGCGTCGACGAGGCCGGTCGCTACGGCCTCCACCCCGCGCTGCTCGACGCCGTCCTGCACCCGCTGGTGCTGGACCTGGCCGACGCCGCCGGGCCCCGGGAGATGCTGCTGCCGTACGCGTTTTCCGCTGTGCGCGTGAGTCTGCCGGGAGCGAGCGCCCTGCGCGCCCGGCTGATCCGGACCGGCCGCACCTCGGCCGAGATCACCGTCACCACCGACGACGGCACCCCGGTCGCCGTCATCGGGGCGCTGGACTTCCGGCCCACCGCCGTCGAGGGTTTCGTCACCAGGCCGCCGCTGTACGCCCTGGCCTGGCAGCCGCTGCTCGAATCCGAGACCACCGGAACCGAAGTCGAGACCCTCGTCCTCGAACCCGGCGACACTCCCGAGCTGGTGCACGCGGCCACGATCCTGGCCACCGAATCGATCCAGCGGCACCTCGCCGCAGCCGATTCGCCGCTCGTCCTCGTCACCCGTGGCGCGGTGGCCACCACCGCGGGCGAGCGGGTCGACGACCTCACCGGTGCCGCGGTGTGGGGCCTCGCCCGCGTCGCCGCCGGCGAACACCCCGGACGGGTGCTGGTGCTCGACATTCCCGTGCAGGACGAGATCGGGGAGTGGCCGGGCCGAGCAGCTGCCTCCGGGGAATCCCAGCTCGCCGTCCGAGATGGTGCGCTGTACATCCCCCGGGTCACCACGCGCACCACCGAATTCACCGGCACTCCGATCCGGACCGACGGCACCGCGCTGATCACCGGTGGCACCGGCGGACTCGGCGCGCTGTTCGCCCGGCACCTGGTCGCCGAACACGGCGTGCGCCACCTGCTGCTGGTCAGCCGCCGCGGCCCGGCTACGCCCGGCGCCGACGACCTGACCGCCGACCTGCGTGCCGCCGGTGCCACCGTCGAGGTGCTCGCCGCCGATATGGCCGACCCGAACGCCGTCGCCGGGGTGCTCACCGCGATCCCGGCCGACCGTCCGCTGCGCGTGGTGGTGCATGCCGCGGGCACGCTCGCCGACGCCATGATCGACGCGTTGACCGCCGACCAGATCCACACCGTACTGCGCCCGAAAGTCGACGCCGCCTGGCAGTTGCACCGGGCCACGGCCGCATTGGATCTCGACGCGTTCATCCTGTTCTCGTCGCTGTCGGGCACTATCGGCACGGCCGGGCAGGGCAATTACGCCGCCGCCAACGCCTATCTCGACGGCCTTGCCGCCCATCGCGCCGCCGCGGGTCTGCCCGCGCGCTCCCTGGCGTGGGGTCTGTGGGACACCTCGGTCGGCATGGGGACGGGTCTGTCCGCGGCCGATATCGAGCGCTGGAAGCGCCTGGGTGCGCCGCCGCTGACCGTCGAGGCGGGCCTGGCGCTCTTCGACGCCGCGCTCGGCAGCCCCGAGCCGGTCGTCGTCGCGGCGGCCATCGACTACGGTGTGCCCGCCGCGGCCGCCCCGGCCATCCTGCGCACACCCGTGCGCCGGGGGAACCGGAGCGCGGGCGGCACCTGGGCCGACCGCATGACCGCCATCGCCGACGACCAGCGCGCCGACGCGCTGCTGGAGTACGTGCTGGGCGTGAGCGCCGCGGTGCTGGGCCATGATTCGGCTTCCGGCCTCGACGCCGACAGCGCCTTCCGGGAACTGGGCTTCGACTCGCTGGCCGGGCTCGAACTGCGCAACCGGATCGGCGCCGAGACCGGCTTCACCCTGGGCGCGACGGTCGTCTTCGACCACCCGTCGCCGACCGCGCTGGCCACCTACCTCGGGGAACTGCTGCGGCCGAAGCAGCCCGCCGCGGCCACGGTGGCGGTGAAAGTCCGGTCCGCCCAGGACGATCCGATCGTCATCGTCGGGATGGCCTGCCGCTATCCCGGCGACGTCCGCACTCCCGGCCACCTGTGGCGGCTCGTGGCCGACGGCGTCGACGCCATCGGTGAGTTCCCCGTCAACCGCGGCTGGAACGTGGACGAGCTCTACGACCCACGCTCCGAACGGCCGGGCACCTCCTCGACCAAGCACGGTGGCTTCCTCTACGACGCCGACCTGTTCGACGCGGACTTCTTCGGCATTTCCCCGCGCGAGGCCACGGCCACCGACCCGCAGCAGCGCCTGCTGCTCGAAACTGCCTGGGAGGCCATGGAATACGCGGCCATAGATCCGGCGAGCCTGCGCGGCAGCCGCACCGGTGTCTTCACCGGCGCCATGTACGACGACTACGCCATCCGGGTGCAGGGCGCGGCGGGCGAATTCGAGGGCCTGCTGCTGGCGGGCAACCTGTCCAGCGTTATCTCCGGCCGCCTGGCCTACACCTTCGGCTTCGAGGGTCCCGCGATCACGGTCGACACCGCCTGCTCGTCCTCGCTGGTGGCCATGCACCTGGCGGCGCAGTCGCTGCGCAGCGGTGAATGCGATCTCGCCGTCGCCGGCGGCGTCACCGTGATGTCCACTCCGAACACGTTCGTCGAGTTCTCCCGACAGCGCGGCCTGTCCGCAGACGGCCGCTGCAAGGCCTTCAGCGCCGACGCCGACGGCACCGGCTGGTCCGAGGGCGTGGGACTGGTCGTGCTGCAACGACTCTCCGACGCCCGCGCCGCCGGGCACGAGGTGCTGGCGGTACTGCGCGGCACCGCCGTCAACCAGGACGGCGCGTCCAACGGCCTGACCGCGCCCTCGGGCCCGGCCCAGGAGCGGGTGATCCGCGCGGCGCTGGCCGACGCCGGACTGTCCGCCGCCGAGGTGGACGCGGTGGAGGCGCACGGCACCGGAACCCGCCTGGGCGACCCGATCGAGGCGCAGGCGCTGCTGGCCACCTACGGCAGCGACCGCGCGGCCGACCGCCCGCTGTGGCTGGGGTCGTTGAAGTCGAATATCGGTCACTCGCAGGCGGCTTCGGGCGTGGGCGGCGTGATCAAGATGATCGAGGCGATGCGCCGGGGCGTGCTGCCGCGCACCCTGCACGCTGAAACGCCCAGCCCGCACGTGGACTGGTCGTCGGGGGCTGTGCGCCTGCTGACCGAGGCCCGGCCGTGGCCGGAGACCGGGCAACCGCGCCGGGCCGGTGTGTCGTCGTTCGGTGTCAGCGGCACCAACGCGCACGTCATCCTCGAACAGCCCGCCCCGCGGACCGCCGTCGCGGTCGCGCCGGAGCAACCGGTGCCGTGGATCCTGTCCGCGAAGGACGACGCCGGACTGCGGGAGGTCGCGGCCCGGCTGCGCGACCACCTGGCCGAAATCGATGCCCGCCCGGCCGATATCGGACTCACCCTGGCGACCGGTCGCGCGCGGCACGATGTGCGCGCCGCCATCACCGGTGAGCCCGCCGAGCTGGCCCGGGCCCTGGACGACATCGCTCAGGACCGGCCGAACACCGCCGTCGCCCGGGCGCAGCGGGGCTCACGCGGCAAACTGGGCATGCTGTTCACCGGTCAGGGCAGTCAGCGCCTCGGGATGGGCCGCGAACTGTACGAGACCTCAACACTTTTCGCGGGAGTCTTCGACGAGATCTGCGCGCTGCTGGACCCCGGTCTGGCGCGCCCGCTGCGCGAGGTGCTGTTCGCTCCGGAGGACTCCGCCGACTCGGCGCTGCTCGACCAGACGCATTTCGCCCAGGCCGCGCTGTTCGCTGTCGAGACGGCACTGTACCGGACCATCGAAAGTCACGGTCTGCGACCGGATTACCTGACCGGCCACTCGATCGGCGAGGTCGCCGCCGCGCACGCCGCCGGGGTGCTCGACCTGGCTGACGCCGCGACGCTGGTCTCGGCGCGCGGACGACTCATGCAGGCGGCCCGCTCGCACGGCGTGATGATCGCCGTCGAGGCCACCGAGGCCGAGTTGGCACCGGACCTGGCGGGGTACGGCGAGGCCGTGGTGATCGCCGCCATCAACGGCCCCCGTTCGACCGTCATCTCCGGTGACGCCGACGCGGCCGCCGCCGTGGCCGAGCTGTGGCGCGAACGCGGCCGCAGAATCCGGCAGCTGCCGGTCAGCCACGCTTTCCACTCCCCGCACATGGACGACGTGCTCGACGAATTCCACAGTGCCATCGCACATCTGGACTTCAGGCCGCCGACGATCCCCTTGGTTTCCAATGTCACCGGAACCCTGGCGACGGTGGAAGAGGTGACCGACCCCGGGTACTGGGTCCGCCACATCCGCCTCGCGGTGCGCTTCCTCGACGGCATCCGCTACCTCGAAAACGCCGGCGTCACCGACTTCGTCGAGATCGGCCCCGACGGGGTGCTCTCCGCGCTGGCGCAGCAGACCCTCACCGCCACCGATGGTTTCGCCGCACCCGTGCTGCGCCGCGGCCGTTCGGAGCGGCAGACGCTGACCGCCGCGGTGGCGATCGCGGGCATGCATGGCCACCGCGTGGACTGGGACAGCCTGTACACCGGCGCGCGCCGGGTCGCCGCGCCCACCTATCCCTTCCAGCACAAGCGGTACTGGCTCGAACCAGCCGGCCGGACACTGAATCTCTCCGGTCTGGGCTTGGACGCCGCCGACCACGAGCTGCTGGGCGCGGCCGTCCCGATCGCGAATCGCGACGAGGTCCGGTTCACCACGCGCCTGGGTGTCGAATCCGTGCCGTGGCTGGCCGACCACGCCCTCGACGGCCTGCCGGTCGTGGCGGGCACCGCGCTGGTCGACATGGTCCTGCACGCGGCGCGCCGGGTCGGCTGCGACGAGCTGGCCGAACTCACCATCGGCGCGCCGCTGGTCCTGCCCCCGGGCGGCGCCACCGTGCAGGTCGGCATCGGACTGCCCGATGAACTCGGCCGCCGCGCTGCGGAAGTCCACTCGCGCCGCACCGACGACGGCGAATGGGTCACACACGCCAGCGGATTCGTGATCGCCCGCTCCGAGGACCGCACCGCGGGCACGGTCGGGACGATCGACGACTCCGAGTTCGATCTCACCGGCGTCTACGAACGGCTGCACGAGCTCGGCTACCAGTACGGGCCCGCGTTCCAGGGACTGAAGCGGGTGCGCCGGACCGGTGAATCCCTCTTCGTCGCCGTCGAACTCCCGGAGGCGCGGCACGGCGATACCGTCGACTTGCACCCGGCCCTGCTCGACGCCGCGCTGCATGCGCTGCTACCAAGCGTCACCGACGAGTCGGCCCGGTCGTGGCTGCCCTTCGCCTGGGGCGGAGTGCGTATCCACGCCACCGGCGCGACCGCGCTGCGGGTGCGCATCGACCTCGAGGACGCCGGAACCGACGCGCTGCGGGTGTCGCTGCACGCCGACGACCCGGCCGGAGCGCCGGTGGCCACCGTCGATTCGCTGGTCCTGCGGGCCCGCCCGGCCGTCACGGCCGCCACCGAGGTGGACGGGTTGCTCGTGCCGCGGCTGCGGCCCGTGCGGACCGAGGGCGACGGTGCTGGCGTGCAGATCATCGAAGCGCCCACCGGCTCGCCCAAGGCCGTGCTGCACGCCACCCTGGAGACCGTCCGGGACTGGCTCGCGCAGTCCGAGGGCGAGCGGCTCGCGATCGTCACCGCCGCGGGCGAACTCGGCCACGCGGGCATCCGCGGGCTGGTCCGGTCGGCGGAGGCGGAGAACCCGGGCCGGGTCACCGTCGTCGAGATCGACGAGTCCGAGCGCTCGCGCGACGTCCTGGACCGGGCCGCCGCGACGGGTGAACCGCACGTCGTGGTGCGCGACGGCGAGCTGTTCGCACCCCGGCTCGAACGGATGCGGCAGGTGTCGGGGGAGACCCCGGACTGGTCGCGGGGCACGGTCCTGATCACCGGCGGCACCGGCACCCTGGGCGCACTGCTGGCCCGCCACCTGGTGGCCGAGCACGGTGCCCGGGACCTGCTGCTCATCAGCCGCCGCGGCCCCGCCGCTCCCGGCGCGGCCGAATTGAGTTCGGAGCTGGCCGAATTCGGCGCGCGGGTCGCCATCGTGGCCGCCGACGTGACCGACCGCGACGCGCTCGCGGCCGCCATCGGCGACCGCGCCATCGGCGCGGTCGTGCACACCGCGGGCCTCACCGAGGACGGTGTCGTCACCGCCCTCACCCGCGGACAGCTCGACCGGGTGCTGCGGCCCAAGCTCGACGCGGCCTGGCACCTGCACGAACTCACCCTCGCACACGAGCCCGCGGCCTTCGTGCTGTACTCCTCGGTGGCTGGCCTGCTCGGCACCGCCGGGCAGGCGAACTACGCGGCCGCCAACACCTATCTCGACGGTCTCGCCGAACACCGGCACGCCCAGGGCCTGCCCGCGACCTCGCTGGCGTGGGGCCTGTGGGCCGGGAGCAGCGAACTCAGCGGCCACCTCGAGGACGTGGACCTGCGTCGGCTCGCCCGCTCGGGTCTGCTGCCCCTCGACCCGGCCGAGGCGCTGGACCTGTTCGACGCCGCCGTCCGCACCGGGGAACCGGTGCTTGCGATCACCCGGATCGACCAGGAAGCCCTGCGCGCCAACGAATCCGGGGTGCCCGCACCGCTGCGGGAACTGGTCCGCACCCGGGCGCGGCGCGCCGCCGCGGCGGCCTCGGCCGAGCCGGATCTGACGGCCCGGCTGGCCGGACTCGAACCCGACGCGCGCATCCAGGCGCTCGCCGATCTGGTCCGGGCCCGCGCCGCCGCGGCCCTCGGCCACGACGACGATTCGGCCGTCAGCCGGGACCGGTCCTTCCAGGAGCTCGGGTTCGACTCGCTCATGGCGGTCGAGCTGCGCAACGACCTCGGCAAGGCACTCGGCCTGACGCTGCCCGCCACGCTGATCTTCGATCACGCCAACCCGGCGGTCCTGGCCGAACACCTGGCCGGGCAGCTCGGATTCGACACCGGCGCCACCGAAGTGCCGGTGCTCGAACTGATCGACGGCCTGCGCCCGTCCATCACGGCCGCGCTGACCGACACCGCCACCGGCCAGGCCGCGGCCATCGCGGCCCGGCTGCGGGAACTGCTGAGCCTGGTCACCGCCGACACCGGCTTCGAGGGCGATCTCGACGCGGCGACCGACGACGAGCTCTACGCGCTCATCGACGAGCTCGACTGAATTCCCCTACCTCCCTACCTTTTCCGACCTCAACCGAAAGGCGACGGCCGATGTCCGACCAGGCGAAGCTGCGTGAATACCTCAAGCGTGCGATCGCGGATTCCCACCAGGCCCGCAAGCAGTTGGCTGCCGTCGAGGAATCGATGCGCGAGCCGATCGCCGTGGTGGGACTGGGATGTCGCTACCCGGGCGGGGTCGTGAACCCGGCCGGACTGTGGGACCTGGTCACCCGGGGCGCGGACGCGGTGACGGAATTCCCGACCAACCGCGGCTGGGACCTGGGCTCGCTGTTCGACAGCGACGCCGCGCAGGCGGGCCGGTCCTACAGCCGCGGCGGCGGATTCCTGCTCGACGCGGACCTGTTCGACGCGGGCTTCTTCGGCCTGTCGCCGCGCGAGGCGCTGGCCATGGACCCGCAGCAGCGGTTGCTGCTCGAAACCGGTTGGGAGGCCCTGGAATCGGCGGGACTGGTGCCGCGCGCGCTGCGCGGCACCCAGACCGGTGTGTTCGCCGGACTGATGTACTCCGACTACGGTGCGCGGCCGGGTGTGGGCGGGGAGTTCGAGGGGTACCTGTTCGCCGGTAGCGCGGGCAGCATCGCGGTGGGCCGCCTGGCCTATCTGCTGGGCCTGGAGGGCCCGGCGATCTCGGTCGACACCGCGTGCTCGTCCTCGCTGGTGGCGCTGCATCTGGCGGCGCAGTCCCTGCGGCGCGGGGAGTGCGACCTGGCGTTGGCCGGTGGCGTCACGGTGATGTCGACGCCGCAGGCATTCGTGGAGTTCTCCCGGCTGCGCGGTCTGTCGGAGGACGGCCGCTGCCGCTCCTACGGCGCGGGCGCCGACGGCACCGGCTGGGCCGAGGGCGCTGGTTTGCTTGTGCTGCAACGTTTGTCGGATGCGGTGGCCGCGGGGCGGGAAGTCCTGGCGGTCATCCGCGGCAGCGCGATCAATCAGGACGGGGCCTCCAACGGCCTGACCGCGCCGTCGGGCCCCGCGCAGGAGCGCGTCATCCGGGCGGCCCTGGCCGACAGCCGCCTGTCGGCCGCCGAGGTCGACGCCGTGGAAGGCCACGGCACCGGCACCCGGCTCGGCGACCCGATCGAGGCGCGGGCCCTGCTGGCCACCTACGGCAGTGACCGGGCCGGCCGGCAACCGCTGCTGCTGGGCTCGCTGAAATCCAACTTCGGGCATTCCCAGGCGGCCGCGGGCGTGGGCGGCGTGATCAAGATGATCGAGGCCATGCGGCACGGCGTGCTGCCCCGCACCCTGCACGCGGAAACCCCCACCCCCGAGGTGGATTGGTCCTCGGGCGCGGTGGAGCTGCTCGTCGAGCCCCGCGCCTGGCCCGAGACCGGGCAGCCGCGCCGGGCCGGCGTGTCGTCGTTCGGTTTCGGCGGGACCAACGCGCACGTGATCGTCGAGCAGGCCCCGGTGCCGGAAACCGCCGAGCCGCAGCCGGTCACGGTGGAACTGCCCGTGGTGCCGTGGCTCGTCTCGGGCCGGACACCCGAAGCCGTCGAAGCGCAGACCGCCAGATTGCTCGAGTATGTGGCGGGTTCGCCTGCCCGCGAACTGGATATCGCCTATTCGCTGGCCACCGCGCGCACCGCCTTCGAGCACCGCACCGTGCTGTGGCCCGGCGCGGACGTCGCCGACGCCGCGCCCATCGTCGCCGGAGAGGGCGGGCTGGGCGTGGTGTTCACCGGTCAGGGCGCGCAGCGGATCGGTATGGGCGCGGAACTGGCGGCCCGCTTCCCGATCTACGCCGAGGCCCTGGATGAGATTGCGGCACTGCTGGATCCGCTGCTCGGCCGCTCGCTGCGGGAGCTGATCACCAGCGGCGAGGGACTCGACGGCACCGGAATGGCCCAGCCCGCCCTGTTCGCCGTCGAGGTCGCCCAGTGGCGGCTGCTGCGCTCCTGGGGCGTGCATATCCGTGCGGTGGCGGGCCACTCGGTGGGTGAGTTCGCGGCCGCGCACGTGGCCGGGGTGCTCTCGCTGGCCGATGCGGCACGTCTGGTGGCGGCCCGGGGCGCGTTGATGCAGGCGCTGCCCACGGGTGGCGCGATGGTCGCCGTGTCGGTGTCGGAGGCGACGGTACTGCCGCTGCTGGGTGAATCGGTGTCGATCGCGGCGGTGAACGGTCCGGAGTCGGTCGTCCTGTCCGGTCCCGAGGATGCGGTCCTGGCGGTCGTAGCCCAGTTGGATTGCCGGCACAAGCGATTGACGGTCAGTCACGCCTTCCACTCGGCCCTGATGGACCCCATGCTCGCGCAGTTCCGCGCGGCCGCGGAGACCATCACCTATTCGCCGTCCACCATCCCGTTCGTCTCCACCCTCACCGGCCAGGTCACCGAGCCGGCGGGCGCGGACTACTGGGTGGACCAGGTGCGCGGGGCCGTCCGCTTCGCCGACGCCGCGACGACTCTCGCCGGACTCGGCGTCAGCGCCATCGCCGAGATCGGCCCCGATGCCGTCCTCACGCCGCTGCTGGAAGCCGTGACCGACACGCCCTCGATCGCGATGCAGCGCCGCGACAGCGCCGAAGCCGACACCCTCGTGCGCGGCCTCGCGGGCCTGCACACGCACGGAATCGGCATCGACTGGGAGGCGTTCTTCGCCGGAACCGGTGCGCGCCGGGTCGCCCTGCCCACCTACGCGTTCCAGCGCGAGCGGTACTGGCTGCACCCCACCACGGCCGCGGCCGCCTCGGGTTTCGACCCGGTCGACCACCCCATCCTCACCGGCGTGCTGCACCTGTCCGACTTCGACAGCACGCTGCTCACCGGTGTGCTCGACCCCAATACCCAGCCCTGGCTGACCCAGCACACCATCGACGGCGCCACCATCGTGCCCGGCACCCTGTTGCTCGAACTGGCCTTCCGGGCCGCCGCCGAAGTCGCGGAAGAACCCTCCCGGGTAGAGGAATTCACCATCGCCGCGGCCCTGGAACTCACCGATCAACCGGTGACGATCCGGGTCAGCATCGCCGCCGCCGACGACAGCGGCAAGCGACAGTTGGAGATCCGCTCCCGCCTGGCGGGCGGCCAGGACTGGCGACTGCACGCCACCGGCCTGCTGAGCGGGGCCGACGCGAGCACCGACCCCGGCGCCATCGGGGAGTGGCCGCCCCGCGGCGCGCAGGAGGTCGACCTCACCGGGGCCTACGACCGCGCGGCCGACCACGGTTACGAGTACGGCCCGGTGTTCAACGGCCTGCGCCGGTTGTGGCGTCGCGGCGAGGACCTGTTCGCCGAACTCGCCTTCGACGACGAGTACGCCGCCGGGGCCGACCGGTTCACCATGCACCCCGCGCTGCTCGACGCCGCGGCCCACGCCCTCGTCCCGGGCATTTCCGACACCGATCGGCCCGCGCTGTTGCCGTTCTCGTGGTCCGGGGTCACGATCCCCGAATTCCCGGCGACGACGCTGCGGGTCCGGATCACCCCGGCCGGGCGAGACGCGGTGGCCATGCTCATCGCCGACGACTCCGGCGCGACCCTCCTCGCCGTGGACGCCCTGGCCTTGCGTCCGCAGGCCGCGGCCGGTGCGGACCAGACGCTGTTCGAGCTGGAATGGAGCGAAATCCACACTCCTGCTGCGACATCCGATCGCACCGGGTGGGTGGCGGTCGGCGATGTGCCGGGCGTAGCGACCCGATACGCCGCGCTGGACGAGGTCACCGGCACACCGGCCGTAGTCGTGGTCAAGCTGCCTGCCGCCGACCATGACGCGGAGATCCCTTCCGCCGCACGCGATGTCGTTCACCGCGCCCTCGCGGTCGTGCGCACCGCCATCCTCGACGAGCGGTTCGCGAGTTCCCGGCTGGTGATCATCACCGAGTCCGCGGCCGGTCCCGCCGCGGCGAATCTGCCGCAGGCCGGGGCCTGGGGTCTGATCCGCGCGGCCCAGACCGAACACCCGGACCGCTTCAGCCTCATCGACCTCGATGCCGAGTCCGGCTCGTGGGACAGTCTCGACGCCGCCGTCGCGAGCGGTGAGCCGCAGGTGGCGATTCGCGGTGGGGCACTGCATGTCCCGCGCCTGATCCGCGCCCGCGCCGCCACCGTCGACACCGATCCGTGGGCGCAGGGCGCCGTGCTGATCACCGGCGGTACCGGCACCCTCGGCGCAACCCTCGCCCGGCACCTGGTCCACACCCACGGCACCCGCTCGTTGCTGCTGCTGAGCCGCCGCGGCCTCGACGCGCCCGGCGCGACCGAACTGCGGGCCGAATTGACCGAGCGCGGCGCGGACGTCGCGGTTCTGGCCTGCGACGTCACCGATCCGGCCGAGCTGGCCGCCGTCATCGCCGCGCACCCGGTGCGCGCGGTCGTGCACACCGCCGGCGTGCTCGCCGACGGCATCGTGGAATCGCTGACCGCCGACCAGGTCACCAGTGTGCTGCGGCCCAAGGTCGACGCGGCCTGGGCGCTGCACCAGGCCACCCGCGACCTGGATCTCGGTGCGTTCGTACTGTTCTCGTCGCTGGCCGGTCTGGTCGGCACGGCGGGCCAGGCGAACTACGCCGCCGCCAACACCTTCCTCGACGCGCTCGCCGAGCACCGCCGCGCGCTCGGCCTGCCCGCGGTGTCCATCGCCTACGGCCTGTGGGAGCAGGCCAGCGGCATCACCGACGAGATGAGCGCCGTCGATCGCGAGCGCATCCGCCGCATCGGCGTGCTGCCGCTGCCGACCGCCGCCGGGCTGCACGCCTTCGATGTGGCCGCCGCCCTCGACGTCCCGTTGCTCGCGGTCACCGGCCTCGACACCGCCGCCCTGCGGTCCTCCGGCGACGTTCCGGCGGTGTTCCGCCGCCTGGCCCCGGCGGCGCGCGCCCGCAAGGCTCCGCGCGACGGGTTCGCCGCCCGCCTGGCCCAGCTGACCGAAGCCGAGCGCGCCGCGGCCCTGCTGGACCTGGTCCGCACCAATGCCGCCGCGGTCCTGGGGCATTCGGGCTCGAGCGCGGTCGGCGCGGACCGGTCCTTCCAGGATCTCGGGTTCGATTCGCTGACCGCGGTCGAACTGCGCAACCGGCTGGCCGAGGCCACCGGCGTGCGCCTGCCCGCCACCCTGGTCTTCGACTACCCGACGCCCGCCACGCTGTCGGAGCGGTTGTCCGGTGAACTGGTCGGCGCGAAGCCGCAGGCCCTCACGACGGCCATGGTGACCGCCCGCGACGACGAACCCATCGCCATCGTCGGCGTCGGCTGCCGCTATCCCGGCGGCGTCACCGATCCGGAACAGTTGTGGGACCTCGTGTTCCGGGGCGTCGATGCGGTCTCGGAATTCCCGACCAACCGCGGCTGGGACCTGGGCTCGCTGTTCGACAGCAACGCCGAACAGGCCGGGCGGTCCTACAGTCGCGGCGGCGGATTCCTGATGGACGCGGACCTGTTCGACGCGGGCTTCTTCGGGCTGTCGCCGCGCGAAGCTCTGGCCGTCGACCCGCAGCAGCGCCTGCTGCTCGAAACCGGCTGGGAGGCGCTGGAAGCCGCGGGCATCGTGCCCCGCAGCCTGCGCGGCTCCCGGACCGGCGTGTTCGCGGGCGTGATGTACTCCGACTACGGCGCTCGCCCCGGCGTGGGCGGCGAACACGAGGGCTACTTGTTCGCCGGTAGCGCGGGCAGCATCGCGGTGGGCCGCCTGGCCTACTCGCTGGGTCTGGAAGGACCCGCGATCTCGGTCGACACGGCCTGCTCGTCCTCCCTGGTGGCGCTGCACCTGGCCGCGCAATCCCTGCGCCGCGGCGAATGCGACCTGGCCTTGGCCGGTGGCGTGACCGTGATGTCGACGCCGCAGGCGTTCGTGGAGTTCTCCCGCCTGCGCGGACTGTCGGTGGACGGCCGCTGCCGATCCTTCGGCGCGGGCGCCGACGGCACCGGCTGGGCCGAAGGCGCGGGACTGCTGGCGCTGCAACGACTCTCCGACGCGCGCCGCGAGGGTCGCGAGGTGCTGGCGGTGTTGCGCGGCTCGGCCGTCAACCAGGACGGCGCGTCCAATGGACTGACCGCGCCCAACGGCCCGTCCCAGGAACGCGTCATCCGCGACGCGCTCGCCGACGCCGCCCTGCTCGCCTCCGAGGTCGACGCGGTCGAGGGACACGGCACCGGCACCCGGCTCGGCGACCCGATCGAGGCCCAGGCCCTGCTGGCCACCTACGGCAGCGATCGGGCGGGGGACCGTCCCCTGCTGCTGGGCTCGCTGAAGTCCAACGTCGGGCACTCGCAGGCGGCGGCGGGCGTGGGCGGCGTGATCAAGATGATCCAGGCCATGCGGCGGGGCGTCCTGCCGCGCACCCTGCACGCGGAAACCCCGTCGCCCGAGGTGGATTGGTCCGCCGGGTCTGTGGAACTGCTGAACGAGGCGCGGGACTGGCCCGAGACCGGGCAGCCGCGCCGGGCCGGTGTGTCGTCGTTCGGCTTCGGCGGCACCAACGCGCACGTCATCGTCGAACAGGCCCCGGAGCCGGACGTGGCCGAGCCGCAGCCGGTCTCGCTGGTACTGCCCGTGCTGCCGTGGCTGATCTCCGGCCGAACCCCGGCCGCCGTCGACGCCCAGGCGGCCCGGCTGCGGGAGTTCGTCGCGAATTCGGCAGCGCGGGAACTGGATATCGCGTACTCGCTGGCCACCGCACGCACCGCCTTCGAACACCGGGCCGCCGTGGTCGGCCGCGACACCGCGGAACTGGGCGCGGCGCTGGCCGACACCCGGCCGGTCGCGGCGCGCTCGGGCGGCACGGCCTTCGTCTTCACCGGCCAGGGCGCGCAGCGCCTCGGCATGGGAATGGGCCTGTACGAACGCTTCCCGGTCTTCGCCGCCGCGTTCGACGAGACGGCCGCGCACCTCGACCCGCTGCTGGGCCGTTCCCTGCGCGAACTGATCACCACCGGTGACGGTCTCGACGGCACCGGGCTGGCCCAGCCCGCACTGTTCGCCGTCGAGGTCGCCCTGGCGCGACTGCTGGCGCACTGGGGGATTCGCTGCGACTACGTCGCCGGGCATTCGGTGGGTGAGTTCGCGGCCGCGCACGTGGCCGGGGTGCTCTCGCTGGCCGACGCCGCCCGTCTGGTGGCGGCCCGTGGCGCGTTGATGCAGGCGCTGCCCACGGGTGGCGCGATGGTCGCCGTGTCGGTGCCGGAGGCAACGGTGCTGCCGCTGCTCGGTGCGTCGGTGTCGATCGCGGCGGTGAACGGTCCGGAGTCGGTGGTCCTCTCGGGCCCGGAGGACGCCGTGCTGGCGGTCGTAGCCCAGTTGGATTGCCGGCACAAGCGATTGACCGTGAGCCACGCCTTCCACTCGGCGCTGATGGACCCCATGCTCGACGAGTTCCGCGCCGTCGCGGAATCCGTCACCTACTCCACACCCGCCATCCCGTTCGTCTCGACCGTCACCGGTCGGATCGCCGAGCCCACCACCGCGCAGTACTGGGTCGACCAGATTCGCTGTCCCGTCCGATTCGCCGACGCGGCAACCACCTTGGCCGCCCTCGATGTGACCGTGCTGGCCGAGGTCGGACCCGACGCGGTCCTCACGCCGCTGGCCGACCAGGTCACCGACACCGCCGCCATCGCCCTGCAACGGCGCGACACCGATGAGGCCCGGACCCTCATCGCCGGTGTGGCGCAGCTGCACTGCCTCGGCGCGACCGTCGACTGGGCGGCGTTCTTCGCCGGGACCGGCGCGCGCCGGGTCGCCCTGCCCACCTACGCGTTCCAGCGCGATCGGTACTGGCTGCACCCGACCGCTACCACCGCCACCTCGGGTTTCGACCCGATCGAGCACCCCGTGCTGACCGGCGTCCTGCACCTGCCCGACGCCGACAGCGTGCTACTCACCGGTGGCCTGAACCCGAACGCGATGCCCTGGCTGGCTGCCCACACCACACCCGCGGCCACCCTGGTCCCGCCCGCTGTCCTCATCGACCTGATGCTGCGGGCCGGCGACGAAGTCGGCGCGGACCACATCGAGCAGCTGGAGCTGACCCGGCCGCTCACCGTCCCCGCGGGCCAGGAGGCTCAGCTGCACGTGGTCATCGGCGCGGCCGACGACACCGGCCGCCGCACTGCGGGAATCCGGGCCAGGTCCGCGGGCGGCAGCTGGGCCGCGATCGCCACCGGCACGCTCGCCCGCGGCGGCGATCCGGGGACGCCGGTGCTCTCCGACCAACCCGCCGAGCACCATCTGCCCGCCGAATCGGCGCCGCAGGCCACCGGATTCGCCCTGCACCCGGAACTGCTGGACGCGGCGCTGCCGAGCACCCTCGGCACGGATTCGCTGCTGGCGCCGGTCAGCTGGCGGAACGTGCGGCTGTACGCCACGGGCGCGGACGCCGTCCGGGCCCACGTGCGGCCGGTGGACGGGGACGCGGTCGCCGCGTACCTGACCGATCCGGCCGGGAACCCGGTATTCAGCGCCGAGGCCGTCGAGTTTCGGACCCTGGGACTGGGCGCCGACAGCGAAACCGCCGGTGACACACCGCGATCCGCGCCGGTCCGCCCTGCCGCGGTCACGGCCGACACCGCCGAGGTCCTGCGGGCCCGGCTCGCCGATCTCGACGAGACGCGACAGCTCGACGCGGTGGTGGATACCGTGCGCGCCCAGCTGGCCGCGGTGCTCGGCATCGCCGAGCCCCTGAGCATCGAAGCCGACCGCCCGTTCCAGGAACTCGGCATGGACTCCATGACCGCGGTGCAGCTGCGCAACCGCCTGTCCCTGGCGACCGGAACCACGCTGCCCGCCACCGCCGTCTTCGACCGGCCCACCCCGGCCGACCTGGCCGCGTTCGTCCTCGACGCCCTGCGCCCGCCCGCCCCCGTCGACGTGCTGTGGGGGGAACTGGACCGCTGGGAACGCGTCGCCGACGACCTGGGCGCGGCCGACCGCGACCGGATCGCCGAGCGCCTGCGCGAGCTGGCCGGCCGCTGGGCGGCGAACCCGGCCCCCGAGAGCCCCGCGACCGAGGCCGTCGACGCACGCCTCGCCACCGCCTCGGCCGAGGAACTCCTGAGCTTCATCGACGGCGAACTCGGCCGCATTTCCGACCACGAGCTGGGCTGAGAAAGAGGACACCGGCAATGCCTGAAGACAAGAAACTGGTCGAGTACCTGCGCTGGGCCACAGCCGAACTCACCAAGGCCAAGGGCCGTATCACCGAACTCGAATCCGCGTCGGCCGAACCCATCGCGGTGGTGGCGCAGGCCTGCCGCTACCCGGGCGGCGTCACCTCCGCCGCCCAGCTGTGGGACCTGGTCGCCACCGGCACCGACGCCATCACCGAATGGCCCGCCGACCGCGGCTGGGACGTCGCGGCCCTGTACGACCCGGACCCCGAGCACATCGGCACCTCGACCACACGCCACGGCGGATTCATCGACCACGCCACCGATTTCGACGCCGGACTGTTCGGCATCTCCCCGCGCGAGGCCCTCGGCATGGACCCCCAGCAGCGGGTCGTGCTCGAAACCGCCTGGGAACTCTTCGAATCCGCGGGCATCGACCCGATGTCGCTGCGCGGCAGCGGCACCGGCGTCTTCGTCGGCGCTGGCGAGCAGAGCTACCTCGACCTGGCCGCACCGCCGGAACTCGAGGGCTACGCCATGACCGGGCGACTGGGCAGCGTGGTCTCGGGCCGGCTGGCCTACACCTTCGGATTCGAGGGCCCCGCCCTCACCGTCGACACGGCGTGCTCGTCCTCGCTGGTCGCCGTGCACCTCGCGGCGCAGGCGCTGCGCCGCGGCGAATGCGACCTCGCGGTGGCCGGCGGTGTCACCGTCTACGGACACCCCGGCGGCTACATCGAATTCTCGCGGCAGCGCGGCCTGTCCGCCGACGGCCGCTGCAAGTCCTACGGCGCGGGCGCGGACGGCACCGGCTGGTCGGAGGGCGTGGGTCTGCTCGCGCTGCAACGCCTCTCGGACGCCGTCGCCTCCGGTCGCGAGGTACTCGCCGTACTCCGCGGGTCCGCGATCAACCAGGACGGCGCGTCCAACGGGCTCACCGCGCCCAACGGGCCGTCCCAGGAACGCGTGATCCGCGCGGCCCTGGCCGACGCCGGACTCTCCGCCGCCGAGGTGGACGCCGTCGAGGGCCACGGCACCGGCACCCGGCTGGGCGACCCGATCGAGGCCCAGGCGCTGCTGGCCACCTACGGGCGGGAACGCACCTCGGCGCGGCCGCTGTGGCTGGGGTCGATGAAATCCAATATCGGTCACTCGGTCGCGGCGGCGGGCGTCGGCGGCGTCATCAAGATGATCGAAGCCATCCGCCACGGCGTACTGCCCAAGACCCTGCACTCGGAAACACCCAACCCGGACGTGGATTGGTCGTCGGGCACGGTGCGCCTGCTGAACGAA
Organism: Nocardia niigatensis NBRC 100131; assembly: GCF_000308655.1. Classification (GTDB taxonomy): domain Bacteria; phylum Actinomycetota; class Actinomycetes; order Mycobacteriales; family Mycobacteriaceae; genus Nocardia; species Nocardia niigatensis. The sequence continues at coordinate 91,169 of NZ_BAGC01000109.1, read as the reverse complement.
ACCCAGCCCTGGCCCGAGACCGGGGCTCCGCGCCGGGCCGCGGTGTCCTCATTCGGCGTCAGCGGCACCAACGCCCACGTCGTCATCGAACAGGCCCCTGCACCGGAAACCGCAGAGGCGCAGCAGGATTCAGCTGACCATTCGGAATACGCTGCACCGCAACCGGTTCGGCTGCCGGTCCTGCCCTGGCCGGTGTCCGGCAAATCCGCGGCCGCGGCCCGGGCGCAGGCGGCGGTGCTGGCCGAGTTCGCCGCCGGCACCGACGTGCGGGATCTCGACATCGCGTACTCGCTCGCGACCACCCGCACCCAGTTGGAGTACCGCACCGTCGCCGTCGGTCGCGACCGCGCGGAACTGCTCGCCGGTCTGACCGCCGACCCCACCTCCACCCGAACCGGCAAGACGGCGTTCGTCTTCACCGGCCAGGGCGCCCAGCGCCCCGGCATGGGCCTGCGTCTCTACGACGCCTTCCCGGCCTTCGCCGCCGCGTTCGACGAGGTCTGCGGCCACCTGGACCCGCTGCTGGAACGACCGCTGCGCGACGAGATCACCTCCGGCGAGCGGCTCGACGAAACCGCCGTCACCCAGCCCGCCCTCTTCGCCGTCGAATACGCGCTGGCGCGGCTGGTGGCGTCCTGGGGCATTCGCGCCGACTACCTCACCGGCCACTCGGTCGGCGAACTCGTCGCCGCCCAGCAGGCGGGCGTGCTTTCGTTGGCCGACGCCGCTACCCTGGTCACCGCGCGGGCCCGCCTCATGAACTCGCTGCCGCGCGGCGCGATGCTCGCGGTGCGCGCGGGCGAGGACGCCGTCCGCGACCAGCTCTCCGACCGGGTGAGCCTCGCGGGCGTCAACGGACCCGCGTCGGTGGTGCTCGCCGGATCGGCCGAGGACCTGGAAGCCATCGCGGAAACCCTGGGACAGCGCGGGACCCGCTCCCGCCGCCTGGCCGTCAGCCACGCCTTCCACTCTCACCACATGGACCCGATCCTGGACGAGTTCGAGGCGGTGGCCCGCGGGCTCGCCTTCCAGCCCGCCCGCATGCCCATCGTGTCCAATGTGACCGGCGCGCTCGCCGCCCCCGGCGACCACGCCGATCCCGCCTACTGGCCGCGCCACATTCGCGGCACCGTCCGGTTCTCCGACGGTGTGGAAGCCCTGGCCGCCGCCGGGGTGACCAAGTTCGTGGAGATCGGGCCCGACGCCATCCTCAGCGCCCTGGTCGACGAAACCCTCCAGGACCGCCCGCACGTCTCCATCCCCGTCCTGCGCCGCACCGCCGAGGACGACGAGACCGCGCTCGCCGCCGTCGCCGCCCTGCACACCCATGGCGTGCGCGTCGACTGGGAACAGGTGTTCGCGGGCACCGGCGCACGCCGAATCAGCCTGCCCACCTACGCCTTCCAGCGTTCCCGGCACTGGGCGGGCGACACCGTCATCGGGGCCGCGGGCACCGGATCCGCCCTCGGCCACCCCGTCCTCGAGGTGGCGGTCGACATGGCCGACAGCGCCGCCGACGGCGTGGTCGCCACCGGCCGCCTGTCCCGGCGGCAGCGCTGGATCGAACAGAGCGCGCCCGTCCCCGCCGCCGTGCTGGTGGAACTGGCCACCCGCGCCGCCGACGAACTCGGCTGTACCGAACTGTCCGCCTTGACCGTTCGCACCCCGCTGACCATGCCCGCCGGAGCCGACCTGCACATCCAGGCCCGGGTCGGCGGCCTGCTGGACAACGGCGACCGCACCGTGTCGATCCACTCCCGGGCCTCCGGGTCCTCGGGACCCTGGATCCTGCACGCCCGCGGCACCGTCCGACTGCGGATCGGCGCACCGGATTTCGAACTCACCGAATGGCCTCCGGCGGCGGCCGACGACCAGACCCACGCCGAGGTCGCGCTACCGGACGAATTCGCCGCCGAGGCAGCCGCTTTCGGCGTGCACCCGGTGCTGCTGCACGCCGCGCTGGCCGCCGTCGCCCCCGGGACCGTACGCGAACTGCGGGACGTCCGGCTGTTCTCCACCGGTGCCACGGCCCTGCGGGTGCTGGCCCACACCGGCGGCGACGGCTCGACCACGCTGCTGCTCGCCGACCGGGCGGGCGTGGCCGTGGCCACCCTGCGCGTGATGACGGCACCGGCGGAATCGGTTGCGGCACGGCCGGATATCGACGAGATGTCCTTCACCGTCGACTGGATGCCCGCCGCCGTCAGCGGGCGCGCGATCCGCTGGGGCGCGGTCTCCGGCACCGAGCCCCTGCCCGAGGTGGGGGAGACCACGCTGTTCGCGGACCTGGCCGAGGCCGCCGGCGCGGACAAGCCGGTCGACGCCATCCTGGCCCCGATCGGCTCCGCGCCGACCGGTGACCCGGTGCTCGGCGCGCACGAACTCGCCCGCCGCGCACTGACTCTCGCGCAGCAGTGGATCGCCGTCGAGGACCGCACCGCCGCACCGCTGGTCGTGGTGACCGAGCGGGCCATGGGGGCCGGGGCCACCGACGTCGCCGCCGCGAGCGTCTGGGGTCTGCTGCGCTCGGCCCAGTCGGAGCTGCCCGGCCGCATCGTGCTGGCCGACATCGACGACGACCCGGCCTCGACCGCCGCCCTGGCCGCGGTCGTCACGGCCGGGGAACCCCAGGTCGTGATTCGCGAGGGCCGCGTCTTCGTGCCGCGACTGCATCGCGTCGCCCTGCCCACCCCGGCCCGCTGGGCGGGGGAGTGCGTGCTGATCACCGGTGGCACCGGCTCGCTGGGTGCGATGCTGGCCCGCCACCTGGTCACCGAGCGCGGGGTCGACCGCCTGGTGCTGCTCAGCCGCCGCGGACCGGAAAGCCCCGGGGCGGAAGCGCTTCGGGACGAACTGACGGCCGCCGGGGCGCGGGTCGACATCGTCGCCTGCGATGCCGCCGACCGCGCCGCTCTGACCGCCGTGCTGGCCGCGCACCCGGTGACCGCGGTCGTCCACACCGCGGGCGCCACCGACGACGGCCTGCTGCGCGACCTCGACCCGGACCGGCTGGCCGCGGTCCTGCGCCCGAAGGCGGACGCCGCCTGGCTGTTGCATGAGCTCACCCTGGACCGTGAACTCACCGCGTTCGTGCTGTTCTCCTCGGTGGCCGGGATCATCGGCGGCCCGGGTCAGGCGAACTACGCCACGGCTAACGTCTTCCTCGATGCGCTCGCCGCCCACCGTGCCGAGCTGGGACTGCCCGCGACCTCGATCGCCTGGAGTCTGTGGGAGCAGGAGGGCGGCATCAGCGGACATCTCGACGAGGCCGACAAGCAGCGGATCGCGCGCGGCGGCTTTCCGCCGTTGCCCGCCGATTCCGGTCTCGCACTGCTCGACGCAGCCGTCGGGTCGGGTCGGGCGCTGCTCGTTGCCACCCCGCTCGAACTGTCGGCGGTGCGTGCCCGGCCGACCCGATTGCTCTCGGGCCTGCTGCCCACCCAGCGTGCGGTGGCGGGCAATGCGGAGGCGACCGTCTCGGTCGCCGAGCTCCTGCACGGCCGGTCGCCCGCCGAGCAGTACGCCATCGTGCTCGAGATCGTGCTGCGGGAGGCTGCCGCCGTCCTCGGGCATCAGGGCACCGAAGCACTCGACAGCACAAGGGAATTCAGCGAGGCGGGCTTCGACTCGCTGGCCACGGTGGAATACCGCAATCGGCTCCAGGCCGCGTTCGGCACCCGGCTGCCTGCCACCGTCGCCTACGACCATCCCACCCCGGAGGCCTTGGCGGCGTTCATCCTCGCCGCATCAGGCGACGATGAGGCAACCGGCGCGATCGACTTCGGCGCCGAGGTGCATCTGGCCGACGACATCCGCCCCGCGGAGACGGTGGTCCGGGTGGCGACCGATCCCGGCCACGTTCTGCTCACCGGCGCTTCCGGCTTCCTTGGCGCGTTCCTGCTGCGCGATCTCATGACGACCACGAATGCCGTGGTGCACTGCGTGGTCCGGGGGGCGGACGAGGCGGCCGCGACGCAGCGGCTGATCTCGAACCTGGAGTTCTACCGGGTGTCGGGCGAGGTGGACCTGAACCGTGTCCGCGTTATCGTCGGCGATCTCGCGGCCGCGCGGCTCGGCCTGTCCGAGGCCGCTTTCGACGAGCTGGCCGCCCTGGTCGACGTGGTGTTCCACGCGGGCGCGACGGTGCATTGGTTGCAGCCGTACCAGCTGCTGCGCGAGGCGAATGTCGTTGGCACGGAGGAGATTCTGCGCCTGGCCGCCCGGCATCGGACGGTGCCGGTCCACTACGTGTCGACTGTGGGCGTCTTCCCCGGCGCATCCGCCGACGGCGCTCCGCTGGCGGTGGACGACCCGACCGGGCCGCCCGAGGTGCTGCCCAGCGGGTACCTGCGCACGAAATGGGTTGCCGAGCAGAACATCGCGCTGGCGCGGGAGCGTGGACTGCCGGTCTCGGTGTACCGGGTCGACGTGATCTCCGGCGATCAGCGGCACGGCGCCTGCCAGACCCGCGACTTCGTCTGGCTCACGCTCAAGGGCATCATCCAGGCGAAAGCGGTCCCGCCGGTCGGCGACGGCTACTTCCACCTGGCGCCGGTGGACTACGTCAGCGCCGCGATCGTCGCCCTGGCCGCCCGTCCCGCAGCCGCCGAGCGAATCTTCCACCTGCACAATCCCTTCCGAGTCGCGCTGCTCGAACTGGTCGACCGGTTGCGGGCGATGGGCTATCCGATCGCCGACCGTGACCGGATCGACTGGCTCGCCGAGGTCGGCTCGAACACGGACAATGCGCTGGTCCCGCTCCTCGACGCCTTCGAGGCGATGATCGGCGACACGGCAGCGTTCTATCCGCCCATCGACGTGTCCGAGACCGAGGCGATGCTGGCGGGCAGCGGCATCGTGTGCCCGCCGGTGTCCGGCGACCTCTTCCGCACCTACATCCAATTCTTCATCGAGTCGGGCCATTTCCCGGCACCGGAACGGAGTGAGCACTGATGACCGAACTCGTCGAACGGCCCGCCGCCATCGCGCCCCCGCGGCTGCGATCGCGGGTCGCCGAAATGCACGGCGTGAAACACGAAGCGGTACACGGTATTCCGCCGAGTGCCACCGAACGCCAGCACTCGATCGGCAAACTCACGGTGCGCGAACGGCTGGAGCTGCTGTTCGACCCGGGCACCTTCCGCGAGGTCGATCAGCTGCGGCGGCACCGGGCCACCGCCTTCGGCATGGCCGACCGCAAGCCGCACACCGACGGCGTGGTGACCGGCTGGGGAAAGGTCCACGGGCGCACGGTATTCGCCTACGGCCACGACTTCCGGATCTTCGGCGGCTCGCTCGGTGAGGCGCACGCGGAGAAGATCCACAAGCTCATGGACCTGGCCGAGTCGGCCGGCGCGCCGCTGGTCGGCCTGAACGACGGTGCGGGCGCTCGGATTCACGAGGGCGTGACCGCGCTGGCCGGGTACGGCGGCATCTTCCGCCGCCACGTCCGCGCCTCGGGGGTGATCCCGCAGATCAGCGTGATGCTCGGACCCTGTGCGGGCGGCGCCGCGTACTCGCCGGCCCTGACCGACTTCGTCTTCATGGTGCGCGGCATCTCGCAGATGTACGTCACCGGACCCGATGTGGTGCGCACGGTGACCGGCGAGCAGGTGTCCCATGACGAACTGGGCGGCGCGGACGTGCACGGCTCCGGTTCGGGCGTGGCGGGATTCGTGTACGACACCGAGGAGGAATGCCTCGACGAGGTGCGCTACCTGATCTCGCTGCTGCCCGCCAACAATCGTGAGCGCCCGCCCGCCGAGGAGCCGGCCGACGCACCCGATCGGCGCAACGACGCCCTGGCCGACCTGGTGCCCGCCGATTCCAGCCAGGCCTACGACATGCGGGCCGTCATCGAGGAAATCGTCGACGACGGCGAGTACTTCGAGGTGCACGCGCACTGGGCCCGCAATATCCTCTGCGTCTTCGCCCGCCTCGGCGGTGAGGTGGTCGGCATCGTGGCGAACCAGCCCTGCGTCCTGGCCGGCGTGCTCGATATCGAGGCCTCGGAGAAGGCGGCGCGATTCGTGCAGACCTGCGACGCGTTCAATATCCCCATCGTGACCCTGGTCGACGTGCCGGGCTTCCTGCCCGGCACCGATCAGGAGCACGCGGGCATCATCCGGCACGGCGCGAAACTGCTCTACGCCTACTGCAACGCCACCGTCCCGCGGGTGCAGGTGATCCTGCGCAAGGCGTTCGGCGGGGCGTACATCGTCATGGATTCCCGATCCATCGGCGCCGACCTGTCGTTCGCCTGGCCGTCCAACGAGGTCGCCGTGATGGGCGCGGAGGGGGCCGCTCAGGTGATCTTCCGCCGCGAGATCGGTTCCGCGCCGGACCCGGATCTGGTTCGGGCCCAGCGGATCAAGGAATACCAGCAGGAGCTGATGCATCCGTACTACGCCGCCGAGCGCGGGCTGGTCGACGATGTCATCGACCCCGCCGACACCCGGGCCGTGCTCATCGACAGCCTGGCGATGCTCAGCGCCAAGCACGCGCCCCTGCCCGCCCGCAAACACGGCAATCCGCCCGCATGAGCGGCGGACCAGCGGTGCTGGCGGTGGAGTCGGGGCGACCGGGCGATGACGAACTCGCCGCCCTGGTCCTGGCCTTGACCACGTTGACGCGGCCGCCGCGGCATACCACGGGGGTCCGTGCGGCGGCCTGGGCGCTGCCCTCACCCGCGCGGCAGCCACCCACGTCGTGGCGTCATCGGGGACAGTGGCCTTGACCCGAGGTCCCGGTGGGCGGCAGCCGCCCACCGGGACCTCGGCGTCAGGCCCGGATCGACAGGCCGTGCGAGAACACCTCGCGCGGATCCCATTTCGCCTTCACGGCCTGCAGCGCGGGGTAGTTGTCCTTGAAATACAGACGGTGCCAGGGCACGTCCGAGCCATTGTGGGCCGGGTCGGCCAGATCGGCGTCGGCGTAGTTGATGAAGCAGCCGTCGGTCACCTCGCCGGGCGCCGGCACGCCACCCGTCGCCGCGTAGACGTCGGCATAGCATTCACGGATCCAGCGATCGTGCTGGTCGTCCTCGGCCGGGTCGGTCCACAGCGTCACGTACATCATCTTGAGAACCGAATCACGTTGTGCCGCAGCGGTCGCGTCGGTGGCCACCGCGTTGATCCGGCCGCCGTAGCTGACCAGCGCGACCATGGCGTACGGGTGCGGATAGTCCTCGCGGGTCAGTTGCCGGTACAGCGCGTCGAGCTGCGGCTCCGGCAGCGCTCGGCGCATATACGCGGACTTCACCTTCCAGCGCGCGACCGCGGCCTCGACGAAGCCGAACCATTCCTTCACCGCGTAGAACCACGGCACCCGGCTGCGGTCGTTGACCGTGTAGGTCGCTCCCGTGCCCTCGGCCATCGCTGCCAGAAAGGCGTCGAGGGTCCGCTCGGCATCCGGTTCGGAGGCGTCGATCTGGGTGCTCATTCGGAACGACCCCGCCGAGCGATGCTGGAGCTTCAACTGGCTGAACAGGCTCAGGTGCGCGGAGTCGGGGCTCGCATGGCGTTCGTGCCATTCCCCGAAATTATCGACCAGACGGGCGAATCCGGCCTCGTCCAGGTCGTCCCAGGACCACGAGACATCGGAGACGATCAGCTCGGCGGGCGGGGTGGGCAGCAACCGCGCGGGGTCATCCCCGACGGCCTCGGGCGATCGGAACCAATACCGGGTCACGATGCCGAAATTGCCGCCACCCGCACCGGTGTGCGCCCACCACAGGTCGCGGTGCGGATCATCGGCCTCCCGGGTCGCGATGACCGCTCGTGCGCGGCCGTCCGCGTCGACCACGACCACCTCGACGGCGTACAGATGGTCGACGATGAGCCCGTGCAGGCGTGACAGCGCGCCGTATCCGCCGCCCGCGACATGACCGCCCGCGCCGACCGTGGGACAGGTGCCGCCGGGCAGCGTCACGCCCCAGCGCTTGTAGAGCGTCGCATAGACCCTCCCGAGTATGGCGCCCGGGCCCACGGCGAACGCACCCATCGCCGCGTCGAAGTGCACTGTGTCCAGTGCTGATACGTCGATGACCACCCGGACTTTGCCGTTCGCGGTGAAGTCCTCGTCGCAGTGGCCGCCGCTGCGGACCACGACGCGCAGATCATCGTCGACCGCCTGTTGCAGGGCGTCGACCACGTGCTCGGTGGACAACGCCAGGCGGATGTAGTCGGGTGATCCCACCCATCGAGTATTCGAGCCGGATATCAGCCCGCGATAGCGCCCATCGTCCGGACGGATCGACAGTGGTTCGGTCATCAGGTCGTTTCCTCTTCGATTGTGTTGCCGCGGTAAGAGTTCGGATCAACTGGCGGCGATGGTCGCCGGGTGCAGGTCGGTCGTGGCGGTGAGATGGGCGGTTGCGCGTCGGCGATTGGCCGGTCGTCGACCGGGCCGGATATCGGAGGTGATGAGCGTGGACTCCCGGGTACTGGCGATGCGCGCGAACCGGCTGTGGGCCAGCGAACCCTCGCCGGTGAGCACGACAAGCAGAGGAGCGCGTTCGGCGCTGTCGAGCAGCGTTTCGAGGAAGTTCAGAGTGACTTGATCGGCGAGATGGGCGTCCTCGAAGACCACCGTCGTGGGCCGCAGTCCGGCTTTGGCGCACAGCAATTCAGTCCAGGCGGCGAGCATCTCCCGGACCTGGACCGGTTCGTCGGTCCCCGTGGAGGTGGCGAGCGGATACAGTGCCGCGGCGAGCTTGCGCGCCGAGACCGGCGGGCGCAGCGGATGTCCCACCGCGTCGGCCAGTTTCGCCGAGATCCACCCGTGCGCGTCGTCGACGCGGAATCCGCAGGCGGCGGCGAGCATCGTCCGATGGGTCTCGAGGTGATCGGCGCCGCCGAAGCGAGCGCACAGGACCAGTTCGGAGTCTCCTTGCCCGCGTATGGAATTGCGGAACATGCGAGCTACCCGTCGGGCGCTCGCAGCGGCGGGCGCGACCACCGCGACCAGATGTGACGCCCTCCGATGCCGGACCCGCTCCCGCAGCCCGAGCAGCATCCGGACGTCGGGGTCTGTTTCGGCGTCCGGACCATCCGCGGTGCCGGCACTCTCCGCGTGCCAGTGTCCGGTCGGTTGCTGCCGATAGCGAATCAGATGCTCGGTTTCGCGGCGGGTGCGTTCGCTCACCACCACCACGCCGTAGGGTGCATTGAGCAGCAATCGTTCGCATTCGTCGAACAGATCGGCGTACCTGCTCGAGTTGCGCAGATCGGCGTAGGCCCGGGGGACTCGCCTCTCCGCCTCCCCGGTCACCACCGCGGCCCGGAAACGCGGTTTGACCCGTGAGGCGAATTCGGCTGGGACCGTGGTGATCCACTCGGGCGGCTGAATCGCTGCGGACACCACCTCCGATACCTCGCACGGTTCGGGGAACGCCGTCATCACGGTGGTCCCGATGACGCCGATGACAACGCCGCCGAGGGACTCGGCGGTGGCCCGGATGGCCGGTAGATAGCGTTCACCCATGGTCGGGTTGTCCGTGGTCGAATCCTCCGTCCCGCCCGGCTCGATCTGGACCGACAGCACGGTGGACCGGGTGATCTCGTCGGTCGTCGTGACCACCACCATGGGTTCGTGGCGCGGGGGCTCGACATCGGGCAGCGTCAGCGACGGGCTCTGCAGCAGAATGGCCTGCTGCAGTTGCTGCAGCTCGAAACCCGGCTCGAGCCCGTAGTTCTCGATGAGTGAATTTCGCCACGCTGTGTAGACGGCCAGTGCGTCCGAGGGCCGACGGCCCCGATACAGCGCGAGCATGAGCTGTCCGCAGGACCGTTCGCGCAATTGGCCGGAGTCGGCCAGCGCGCTGAGCGCGTCGACCACCTTGGCGTGGTTGCCGCGCGCCAGCTCGATCTCGAAATAGTCCTCCGACACCGACATTCGCGCGTCTTCAGCGGCGGCGAGCTCGGGCCAGTCGACACCGTGCTCGGTGAGATCGGACAGCGGCGAACCGCGCCACAGCGACAGCGATTCGGCCAGCCGGGCAGCGGCTGTGTCCAGATCGACGGCGGTCGCCGCAGCGCGGCCGAGGTCGGCGAGATGGTAGAACCGATGCAGGTCGATGCAGTCGGTATCGACCTCGAGCACGTAGCCCGGCGGGCGCCTGATCAAGGCGATCGATTCGCTGTTGTCGTCCGGGAAGAGATTGCGCAATGACCAGACTGCGTTGTGCAGGATTTTCCGGGCCGAGGTGGGCATTGCTTCGTTGGGCCACAGGGCATCCAGCAGTTGGCTGGCCGGGACGACGGAATTGGGATGCAGAAGTAGGTACGCGAGGGTTGCCCGCTGTTTCACGCCACCGAGTCGCAATGGCTTGTCTTTATGCCGGACCTCGAGCGGTCCGAGAACACTGAACAACACGATTTCCCCTGGTACGGATATCCCTGACGGTGCTGATTCGCGGACAGCCGAACTCCGAACGCTCTCGGCGCCGACGAATTCGTGGGTCGGCCGAGCGTACGGCGGGACGGCGGGGCTCACGGGACACACTGGTTGAACCCCTTGTCCTAGCGCCCACGGCATCGGGGGCGCTGGTGTGGTGTCGATCCCGGATTCGGAGTCCTCCCCCAGGTCCGGTCGGCGAGACGTGATCTGCGCCTGTTGTCGAAGACCGTGACACATGCGACATGAACGATCAGGCCACCGCCGGTTGACCTGTTCCCCCTCCTACGGTGGCCGTGGCCGGTCGTTCGCCATCATTGTGTCGGATGTCCCTTCGGGTTCGCTTCGGGCTCACTTACGAAGCGACCGTTGGGTTTCCGATCGCATGATCAGAAAATGACATGGGTAGGATTGGGGCGTGCAGATCGGGGTATTGGGGCCATTGGACGTCGTGACGGATCTCGGCGATGCGGTGTCGATACCGGAGTCGCTGGTTCGAGCGTTGCTCGCCGACCTCATCGCCCATGCCGGCGTCCCAGTCTCCGCCGACCGGCTGATCGAGGACCTGTGGCCCGAGTCCGCGCCGAGCCATCCCACCCGGTCGTTGCACACGAAAGTTTCTCAGCTGCGTCGTGCGCTGGAAGAGGCCGAGCCTGGGGGCCGAGCATACATCGTGACCACACCGGCGGGATACATTTTTCGCGCCGAACCCCATCGTCTGGACTCGACACGCTTCCTCGATCTCGTTGCGCGGGCCCAGGTTTCGACCGACCTACGGGTGCGAGCGGACCTGCTTCGCGAGGCCCTGGCGCTGTGGCGCGGACCCGCCTTCGCCGACTTCGTGGATCTGCCTTTCAGCGAGGAAGTTTCGGCTTCGCTGAACGAGGCTCGGATCGCGGCGCGTAGTGACCTGGCCGAGGCCCGTCTCGAACTCGGCGAACATCGCACGCTGATCGCCGAGATCAACGAACTGGTCCGCGAGTATCCGTTGCGCGAGAGGCTGCGGTCGATTCAGATGCGCGCGCTGTACCGGTCCGGGCGCGCCGCCGACGCACTCGACAGCTTCAACGAGCTCCGAACCCTGCTCGCCGAGACGCGGGGCGCCGACCCCAGCCGCGAGCTCGTCGACCTGCACCGGGCCATTCTCGAACAGAGCGTAGACCTGCAACCGGAGCCGATACTGTTGGGCGGCAGGACATTCGGGCACAACCTGCCCGAGCCGCCGAACGCGCTGATCGGCCGGGAAGCGGTGGTGCAGGAGGTACGCGCGGGAATCGCGGCGGATCGGCTCGTCACCCTCGTAGGGCCCGGCGGTGTTGGTAAATCCCGCCTGGCGCTGGCCGTGGCGCACAGCCTGATCGACAGCTTCGCGGATGGTATCTGGCTGGTCGAATTCGATGCCCTCGACCGCTCACACGGGCCAGAAGTGCTGGCGGATGCGGTCCTTTCGGTGTTGAGTATCGACGTCAACGCCCCACCCGGCCACAACGGAAAGTCTCTTCCCCAGGGGCGGCTGAATTCGGTGGACCGGGTGGTGGCCTTCCTGCGCGCGCGGCGCGCGATGCTGGTGCTGGACAACTGTGAGCATGTTGTTGACGCGGCGGCACAGCTGGTGGAATCGATTCTGGCGGAATCGGCCGATTGCCGAATCCTGACGACGAGCCGGGCGCCGCTTGCAGTGCGAGGGGAGATGATCAGCGCTGTCGAGCCGCTGGAGCTGCCGCCGGCGGACTCTGCGCGCCCCGAACTGCTCGGCGAGGCGAGCGCGGTGCAGCTTTTCGCCGCGAGAGCGCGGGGTTTGCGCATCGACGAATCCAACGTCCACGACATCATCGCGATCTGTCGCCGACTGGATGGAATACCACTGGCATTGGAGCTGGCCGCGACGAAGATCCGGGTGCTCGGTGTGCACGAATTGCTGGTTCAGCTCGATCGCCGCTTCCAGGTGCTCGACGGTGGGTTCCGGGACTCCCCGGATCGGCACCGCACCCTGCGCGCCGCGATCGATTGGAGCTGGGAGCTGCTTTCCCTGATCGAACGGGACGTGTTGTGCTGGTTGGCGATTCACGCCGAGGATTGTTCGCTTTCGGCGGCGCGATCGCTGGTCGGTGATCCGGGCGACGACCGCGAGATCCTCGCCGCGCTGACCCGGCTGGTCGACCAGTCCCTGGTAGTCATGCAGGAGTCGCGGCACGGACCTCGCTACCGGCTGCTGGAATCGATCGCGGCGTACTGCGTCGAGCATCTGGAGACCACGGGGGCGCTGCTTGAAATGCGGCTGCGACACGCGATGTACTACGCCGACCGCGGCGAGCGCGCCAGTTCCGGACTGCACGGCCCTGATCAGCGACGCTGGCTCGAACTGCTCGACGTGGAGTCCCCGAACATTCGCAAGGCGGCCGATTTCGCGATCGGCCGTCTCGACGTCCGGCTCGCCAATCGGCTGGTCAATTCGCTGATCTGGTTCGGATTCCTACGCGGAAGGCTCACCGAAGCACACCGCTATCTGTCTGCGGTGGGCGCGATGGCCGGCGAGTTGCGCCCGGTGGAGCGCGCGACGATTCTGCGGTGGCGGACTGGCATGGCCATGCTGATCGGGGAAGCCGACCAACTCGTCAGCCCGTCACCCACCCTTGCCGGGGACGAGACCGCCACGGAGTTGCGCGCACTCGCACGCAGCGAATGGTTTCTCGGCTACGCGCAATGGTATTCGGGTGCGCTGCCCGAGAGCGAGGACCGCGTCGGCCGTGCTTTGGCGACCTTCCGGACACTGGACGACAACTGGGGAATCGCCGCGTCACTGAGCTTGCGCGCCGCGCAGAACACCGCTCGCAGCGACCTGTCGATGGTCAGGGACCACGCCCAGACGAGCGCGGCCATCTTCGATGAGGTCGGCGACCGCTGGGGCAGGCTCAAGGCCATCGAGGCACTGGCCGTGCTCGCGGAGTTCGAGGGGCGTTACGATGAGGCGAACGATCTGCACTACGAAGGGTTACAGATCGTCGAGGATCTCGGGCTCTGGACCGAAACCTCGCACAAGCTAGCCCTACTCGGGCGCATCGCGCTCCTGCGTGGTGAGTTCCGGACAGCGGACGAACTGCATCATCGGGCCATGCGGCTGGCTGCCAGCCACGCCAACCGCCTCGGCGAGGGTTTCGCCGAAATCGGTCTGGGGCTAGGCGCGCGACGGCAGGGTCGCTTGGATGACGCCGAGAAACACCTGAATCGATGGCTGGGTTGGCTCGCCGCCATCGAGGCACACAATGGTAAGGCCCTGGTGCTGGCCGAACTCGGATTCATCGCCGAACTGCGCGGCGATGCCGAAGGCGCGTGGGCACTGCACACGGAGAGCCTGTCGGCGGCCGTACTGACCGGTGATATCCGTGCCGTCGCCCTGGCCGTCGAGGGGTTCGCGGGTGCCGCGGCACTGACCGGGCAATACGATCGAGCCGCCCGGCTGCTCGGTGCGGCGACCAGGGCGCGGGCGTCGACCGGCGCACCCCTGGCCAGTGGCGAGCGAATTGATGTCGACCGCGTCACCGCGCTCGTGCGCGGCGTGCTGGGGGACCAGCGGTTCGCCACGGAGTTTCAGAGCGACGGGCCGGCGGTCGACGTCGGCCACGGCATGTCGGTAACCGATTTCGCCCACGCGATCACCGACCCGGAGGTCAGGCGAATCATCGACGCGGCGGTGGCCGACTTCGAAACCAGCACACCCGCGAATACCGACGACCCCTCGTCGGAATATCCACGGGGAGTGCGTAGTTGACGGCCTGTGAACCGATTCGACCGACATCCCACAAGGAGATCGAATGTCCAGTTCCTCGTCCCTCATCGACTCGAACACCGACTTCGGAGTAAAGGTCAGTAAGCATCTGGTGCAGGACACCATCATCTGGCTGACCACCGTAAGTCCCAGCGGCACACCGCAGCCCAATCCGGTTTGGTTCCAGTGGGATGACGGAGCGTTCCTCGTGTTCACTCAGCCGGACACCCCCAAGTTGCGCAATATTGCTGCCAATTCCCGTGTTTCGCTGAACCTCAACTCCACCGCCACGGGCGGTGACGTCATCGTGTTCACCGGCACGGCCCGGGTCGATGCGGACGGTGCCTCCGCCGCTGAGCTCGATGCCTTCGTCGAGAAGTACACCGAGGGGCTGGTGGACATCGGGATGACCAGGGAACAGTTCTTCGCCGACTATTCGATTCCGGTGCGCATAGTCCCCGACCGCCTGCGCGGATTCTGAGCAGAGATCGCTGAACGAGCTCGGACGGACCGAATGTCATTGCGATCCTGTGGCTTCGGTTGTCCAAAGCCACACGATCGCAGGCATGATTGATATCGACCGACATCCCCGTCAATCGTCGAAGGCCCGCTCCATCCGAGGGAACTCGGTCGGAACGGGCCTTCGGCCTGCGGTACTCCATCGGACTTGGGTCCCATTTCTGCCCTGCAGCCGGTCCCTGTCAATGATCTTGTCGATCTCTAGCGGGACATCGGCGGCAACGTGCTGTCGCCCAGGGGCGCGATTTCGTAACTGCCGATCATCCCGGCAACCAACCCGATCTTGGAGCGGTGGCCCTATCGGCGTGACCGTTCGCTGAAGATTGCGTCGAAATCACATTCTTCGGGGTCGATTTCAACCGGACCGGAGCCAATGATCTTGGCCGTCAGTGGTGTTCCATCTTTCGAACGCATCGAATGCACAATGCCGGTTGTGGGACTGTAAGAACAACGGCCCTGGCTCACTTCCGGTGGCGGCCTTGGATTTTAGGCCAGGAGAATGCGGCGTCGTTTTCGCCCGGTCGGCGTCCGTTCGTCAGTACTTTCGCAGCCATCGGGCGCGCTCGAATCCCGTGGTGGGGCAAGCCGCATAGATGGTGCTGCGCCCGACGAGATCGACTGCGCCGGGACTGAAATACACGGGTAGGACGACACGAAAATGCCCTCGAATTCCAGGTCCACGCGGAGCCGCCAGTGCGAGGCAGTTCCAGCGGCCGCGGATATCTTGACCTGGGCGCCATCGACGCGGGGGTTGCGCCCGATATGCAGGGCGAGTTCTTCGGGGAGTTGGGTGTGCGCCGCGCCCGTGTCGACGAGGGCCTTGTTGAACGTCGCGGCGAGCTGTCCGGGCCGGCCGGCCCGAAGAGCACGAGTTCGGCTCGGGGGACGCCGGGCTTGATGGGCTCGTCGTCGTCGAAGTCCGCCTGGATGGTCATCCTGGGTAGTCCTGTTCGCGTTCCTGTCCGTCGACGAATGCAATGCTGAGGACGGGATCGGGCAAGGCGTAACCGGCGGGATTCACAATAGACCAGAGCTTGTGCGAGGTTGGAGGAAGCCGCCGTCAGACCTTCGCCGTCCGATATGACCTATTCAAAGCGGTGAGTCTCGGTGAGCGATTCCCAGTTCTCACTGATCCAGCGACTGCCGGGAGACGGTTCGCTCAGGGCATTGTCAGGCTCCCCGGGACGTCGCCGGGCCGGCGGTGGGCTTGGACGGCGATGCACCGCTGCCGGTCTCGTAGATGTGTTCGTTCGGATCGCTCTCGGCGGTGGGCTTGAACTTCGCGCTGATCTTATGCGTCTGCGCCGAGGAGATCCCGCCGCCGATGGTGACAACGTACGCCTTGATGTCTCCCTTGGCTTCGCGTTTCACAGCGATGTTCAGCTCGATGGCGCATTCGTCGAGCGTCAGCTTGACTTCGTCGCCTGGGTCCGTTCGAGCCGTGGTCAACTCGGACTTGAGGTAGCGGATCATGTCGGAAAGTTCGATCGAGCCATCAGCTGGAATAGTCACGCCGCACTGCCTCTCGCTTGACGGTTCTTCTCAAGCCAGTTCCGGGATCGTGCCCAAGAATATTCGACCATTGCACCGACGTGCCTTGAGACGCGCCGGATCCCGGGTCGAAACGCGGCTGCGACGCCGCCGCCCCGCGGGCGCCATGGACGCAGTGACGGCGAGCCGGATGTTGGTTCGCGCGCGCCCGCCACCCGAACGGCGACGCTGAGGCCGGGAATTGGTGCGATGGTCTCGACCAACCTGTACCCGTCATCACCGATCAATCGCACCGAACAACCATGACGCAGGGCCGATCGCGGGCCACTGGCGATGGGCTTCGAAGGAACGGAAAGTGTTCCGCAGCAGTGATTTTAGTCAACTCGCAGGCTTGGAGAAACTGCCGAGACGGCACGGGGTGGCTGTGCTAGCTCTCCATCCAGAGCTGCCGCCAGCGGGGCTGTAGTTGGAGGGGAAGGGCGTGCTGAAAGGCATTCGTAGATCTGTCATTCTATTGCTGATTGCTATTGCCGCATTGGCCGTAGCGGCTACGGCGTCGGCTGACAGCCTGCAGATCCGCAGTGGAATGAATGGTTTCTGTCTCGATATTCAGGGGGCGAACCCTGATCCGGCACCGGTCGTCACGTACCCATGCAGCGGTCAAGCCGATCAACGCTGGTAAACCCATTGCGGTACGCAACAAAGGCGACTCGCGCACTAGGTATTGAGGGGGAATCGAGCATGGCTCCCAGTGTCACCCCGCCCGCGTACATCGCCGACCGTGCGATTGCGTTCCTCCCTCCAGGCAGTGAGATCAGGCAGGTGTTCGTCTCTCAGACCGCGCCGCATTTCGCCTATTTCCTCCCCGCGTATCTGTTCGGCGTGTTCGTCAAGGTGAGGTTCCGGTGCGTTGCCGTGACCGATGACGCGATCTATGTCATGGAGGGAACGCGGGCGTCGGGTGGTGCACGACCGATCCGGCTGCTCGGCGTGATGCCGCGATCAACCCGCTTCGAGCCGGCAGCTGGTCTGTTCTGGCATAAGGTGGAGTTGCTTGGACAGCGGTGTTGGGTTCATCCGCCGTACCTCGAGCAGGTCCTCGCCGCCGATCGGGAAGCGCCTGGTGCCGTGTCAGGCGACGTCGGGTAGGTAATCGGGTAGTCGGATCTTGGAGTTCACGGCGAACTCGGTTGTGGGTTCGGCGTGCTGGTTGCGCCACAGCGGATGTGGGTGCCGATCGCGTTGTCCTGCTCGTCATGGCTGCGGTGGTCGGTGCCGTTGAGGGCGAAGTAGCGCAGCGCGGCGAACTCGCACTCGATCCAGTTCGACCACGAGGAGTAGGTCGGCAGGAACACCAGCTCGACGTCGTTGGTGGCGCACCAGTCGCGGACCTCGGCGCGTTGGTGCGGTGAGAAGTTGTCCAGGACTACGTACAGCCTGTCGCCCGGCCACCGGGTTCGCAGCGATTTCAGGAACGCCAGGAACTCGTTCCACCGCTTGCGATCTCGGATCCGGTAGTGAATCTGGCCGGTGGTCAAGTCCAACGCGCCGACCTAACCACCGCACTCTCAGAGCGCGGTGGTTGGGTCGCGCGCAATCGCTGGGGCTTGCCGCGACCGAACCAGCCGCGGCCGGGCCAGGGCCGTTCCGGTACACGCACGCCTGGGCAGGTACGGACCCTGCGTGAGATCCGCGCCCTGCGTGCTTTTCCGGTGTCCTGCCGAAGAGCCTGCGCAAGGAGACCCGCGTGCGGTGGTGGATGCCGCCGCTCGGGCTCGTCACACTGTTCTTCTCAGCGATCCTCGTCGAATTTCTTGGCCAGCTTGGCTTTCGGCTCGCCGTCGGCGGCGCGGGCGCGCACGGCATTGGCTTGTTCGAGACATCTTCGCGGCCAGCATTTTTCGCAGTTCAGGCCCTAGATGGCTGAACTGCGGGCCGCGGATCTTCGTGCAGGGATGTGGTCAGCCCATCACGCGAATGATCCGGTGAGTGGATATCGTGAGGATGGGTAACCGCCCCCGGATCGAATGGGTAAGGGGAAGTTCCGATGACCAAGGTGTTCATGGTCGACGACCACGAGATGGTCCGCCGCGGACTGATAGACCTGCTAGGGACTGATCCCGACCTCACCATTGTCGGCGAGGCCGCCAACTGTTCCCAGGCGCTGGCCCGCATTCCCGCTCTCGCCCCCGATGTCGCGGTGCTCGACATCAGCCTGCCCGACGGCAACGGCATCGAACTGTGTCGTGACCTGCTCGCCAGAGTCGATGGCCTTCGGTGCCTGATGCTGACCTCGTTCACCGACGAACAGGCGATACTCGGTGCGGTGCTGGCCGGTGCGAGCGGCTATGTCCTCAAAGACATCAAGGGCCTGGCGCTGGTCGAGGCGATCAAGACGGTCGGCGCGGGCGGCTCCCTGCTCGACAACCGGGCTGCGGCTGTACTGATGCGCCGGCTCCGGGTGCGTGCCGAGGACAGCGACGAACTGTCGGGTCTGTCGGCTCAGGAACGCACGATGCTCGCCCTGCTGACCGAGGGGCTTACCAACAGGCAGATCGGCGAGCGCATGTACCTGGCCGAGAAGACCGTCAAGAATTACGTCTCCAACATATTGGCCAAGCTCGATCTGCACACCCGCACCGAGGCCGCTGTCTATGCCTCGCGGCTGCGGCGGGTGGAAACCAGAGATTGACGGCGTTTCACCGGCACTTTCAGATCGTTACCGCGCAGAGCCCTATCCAGTTCCAGAAGCAGATACGGCTCCAGCAAGCGCGGCTGCTGCTGATGTCGCAGGCCCACGACATCACCGCTATCGCCCACCAGGTGGGCTACGACAGTCCGTCCCAGTTCAGCCGCGAATACCGCCGGATGTTCGGCGCGGCTCCGAGCCGCGACACCCCGGCTGGTCATCGCCCGAACCCTGCGGCGTAGCGCTCGCTGTGTTCGAAGGCGGTCGTCGGCGCGGTGTCCTGCTGATCGACAGTTGGGCGACGACAGAAGTAGACGAATGCCGGACGCAGATTCGCCCACATGGTCCGGCAGGGCACGACTTCCTCGAAATGACCGATGAAGCATTGCCGTGACTGCGGGCGGGCGCGTCCACTGCGTCGAGGTGTAAGCGAATGTGGGTGAAGACGCCACCCGGTGCAAGTCCGTGGACCACGGCGTCGAGCACGCTGTCTGGCGGCTGGGTTCGAACGCCACCAAGTACAGCCCGCTGATGATCACATCGGCGTGCCGGTGACCATGCGTGTTCAGGATCGCCCGCAAGCGGTGGTGGTCGTCCCCGCTGGCGCTCGCCGCAGGATCTTCGAGCGGCTGATCGACGAGCACGGCATGACCAATATCGCCTATCAGACAGTCCGTGATTACGTTGATCGCCGCAAGCCGCAGATCAGGATCGAAGCCGGTCGTGAACCGCCGCAGGTGTTTATCCCACAGACCCACCGGCCGGGGGCCGAAGCCGAGGTGGATTTCGGTACCACGTCGCGAACGCGTCGGGTCCACCTACCAGTGGCGGTGCGCCGAGCGGCCGAATGCACGCCTCCAGTGCCGCCGCGTAGGCCCGATCCAACTGTGCCGGAGCGACATACTGTGTCATGGACAGGTCATGGAATTCACCGAATCCCCAGCGTTCGGCATCCATGTAGCCGGGTGTCGTCGACGCACTGACATACGACCAGTGGGAATCCCTTTCCATGACGGCCTTGATCCCGTGCCGATCCTCGTGGATAGGCCAACCTGTCCCGTCGAGAATCCGGTCGATATCCGCGCGCGACCACGATCCGAAATTCGCGCCCACGAGCCGCGGGATCGCCTCGAGCAGCCGGCGACCGTCGACCAGGTTCAGGATCCGCTCGGAATATTCGTTCGGCCGATGGTGGAAACGGAGGAATCGCGCTGTGGCCGTATCGATCTCGGTCACATCTCGCTGATGTTCACTCACGCGTCGAATCCAGCAACGGCGGCCGACACGATGGGACGACGATCGATCGGCGTGATCTTGATTGTCCGATTCGGGCATCCATCCCGATCGAGGAATGTATTCTGACGGCGCTCAGGGGGATTCGCGGGAGTCGATCCCCTCCAGGGAGGGAAGTCCGAGTAATGGGTAGTGTCGTATCAGCCTGTGGTTCAACGGGTTCAGTGGTCAAGCGCAGTCAATTGCGCTCGGTTCTGATCGCGGTTTCGGCGATGGCGTGCTTTACCGGTAGTTCCGTGGCGGTCGGTAGTGCGGATCCGCTGGTGACTCCGCAGAACGACCCGTTCTATACCCCGCCGTCGGGCTGGGCTTCGAAAGCGCCGGGCACGATCCTGAATTCGCGACCCGTCGAGGTGGCCTCGATGACGCCACAGGCGCAGGACGCCGACGCCTGGCAGTTGCTGTATCGGACGACCGATACCAACGGCCAGCCCATGGTGACCGTGACGACGGTGCTGCGCCCGCGAACCGGGCAGGTCAAAGGTTTGATCAGCTATCAGGTTGCCGAGGACGCCTCGGCCCCCCAGTGCGCTCCCTCGTACGTGCTCCAGCAAGGAGCGCCGGACAAATACGACGCCTCACTGGATTTGATTCAGATCGACCAGATGCTGTCCTCCGGTCACGCGATTTCCATCCCCGACTGGGAGGGCCCGAAGGGGGTTCTGTTCACCCCGAAACAGCCGGGTTACGCCGCGCTCGACGGAGTGCGCGCGGCCGAGGCTTTCGCGCCGCTGGGCCTGCCCGGAACCGATACTCCGGTTGCCGCGATGGGCTACTCCGGCGGGTCGATCAGTACCAGTTGGGCCGCGCAGGTCCAACCGACCTACGCCCCCGAAATACGACTGGTCGCTGTCACCCTCGGCGGTTGGACATCACCCGGGGGCCCCTACCTACAGTCGCTGAACGCCGGTCCGTTCTCCGGGTTCCTGCCCTCGATCCTGCCGGGCATGACGCGCGGCGATTCGCGGGTGGCGGCGGCTTTCGACACGTATCTGACGCCCGCCGGGCGCGCTCTGATGGCCGCGGGTGACAGCAAATGCGTGACGCCGAACGTGGCTCAGCACGCGTTCGTGAACATGGACGACTACCTGACGATCCCCTTCTCGCAACTGTTCGAGCAGATACAGCCGTCGTTGGGCGAATTGGACTTCAGCACCGTGCCGACCGCGCCGCTGTTCATCTATCACGCCGCGAACGACGAGATCGTCATCGTCGCAAGGACCGACCGGGCGGTGGCGGATTGGTGCGCGTCGGGCGCGCGGATCACCTATACGCGGGACCAGACCAGCGAGCACGTCAGCCTCGCGATCAGTGCGACTCCCGCGGCCCTGCGTTGGGTCGACGAGCGTTTGGCGGGGCAGGCCGCGCCGGACGGTTGCTCGACGCGCACGGTGACGTCCATATCGCTCGGTGGTGCGTAGCACGGTCGAAATATCGTGCGCTCCCGGATGATCGGCGGGAGAGTCGCCACGGCCCGATTACATCGCCCGCCACGACCGATTCGAGACCCCACCCCGGCACTGAAACCGCGGTCGGCCCGGTCCTCAACGCAGGGCGCGACATCGGTAAAGAACTCTGACGCTATCGCCTCGAACGAAGCGTTTTCCGGCTGGTCGAACACGTTTCCCGAACCACGTCTCTGCGCCGCGATCGTCGACCGCCTCACATTCGGCGGGCAGATCATCGAGACCGGAACAGACTCCAAGGGCCCGCACGGCTTGATCGAAGGAAGGCCGCCCGGAAGACAAAGAGTTCCGCCAAGGGTGGCCAGCAGCCCTGACGGCCGCGAACGACAGCCACGCTTTCGACGTTCTCTCGCCCGTCCAGCAATGAGCTGGGCGGGCCTTTTACGGCGCTTGGCACCGGTTTTCGATTCGGAACGAATGCGGAATGGATGCACACTGGATGCACAATGAATGCACACAAGTTGTGCGATCAAAGTGCGATACGAAATCGCCTTGACCCGGGGTGTTTGGCAGCGGCCCGCCTCCCGCTCGACCCCCACTATCTCCCGCTTCGCTGAAGATAGTGGGGATCGAGCGGGAGACAAACCACCACCAAACAGTTGAGAAGAAGATCAAGAAGAGAGGGGAGAGGGGAGGACCACAAGGAAGGGAGACCACAAGGGAGCGGACCACAACGGGAGGGCTTGGCATGGCACGGTGCGTAGGAGCCGAGTGCGTTGGGAGTCGAAACCAGGCGGCGTGCCCAGTCGTATTCGCGGGGTCCGTGCGCGCCGGCACCGACCGAGAGTCGCTGCCAGGTGCGGTCGGCGAACTCGCCGACCAGTTCGTCGGCGCGGGCGATCCGGTCGGCGCGGGTGTGCACCTGCTGGTCGCAGCTGGTGGTCGGCACGGAGAACACGTCCCGGTGTTCGCACCAGTCCCGCAGGTAACCGGCTTGTCCGCAGGCTTCGTCGGCGGTGAACCATCGAAACGGCACCCGCGCGGTGACCGCGCGTTCGAGCATGGCGATCATCCGCCGCGGCTTGGTCGCGAACTCGACCTCGTCGGGGATCCCGGCGTCGCGGCAGCGGTCCCGATCGCTGGTCCACGACTGCCGAACATAGAGTTCCCGGTCGATCAGGGCGTGCCCGTGCCGGGACGCATACGCCAGGAACACTCCGATCTGGCAGTTCTCGGTACTCCCGGCCGTGCCGGAGCATTGGCGTTGCACGCCAGCCGATTTCACGCCCTTCTTCAGAAAACCGGTCTCGTCCCCGGCCAGCACGGCATCGGGGTCGCCGAGGTGTTCGATCACGTAGTCACGCACATCGCACGAACCCCGTCGATATCCCAGTCCGCAGCACGCGGCAGTCGCTGCATCCCCTGCGGACCCGCCTCGCCGGCCCGCTCGGCCAGGGTCCACCCGTTCTTACGTTCCAAACCCGCCAACAGTCCCGACACGTACTCCCGCGCCCGGACCCGCGGCTCCGACCGCGCGAACCGGCCCCGATCCGCGACATCAACGAATCCAACTCGGCCACAACACGATCCAACGCCACACAACCGATCTACCAGCACCGACTCACATAGGTGTCGTCGCAGTATCAAGTTAGTCCCGTGGAGCTTGGTCGGCGAGGAGCGCCGTCACAGCGGCCGGCAGCTCGTCCTTCTGCTGCGCCCGGCGCAGTTTCATGGGCACTCCCGCATGAATGCCTACGATTGTATGTTCCCATGTCGCACCATATGTTTCGTCGTCGGCCGTTACCGACGCTGGTCGAGCTTCTTTCCCAGGACCTGTGCGGCGATCGTGTTCTTCAGAACCTGCATCGTGCCTCCCGCGATGGAGGAGACGATGACGTCGCGGAAGCATCGCTCCGGTGGGAAGCCGGTGACCAAGCCGTTGCCGCCGAGAATCTGCATCGCTTTCCAGCAGACGTCGCGGGCCATATCCGCGGCGTGGAGTTTGGCGACCGAGACGTCCAAGGGCTTCGGGAATTTGCCTTTTTCGGCGGTCATTGCGGCCTTGTAGGTGAGATAGCGGACCGACTCGATCTGGGTCCACATCTCGGCGATCAGATGGTAGATGGCCTGGAACTCGTTGACCGGGCGGCCGAACTGGGTCCGCTCGTTCGAGTAGGCCACGGCCTCGTCGAACGCGCCTTCGGCGAGGCCCAGACACAGCGCGGAGATGTAGAGACGTTCCATGTTGAACGCCTGCATGAGGGTGGGGAAGGAGCCCTCGCCCATGAGGAGGTTCTCTTTGGGGATGCGGCAGTCGGTGAAGGTCAGGTCACCGTGTTTGGAGCCGCGTGAACCCATGTACTCCGGTCCGTTGCCGAGGACGAAGCCGGGCGTGCCCTTTTCGACGATCACGGCGCCGATGCCCTTCATGCCCGGTGTGTCATTCCACCGAACGAAGGTGATGTACAGGTCGTAATCCGGTGCTCCGGTGATGAATCGCTTGCTGCCGTTGATGACGATCTCGTCGCCGTCTATCACCGCGGTCGTCTCGATGTCGGTGACCGCAGAGCCGTGTGCGGGCTCCGATAGCGCGATCGAAGCGGTCAGCTCGCCCGTGGCGATACGCGGGAGATACTTGGCGTGGGCGGTCTCGTTGTCCGACATCATGATCACCGACGGTCCGGTGCAGGTGGTGGCGAAGAGGATGTCGCCGGCCATCCAGGACTTCATCGCGCGGCAGGCGGATTCGATCGCGAGTGCGAATTCGATGGCGGACAAGCCCTTACCGCCGTACTCGACGGGAATCGTGATGCCGGCCAGTCCCATGTCGACCGTGTCGCGCACCATATCGGTGATCGGCGCGCAGTCCTCGCGGTCGATCTGTGTGGCCAGCGGCGCCCATTTCTCGCCGAAGGCGCGGGCGCGGGCCTGGATGTCGGCTTGGGCGGGGGACAGGTCGAAAGCTGTTGTATCCATATAAGGTCCGCTCGTGGTGGTGTGATCGGGTGGGGTGTGGCCGGAGTCAGGGCATGGTGTAGCCGCCGCTGACCGAGAACACCTGGCCGGTGACCTGGCGGGCGGCGGCATCGGAGGACACCCACACCACGGCATTGGCGATGTCCTCGGCCTTGGTCAGGCGTCGCAGCGGAATGTCCTTGCGGAGGAACTCGATCTGCTTCTCGTTGAACACCGAGTCCTCACCTGCGGCCCAGAGGCTGTCTTTCCCGACGGCGTCGGGCCCTTCGGGGATGACCAGTCCGGGGCAGACGACATTCGAGCGGATGCCGTGGCGGCCGTGCTCGCGGGCGGTGGTGCGTGCCAACGCGATGAGTGCCGCCTTCGTGGCCCCGTAGACGCCTTGCCGGATCTGTCCGAAGGCGGCGTCACTGGAGATGAAGACGATCGAGCCGCTGCCGGCTCCCTGCATCGCCGGAAGAGCGGCCTGGGTGGCCGCGATCGCTGTGTAGAGGTTGACCTCCACGGTGCGCTGCCATTTGGCGCGATCGGTGTCCTCGGCGATGAACCCGGGCACGCTCCACCCGGCGTTGTTCACGAGCACATCGAGCCCGTTCCAACCCTGGACGGCCCTATCTACCGCATCTTGCGCGACACCCTCGGCGGTGAGGTCCCCAGCTGCGACTTCGACCGCGGCAGCGCCGAGTTCGAGTGCTTCGCCGCGGACCTTCTCCGCTTGTTCGGCGTCGATGTCGCTGATGACGATGCGGGCACCCTCGCGGGCGAAGCCGTGCACGATGCCACGCCCGATATTGGAGCCGCCACCGGTGACGAGAACACGGGCGTTGCGCAGCTGCAGATCCATGCGGTCCAACTCCTTCGTCTATGACCAACCAAAGTCTAATTTACGTTCAATTAAACATCTAGGGCGGAGTCGGCGCTTCCAGCTCCGAGTCCGCAACGGACGATGATCTGCGCAGTCTGGACCACGGTGTCCAGCGGGCCTGCTTCGGGCGTCCACCACTCCGCGGCCCAGTTCAGGGCTCCGAGAATCAGCATGCGTGCGGTGCGTAGATCCAGATGACCGGGCAATTCACCGGCGTCTGCGGCGTCTTGGAACAGCTCTTTCCAGACCCTGCCGTAGGCGGTCTCCTCAGCCTGCTGTCGGGCGCGAATGCTGTCCGGTACCTGTGCGGCATTCCGGATGGACGCGGTGGTGTAGTCGGAGATCTCGAGTTCGTGGCGCAGGTGGGCTTCGACGGCGACCATGATCCGCTCGATGGCCGGCGTCGGCGTCGGTAGTGCGTCGAGGATCGCCGAAACGTGCTCGCGCATGTCGGCGATGCCCGACCACATGACCTCTTCGACCAAGTCATCGCGCGAGGGGAAGTAGTAGTAGATCGCGGGCGCTTGTAGCTGGGCGCGTTCGGCGACCTCGGACAGTCGCGTGCCCGCATAGCCTTTGCGGCCGAGTATGTATGCCGCCGCGTCGAGTATGCGTTTGCGGGTCCGGGCGGACTTCGATTCCGCGTTCTCGTCGGTGACCGGTTGTGCCATGTCGGTGCCTCCGATCTTCGCTTGCGGCCGGTTCGGCCACGGCCGGGGCTGGGTAGCGAAGGATTGACCTATCGAACATTCAAATCTATATTAAATTCAAAGTCTAGTGAGGAGTGCTGACGTGCGAGTTTTCGCCACCATCGAGGAGTTTGCGGCCGCTGCTGGGACATCCCTGGGAACCACCGAATGGCTCGAGGTCGACCAGAAGCGGATCGACACCTTCGCCGATGCGACCGGTGACCACCAGTGGATCCATGTCGATGCGGAGCGGGCTGCCGCGGGACCGTTCAAGGGCACCATCGCACACGGGCTGCTGACCCTGTCGCTGTTGCCGGTGCTCAACCACCAGCTCTACACGATCGAAAAACTCGCCATGGCGGTCAATTACGGCTTCGACAAGGTGCGCTTCATTTCGCCGGTGCCGGTGAACTCGCGAGTACGGGCCACCACCACCCTCGACTCCGTTGACGAGGTAGCAGGCGGCATCCAGGCGAAGATGATCACCACCATCGAGGTGGAGGGCTCGGCCAAACCGGTCTGCGTCGCCGAGTCGATCGCGCGGTTCATCGCATGACCAGCGCCCTTCTGGATGGAAAGACCGCTGTGGTTACCGGCGCCGCGGGGGGTATCGGATTGGCCATCGCGGAGCTGTTCTACGCGCACGGCGCGTCGGTCGTGCTCGCCGATCTGAACGAAAGTGGTGCCCGGACCGCCGCCGAATCGCTGGGCGAACGCGCGATCGGCCTCGGCTGCAACGTAACCGACGAGGATTCGGTGCAGACACTAGTGGAAGAGACCATGAGCTGGGCCGGTGGGCTCGACGTATTCGTCAACAACGCTGGCGTCACCCGGGACGCATCGCTGCGCAAGATGACCGTGGCCGACTTCGACACCGTGATCGCCGTGCATCTGCGCGGGACGTGGCTCGGATTGCGGGCCGCCTCCGCGGTCATGCGCGACGCAGGACACGGCTCGATCATCAATATGTCCTCGCTGTCGGGCAAATCTGGAAACCCGGGCCAGACCAACTACAGTGCCGCCAAGGCCGGCATCGTCGGTATGACCAAGGCGGGCGCGAAGGAACTGGCGCACAAGAACGTTCGTGTCAACGCTATTCAACCCGGTCTCATCCGCACCCCCATGACCGAGGCCATGCCGTCGGAGGTCTTCGCCGAGCGCGAGGCGGCCATTCCGATGAAGCGGGCCGGTGAGCCTAGTGAAGTGGCCGGCGTTGCGCTGTTCCTGGCCTCAGACCTGTCCAGCTATATGACCGGGACCGTACTCGAGGTCGGGGGAGGGCGGTTGATGTGACGTCATCGGAGGTTGTGCTGGCCGAGGTAATCGACGGCGTAGGCATCATTACCCTGAATCGGCCCGAGCGGATGAACGCCATCACTGTTGAACTGGGCTCCCGCTTATGTCGTGCGCTCATCGAGACGGCCGCACAAGCGAATGTCCTCCTCATCCGAGGCAGCGGCGGGAATTTCTGCGCGGGCGGCGATTTCCACGAACTCGAACGACTCCGGGCGGAAGGCCGGGATGCGATGGCGCCGTTGTTCGGCAACTTCCGAGCGGCCTGCGATGCCATCGCCGAGCTTCCGGTTCCTGTGATCTGTGCGGTCGAAGGCTATGCCACCGCCGGTGGTTTCGAACTCGCGCAGGCCGCCGACATCGTGCTCGTGCACGAGAATGCTGTGCTTGCCGACATCCACTCGCGATACGGGCAGGTGCCCGGTGGCGGCAGCACGCAGCGGCTGCCGCGCCTGGTCGGACGGCAGCGCGCACTGGCGCACATCCTCACCGGGGACCGGCTCAACGCTGATGACGCACTCGCCTGGGGGCTGGCGTACCGAAAGTATCGCGCCGCCGACTTCGCGTCCGGGGTGCGGACTTTCGCGGCCCAGCTGGCGGCGAAGGATTCCGCCGCACTGGCCACGAGCAAGCGGCTCGTCAACCAGGGGCTCGGCCTGCCGCTTGGGGCAGGACTGAGCCTGGAATTCGAGGCGGTTCTCGACCACCTGACCAGCCCATCCGCCGCGGATGGGATCGGATCGTTCACCACCGGGAGCAACCGATGACCGACCTGGTTCGTGTCGACGTCGACGACGACGGCATCGCCCACCTACTACTCAACAGCCCGGAGACATCCAACGGTCTGGACGTGCCCTTCCTGCAGGCACTGCACGCGGCGATCATGCGCATCCATGGCGACCCGAGCATCCGTGCGGTTCTGTTGTCCGGCGCGGGCAAGAACTTCTGCGCCGGCGGCAATGTGAAGGTCTTCGCCTCCAAGGGCGAACAGCTGCCCGACTATCTGCGTGAGGCCACGTCCTGGCTGCAGATCACCGTCGCCGCGCTGACCCAGTTGAACGTGCCGGTCATCGCCTCGGTGCACGGGTTCGCGGCGGGTGGTGGTGGTTTCGGGCTGGTGTGCACCGCCGATTTTGTGATCGCCGCCGACACGGCGAAGTTCATGTCCGGTGCGGTGCGCGTGGGCATGGCGCCCGACGCGGGCGTCTCAGTAACCCTCACCCAGCTCGTCGGTCTGCGCAAGGCTATGCACATTCTGTTGACCAATCCGGTCCTCGACGCCGCGCAGGCGCTCGACATCGGCTTGCTGACCAAGGTGGTGCCCGCCGCCGACCTTGCAGCCGAATCGCTGGCCTACGCACGCCAATTCACCTCGACTGCTCCGATGGCGATCGGGGCCACCAAGCGTCTGCTGTGGGGTGGGGTCGGCGCGACCCTCGCCGACCGATTGCCGGAAGAGGCGCGCACGGTCTCCGAACTGTCGGGCACTGCCGACTCCCGCGAGGGTCTGGCCGCAGTCCTCGAGCGTCGTGAGCCGAAGTTCCGAGGTGAATAACTTTGTCCGCCAATGAATCACCAGTTCTGATCGAAGACCGTGGTCCTATTCGGATTGTCACCTTGAATCGGCCGCAGCGTCGCAATGCCATCGATTTGCCTCTGCGTTACGCGCTGGCTGAACGGCTCGAGGAGGCCATGGCCGATGCGAACGTGCGGGTGATCGTGCTGACCGGCGCGGGCGCGGGATTCTGTGCGGGCGGCGACATCTCGACCATGCGGCGTATGGACGAATCGGAAGCACGGCCGCGCGCCGAGGCCGCGCAGCGTGTGGTCCGCGCCATCTGGCAGGGTGGCAAGCCCGTCATCGCGGCAGTCGAGGGTGCGGCATACGGGGCCGGTGTGTCCCTGGCTCTGGCGTGTGATCGCGTCGTCGCCGCTGCCGATGCGGTGTTCAGCACCGCGTTCACCGGCGTCGGTCTGGCTGGGGATATGGGAATTTTCGCCTCGCTCCCGGCCCGGGTCGGTATGGCCAAGGCGCGTGAACTCATGCTGCTGCCGGCACGGCTGACCGGAGTCGAGGCGGCCGAGATCCACCTGGCCGACGCGGTCGTTGCTCCGGGCACGGCATTGGAGTCCGCGCTCGCGGACGCCGAGCGCATGGCCATCGCGCCGCCGCTGGCGGTCGCCGCCCTGAAGCAGATGTTCGCGCGCTGGCCGCGCGATCCGATGACGGTGCTGGACAACGAAGTCGACAACCAGGTCGAACTGTTCGACTCCGAAGACTTCGCCGAGGGCGTCTCGGCATTCCATGAGAAAAGGACTCCCGTATTTCGCGGGAAATAGCGGAAGCGCATGCCTATGACAGCCGTGGCTGATCGCAACCTCAGTGAGTCCTATTGGGCGGCGGACGACAGCCTGCCGCTCTCGGACCACACTGTCGGCTCGCTCCTGGCCGAGCTCGCCGAAAATCACTCCGGAACAACGGCATTGGTCGGCACCCCACACGGGGGATCGGAGCGATGCCGCCTTACCTATGCGGAACTCTACGACGCGGCACGGCGCGTAGCGATCGCGTTGACCGAGCTCACTCAACCCGGCGAGTTCGTGGCGCTATGGGCGCCGAATGTCATCGAGTGGCCCATCATCGAATATGGTGCTGCACTCGCAGGACGTGTGCTGGTGGCGTTGAATCCCGCCTTCCGCGAGGGCGAATTGGTTTACACGCTCGAGCATTCTGGTGCTGCCGTGCTCATCCACGCCGACGAGCATCGAGGCTATGACATGGCCGCGGTCGCGGTCGCGGCGTTGGACAAGGTTCCTGGCGTGCGGAGGCGGATCAGCCTGTCGGAAACCGGGCTTTGGCAAGCGAGCACTTCGGACGGCGATCTGCCGGAAGTCGATCCGGACGGTCCGGCGATGTTGCAGTACACCTCGGGCACCACTGGCAACCCGAAAGGTGTTCTGCTGCGGCATCGGTCGCTGGTGAACGTCGCGAGGATGACCATGGCGGCCGCCGATATCCCCGAGGGAGCGGTCTTCGTCAATCCACTGCCGATGTTCCACACCGCCGCCTGTGTGATCGCTACGCTCGGCCCGGCGTGGACGGCGGGCACGGTCCTACTGGTTGAGACCTTCATTCCGGATGAGGTTCTCGCGTGGGCCTCGGCTGAGGACGCGGACGTGCTGTTCTTCGTTCCTACGATCCTCGGAGCGCTGCTCGAGGCCACGCGCGGAGACGAATTCGCCGCACCGAGGTTCGCCAGCATCGTCGGCGGCGCGGCCAACGTGCCGCAGGTGCTGATCGAAGGAGCGGCACGCGTCTTCGGTGCGGTGGTGCACAACCTGTTCGGTCAGACCGAACTCGCCCCGGTGATCACCCTCACCCGCAGAAGCGACACGCTCGTCGATCAACTCGGCACCGTGGGTCGCCCGATTCCGCAGGTCGAGGTGAAGATTGCCGGCTCGAACGGCTCCGGAGTCGCTCCGTTGGGTGTTATCGGCGAGATCTGCGCCCGTGGGTATCAGCAGATGATCGAGTACTACCGCGATCAGACGGCGACCGAGGCGGCTGTGGACGCCGAGGGCTGGGTGCACACGGGCGATCTCGGCTCGATGGACAGCCGTGGCTACGTCACTGTGACCGGTCGGCTCAAGGACATGATCATCAGCGGTGGCGAGAACATCGCTCCTGCCGAGGTGGAATCGCGACTGATCGAACATGATTCGGTTCAGCAGGCGGCGGTGGTCGGCCTCCCACACGAGAAGTGGGGTGAGACCGTGGCCGCTGTGCTGGTGGTGCGTGGCGAACGTCCGGACGATCTCGTAGCCTCGGTGAAGAACCGGCTCAGCACGACGCTGGCGCCGTTCAAGACACCGCGCCGCTGGTTCGTCGCCGACACTCTCCCCGTCACCCCGTCGGGCAAGGTCCAGAAATTCCGGCTGCGCGAGGCGATCCTCGACGGCGATATCGACGAGGTCAAGTGAAACATCATGAGTAACAACGACTTCGACATTCGGAGAAATCGCCTCGGCGAACGGTTCCCGATGTGGCGGCCACGGTCGCTGGGGGAGTGGCTGCTCGCGTGCGCCGACGAATTCGGTGATCGGCCGCTGGTCATCACCGACGAACGTACGCTGACCTACCGAGAGACCGCGGAGCTGGCGACTCGGCTCGCCGACGGCCTGGTCGCGCTGGGGGTGCGTCCCGGAGACCACGTCGGCGTGCTCATGGCGAACTACCCGGATTTTGTGCCGGTGAAGTTCGCCGTGGCTCTCGCCGGCGCGGTCGCTGTTCCGCTGAACTTCCTGTACCGCACCGACGAACTCGCCTACGTGCTCGATCAGTCCGAGTGCAGGGTTCTCATCACTATGACCGGTTTCGCCGGGCTCGACTACCTGGCGATGCTCGATGAGATTGCTCCGAAATGGGAAGAGGTCGGCCGGGACAAGTCGCGACTTCCTGAGCTGCACACCGTGATTCAGTTGTCGACGGATGGCCGGGAGCGTGCCGGAGTGCTTACCGTGGATGAGCTCGCTCTGGTCGGGGCCCGGTACTCGGGGGCGACGGCCGGGATCCAGGTGAACCCGGCCGAGGTGGGCGACATCCTCTACACCTCCGGAACAACCGGCTCACCCAAGGGCGTGCTCATCACCCATGACGCCGTCCTGCGGACCGGATATGCGTCCGCGCTCACCCGGGCCTTCGCCGACGGCCGCCGGATCCTGTTCTCCCTGCCGTGCTACCACATGTTCGGCTATGTCGAGGGCTTGATCGCAGCCACGATGGTGGGCGGCGCGGTAATCATGTTGCCCGCCTTCGACGCCGGGAAGTACCTCGCGGGAATCGAGCGGCATCGCGCGGACGACATCCTGTGTGTCCCCACCATGACCGTTGCGCTGCTGGAACATTCGGATCGGCTTCGCTACGACCTGTCGTCGCTGTCGGCGGTGCTGTCCGGAGCCGCGCCCGCGCCCGTCTGGCTGTGGGAGCGGGTCCGCGAAGAGCTGGGTGCCTCGGAGATCGTCACCGGCTACGGTATGACCGAATGCGGCGGAGCGATGACCCTGACCCGGCCCGAGGACTCCTTGGAGCTCACCGCGACCACCGCCGGTCGGCCGAAATCCGCTGGGGCGGCCGGAATCGACGACGGGGCGCTCGTGGTCTACCGCACCGTCGACCCGGTCACCGCCGCGCCGCTGCCGGACGGTGAAGAAGGCGAACTGGTTTCCCGCGGCCCGACGAGCATGCTCGGATTCTGGGGAAAGCCGGAGGAAACCGCCAAGGGTCTGCGGGACGGGTGGGTCTTCTCCGGCGATCTCGGACGGGTGCGGCCCGACGGCTATCTCGAGATCACCGGCCGCAGCAAGGAGCTCTACAAGAGCGGCGGCGAACTGGTGATGCCCAAGGAGATCGAGGAACTGCTCACCGCCCGGCCGGAGATCAGTCAGGCCTACCTGATCGGCGTCCCCGACGAGCGATGGGGTGACGCGGGATGCGCGTGCATCGTGCGCGCCCCCGATGCGGAGATTTCCGCCGAGGAGGTCATCGAGATCTGCAAGGCGAATCTCGCTCGGTTCAAAGTTCCCAAACACGTCGTATTCCTCACGGCAGACGAACTGCCCACCACTCCCACGGGAAAGGTGCAGAAATTCCGCCTGGTGAATTACGCCAAAGCACGATTGGAGCAACAGAAATGACGGTCACGACCCCTCCGGATGCCGTGCGCGAGCCGGGCGACCATTCGATCTGCGACCCCGACGCGGCCTGCGAGACCGGACCGGTCGCGAATCAGGCACCGCGAGTGGACTATTCGAGGCTCATCCACCCGCAGCGGGTGCACGGGTCCTTGTACACCGATCCGGCCGTGTTCGCCGACGAGCTCGAGCGGATCTGGTACGGCGGCTGGGTTTTCGTCGGGCATGAGTCCGAAGTGCCCGAACCGAACGACTATGTGCGCAAGAATATCGGTCCGCAGGACATCATCATGACCCGCGACCGCGCCGGCGAGGTGCATCTGGTCACCAACCGGTGCGCGCACCGTGGCAACCTGGTGTGCGACGAACAGCGGGGCAATTCCAGCTCGTTCCGGTGCCCGTATCACGGCTGGACCTACAGCAACACCGGTGACATGCTCGGCTACCCCTACAACAAGGGGTATGGCGGCAAGGGCAAGCTGAACCTCGGCCTCGGCGTGGTGCCGCGGGTGGAGAGCTACCACGGCTTCGTATTCGGCAGCTTCAATGCCGACGTGCCGCCGCTGCTGGAGCATCTCGGCGCCGCCGCGGGTGAGATCGACCGGCTGGTCCGGCTCTCGCCCACCGGCAAGGTGCGTCTGGACAACGGCTGGCTCAAGCACCGCACGCACGCCAACTGGAAGCTGCTGGCGGAGAACGAAACCGATGGTTACCACCCGCAGTTCGTGCACGGCTCGATCTTCTCGGTGACCGGCTCCACCATCGGCCCGCTGTACAGCGACAGCTCCACGGCTGTCACTCGCGCACTCGGCAACGGCCACAGCGAGAACGATCTGCGCCCGGAATTCCGCAAGTTCGCCGAGCCCATGCGCTGGTTCGGCACCACCGCCGACCGCGTGCCGGAGTACGTGGCGAAGATGCGGGAGGTCCACGGCGAAGCGGCCGAGGAGATCATGATCGAGGGCGCGCCCCACGTGATGATCTTCCCGAACCTGTTCATTGCCGAGATCCAGGTGTTCAACATCCAGCCGATTTCGGCCACCGAATGCATCCAGTTCGCCACCTCGGTGCAGCTGGACGGCGCGGACGAGCTGAACAAGCGGATGCTGTCGCAGTCCATCGGCTCGGTTGGCCCGGCCGGCATGCTGCTCGCCGACGACACGGAGATGTACGAGCGCAATCAGGTCGGCGTGGAGCAGCTGCTGCCCGAATGGCTCGACCTGAGCCGCGGCTTGATCCGGGAATCGTTGGACGACAACGGTTTCCGCATCGGCGGAGCCACGGACGAGACCGCGATGCGGGCGTTCTGGCTGCACTACAAGAATCTGATGGAGGCGTGATGACTGCCCTGACCGAAATCGATCTGCGCGAACTCGAGCAGTTCATCTACCGCGAGGCCCGCCTCGCCGACGAACACGACTACGACTCGTGGGAGGCCCTGTGGACCGACGACGCGCTGTACTGGGTGCCCGTCGACGGCGGCGGCTACGACCCGGAGCGGCATGTGTCGATCATGTACGACAACCGTCGTCGCATCTCCACCCGGCTGCAACAGCTGCGTACCGGCAAGCGGTACGCGCAGTCGCCGCCGTCGAATCTGCGCCGCACGATCTCGAACATCGAACTCCTCGGCGTCGAGGGTGACGACATCACACTGGGTGCGAATTTCGTGCTGTACGAGTCGAAGCCACGCGGCCTGCACACCTGGGCGGGTCGCTACACCTACGTGGTGCGCCGCGTCGACGGCGAGCTGAAGCTGGTCCGCAAGACCGTCATGCTCGTCAACAGTGCGGAAGCCGTGCCCAGCATGGGCTTCCTGATCTGAGGGGACAGCAGATGGACAGGACAGGATCGGATGCCGGCACCAGCCGTGAACTCGGTGTCGTGCACAGTGAATTCGCTCAGGTGCGGGTCGCCATCGACGACACCGCGAACGGGCCACGTCTGCGGCTGGAGGACTTGAAGTCCGGCCGCGTCCGGTTCCTGGACGCCCTCGAACTGGAGACGATCGTGTGGCTCACCGAGGGCCACATGCAGCGTCTGCTCGACCCGTCCGCCGACCGCTGGCGGGAGGACTGAGATGCCGGATGCCAGGCCGCCACGGGTGGTTCGCCTACCGGAGATCGACTTTCGCACCGTCATCCGGCCGGGAGACTTCGTCGTCTGGGGGCAGTCCTGCGCCGAACCGGTGGCGCTGACCGAGCGCCTGCTCGAGCAACGAGCGGGCCTCGGCGGAATCACCTGTTTCATCGGCATCCCTGCCGCCGCGACGGTGAAACCCGAACACGCCGACCACATTCGGTTCGTCAGCTACTGCGGCACCGGCAGCAATCGGGCACTGGCCGCGACGGGGTCGCTCGAGGTGTACCCCGGTCACTACTCGACGCTGCCGGACTTCGTCTCGCGTGCCGACGTCGTCCTAGTGCAGTGCGCACCGCCGGACACGCGCGGGCGCTACAGCCTCGGGCTGGCCGACGACTATCTCACCGCGGCCATCGATGGTGCGCGGATCGTCATCGCCGAGGTCAATGATCAGGTGCCCGCCACACCCGGCGCCCGGCATCTGACCGATCAGGAGATCGACATCGTGGTCCGCACTTCCCGTCCGGTGGCGGAGAGTCCGGCCGCGCCGCCGACACCGGAAATGACGGCCATCGGCGCGCATGTCGCGAGCATCGTCCCCGACGGTGCCACCCTGCAATTCGGCATCGGGTCGGTGCCGGAGGCCGTGCTCGGCGCCCTCGGCGTGCGCAACGACCTCGGGATCCACTCCGGCATCCTCTCCGACGCCGCGGTCGAACTGATCGACAAAGGCGTGGTGACCAACGCCCGCAAGACGACCGACCGCGGGGTCTCCGTGGCGGCGGTGCTGATCGGGACCCGTCGGTTGTTCGAGTACGCACACGACAACCCGGCCGTGTCGCTACGGCCGATCGGCTACACCCACGATCCGGAACGACTTGCGGCACAACACCGTTTCGTCGCGATCAACTCCGCCATCGAGGTCGATCTGACCGGGCAGGTCAACGCCGAGGTCGCGGGCGGGCGCTATGTCGGAGCGGTCGGCGGTGGCGGGGAGTTCCTGCGTGCTGCCGCGCGCTCGGACGGCGGCCTGCCGATCATCGCACTCCCGTCGACGGCAGGCTCGCGCAGCCGGATCGTGGACCGGCTGTCCGGGCCGGTCAGCATCGCGCGTAGTGACGCGGGCATCGTGGTCACCGAATTCGGCATCGCCGATCTGCGCGGCCTGCCGCTGTCCGAGCGGCGCGAGCGGATGCTGGCGATCGCGCAGCCCGACCAGCGCGAGATTCTGCGCGCGGTAGCGAGCCGGTGGTGACCTCCGCGTAATCGATGTCGCGGCCCGAAACCACAGCGGCACAGTGAAAGTGAGCACAGAGGTGAAATCATGAAGAGAGCGGCGATCGTCAGCCCACTGCGTACCCCCGTGGGAACCTTCGGCGGTACACTGCGACCGGTCCCCGCCGAGGACCTGGCCGCCCACATCATCAAGGCGGTCGTGGAGCGCTCCGGCATCGACCCGGCGCGCATCGACGACGTCGCATTCGCTCAGTCGTACGCGAACTCCGAAGCACCCTGCATCGGCCGCTGGGCCGCACTCGCTGCCGGCCTGCCTATCGAGGTGCCCGGATTCCAGACCGACCGCCGTTGCGGTGGTGGGCTGCAGGCCGTCGTGACCGCCGCGATGATGGTGCAGACAGGCGCCGCCGACGTGGTTCTCGCCGGTGGCGTCGAGAGCATGAGCAACATCGAGTACTACACCCAGGACATGCGCTGGGGCTCGCGGTCGGGCAACGTCGCCTTCTACGACCGACTCGATCGAGGACGGGAACGCTCCCAGCCGGTCGAGCGCTTCGGCCACATCAGCGGCATGATCGAGACCGCCGAGAACCTAGCGCAGCGGTACGCGATCACACGCGAAGCCGCCGATGAATTCGCGGCACGAAGCCACCAGAAGGCAACCGCGGCATGGGAATCGGGCAAGTTCGCCGACGAGGTGGTGCCGGTACCCATACCGCAGCGAAAGGGCGACCAGATCGAATTCGTCCGCGACGAAGGCATCCGCGCCGACTCCACACCGGAATCACTCGCGAAACTGCGCACCATCATGCGCGACGGCACCGTGACCGCGGGCAACTCGAGCCAGCAGAACGACGCGGCGGCGGCCTGCCTGGTCGTCGCCGAGGACAAACTCGACGAACTCGGGCTCGAGCCGCTCGGTTACCTCGTCGGCTGGTCCGCCGCCGGCTGCGAACCCTCCGAGATGGGAATCGGCCCGGTGCCCGCAGTCGAGAAACTCTTCCAGCGCACCGGCCACACCTTCGACAACATCGATCTCGTCGAACTCAACGAGGCCTTCGCCGTGCAGGTCCTGGCGGTGCTGAAAGGCTGGGGCTTCGACGACCACGAACGACTCAATGTCAACGGATCCGGCATCTCGCTCGGCCATCCCATCGGCGCGACCGGCGTTCGGATACTCACCACCATGCTGCACGAATTGCGCAGGCGCGGTGGACGATACGCCCTGGAATCGATGTGCATCGGTGGTGGCCAGGGCATGGCGGCACTCTTCGAGGCACCCTGATGACACAGTATGGAATTACCCGCTACGGCACCTATCTTCCCTCGCATCGCGTGTCGCTGGCGGACATCGGCGCGACGCTGAACACCAACGCGGGCAAAGGTGTTCGTGTGGCGGCGGCCTTCGACGAGGACAGCACCACCATGGGTGTCGCTGCGGCGATGACCGCGCTGGCGGACCTCGAATGGGATGCGGTCCCGGCGTCGATGTCGGCGGGACTGCATTTCGCGACCACCACGCCGGCGTATGCCGATAAGACCAACGCGACAGCGATCCACGCCGCACTCGGCCTGCCCGCCGCGCTCTTCGCGGCTGACCTGGCCGGGGCCGCACGCAATGGCATCGCCGCTCTGCGCGCGGCATCAGGGTGCAGTGGCCTGGCGGTGCTGGCGGATATGAGGGTCGGACGTCCCGGGTCGGCTGACGAACGTGGCGGCGGCGACGGTGCTGCGGCCTTCCTGTTCGGCGACGAACCGATCGCCGAAGTCATTGCTCAGGCGTCCGTCACCGCCGAGTTCCTCGATCGCTGGCGTGACCCGCGATCGGCGACCGGAGAGCAGTGGGAGGAGCGGTTCGGTATCTCCCGCTACCAGCTGCTGCTCGAGCGTGCCGCGGCAGCTGCGCTGGACCGGGCGGCACTCAGCGAAGCTGACCATGTCGTCCTGGTTTCGCCCAACACCAGCTTCGCCAAGCGGTCCGCGACCTCGGTAGCCGGCAAACTTTCCACCCGGAATTCGCCCATCGGGCACGCGGGCGCCGCCGATGTGGGGCTGGCGCTGGCATCCGTTCTCGATCAGGCCGAGCCGGGGGAGACGATCCTGGTCCTGTCGGCCGCGGACGGGTGCGACGCTCTCGTCCTGCGGGTCACCGACCGCATAACCGAAGCGCGACAGCCGGTTCCGGTCGCCGAGCAGCTCGCGGCAGGCAAAAACGTGCCCTACACCACCTACCTGAACTGGCGGGGTCTGCTCGACCGGGAGCCGCCGGGCCGACCCGAACCGGATCGAGCAGCCGCGCCGCCATCGGCTCGCACCGCAGCGTGGAAGTTCTCCTTCACCGGCACAGCCTGCGCGGGATGCGGCCTGGTTCATCTACCGCCGGCCCGGGTCTGTAAGCGTTGCGGCGCTATCGACGCGATGACGCCGATTTCGGTGGCACGCAGCGAAGGCACCGTCACCAGCTTCACCGTTGACCGGCAGTCCTTCTCGCCGGCCCCGCCGGTGGTGGGCGCGGTGGTCGACTTCGACGGCGGCGGCCGGTACACCCTCGAAGTCGCCGACGCCGATGTGGACCGACTCGCTGTGGGCTCACGGGTGCGCACCACCTTCCGGCGCCTGAACAGTGCGGGTGGCATCCACAACTACTTCTGGAAGGCGCAACAGCTATGAGCAGCAACGGTATTCGCGACAAGGTAGCGATCGTCGGCATGGGCTGCACGCGCTTCGGTGAACGCTGGGAGAGCTCGGCGGACGATCTGCTGCTCGAGGCGATGGACGAATGCTTCACCGGCAATCCCGAACTCGACCGTTCGAGCATCGACGCCTACTGGCTCGGCACGCTGGGCAGCGGCCAGAGCGGATTGACCGTCAGCAAGCCGCTGGGCTTGGACTACACGCCGGTTACGCGCGTCGAGAACTACTGCGCCAGCGGCTCGGAGGCGTTCCGCAACGCCTGCTACGCCGTTGCGTCGGGTGCCTACGATCAGGTCGTCGCCATCGGTGTGGAGAAGCTCAAGGATTCCGGCTTCTCGGGCCTGCTGCGTGGCGACGCGCCCAGCGACGGAACGGCCTCCGAACTGTCCTTCGGTGCCCCGGCGGCGTTCTCCCTCCTCGACCCCGCGTATTGCGCCAAATACGGCGTGGACCCAGCGGACATGCGGGAGGCCATGACCCATGTGGCTTGGAAGAACCATCACAATGGCGCACTGAATCCCAAGGCGCAGTTCAGATCCGAGGTGGCGAAGCAGAAGATCGAAGGAGCTCCGCTGGTCGCGGGACGGCTGGGTGTCTTCGACTGCTCCGGGGTCTCCGACGGTGCGGCGTGTGCGGTGATCGTCCGTGCCGAGGATGCGCTGAAATACACCGATACCCCTCTCTATGTGAAGGGGCTTTCGCTCACGGCCGGGCCGGGTCGCGGTGCGGTTGATCCGGACTACGATTTCACGACCTTCCCGGAGGTGGTCGCCAGTGCCGAGGACGCCTATGCACAGGCCGGAATCACCGAGCCTCGGACCCAGATCTCCTTCGCCGAAGTCCATGACTGCTTCACGCCCACGGAGCTCGTTCTGATGGAGGACCTCGGCTTCACGGATCGCGGCCAGGCATGGAAGGACAGCGTCGCAGGCGATTTCGATCTGGGGGGACGACTCCCGGTGAATCCGGATGGCGGCCTGAAGTCGTTCGGTCACCCTGTGGGTGCGAGTGGACTGCGCATGCTCTATGAATGCTGGCTGCAATTCCGCGGACAGGCCGGGGAACGTCAGATCCGTGATCCGCGATTGGCTCTTACGCACAAC
Source organism: Nocardia niigatensis NBRC 100131 (assembly GCF_000308655.1). GTDB lineage: Bacteria > Actinomycetota > Actinomycetes > Mycobacteriales > Mycobacteriaceae > Nocardia > Nocardia niigatensis. Next base: position 50,981 of record NZ_BAGC01000109.1, on the reverse strand, counting down.
CTCGGAGGCCGCCCGGGCGCCTGTGTGTCGTTCGTCGCCGTTCTCGGGTCCGAACTGGGCTGACGTAGTCGCGCCGGCGGTCACACCGCTCGTTCGGGGCTTGACCAAGCACCGTTTCCTAATTTACATTAAATTCGAAAAGGAGGTGAGGCGTTGATCGCCTATCAGGTCGTGGACAACATCGCCTACATCAGGCTGGATCGGCCCGAAGCGCGCAATGCCCTCGACAAGGCGATGGGGGAGGCGCTGCTCGAGCTGGCCACCTGGATCTCCAATGAGGAGGGCCTGCGCGCGGTGCTGATCACCGGGAATGGACCGGTGTTCAGTGTCGGAGGCGACATCTCGGCGTTCTCCGACGGTGCGGAGAACCTGCCGGACACCCTTACTCGGATGGCGATACCCATGCACGAGGCCATTCGGCTGCTCGCCCGCGTCCGGGTGCCGATCGTGACGGCCGTGCACGGTGCGTGCGCGGGCGGGGCGCTGGGCTTCCTCTACCCGGCCGACATCACGATCGCTGCGGCCGGAACCAAGTTCGCGACCGGCTTCGGGCGGATCGGCATCACCGCCGATTCCGGGAACACCTGGTATCTGCCGAAATTCATCGGCATCCGGCGCGCCACCGAAATGTTGTTCGAAGACCGCGTCGTCGACGCCCATACCGCTGCTGACTGGGGCCTGATCAACCGAGTTGTGCCCGCCGACAAGCTCGCTTCCGAAGCCGAGGCAACCGTGCGCCGATTGGCGGCGGGCGCCACTTGTGGCTACGGCGAGATGCGCAGGCTGCTGCACAACTCCTGGACAGCCACTCTCGATCACGCGCTGTCCGAGGAGACAGAGGCGCTGCGCCGCGTCGCCCACACAGCCGACGCGGCCGATGCGATCGGGAGCTTCCTCGCCAAACAGCAGCCGACCTTCACCGGAAAGTGAGATAAACCGTTGTCCGCCTTCATTATCGATACCGACGAACGGGCGCTGCTGCGCGAGAGCGTCGGCAAACTCGCCGCCAAGTACGGTCAGGAATACTTCCTGGAGCGCTCCCGCTCCGGGGCCAAGGTCGACGAACTGTGGCGTGACCTGGGCCAGGCGGGTCTGCTCGGGGTGCATCTACCCGAAGAGTACGGCGGAGGTGGCGCCGGTCTGTCCGAGATGCTCATCGTGATCGAAGAACTCGCCGCGCACGGCTTTCCGCTGCTGCTCGCAGTCGTCTCGCCCGCGATCTGCGGGTCGATCCTGGCGGCGCACGGCTCGGAGCGGATGAAGACCGAATGGCTGCCCGGCCTCGCCGACGGCAGCCGCAAGATGGCCTTTGGCCTGACCGAGCCCGACGCCGGTTCCAACAGCCACAATGTCAGCACGACCGCGCGCCGCGACGGCGAAGACTGGGTGATCTCCGGGGGCAAGTACTTCATCTCCGCGATCGACGAGTGCGAAGCGATCCTGCTCATCACTCGTGATCCGGAGTTCGTGGGCACTTCGCGATCGCCGCTGTCGATGTTCGTGGTTCCCACCGACACTCCCGGAGTCACGCTGCAGCCGCTGCCGACGGCGGTCGTCTCGCCCGACCACCAGTTCACCGTGTTCTTCGATGAGGTCCGGGTCGGTCCGGAGGCGTTGATCGGCGAAGCGGGCAACGGGCTACGGCAGGTGTTCGCAGGGCTGAACCCCGAGCGCATTCTCGCATCGGGCATCAGCACCGGCATCGGTCGCTACGCGATCACCAAGGCCGTGTCCTACGCCCAGAACCGCAAGGTGTGGTCGGTGCCGATCGGTGCGCACCAAGGTATTTCGCATCCTCTCGCGGAGGCGCACATCGCGGTCGAACTCGCCCGTATGGCGGCCTACCGTGCCGCGGAGCTGTTCGACGCCGGGCTGCCCGCTGCGGAGGCGGCCAATATCGCCAAGTTCTCGGCCGCCGACGCGTCGCTGAAGGCGCTCGACCAGGCCATCCAGACTCACGGTGGCAACGGCCTGTCGCTGGAGTACGGCTTGGCCGAGCTCTGGTTCTCCGCGCGCCTGCTCAAGACCGCGCCGGTGAGCCGCGAGATGGTCCTCAACTTCGTCGCGCAGACCAGCCTGAAGCTGCCTGCGTCGTACTGACATCAACTCTGGAAAGTCAAGGGAGACAACACTAATGCCCGGAGTAACCGATCGCGTCATCGTCGTCACCGGCGCCGGTGGCGGTCTCGGCCGTGAATACGCGTTGCTGCTCGCCAATGAGGGTGCTCTGGTCGTGGTGAACGACCTCGGCGGTGCCCGTGACGGTTCCGGTTCCGGAACCTCGATGGCCGATGCCGTCGTCCAGGAGATTCGCGACGCCGGGGGCACCGCGGTGGCCAACTACGACAACATCGCCACCGAGGAAGGCGCGGCGAGCCTGATGAAGACCGCCGTCGACAACTTCGGGACCGTCCATGGCGTCATCCACAACGCGGGCATCCTGCGCGACGGCTCGTTCGCGAAGATGACCGCCGACAACTGGGAATCGGTGCAGCGGGTGCACCTGTGGGGTGGCTACTTCGTCACCCGGGCCGCCTGGCCGTACTTCCGTGAGCAGAACCACGGCCGGATCGTCGTCGCGGCGTCCACCAGCGGTCTGTTCGGCAACTTCGGCCAGGCGAACTACGGTGCCGCGAAGCTCGGTCTCGTCGGTCTGATCAACACCCTCGCGATCGAGGGCGGCCGGAACAACATCCTCGCGAACGCGATCGCTCCGTTGGCCGCCACCCGCATGACCGAGGACATCGCGCCCAAGGAGATGCTCGACAAGCTCCCGCCCGCCCATGTGGCCGGTGTCGTGGGCTACCTGATGAGTGACGAATGCGAGGACACCGCAACGGTTGTCGTCGCCGGTGGTGGCCGGGTCTACCGCGTGCAGCAGTTCCAGAACAAGGGAGCCGTCTTCGCCGCCCCGCCGAGTATCGACGAGGTCGCGGCGCAGTGGAGCCAGATCACCGACATGTCGGGCGCGGAGCCCGGCGCGAACCCGCTCGGCTGAATCGAGGATTGAACATGACCGAAAACAACTGGGACGCACTGGTTATCGGCGCGGGCGCGGGCGGATTGTTCGCCGCGGCGCGCCTGTCACACCTGGGCTACAAAACCCTGGTCGTCGAACGACTGGACAAGGTCGGCGGCCGCGCGTCCACCGATGACATCGACGGCTTCAAGGTCAACAACGGCGCCATCGTCATCGAACTCGGTGGCATCACCGAGGAGACCTTCGACGAGGTCGGCGCGAAGTTCGATGTCCGCAAGCCGGAACCGCCCATCCTGTACCGCATCGGTGGCAAGGACGTGGACGTCACCGGTGGTGGCTGGGGGTTCCTGCTGTCCAAGCTCACCCGCCAGGGTGCGAAGCTGGTGCAGGGTCTTGGTGCGGCGCGCAACGACAGCGGCATGCCCGAGGACGAGCTGTCGACCGCCGAGTGGGTCGCCAAGTACACGAAGAACGAGTCGGTGCACGGGATCTTCCGCAACATGTGCGGATCGGTGTTCGCCGTCGGTTCCGAGGAACTGCCGGCCCGCGTGTTCCTCACCTACTTCACTCGGAAGAGCGCCTTCAAGAAGTTCGGGTACTGCCCCGACGGCACCATCGGCGTGTGGAAGTCCCTCGCCGAGGTGGTGGAGAACAGCGGCGGTGCGGTCTGGCTCAACAGTGAGGTGACAGCGCTGACCCTGACCGACGGCCGCGTCACCGGCGCGACCATCGCGCGTGGCGGTGAGAACATCGACGTGACAGCGCGTTTCACCGTCAGCGACGTCGGTCCGTTCGCCACCCTGGACCTGGTGGGCCGGGACAACCTACCCGCCGACTACCTCGCGCAGGTCGACAAGGCCAACCGGCCCTGCGCCATGATCTCGGTGAACTTCGCCAGTCAGCGCCCGCTGGTGAAGGCCCCGGGCATGACCAGCTTCGCCCAGACCCGCCGACTCTGCTACGTCGCCAACTTCACCGATGTCTGCCCGGAAATGGCGCCGGAAGGCTGGCACCTCTACCAGGGCACCGCCGTCCCCAAGCCCGCTGTCGGCGATTTCGACGAGGCCGCCGAAACCCAACTGCTGCTGGATGATCTGCGCGATCAGGTCCCCGGCTTCGACGACGCGCGCATCCTGTCGATCAACGTCACCCGCGACGGCTGGCCGCCGCAGCGGGCGGTCGCAGGCTTCGACCTGCCCAATACCACGCCGATCGCGAACCTGTGGAATGTGGGCGACGCGGTGAAGGAGTACGGGAACGGCGGCACCACCGCGTGCGCGGAAACCGCCAAGATCGTTGTCGACAAGATCCGCGACCAGTTCCCGGTGAGGGCGTAGCCACAGGACTCGGCGCACGGTCCGCCGTGATCCAGTGGACCGTGCGTTTTCGGGACCGCCGCGATGGATAAGTTCCCAACCGCATCCATTGCGGCGCAATCGAACAGGCCGTGGGCAGGGTGATCCGTGTGCCCACGGCCTGTTCGCCATGCTCGCCACTATCGACCGCACCGATCGATCTGTAATCCCTCTCGGAAGGCCGGTTTTGACAATTCGGAAACGGCAAACGTCCGCGAGTCGTTGTCATCGGAGCAGGACCGGCGGGGGCCGCGGCGGGCGAATTCTCGCCGACGCCGATGTTGAGGTCACTGTTCTCGAACAGGCCAGACGGTCGCGATCGGTTGAATCCAATCCGCAATCGATCGCGCCACAATCGGGTAGGCCGTGGGCGGGGTGATCCAAGCGCCTACGGCCTAACCGGCTCTTTTCTCTTTCGAGTGACTTGCCTGCAGGACCGGACCTGCCCTGAATGCGGGATGCGGAACTAGAGGATTCCGACTATGAAAAGGTCTGAACTGGCAGCCGCCTTGCGCCGTGAACGCGCTGACATGGTGCGCTTCTGCGGCGAACTCGACGAGGCTGAGTGGCGGGTCCCGAGCCGGGCGGCGAGCTGGCGGGTCCAGGACGTGGTGGCGCATCTGGGTTCCGGCTGCCGGGCAGTCTTCACTCCGGCACTGCTGACCATCATGCGCACTGACGACATCGAGCGGACCAATGACCTATTCGTCGATCAGCGCCGCGAGTGGCCATCAGCGCGTGTGTTCGCCGACTACAAGATGTGGAGCCGGTGTTTGGTGGTCGTCTCGACAGCACTGGCCGGTACACCCCGGGGCCGGCTGCCGTTGCCTCTCGGCGAACTGGGCCGTTTCCCGGCTGGAATGTTGTTGTCCGGTGCGATGCTGTTCGACCACCACACCCATCTGCGATTCGACATCGCTCCGGCATTGGATCGCCGGATCCCGGATACCGACCCGGCCCGAATGGCCGGTGTGCTCGACTGGATGTTCGCGGTATTGAGCAACCAACTCAAATCCGCCGAAACCCATTGGTTTTCTTACCCGCTCGATATCGTGCTGGGTGGCCCAGGTGGCGGCGTCTGGCGGGTTCATCCCGATGGCATGGTGGGCACGGGCCGTGCCGGTGGTGCGGCTGCCGCAACTGTCGAAGGGCGGGCCGATGAATTCCCGGAATGGGCGACCGGTCGCGCTCCGTGGCGCGACCGCAGCGTGCGAATCCGAGGTGACGCGGACTACGCCATCCGATTTCTGGACGGTGTGAACGTCGTTTGACAGCGGGATCGAAGGGCATCCCTTGTGCTCCCGCTAGATGAGGTGGGGGCGGGAACCGGCCGAAAGCCTGCCGCCGCCGCTCGCTTCGGTCTCAACCGATGGGGACCGAGGTCTGGTCCAAGACGGTGCCGAGATCCCAGAAGTCGCGGTGGGTCGTCAGGAGTCCGTCGCGGTTATAGGTGCATGCGGCGATGCCGGGGACGCTGAATCGGGTTCCGGCGGCGTCGATCAGCTTGCCTGAGCGGAGACGAAGGGGACCGGAAAACGTTCCGCTCCAGACCCATTCGGAGTAAAGACGGCCCACGGCAGCATAGGTGTCGCCGAACACGATTGCCGAGTCGGGTGCGAACTCGAGCATGTACCGGTGGAACTTGCCGATGGCCTCGCGCCCCTCATACGTCGTGTCCATCGCGACGTCGGTATATGTTCCGTCCAGAGCGAAGAACTGCAGGAGGCTTTCGGGATCCGTGGTCCATGCCTGTGAGTACGCTGCAGCGAATCCCGTGTCGGTCGGGTGAGGTGTCGTCATGGAAGGCTTCCTTTCGGTTGCGGCAGCTGCGGAATCAGCCGACGCGATCCCAGTCGATACGTTGCACTATGAATCCGCGGACGTCACGCATCGCTGGATCGAGCATCATCTGTTGGCGTCGGAGCCGGCGGTGAAGGAAGCGGAGCAGGCGGCCCTCCTGATCCTCGCCCGTTTCGAGAATCGCCAACTCCAGCAGCCGATCGGCTTCTTGCCAGGAGGATGGCCGGTGGCCGAGCAGCAGCTCTTCGTCGGTGCGGTCTCTCTTCCACCTCGAGCGCGATTTCATCGGCGCGCAGTGTTGCGGCGGTCAGATCACGTGCGATCCGGAGCCGATACGAGAGATGATCTTGCTCTGGCAGATCGGCCAGCACGTCGGTGAGAACTCGCTCGGATGACAGGATCCATGGTCGGCGGCGCGACGGTGCCGGGATCGGCAGGTCCCCTTCGGTCTCGAGTTCGATTCCCATTTCCTCGGCAATGATCTCCAGGCACAGTCGCTGAGACAGCAACGACCAGGACTCCCATTGCGCCAGATCGAATTCCGGTACCGGGTCCGATCGGGTCCCGACCGACAGCAAGGACGTCAGCAGCGCGAAGCGCACTGCGTGGAAATTGACGACGTGGCGATCGACCCGCCCGCCGGTCATCTGCGCGTAATGATGGTAGGCCTGCGTGAGGTCTCCGATCGGCTGAGCGGTGTCGCGCATCCGCATGGCGCCGAGGTCGGCGAGTGAATCACCGAGACAGGCGAATTCGACATCCATCAGTGCAGTCATACGGCCATCGTGATGCAGGAACTGTCCGGCGTCGAAGTGCGTCCACACGAGCCGATCGCGCCCGCTGGGGACGTTACGGTGAATCCAGCCGACGATGTACTCGTTGATCGGATCCGGTCCGGGCTTGACTGTTCGATACCACTTCTCCGACAGCTCGAATCCCATCAGACCGATCTCTCGCGCGCGCTCGGGCGGTAGAGCCCGGCACTTTCGAACGTTGCCGGGTCGATCGCATGGGCTCGGACGAGTTCCTCGATGTAGTCCATCAGCACGCGGTCACGCAGTTCGTGCGGGTCCTCAGCGCCGAATCTGTCGCGGCCGGGTATCGATGCCATGAGAATGCCTTCGGGATCCGGGCAGAATCCGTACACCTGAGGGACTTTCACGCCGTTGTCCTGCAGCGCCCGCATGATGCGGTACTCGCGTTCGACGGAAAGCCTGCTACCCGGGGGAGGTTCTCTTCACGCTGACAACGGAAGTAGGCGTGGTGTAGCTGCCCGTCCGCGCAGACGTCGATGAACCAGGTGGGTCGCCAATGAGCCTGCCGACGAAAGGAAACCACTTCGCCGGCCATGGTGCGCTCGATCCATTCGAACGCGCGCGGCCAGGGATCGGAAAGCGTGGACCAGTGGTCGGTCCGGGGAGTCTGGGAGAATGTCATACCTGGGCCGTATCGGGGACGGGGGCCGCCGAAGGAGCAGCCAATTGGCGATTGGCGCGCATCGTCATCACCGACATCATCACCAGGAAGATGGCGTATGTCGTCAGAGCCAGCCAGAAGATGAGGACGCCGTTCCAAGCGAGCGGACCCGAGAAGAAGAAGTAGGCCAGGATATCCGGGACGAACGAGAGCGCGATCCAGAAGTTGGCGTAGCCGACCCACCGGGGGAAGACCGTCTGCTCGTTGGTGAGTACGCAGACACCGATGGAGATGTTCTGAATCATGAACGGCACGATCGGCGTGAGAAACAACAACCAGGCCATATCGTTCAGGAAGCGGATCGTCGACGGTTCGAGGGCGTTGGGGCGGAACGCGATGATCGCGAACAGCATCATCGGAATAATGAGCAGTATCGCCGCCACGGTGCCCGCGACCATCTGCACGAACGCCAGAATGGGAATTCGGCCCTCCACCCGGAGCAGATGGATCGTGATCACGGCGACCAGCGGAATCGTGAATGCGATTCCGAGCTGGGCGATCACGAAGCCGGTCATCCGCAGAGTGCCGCCGTCGGAGTAGAAGTCGACTACGCGTTGGGTGCTGTGCGACGGCCCGAGTGGCAGCGGGAGCACGTCGGCGATCAGCCAACCGACCAGGCTGGCGAGCAGGGTCACCAGTCCGGTAATCGAACACGCGTCGAGGATGCGTTTCTTCGTATCGGTGAGCATCGGGTCTCCTGAAGGCGAGGGGTTGGCCTTGGGGCAGCTCACAGATGGATTCTTCTCGTCTGCATCCCAACCAATGTGACTTAAATCAAAGTTAGATTAATTTATTCGAAGGCGTCAACCCTACTCCGGACGGCGGCCGCGAGTGGTCTACCCGCCCGAACCTGGGTAGGCCGACAGTGAAGTGAGCTGTTATAGGGCGGCCGCGAGGGCCCGCTCGACATCGAGGTCCAGGAGGCTGTTGATGGCGCGCTTCGCAGTGACCTCCATGCGATCGTCAGGCTGCATGCCACCGGCCGCCAGGGTGAAGACGATCGCGATCCAGCCGTCGACGGTGAGGAGACGGTAGGTGTCGAAGGCCTCGTCGAAGCTCGGTGCCTCGCTGCCCGCGCCCGCCTCGGCCAGGCCGTGGAGATAGCGCCGGAGCAGGTTATGTTCCTCCGCGCGGCGCAATTCGGTCGGGATGGAGTGCATCATGAAGTACGCGAAGTCGCGCAGGCCGTTCATCTTGTGGAAGACCTGCCAGTCGTAGATGCCGGCGGTGCCATCGGGGTTGGAGAAGGTGTTGCCGAGGTGGCAGTCGCCGTGGCAGAGGGTCTGTGGCATCGATTCCCAGACCTTCACGAGCGCCGGCTGGTTCTGTACGTAGTTCTTGGTGAGGCGCCGGACGGGATCGGGCACAACCCGGTCCTGCTTCATGAACCGGTTCTCGCTCCAGCTGAAGAAACGCTGCATGAACGGGTAACCCGGCCTGCGGGAATAGGTTTCGAGCCAGGAGAGGTCGGTCTGGAACCGCGGGGACCGCCAGAAGCGGCCGTGCAGGGTGGCGAGCAGGTCGATGACGCCCTCGGCGTGCTCCTTGGTCGCCTCGTCGTCGGCGTTGTAGAAGGTGACATCGCCGCGCAGTGCGAGGTCCTCGAAGGCGATCACGTAGCGCCCGCCGATTCCGGCGCGGCTGACGAACGGTGCGATGGTCAGGTCGGACAGGCTCGGCTGAATCTGAGTAAAGAAGCGCGATTCATAAGTGTGGCAGCCGAATCCGGAGACGATGATGCGCGAGACCGGCTTGGTCGAGGTGCCCTTCGCGAACGCGGATGCGGGCAACCCGGCGCGGCGGCCGGCTTCGTTCCAGGTCAGGTGCAATCGTGCCCGGTCGGTTGTACCGCGCGAGTCGATCTCGACCCGCAGGGATTCGATCTTCGCCCCGGGCGTGTCGTTTGCCAGCGCGGCCGTCAGCTCCTGGGGCGTCAGCGAATCGAGTCCGTAGCCGTTCTGGTTCGGTACCCATGGGGAGAGGCCGAGGAGGATGTCTTTGGTCGCAGAGAGTGTGGCGCGCATCGGGGTACCTCACGTTCGTGTTGGGGGTTACACGAAGCGTAGCGACAGTTTTTACTCTTGTATAGAAAAAATTAGACGCGCGTCGAATTTTTCTCGGTGGGCGTGGTGCTGGACAGCCACACGTGGACCAACGCTGCTTCGATCTCGGGAAGCGGTCTACCGCAGTCGACGATGGCGGTGACGTCACGTTCCATGGCTCGTGCTGTCATATCGACCAGAACCGCGGCCAGTGCTGCGGGCTGGAGGTCCGGGTATGTGTTGTCATCGCGCGCGATACGTTCGCTCGCACCCGCGATGAGCTCATCGATCGTCTCCTGCCAGACCTGGCGAACCTCGGGATCTTCTCGAACCGCTTCGAACATCGCCGCGATCAGTCGCGCGTGGGCTCGCCAGTACTCGACCGTGGCGCGCATGCCGCGGCGGATCCGCTCGTCATCGGGCAGATCGTCCCGGCTGTACCAGTCCACCGCGACGGCTCGAAGGTTGTGCCGGATATCTGCGATGAGCGCGGCGACCGCTGCGCCTTTCGTCGGGAAATAGAAGTAGAAGTTGGAACGGCTGATACCCGTCTGGCGCGCGATGTCCTGCACCTCGATATCGGCCAGGCGATGTGACTGCAGCAGTTCGGTCAACGCGTTCAGCACGTCGGTGCGGCGCCGACGTCCCTTGCCGCTCACTGCCGCGGGTGCAGGCGCATCTTTCGAACTTCGATTCGACAACCTCGTCACCAGGGAGAGTCTAGGACAGGCCGCTGACGCTCCGCGGCCTCGAACGCAAGTGGAGGTCTGGTCGCCCCGCCGGGCATGGACGACCTGTCGTGCATGCAGACAACTCGCGTCCATGGTGTCGAGACCTTCGATGCGGTGGCCGGCTTCCACGGCCGGCTCGCGAGTCGCGTGCCCGAGTTGCCCAGCGGCTGTTGGAAACAGGACAACGGACGGGCTAACTGCCGCGCACCGCGTGAGCTCACCAGGACATCAATGCGGCGCGGACTGGATCGCCGGGAGTATCGGCGACACGTCCTCGTCTCGAATCAACCGCAGGATTCCGAGCTCGGTGCAACGAGTTGCGTTGCGGGACAGCAACTGTTGGGCCGAGTCGTGCTGCCCGGCCGCCCATAGGCACTTGGCGAGCAGAACTTCCGCGGTGATCAGCGCGTGCTGACGGCCCCGTTCGGCCAGCGATTCGACCAAGGATCTGGCCTCGGTGACAGGCGGCGCTCCGGCATCGGGCGCGATCAGGGCCCGCCGGATTGCATTGGCGCGGACGATGTCACGAGTGAGCGCTGCTGTTCCGGACTGTTCCCCGTCCGCCGACACTGAGACAGTTGTAGCAGCGTCCGCTTCCGTGGTGTCCTCCAGTCCCAGTCGGATTCGCTCACTCACGATGGCGGCTGCCAGCCGCGGGAACGACTGATCGTGGGCCAGCCGCGAACCGGCGTCGAGCCGTGCTCGAGCCTCGGTCAGGTTGTGCCGCGCTGCTTTGGCTTTCGCTCCGGTGACGTAGACGGCGATCATGAAGTCGACCGACCCTGCCGTCGGCGCAGGTTCGAAGGCCGCATCGAGGAGTCTTTCGGCTTCGTCGAGTTCATCGCGCTCGTACAGGAGGTCGCCGAGCAGCGCCCCGGCCAGCCGGGCTGCCATACCGGGGGGTCGAACGTCCGCGCATCGCGACCTGGTAGGCCTTGTGCAGGTAGTAGTCGGCGGCGTCGAGGTCAAGCTGTTCGTGCGCCGCAATGCCGCTGAGACAGTACGCGTAGGTTTCGGTGAACGGTCCCTTCGCGTTCTCGAGGTATCCGGCTGCGCGTTCTCGACAGGCTCGGGCCGCTGCGTAATCCGAGCGGGTGAGCGCGAGGAACGCCTCGGCGACCGCGGCTCCGGCCGGATACCACGGCTCGAAGGCTTCCGGATGCGTCAGGGCGGGAGCGATCAGTTCGGCAACCCCCTCGGTTCGATCGGCGAGTACCGCCGCGACCGCCTCGATCAACCGTCCGTGCGCACGCAGGTCCGTGGCGACGGCCGGGTCGTACCCCGGGGCATCCGCTATGGCGTGGAGGCGATCCAAGGCAGCGCGCGCGGCCGCCGCTTTGCGCAGGGTGAGGTTGGCCAGGGCGATCACGAGCTGTAGGCGCGGGCGTGTGGCGGCCGCTCCGGTGGGCAGCTCCTCGGTGAGTGCGAGCAAACGGGCCATCTGCCCCTGCTCGAGCAGTGCGATTCCGGCGTTCTCGACCAGTTCGGCGGCCCACTCGTCAGCGCCTGCGGCCAGGGCGTGGGTCACGGCGTCGCTGACCATCTCATGTTCGGCGAACCAGCCGGCGGCCGCCCGGTGCAGGACCGGAATGCGCTGGGGCTGATCGCGTTCCAGCCGCTGCCGCAGAAAGTCGGCGTACAGGCGGTAGTACCGGAACCACCGGCCGTCCTCGTCCACCCGCCGCAGGAACAGGTCGCGCTCCTCGATGTCTTCGAGCAGCGCCTGACCACGGTCGCCGCCGGTCAGCGCATTCGTGAGACTGCCGCAAACGCGCCGGGTGATCGAGGTGGCCATCATGAACTCCACGAGTCGCGGATCGAGCGTGTCGAGTACGTTCTCGGTGAGGAACTCGCCGATGGCGTGATGACGGCCGGAGAGCTCGGTGAGCAGCGTGTCGGGAGTGGTCCCGTGACGCAGGGACAGCCCGGCCAGCTGTAGGCCGGCGACCCAGCCTTCGGTGGCGGCCGAGATGCGCGCCGCGTCCTCGGAACCGATCTCCACGTCGTCGTAGTGCTGCAGGAGTGCGTGTGCCTCCTCTTCGCTGAAACGCAGTGCGGCGGAGTCGATTTCGACCAGCTCGCCACGCACGCGCAGGGTGCCGAGCGGAAGTCCGGACCTGGTGCGGCTCGTCATGATCCATTGCAGGTGGTGGCAGCCCTTGTCGGGCAGGAACCGCAATGCGGAGCGGGTCGTATCGCTGGTCACCAGATGCCAGTCCTCGACGACGATGGCCATCTGCTGTTTCCGCTCGTGGATTTCATTGATCAGGGAACCGAGCACGAACCGCTCCGCGCCCGTACCGGCTTCTTCGAGGACGAGCCGCAGTTCGGCCCCCAGGCCCGGGTCGGCCCGGCCCAGTGCTTCGAGCAGATGTGCGCAGAAAATGACGGGATTGTCGTCGTCCACGTCGGCCGCCAACCACGCGACCCGAACCCCGTCATAATGCAGTTGTTCCGCCAATTGGGTTGCGACACTGCTCTTTCCGAAGCCAGCCGCAGCATGGATGAGGGTCAGCCGCTTACGGGCGTGCAGCTCGGCGAGCTCGACCAGCCGTGGCCGGCGCACCAGGATGTCAGGGGGGTGTGGTGGGCGGAACCGGGTCGCCGGCGTCGGGAACGAGATGCTGCGGTGATACCGGCGCGACACCGGGTCCAGGGTGGCGGTAGCAGTCGACGGCAGCGCCGAGCCATTGCCGCTCTCGGGCAGGCCCATGTCGTCGACCGGTAATCCGTAGCGGCGCTGAAGCTCTCGCAGGGACTCACCGAACTCACGTGCCGAGCTCGGCCTGTCCTCGGGACGCGGGGCCATCGCCGCGGAGATGAGCACGGCCGCCTCGTCCGGAATCTCGGGTGCCCTCGGCGGGCCTTCCCGTCCGATCCGCACGAACTGCGCCACCAGGTCTTCGCCCTCGAGCCGTTCGAAGGCCGCGTGGCAGGTGAGCGCGGTGAACAGAGTGGCGCCCAGGCTGTAGATGTCGGATTGCACCGTCGATGTTCTCCCCGACAGCACTTCCGGCGCGGTGAAGGCAGGGGAGCCGGTCACTTCGCCGGTGCCGGTTTCGAATCCGCCGGTGACGTGGGCGATGCCGAAGTCGCACAGCTGGGGTTCCCCGTAGTCGGTGACGAGGACGTTTCCGGGCTTGACGTCACGGTGCAGTATCCCGTTGCGGTGTGCCGTCTCCAGTGCGCCCGCGAGCTTGACGCCCAGTCGGAGTCCGTCCGTGAGGGGGAGTGGTCCGCGGGTTCGGAGAATCTCGGCCAGCGATCCGCGTGAGTGGTACGGCATCACGAGAAACGGCCGACCGGTCGCGGTGACGTCGGCATGCAGGACCGTGACGATATTGGGATGCCCGGACAGCTTACCGAGAGTGCGCTGTTCACGCAGGAATCGGTCGATATCGCCCGGGCGTGGGCCGACTCGGAGGACCTTGATGGCAACCTGCCGGTCCAGTGCCCGCTCCAGGCAGCGATACACGGTGCCGAATCCGCCACGACCGATCAACTCGGCGCCTTCGAACCCTTCGGCGTCCAATTCCGCTTCGATTCCGAGTGCCGGGCGCCGCTGGGTGCTCGCCGGATCGTCGACGGTGCTCATGAATCGTCCTTGACACGGTCTTCGTTGGTGGATCAAGGATACGACCGTGGGCAACCGGGTAGCAGTCGCCGACGCGGGGCCTCGGACTGCGGTTTACCGGTTGACTGGCGCTCATAATCTAATTTAATCTCGATTAAAGTCGTATCGAGCGGGAAGGTGACCGAGTGTCCCAGGAAAACCTCGTCGTAGTCGGAGCGTCCCTCGCCGGGCTGCGGGCGGTGGAAGCCGCCCGCAAAGCGGGTTTCGGGGGCGGCATCACCCTCATCGGGGCCGAAGCGCATCTGCCCTACGACCGTCCGCCGCTGTCGAAGGCGTACTTGGAGCAACTGCCCGACGGTGAGGGGCCCGCGTCGACCGTCTTCCGCGACGAAGATGTCCTGCGTGGCGAACTCGGCGTCGAGCTCGTACTCGGTGCGCCGGCAACGGGTTTGGATACCGAAGGCAAGCGGGTCCTGATCGGCGACCGCGCCGTCTCCTACGATGCGCTCGTGATCGCGACCGGTGCCGACGCGCGGATGCTGCCCGGCGCGGAGGGCTTGAGCGGCGTCCATGCGCTGCGGACCCTCGATGACGCGATCGCGATCCGGCGGGCCCTGGATGCCGGTGCGCGCACGGTCGTTGTCGGTGCGGGATTCATCGGTTCGGAGGTGGCCGCCGGTGCGCGCAAGCGCGGCCTGGACGTCACGATTCTCGAGGCGCTGCCGACTCCGCTGGTCCGGGCGGTGGGCGAGCGGATGGGCGAGGCCTGTGCGGCCCTGCACGAGCGGAACGGCACCCCGCTGCGCTGCGGTATCGGTGTGACGGGTCTGGAAGGCGAGGGCTGCGTCGAGCGCGTACGGCTGAGTGACGGCACGGCCATCGAAGCGGATCTGGTCGTCGTGGGCATCGGTGCGATTCCGGCGACCGGCTGGCTCGAGGGCTCTGGACTCCACCTGGACAATGGCGTGGTCTGCGACGAGACGCTGTGGACCGGAGTCGACGGTGTGTACGCCGCGGGTGACGTCGCGCGGTGGCACAACCCGCTCTTCGACCGCCTGATGCGGCTCGAACACTGGACGAGCGCGGCCGAGCAGGGTGCGCTCGCAGCGCGCAACGCTTTGGACCCCGAATCCGCCAAGCCCTATCAGACCGTGCCGTACTTCTGGTCCGACTGGTACGACAGCCGGATTCAGTTCGTGGGCGTGCCGACCGCCGACGAGATCAAGGTCGTGGAGGGTGACCCGGACTCTGGCGGACGCTGGGTTGCGCTGTACCGCGAGGGCGACCGGCTCGCCGGAGCGCTCACCCTGAACGCTCAGAACGTCATCATGAAATACCGTGGCCTGCTGACGAAGAAGGCGAGCTGGGAGGAAGCCCTCGCCTTCGCCGCCGCCCGTGCCGCCGCACCGGTTGCGGGTTCATGACCCGAGTCGGACGCCGCGTGGCCTGCCGCAGGCGCCCCTGGCGTAGTAGGAGGTCAGCGGGATGCGCAATGGACGTCGAGCATCGACGGTGCGTCTGGTGCGCCAGCAACTCCGTCGCGTCGAGATCCGGTTCGACTGCACGGCGGGGGAGATGCGGCTCGAGTATGCGACCACGGCCGCGGAGGCCGGCCACTTTGCCGAGGCGATGATCACGCGCGGCTATCGCGTGCTGGTGGACCGAAATGCGCCGAGGGCTGCGGCCGTTGCCGTGCCGCGACCTGTGGCGGTATGCCTGACCGATTCCGATCGATCAGGACTAGAATTTAATTTAGATTCCAATATAATGACTGTCACAGCTGGTCGATCACGACCTCCAATGAGGTAGGTAGGGAATGAACGAATCGCAATTGACTCGTCGGATCGAAGGTCGCGTCGTCGCCATCACCGGCGCGGCGCGCGGCATCGGCTTGGCTACTGCGAAGGCGCTGCACCGCCGTGGCGCCAAGGTGGTAATCGGTGACATCGACGGTGACGCCGTCGTGAAGGCCGCCGCCGAGATCGGGCCGGACGTCGAACCCGTCCGGGTCGACATCACCGACGAGCAGTCGTTCGTCGCCTTTCTCGCGAAGGCCGAGGAGCGCTTCGGTCCGCTCGACATCCTGATCAACAACGCCGGCATCATGCCTATCGGCCCCTTCCTCGAAGAGTCGACCTCGCTGTCCAAGCGAGTGCTGGACATCAACGTGGCGGGGCCCATGATCGGGATGCGGGCGGCGCTGCCCGGCATGATCGCGCGCGGCTCGGGTCATATCGTCAATGTTTCCTCCATGGCGGGCACCGCGCCGATTCCGGGAGGTCTGAGTTACGGCGCCAGCAAGGCGGCGGTGATCTCGATGACCGAGACCGCACGGGTCGAATTCGCGAAGTCCGGTGTGTCGTTCACCTGTGTTCTGCCTTCTTTCACGAACACCGAGTTGATCGCGGGCACACGGGGTACGAAGTTCGTTCGCAACCTCGAGCCCGAGGAGGTCGCCGAAGGCATCGTCGGAGCGATCGCGGCGCGCAAGCCGGACGTCTATCTGCCGGGGATCCTCGGACCGATCGCCCGGCTGCAGCCGGTGTTCGGCCGCAGGATCCGGGATGTCATGAACCACCTGCTCGACGCGGACACCACTTTCCTCGCCTTCGACAAGTCGGCGCGAAGTGGCTATGACGCACGGATCAGCGGTGCTCCGGAGGCGCCGAAATCGTCCTCGGCACGCCGATCGCGGAGCTGAGCGTGGTCGCGGTCGGTCCGCGGTGAAAGGGGTGGTCCCGTTGGGGCCACCCCTTTTTCGTGCGTACCCGCACGCGGGTGCTGCCTGATCGGCCGGGCCGCTGTGTAGAGCGCCACATGTCGCGCGATTACTGTATGTGAGCCAAGATTCTAAAGTACATTAGATTTGCTGGGGGATTGGGGGTCGGGTCCACGGTTTCACAGCAAGGGCATTCAATGACGAACGCCATCCATCCGTTCCAGTCAAGTGAGAACAGGTAGATGACGAAAACCTTCCTGAACCTTTTTGATGCCGCATGGTTCTTCGTGGAAAGGGGCGATGCGCCTGCGCATTTCGGTCCGCTGATCATCCTTTCACCGCCGGCGGGGGCACCGGCCACCTATGTGGGAGACCTGGTCGCGCAGTGGCGCGCGAGTGAAGCCTTCGCCCCACCATTCAATACCGTGTTGCGCAAGAAGCCGATCCCGTGCTGGGAAACGGTTCCTGACCAGGCTATCGACCTGGACTACCACCTGCGGCACATCGCATTGCCCGCTCCGGGCGGTCAACGGGAGCTGGGAGTGCTCGTCTCCCATCTGCATTCGCTTCCGTTGGACCGCCGTCGGCCGCTGTGGGAATGCCATGTCATCGAAGGGCTCGAACACGGCCGCTTCGCGGTCTACCTCAAGTTTCACCATGGACAGTTGGACGGTGTCGCGACCGCCCGGCTCATAGGCCGGATCTTCTCGACCGACCCCGACGCTCGTGACTTGTTGCCGCCGTGGAGTGCGGGTATCCGGGGCAATGGTCCCTCGCGGCGGCCCATCGCCACCCAAACGGCCGCGAGCACGGTGTCGGCGTGGGGCAGGTTCGGTGCTGTCGAAAGATTCGGTCGCGCAATCGGCTCCGTTGCGGTGGCGGGGCGGGCGCTGGTGGATATGGCGCTCGCGGTCCGTGCGGATCGCACCGGCGATCTGACTCGGCCGTTTCAGGCGGCAACGGCACTGTTCAATCATCGAATCTGCGATCAGCGCAGATTCGCCACGCAGCATTACGATCTGGCGCGCTTCAAGCGCGTCGCGAAGACCGCGAATGTCACCGTGAACGACGTTTTCTTGACGGCGTTCGGCGGCGCGTTGCAGCGATACCTGTGGGAATTGGATGCGGTGCCAGACGGTCCGATCGTCGGCCAGATTCCGGTGAACATGCGCGAGCTGAATGCGGCGACCACGGGGAACGCACTGGCCTTCATTTTCGCTCGGTTGCGCACCGACATCAGCGATCCGGTCGTCCGCCTGCAGGCGGTGCATCGATCCACCATCGCCGCCAAGGGTTTCCATCAGACGCTGCCGCCGTCCGCGGTCACGCCGTTCACGCTGCTGCTGATGGGGCCGCAGATGGCGCTGCTGATCGCCGGCCTCGGCGGGATCGGCCGCCCGCCCGCCAACCTGGTCATCTCGAATGTGCCCGGACCTGTCGAGCCGCTGTACTTCAACGGCGCCCAGGTGGAAGAAATCTACGGTCCATCGGTGCTCTTTCACGGCCAAGCGCTGAATGTGACGATGTCGAGTTACGCCGGCAAGGCCGTCATCAGTTTCACCGCATGCAGCAAGTCCGTACCGCACGTGCAGCGGCTGGCGGTGTACACCGGCGAGGCGCTGGAAGAGATCGAAGCGGCGCTCGGCATCGAGCAGTTGCCCGAATCTGTTGCACCACAAGAGACTTCGGCGTAGTCGACCCGGGTGAACCACAATGAGAACGGCCGGTGCTTGCGATCAGGATCGCAAGCACCGGCCGTTCCGGTTCACGCGGCCTCAGTGGGTCAGGCCGCCGCGGGCAATGAGTTGCGACGTAATGACATTGCGCTGGATCTCATTCGTGCCCTCGCCCACGATCATGAGGGGAGCGTCGCGGAAATACCGTTCGACGTCGTATTCGGTCGAATAGCCGTAGCCACCGTGGATGCGTACCGCGTTGAGCGCGATCTCCATGGCGACTTCGGAGGCGTAGTACTTGGCCATGCCTGCTTCCATGTCACAGCGTTCGCCCGCGTCGAACTTGCGGGCGGCGTGCAGGACCAGCTGCCGCGCGGCGGTGAGCTTGGTGGCCATCTCGGCCAGGTAGGTGCCGATGGCCTGGTGCTGCCAGATCGGCACGCCGAAACTCTCGCGCTGCTGGGCGTAGGCGAAGGCGTCGTCGAAAGCGGCCTGGGCGACACCCAGGGCGCGCGAGGCCACCTGGATGCGACCGGTTTCCAAGCCCTTCATCATCTGCGAGAAGCCCTTGCCTTCGACCCCGCCGAGTACCGCGTCCGCGGGCGCACGGTAGCCATCGAGGAGCAGTTCGCAACTCTCGACGTCCTTGTACCCGAGCTTGGGGAGATCGCGCGAAACCGTCAGGCCGGGGCCGTGTTCGACGAGCAGGATGCTGATGCCGCGGTGGCGGGGTTCGGCGGCCGGATCCGTCTTGCACAGCAGTGCGATCAACTGCGATCTGCGGGCGTTGCTGATCCAGGTCTTCGCGCCGTTGACGGTGTAGCCGTCGGCGTCTCGCCTGGCGACGGTGGTCATGGCCTGCAGGTCGGAGCCGCCGCCGGGCTCGGTGAGGGCCATGGTCGCCCGGATCTCGCCGGTGGCCATCTTCGGCAGGTAGCGCTGCTTCTGTTCCTCGGTGCCGAAGGTGAGGATCAGCTTGGATACGACGGTGTGGCCGCCCATCGCGCCGGCCAGGCTCATCCAGCCGCGGGCGAGCTCCTCGGTCACACCCACGTAGCACGGCATCGAGACCGGTGCTTCGCCGTAGGGCTCCGGGATGGCCAGCCCATAGATACCGAGCTGTTTCATCTGCTCGATCAGTTTTTCCGGGTACTCGTTGGCGTGCTCGAGGTCGCGAGCGACGGGTCGGACCTCGCGGTCGACCCATTCGCGCACCGTCGCCACTACCTGCTGTTCCTCGGCGGACAGCTCGCTCACCGTTGACTCCTCGTTGGGCTTGGACAACTATCGATATACTTTAACATAGATTAAAAACTATGAAAGGTGGGTGCTTGATGACGGGACGTCCACGGCGGAGGTCGGTCCTCTGTGTGCCGGGTGGCGACGAGTACAAGATCCGCAAGGCGTTGACAGCCGGCGCGGATCAGGTGGTCATCGATCTCGAGGACGCGGTGCCGCCCGCGGACAAGGACCGTGCGCGGGCGCTGCTCGGTGCGATCGCCTGGAGTGAGATCGCCGATGAGCTGCCTGCGATCACGGTGCGAGTCAACGCGCCCCGAACACCCTGGTGCCACTCGGATATCAACGCGGTAGTGCGGCTGGGGGTGCCTGCGAGTTCCATCGTTCTTCCCAAAGTCGAGTCGGTGGGGGATCTCGAGTTCGCCGATCGTCTGCTCGACGGTGTCGAGGCCGGAGCAGGCCACGCTCAACGGATCGCGGTAGAAGCGCTGATCGAAACCGCCGACGGGTTGAGCCGGATCGAGCAGATCGCTTCGGCGACATCACGGCTCTCTACATTGATCACCGGGTACGCGGATCTCGCGGCATCGCTGGGCAGGACGGCCGGCCTGGAACCCGCGCTCTGGATCGCGGTGCAGGACAGGGTGATTGCCGCTGCGCGCACCAATCGTCTGGATGTGGTCGATGGTCCGCATCTGGGGGTGGGAGTCGATGACGCATTCGGGGCTGCGGTAGGCCACGCGGCGCGGATCGGGTTCGACGCCAAGTGGGCGATTCATCCTCGGCAGATTGAGACGATAAACCTCGCGTTCGAGCCGTCGAGCGAACAGGTGCGGTACGCGCGCGCAGTGGTGGATGCGCTGGCCGCTGCCCATGAGGGTGGTCGAGGCGCGGTGGAACTCGATGGTCAGATGATCGACGAAGCGATCGCGGTCGCTGCACGCCGCACATTGCTGAAGAGCGGAGTTTCACTGTGAATGCCGAAGGGCCGTACTTCGAAGAACTCGAGCCGGGTCAGGTATTCGACGGCGCGCCGTCGGTCACCCTGTCCGATGGCCTTGCAGCCGTGCATCAATCGATAGTCGGTGATCGTCTCCGGCTTCCGCTCGATCATGGCCTGTCCGCGGCAGTTACCGGTCGGGCCGGTCTGGCGCATCCGGCGCTGGTATGGGACATCGCCATCGGTCAATCCACAGTGGTCACCCATCACGTGAAGGCCAATCTGTTCTACCGGGGGCTGGTTTTCCGGAGGATGCCCCATCTAGGCGACACATTGACCACCACGACGACGGTCGAAGGGCTGCGGCAGAACCGGCGTCGTCCTGATCGGGATTCGACCGGACTGGTCGCCCTGCGCATTCGGACCGTCGATCAGCACGGTCGGGACGTACTCGATTTCTGGCGCTGCGCCATGCTGCCGCTGCGTATGGATCGCGATACCGGCCGCGCCGATGACCTGGACGGCATCGGTGCGGACGCGGATCTGAATTGGAATGCGGCGGTGCGGGATTGGGATGTCGCGGCACTGGCCGGGGGCGGCACCCGCGGCCCTGTTCCGGAAGCCGGTCAGCGGGTGGAGGTGATTGGTGGCGACGTGGTCGACGCGGCTCCGCAACTGGCCCGGATCACCCTCAATATCGCCAGAGTGCACCACGACGCAGACGCTGCCGGTGGTCGTCGATTGGTCTACGGCGGCCACACCATCGGCATCGCGTTGTCCCAGGCATCCCGGGCATTCCCCAATCTGGCGACGGTCGTCGGCTGGCACGGGTGCGACCACGTCGGGCCGGTGCACGAAGGCGACACGCTACGCAGTGTGATCACTGTCGAAGAGGTTGTCCCGCTCGATACCGGAGGTCGCC
This sequence comes from Nocardia niigatensis NBRC 100131, assembly GCF_000308655.1. Classification (GTDB taxonomy): domain Bacteria; phylum Actinomycetota; class Actinomycetes; order Mycobacteriales; family Mycobacteriaceae; genus Nocardia; species Nocardia niigatensis. The sequence continues at coordinate 29,527 of NZ_BAGC01000109.1, read as the reverse complement.
TGGTTCACCTCCGGTCGCAGGTGTTCGCTGGTGGCCAAACCGTCAATCATGAACGGCCGGTTCTAGATTGGCGCTACGTGGCGCTTTTCGACTGACCTGTCCCGGAGCTCTTGCAGTAGCCGGCTCAGGACCCATTCGAGTGCCTCCGGGTTCTCGCCGGAGTCCAGCTCCTGATAGCCGGCCAGGAGGTAGAGGCCCCAGCGGGCATGGTGGAGGGCCTCCTCCTCGTCGTCGAGAATCGCTCGGGCAGCATGCGCGACCACTTCCAGACGCTGGGCGTCGACGGCGTCCTGAATCGAACGGACCTCGGGGTCGACCTTGCTCCAGACCCGGATCGCCGCTTCGGCGCGATGGGGGAGAGCGAGTGCGAACCGCAGCAGGGCGTCCAGTTGGGCGAGTGGATCTCGGTGTTGCTGCGCCGCTTCGACCAACTGCGTCGTCCGCTCCGCCTGCCAGTGCTCGAGCAATTGCGAGGTGAAATCGTGCCAGTTCTCGAAGTAGTGATAGAAGGATCCTGTCGTCACCCGCAGACGCTTGCACAGCGTCGCCTGCTTCAGTGCGCTGTAACCCTGCTCTGACAGCAGCTCGAGCGCGGTGTCGAAGTAGTCCTGCTTGATGGCCATTGATCTCCGTCTTGGGTGTCAGGTTGGCGTTGACCGATGTTGGCTCGAAGTTTCCCGCGGGTCTTGTGCATAAGTCGACTTATGCTTACGATACTCGCATCGCTTGTGAGGCACACCACAAGGCTCACCCGACGGACGTCGCCCGGAATCCTGATCTGAAGGTTTCCGGTGAAGTCTCGGAACGAAATTTAATCAAAGATATATTCTAGAACGCAGGGGTGCTGCCCCGTGGGAGAGGAAGCGACATGGCCTTCAAGGACGCGGGCGAGGTGCGCAAGTACATCGGCGGCATCTTCGAGTCTGCATTCGCCGATCCGGAGATCGGCCCGAAGCTGGCGGCGACGGGTGTCGTTCTCGGCTTCGAGTTCTCGGATCCGGAAACCTTCCTGGTCATCGACGCACCCGCGGGCGCGGTCGAGCTGGGTCAGGAGCATTTCGGCAAGACGACGGCGACCATGCGAATGACTGCCGACACGGGCAACGCTTACTGGCAAGGAAAGGTCAATCTGCCGCTCGCGATGGCGAAGGGCAAGATCAAGATCGGGGGGAATGTCGCCAGCATGCTCAAGCTGGCTCCGTTGGGCAGCAAGCTCTACCCGGTCTACATCGAAAGCCTGAAGCAGGACGGTCGCGCGGACCTTCTGGTCTGATCCGGCAGAGCGCAACAGATCGAGCGGAGAGGTACCGCACAATGTTTCCAGGCGTCCACGCCCTGTCCACCCCCGACAAACCCGCGGTGATCATGGCCGGTACCGGCCGGACGATTACCTATCGCGAGTTGGACGAGAATTCGGCACGGTTCGCCCGTGTGCTGCACGACTTCGGACTGCGCCAGGGCGATGTCATCGCGCTGGTGTCCGACAATGCGCCCGAGTGTTTCGAGATCTATTGGGCGGCACTGCGTTCCGGTTTATACGTGACCGCGATCAACTGGCATCTGACGCCAGCGGAAGCGGCGTACATCATCGAGGATTGTGACGCCAAGATCGTTGTCGCGTCAGCCGCCGTCGGCGAACTCGCCGACGGGATACGGGACTTGGCGTCCGGTGTCGAGCAGTGGATGGTCTTCGGCGGAGACATCGAGGGCTACAGCTCCTACACCGGAGAGCTCGAGGGTGCTGGCGAGCGCTTGGCCGATCAGCCTCGTGGATCGGACATGTTGTATTCGTCCGGCACCACCGGCCGGCCCAAGGGCATCAAGCCGCCTCTGCTGCCGATCACGGTCGACCAGCCTGGCGACCCGCTGACCATGGCGGTCGGAAAGCTGTTCGGCGTCAACGGGTCCGATGTCTACCTCTCACCGGCCCCGGTCTACCATGCGGCTCCGTTGCGTTGGTGTGGTGCGGTCCACGCCTATGGCGGCACCGTGGTGATGATGGAGAAATTCGGCGCCGAGGAGATGCTCCGGGCGATCGAGCAGTATCGGGTGACGGTCACCCAGGTGGTTCCGACCATGTTCGTGCGGCTGCTGCAGTTGCCGGCTGAAGTCCGCGACCACTACGACATCTCGAGTCTGCGTCTCGCCATTCACGCCGCTGCGCCGTGCCCGCCGGATGTCAAGCGCGCGATGATCGATTGGTGGGGGCCGATTCTCGTGGAGTACTACGGCTCCACCGAGGCCAATGGGCTGACCGTGATCACGACGCCCGACTGGGAGGGGAAGCCGGGTTCGGTCGGCCGCAGTGTTCTCGGGCCGGTGCACATCTGCGACGACGACGGTAAGCAGCTGCCTTCCGGTGAGGTCGGCACCGTCTACTTCGAGCGCGAGACCTTGCCGTTCACCTATCACAAGGATCCCGAGAAGACCGCTGCCGCACAGCACCCGGAACATCCGACGTGGACGGCCGTGGGCGATCTCGGGTACGTCGATGAGGACGGGTTCCTGTTCCTGACCGACCGGAAGTCGTTCGTCATCATCTCCGGCGGCGTGAACATCTATCCGCAGGAAGTGGAGAACGTCCTCACCCTGCACCCGGCCATCTTCGACGTGGCCGTGATCGGAGTTCCCGACGCCGAGATGGGCCAGCAGGTCAAAGCCGTCGTTCAGCTGCATCCCGGTGTCGCGCCCACGAGCGATATGGCCACCGAGATCATCGATTACGCGCGGGACCGTGTGGCCCGTTACAAGGCCCCCAAGAGTGTGGATTTCGTCGATTCGTTGCCGCGCACCGCAACCGGGAAGCTCGTCAAGCGCGAGCTGGAGAAGCTGTACAAGAACCCTGCGTCCGCGGTTCAGAACTAGCGACGCTCAATCGCATTGCAAGGAAGTGCTGATATGACTACGGCAATCGAAACGACTGCCCGGGCCTACGATCCGCTGAGCATCTCGCCCCTGTCGTTCTGGTCGAAGACCGCCGCGGAGCGCGACGAGACCTTCCGCGTGCTGCGCGCCGAACGACCGATCAGCTGGCACCCGCCGATCGAGGGCGCGCTGATGCCCCCGGAGAATGATGGTGTGTGGGCGGTGACCAGCCATCGGCTGATCACCGAGGTCAGCAAGCAGCCCGAGGTCTTCTGCTCTGGCCTGGGTGTTCAGCTCGAGGAAGTCCCGCCCGACATCCTCGAGGCCGCTTCGTCGTTCCTTGCGATGGACGCGCCCCGGCATCCCGCGCTGCGCAAGCTGATCAGCTCGGCGTTCACGCCGAAGCAGGTGGCCAAGATCCACGATCAGATCAAGAACCAGGCGCGAACCATCGTCGACGAGCTGCTCGAGGTCGGTGACAGCGAGTTCGACTTCGTGCACCAGGTATCCAAGCGGCTGCCGATGTGGACGATCTACGAGATGCTCGGGCTGCCGGTGTCACAGCGGGACGAAGCCGCGCACATGGCCGACGCGATGGTCGCCTGGGCGGACGAGGATGTCGCCGGCGGTCGGGCGCCGGTCGAGCTGCTCAACGATTCTCTCGTCGGATTGCTCATGATGGGAATGGAATTCGCGCAGGAGCGGCGTAAGAACCCGGCCTCGGACTTGATGACGAACCTCGTGCAGGCAGAGGTCGACGGTCAGCGGCTGACCGATGACGAGATCGCCTCCTTCTTCGTGCTGCTGTCGGTCGCTGGCAACGACACCACGCGAAACACGATCTCCCTCGGTATCAAGACGCTGCAGGATTTCCCTGAGCAGAAGTCCTTGTTGCTCGACGATTTCGATGGGCGAATCGGTTCGGCCACCGAGGAATTGGTGCGCTGGGTGACGCCGGTGATGACCTTCCGCCGGACCGCGACCCAGGACACCGTGCTCGGCGGGCAGGAGATCAAGAAGGGGGAGTGGGTCGCCACGATCTTCTCCTCCGGCAACCGGGACGAGACCGTCTTCACCGACCCGGACGTCTTCGACATCACGCGGTCGCCGAACCCGCACGTCGGCTTCGGCGGCGGTGGCCCGCACTACTGCATGGGCAACTTCGTCGCCAAGATCCAGCTGCGTGAGATCTTCGACCAGTTGCTGCATCGCGCGCCGGACCTGAGGGTCGGCGAGCCGTCCTACCTGGTCGGCAACTTCGTGCACGCCGTCAAGCATCTTCCGGCGACACTGCGATGAGCGCCGAACTGATGAGCACCGAACAGATCACGGCCGTGGTCGAGCGGATGCGGCGCGGGTTCGCCTCGGGGCGGACCCGGAGCGTGGAGTGGCGTCTCGAACAGCTGCGGAACCTGGTCAAGCTGCTCGACCAATGCGAGGACGAGGTCGCGGCGGCACTCGCCGAGGACCTCGGGCGGAGCAAGCGGGAGGCGTGGTTCGGCGATATCGCCTCCACCCGAGGCGAAGCCGTCTTCGCGATCAAGCACCTGCGCGGCTGGATGAAACGACAGCGCCAGCCGTTGTCGCTCATTCAGTATCCGGGCTCAGCCTGGATCCAGTACGAGCCACTGGGCGTCGTCCTGATCATCGGGCCGTGGAATTACCCCGTCGTGCTGACGTTGGGGCCGTTGATCGCGGCGCTCGCCGCAGGAAACTGCGCCGTCATCAAGCCCTCGGAGCTCGCGCCCGCGACCTCCGCCCTGCTGGCCCGGCTGGTGCCGAAGTACTTCGACAGCACCGCTGTCGCGGTGGTCGAAGGTGATGCCGGCGTGACCCAGGCGTTGCTGGCCCAGGGCTTCGACCACGCGGTCTTCACCGGTGGTACCGAGGTCGGCAAGAAGATCATGGCCGCCGCCGCTCCCACCCTGACTCCGGTCACGCTGGAACTCGGTGGTAAGAGCCCGGTCATCGTCACCGCGGACGCCGATCTCGAGGTCGTTGCCCGCCGTCTGGCCTGGGTCAAGTTCATGAACTCGGGGCAGACCTGTATCGCACCGGACTATGTCCTCGCCGATCACCGGATCCAGGACAAGCTGGTGGACAAGGTCGTCGAGCTGATCGGCGAATTCGAGCGCGACGGGCATGTCGACGGTCGGCGCGTCGTCAACGAGCGACAATTCGATCGTCTCTCGGGTTATCTCGAGCAGACGCGCGGCAAGATCGTCACGGGCGGTGGGACGACTCGGTCGTCCTTGTCGATCGAGCCGACGGTTGTCGTCGACCCGGATCCGGACGAACCGCTGATGGTGGAGGAGATTTTCGGGCCGATCCTGCCGGTGCTGTCCTACGAAAGCCTCGATGACGCCATCACTTTCGTGAACAGCCGGTCGAAGCCCCTCGCCGCGTACTTCTTCAGCGGGTCGTCCGCGGTGCAGCAGCGCCTGGTCGACGAAATCCCGTCCGGCGGCGCCGTGATCAACCACATCGCGATGCATTACCTGGTGCCGCAACTGCCGTTCGGCGGTGTCGGCGCGAGCGGTATGGGCGCGTATCACGGCCGCTGGGGTTTCGAGGCACTGAGTCATCGGAAGGCGGTGCTGAAGAAGACATTCAAGCCGGATCTCCGGCTCATGTATCCGCCCTATACCGATCTCGCGATGAAGATCATGCGGAAGGTCTTCTGATACCGCCGGTGTGAGGAAAGCTCCTTGCTGCCGAATTACCCGGCGGCAGCGAGGAGGGTGCACCCGGGACACGAGCCTCTCGCTCGATTACCCGATCACTGTCCCAGGTGTACCCGTCGGCTCGTGCGGGCCAGCTGTCCGGTCCGCACGAGCCGAATCCGACCGGGTCCGAGAACTCCTTGCCTCGTCGGACGCCCCTAGACGCAGCAAGGAAAGGGCGCGTCCCGGGATCTCGAGCCGCCCAACCCTCGTCGTTTCGGGACGCGCCGCTCGATCTTCCTCATAGGAGAGGACCCCTTGCTGACACCCACTGCAGCGAGGCCGCGCACCCTGCGAACCAGATACCGGCTCAGGACCGGTTCGCAGGGCGCGTTCTGTTATCCAGCGGGGCGCAGATGAATCGGAGACACGTATGACAGTCGAAACCGGCGGTCCCACCGCATATTCCGGTCCGCTCACGGGGGTGCGGGTAGTCGAACTGGCCGGCCTGGGCCCGGGACCGTTCGCCACCATGATGCTGGCGGATCTCGGCGCCGACGTGGTCCGAATCGATCGCCCTGCGGCCGCCGGCAGCGTGTTTCCGGGCAAGCCGGAGGAGGACCTGCTCAATCGGGGCAAGCGATCGCTGATCCTGGACCTCAAACGTTCGGAGGCGGTCGAAGTCGTTCTGCAGTTGCTCGAGCATGCGGATGTGATCGTCGAAGGCTACCGACCCGGCGTCGCCGAGCGCCTTGGGCTCGGGCCGGACGCCTGCCTGGAACGGAACCCGCGCCTGATCTACGGCCGGATGACGGGCTGGGGTCAGACCGGCCCGCTTGCCCAGAGCGCCGGCCACGATATCGACTACATCGCGGTGACCGGAGCGCTCCACGCCATTGGCGACGCCCACACCGGGCCAAGTGTGCCGCTCAATCTCGTCGGCGATTTCGGCGGCGGCGGAATGTATCTCGTGGTGGGTATTCTGGCCGCGCTGCGGGTGGCGGAGCGGACCGGGGCGGGACAGGTCGTCGACGCCGCGATCGTGGACGGCGCTGCGCATCTGCTGACCGGGATCCATGCCTTTCTCACCGCGGGAGCGTGGAACGATCGGCGAGAAGCCAACATGCTCGATGGCGGTGCACCGTTCTACACCACCTACGAAACCGCGGATGGCCGCCACATGGCGGTCGGGGCGATCGAAAGCAAGTTCTACGCCGAGCTGCTGGCTCGGCTGGGTATCGACGAAGATCCTGCGCGGCAACACGATCGCCGCGCGTGGCCGGCGATCCGGATCAAACTCGCCGCGGCGTTCGCGACGCGGACCATGGCGCAGTGGTGCGAGGTCTTCGAGGGGTCCGATGCCTGCGTCGCTCCCGTCGTCAGTCTGCGCGAAGCCGTAGCGCACCCGCACATCGAGGCGCGCGGCTCGATCGTCGACCACGGCGGTGTGGTGCAATCCGCGCCCGCACCGCGGTTCTCGCTGTCGCGGACCGAGCTGGGGAATCCGCCGCCGTCGCCGGGCCAGCACACCCGAGATGTCTTGACGGAGTGGGGAATCCCGGCCGTGGACGACCTGATCGAGCGTGGCGTCGCCGGTTGAGCGCAGTGGCGTTCTCGACCGGTGCGCCGAGGGCCCCGGACCTGGTTTGGTCCGGGGCCCTCAGTGTTGTTCACCCAGCGTAGCCGGTGGTGGCCGGTCGGGGGCTCAGCGAGCGATCGCCCGTCCGATGAGTTCCTTCATGATCTCGGTGGTGCCTCCGTAGATCGTCTGGATCCGGGTATCGACATAGGCCTTGGCGACCGGGTATTCGGTCATGTAGCCGTACCCGCCATGCAGTTGCAGGCAGCGGTCGACGACGCGCTTCTGAAGCTCGCTGACGTACCACTTGCCCTTGGCCGCGTCGATCGGATCGAGTTCGCCCGCGTTGTAGGCAAGCACCGATTTGTCGGTGTACGCCTCGGCGAGGTCGACCTCGGTCTCCATCTCGGCCAGTTCGAACCGGACATGCTGGAAGTCGGAGATCGGCTGGCCGAAAGCCCGCCGCTGCTTGCAGTATTCGATGGTCTGGTCGAGGATCGCCCGCGTGGTCGCCAGCGCCTTGGCGGTGACGCCGAGGCGCTCGCGCGGGAGATGGCTCATCAAGTACTGCAGGCCGTTTCCCTCCTCGCCGAGCAGGTTCGCATGCGGAACACGGGCATTCTCGAAGAACAGTTCGGCTGTGTCCTGCCCGGGCAGCCCGATCTTGTCGAGCTTGCGGCCACGTTCGAACCCGGGAGTTTCCCGTTCGACGACGAAGAGGCTGAATCCGCGCGAACCTGCCGCGGGATCGGTGCGGGCGGCGACCACCACCAGATCGGCCATGATGCCGCTGGAGATGAAGGTCTTCTGCCCGTTGATGATCCAGTGGTCGCCGTCACGGACCGCGCTCGTGCGAATTCCCCGCAGATCGCTGCCGGCCCCGGGCTCCGTCATTGCGAGGGCGCCGATGATCTCGCCCGCGGCGAAGCCGGGCAGCCAGCGCTGCTTCTGGTCGTCGTTGGTGAGATCGAGCAGGTAGTGCAGGACCAGGTCGTCCTGCAAGCTGATCGTGAGGTTGAACGAGAGGGCGTTGATGCGCGACACCTCTTCACACACGACCATCCGATACCGATAGTCGTGGACGCCCGAACCGCCGTATTCTTCGGCGATCTCGAGTCCGTACAGCCCGGCGGTCGCGGCTTTCGTGTAGACCTCACGGTCGATCCAGTGGTCCTCGTCCCACTTGTCCTTGTGGGGCACGACCTCTCGTTCGAGGAAAGCACGAACCGTCTCGCGGTACGCCTCATGGTCGGGCTCGTACAGGCCCCGATGCATGTCAGAGCCTTTCGATGATGGTGACGTTGGCCTGGCCGCCGCCCTCGCACATGGTCTGCAGGCCGTAGCGGCCGCCGGTGCGTTCGAGCTCGTGCAGCAGCGTGACCATCAGCCGAGCGCCCGTCGCGCCGATCGGGTGGCCGAGCGCGATCGCGCCGCCGTTCGGGTTGACCTTGGCCGAGTCCGCGCCGATCTCGGCCAGCCAAGCGAGTACGACCGGCGCAAAAGCCTCGTTGATCTCGACCGCGTCGATGTCGTCGATGGACAGCCCGGCCCGCTTGAGCGCGTGCTGGGTGGCGGGGATCGGAGCGCTGAGCATCATCACCGGATCCGCGCCGCGCACGGACATGTGGTGAATGCGCGCGCGGGGCTTGAAGCCGTACCGCTCGACCGCCGCCTCCGAGGCGATGAGCAGCGCCGCTGAGCCATCGGAGATTTGGCTGGCGACCGCCGCGGTGAGGCGTCCGCCCTCTGTCAGGGTCTTGAGCTCGGCCATCTTCTCGAGGGAGGTGTCGGCGCGTGGTCCCTGATCGACCGAGACGCCGGCGAACTCGGTGATCTCCCGGGTGAAGCGGCCCGCCTCGATCGCGTGCAGCGCGCGCTGGTGGCTCTGGAAGGCCCAGGCCTCGTTGGTCTCCCGGCTCAGGTTCCAGTGTTCGGCCATCATCTCGGCGCCGCGGAACTGCGAGATCTCCTGCGCGCCGTAGCGAGCCTGCCAACCCTCACAGCCGGTCCAAGGATCGGTCGAACCGAACGGTTCGCCGGCCTGGAAGGCGGACAGGATGGGGAACTGGCTCATATTCTGCACGCCGCCGGCAACGATGAGATCGCTGGTCCCGCTCATCACCGCCTGTGCGGCGAAACTCACAGCCTGCTGGGCCGAACCGCACTGGCGGTCGATGGTGACGCCGGGTACCGACTCCGGCAGGCCCGCTGCCAGTGCGGCGGTGCGCGCGATATCGCCTGCCTGCGCTCCGATGTTGTCCAGGCAGCCCAGGATCACGTCGTCGATGTCGGCGGGGTCGAATTCGTTGCGGCCGACCACCGTCTTGATGACGTGCGCGGCCATGTCCGCCGGGTGCGATTGAGCGAAGCCACCGCCTCGCTTGCCTACCGCGGTGCGGACGGCATCGATGATGTACGCCTCGGGCATGGGGTTCTCCTAAGAAGTGACATTGATTAATTTAATGTAGACTAAAAACTGCGACGTGTCGATCGGGTGCTGCCAGGCCGGGGGTGCTCGCGCAGCTGCTGATCCGGTGCGTCGTGGATGGCTACGCTGTTCCGCACGATCGACTGCGCGGTCGCGACCAGGCTGTCCAGTGAGCCGTGGTCGGGATTCCACCATTCTGCGGTCCAGTTGAGCGCCCCGATCACCAGCATGCGAGCTATCCCGATGTCCAGTCCCGGACGCAGCTCGCCGGACTCCGCGAGCCGCTCCAGCAGGGTGCGCCAGATTGCGTGATACGCAGTGCTTTCCAGACGCAGGGACTCGACGATCTCCGGGGGTAGCTGGCCGGCATTGCGCGTCACGGCGGACGCAAAATCGGACAACCCTAGTTCGATCCGCAGATGCGCCTCGACGGCGGCATCGATCACCTCGACCACCGGAGCCCCCGGTGGCGCCGAGGTGATCGTGTGCTGGACGTGTTCGCGGACCCGGCGCTGCCCTTCCCGCATCACCTCGGCGATCAGCTCATTGCGTGATCGGAAGTAGTAGTAGACGGCGGGCGCGCGCAGCTCGGCGTGCGCGGCGATGTCGGCGAGGCGGGTTCCTGCGACACCGCGGCGGCTGAGAATGTGCGCGGCCGCGGCGAGGATGCGCTCCCGGGTGGCGTTCATCGGAGAGGTGGTGGTCATCGGCTCCTCGCGTATTGACCGAGCAGGAAATCTAATTTATCTTCGATTCAAAACATAGCATCAAAGGAGGAAATGATGAAGGTCGTCGTCGATCGGAGCAAGTGCACAGGTCTGGGCATCTGTGAGTCGCTGGCTCCGGCGTTCTTCGAGATCGATGACAATGGCGAACTCGTCCAGCTCAAGGAGGACATCACCGACGACGAGCTCGCCGCTGTCGAGGAAGCCGTGCAGGGGTGTCCGACAGAGGCGCTCTGGATCTTGCGCTGACTGCCGTGCGGCTCAGGCGGATTCGGCTGCGGGCCTGACCGTCGTCTTCCGCGGCGCCCGCCTGCGCCGCGGTGACGTCGCGGGTTCTTCGGCCGCAGCGGCTGTCGCAATCCCGGTGCGAATCAGTGACTGCGCCGTGCGGATGACGGTCTCCAATGATCCTCGCCGGGGTGTCCACCACTCCGCAGCCCAGTTCAGTGACCCCATGATGAGCATCTGCGTGACATGCAGATCCAGGTCGTCTCGGATCTGCCCCTCGGCGGCGGCGTCCTTGATCAACTTGCGCCACAACGTGCCGTAGTTCGCCTCTTCCGCGAGTTGGCGGGCGCGGAGGTGCTCGGGGACCTGGCCGCTGTTGCGAATCGCGGCCGTCGCGTAGTCGGATAACTCGAGCTCGTGTCGGAGGTGCGCGTCGATGGCGATCATGATGCGATCGATCGGCGTGACGTCACTGGGGATGCCGTCGAGGACGCCTGCCAGATGTTTCACCATCTCGGCGATCCCGCTCCACATGACCTCCTCGATGAGTTCCTCGCGTGAGGGGAAGTAGTAGTAGATCGCAGGAGCCTGGAGCTCGGCATACTCGGCGACATCGCTCAGCCGCGTCCCGGAGTAGCCCTTCATGCTCAGTACGTGGGCAGCGGCGTCCAGGATGCGTTGGCGGGTCTTGGCCGACTTGGACTCCGACGAGTGATCGTCGTCTGCCGCGTTCTGCTGCACCTTAGGTTTTCTAGCCACGGTTCAACTATAAGCCAGCCCGCTGGTGAGCTTTCTGATGACCTGGCCGGTTTGCTCGATTTAACGAATATTTTCGAATCTTTGTTATATGATATTGCGTCGGCCTGTCTGAATCGAGACCGGGCCTCCGATCCACAGGATGCACTATGGGCGACGCAACGAAGCGTTCGGCTGCGGTCCCTCCCGCAGCATACCGGGGAGGCTCGGGTGACCCCATGCTTCTGATTCACGGGTTCACTCTCAACTGGCAATCATGGGGTGACGTCATCGACGATCTGAGTGCCGACTTCGATGTACTCGCGCCGACCCTGCCCGGCCACTGGGGAGGTCCGGAGCCCGATCGGGCGTTGACGATAGCCGGATTCACCGACTACCTCGAGCGTCAGATGGACGCCGCCGGATGGGCCGACGCGCACATCGCCGGGAACTCGCTCGGGGGCTGGCTGGCGATGGAACTCGCGGTGCGCGGCCGGGCGCGATCGGTGACCGCGGTGGCGCCGGCTGGACTCTGGCATTCCGATAGTGCTGCCGCCGACGAGGTTCGGCGGAAGTTTCGCAGTTTTTCCCGGGTGGCACCAGCCATGCGGTACGCGGCCCATCCCGCGGTGCCGGATATGGCGCGTCGCGCGCTCCTGCGTTCGTTCGCTCACCGGCCGGGCCTGGTTTCTCCGAAGCTGGCCGCTCTCACGATCGAGGCCCCGGCGCATTGCCGCTGCTTCGACACCGTGGCCAATGACCCCGAGGCCACCGCTGTGGAAGCCATGCGGCGCATCGACGTTCCGGCGACAGTATTGTTCTGCGGGCGCGACCGGGTGATCCCAGCGGCGCGGTTCGGTCGCCGAATCGTGGCGAAAATCCCTGCGATCGGGTCGAAGACGCTGCCTGAGGTCGGGCACGTGCCGATGCTCGAGGCCCCGACCTTGATCGCGGGGGAGATCCGGGAGTCCGTTGACTCGATGAACGGCCGCACCGCCGATTCGGCGTAGGTGGTCGTGCCCGCGGCGCTCACTGGCGCCGCGGGTTCCGCGAGATCAGGTGCTCGAGCAGCCGGACCAGAACATCCTTGGCCGAATCCCGAGTGCGCACGTCGCAGAGTTGGACCGGCACGTCATCGTCGAGATCGAGCGCTTGGCGCACTTCCGCGATGGTGTATTGCGGGGCGCCGTCGAAGCAGTTGACACCGATGATGAACGGCATTCGGCGGCGTTCGAAGAAGTCGACCGCGGGAAAAGAGGTTTCGAGCCGCCGCGTATCGGCCAGCACCACCGCCCCCAGTGCGCCGGCGGCGAGTTCGTCCCACATGAACCAGAAGCGGTCTTGGCCCGGGGTGCCGAACACATAGAGCACGAGATCCTGGGAGATGGTGATTCGCCCGAAATCCATTGCTACCGTTGTTGTCTGCTTGGATTCGACGCCGGACAGGTCGTCGACGTCGCGGCTGAGTTCGGTCAGCAGTTCCTCGGTCCGCAGCGGTGTCACCTCGCTCACGGCCGCCACCATGGTGGTCTTGCCGACGCCGAAGCCGCCCGCGATGAGGACTTTCACCGAGGCCGCGAGGATAGGGGAGTCGTCGGGGCTAAAGCTTGCGGATACCATCCAAAACCGTTCGTAGCAGGTCCAACTCGGAGAGATCGGTCGGCGGGAGGGCCGCGGCAGACCGGGTGATCAGGTGTCCGTCCGCGATGAGGTCACCGATGAGGATCTTGGCCAGCGTCAGTGGCAGGCCCAGGAGCGCGGCGACCTCCGCGACGGACTGCGGGGTCCGGCAGAGCCGGACGATGTCGAGGTATTCGCGCTCGATCCGGCCGACCCGGTGAACCTCGTGCACCGCGAAGACCAGTGTGATCATGTCCAGCTCCGGGCGCGTGTCCCGGGTGCGCCCGCTCGTCACGGCGTACAGCCGCACGAGCGGACCCGCATCCTGATCGAATCGCGGTGCGCCCCAGGACATCAGCGTAACTGCTCGGTGTGCCAATCCAGTCCGGGGCGACGCGGCGCGGCGGTGAGGAATGTACCGACCCGTTGGACGGTCTGGTTCATCTCATAGGCGACCATGCCGAGATTGGCGGCGTCCTCCGTGAGCAGAGCCAGGCAGGCGTTCGGCCCGGCCGCGGTGACGAACAGGACCGCGCGGTCGAGTTCGATGACGGCCTGACGGGCGCCGCCGCCATCGAACCGGTGGCCCGCGCTCCGGGCGAGGCTGTGCAGTGCCGAGGACATGGCCGCGAAGTGTTCGGCCTCCTCGACTGCCATGGAGGTCGAACGGCCGAGCAGCAGGCCGTCGGTGGAGAGAACGACGGCGTGGCGCACGCCGACCAGCCGTTCGGCGAGGTCGTCCAGCAGCCAGTCGAGGTTGCGGACCTGGGAAGTGTTCATCGTGGGCCTTCATGGTCGTAGGGGGCGGATCGGTAGGGGTCGGATTCCGGAATCGGCTGGCGCCCTTGACGGGTCCCCGCCTCGATCGCGGACATCAGGTCTCGTGCCTGGTCGGCGGTTCGCTCCGGACCCCGGTGCCGGCCGCCCGGGTCGGGATGCGTGGAGGAGTCCTCGAGTGGGCCGTTCGCCAGTTCGGGCGCCAGGTTCGCCTGCCGCCGGCGACGGGGTAGCTGTGGCCGGTCGTGGAGTGCGGGACCGGTGACGCCCGGGTCAGGGGCTTCCGGCGCCGAAGCGGGCGGCAGCGGGGCGGGGGTCGAGTTCCACAGTGTGGCAGTGGAAGTGGGGTGATGACTCGGACTCGGCCAGGAACCGAGTGTCCGCTCTGTAGTCGTAGGCTGCGGTGCGATGGCCCGTGGTTCCGAAGACGGGGTGACCGCGGGGGCCTGCCGTTCATCGCTGAACAATGCGGTCGGGAGCAAGACGATGGCACGGATGCCGCCGAAGGACGATTCGGTCAGTCGCACGGTTGCCTGGTGGCGCAGCGCCAGCCGCGCGACGACGAATAGGCCCAGCCTGGAGTCGCCGGTCAGGCTCGACAGACTGAAATCCGGTGGGTTGCGGAGGGTTTCGTTCGCCAGTTCGCGTTCGTCCTCGGGCATACCGAGCCCTTGGTCGCTGATGTCGATGGCGATGCCCTTCCCCACGACCTGCGCTGCGATCTCGACCCGGCATTCCGGCGGTGAGAACGCCGTGGCGTTGTCCACCAGTTCGGCCAGCAGATGGATGAGGTCGGCGACGGCACTGCCCGCGATCGAGACATCCGGAACGCGGGTGACGCTGACTCGCTGGTAGTGCTCGGTTTCTGCGACCGCGCTGCGGATGAGATCGATCAGTGGTACCGAGGTGCGCCACTGGCGTCCGGGCTGACCACCGCCGAGGATGATCAGGTTTTCGGCATTGCGGCGCGCCCGGGTCGCCAGGTGATCGAGCCGGAACAGCAGGTCCAGCTGCGCCGGATCCTCTTGGTGGCGTTCGGCTTTGTCGAGTGCGGCCAGCAGCCGGTGGATGATGATCTGACTCCGATAGGCGATGTTGAGGAACACCGCGTTGAAGCCTGCCCGGGTCTTGGCTTCGGCGACGGCCGCCGCGATCGCCGCTGCCTGGGCGCGGTTGAAGGCATCCGCGACCTGCCCGATCTCGTCCTCGCCGAAGTCCAATCGGGCAGCCTCGTCGGTGGCGACCGGCAGCCCGTCACGGAGCCGGGTGGTGATCTGTGGCAGATGGTCGTCGGCCAGCGTGAGCGTCTCTTGCCGCAGGCGGCGCAGGCGCCGAATCAGTCGCGTGGCAAGGCGTGCGGCGAGCAGGAAAGCGCCGATCGCGATCACCAGGATCGTAGTTCCGTTGACAAGCGCCTGGCGCAGCGCTCGCGCGCCGTCCTCCTGCGCCCAGTGCAGGGCGTACCGATAGTGGGTCCGCCACAGGTCGAGCAGCGCGACGCTGACCTGTGTTGCGGCATCCTCCCAGTCGGAAACCTTGAGTGGAAGTTTGGATTCCGCGGTCGAGCCGGAACCGCCAGCAGCAGCGAGATCGGGGCGATCGGCGATCCCGTCCTCCATCGCACTCAGCCGCTGCCAGGATGTTCCAGTGGTGAGGGCGTCCAGGGCGGAACGTTCGGCCTGGGGGAGATGCCCGCTGAGTGCGGCGAGCTCGCTGCGGTAGAAGCCGACGTCGTGCGCGAATTGCCGTTGGTATTCCGGCGTCAGGTCGCCGCGTATCAGTGCCGCGGTAGCGAGTGCATTGCCTCGTGACATGGTCTCGGCCACTCGGAGCAGCCGCGCCGCTACGGCCAACTCGGTACTGGTGTCGGGGGTGGGGGCGGCGCGGGAGATGAGCTCGGTACTTCCGATGTAGGTACTGATGATGCTGCTGAAATATGTGTAGGCCTCCGCGGCGGGAAGGGTGCCGGCATCGGCGCGTTGCCGGATGGTCGGAAGTTGCGCGGCCAACGCACGTCCTTTCGCGACATCGTCTTTCAGCAGGCCTGGATCGACGTCGGTGAACGCCGCCCCGGCAGCGATGATGGTCGCCACCGCGGCGTCGACCCGCGCGCGCTGTTTGGCGAGACCGGGTCGACGTGCCTCGTCTCCCGAGATCATCAGCAGGGTCAGGCGGCGTTCTTCTTGTATTTGGATCGTGAATTCGATGCCGGGTGCGCTGTCGCGGTCGACGCGCGTGGCCCAGTCCCGATTGTCGGTGCCGCGGATGAGCAGGAGTCCCGCGATGATCGCCCCGGTGACGAGCAGGGCGAGGCTTGGTGCGAGTGCAATGGAGAGGATCCGGCCTCGAATGCCGATCTTGGCCTTGAACACTGGCCCAAGGTAGCGCATCGGGCGTTATTTTTTTGATGATGAATTAAACTACTTATGAGTAACAAGCGGAAGTGTTGTGCTGCTGGCGTTTGACCATGCTCAATCTTGAATTTAACATAGGTTAAAAAATATCCTCTGCCGACCGGATTATCGGTCGGGCGAACTATGAACGGTGGTAGCCAATGCTTCCCGATGTCCTATGCTCGCGACTGGCGCTACCTGTCGTCGCCGCCCCGATGTTCATCGTTTCTGGACCGGAACTTGTTGTAGCGCAGTGTATCTCGGGTGTCATCGGATCCTTTCCGGCGCTCAACGCGCGACCGGTGAGCATGCTGGACGACTGGCTGGCCGAGATTTCCGAGCGACTGGCCGATCACGATGCGACAGCTGATAGCACGCGCAAGTCGGCGCCGTTCGCGGTGAACCTGATCGTGCACAAGAGGAATGCCCGGATCGAGGATGACCTGGAACAGTGTGTGCGACACCGGGTGCCTTTGGTGATCACGTCACTCGGCGCCCGCGAGGATGTCAACGAGGCCGTGCACTCCTACGGCGGAATCGTGTTGCACGATGTGATCAATGATCTCTTCGCGCACAAAGCGATCGAGAAGGGCGCCGACGGCCTCGTCGCCGTCGCTGCAGGCGCCGGCGGCCATGCGGGCGCGCTGTCCCCTTTTGCTCTCGTGCAGGAAATCCGGCAGTGGTTCGATGGTCCGCTACTGCTGTCCGGCGCCATCGCGCACGGACGATCGATACTGGCAGCGCAGGCAGCAGGTGCTGATCTGGCCTATGTCGGATCGGCGTTCATATCGGCTCAGGAAGCGAACGCCGCCCCGGAGTACAAGCAGTGCGTCGTAGAGAGCACGGCATCCGACATCGTGTACTCGAACTACTTCACCGGCGTGCACGGCAACTTCCTTCGAAGCAGCATCGCCGAAGCCGGCCTCGACCCCGACAGTCTGCCCACGGCCGCCGGCCCCGCGTTCGGCTCCGGTGCAGACGAGTCGAAACCGAAGGCATGGAGCCAGATCTGGGGCTCGGGACAGGGAATCGGCGTGATCGACAAGGTCGAGAGCACGGCGGCGATCGTGGAACGAATGCGGACCGAATACGAACAGGCGGTGGACGCCATCACCGCATCGGCATGGGTGAACGCTTGACGCATGCTTCGGCGGACACCTCGGGTGTCCGCCGAATGCGATCGGGTCTGCGGCGCAGTGGATTACGCGCTGAGGGCGTAGGTGCGCACGTTGCTCTGGTCGGTGTAGCTGACTCTGCCGAGCATCTCGAGAACGTCGAGGTGCGCGTGGATTTCGGTCACCGCGGACAGTTGATGGTCGATCGGCAACTCGTCGAGCCGCCGATCCCGGCGAGTCCATCGCAAGGCGCAGGCTACCTCGTAGGCGGTCGACGCTCCGGCGGCTACCTCGTCGCAGATTTCGTCCAACCGTCGTTGATGGTGACGCAGCAGTTCGTCGATTCGGCTGTGACTGCTCGGGGTCACAGGACCGTGCGACGGCAAGACGGCCGAATCCGACAACCGGTGTACCAGTTCGAGGGACGAGATGTATGAGCGGAGCGGATGGGCCTCCGGTGCCCACTCGAAACCGATCGATGGCGTGATGTGCGGCAGGATGTGATCGCCGGAGAACAGCAACTGGCTGTCGGCGTGGTGGAACACGACGTGGCCACGGGTGTGCCCGGGCGTCGAAATCACTTCGAGCTCACCGCTGCGTAGCTGGATCCGATCGCCGTGGTCGAGCCAGCGGTCCGGCGGTCCGAACGAGATGCCCATTTCGTTTTCGGGCGCCGGCGTATGAGCGAGTTCCTTTGCCAGCCGCGGTGCGCCACAGCGCGCCAGCAACGGCGCGTGATTGGGGAACCGCCCGGCATCAATCCGGAAGCCCAGGATGCTGTGGCGTTCCCCGCTGCCCACCATCAGCTCACAGCCGAGTGTGCTGCGCCAGGCGTAGGCCTGGGAGTAGTGATCCCAGTGATGGTGGGTGGCAAGGCAAGTGGTGATGTCGCCGAGCGTGTAGCCCAGCCGGCGCAGCGCTTCGGCCATGGCGGCTTCGGTCCGCGGCCCATACCAGCCCGGGTCGATCACCACCAGCCCGTCCGGGGACTCCAGTACGTAGGCGTTGACGGTGCCCAGCCCATCGAGAGGGAGGGGGAGGGGAATGCGGTGGATGCCGTCCGCGATGGGGTGTGCACCGGGTTCGGTCCAGTCCTCGGGTTGATCGGTAACCAGCGGCATCTGCACCACTCCCTTTTCACTCGACGGGTTCATTACTTATCTATCCTAAATTAAAAATCCTCAGGCAATCCAGTGGCGTGCAACACTTGCGGATAAGCCGACTTATGTTACTCTTCCGATGTGATCCGGGGCACATCCGGAGTTCACCCGTTCGGATCGCGCGGTATCGGCTCGCGCACCTCCTGCGCTTCGGGGCCGTGGGAGCGCTCTGGATGGGGAATCTAATCAAACGTAGATAATACTTCTGTTCGATCGACCAGGAGTGGAGCGGGAAGGCTCGTTCATGGTGGGCAGTGCTGTGTCCGGCGGGAGGTCGTCACCGGGGCGCTGGGACGGTATGGCGAAGAAGGCTGCGATCGTGCCGCGCGCGGTGGGTCAGTTCTTCGGAACCACTCTGGATACCTTGCGGATGGTGCCGCGGCGGCCGTTCCAGGTCCGCGAGTTCATCGAGCAGTCCTGGTTCATCGCGAGCGTGTCGATCGTGCCGACGCTGCTGATCGCTATCCCGTTCTGCGTCATGGTGATCTTCCAGATCAATGTGCTGCTCAATGAGGTCGGCGCCATCGACCTGTCCGGCGCGGGCGCGGGTATGGCGGTCATCCGTGAGATCGGTCCGGTGGCAACCGTTCTGGTGGTTGCCGGCTGCGGCGCCACCGCCATCTGCGCCGATCTCGGCTCCCGCACCATCCGCGAGGAGATCGACGCCATGCGGGTGCTGGGTATCGATCCGCTACAGCGCTTGGTGGTGCCGCGCGTGCTCGCCTCCACCATGGTGGCGCTGTTCCTCAATGGCCTGGTAACCGCTGTCGGTCTGACGGGCGGATATCTGTACGCGGTATTTCTGCAGGGTGCGACTCCGGGTCAGTTCATCACCGCGATTCCGATCCTCACCGGGATCCCGGATCTGCTGGTGAGCGAGTTGAAGGCCGGCGTGTTCGGTCTCCTCGCGGCGCTGGTCGCCTGCCACCTGGGGCTGCATGCGAAGGGTGGCCCGAAGGGCGTCGGCGACGCGGTGAATCAGACCGTCGTCTTCAGCTTCGTGCTGCTGTTCCTCGCCAATTCCATCATCACCACCCTGTGGCTGAACTGAACGGACCAACGAGATGAGTACAACCAGCGATTATCGCGTCACCGACGCGTTGCGCCGGAAACGATTGGGGCGCAGAGTCTTCAGCGCCGGATCGGGCCCGGTCGAGGGGATCGCCGGACTCGGCGATCAACTGTCGTTCCATTTGCACGGCATCGGATGGATCCCGCGGACGCTGGGCCGCTACCGCCGCGAGATGATCCGATTGGTTGCCGAGGTCAGTCTGGGCACCGGAGCGCTGGCGGTCATCGGCGGCACGATCGTGATCGTCGGATTCCTCACCGCTGCGGCTGGTTACGAGGTCGGTCAGCAGGGCACCAACTCGCTCGGCCGGGTTGGGATCGAAGCGCTGTCCGGCTTCATCTCCGCCTTCTTCAATACCCGCGAAGCCATTCCCGTCGTGTCCGGTGTCGCACTCACCGCCACGGTCGGCGCTGGGTTTACCGCGCAGCTGGGTGCGATGCGAGTCAGCGAAGAGATCGACGCACTCGAAGTGATGTCGGTGCCCGCGGTGCCGTACCTGGTCACCACTCGCATTCTCGCCGGGCTGATCGCCATCGTGCCGCTGTACGCGATCGCGCTGTTCATGGGATATGCCTCGACGCAATTCGTCAGCATCGTGCTGTCCGGCCAGTCGGAGGGCACGTACACGCACTACTTCAACGTCTTCCTTGTGCCCAGTGACGTGATCTGGTCGCTGGTGAAGGTGGTCGCGTTCGCCCTGGTAGTCATGTCCGTGCACTGCTACCACGGCTATCACGCCTCCGGGGGACCGGCGGGTGTCGGCGTCGCGGTGGGCCGTGCGGTGCGCGCCTCGCTGATCTCGATCATGATCATCGACCTGATCATCGGCATCGCCGTCTACGGCGGCATTCACGCGACGGTACGGGTGTCCGGATGAAACTCGAAGTCTCGCGTCGCCGCGCACTGACCCTGGGCCTGAGCGCCCTGATCGCGTTCGTCGTGGCTGTTTCGGGCGCAATCGCCTCCTGTAGTGGAACATTCGTCTCGAGCACGCGCGTGTACCTGTATTCGGATCGAGCGGGATTGCTGATGGCGCCCGGATCGGATGTCAAGGTGCAGGGTGTGGTCATCGGCCGTGTCAGTGCCATCGACCTCGACCATGACCGTGCGAAGCTCACTCTCGATCTCGAACCGAGTCAGGCTCGACGCCTGCCGGCCAACATCGGCGCCGAAATCGCACCCACGACCTTGTTCGGACGCAAGTTCGTCACGCTGTTGCTGCCCGAGCAGCCGGTCGCCAACAAGCTCGTCGCGGGGGCCGTGATCGACGGGTCGAAGGTGACCGTCGAAATCAACGACATCTTCCAGACCCTGCTCTCCGTTCTGAAAACCCTGGAGCCGCAGAAGGTCAACGCCACCCTGACCGCGCTGGGGACCGCGTTGGACGGGCATGGCGGTCGTTTCGGTGACCTCATGGTCGCCCTGGACCGTTACCTCGGCCAGTTCAACGACTCGATTCCGACTCTGCAGCGCGATGTTCCGCTGATCGCCGACAACCTCGACACCCTCGCCGCGGCGACTCCCGACCTGATGCATACGATTCACAATTTCTCGACCACCAGCTCCACGATCGTCGAGAAGCAGGCGAGTCTGAGCGCTTTCCTGCTGTCCTTCACCAATTTCGGCAATACCGGCAGTTCGTTTCTGGACTCCTCGGGGACTCCGCTCATCGGAGCAGTGCAAGCGCTGGAGCCGACGACCCGGGTCCTTGCCGAGCAGGCCCCGTCGTATCCCTGCTTCCTGTCAGCTCTCAACGACGCTCGCAAGTACTTCGAGCGCGCGTTCGGCGGCGGGCGCCCGGGCCTGAACGCCCTGGGCACCATCTTGATGGGTGACCCGCCGTACACCTATGCGAAGGATCTTCCCGTGAACGGTGCCGACAACCCGCCCAGTTGTTACGGGTATCCCTTCGGGCCGGGCAGCGCGCCCCTCGGTCACACCGACTTCAACACCGGCACAACGGTGTACGGCCCGGTCCGGTCGCCCGAAGACCTGATCGGCAATCCCTTCGCCGCCCTGATCTACGGACTGACCCGATGACCGCCCGCCACGCCGGATTGAAGCTGGCGATCTTTCTGGCCGTCACCTCCATCGTGTCGGCGATGCTCGTCGTGGTCGTCGGAGACCTGCGCTTCGTATCCACCCGCAGTTATCACGCGCTGTTCACCTCGGCCTCCGGCATGAAGGTCGGCGACGACGTGAAAGTCGCGGGAGTGCCTGTCGGCAAGGTGAAGTCGGTGGACTTCGCGCACGACAAGCTCGTCGAGATCGGGTTCAGCGTCGACCGTGACGTCGAGGTGCTGCGCAGCTCCACCGTCGCGATCAAGTACAAGAACCTCATCGGCGATCGTTATCTCGAGGTCACGGCCCAGCCGGATGGGTCCGGGCGCAGGTCGGAGAACGACCCGATTCCGGTGGCTCAGACCAAGCCCGCACTCGATATCGACAGCCTGGTCAACGGATTCAAACCGCTGCTGCAGGGCCTGAATCCTGACGATGCCAACAAACTGTCCGCCTCCCTGATCTCGGTGCTGAACGGCCAGGAGCAGAGCATCGCAGATTTCATCCGGCAGGTGGGGCAGCTGGGCAATACGCTCGCAGACCGCGACGAGGTCATCGGGGAGACGATCCAGAACCTGGACGTCGCGCTCGGGGCGATTCACAACACCGGTGACAAGTTCGACCATCTGGTGGTCGATCTGCAGTCGCTGGTCAGCGGGTTGAACAGCGATCGCGCGACCATCACCGCGGGGTTGGACCAAATCGACGCGGGCGCAGGTGAACTCGCGCAGCTGCTGGTGGACAACCGGTCCGCGATCGGCGGTGACATCGACGGCCTGAAACAGCTGGCGGGCAACCTCAATGCCGATTCGAGCACGTTATCGCTGGTGCTGGGGAAGCTCCCTACGACCTACCCGCTGATCACGCGAGTCGGAAGCTACGGCAGCTTCGTCAACTGGTTCGTGTGCGGCTTGGCGATCCGGTACCCCGCTATCGGCGGCAGCTACCAGGACACTCCGATGTTCGTCGCTCCCGCCGAAAGGTGCCAGGCCAAATGACGAAGCAGCAGAAGCAGACATTCTCCGAACGCAATCCGGTCCGGCTCGGACTCGTCTGCACCGGGATCGTCTTCGTATTGCTCGTGGCGGTTTTCAACTACGACAACATCCCGTGGTGGCCGGGACACAGCACGATCGTGGCCGAGTTCTCCGATGCCAGTGGACTGAATACCGGTGATGCGGTGGAGATCTCGGGCATCAAGGTCGGCAAAGTCGATTCCATCGGACTCAACGGCGACCATGTCGACATCACGCTGAAGATCGACCCGCACGGGCAGGCCCTGGGGGGCCGAACCACGGCGGCGATCAAGGTCGAGACAGCGCTCGGACGACGGTTCGTCGACCTGCGTCCCGATGGTGACGGCCGCGCGGTGAAGCGAATTCCGCTGGAGCGCACGACATCAGGATTCGACCTGACTGAGGCCCTGAACCAGCTCACCGGTCGCCTGCAGGGCACCGACAAGAAGCAACTGTCCGACGCCGTCGACAGCCTGTCGAAGGTGATGGTCACCCTGCCCGACAACCTGAAGTCCTCGCTCGACGGGATGTCTCGACTGTCGGCGACCATCGGCTCCCGTGACAGCGCATTGCGCGATCTGCTCGGGCACGCCAACTCGGTCACCGGCGTCCTCGCAGAGCGCAACCAGAACCTCACCGCACTGATGACCGACGGCGGCTCCCTGTTCGCGGCGCTCAACGACAGGGCCCAGGTGATCCGGACGCTGCTGACGAACGTCAAGGGCGTCAGCGACGAGCTGCACGGCCTGGTTCGGGACAACGACGCCACGACGGCACCGATGCTCGCTGAACTCGACCGGGTCGTCGGCCTGCTCAACACGAACTACGACAACATCAACTCCGCGATTCTCGGGCTCCGCCCGTATATCACGCAGCTCGGCGAGGCGGTCGCCAGCGGACCGTTCTTCGGTGCGCTGCTGCAGAACATCGCCCCCGCGAATCTCAACGGCCAGCAGCCTGGCAGTCCCGGACAAGGGAGCCACCGATGAAATCCTTGCGCGCGGGCATATCCCGCATCCCCATGCCCGGCCGAATCCTCGCCCTGCTCGTCGCGGTGGCTTTGGTGAGCACCGCGGCGACCTGGTGGATAACGAACGGTTCGACCGTGCGGATCACCGCCTTCTTCACCAACTCGGTGGGGCTGTACCCGGGCGACCGGGTGACGCTGCGTGGTGTGCCCGTCGGGGCGGTGGACGCGATCACCCCGGTGGGTGATCGCGTCCGGATCGAGCTGCACTTCGACACCGAGCATCCTGTCGCCGCGGACACCCATGCCGTGATCGTCGCGCCGACTCTGGTGTCGGGTCGCTACATTCAGCTCACCCCGAAGGCCGGTAACAGCCCCGCGCTCGCCGACGGTGCGGTGATTCCACTCGAGCGGACCGCGGTGCCGATCGAATACGACGAGGTCAAGCGGCAGGTCACCGATCTGGCGACCCAGCTCGGGCCCAAGGCCGGAGACCACGCCGGCACGCTGACCCGTTTCACCGATGCGACCGCGAAGGCGTTGCAGGGCAACGGCGCAACCCTGAACCAGACACTGGTGAACCTGTCGCAGGCGATGCAGACGTTGGCCGACGGCGGGCCGGACCTGTTCGCCACGGTCCGGAATCTGCAGGTCGTCGTCTCGGCGCTGGCCGCCAATGACTACCAGGTCCAGGCGTTCGTCAATCAACTCGCTGGAGTGTCGAACCTGTTGAACGACAACCGCACTCAGGTGGCGGCCGCACTCCAGTCCATCCAGGCGATGCTGCCCGAGATTCGAAGCTACATCGCCGACAATCGCGACGCGTTGATCAAGAATGTCGGAAGCCTGACCAACATCACCCAATTGCTGGTCAACCGGGAGGACGACCTGGCGGAGATCCTGCATCTGGCGCCGACCGCGATCGACAACTTCTACAACATCTACGACCCTCAATCGCACTCGCTCACCGGTAATCTCGCGCTGCCGGACTTCCCGGATCCGGTCTCGCTGATCTGCGCATTGCTGACCACGGTGAACGCGCCTCAGCAAGAATGCTCACGCGCCAGTGCGCAGTTCGGTGACCTGTTCGGCGCTGCGGCCCGAGCGGCGATGGGTGGCTGGGCGCCCGCGCCCGTACCGACCGGCCTGCCCGGATTGCCGGCCGGACTGCCACCCATTCCGGGTCTGTCCGACCTGCTCATCCCAGGAGCCGGACGATGAAAACCTCCACCACAGTACGTGCGGGCAGTGTTCTGCTCCTGGCCGCGCTGTTGACGGCAGGTTGTCGTTTCGACGGTGCCAACTCGATCCCCCTGCCCGGTAACGTGATTCATCACGGCTCCTACACGGTCCGAGTCGAATTGCGTGACACCCAGAATCTGGTGGCGAACTCGTTCGTGAAGGCGGACAACGTCACCGTCGGCACGATCACCTCCATCGCGGTGCGCAATAACATCGCGGTCGCCACGCTCGAGATCGACAAGGGTGTGTGGCTGCCCGCGACCGTGACGGCGCGGCTGGCGCAGACCAGTGTCCTCGGAGCCCAGTATCTCGAACTGACCACTCCGAAGGACAATGTCGGCGACCGGCAGCTGCGTGACGGGGATGTGATCCCGCTGTCCGCGAGCTCGGAATACCCGGCGACCGAAGAAGTCCTCGCGGCTTTGTCCCTCGTGCTCAACGGGAGTGGGCTGCAACAGATTCGGACGATCATGTCCGAGCTGAACCAGGGCCTGAGCGGCCATGAGGACGCCGTCAATCGGTCCTTCAGCCGACTGGCGACCTTCGTCAGCGGTCTGGACGCGCAACGGGACGACATCGTTCGCGCCATCGACAGTCTCGACGCGTTCGCCAAGGAACTCGCGGACCAGAAGGACACGCTGCGCACCGGTATCGAACAGATCCAGCCCGCGCTGAGCATCCTCAACGAACAGAAGACCCAGCTGGTCACCATGCTCGACCGGGTCGGAGCCTTCGGGCAGCGCGCGGCGCAAGTACTGCGGTCCAGCCACGACGATCTGACCTCCGATCTGCACAACCTCCAGCCCGTCCTCGGTCAGCTGGCCGCGGCCGGTTCCGATCTGACGGGCTCGCTTCTCGTCGCCGCGACCTTTCCGTTTCCGGTCACGGTCGCCGACAAGGCCATCAAGGGCGACTACGTGAATCTGTTCCTCACGCTCGACCTGAGCGTGGAAGCCATCCGCGACAAGATCATCGGCAGCATTCCGTTCAAGGACCTGGTTCCGATGTCCAACCGCGTCGTGAACCCGTTGCTCGCACCGACCCAGACCGATGCTGCCGGTCGGCAGCCGGCGGGCGTGGACGCCGATCGGATTGGAGGCCGGTGATGAAGACACGCCTGATCAAGGGACAGCTGATCGTCTTCTCGGTGCTCGGGGTGGTCAGCCTGGTCTACGGCGCCATCCACTACATCGGCGTCCAACGTGTCACCGGCATCGGCACCTATACGGTGACAGCCGATTTCGCCGAGGCCGGTGGAATCTACGAATCGGCGTCGGTCACCTACCGCGGCGTCGAGATCGGCCGGGTCACAAGAGTGGACCTCGACAACGGCACCGTCAAGGTCCGGATGCAGCTGCGTGACGGTTGGCATATTCCATCCGCGGCCGCCGCTTCCATCAAGAGCACCTCGGCGATCGGCGAGCAGTACGTCGATCTGGTCCCATCGGACGAGCACGGGCCCTACCTTTCCGACGGCTCAGAAATCCCGCGGTTGCGGACCACGGTGCCGATCCCGACCAGCGATGTGCTCGACAAGACCCAGACCTTGCTGGCGAGCGTGTCCACCGATTCACTGCGCACCACCCTGGACGAGACCTTCCAGGCCGTCAACGGAACCGGTCCGGCGCTGGCATCACTGATCGAGTCATCGGCGAAGTTCCTCGACCTCGCCCAGGCCGACATCGGCCCGACGGTGACGCTGCTCAACGACGCGGAACCCTTGCTCCACACCGGCAATTCGGTGCGCACCGAACTACGTTCCTCGGTGCACGATCTCGGCTCGTTCACCGATCAGCTGGCACGCAGCGACGCCGACCTGCGCGGCGTACTCGACCAAGGCCCCTCGGCGGCAACCACTGTCGCAGGCACCCTGGCCGATCTGAGCACACCGCTGCCCGCCATGCTCTCCGATCTGCAAACGGTCGGCCAAGTGCTGCGGGTGAATGTCCCCGGGCTGCGACAGGTCCTGGTCATCTACCCCGCACTGGCGGCCGCGGTCGACTACAGCGTCGTGGGCGGAGGATTCCAAACCGACGGCAATCTGCTCGCACCGGCGGCGGCCCTGGACGTGAAGCTCGGCAACACGCTGAATCCGCCGCCGTGCACCGAAGGGTTCCAAGCCACCCAGCGCCGTGATCCGTCGGATACCGGTCCGGCCGACGTCCCACAGAACAACTACTGCAAGATCGCTCCGGATGACCCGAAGGTCATTCGCGGCGCTCGCAACACGCCATGTGCCACCGATCCCTCCGTACGGACGGCAGAAGTCGCCAACTGCCCGAAGGGGCTCCCCTCGACGTGGCCGGAAATGCTTGCGCACCCGGGGGATTCGGCACCGGCCGCCGCCCCGAAGTCGGCGGCGCCGCAGCCGCCCACGTCACCCATACCCGCCGCGGCGCCACCGACGGCCGCGCCTGCGGCACTGACGGTGCCCTATGCCGAAGGTGACGGCACCTTCCGAGGCCCCGACGGCCTCACCTACGTACTCGGGCAGTCGGCTCCGAGCGCCGCCCACGGAGAGGAGAACCAGGGATGGCAATCACTGTTGATCAAGTAGCGGCCGAGCGGGAAGATCAGGCTGCCGTGCTCAGCGATGAGGAACCCGACGCCTACAGCGCGGCTTCGCCGCAGCGGCCGCCCGGACGGGTGCTCGGCTGGACGATAGTCCTGATGGCCGCCGCGGTATTGGTTCTGAACGGTGTGAATGCCGAACTGGGACTCGACTTCCGCGCCGACACCCGCGCGGACGACCGCGATCACACGGTGCTGGCCGCGGCGAATCGCATTGCCGTGCAACTTGTCACGCTCAATCATTCCTCGGCCAAGCAGAATCTCGACGCCATCGCCGCCGACTCGACGGGCGCGTTCCGCGATCAGTGGGACAAGATTTCGGCCAACTTCGCCAGCGTGCTGGAGAACGGCAAGGTCGAATCCACCGGCGAGGTCAAGGCATCCGGTGTCGTCGACATCGACGACGCGCACGCCACCGTCCTGACCGCGGTCACATCCACGGTCAAGAACACCGAAGCCCCTGAGGGACAGCAGCGGGTGTACCGCATGAAGATGACCCTCGACCACTCCGACGGCCACTGGCTCGTCTCGAACGTGGAGTTCGTCGCATGACCACCGATACCGCACTCGCCGACAGCGTGGACGTCGACGAGGAAGGCACAGCATTTGTTGCCGAAAGTGAAGAGCAGAAACAAGTTTCACAGGCTCGCTGGCCTCGTGTTCTGGCGCGGCTTGCTATTCGCCGTCGTCTCGGGGCCTTGTTCCGATTGAGTCGTACCGCCGCCATCGTGTCGACCGTGGTGCTCGGGCTGCTGCTGGGCGGGACGACAGTGACCACGGTCCTGCTCGAGCGCAGCGTGTCCGATCATCGTGCTGTCACGACGTCCGTGCGCGAGGCGCGTGATTCCGCGCAAAGCCGTGTCCCGAAGGTACTTTCGTACGACTTCGACACCGTCGACAGCGAATTCCCCACCGCGACAAAGAATCTGACCGGCAAGTTCCATGACGACTTTGCCAAGCTCGGAACGAGCGTGATCATTCCTGCCGCGCACCGGGATTCGATCATTACGAAGGCCACGATCGTCGGCACCGCGGTGGCCTCGGCCGGCCGGGACGAGGTGACGCTGCTGCTGTTCCTGAACCAGGAGACCACCAGCACCAAGTACCAGGGGCCGCGTCTGGATGGCAGCCGCGTGCGGGTGACCATGGCTCGCGATGCTGGCACCTGGCTCATCTCCGATATCACCCCCGTGTAATAGCCGCCGAGAGTGGCCACGGAAAGGAGAGTTCACGATGCTCAACGCTGATTTGGGCTGGCAGCGGTTCTTTACATGGAACGGCTTGCTCTTCGCCGTGTTCTGCGGCGTTGGACTGGAGGTCTTCATGCCCCAACCGCCGCATTTCGACATATCTGCGGTGGCCACGGCCGACTACTATGTGGCGCACTCCAGGGGCTTTCTCACCGGGATAACGCTTTGCGGTATCGCCATGGCCTTCTTACTGGCGTGGTCGCTGCAACTGGGATACATGCTCTGGCAGGCGGATTGCGCCAGGATCGCCACCGTCGTGGCGATCGTCAGTCTGGCGGCCTCTCCGATACTTCTCAGTTTCGATTTGGCGTTCTTCGCCGTCGCGGTGTATCGAGCGGGAGAGGTGAACCCAGATGTCACACAGGCCTTCAGCGATGTGGCCTGGATCGGCTCAATGTTGATTTGGCCTCAGCTGGGCTTCTCGATGCTTCTCGTCGGCATCCTGATTCTGCGGCAGCGCGGGCGGGCCGCGGTGTTTCCCGCCTGGCTGGGCTGGCTCAGCATCGCCGTTGCCGTGGTGGAGCCGGGTCAGGCCGGCATTATCTTCGCCAAGAATGGCCCGTTTGCTCCGGATGCCGTACTGACCTGGTACGCGGCTGTTTTCACATGGGGCTCGTGGATCGTCGCTCTGACAGTGGTGATGCTTCGCCGACTGCCCTCGCAATCCCGTGACCAGATCACTGGTCGAGCTGTTGTCGGCGTGGACGCGACCACCGCATGAAATGGACGCTCTCTCGTGGCGTGTCGCACGCATGCCGCAACTCACGTGCACAGTCCCCGAGTTTCGCCGGTTCCGCGGAAATGGAATCTAAATGAAACCCACTCTGGCTGGGATGTCGGGTGGGGAAGAATCAAGGAGTTCGCCATGGGCGTCGAGGTCAGGACCGAAGGCATCACGAAGTCGTTCGGTTCGCAGCGTATTTGGCAGGACGTCACGCTGACGCTGCCGTCGGGGGAGGTCAGCGCTCTGCTCGGCCCGTCGGGTACCGGTAAGTCGGTGTTCCTGAAGTCGTTGATCGGTCTGCTGCGCCCGGAGAAGGGCTCGATCTACATCGACGGT
>NZ_BAGC01000110.1 GCF_000308655.1 Nocardia niigatensis NBRC 100131 | reverse complement strand
CGGAGGAGAAGGACGAAGCTCAGATGGCCCGCGAGCAGGCCATGTTCGACTCGGGTCACCATGCCGGTGGCGCCGAGGAGATCGAGGGCATCATCCCGCAGATGCGGGCACAGCCGGGCATGCCGGTGCGTGGCGCGGTGCACCGTCGTCGCGAGCGGGTCCGCCAGATCATGCACACGCTCCCGCCGAGTGCACAGGAAGCGATCCTGGCGGACATCGATCAGGTCTCGGATCCGGAGACCGTCATGCCGGAAGGAGCCGGCTATGCCCAGTGAACGCTTGGGTCGCCATCTCGCCACCGTTTCGTCGGGTCGCGAGTACAAGGGCGAAACGAGGTGACCGGCAATGGCTTTACATCGTGTTGCCCTCACCGCGCTGAGCATCGTCGGCGTGTTCATGTCCACTTCGTCGGTGATCAGTCCGCCGCACAAGCCCGCATTGCTCGCAATGGGCGTGCCGGGTGCCGCGCGGTCGGCCGAGAGTGAGCAGATGGACTCCAGCCCGACCGTGGGACTTGTTCCAGCGGAGACGCTTCCACCGATCCGCCCGCACATGGCACCGGCCGCGGATCCGGCCGCGTTGATCTCGCGGCCGCCCGCGGCGGCCAGCGCGAACACCGCCGCCGCGACGAGCCAACCCAGCGTCCGTGGGATCCCGGAGATCGTTTTGGGCGCCTATCGCAATTCCGAGCTGAGTCTTGCTCGCTCCCAACCGGATTGCGGATTGCCTTGGAATCTGTTGGCGGGCATCGGGCGCATCGAGTCGGGGCATGCCGGTGGCGGCAATGTCGACGCTCATGGCACGACAGTGACTCCCATTCTCGGGCCCGCGCTCGATGGAACGCTGGCCGGCAACGAAGTGATCGCCGACGGGCGAGGTGGGTTCGTCCGAGCCGTCGGTCCCATGCAATTTCTGCCGGGCACCTGGGTACTCTGGGGCGCCGACGGTGACGGTGACGGCTATGCCGATCCGAACAATGTGTTCGACGCGGCCCTGGCCGCGGGCCGCTATCTGTGTGCGGGTGGAGCGAACCTGCGCGATCCGGACCAGCAATTGCCCGCCGTTCTGCGCTACAACAACTCGAGGTCCTACGCGTCGGATGTGCTGCGCTGGTCGGCGTCCTATGGCGGAGGCGGGGTAGTGGCACTCCCGTCGGCGATCCCGGCTCCGATTCCATTTCCACAACCCGACACGGATCAGCCGAATCCCGCCACGACCGAGCCCTCGCCGGAATCGGAGCACGAGACCCAGCCACAGCCCCGGACGGAATCCGAGCCCGACTCGCCGGCTCGACAACAGCCGATGATCGTCATTCCGGGGCTGCCGCCGATTCCCTGCGGCATCCTGTGCTCACCGTCCGCAGGGTAGCGGCTTGACCGCATGTACCAGCCTCAACTACGGTTTTAAATCTATATTAGAAGAAATTATATGAGAGCTGGGTTCGACGATGAACGCTGAAAGCGATGGCTCGACGTCTCCGTTGCCGGAGCACGAACGGGATGCGGCCCGACAGCTTGCGGGCGGCTTGTACGACGCGCTGGCTGCCGGGGATCGGGAACGGCTGGATGTTCTTCTCCATCCCCGGTTCGAGGGGCGGACCGCGGACGGGATGCCCTTCGAGCTCGGTGGCGTCTACCACGGGCCGGACGCGATGCGGCGCGACTTCTGGGGTCGCATCGCCAGGCACTACACGGCGCGGGCTGTTCCGGCGCAGTTCCATTGGCTCGATGACGGGCGTCTCGCGGTCATCGGCCGGTACACCGGTTACGCCCGGATCGGGAACGGTGACCTGGACGCGGAATTCATCCACCTTCTCACGTTCACGCAGGGCCGGATCAGCGGGCTCGTGCAACTCACCGACACCGAACGATGGTGCCGCGCCCTGACCCCGGACAGCGGCCTGCGCGCAGTCGAGTTCGCGGTGACGGACGGGATCGCCGTGCTGCGGCTCAACCGGTCCTACCAGCGCAATGCGATCGATCAGACGATGGCCGACGATCTGTACGAGGTCGCGCAACGTTGTGCAGCGCGTTCCGACCTGCGAGCTCTGGTGATCCTGGGGAACGGCAAGGCCTTCACCGTCGGCGGAGACATCACCGTCTTCGCCGACACCGAGCCGGAACAGCTGTCGACGACCCTGCGACGGATGGTGACGCCGTACCACGAGGCCCTCCGAATCTTCGGCGAGCTGCAGGCGCCGATCATCACCGCGGTGCACGGCTCGGTGGGCGGTGGCGGGCTCGGCCTGCTCTACAGCGCCGACGTCGCGCTGGCTGCGGAGGGAACGAAATTCGCGACGGGGTTCTCGGCACTGGGACTGTCCGGCGACGGTGGTACGTCCTGGTATCTTCCGCGCCTGGTCGGACTGCGCCGGGCGCAGGCGCTGTATCAGGGCCGCGTCCTGGACGCACGCGAAGCCCGCGAGTGGGGCTTGATCTCGGAGGTCGTCGACGCGGAAAAGCTCGAGGAGATCGCGCTGAACCGGGCAGAGACACTGGCGGCGGGACCGACGCGTGCCTACGCGGAAGTCCGTGCCCTGCTCCGGAATTCCGAGTCCTCGACGCTGTCCGAACAGTTAGCGGCCGAGATCGACGCGTTGGCTCGCACCGGCGCGACAGTGGATGCTGCCCGAGCGGTGCGTAGCTTCATCACGAAATCCAAGCCCACTTTCGAGGGCCGGTGACATGACCGGGACGGAGGTGGCACGGGCCGAACAGCTTCGGTGCTGGCTGTCGGAACGCACCGAGGTGAACGGTTCGCTGCGAATCGAACGAGTCGGCTTCGGGCAGTCGAACATCACGAGCCTGATCAGCGATGAGGCGGGTGCCGCCTGGGTGCTGCGCGAGCCGCCGCCGGGTAACCACGACCCGAGTGCGCACAATGTGTTGCGCGAAGCGCGGATCCTGAATGCACTGGCCGACAACGGAATTCCGCTCCCGACCGTGATCGGGACGGATGAGGCGGGTCCCTTCTATGTCATGACCCGAATGGCAGGTGCGCCGCTGGAGAAGGAATCGGATGCGGTGAAGCTGAGTCCGGCACAGCGGTTTCAGCTCGGACGACAGGTGATCGAGGTGTTCGTGCGCCTGCACTCCCTCGAGCCGGTGGCCGTGGGGCTGGGTGACCTCGGGCCCGACACCGAATTTCTGCCGCGGCAGATCCGGCGGGCGGTCGGAAGCTGGTCGCAGTGGGGTGAACAGAGCTCGCACGACCGGATCTGGCAGTATGTGCGGTCATTGCTCGAGGCCGAGGCGCCGCGGCAGCAGCGGTCGGTGATCACCCACGGCGACTATCGACTGTCGAACCTGCTCGTCGAGTCCGGCAGGATCACCGCCGTGCTCGACTGGGAACTGGCGACGCTGGGCGATCCGCTGGCGGACCTGGCCTGGCTGCTCGACGACTGGCGCGGTCCCGGCGAACCGCAGATCATCATGCCCAGCCCGACCCGGGCCGGCGGCTTTCCGAACCGCGATGAGCTCATCGACATGTATTGCGCGGCAACCGGTCTCAATGCCGACTCGATCGGCTACTACCGTGCCTTCTCACACTGGCGGGCGGCGACGCTGCTGCAGGGTGTGCTGCTGCGCCGTCGAGCGGGAGCCATGGGTGACCACGGTGCACTCGACCTCGCCGAACTGGACACCACCATCGGCTACCTGCTCGAGGAGGCGGCCGTGTTCATCCATGGAGCCCATCACGGTAGCCGACGCGCGACCCGAGGAGGCCAGCAGTGAAGCCGGAAGACGACTACACGCACCCGGTCGGCAGCGAGCCCAACTTCAATGAATCCATGTACTTCCATTTCCACTCCCCGGGAAATCGGATCAGCGGATTCGTCAGATTGGCCAACCGTCCCAACGAGGGACGTGGCGAGCGGACGGTGTGCCTCTATCTCCCGGATGGGAGACTCGCCTTCGGATTCGCGCGGCCCGAGGCGACGACGAACGAGACGATGTTGGGGGCTGGTCTCGAATTCCGCGTCGTGGAGCCGTTTGCCATGCTCGGCGCCACCTTCGATGGGGCGGTGAATCTTCTCGACACTCCCGAAATACTGTCCGAACCACACAAACTCGCGGGTATGCCGGTGGTCGATTGCGCCGTGAAGCTGACCTTCACCCGGCTCTGCGATCCCTACGCGGAGAACTTCGACGGCGATGGTCCGGCGTTCGCGCCCAACCATTACGAGCAGATCATGGCCGTCGCGGGAACGATCACCCTGGACGGCAACCTGTTCGAGATCGCCGGCGCCGGATTGCGCGATCACTCGTGGGGCCCACGATCGTGGCAAGCGCCGTGGTTCTATCGGTGGCTGCACGGCTCGGGCCCCCGGTTCGGGTTCATGGGCGCCTACTTCGGAGCCGAAAACGGGGAGCCACTGACGGGCGGATTCGTCTGGGATGGGATCGAAGTGCACCGCTGCATCGGTGTCCGGGTCAGCACGGAACGGGATGAGACGCACACGCCGCGCCGCATTCTCGTGGAACTTGTTGCCGCTGAGGGTCGGAGCTGGCGCATGATCGGCGACGTCGGAGCCACCGTGCCGCTGCGACACCGCAAAATTGACGACTCGGGGGCCGAGCAGATCACCCGAATCCTCGAGAACCAGATTCGCTGGATCGCCGACGACGGCCTGGAATTGTTCGGTATGGCCGAGTATCTGGACCAGATCGTGAACGATGCCCCGGTGGGACTCGGTGTCTGAGGTTCCGTTCATGACCGCCGTGCAGGCGACGGACCTGACGGGTCCGTCGGCCTTACGCGTTTCATCGCTGCCGGTGCCCGTCACTCGCGACAAGGTCATCGTGGCCGTCCGCGCGGTGGGCGTCAACTTCCCCGATCTGCTGATGACATGCGGGCAATACCAGCTGCGCGTCTCGCCGCCGTTCGTGCCGGGTGTAGAGGTGTCCGGCGTCGTGGTCTCCGCGCCGGTCGGCACCGCGCTGTCCCCGGGCGACGAAGTCGTGGCCTTCTGCCCGGAACTGGGCGGCTACGGGGAGTTCGTTGCTGTCGCGCCCGAGATGGTTGCTGCCAAACCCCGGGCGCTCGATTTCGGTGAGCCGCCGCGCTGCCGGCGAACTTCCAGACGGTGCACTTCGCGATGACCCGGCGTGCGGCTGTCCGTCCCGGGCAGAGCGTTCTCATTCTCGGTGCGGCCGGGGGAATCGGAACCGCTGCGATCCAGATCGCGAAGGCGCTGGGCGCCACCGTGATCGCGGTGGCGCGCCGGGAAGGCGTCGCACAGCGACTCACAGCGCTGGGGGCGGACCATGTGGTTCGGCTCGTGCCCGGATGGGCCCTGCGGGTTCGCGATCTCACCGATGGGGTGGGCGTGGATCACGTGCTGGATCCTGTCGGGGGAGCGGCATTCGATGACGCGGTTCGCGTACTGGCCGGCGAGGGGACTCTGCTGGTCGTCGGCTTCCTTCGGGCGAAGGTATTCCCGCGATCAAGGTCAATCGGCCACTGCTGCGCAATATCTCGGTCACCGGCGTGGCGTGGGGGGGAGTACCTGCGTTCTCGCCCTGCGGCTTTCGTGGAGACCATGGCCGCCCTGAGTGACTTGGCCGAATCCGGACTCCGGCCCTATGTGAGCGCGCGCTACGCGCTGGCCGACGCGGGTGCCGCGCTTACCGCCCTCGAACAGGGGTCGATCGTCGGCAAAGCAGTCATCGAATTGCCTACGTCTACATGGTGAGCCTGATCGCCCTCTATGTCGCGTACTTCCTTGTGATGGCTGGTACGGCCATGGCGGTGGGCGTGCTGTCGCGTCGGCAGGAGCGGCACAACAAAAAACCCTAGCCGCCCCTGCCGTTTCCGCCGTCGCGATCAAATGGCCGACAGGACCATGGCAGCCACACCGAAGGTAGCCACCCAGCCTTGGAACACGCGCCGCAGGACGAGCGGTGCCGATCGTAACTCCATGAATTCCGATCCGATGAAATATGCCTTCACGAAGGCGATGGCCACCGCGGCGGCAGACGCGAACTTGACGCTGATCGAGGCGAGAGGATGGTCCGCGCCGAACCACCAGGTTATGCACGTTGCGGCGACAAGGCCGATCCAGACCCATGTCGCCCTGCGCGGGATATCGACTGCCTTCATGAATAACACCCCACGTAGAGAAGCGTGAAGATGACGACCCACAGCAGATCGACCATGTGCCAGTACACGGCGGCGATCTCTGAGAACCGGGTGGCGGTGGTTCCGGCTTTGCCATCGGTGCACTTCCGGCACCAGAGCGTCACGAGGATCGCGCCGATCAACACATGCAGGAGATGAATCCCGGTCAGGATGAAGTAGAACGTCCAGAACATATTGCTCGTGACCACGTGCCCGGAGGTGATCGCGGCGCTGTACTCGACGGCCTTCAATGCCGCGAACACCATGGCGCACCCGAGAACTCCGATCAGCACGACACGTGCGTGTGCCATCGAGCCTCGTCGGTACGCGTGCAGCGCGACGACCACCAGGTAGGAACTCAGCAGCAATACCAGCGTATTGACGGCGCCGATCGATCGGTGCAGATGCGCCGCTGATTCGGCGAAGGCGATCCGGTCGCGCCGGTTCTCCCACAGGAAGACAGCGAAGAAGAGACCGAACAGGGTCATGTCGCCGAGGATGAATACCCACAAACCCAGCTCGCCCGGCGCGTCGCTGGGGTCGGGCTTCGCCTGGTCGACGGCTTCCGGGTCCGAGCCGATTTCGTCCCAGACGAACGCCGGCAGCTCTATGGCGTCGAAAGATCCCGACGCTGTCATGCCGTTACCGGTGCCGGCGCGCCGAGAGCTTCGTCGAGCGTGGAATTCGCCTGTCGAACAGCGAAGTACATACCGACGAGGAATGCGCCGTACGCGCCGAGGGCAAGCCAGAACACGAAGACGCCGTTCCAGGCGAAGGGGCCCGAAAGGAAGAAGTACGCGAGCACGTCGGGAACGAATGCGAAGGCGACCCACAGGTTGAGGTACCCGCTCCAGCGCGGGAAGATGCCGTGCTTGTCGTTCAGCACCGCGGTGCCGATCACGAGGTTCTGAATGATGAACGGCATGATGGGGGTGAACAGGATCATCCAGGTCACATCGTTCAGCAGCTGCAAGGTGTGCGGATCCCGATCGGTTCGAAATGCCATGAGCGCGAACAGCATCTGCGGAACCAGGTTGATGATGACGGTGACCGCGGCGGCGATCAGCTGAACGAAGGTCAGCAGGGGCGTGCGGCCCTCCATGCGCAGCATGTGCATGGAGATGAGCCCGAACATCGGGAGCATCAGCACCACGCCCACCGAGGCCATGACAAAGCCGATCATCACCCGGGTCGGGTCCTCGGTGTAGAAGCGCACGACCTCGTCGGTGGAAGCCGACGGGCTCAGCGGGAGCGGCAGCAGGCCCGCGATCGTCCAGCCGATGAGCGTGACTACGAGCGCCGCTGGTCCACCCAGTGCGCAGAGATTCCTGACTCGAGCGTTCATCGGGGCATCCTTCGATCGGGTCGGCGGGTGGCCGACTTGGGCGGTACAGCAAGGTTAATCTATATTAAAATAATCACACCTTCCATTGGTGGGTGCCGCTACCGCTCGGCACCTCCCGGCGGGGTCGGGCCGTGGGGCCTCGGGTGCCACTTCCGAATCGCGTTCGGGAGAGGCACCCGGGGCGTCGAGGGGTTATGACCCGGATGCAACCAGATCCTGCTGAGCGGGAAGCTCATCCGCCGGTTCGAGGTCGAGTCCCTGTCCTTCGATGTCGATATTCGGCAGTACGCGCTGGAGTGCGCGCGGCATCCACCAGACGGCATCGCCGAAGATCGACATCAGGGCGGGCATCAGCAGCATGCGCACCACGAAGGCGTCGACGACGACGCCGACCGCCAATGCGAAGCCGAACTGCCGGATCATCGGGTCGTCGTTGAAGATGAAGCCCGCGAAGACGGCCGTCATGATGGCCGCGGCGGCGACTACGACTCGTGCGGCCTGTTCGAAACCGTGGGCGATGGCCTCGTTCCCGTGCCGTCCGTGTGCGTGGGCTTCCTTCATGGCGGATACCAGGAAGACCTCGTAGTCCATGGCGAGCCCGTACAGCAGGCCGGTGGCGACGATGGGCAGTACCGCCAGGATCGGCGAGGTGGCGTGGAATCCGAGGAGCGCCTGCCCCCAGCCCTGCTGGAAAACGGCGGTGGTGGCGCCGAACGCGGCGAGAATGCTCAGCACGAAGCCGAGGGTGGCCTTGATCGGGATGAGGATGGAGCGGAACACCAAGGCCAGCAAGAAGATCGACAACACCGCCACCACCGCCAGGTAGACGGGGAGTGCGTGGGCGAGGCGTGCCGACACGTCGATACCCAGTGCGGTGAATCCGGTAACGCCGATGTCCACGTGTCGTTCACTCGCGAAAGTCGGTGCCCCGCTGCGGATCTCGTGAACAAGTTGCTCAGTGGGCGAGTCCGTGGGCCCGCTGCTCGGCACTACGGAGAAGACGACGGTCCGGCCGTTGTCGCTCACAGCGCCGAGTGTCACCGACGTGACGCCGGGCAGCTGCGTCAGATCGCGATAGAGGGCAGCGATATCGGTGGTGGCGATCGGACCTTCCCGGTTTCCGGCGTCGGCGACAACGACGAGCGGCCCGTTGTACCCCGGACCGAAGCGGTTCTTCACGACTTCGTAACTCTCACGCTGTGCGGTCCCCTGGTTGTAGCTCGCACCCGAAGACAAGCCGAGGCTCATCTGCGTGGCCGGAAACGCGAGCAGCCCGGCAATGACCAGCGCGGCCGTCGCCGCGAGGAATCGGTGCCTGCTCACCATGCCTACCCAGGTGGTCGCGACCTTGCGCACCCGCCGCGAGGGTATATCGGCGGCCCGCCTGAAGGCAGCCCGCTGGCGCGCTCTGGGCGAGCAGATTCGCTCGCCGGTGAGGCCGAGCAGCGCGGGCAGCAGCGTCACCGCGGCCAGGACGGCGATCACGACCGTCGCCGTGGCGGCGATACCCATGGTCATGATCAGGTGGATCCGGACGATGGCGAGCGCGGTCAGTGCGATGGCGACCGTGCTGCCCGCGAATACCACTGCGGTGCCCGAGGTCCCGAGCGCGCGACCCACGGCTTCCTCGGCGCTCGCGTCATGGTCGAGAATGTAGCGGCGCTGCCTGTTGACGATGAACAGTGCGTAATCGATGCCGACGGCCAGGCCGATCATGAGCCCGAGGACCGCACTGAGCGAATGCAGCGAGACCAGATGCGACACCACCAGAGCGCCACCGACTCCTACGCCGACACCGGTCAACGCGGTCACCAGCGGTAGCCCGGCCGCGATCACCGATCCCAGGGTCACCAGCAGCACGAGTGCGGCGATCGCGACACCCGCCACCTCACCCGCGCCCACGATGGCGGGCACCTGGACCATCGATGCCGACGGCAGCACGGCGATGTCGTGGCCGGCGGTGACGTGTTTCGCCGCCTCCACTGTGTTATCGATGGTGTCGGTGGGGAGTTCGAAAGTCTGCTTGTCGAACTGGAATTGGAGAACGGCGCTGGTCTTGTCCGGGGAGATGATTACGCCCGGCACCGCCTGTCCGTTGATGGTCAGCGGGGTCGCGGCGGCCTGACCCGATGAAGCTCCGGAGAGCGTGGTCGCTCCGGCGGCGCGAATGGTGGGACTGTTCATCCCCTTCGCGGCTTGCTGCTTCAGTACCGCGCGGGCGTCGATGACATGGTCACTGGTGTACACCTTGTCGACTGCAGCAAGCAGCGTGCTGAGGTTGTCCCCGGAGTCGATCCGTGAACCGTTCTCGGTCTCGAAGGCGATGATGCCCTGGCCACCTGCCATCAGCGGCATTTTCTCGGCAAGGTCGTCGATGAGGTTCTGGGCGGGCGTGCCGTCGATCCGCGCCTCGCTGCTCAGCTGGGTTGGGTAGACGGCGAGCAGGCCGATGATCGTCGCCAGAACTACGGCCCAGGGCGCGATGAAGTGCCAAGGTCGCCGATAGGCGGTTTTTCCGATGTGATACAGCAGGCTCGACATTGCGTGATTCCTCTCGGCGCACCCGGCGGCGGCCACAACGGTCCTGCCACGTAGGCAACTGATAGTCAACTATCAAAACGGTAGTGAGCTATCATTTTGGCTGGCAAGGTACGCTCGGTCACAGCCCGGGTATCGGTGAATCGACTGAAGGAGCGAAGTCTGCGTGGCGACGAAACCGCTTCGGACGGACGCCTTCACGAGCATCTCCCGGATCATCGATGCGGCCCGGCGTCTGTTCGCCACTGAGGGCGGCTCGACGACCCTTGCTCACATCGCACGCGAAGCGGGCGTCGGCGTGGCGACGTTGTACCGGCACTTCCCCAACCGCGAGGCGTTGGCCCGTGCCGTCTACGAACGGATCCTCACGACCGAGATTCAACCGGTACTGGCCGAGTTCGACGCGGAAGGCCGGCCTCGAGAGGCCCTGCTCGATGTGGCCGAACACGTGGCCGACATCATGCACCGCGAGCGCGGGCTCGTCACCTCGGTCGGCAACCTCACCGAGGTCACCGCGGAATTCCTGGCGCAGAGCGGGGAGATCTTCGGGGCTGCCGTCGCGCGGGCTCAGGCTGCGGGAAACCTGCGTCCGGACATCGAACCGCAGGATGTTCCGTACCTCGTCTCGATGATCATCACCGCTCTCGGCGCCGTCGAGCTCGAAAAGCCTGCGCGACGGCGGTACTTGAGTCTCCTGCTGGATGCGCTGAACCCCGCGCAGGCCACGCCACTTCCGCCGTTGTAGCCGGCCGTACCGCCATCGCCGACATGGGAACGGTCACGGCTGGACGTCTGGCGCGTTTTGACACCGGCTGGGTGTCGGCTGTGAATGTGCGGCAATCCGCGACCGCGATGGCGGGCCCGCTGGAAGTGAGACCCGTGGCTTCTTTGTTGACGTAAGAAATTAATCTAGATTCAATTAGCGTCCGAAGGACCTTGCCGAATAGGAGTGATCAATGACGTTGCTCGGCCAACGGATTGTCGCGGACGACCCGGCCGCGCGTGCGGTCGAGGTGGAGAGTCACCCGCTCGGTCGTCCTGAGCGCCGATTCGGAATCAGACAGACTGGTCACAGTTCCGGGCAGGTCTTGGCCGAACAGCAGTTGGCAGAAGGCATGCCCGGGTTGCTGCCCATCGGCTGGCTGGGGCCGCTCGCTGATTTCGTCGTCGGCCGCGCGGTGCAGTCGGTGCTCGTGCCGGAGGTCGGAATTCGGACGCTGTCATTGCAGCTGAGCGTGGGAGAGCGAGGCCTGCGCGGGGAAGGTCGGGTGACAGCCGAGGCCGAGGTGCTCGACATCGGGGCGGACACGGTGCTCGCCGCAGGTCGCGTCCTATCACCGGCGGGCAAGCTGGTCACGCACGTCACCGGCAGATTCGCGGTGGTGCCCGCCGTGGGCGACGAGGTTGCGGCCGAAAGCGTGGACCGCTTTATGCCTCGAGGGAAATCTCTGACGACCTTCCTCGCCGTCGAAGTGAAGGATCGCGTGCCCGGAAGGTCTGTTCTGACGCTGCACCCGGAGCCGTGGATGTCAAACCCATTCGGAATCGTTCACGGAGGCATCTTGGTGTCGCTGGCGGACCTCGCGCTGCTCGACGCAGCGACGGCCGCTGCCGGGCCTGTGCGGACCCTCGGCCTCGATGTCACATTCCATCGGCCGGCATCCATCGGCGACGTTCCTCTCTCCGCGGTTGCGGTCGTGGACCGCGTGGGCGGGAGAGTGGCTGCCCTCAATGTCCATCTCTATCAGTCCGATCCGAATCGTCCTGCGGTTACTGCGACTTGCACGATGTTGCGTGCGAACGATTCCGATGTGGTTACCGACCACAACACCGTGCCTTCGATGCGGCATTGAGGCTGAACGCATTTGGTCGACTGGGTTTGTCGTCACGCGTCAGTGTCGCTGCGCACGGCAGGTCGCCGGCTCGGTGGGAACTCCGGCTCGTCGTAACAGCAGCGTTGCCGGGCACCACCCGACTGCGCTGTAGAACACCAGGTTCGCGCCGACCATGACGATCTCGAATCGGTTGTCGCACAGTTCACCAGGCTGGAAGGCAATGGCTCGTGAGACGTACGCGGATGGTCGGCGAGATCGTTGTCTCACCGGCCATCCGTCGAGGGCTCGCCCGCGCTAGGCCAGGACGGACAGGGCGATAAGTATCCCCAGCACGCCCGCGATGTAGGCCTCGAACCAGACTCGCAGGCGGCGCGGGGCAGTGCGGATGTCCATGAAGTGCAGGCCGATGAGGCGGATCTTGAAGAAGGACACCGCCAGCAGCAGGATGGTGACCGCGGATTCGGAGCGATTGCCGAATTCGGTTCCGGTTAGCCAAGACACCGGCCGCGATCGTGAAGGCCACTGCCCAGGTCACCAGGCTGATCCGGCACCGTCAGGTCGACATACCGGACTCCCGTTATCGATTCGGGGCGCGGCCGCCGTCGTGGGCATGATCTCCTGCGCGGCTGCTC
Organism: Nocardia niigatensis NBRC 100131; assembly: GCF_000308655.1. Lineage (GTDB taxonomy): Bacteria > Actinomycetota > Actinomycetes > Mycobacteriales > Mycobacteriaceae > Nocardia > Nocardia niigatensis. The sequence goes on along the minus strand of NZ_BAGC01000110.1, from coordinate 117,577 downwards.
CGATGCTGCCTCCGCGCCCGAAGCCCTCGATGGTAACGCCGATCGGAGCGTCCCGGGTGGCCGCTGAGAACGCCGGTCGGTTCTGCTCACCCGAAGGCCGCACAGCGGCATAGAACTGCGCTTGCTCTGTTGGGAGAGTTTGGTGGGGTTCACAGCGCCGTGACCTCGATCGGCTTGGCGAACTCGCAATCCACGAGACGACCCGTGCCCAGGCAAAGTGAGGAGAGCGAGTTGTGGCGGCGCAACCTCAGGCAGCTCATGTTCTTTTTCTTTGCGGAGATCGCCGTCAAGATGTCTCCAGCGAACGCTCGCATTCGCAGTACGTGAGCTATGCGCTCTGATTAGCTTGCAGTGAGCGAGCTCTCGCTACTGGCAAGGCATGGAAGGCACACCGACGAAAGGATCCAACATGCAGGTGATCGGGCTCAGCGACGGCAGCGCGATCGTCTTGGCTCGTGTCGTGGATTCTGGCGCACCACAACCGATCCCCGACGAGGGCACCTTGTCACTTCCGGTCGAAGCCGTGACCTGGATCAGCGACGCGGTCGCCGCAGGTGTCACCTTCGATGTTCTCAAGGCTGCAGCGCTCGGGCTAGTCACCCGCGGTTGGACACCGGCGCCCGGCGACTCGGCCGCGAGCGCGGAGACAGTAACCGACACTGTCATTCGATACCTGCGAGACTGCGGGTACACCGACGTCCAGATCGCGGAGATCCGCAAGGTCGACCACCAGGGCTGGAAGCTGTCGGGTAAGGCAAGCGGCTACACCTTCAGCGGGCTGGCCGATGAGAGCGGCGACGTGATCCATGTCCGGATCCAGTGACACCGCGCCGACACCAGAGACGTTGCGAGACGTCCAGATCTGGCTCAACTACCTTGACCGGATCAGCCCCCAGCAACCGGCGACGGTCATAGCGGAAACCGACCGGGCCCTACCGCTGCTTGCGTCCTGGCAAAGTTGCGATGCGTATGCTTGGGCACTTGCACTGCGGGCCAAAGCATTTCGGTTTCTGGATGACCTCGCCGCGGTCTTGAGTACGGCAAACTCTGGCCTGACGGCACTGGGCGAGCATGGGGGCGTGATCTCGGCCCACCTTCATCTCGAGGCCGGCATGGCGCTCAATCAGTTCGATCGGCAACCCGAGGCTGCCGAACATCTTCGCGCAGCCGACCGTGCTTTCGAGGCCGCAAACGATCCGGGCGGGCGCGCGTGGGCGTTGGTTTCGCTGGCCGAATCGCATTCGGGTAGTGGCTACCCCGAGGATCCCGAGCCGGTACTGACGTTGGCAAAACATCTAGCTGAATCCGTCGGTGACGAACCAGCGATCCGGCGGGCGTGGAAGCAGCTGTCCGTTGTGTACCGCCACCGCGGCGAGATCCTCAATGCTCTCGACGCGATACAACACGCGCTCGACGGGGCCCCAGACGGCCATCCTCGCGCCAACTACCTGCTCGAATGGGGCCACCTGCTGGCATGGACCGCCGACTATGCAGCTGCCGACGAGGCATACGAGGACGCGGCGGCCGCATACGCTGAGCACGGCGACGTGCTCGGTATCGCGAATACCGAGCGAGCGCTCGCCATCAACGCGCTGTTGCTGGGCCGAAACACCGAAGGACGTCGACGGCTCGATCGAGCAGTCTCGAACTATCGCGAGATCGACAGTGCCCCCGGTTTGGGCTACACGCTACGCGAGCGAGCGATGTTGCGGCTCACCGAACATGACACCGCGGGTGCGCTCACCGACGTGGAAGAGGCGCTGCGCAGTTTCCGAGCCTCGCCGGACACGCTCGGGCTGGCCGGAGCGCTGCGTGCAGCCGCACGCATTCGCTCGGTTCTCGGGGATATGTCTGGTGCCCGTGACGCGCTCAGTCAGGCCCGCACGATTACATCGGCGGGATCCAATCCGCTCGCCGAAGCCAACATTCTTCTGCTGGAAGCGGAAATCGAGGACACGCCAGACAAGCGCTTGGCGGCGGCCGCTGCAGCGGCAAACCTATACCGTCGCATGAGAATCGCGACTGGGGAAGCCCACGCGCTATCCATGACCGCCCGTGCAGCTGCCGACCGCTCGGACACGATACTGGTGGTGAGCGCCATGCGACAGTCGATCGACGCCCTTCGGCGGGCACGGAGGCAGGTGATCGATCCGGGCCGCCGCGCCGATCATGATTTCGCGCTGCGCGACGTCGCGACCACACTGCTTTCCGTCGCAAACGTCGTGCGCCGGCCAGAAACTACTCGGATGGCCGCCGACCTGCTGATCGATGCGACGCCGCTGGGTCTGCGAAACACCCTGCAGTCAGGCCATCTCAGTAGTCGAGTCACCGATTTTCTCGACCGGGTTCGTGATCTTCCTCTGCGCAGCCGAACCGACCCGCACTCTCAACGCCATCTCCTTCAGCAACTCAATGTCTGAGGTGCCGGAACTTCTTCGGACAGCGACCCAAAGTAGAATTGGGTAACTGAACGGAGTTGTTTGTGGCACAGAGGAAGTCGCGTCAGTTCAGCCCGGAGTTCCGGGAAACGGCGGCACGTGAGGTGGTCGAGAAGTCTCGGCCGGTTGCCGATGTCGCGCGCGATTGCGGGGTGACCGATCAGACGATCCGGAACTGGGTGAAACAGTTCCAGCGCACGAACTCGGCAGCGGACACCGGTTTGTCGATGCCGGAACGCGCCCGGTTGAAGGAATTGGAGCGTCGGGTCCGGGAACTGGAAGAGGAGAACCGCTTCCTGGGAAAATCGGTGGCCTTCTTCGCGAAGAAGCACCGGTAACGGCCAAATACGCGTTCATCGCGTCCGAAGAAGGCAATCATTCCGTGGTCGACATGTGCCGGTGGGCGGAGGTGTCCCGCTCGGGTTTCTACGATTGGCGCGGTCGTGAACCGTCAGCCACGGCGCAGTGGCGGGAAGTCCTCGAAACCGAGATCCGGTTCTGCTTCGACCATTCCGACCGCACCTACGGCTACCGCCGCGTCCACGCCCAGCTCGCCCGGTGGGGCACCGTGGTCGATCCGGACACCGTGCGCAAGATCATGCGTGAGCTGGGGTTGGTGCCGTGCCAACCCCGCCCGTTCCGGCCGGTCACCACCATCGCCGGTGACGCCGCCGACCTGCCCGACCTGCTGGCGCGCGACTTCACCGCCGACGCGCCGGCACGCAAACTCGTCGGCGACATCACCTACATTCGCACCTGGGAAGGATGGCTGTATCTGGCCACCGTGCTCGACTGCTATTCGAAGAAAGTCGTCGGTTACGCCATGGCCGACCACATGCGCACCGAATTGGTGACCGACGCACTGCGCATGGCCGCCCGGAACCTGCCCATCGCCGCCGGGAGAACAATCTTCCACAGCGACCGCGGCAGCCAGTATCTTTCCGCTGAATTCGCGGCAGTGGCGAAAGAACTCGGCATCCAAAGGTCGGTAGGCCGCACAGGAACCTGCTACGACAACGCCTGGGCGGAATCGTTCAACGGAACCCTGAAGAACGAACGAGTGAACCGCACCCAATACCCGACCCGCGAACACGCCCGACGCGACATCACCCGCTATATCGAGTTGCGGTACAACCAGATTCGGCTTCACTCCGGAATTGACTACCACACACCGAACGAAGTAGAGTCCGCCTGGTTCCAGGCGAATCAGGCAGCTTGAGATAACCAAAACCTCGCTGTCCGAAAACTTTCCGGCCCCTCAGTCCAACTTGCGGTGCTCGACCCGTCCGAAGCACCCTGCACGATCGGTTTCGACGACTTGGCCGAGGCCCACCCCACCGATGCGGTTGTCATTTACGGGGCGCCGACTCGCGACAGCCAGCTGCCCCTGGCCTACCGAATCCCCGGCGGAGAGACCACCGTCGAGTTGGTTCCTCTCAACGAGACTCACATCGATCAAATCGACGCGCTCGGCTATGCCATCACCTCCGATCGCGCCGATGTCCTCTGGAATCCGCAGATGCGTTCGTGGCAAACCGATCTGACTGATGTTCTGTTGCCGGTCGACGTGCAGCGATGGATGCTCCGACAGCACGTTCCGGCACTGTCGGTCGTCCTCCCGCCGATTCTGGCCCACATTCCCTTCGAGGCGGTGATGCTCGCCGGGGTTCCGGTAGGCATCCGTGCGGCGGTAACTCGACTCCCGATCCCGACCACCGCCCGCAGACAACCCGACCTGCAGACCGTCGTCGCCTACCTCGATCCGGCCTTGTCGTGGAATCCCGAGCGTGCCGCCCTCACTGAGTGGACGCACTATGCGAGCGAGATACGCAGAAGCCTAGGACCAAACCAGCTGTTGCTCATCAGCTGTCACGGTGAATCGACCCAACGTGCGGAGGGCGCGCTCGTTGCCAGCGACGGGACTCGTGTGGTCGACGCCATCGATCTGCTGTCCCACCCACTCGACGGCACAGTCGCAGTGCTGGAGGCATGCTTCGCGGGCCGCTATATGGGGCCGCGATCTGGTGAGTTGCTCAACCTAGCCACCGTCTGCCTTCTGGGCGGAGCCACGACTGCCATCGCCGGGCTTTTCGCCCTCCCCGCCGACGACGCGTGTACTGGCACCATAGTGGCCACGGCACTACACGAACTCGGTGCCGGCGTCTCGCCTGCAGAAGCGATGCGGCGGGCCCGCTTGCAGTACGACCGATCACGCCCGGAACGTGTATCCATCCCAGGCGCGATCGGGACCTCGATGCCGAGCGATGCGCCCTGGGCGTGGGCGGGGTTGTGTGTCTTCGAGCGTTGAACCGCCTTGTTTGGATCGCTGGAGTTGAGTCGCATCCACCGCCGACCACGCGGGCTTGCATCAGATCGGTACCGCCGTCGTACCCGACGACGGTCAGGCCTCGTATTCGATGTTCTTGTAACCGTGCCGATTCGAGACAGAACTCAGGAAGTTCGTGTCTTGATCGACAAACCTGATCTCGAAAGCCTTGCCCGGCAACGCTTTCGAGCGAGAATTGACGGCCTATCGTCTGTCGTCCCATCTTGCAACGCCCCCACTGCTAGATGGTCGCGTGGCGTTTTTGGTATTGGCGGCAGCACGGAAAGCGGCAGCCACATTGTCCACAAGACTGATGTGAAACTCGTTCGGTCCAATTTTCCATCCGTAACTTGCTAGATAGGCCCGAGCGGGCTCAACCTCCCCCCCGAGGCACGCTTGATCGACATACTCCACGACCCGCAGTTCACCGGCCAGGCGGCGGGCGACATTCTGCCAGTCCAGTCGTAAGTCACCGCCGGCTATTACCGAAAGGCCGTTGTCGCGCAACATTATTAGCATTTGGCGAGCCGCTATGCTATCAACCTGAGAATGTGCTCGCGGCAACCATGCTTCACGGCAGATACGGTCAAGAACGAGCACTTTCGCGGCAGCTATGGACTCGACGCTTCCTCGAGTCATCAACATCGTGAAACCGGCCAAGTCGGCATGCAACTCGCTGACAACAGCAAGGACCCGCCTACGACGAGTCTGAACCGTCTCATCGTAGGCGACCGGCCCCGACAGGTGGCCCCATTCATGGGCTAGAAAAGCTAGTTCGCGGTGAGACTGGATGTCGAGGTAGTCGCTGCCTTCGATTCCCAGCAGCTCTAGGGCAGGGACCACACGATCAGTGAACAGGCTCACGAGTTTATCGACGAATACGACTCCGAATCCCTGGTACTCAAGAGGTTGTTCTAATGCAAGTAGCTCTGGAAATAGCACTGCGCCTTGACCGCGTAGGAATCCGTGCGAAGCATTGGCGACGTTCCCGAAGACGAGCTGTGATCTCCATGCGGCCGACGGAAACCACGTTGGAAAGAAGACCTGGCGAGCTGAGAATAGGATTCCTTCCAGCCCGTAGTGGCCGGGCCATGGTCCACCTGGGACAGTCATTCGAGCGACGAATAGGTTCATTGCCGACGAGTCGCCAACGCTGAAATGGACTCGAAACTCATCCGCGACATTATCGGATCGCAAGTTTACCAACGGCTGATGTGCACTTCGATCGAAATCGCGCATCGTCATGCCTGCATGGTGGCGATACTGCGCGGGTGCGCTACTCAGCATCTTCCTTGTTCTGGAATTGATGCACAATTGCATGGAGTCCTCATTGTCCGCGTTAATCGCGTTGATGAGTTCAAGTTCCCAGTCTATCCCCAAGGTGTACTACCTCGCAAAACAACGGATTGCGTCCGCTACCATTCGCAATTCTCTGCCGTCGACGGTGTCGCACCGCAAACGTGGTCCGAGCTCCAGCTGAAGCGCCGATATCGCGCGGGGCTCCTTTCGGTTTATCATTCCGGCAATTCCGCTTCCGCCGCTATAAGGATGATCGACTGCTACTTTGAAGCTCGAGGCAAGAGTTTCGGCTATTGCGACTACATTGCTAGCATGGGGCATTCCTGCCGCCCCTATATTAATGTCAATCTCATGTCGAGCATGTAGCCCGTGTACGTCGATAACGAGGGACATGCTGTCGGTCGACAGCATGAGCTGCAGTACATCCAGGAATGGGTCGCGTGATGCAGCGTTCTCGTTTTCGATCCGCGGACTCAGCGATGTCAGTACGTTGGCGCCGAGCAGCTCCGCTATCGTCTCGGCAAACGCGCCGGTCCAGAACTCCGCCAACTTCTCTCGCCCGTTCCGACATTGGGTGACACTGTGCGGAGCCGTCAGCAAAATGGGGCTCTCGGTGCGGCGAAGCAGCGTTGCGCCTGTAGTAGATGCTCCACGTAGTTCACCGAGCCGGTACTTTGCATCGAAAAGATGATACAACCGCACGATCTCCGAATCATCCACTGCGTTTTACCCACTCCCGGTGGTCGCCAAAGCAAAGCTGGATTGCATCACTGTAGATTGCGCTCGCATGCATGAAGAATTCGGGCTTCTGTTGGCTGAAATGTTCAAGCGTGACGGCGCTGTTGACTTCGAGAACCATTATCAGATTTGCAACCTCGATGATATCGACCGACGCAAATCGGAGACCTAGCGCTCGCATAGTCTGCCGGGCTAGAGTAACCATCGGCGCGACTGTTTCCAAAACAATGGTCTCGGCCTGGGCTCCAAGCCGTAGATTATGTCTCCATTCCAGCTCGCCAGCGTGGTTGATTGGTTGTCGAACTTTTTGGTAGGCAAGTAGAGCATGATCGTCCAACATGACGATCCGATGCTCATGCTGAATATTCAGATACGGTGACAGTGCGAGTGCTCGATGCCTCGTCGAGAGGCTGGTCAAAATTGCAGTCAATTCATGCTGGGTGGTGGCACGCTCAACATCAATACCGCCACTGTCCGAATACGGTTTGAGGACCACAGGTAGCCCTATATCGGAAATTACTGCGTCTACCCAGTCGGACTCGGATATCGCCTTGAACCGGAATAGATCATGCCTTACAGCAGGCAGTCCATAATCGTCTAGGACGGCGAAGCTCGCAACCTTGTCGTTGGCGATATTGGCCGCCGCCGCGTCGTTCACCGGAAAGGTGTACCCCGTGAGGTACTTCGTTGTTTCGGCTCGACGTAGCCGGGCGACCCAATAGTCTGAAAGCCAATCGAGTTCGATTCCCTGATCCTCGGCTGCCTCGCCGATCTGCTTGACAAACGAAGGTCGGAGGTCGTGGCCGAACCGAGGTAACGACGATACCATTGTTGATTCCCACCCTTGAGTTAATTCCGTGCAATTGGCGGATCGCAACTCTGCTGTTTGCGGACGTTCGCCAACTTTCTTGCATTACTTGAATCCCTCGGATCGATAGAAAAACTCTCGTCAGAGTAAACTTCGCTCAAGCTGATCGGTAGCGGCACAATACTTGGATCGCTCGCAAGAAATTCCGACCCAGATCAGTTCGTGACGCTGTCTCAGCACGTGCCGCGGTCGGCCTGCCCGTAGCGGGTGCTGGCCTGCTGATAGACGGGCGGGCGGGACCCGTTGTAGTGGCATGTCAAGGCCGGCGGACATGGCAGCACAACGAAGGCGGCCGTCTGACACGACCGGATTAGATGACACCATATACACCCTCGCCCAGGATCCGGCGCTGCCGATCAATCGGTGTCCGGCTGGTGGAAATCCTACCGGCGGCACGTCACCTCTCCGAGCGAGTTCCTAGATGTCGTTCGTCGCGTATTTCGGAGCGTCGCCCGTGGCAGAGCGGTGGTGGCGCTCTGCATGCACTGTCGACGGGCACAGCTCCGCCTGTCCCGCTCGCCGCGGGAACGCGGTCACCCGTTCCTGACGGCTCGTCGTGTCGACGGCCGATCGGTTGATCGAGGGGCGGTGGATACTGCATCCGGCCGCGCGATGCTGCGCGCGTGAGGCGAGGATCCGGGCTCGTCGGTGGTGAGACGGGTGGCCGTAGCACAGGTACAACCGGATCCGTAGGCGCGCCCAATTCCATCGCTCGGCAGGTTTCCAGTTTCGGTGACATCGGCAGAACCTGACCCAGCTCACTCAAATCTACTTCGACTGTCAATGGCCATCTGGTGGTCCCCGTTTTTGGCCAGGTAAAAGTCCCCACCCCGTTGCGGGGTGGGGTGGTCAGTTCAGGGTCGTTCACCTCGCTTGGTGCGGTTTCTCATGCGGTAGGAATCGCCGTCGGTGATGACGACGGTGGCGTGGTGCAGTAGTCGGTCGAGGATGCTGGCGGCGGTGGTGTGTTCGGGCAGGAACCGGCCCCATTGTTCGAAGGGCCAGTGGGAGGCGACGGCCAGTGAGCGTCGTTCGTAGGCGGCCGCGACCAGGCGGAACAGTAGTTGGGTGCCGGTGTCGTCCAAGGGGGCGAACCCGATTTCGTCGAGGATCAGCAGGTCCGCGCGTAGCAGCGTGTCGATGACCTTGCCGACGGTGTTGTCGGCCAGGCCGCGGTAGAGGACCTCGATCAGGTCGGAGGCGGTGAAGTAGCGGACCTTGAGCCCGGCGGTGACCGCGGCGTGGCCGAGCCCGATCAGGGTGTGGCTCTTGCCCGTTCCCGGTGGCCCGATCAACGCCAGATTCTGTTGCGCGCGAACCCATTCCAGATTCGCCATGTAGTCGAAGGTGGCTTGCGGGATCGACGAGGCCGCGACGTCGAAGCCCTCGAGGGTCTTGGTGATCGGGAACGCGGCGATCTTGAGCCGGTTGCGGGCGTTGGAGGCGTCGCGTGCCGCGAGTTCGGCGTCGAGCAGGGTGCGCAGCACCTCTTCCGGGGTCCAGCGCTGGGTCTTCGCGACGGCCAGGACCTCGGGCGCGGTGCGGCGGATCGCGGCGAGCTTGAGCCGCCGCAACCCGGCGTCGAGATCGGCGGCGAGTTCCGGGATCGGCTTGGGTGCAGTCGTTTTCGATCGAGTCGTGGTCACGAAGCACTCCCGTCCTGGGTGATTTTGTAGGCGTCCAGCGATCGGGTCGGCGCGGTCGGCAGGTCCAGGACCAGCGCGTCCCCGGCCGGGCGGGGCTGCGGGGTGCCGGTGCCGGCGGCCAGGATCGAGCGGACGTCGGCGGCGCGGAAGCGTTTGAACGCCACCGCCCGCCGCAACGCGGCGACCAGCGCCGCCTCGCCATGGGCGGCGCCGAGAGCGAGCAGGATCTCCAACTCCGAGCCCAGGCGGGTGTTGCCGATGGCGGCAGCTCCGACCAGGAAAGCCTCGGCATCCTCACCGAGCGCGCAGAATTGGTGTTCGACAGTGGTTTTCGGGCGCGGTCCGCGGTTGGGGGCCGGGCGCGGGCCGTCGTAGTGGGCGTCGAGGATCGACGCCTCACCCGGGGCGACGAGTTCGTGTTCGGCCACGATCACCCCGGTCGCGGGCTCGAGCACCAGCAGCGCGCCGTGATCGAGGACAATGTTCACGACCGTGCCGATCAGCCGCATCGGGACCGAATAGCGCGCCGATCCGTAACGGACGCAGGCCAGCCGGTCGACCTTGCGTGTCACCGCCGGACCGATCTCGAGACGCAGAGACGGCAACGGCGCCAACAACTCTCGCTCGGTTTCCAATTGTTGATCGGGGACCGCGCAGATCTCCGAATGCATGGCCGAATTCACCTCCGCGCACCAGGTTTTCGCCGCCGCGTTGGCCTCGCGCAGGCTCACCGCCTGCCCGGTCATCGCGGCTTCGGTCAGCAACGGGACCGCCAGATCGGACTGGGCATACCCGCACAAGTTCTCCACCAGGCCCTTCGACTGCGGATCCGCGGCCCGGCACCAATCCGGCCGGAACCCGTAATGCGTTGCGAACCTGACGTATTCGGGGGTCGGGACGACGACGTCGGCGACCACACCGCCTTTCAAACACCCCATCCGATCAGCGAGCACCTTCGCCGGGACACCACCGATCGCAGCCAAGGCTTCGGCGATCAACGCCAGCGTGGTGGACTGCTTCTGATCGGGCGCGAACGCGGCGAACCGCCACCGCGAGAACGCCAGCACCGCGCAGAACAGCTGCAGGCCGGGCGCCGCCTAGGCCCAGTCGATCACCAGATACTCACCCGGCGACCACACCGCCGGACGCCGACCACGATGATTATCCTTGCGCCACAAAGCTTTCTGCTCGGCCACCAAGCGGCGGAAGTTCCGCGGCGAACCCTCGTAACCGGCGGCGCGGACGATCGGCAACAACCGCTTCGCCGAGATCCGGCCCTGGGATTTCTTCACGCGTTCGGCGACCAACTCGGTCACCTGATCGAAATTCCGTGGCCGAGCCGCTCGTTCGGGCCGGGAATCACCGGCCTCGGCGCGCTCGATCACACGTTTCACCGTCTTGGGCGTGGTGCCGCACAACTCGGCGGCCCCACGATAGCTTCCGACCTCTCGATAGGCGGAAATGATGTCCATTCGCTCCCTCGCAGACTTCAATGGAACTCCCTGGGCAGTGACGGATGACAGTTGGCGCTATCACCGTCACCGCCCAGGCCACGAGCTCCGGGCATGACACGACGAGCAAGAGAGTGGGGACTTTTACCTGGCCGCCAGCGGGGACCTACAAATGGCCACCAGCGGGGACTTTCTCATGGCCACGGACAACCGTAGCGTCGCGCGACGACCGCCGGTTCCGTCGACGACGAAATCAAGGCGGCAGCATCGAAACCGGCCGCAGGGTCGACCGAGTTGACGTTCAGCCCCATCGGGATGGCCTCGGTGGTGCGACCAGCCGATGCTTCCCGGAACAGACCGTGGATTGCGGTAGCGTCGAGGTGTTCAACAAGATCAACGGGGGAAGTGCGTGTACCGATCGGGTCGTTGTCGATATCTGTCAAGGCTTTTCGCGGCGACAGGGATCGCCACAGTCGCAGTGCTCGCAGTCGGCGGCTGCGGATCACCTGCCTCGGTTTCCGTCTCCTCGACCACAGCTCCGACCACGACCGATCCAGCGACCAACCGCGACTTCGACGATCTCGGGGTAGGAGCCTACCGCGGTTGCGGCACCGTCCAGGTCGGCTACGGGCCGCGAGGCATCGCCGTCGATGCGGGACTGCACCGCGCCTACGTCGTCACCCAAGACCCTGCTACCCCGCCGTATCCGGTCAGTGTGACGGTGCTCGACACTCGGACACACGCAGCCATCACGACGATCCCGGTGAACGACGTGTTCGTGCGCGAAACCCAGCCGCTGGTCATCGATCCTGTGACCCATCTCGTCTACCTGCTCAGCGTCGGAGCACGCGGCACGCTCGCGGTCATCGACCCTGCCACCGACTCGGTCAACGCCTACATCCCGGTCGGAGACCACAGCGATCCCAGCGCCGTGGCCCTCGACTCCGACCGCCACCGCCTCTATGTCGCAGAATCTGCAGGTGTGGCAGGCGACTGCCGGCGAGCTCGACCGACATCTCAAGGGGTTGGTTGCGATGGGAATGCGTCGTAAGGCCAAGCAGCACAAGATAATTCTGCGAGCGATGATGCAGATCGCCGTCCGGCACGGTGCTGTCGATACCAATCCCGTGGACGGAGTGAGCCCGTTCACCCAGCGCAGCACCCGCGCCCGTGGCAAGGCTGGAGACCAGGATGCACTGCCGGGCTTCAGGGCTCAGGTGCGTGCCTGGGCGTCCGGGGAGGCTGTTCCCGGCACGCCGGCATACACCTCCGGCCCGCCGCGCGACTGGTCGGTGGTATGGGTTACCGACCTGATCTGCGGCACCGGGCTGCGGCCGCACGAGGTCTTCGCCGTCCTGCTGGAGGATATCGATCTCGATGCCACGATCCCCTACGTCGACGTCACCGGGACGCTGGTAGAGGTGAAGAGGGCCAGCACCGGCGGGTGGATGCGCCAGCCATTCCCGAAGTCGACGAACGGGTGGCGGCGGATGCTGCTGCCGGAACACTCCGCGCAAGCCTGCCGTGAGGCGCTGAAAGATCTTGAGGTCACCGGGCAGCCGAACACCCACCGGGGTCCTGTTTCCCGCACGCAACGGTTCCCTTCGCAACCCTAACAACTTCGGGCGCAGCTGGCGCGCCGCCCGCGGGGAGAACTACTCCTGGGTCACTCCGAGGAAGTTCCGGCGTGGGGTCGGCACGGCAGTCGACAATGCCTACAGTGATCCCGAGCGTGCCGCGCGACAACTCGGCAACACCAAAGCGGTGGCCAAGGCCCACTACATCGACATCCCCGAAACAGCGCCGGACAATCGCGAGGTTCTCGCGAGCGGTGGGCGCGGGGAGATCGGCCGAAAATGTGAGATTTCTGTGAGATCCGGCCGATTTCGATCGAGTTCGGTGGCAGAAAAAATCCCCTCCGACCCTGGTCGGAGGGGATTTCTTGGTCGGGCTGACAGGATTTGAACCTGCGACCACTTGACCCCCAGTCAAGTGCGCTACCAAGCTGCGCCACAGCCCGTTGCATTCGCTCTCGCTCGTGCTCGATGAGATTACCCCAGGACCCCCCTGGATATACAAATCGGCTGGTACTCGGCGTGTGGTGGCCACTTGGCAGGGGGTTGGGTGGCCACGGGTCGAGAGTGTGGCGCTCGGGTTGGGCACGTCGCGTGGTCCTGTCGTGCTGGATGGTCTCGGCGTCCGGGGTGACTGATCGAGGGGGTTGCCTGAGGGTGTGGTGGTGGATATGTCGTCGGCGAGCCGATGGGATGCGTTCGTGAACGATGTCGGTTCCGTGTGCCGGAAAGGTCGTCGTGGAGCCGCTCGGCTTGCGATTCGGACGCGCCTCCCTCACCGCGCCGCGACATGGGATCGCAATAAGTTTCGACATACGTACAAAATCGTTTGTGCGGCAGCGAAATACAGCGGAGAGCCCATCGTCTTCCGCCCTCGCGACCGCCCGTGGCTCGGGTAGGTTGCCTAGCCTGTGCTGCCAATGATTTCAGGGGCAATTGGACGATTGACAAGTCAAGATCGTTCGAACTACTGTTCAGTACGATGACCCGCGCCGCTCGAAAACCCCTGGTACACATGCCTCATTCGGTTGGCATGGTCAGGTAGCGTGGCAGTCTTCAGCATCGTTGCTGAGCAATTGTTGCACTGATCCTGGCGGCACAGCTGGGTCGGTTTACCTGGTCTGAACCATCTCCTCGGCCAGGGTCCCTGTGGATCGACATCGCGGATGCGGCCGGCGCACTGGCGAATTCGCGGGGGCGGCTGGATTCGCGCGGTGTGGTCCTCGGTCGCGATCGCGTCGAGGTGCTCGAATTGCTGGCGACTCTGGCCGAATCGGGAACCCGCGCCGGTGTCGTGACGGGCACCGTCGGCGCGGGAACGACGGCCTTTCTGTTCACCGGGCAGGGCGCGCAGCGGATCGGCATGGGATCCGGGCCGTACGAGGCCTTCCCGGTGGTCGCCACCGAACTGGACGCGGTGTGCGCCCATTTCGATCCGTTGCTGGAGTGCTCGCTCCGCGACGTCATGTTCAGCGGCTCCGCCGATGGCGGCGCCCCGGTGCTGGATCGGACCGAGTTCACCCAGCCCGCCCTGTTCGCCTTCGAGGTGGCGCTGTACCGCCTGCTGGAGTCGTTCGGCGTCACCCCGGACGTGGTGATCGGTCATTCGATCGGCGAGATCGCGGCAGCGTATGTCGCGGGTCTGTGGTCGCTCGGGGACGCCTGCCGGTTGGTAGCGGCGCGCGGCCGTCTCATGGGCGCGCTGCCCGAGGTCGTCGCCGACTACCCGGGCCGCATCGGTCGCCGCAGTGAATGCGCCGCGGGCCCTGGTGATCTCGGGCGACGAGGACGCGGTACCGTGCGGACGGGCTCGGGCAGGGTGCGGGGAGAGCGTCAGGGTTGTTCTGGCGCAGGGGAATCCGTGGGCGTGCGGCGGTAGGGGGCGGCTACGTCGGGGCGGAGGGGGAGGCGGCCGGAGGAGTCGGGGCGGAGGGGGTCGGAGGAGCCGCGGCGGCGGAGGGCTTCGGTGGCCTCGGGTTCGTTGTTGGCGGTGAGGCGGTGGACGGCGCGTTCGAGGATCGGGAGGACCTGGGAGATCTCGAGGGTGCCGTCGGCGCATTGGCCGAGGAGGGAGAAGGTCATGTTGGAGAGGATGACGGCGATGTCCTCGAGATAGCGGGGACTGGCGCCGGCGAGGACGGCGGCGGCGATCGGGAGCACGGCGTCGAGGCCGTGGTTGTCGAGCCGCTGGTTCGCCGGTCCGGTGCGGGCGCGGTGATAGGCCTCGAGCATGATCGGGTGGCGTTCCCACGGGTCGAAGACGTGGCGGATGACGCGGATCAGCCCGTCGTGGATGGACTCGCCGGGAGGTGGGATCTCCATCGGGACATAGGTGTTCTCTTCCATCCACGCCTCGATGGCGGAGACCAGCAGCTCGTCGCGGGTGGGGAAGAGCTTGTAGATCGTGGTCAGGGAGACGTGGGCGCGGCGCGCGACTTCGCGCAGCTGGACGGCGTCATAGCCGTCGGACTCGAGCAGAGTGCGAACCTCGAGGAGAATCCTCGCTCTCAATGCCTCTTCCGTCTCCTTTGCCATGCAGTTACAGTAACGCCGTTACTTGAGTAACCAGGTTACTCAACCGCAGCCGTACGAACCTTTCAAGGTGTCACATGCCAGATATCTCGCGCCGCTCCCTGCTAGCCGGAGCGGCCGCTACCGCTGCTCTGCTCGCGACCGCACCGGTCGCCCGCGCAGGAATCGCCGCCCGGGTCAACAGAGTGGAACTCACCCGGGAGGACCATCGGGTCGTCGTCATCGGCTCGGGTTTCGGCGGCGGAGTTACCGCGTTGCGGCTGGCCGAAGCGGGTGTCGACGTGCTGCTGCTGGAGCGCGGCGTGCGCTGGCCCACCGGCCCGAACGCGCAGACCTTCCCGCACGCCGGCTCGCCGGACAAGCGCATCCTGTGGCATCGCTCGAGTCCCGAATTGTTCGGCAAGCCGGTGGCTTTCGACAAATACACCGGACTCGTCGAAGCCGTGGCGGGCCAGAACATGACCGCTCTGTGCGCGGCCGGGCTGGGCGGCGGATCGCTTGTCTACCAAGGCATGTCGCTGCAGCCGACCGAGGCGGTCTTCAGCCGCCACTTCCCGGACGGACTCGGCTGGGAAACCTTGAATTCCGTCTACTATCCCCGGGTCGCCCGCATGCTGGGACTGGCCGTGGCGCCGGACGAGCTGATCAACACGCCGAACTACACCGCCGCACGGGTTTTCGCCGACCACGTCCGTCAGGCCGGTCTCCCGCTGTCGAAGATCCCGATGCCCATCGACTGGAACTTCGCGCTCGCGGAACTCCGCGGCGAGATGGCCCCCTCCTACACCAATGGCGACGGCGCCATGGGTGTCAACAATGGCGGCAAGCACTCGGTCGACGTCACCTATATCGCCGCCGCCGAGGCCACCGGCCGCGTCACCGTCGAGACCCTGCACGAGGTCACCGATATCGAGCGGGCCGCGGACGGCCGCTGGGTCGTGCACGTGAACCGCACCGACACCGCGGGCACCGTGCTGGAGAACAAGATCCTCACCACCAATGCCCTGGTCATGGCCGCGGGCAGCCTGAATACCACCCGTCTGCTGGTGCGCGCCAAGGCGAAGGGCCAGATCCCCGATCTGCCGGACGAACTCGGCCGCGGCTGGGGTACCAATGCCGACCGCATCTACGTGTGGTCCGCTCCCACCGAGGAATTCGGTCCCGCCCAGGGCGGTCCGGTCGTCTACGGCAGCCTGAACTGGGATGACCCGGACAACGCGCACACCGTCATCCAGGCGTCCATGCCGCCGCTGTCGATGGACGCGCACAGCACCATGATGGTCGGCTACGGCCTCAGCACCGGCCGCGGCGAGTTCCGCTACGACTCGGCGACCGATGCCGCGACCCTCTACTGGCCCGCCGACGGCGATGCCGCGATCCAGGACAACCACATCGGTCCCGCCGTGCAGCGCATCGCCGGACCGTCCAGCGTCCTGCTCGACACCAACCTCGCCTTCCCGTCCACCTGGCATCCGCTGGGCGGCGCGAGCATGGGTTCGGTGTGCGACCTGGACGGCCGCGTGCTCGGCCAGCCCGGCCTGTATGTCATCGACGGCGCGCTCATGCCGGGCAACACCGCGGCATGCAACCCGTCGATGACCATCGCCGCCCTCGCCGAGCGCGCCCTGGACCGCTTGGTGGCCACCGACGTGGGGCATACGATCTGAGGTCGGACCGACCTGTCGGCTGAGCTGACGTGCCGGCCTGACGTGCGGTCGCATCCCGAGAGGATCGATGACAATGCCCGTCCGGCCCGGTGCTCGGCGGTTCGTGGCGACACTGCCGATGTGCCGGCGCGGACGACGAAAACCCCTGGCGTGCAGCTCTGTTCGTACCATCCATGCCCCTGAGTAGCGTGATCGCCGAGCATGGCGCGCTGCCCGAGCCCGTGCTCCGCGCCCTGGCCGCCGGTCTCGCCACCGCCCTGCGGGCCGTACACGCCGCCGGATTCACCCGTGGCCGGGTCGGACTCCATACCCTCTCGCTCACCCGAGACGGTGTGCGCCTGGCCGAAATCGCCATCCCGCTGCCCGAGGGCGAACACGAGGAAGCGGCCGATCCTTCGCCCGAGACCGACATGAGTTCCGCGCCTGCGACGGAGCAGGACGAAGATGCCCTGCCGACACCGCCCTCCGATATGTCCGCGCTCGGTGTCGTGCTCGCCTGCGCGGCCAGTGGCAGCGTGCGCCCGCGATCGCCTCGGATATCCCACGGCCGAGAACCGGCAGCGGCAGGTGATGATCCGGCGCACAGCTCTCACAGCTGACCCATAGCTTCGGTACAGCTTCGGCCCAGCGATTTCCCCGACGCTGTAACAATGTCAGTTCTGACCTCGGGAAACACCCCGATCGAGCGCGCCGCCATGCGTCGCGCCGACGGCAGCCCCGTCAGCGTACTGGTGGTGGACGACGAACCGGCGCTGGCCGAACTGCTCGCCATCGCCCTGCGCTACGAGGGTTGGATCGTCGGCACCGCGGGGGATGGGCGCACGGCCGTCGCCGGAGTCCGCGAGCTGCGGCCGGATGTGGTCGTGCTCGACGTGATGCTGCCCGATATGACCGGCCTCGAGGTGCTCGACCGGCTGCGAGTCCTGCTCCCGGATCTGCCGGTGCTGCTGCTGACCGCGAAGGATTCGGTCGAGGACCGGATTGCCGGGCTCACCGCGGGCGGCGACGACTACGTCACCAAGCCCTTCAGCATCGACGAGGTGGTGTTGCGGCTGCGGGGGCTGCTGCGGCGCGCCGGCATCGCGAGCGAGGAAAGCGCTTCCCGGCTGGTGGTCGGCGACCTGGTGCTCGACGAGGACAGCCACGAAGTCACTCGCGGCGGCGTCGACATCGTGCTGACCTCAACGGAATTCGAGCTGCTGCGATTGTTCATGCGCAATCCCCGCCGGGTGCTGAGCAAGGCGCAGATCTTGGATCGGGTCTGGAGCTACGACTTCGGCGGCCGATCCAACATCGTCGAACTCTATGTCTCCTATCTGCGCAAGAAGATCGACAGCGGTCGTCCGCCGATGATCCACACATTGCGAGGTGCGGGTTATGTCATCAAACCAGCTCAGTGAGTCCACGAAAGAGCTCGGTGCATCCACCAACCTGCCCGGTGCGGTCATGAACGATCTCGGGGCGCTTCCGAATCAGCCGGGTGTGTCCGCGGATCAGCCGATGTCAGGGAATCAGTTCGGCGCGTTGGGGAATCAATCAATCGTGGTCGCGAAAGAGCCCGGTGAGTTCACCGACGACCTGGCCGAGTCGCGACCCCGCCGTCGCTGGTCGCTGCGCGCCCGCCTACTGATCGGGCAGGTCGTGCTGCTGGTGGTCGTGGTCTCGGGCATCGGGATCGCGACCGAGCTTGCGCTGCAACAGTTCCTGGTGCACCAGGTGGATGTGACGCTGAAGGAGACGGCGAATCGGGCGCTGGGCGATTCGGGTGGCGGTCCGAGCCTGGGCCCGCCGCCGGATCAGCACAATGTCCCCGGCCCGCCGCCGTCCTCGGGCGAGGCGACCGGTCCCGGCCCGGAGTTCCTGAATCGCCGCAACATTCAACCGGATACGGTCGGCGCGATCGTCGATCACGATCGACCGGTGAGCGCGGGTCACGTCGGCTCCGATGGCGTGCAAACGGCCCTGTCGGAGTCGGCGCGCAAGGAGCTCGCCGCTGTCACCCCCGGGAAGCCGGCCTCGCTGGATATCCCGGGCCAGGGCCACTACCGCGTGCTCGCCCAGACCAGTTGGTCTGGCAAGACCGTGATCACCGGTCTGCCACTGGCGCAGGTCGATGCGACTCTCATGCGGGTGTTCCTGATCCTGCTCATCGTCACCGCCGTGGTCCTGGTGGTCGCCACGACGGCGGGCATCTGGCTCGTCCGGCGCGCCCTGACCCCGCTGGATCGGGTCGCCGCCACCGCCGCGCGGGTCGCGGACCTGCGGCTGGATCGCGGGGAAGTGACGCTGCCCGTGCGGGTTCCGGTCGCCGACGCCGATGCGCACACCGAGGTCGGC
The DNA here is from genome assembly GCF_000308655.1 of Nocardia niigatensis NBRC 100131. Taxonomy (GTDB): domain Bacteria; phylum Actinomycetota; class Actinomycetes; order Mycobacteriales; family Mycobacteriaceae; genus Nocardia; species Nocardia niigatensis. The sequence goes on along the minus strand of NZ_BAGC01000110.1, from coordinate 98,701 downwards.
CAACTCGCCATGGCCATCAACCGCATGCTCGACCACATCGCCGGCGCGCTGGAGGCCCGGCACGCCAGCGAGACCCGGATCCGGCGGTTCCTGGCCGACGCCAGCCACGAGCTGCGCACCCCGCTGTCCTCCATCCGCGGCTACGCGGAACTGGCGCTGCGAGAACGGGATACGCTGCCGCCCGTGGTCGCGCACGCCATGGGCCGGGTCGATTCGGAGTCCCGGCGCATGACCACCCTGGTGGAGGACATGCTGCTGCTGGCCCGCCTGGACGCTGGACGCGGCCTCGAACACGCGCCGGTCGATCTGACCCGGCTCACCGTCGACGCGGTCAGCGACGCCCACATCGCCGGGCCGGATCTGCAGTGGGCGTTGGAATTACCGCCCGAGCCGATCGTTGTCAGCGGCGATCCCGCGCGCCTGCACCAGGTGCTGGCCAACCTGCTCGCCAATGCACGCGTGCACACCGGACCCGGCACCCGGGTCACCACCGCCCTGGCCGAGGACGGCCGGGGCGGGGCGATCTGGCGGGTCACCGACGATGGACCGGGCATCCCCGCGGAACTGCAGCCGGAGGTCTTCGAACGATTCGCCCGCGGCGATTCGTCGCGCTCGCGACGTGCCGGCAGCACCGGGCTGGGCCTGTCCATCGTGGCGGCGGTGGTGAAGGCGCACGCTGGCGCCATCGCGGTCGAAAGCCGTCCCGGCCACACCGAATTCACGGTGCGGCTGCCCGCCGCGGACTGAGCGCGCGGCGAGCGGCCGGTGTCGGTCGGCCGGCTCGGCGAGGCGGGTCAGCCGAGGGAGCCCGACGGCGGCTGCGGCTGGTTCTGCGGGGCGGGCTGGGGCTGCGGCTGATCGGGGCCGTGGTCCTGGTCGCCCGGCCGGCGGCACCGCGGCGAGCGCACCCGCCACGGCGATGCGGGCGGTCAGACGGCGCATACGGGACGGGGTCACAGACGAGGAATTCAACGCGCAGAGCCTTTCTCGGAGGGACGGCCGGCCGATCGGCCTGCCGTGACTCCTATCCAAAGGCCCGCATGTTGGCGGGTGATGGGTCCGACCTATGCGCAAGCTGGGAATCCTGAGCGGCCGCGGCGTCGCAGTAGGCTGAGCCGTGTGGGACGACCGGACGCAGTACACACCGCACCCGCCGCCCAGAGCGGCGCACCCATGGAATTCGTTGCCGACCTGCGAGATATCGCCTCGCCCGACCCGGGATCGCGATTTCTCACCGATCCCCGGCACGCCGCCGAACTGATTGCGGCCGAGACCCGGGACCGGTTGCGCGCGGTGTTCGAGGCCATGCCCGCCGAGCCCGTGATCCTGCTGTCCGGCGGTGTCGACTCGATCCTGTTGGCCGCCACCGCGGTTGCCCTGGGGCACCGCCCGCACGCCCTCACGGTGCTGACCGCCGACGGCAACGACCGCACCAATGCCATTGCCGCCGCCAGGGCGCTCGGCCTGCCGCACGAGATCATCGAACTGGACGGTCCCGCCGTGGTATCGCTGGCGCGGGCATCGTTGGAACGGCTGGAAGTTCCTGAGCTGTGGGAGGTTTCATACGCGGTCCCGATGCTCGCCATCGGTCCGGTCCTGGATCGCCTCGGGTTCGCCGGCCCGATCCTCACCGGCAGTGGCGCCGACGCCATCTTCGCTGGCGGCAAAACCCTTGCGCACCTGATCGACTCGGTCGAAGCAACCGCGGAACTCGATGCCCTCACTCGCCGGGAATCCGCCCACAATTTCACGATCGATCGGCTCGTTCCGGACTTCTATCGCCGTATCCTCGACGACCGCGCCGATCAGCTCGTGCACGTCTACCAGACCGTTCGCTTCTGGGAGCTCGCTGAAACACTAGCTCCTCCAACACTTTTCGGGCTGCATGACGGAGCATTGGCAGACAAGCTGTGCGTCCGAATCGCCTGCGAGGGGCTGCTGCCGGAGTCCGCTCGATCCCTTGCGTGGGCCAAGAAGTCCGCGATCCAGCGTTCAGCGGGCATCATGGGCGCACTCGCGGAGGCTGCTCGGCAATACGCTACCGCTCTCCCTGGCGCACGCACCTACTCCGACCCCGGCGCCGAACCTTTCGACGCCGTGGCCACCCGCCTCTATCTGGCGCTTCTCATGCGAGACCAGGAGACGGGCACCACAGCGGATTAGATTGCCCTGGTTCAGTTTCCGGACGCCTGCGTGCCCGCGACCCGGAACTCGTGGCTCATGCCCGAACACACCACATCATTGCGGACCGACACCGTGCAGGTGGTCCCGGCGTAGAAGACCGAGGTCGTGTACTGGTTGACCCCGGGCACGATCACCGCATTGCCGCCCGGCTGGGTGTGACTGCCATTCGACGTCCACTGCGGGTGCGAGGGAAAGTAAGCCGTGTCGATGGCCACGGCGGGCACGTAGGGCACCGGGATCGTCATACCTCCGAGAGTCATCGACATGATCAGCGCCGGACTCGGAAGATCGCACCCCACCACGCCATTCGGAGTGATCGAACAGTTGTTTCCGGCCATGTTGAACCACGCCACCCCATTGCCGTCCACATACGGCGCCGGATCGATGAAATCCGCCCGCGCAACCCCCGGAACCACCGCCGCGAACAATCCGGCGACCACCACGCCGCCGGCGACCACTGCTGACCTAACCTGCATTGCTCATCTCCTTTGAGGAATGTTCAACGGATCATGTCGAGTACGTGTCGAAGCTGATCGGACATCTTGGCACACATGAAGCAGGGGAGGCCGCACGATACGCCCGGACTCCCCACCACTCGCACGATCCATCAGGATCGATCGAACCTTCCGGCCTGCACAGCCGCGTAGAAGACAGCCCACTGGTCGGCGGGGAACATCAGCTCAGGACCGCCGGGGTTTTTCGAGTCCCGGACGCCGGTCTCGGCACCGATGTGGGCGACTTCCACACAAGCGTCCTGAGATGCTGAACGGCTGCTCTTGTACCACTGGGCACCCTGTCGGGTGGTGCTCATAATGCATACTCCTTCGCATTGTGGGCCAACAAGTCCCGTGTGCATTCCTCATCCAACGCACGGCGCTTGATTTCCACAAGAGCGCTTCGGTATCGGTCCGCTTTGTCCACTTGATCGAGATAGAGTGCACCCGTGAACCCCTCGACGTAGACCACGGGCGGCTCTATCCACTTGGTTTTCACGCCCGGTGACGACCTGGGCGGGAACTCCATGAGGACGAAGTGCCCCGTCTGAAGGCCCAGGTGCGCGCCAACTGATTGCGGCACAACACCGATCGAGATGTTGGTGGCTCGAGGCGTCACCGGCGCGGAGTCGAGTTGGGTTACAGAGGAACTCGACCTCGATCTCGCTTGGCGCCAGGCGGTCGCAGAGCTTGATCCGCGATGACTCTGGCACCGGGGAACTCAGGTCGACCACCGTCATGAACATCGCGGTGCGGACCATCGCCGGTCACCCGATAGCGATTGACAGTTCCGCCCGGCACGTCGCGCCCGCCAGGCGCTGCGGATCGTTGCACGATTCGTTCTCGATAGTTCGGAGTCTATCGACGCGAACCCGGGTTCCAATTTGTTCAGTCCGGAGTCAGGGGCGAAACTCGGTGGAGATGTAGTCGTATCGGATACCGATGATTTTCGGGACCGGCCACATGATCCGGCAGATCTACCACCATTCAACGGATCGCCGAGGCGATCAACGGAATTGCCCATCAGCACGCCTCCGGCTATTCCGTATCGCAGCCAGCCACTGCGGCACCTGCCGTTGGATCGACTTCGACAAAAGGCACGACCGGATACATCGAGGTCGGCGTTGCGATCGACACGACGGTACGTAACCGGGCATATGATCCGGGCAGCTCTTGCCGTGATAACGATGGTGTGGCTGAGGAGACGGAAGCATGCCCGCTCTGGTTGACCTTGCCGTGGGGATCGCGCCCATTGCCGGTGGATTGGCTCTCGGTGCAGCGGCGGGATATCTGAAGGGCCCGGACGTCCGCAAGACGATCAATCAGGATATGGAACTGCTCGACCGCCTACCTTCGGAGGCGGTGCAACGGCGAGCCGAACTCCAAGAGAGCATCGATAGTCGCATCGACGACCTGGTCGCGGCCGTCAACCGATACCGGCCGTTGCGCATAGCCGCCGCCTCCTATCGCGGCAGTTTGCGCGACATCCTGCTGTTCATCTGCACGATTCTGTTTACGGCGGTGTGGTGGAGCGTCGATCATCAAAAGAGCAGCTGGCTACCGATGTTCGTTGTCCTTATTGTGATTTCAGTGTGGGCGGCCGGCTACGCGTTCAGTGGTCTGCGCACATCCTTACTCAGTTACCGGCTGAAGAAGGACTGACCTGGCCGGGGCGGTCAGTGCGGTATGTGCGGTCGAGCGGGCGGTGTCCCGCATGGTGGCGATGACTTGCCGGCCGGAGCGGGCGGCGTGGATGGCCGTGTGCAGTCCGATGGTCGGGGAGCCGGTGATAGTGGGCATGTCGCGCGAGCAGGAGCCGCGGGAGCTGACGGCCCGACGCCCACGCGGCCGATCCGGACGCCGCCCTCGCCGCCGCCGACTCGGGGCCCCGGGCTCGGCGGCGCCGGACTGGGCCCCTACGCCGGGGAGCTTGCCGCGCACGGCGGCGATCCACTGGGTCACCTGCTCCTCCGGCTGATTGCCGGTGAAGTCGGCGAGCGGTGGGGCTGTTCGCGGCGATCGATCGCCGCTACGTCACCGAGGCGGAACTGCTTTCACCGCAATCGATTCCGATACTGGAAGCCGTCAGACCTATTTCGCGCCATATCGATTGGGGCCTGTCGCAATCGGTCGAACCTGCACCGGACTGGTATCTCGAAGGGTGTCGCCGAGCTTCGCCGTCGCGGTGAAAGTCGAACTCCGCCACTTCGAGCGCGCAGGCTTTGACGCCGGCGACGCCCGCGAGATGATCGACATGCTCGAGACCGTCGCCAACTACGTCGACTACGTCAAGGCGGGCCATTGCACGGACACCGTGTTCGCCGCCGGGCTCGGGCGCGTTCGGCGGCAACAGCTTTCACTCCGCGCGGTGGAACCACCATTCGATCTGACACACCGCTTCGACCGTCCTCATGCCGGTTCGGGGGTGGTCAGTCGCCGGGCCGCGAGCACCGTGGCTGCGCGCCGGTCCTCGGCGTCGGCGCAGTCGTTGTGCAGGGCGTGTACAGCGGCGGTGCGGGCCAGGTCGGTGAGCAGGGTCAGCAGGGTGAAGGGCTGGAAGAGGTCGGTGATGAGCCCATTGTCCTGGCCGCGCCGAATCTCGGCGATCTTGGGAGCCACCGCGTTGCGGATCGCTTCCTCGGCGGCGGGGATGCGCGTGTCCTCGATTTCGGCCCAGGCTTGCAGCCGGGCGTTGTCGGGGTTGCGTAGGTAGTGATCGAACAGCCGGCCGACATAGGACGGCAGATCCTCTGCGTCGAGGGCGGTTTCGGACGTGGTGTCGCTGGCCCACTGCGCGGTCACCGCGGCATACAGCTCGTCCTTGCCGGCGAAATACGCGTAGAGGCGGTCTTTGCTCGCGTTGGCATCTTTGGCGATCCGATTGATCCGCGCACCGGCGACTCCGTACTGGGCGAACTCGGCTTTGGCGGCGGCGAGGATTCGCTCCTTGGTGGCGTGTCCGGCTGAACGCATCCCCGCATCCTACTTGCCGAACCAGTCGGTTCGGGTGTACGTTTCCCGAACCAAATGGTTCGGGAAATGGGAGCGGCGATGACCGAGACGATCCAGCGCTGGCGCGAACTGGCGGAGCTGCCCGACGGGGTGTCCCCGGCGGATCTGGACGAGCTGTGGCGGGGTCTGGACACGGTGCGTGCCGAGGACATCCTGGGTGAGTGGAAAGGCGCGGCCTTCCAGACCGGTCATCCGCTGTGCCGAGCGCTGGCGCGCAGTCGCTGGTACGGCAAGACTTTCGTGTCACTGTCGCAGGTCAAGCCGCTGATCTGCCGGGCCGAGGACGGAACGCTGTTCTCCGACACCGCCCTCGGCGGCGAGGCATCCCTGTGGAACGTCGAGTTCCGGGGCGAGGTCACCGCGACCATGGTCTATGACGGCCGGCCGGTGTTCGACCACTTCAAGCGACTCGACGAGACGACGCTGATGGGCATCATGAACGGCCGCCCCGACCTGGTCCTCGCCGACGGCCGGCACTTCTACTTCCTGCTCGAGCGGGCCTGAGCGATGCCCGCCACACGCGCCGCTCTTTCTCGCGATCCGGAGACCCCGTTCACGATCGAATCGGTCCTCCTCGACGAGCCACGCGGCCCGGAGATTCTCGTCCGCATCGTGGCCTCGGGCATCTGCCACACCGATCTGGTGGCCCGTGACATCGGCGCGCGGGACCGGCCCGTCCTGCTCGGACATGAAGGCGCCGGAGTCGTGGAAGCCGTTGGCGAGGAGGTCGAGGACGTCCGCCCCGGGGACCATGTCGTGCTGACCTACCGCCATTGCGGCGCCTGCCGCAACTGCCGTCTCGGCCGCCCGGCCTACTGCGCCCGGGCCACGCGCCTGAACCAGTTCGGGCCGCGCCCGGACCGTAGCGCGCGGGTCACCGTCGATGGGACCGCGGTGCGCGACGGGTTCTTCGGCCAGTCGAGTTTCGCGGGCTACGCCCTGACCACCGCGGACAACACCGTTCTCGTGCCGGGCGCGACGGATCTGGCCATCGCCGCCCCGCTGGGCTGCGGATTCCAGACCGGAGCCGGAGCTGTCCTCGAGGCGCTGCGCCCGGAGCCGGAGTCGGTACTGGTGATCTACGGGGCCGGAGCGGTCGGAATGGCGGCGCTGCTGGCCGCGCGCACGCTCGAGGACACATCGGTGATCGTGGTCGAAACCTCGCCGCACCGAAGGGCTCTCGCGCTGGAGCTCGGGGCGGTGCACGCCGTGGATCCCGCGGACGGTGACACGGTGGCGGCGATCCTGGATCTCACGGGAACGGGCGCGACCCATGCTCTCGACACCACGGGTCGCCCTGAGGTACTCGCCGCCGCGGTGGCGGGCCTGGCGGTCGGGGGATCGGTTGCCGCGGTCGGCTTGGGATCGGGCATCCCGCCGATCGATCTGCGCGACATCGTGCTGTCGGGCAAGACGATTCGCGGCTGCCTCGAAGGCGATGCGGCGCCGCGACGGTTCATTCCCGAGCTGCTCGACTTGTACGCCGACGGACGGCTGCCGCTGGATCGCCTGGTGCGGGTGTACCCGTACACCGAAATCAATGCCGCTCTGGCCGACCACCGCGCGGGACACACCATCAAACCCGTTCTGGCCTGGTAAGACCAGGCCGCCACCCGAGATGGACCCATGCCGTGCTGCATCCTCGTCAGCTATCTCATCGCCGCCGTCCGGATGGGCCGGCGGCGATCGTCCGGGCGTGGGTCCGCGCCGAGCGCGTTCGCGCCGCCGGCTCGCCCGCCCGGGCCCGTCCTGCCGACCGCCTCCGACTCGAGCACCGGGAGTGCCGCGTGAACACCGCACCGTCGACGACCGCCGCGCGACCGGTGACCGAGTCCAGCTCGATGGCCATGTCGCACAACGGTTTCTGCTCCTGGAGGAGCGTTCATGTGGCAGACGCGCATGATTCTGACCTCGGTCGCCGTCGCGGCGACGGTGGTGTGCGCATTCGGCCAGGGCTCGACCGAATCGACTCCGGTCAGCTGGTAGGGCCCTGTCCCGGCGTACGGGTTGCTGGGTTTCGGCGCCAACCGGCATCGATGGCCGCGGCCTGCAGTGCGTCGAGGCCGAACGCCTCGACCGGGCCCAATGCGCCGGTGTCGAGCAAGCCACCGGCCAGCGCTGCGTGTGCTGCCCAGGCCAGCATGTGTGCGGTGAAATCGTACGGGTCGCCGCCACCGAGAGTGACCGAGGCCGCGAGGTTATCGCGGTCGTCGTAGGCTTCGGCGACCACCCAGCCGCGCGTGCGGGCACGGGCCTGAGCGTCAGGTCCTCCGGTGGAGCCCTTGACGGCCCGCGCCAGCGCGGTTTCGAGTCCGTGCCTGAGCGGTGCGAGCTGTCCCGCGGCAGCGGCCAGCCTCGAACCGATCTGCAGGCCACGGGCCACGACCGGAGGTAAGCCCAGGAAGACGTCGACCGTACGCAGGTTCGGGTGGGAGCGCGTGAATGCGAAGTGCTCGGATCCGGGAATCGACACGGCGGTGCGGGCTTTTCCGGCGACGTCGAAGCTGCGCAGGTGTGCTCCGCTGGGCTCGGTGACGATCTTGCCGTCGCGCAGGGCGAAGCCCCGTTCGAACAGCATCCCGGCCATGGAGGCGCGGGTTCCGCCGCTGGTGCTGGGTCCGTCCATGAAGTAGCCGACATCGACACGGACAGCAGTGGGCGCCTCACGCAGCGCCAACCCGGCCGCCAGATTGCCTGGCACGTAATCGAACCCGAACGCGGTCAGCAGCGCTACGCCGGCGGTGCGGGCCTGGCCGTCGTGCTCGAACACGGTGCGGATGAAGGGCCCTTCCCCGGTGGAATCGATGTAGTGGGCGCCGGCGGAGATCGCGGCGGCCAGTGCGGGGCCGCCGTGGCGCAAGAACGGCCCGACCGTTGTCACCAGGACATCTCCGCGATCGAGCAAGGCTTTCACCGAGCCCGGGTCGGTGACATCGGCGACCGCGGTCCGGGCGCCGCCGAGGTCGGCGGCGAGTTTCGCCAGTGCGGTGGCGTTGCGCCCGGCCAGCACCGGCGAATCGCCATGGGCGGTCAGGGCTTCGGCGGTCAGGCGCCCGGTGTAGCCGGTGGCCCCGAACAACACGATCTTCGGCATTGGTTGTTATCTCCGTTTCTGCTGATCGTCGACGATTGCCGGCCGGTCGTCCGGGACCAGATGGGTGATGCCGAGCTCGCGCAGCATGATGCCGGGCTTGCCGGCATGGATCGGGCGGACCGAGTTCAACAGCTCCACGAAGGTCAATTGATCGGCCGGATGGACGCCGTCGGTGGGATGGAAATCGACTGTGGCCGTTCCGGTTCCGGCCGCAGTGGTGGTGACGAGGCGGTAGCGCAGCGGGACGGCGCCGATGCCTCGGGTGCGTGTCGAGCGGTAGCTGATCCGGTCTGCGAGGGTGTGCACCGCACCGGACTCCTCGGTGTCGACGATCGGGGCTTCGGAGCGCACGTCCGCGAAGGCGGCGTCCTCCAGCACACGGAGACCGGCGAAGTAGAAAGCGGGCAGGGCATCGGCGGGCACCGTATTCCACGGATACACGGTGTCGTCGGGCAGATCGATCTCCTCGAACAACTCGATCCGGGTGATCTCCCCGGCCGCGGCGGCGAGCGAGCGGGTCAGGCGGGCCGCGACCGCCGACTGGAAGCCGCCTGTGGCGTGCAGGGTGGACGATCCGGAGCGACAGGCATCCCGGATTTCGTCCAACGGGAGGGCGTCGAGGGGAAGCGCAGTGACCACGTTGCGACCCGCCCCGAGCTGGAGCGGGATCTCGCTGATGTCGGCTGACAGGTGGATGACCGCCGCGGCCGAGGAAGGCTCCACGACAACGACGTCCGGGTGCGCGGTGATCCGATCGGCGAGAGGTCCGGTGCCGAGCACCGCGATCGGGAACGGGGAGGTCATGCGGTCTCCAGACGGAATCGGGGGCTCAGATCGGGCGTCGCGATACCGGGCGGCGCCGCGCACAGTTCCGGGATGACATCGAGCATGGCCTTGACCGAGATATCGGTGACCGCGGACCAGTCACCGCCGTACGAGCTGTCGTCCAGTTCGTTGCGCATCTCGATCCGGGCCGGGCTGCCGTCCAGCGTGATCACGTGCCCACCGGCCAGGCTACGCGGATGATCCGGGCCGAGGTGGGCATTGCCCGGCCCGACGTGCCAGCATTCCGCGTTGGTCATGAACAGCCGGTCGTCGATGTACCCGCGGTAGCTCATGTGGATGGCACCAACCGAGCCGGGCTCGATCACGCTGCCGCCCGCCTGCACCCGGGTCCGCGCCGGCACCGGATACACGTGCCGCTCCACTCGGACCCGATCGGCGCCGACGCCGAACAGTGTGTGCGCGACATTGGCGAGCACCGCGTCGAAGTAGAAGTGCTGCATGAGCGCGATCGCGTGATCGGAGTCGACCGCGCTCAGCGGCATTCCGAAACCGAGGCTGGCCAGTCCGCCCCACATGCCATCCGGCGCCGGCGACAGATCGCCGACCTCCAGGAACTTCACCTCGCGTACCTCGTCCAGCAGCCCGGCCAAACGCAGCAGGAGTTGCTCTACCATCAGCCCCGGATGCAGGCCGGTGCCGTGCAGCGAGACCCCGCCTCGCAGGCACGCCGCCTGCAGTCGTCCGCCCGACGCGCGGCGCGGAATCGCCCGGTCCACCAGCGGTCCTGCCAGTCGATCGAGCACCGGCCGGGCGAACCGGGCCGGGCCCGAATCCACCACGCGCATCAGCGTTTTCAGCGCCGACAATGCCATGGGTAACTGCGGTCCGAAGGCATTGCCGGTCACTCGCATCTGCGCCACCGTACGCATTACCTCCAGTGGGGTACGCGATTCGGACAGCCAGGTCGGCATGGCGGGGTTGTGGTAAGAGGCCGCGGACACCACATTCTTGCCGGACTCCAGCAGATCCAGCACATCGGCGTCCGCGCCCTGCACGAGCGCGGGCGTGGTGGGCGTGTGCACCACACAATCCGCTTCCAGTGCAAGGATTTCCGCCTTCGACGTGGTCGCCCTGATTCCCACCGGCGGTAGGCCCACCAGCTCGCCGATATCCCTGCCGTGCTTGTGCGGGCTGAACACCTTGACCCCGACGACCTCGAAGTCGGGTGATTCCAGCGCCGTGCGCAGCGCCCGCCCGCCCATGTCGCCGGGGCCCCAGATGATCAGTCGATACGGACGTGTCACAACCGCCTCCTAGCCGTTCGCCGTATATCTAGCACGTCAGGCCATGAGATACATAGACTTTCAGTCTCTTATTATCTCGCGCTGCGAGTTCTGTGCTCATGCCGGGTGGACCGGATCACCCCGCAGTCGCGGATCTGCCGCGGAACCTATGCGGGCCAGCCGGTTTCCAGCTGGGGGCAGCTCCGGATCGCCGCCGACCCAGCGCAGGCGCGCACGTGGTCGGCGGACTCTCGAGCGCCGCCACCAGTGGGAACCCCGGCTCTGATTCAGGGGTTATCGGAACCATGAGTCGGCGAGGACGGACCGCCGGTCGGTCATCGGCCGTGTGTGGCGTCTACAGGCATGCGCCAGTGTCAGTGCGGTGACGAACAGCCCGAGCGCGAACACCAGCGCTCCGCCCAGGAAGGTCGGAATCGAGCCCAATCGTGCGCTTGTCGAAGCCGAAGGTGATGCGGTCTAAACCCTCACAACCACTGAGGAATTGGCGGAATCCGGGCGATGTGTGGCCAATATTGCTCGATTACACCGGCTGTCGGGATCGGCAGCGACTCGCCGACCGGCGGGCGGGCGGCGGTTCACATCGCTGTCAGTGGGTATCGGTAGCGTCTGGGCTGTGGAAACTGGGGAACGTATCCAAGAGCTCGCGGACCGTATCGTGGCGTTGCGTGACGCCTACTATCAGGGCTCGCCGCTTGTCGCGGACGCGGAGTATGACGCGATCGAGGACGAACTGCGTGGTCTGATCGAGGCGAACCCCGAGCTCACGCCGGACCCGAATCCGCTCGACGAGGTCGGCGCGCCCGCGGTGCTGCACGCCCCGATCCGGCATTCGCGTCCGATGCTGTCACTCGAGAAGGCCACCAAGCCGGAGCAGGTCGCGGCATTCTTCGACCGTTTTCCGGGGCAGCCCGTGGTGGTGATGCCGAAGCTCGACGGGTTGTCCCTGGCCCTGGTCTTCGAGGACGGGAGGCTGGCGCGCGCGATCACCCGGGGCGACGGCACCACCGGTGACGACGTGACCATGCTGGTCCGCGCGCTGGTCGACGGTGTTCCCGAGCGGATCGACCTGCCGGGGCGGGTGGAGGTGCGCGGTGAGGCGGTGATGCTGCGTTCCACCTTCGCCGCCTACAACGTCGCCCACCCGGACAAGCCGCTGATCAATCCGCGCAACGCCGCGGCGGGCACGCTGCGCGCGAAGGACCCGGCCACGGTGTCCGAACGGCGACTGCAGTTCTTCGGCTTCGACCTGGATGTCGCCAGCGGCGACGCGGCAGTCGATCTGGAGGAGGGGCTGCGCGCGGTGGGGATCGCGGGCGCGGCGATGCGTCACTGCCTCGACGCCGAGCAGGCGCAGGCGGCGATCACCGCGGTCGAGACGGACCGCAACGACCTCGACTACGACCTCGACGGCGCCGTGCTGCGACTGGCCGACCGCGGGGCGTATGCCGCGGCCGGCACTCGATCGAACTCGCCGCGCGGTGCGCTGGCATTCAAGTTCGCCGCAGAGGAGAAGACCACCCTGCTGGCCGACGTAGTCTGGGATGTCGGCAAGACCGGCAAGATCGTCCCTGTCGCGTGGCTGGAGCCGGTATTCGTAGGCGGTACAACGGTCACCAAGGCGACGCTTGCCAACCAGGAGGTCATCCGCGCCCGCGACATCAAGGTCGGTGACACGGTGCTGGTGCGCCGCGCGGGAGACGTGATCCCGTTCGTGGCGGGAGTGCTCGATGCCTCCAAACGCACCGGCGATGAGCGCGAGATCGTGCCGCCCACCGCCTGCCCGTCGTGCGGACAATCCGTCACCGAGCAGGGCAACAGCCGAGAGCTGTTCTGCACCAATGTTTCCTGCCCCGCGCAGACCGTCCGGAGGCTGATCCACTGGGCATCGCGCGCGGCCGCAGACATCGATGCGATCGGCCCGGTCTGGATCGAACGTCTCGCCGAGGCGGGCATCCTGGAGCAGCCGTCGGACTTCTACACGCTGACCAAGGAACGCCTGCTCGAATTCGACCGTGTCGGTGAGGTTTCGGCTACCCGCATGATCGACTCGATCGATGCCAGCCGTCAGGTCGGCCTGCGCCGTGCACTGATCGGTCTGGCGATCCCCATGGCCTCCGACGGCACCGCCGCCCGTCTCGCCCGAGCCGGATTCGGCTCCCTGGAGGAGGTCGCGGACGCGGGCGAAGGGCGGCTCGTGGAAGTCGAGGACATCGGACCGAAAGTCGCTGCCTCCCTGGCCTCGCACCTCACCCGGCTCCGTCCCGAACTGGAGCGGCTGCGCGCAGCAGGCGTGTCCCTGGACGTCCGTGAGGAAGACCTTCCCCCCGTCGTCGCGGCCGGCGCGCCTCTGGAAGGCAAGACGGTAGTGATCACCGGCGCCATCAGCGACCCGCGCTCCGGCGAAAAGGTCGCCCGCCCAACGTTCCAACGCCTGTGTGAGAAAGCGGGAGCAACCGCGGCCTCCTCGGTCTCGGCGAACACCGACATGCTCATCACCGGCGCGGGAGTCGGCGACGCCAAACTGACCAAGGCGGAGAAACTCGGCGTCCAGGTCGTCGACCAAGGCGAGATCTGGACCCTCCTGCTCGCCGCCAACGTCGTCTGACCGGAACAGAACCCGCGGGCCGAAACAACCTCGGCCCGTTGGTCTTCCAAGTCCGGCCGCTGGGCCGGCCCAGACGCGGCTGTTATCTCGAGGCGGACTCGAATCCTTCCCGGCGAACCTCGATCGTTCGTACGACACGAACGATTCCATAGCCCAACCCGCCCAACCCGATCAGGCCGCACACGAGTATCTCGATCAGGCCCTCCATCCGATTCGACGACCGCTGATCGTCGTAGCTGTGCACGACGGTCGAACTCCTCCAGGTTTCCTCGCACCGGTCGCCCTGATCCATCTTCTGGTACCCGCACGACACATTCGCCTCGGTGAGCTGCTCGAAACCGTTCACTATCCCGAAGAACCCGATAACCAGCGCGAAAACCACCCACATCACGGTCCGCATCGGCCCGCCTCCTCCGCTTCGAATTCCTGCCACGCCCGCACCGGTCACGATCGCTGCTGAGACGACCGGTGCGACACCGACGATGAGTCAGAACCCCGGATCGAGAATTCGCCGCAGCTCACCGGCTTCGAACTCTCGCTCACCCGTCGCATCGCGGACCGACCCCACAGCACTGGATATTCCGGTCCGACCCCCTGACCCACGCTCGCAGTATACGATCTCGGCTCGGCAAATCGACTGTCGCGCAATCGGTTACTCAATCGGTCATTCAGCCACGAGAATGCACCGCCGAACACGACTTCCAACGATGCGACAAGGACGGCACGCGCACTCCGCACATTCTGTCAACGGCATCGCATTCAGAGCGATCGCGCTCGACCCGTCGATCTTCCGAGGTCCGGCGCTGTCCAGCATCGGCGGCGAATGTCCAGAGCCGATCTCACCCACGAGATCGGTTCCGGGCGTGCTGGCGCTCGGCCCGCTGCCGGACCAGCTCCTCGACCGCCATGGGGAGGGTGGTGTCGAAGTCGAAGTTTGACCCACGTCGGGGTGATGACGATCCGGACCATGCCGTCGTAGAGTGACCGAACCTCGGCCTCCCACTCGACGGGCTGCTCCGGAGTCATCTCGTAGCTGCCGTTCATCTGCAGGTACTCCTCCGGGATGCCGTCCAGCACGGCCAGCTCCGCTCGACCGCGGATGAGCAGGATCTTCGGCCGGTGCACCTCGGTGTCGATCGTCAGCGCGACCTGCGGGTTGTGCCGCAGTGAGGGCAGTTTCGGGGCGTTATTCGCGGTGCAGACGACGATCTCTGACCCGTTCCAGGCGAATGCGATCGGAATGTTGCGAGGTCTGCCTGTCCTTGGCGACGTAGGCCATGCGCAGCAGGTCGCGAGCCAGCAGCCCCCGGCTGATCGGAAGGTTCAGGATCTCGGTGATCTCGTTCGGTTGCATGGTGTTCGCTCTTTCATCGGTGTGGTGGAGGCCGTTTCGGCTGCTCGTACCCCTGGGACGGAGCTGCCCGCGCGTACTCGACATCCGCGACACAGAAAATTGCGAATCGGTGCTCCCAACCTCCGGAGAAGGTGGACGATTGATTGGTACCGCGCGGTTTGTGGACTCTTCCGGCCGTGCTTGTTTCTGCAGCGCCAGGGTGGTGCACACAGCTCGAACCAGAAGGAATAGTCAGATGATTACCCGAATTGTCAGCGGCATAGCCGCAACCGCAGTCGTCCTGGGTCTCGGAGTCGCCGGAGCCGCCTCGGCTTCCGCATCCCCCTCCGACATTCGAACAACACCCGTCGCCGGCTCGGCCAGCATCTGCTTCTTCGTCCCCGTGGGATCGGCCTCCGTCGGCTTCTGCATCTGAACACGTCGCAGCCCGGGAAGGGCTCGTGGTGGCGGCCTACGCCGACCCGTCCGGCGGATCGGGTTCCGGATTTTCCCATGGCGTGATGTGTTGAGGCGTCTTGATGTTCGCGTGGTCGAGGAAGTCTTGCTCGGCATCCATTCCCAGGTCCGCGCGCATCAGTGGTCTCAGGGTCCGGTAAGCGATCTGAGCGTCGCGCCACGCGGCCGTCAACTTCTCGCGGTCAGGCTCGCCCTCCCGCGTGATCCAGCGCGTCATGTCCAGACGCGGCCGAATCGTCTCCAGTATCCACACGCGAATATGTTCCGGGGCAAATAGATTGACCATGCCCTGTCCCGTATTCGCGGCGTCGTAAGCGGCCTCCAAACGCTCCAGGGCACCGGACGCCGGCGGATTGTCTTTGCCCCGGACGAGCGGGAACAGGGCGACATCCCAGTACTCGATGCGTCCGATCAGATGCGCGTAGGCGTCGCTGCGCGCGGTGTAGAGCCGGTTCTCGTCCTGCCGGGCACTGTCACGCCGCCACCTGCGGTCTTCGCGCTACGCCGCGATCAACTGAGCTCCGAGAACACCGACAAACCCAAGCGCTGCAACGACTATCGGTACCCAGACCGAGACCTGCCCACCCATCGGCAGAACATAACAGCCGACCGCGCAGCGTAGTGCGCCCAGGTTCATACCCGGAGTGTGAAGCGCGGGCTTCACTCAGACCGCGAGTACGACGGTGTTGCCGCCCAGCTGTTTTCCGAGATACATGGCCGAATCCGAATTGCGCAGCATGACCTCCAGATCGCGGTCGGCCGAGTCCGGTTCGGCCACGGCCACGCCGATGCTGGCTGTCACGCGACCGGCGTTCGCCTCGATCGCCCGGCGCAAGCGCTCGGCCTCGATGATGGCGGCATCCTCCGGCATGGATGCGGCCACCACGAATTCTTCGCCGCCGATGCGCGCTACCACTCCGGCCGGCGGGCATTCGGATAGCAGGCAGGCGGCGATACGGATCAGCACTTCGTCGCCGGCCGAATGGCCGTAGGTGTCGTTGACCGCTTTGAATCGGTCGAGGTCGATCGACATCACGCAGATGGGCCGGTGGTCGTGAGATCCGAACCAGGCCGAGACGTAGTAGTCCAGACCGCGCCGGTTCAGCAGACGGGTGAGCGGATCGGTCAGCGCGTCCATGCGCAGCACCCAGTAGCAGAAGTGCAGCGCGGGCAGCAGCCCGACAGTTATCGACGCCATGGTCAGGACGGCCGAAACGGCCAGAGCGATATCGCCGTCGGAATCCGCGACCGTGAGCCAGGCCAGCGTCAGCACCGACAGCAGTGACCATCCGGCGTGCACGGCCAGAATTCGGGGTCCGTGGAACATGGTGAGGTAGCCGCCCGTGACGATCAATGTCATCACCAGCAGCGAACCGTAGAGCGCATTCCGGTCGACCAGACAGCCGAGGGTGATGAGCACGTCCGCACCGGCCACCAGGGCCAGGGAGAGACGCTCGCTCGGCCAGGGTGCGACCGACCAGTACACGGTCCAGATCAGCGCGGCGGAAATGGTGAATACGAGGAGCAGACGCCCCAATCCCACCGGGCCGGCCTGGGACGCCCGGTTCAGTATCGTGATCGCTGCCATGATCGCGCCGCCGGCCGCGACGAATCCTTTGATCGGTCCCAGGGCGCCGCGCGATTCGAGAGTCCGGACGAGCCACCGATAGTCGAGCGGATCATGCCACCACTCGGAGACAATGTTGGTAGCTTTCATATCCGGTTCGACTCCTGAGCTTGGACACCGTCGTCCCGTTTCCGCGGCGTGTTACTGAACGGCAAATACTAGACGCGATCGCAGTCGTGCAAAGCACTCTTCCGGGTGCACGGCCGAATCGGAAGCCGCGCCGCTACCTGCGTCTTCGCCCTCGGCCTTCATTCCGTAACCGTTCGCACCTCCTCGAGGTGGGCCAGGATCGGCGGATACGCCGCCTGCTCGACCACATCCCCTCGACGTCTGCGTGACGGAATCAGGCGGTGAAAGCGAGCCGGGGTTACGCGGGCGAATCGGTGCAGGAGCGCACCCGGGCGCAGGCGGCGCCAGATTCTCGACGCCGATTCGGAGGTGCTGGGCATGACCGGTTATCGCACGGCCACGATACGCGGTAGCCGTGAGCTGCGGGTCGCGGACCGGAAATTCTTCGAGTCCACCGAGGATCTGCTGCTCGCCGCGTACGAGGAGTGCATGGTCCGGCTGGAGGACGCGGTCGTCGAGGTGGGGGCTGGCCACCGATGTGCGGGAGCCGGCGCGCGCGGCGCGGGCTCGATGCGTTCTTGGCGGTCATGGAACAGGATCCGCGGTTGGCGCGGGTGGGCCGGCTGGTAGTGCTCGGTGTCTGGCCGCAGGTCGAGCAGACCTACCGTCCGGCCTCGGAAAGCTGCTGACAGAAATCAACCCCAAGCGCGTCCCCGTATCCCGGCCGGAAGCTGGGAGATCGTGGCGTCCGCCGCCATCGGCGGTATCGGCCACCCGGTCACCGTGTGGGTGACCGGAGACTTCGCCACGCCCCGGTCGGACCGCCTCGGAGGCCGGCGGTGCGCAGACGTGCACACCGAGGCGAGCGGCACATTCTGCGGGCAGTTTCTGATGGAAGTGCTTCGGGCGCACGGGCGGCACGGCCGCAGACCGACAGGTCAGGTCACGGTGCTGCCGTTCGGTGGCCGCAGATCAGGGCGTGACCTGGTCGAAGCGCAGGTGTAGAGCGTGGGGCGCACCGACGCTGATGCCGACCGAGCGCTGGATTCCGGTGCCGGGAGCAAGTCGGAACGCGGTGAGGCGGTTCAGGAGCCGGGTGATGCCGATGTCGAGTTGCATGCGGGCGAAGTGGCGGCCGAGGCAGCGGTGGATACCGATGCCGAAAGCCAAGTGCGGATTGCGGTTACGGTCGAAATCGAGGTGCTCCGGATTATCGAATCGGTCGCTGTCACGGTTGCCCGAACGCCAGTGCACCGCGACTCGGTCGCCCTTGGCCATCGGCACGCCGAGCAGGTCGTTGTCCTCCACGACGAGTCTGCCCATGACGCTCACGGTCGAGGTATAGCGCAGTAACTCGTCGAGATCGCGGGTCGCCCAATCTGGCTCGCGCAGCCTCGCTTCCAGTCCGGGTACCTCTGCGAGGTATTCGGCGATGTAGGCGAGTGCGCCGCGGGTGGTGTCGAGCCCGCCCAGCAGCAGCACGGTGACGACGCCGAGCCGTTCCTCCATGCTCAGCGGGCGGCCATCGGCGACAGTGGCATCGACGATGGACTGCAGCAGATCCGCGCGGGGCGCGGCCTCGCGTTCGGCCATGAGCTCGGCCGCCAATGCCGCGACGGCGGCGAAACTTTCGGGCGTGTTCTGCACCGACACCTGGGTGACGGCGTCGACCGCGCGCGCCAGCCGCTCCTGGTTGTCGTCGTCGAGCACGATCTTCGCGAGTGCGCCCGCGGTGAACGGGATCGCGAACTCGCTCACGAACTCGACCTCCCCGCGGCCGGCGAAGCCATCGATGAGTTCGTCGGCGAGCTGCTGCACGACCGGCTCGTATCGTCGCAGTGCCGCCCGCGAGAACGGTCCGTTCAGGAATGCCCGGAAGTCATGGTGCAGTGGCGGATCCACGTCGATGGGCGGCAAAGCGACTGGCACGGTGGTCAATCCGGGCATCGTGGAGCTGAAGATCTCCGGATGCGCGGCCACCGTGACGAGGTCTTCGTACCGCGTGACCACGTGCATTCCGCCGCCGAAACCCGTGTGTACGACCGGACATTGGGCGCGCGCCCACGCGAGCTGATCATCCAGTCGCGCGCAGTGGCTTTCGTCGAACCAGTCGAGATTCTCGAAGAATTCCTGATGGCTGTCGGCCATGGCGAACCCCTTCCACCCCTGAGCGGCTGTGCGACTGATGGTGCGCCCGGCCACCGCGCAGAGTCAACCCGCTCGTCGCGTCACGGCGTGGTCAGCAGCCCCTTCGCCGCATCGAACTGAATCTGGCCACCACCACCCCGATCCGCCCCCAGTTCTCCTTCACCGGCGGGCCCGACGGCCCGGTCCCCATGCTCGTGACCAACCGGGCCGCCTCCCGGGATCGCGAACCGGCCTGAACGGAGATCGACTGCAGAGGAGTCGATTTCGCGATCGTGTGCAGTCGAGCGCTCGATCGGATCGATGCGTGGAGATTGCGCTATCGGAACTTCCATCGCTTGCTCGCCCGGACCGGCGTCAGGTACGCGTAGATCCACCCCGCTGGCCGGCACTTTGGCTGGACGTCCTTCAGCCCGGGCGCTGGTCATAGCTGAATCTCTGCTGGCGACTCTGCCCGGGTGCCCGGCCGGGCGGTAGGTGGCTCTATCGTGCAAAGGTTCGAGGAGGAGTGGAGGCGGAGCAATGGGGAAGAACCGGCGGCATCGGGCGGCTGCGCAGCGTGCTCGCGAGGAGCGGGCTGCGGGCGGCCGGTTCGAGACGGTGCGGCCGGCGCTCGGGGAAGCGGGGGAGGCTGGGCCGGAGGAGATCGGGAACGCGATTCTGGCGGGGGCTTTGGAGTCGGCCAAAGGGGATTCGCGGGCTGTGGGGGTGTTCGCGGCGGAGCTGGGGAAGGGTGGGTTCACGCCGGAGTTGGAGCGGGGTGCGTATCTGGCTGGGCGGCAGGCTATTACGACGGCGTTCGAGAGTGGCTGGCTGCCCGGGGATATTCATCAGGCCGCGCGCCGGCGGGTCGGGGAATTCGCGGTCGCGTATCTGGTCGACATGATGGGCGCCTACGTTGGGCAGTTCGCGGCGGAGACGGTCGATGAGACGTGGCTGGCTCAGCTGGGGGAGCTGGAGGCGAGCGTTTGGTGGGAGCAATCGAAACCGCATCTCGGGCAGTGGGCGAGCAGGCACCTGCTGATTGCCACCGAGGCGGTCGGTGCGGTGATCGAAGCGGTGGCGCTGCTGTTCCAGATGCCGAGGATGGAGCTGATCCGGCCGTTGCCGGGGTCGGCGCGTCCCGAGCGCGCGGCGCGCCATCCGGTGGACGAGAAGGCGCTCGTCAGGGTTCGGGGATTGCTCGCGAAGGCCGAATCCACCTCGTTCCCGGAGGAAGCCGAGGTGCTGTCGGCCAAGGCGCAGGAGTTGATGACCAAATACGCGATCGATCGGGTGCTGCTCGAGGCCGGCACCGCCGCGCCCGATCTGCCCGGTGCGCGCAGACTCTGGCTGGACACGCCCTATGCCGACGCGAAGGCCCTACTGGTCGATGCTGTCGCGGGCGCCAACCGGTGCCGCGCGATCTTTTCCGCCGAGTGGGGCTTCGTGGCCATCGTCGGTGACGAGGCCGACCTCGATGCCGCGGAGCTGCTGACCACCTCGCTGTTGGTTCAGGCGACCAGGGCGATGATCGCCAGTGGCGACCATCGTGGCGCCGCCTCGGCCCGCACCCGGCCGTTCCGCAAGTCGTTCCTCATCGCCTACGCCACCCGGATCGGTGAGCGGCTCGCCCACGCCAACGCCGATACGATCGCGAAAACCGCTGACTCCGAACGACTTCTGCCCGTTCTCGCCTCGCATCAACTACGGGTCGACACTGCCTTCGAGACGCTGTTCCCGGCCGTGAAAGCGTCGCGCGTCTCGGTACCTGATGCCGAGGGCTGGCACGCGGGCCGCGCCGCCGCCGACCGCGCCAACCTCGACTCCTGACTTCGCAGGTCGGCGTACCGTTTGGGTTGCGGGCCGAAATCCCCTCAGAAGCAGCGCTTTTCGCTGCCGACCACCACCGTGGTCGCGCCCCCTCGATCCGATCGTTCGTGGACATCGCGGTGAGCTGCGTTTCGCGATTCCTAGCCGGGTCTTTCCCGAGCGCACCGGCCGGGTCCCGGTCTCGTCGTCGGAGCGGTCGAGTATTCAATTGCCGCAATCGGTTTCGAATTCCTGATCGGTCATTCCAGCGCGGGTCGAGGCGGCGATATCGACGCCACGTGCCCGCTGTCTCGACCCGCCGCCGCGTCCTGCGGTCGGAACGCGGCGATCCCGCCGAACTCGAGGCTCGGCTCGGCGCCGGGTCGGGATTCTCCATGCTTCACTTCGCGCGCGAGAACACCGCCACGAGAAAGTCGGACTCGTCGGTGAATGGGCGGAGGTCCCAAGTCGACAGCCGCAGATCCACCGAGAGCCCGGCACGTTCGGCGTCTGCCAGGAACTGCGAGAACTCGTAACCGCGATCCGCACCGAATCCCACAACCAACCGGCCGGTCGGCGCGAGATGGCGGACGAACCCGGCCAGGACCGCCTCTCGGGTGGACGGCGCCAGAAATGTCATCACATTCCCGGCGCACACGATGACATCGAAATCGGCGGCGATCCCACGCGCCGGCAGATCCAGCTCGGCGAGATCGCCGACCAGCCACGTCGGACCGGGATAGTCGTGCTCCGCCGCAGCGATCAACACCGGATCGACGTCCACACCGACAACCGCGTGACCAGCTCCGTGCAGGTAACCACCCAGCCGCCCCGGACCACACCCCGCATCAAGTACCCGGCTACCGCGATCGAGCATCGCGTCGATCAGCCGCGCCTCCCCGACGATATCCGTGCCCTCGGCCGCCAACGTGCGGAACCGCTCCACGTACCACGTCGAATGCCCAGGGTCGGCAGCGGTGAGTTCCTCCCACTGGCTGGGGGTACGTCCACTCATGGAATACTTCCTCCTCGCTAGGCCCTGCTCCGATCCACTGTGCCACCGCCGGGCAAACCATGATCACGCGGCCCGACCCCTCCGCCGGGAGCAGTCACCCGCCCGGGCCTGAGCCGGACAGCCTCACCCGAATCCGCCCCGTTGGACCCCGCCGATCCGAGACATGCAACCAGCACATGCCATACCTGCCCGCGGTGCAGAACATTCGACCCAGGAGACGTCCGCGCGATCGTCGATCGGAGCCCCGCCGCCGGAGAGGTCGCCCGGGCCAGGCGCGGAAATGGCCGCAGCTCGGCGATCGGTGCGATGAGCGATTGGGATATGGGGATGAGCTTTTGGGCCATTCACGCGAATGCCCGGCCTGGGTAGTTTTCGCAGGGTGACCGAACTTCATGAACACATGCGGAACATGTTGGATGGCAGAAACTTCGCGGTCGTTGCGACGATGAACGAGGACGGGTCGCCACACACCTCGGTGATCTGGGTTGATCGTGACGGTGACACGCTGGTGTTCACGACGACCGCGCAACGCCGGAAAGGCCGCAATCTCGCCCGAGACCCCCGCGTCAGCGTGACCGTCCTGGACTCGCAAAACCCTTACCGGACAATCGACATCGCCGGAACTGCCGAGTTGGTGCCGGATCCGGACAAGGAACTTCCGGCGCGGTTGTCCCGAAAGTATGTGGGGGAGTTGCCGCCGCCGGAGCCGTCGGAAGTGCAACGCTGGATCGTGCGCGTCATCCCGGACCGGATCACCGCGTTCGGAGCCTGATAATCAGATTCGGTGCGGCACCACGGCAGTCCAGGACGGCTGTTCCCCGGCTGCCGAGTCTTGTTGCTTCTCTGGGCAATTCGTCGGACCGCTTCGGCGGAGTGCCGGCCCGAGTCTGCCTAATCGGCTGGTCGCCAGGCTGTCAGCTGCAGCCATCGGATGGGTGCGTCGAATGCGTCCGGCCCGTATCGCCGGCGCAGTGCGGTGGTGGCGATGGTGGTTGCGGATTCGAGGTCGAGGGAAGAGTGACGTTCGATTTCGCCGCGAAGAGGGGTTCCTTGGCAGAAGGCGATTGCGCCGGTTTCCGGGGTGGTGTGGCTGGAGCTTTCGATGTATTCACCAGTGATTCGTTCGAAGCCTGCTGAAGTGAGCTCGCTGCGGATTTGGTCGATGTCGAAGTACCCGTAGGGGGTTCGGCGGAAGAATTCCAGGGGTTCGTCGGGGGCTGCGGCGCACAGGGCCTCGGTGATGACCAGGGCTACGGCGTTGGTGTCGAGCCGGTCCCAGACGTTGAAGGCGAACATGCCGCCGGGCCGTAGAACCCGCAGGGCCTCGGTATATCCGTGCATCTTGTCGGGAAGGAACATGGCGCCGAATTGGCATGCCACCACGTCGAAGGAGCGGTCGGGGAAGGGCAGGTGCTGGGCATCGGCCACGTGCCACCGGACGCGGTCGGAGACCAGGCGGGTCGCTGCGGCTTTCACCATGGGTTCGTTGAGATCGGTGGCCACGATGTCGTGACCGCCCAGCCGGGCGAGGGCTCGGGTCAGCGCGCCGGTTCCGGCGGCGGTTTCGAGGATGTCGACAGCGTCGGTCGCGGCCACCGATTCCGCGAGTAGCCGGGCCGGTTCCTCGAAGATCATCGGAACCAGCAGCTCGTCGTAGATCTCGGGGATCGAGCCGGTGAAGGACGTGTCCCCGCTTCCGGCCGCGGTCACGAGCCCGGCCTCGGATCGGCACTCACAGTCGCTGATGCTACCGGCGACAGCCGGATATGCCGGTCGGACGCGCAGGCGTTCGCCCCGGACGGCCGCCGTCCCCCGAGAATGGTGTGGGCTGTTGCTCTTCGGGGCATGGCGTCCGGGTGGGTAGACCCGCGGCGGATGGTTCCTGTGCGCGCTCGGACCGTTGTCATGGCCACTCGCCTCTGCGAGACTCGCCTTCATTGAGAGAGTCACTCTCATCTTTATGGTCTCGATTTCGAGGAGGGCCCATGTTGCGGGTTGTCCAGTGGGCTACCGGTGGGGTCGGCAAGGCGGCGATCGAAGCGGTGCGGGTGCATCCCGAGCTCGAGTTGGTCGGTTGCTATGTGCACTCGGATGCCAAGAGCGGCAAGGATGTCGGTGACATTCTCGGCACGGGCTCGATCGGGGTCGTTGCGACGAGCGACGTCGAGGAGATCCTGGCGTTGGAGGCGGACGCGGTGGTGTACGCGCCGCTGATTCCGAATCCCGATGAGGTGGCGCGGATTCTGCGGTCTGGAAAGAACGTTGTCACGCCGGTCGGCTGGTTCTATCCGAGCGATCGTGATGCCGAACTGGTGCAAGCCTGTCTCGACGGCGGCGTCACCCTGCACGGCATCGGCATCAATCCCGGCGGGACGACCGATCTGCATCCGCTGGTGCTCTCGGCGATGTCGTCGGCGGTGACGTTCGTGCGGGCCGAGGAATTCTCCGACATGCGCACCTACGACGCCCCCGACGTACTGCGCTGGGTGATGGGTTTCGGCGGCACTCCCGAACAGGCCCGCAAGTCGCCGATGCTCGGACTGCTGACCGGCGGATTCACCCAATCGGCGCGAATGTGCCTGGATACCCTCGGATTCGCCGAGGCCGAGATCCGCACCTCGCACGACATCGCGGTCGCCACCGCGCCCATCGAGTCGCCGATGGGAGTCATCGAGCCCGGTCAGGTCGCGGGCCAGCGATTCCAGTGGGACGCCATGGTGGGGGACCGGCCGGTTGTCCGGATCGCGGTCAACTGGCTGATGGGGGAGGAGAACCTCGAGCCCGCCTGGGAATTCGGCCCCGAGGGCGAACGCTACGAGATCGAGATCAAAGGCGACCCCGACACTTTCGTGGTCATCCACGGCTGGCAACCCGCCACCATCGCCGAAGGCTTGAAGCGCAACCCCGGCATCGTGGCGACCGCAAACCACTGCGTCAACTCGATCCCATACGTGTGCGCCGCATCCCCCGGCCTCAAATCCAGCCTGGACCTACCCGTCGTCGCCGGCCGCGCACACCCCGACCTTGCGGCTCAACGTGATTGAGTTGCTCGATACCTGATGCTGCCCTGCGCCGGCCGGCTCGGTCATCGCAGGCAGTGGCAGAAAACTGGGTCCCGGGCCGTTGGGTACCGGACGCCACCCGATGACATCCACCCGCGGGCGCCTGCTTCGGGTGGGAGGCTGGGACTCGGACGTTCCGGTTCACCAGTGATTTGGCGGCGTTCAAGAAGTTGCGGCGGCTGGAGGGCAATCCACGGGTCGCGGTGGTCTTTCATGCTCGGGAGCACGGGAAGGCTCGGGGGGGTGTCCCTATGGTTTTCGTCAAGTTGCGGCTGCGGTGGATCTGCTCTCCTGGTGATCGTCGGATACGTTGGTTTCGGGTGTCGATTCGAGCGGTGGGAGGCTGGTGCAGCATGCACTGGGCGATCGGGGTGGCCGGGCTTGTCGTGGCGGTGGCCGTGATCGATCGGATCGCGGTGTGGGCGGAGCGCCGCGGTTGGATCTACTGGCGTCACCGGCCCAAGACCGCTGGAGTCGGTTCGGGCATGCTCGGTCAGGTGGAGTCGCTGCTGTCCCCGTCCTATCGACATGTCGTCGAGGAAACCCGGTCCAGGCAGATGTTGAGGCTCGACCAGGCAGTCGGCGAAGACGACGACCCAGTCGTGATCGTGGTGCGCGCCGATCGGGAGGAGTCGCGCTAGCCGGTGCTCGCTGATGCGGGTGAATCACGGTAGGGCTGTTTGGTTTTCAGCATGGCGTAGAGGACGTCGCAGCGGCGGCGGGCCAGGCAGATCAGGGCGGCGTTGTGCTTTTTGCCCTCGTCGCGTTTTCGGGTGTAGTAGGCGCGGCTGGCCGGGTCGTGCAGGGCCGCGAACGCGGACAGGAACAGGGCGCGTTTGAGTTTGTGGTTGCCCGAGCGGGCGGGGTGCTCGCCGCGGATGGAGCTGCCGGAGCGGTGGGTGATCGGGGCGATGCCGGCGTAGGCGGCCAGGTGCCCGGCGGTGGGGAAAGCCGAGCCGTCGCCGACTTCGAGCAGGATGCGGGCTCCGGTCCTGACTCCGATGCCAGGCATCGAGGTCAGGACCTTGGCAAGAGGGTGCGCATCGAGCATCCTCTCGATATCGGCGGCGATCGATTGTCGCTGCAGCAGCACCGATTTCAGCGAGTCGGCGAGTTTGGGGAGCACGACCTCGGCGGCCTTGCTGCCCGGGACGGTGACCGTCTGCGCGGGCAGCGCGGCAAAGATTTCCTCGGCCAGGCGCGCGCCCATGCGGGGTGCGTGTTTGACCGCCAGCGCTGTGAGCTTGCGTTTCCCGGTCGCTCGGATGCCTTCCGGTCCGCCGCAGCGCGACAGGATCTCCAGCACCGCCGGATGCGCGATGCGCGGGCCGAGGACGCGTTCGAGGGCGGGATGGACGATGGTGAGCAGGCCGCGGATACGGTTGCTGGTGCGGGTGGCTTCCCCAGCCAGATCGTCGTCGTAGCCGACCAACAAGCCCAGCTCGGTGAGCGCTTCATCGCCGACATCGACCCGGCGCAGCGTATGCGGCAGGGTGCGAGCGGTGTCGGCGATGATGAACGCGTCGCGAGCGTCGGTTTTCGCCTGTCCCGGATACAGATCGGCAATACGGCGCATCGACAGCCCGGGCAGATAGGCCACGTCGTGGCCCATGGCGCGGGCGACGGTCACCGGCAACGCGCCAATGGTGTTGGGTTGATCGACCACGATCAGCAGCGGCCCGTGTGCGGCCAGCTTCTCGAACACCGCACGCAGGCGGGCTTCGTCGTTGGGTAATGCTCTGTCGTGCAACCGTTTCCCGGTCGGGTCCAGCCCGACCGCGTGATGCTCGCCCTTGCCCACGTCAACGCCGCAGAACACGGCATACGCCTGTGTCACCTTCGGGAGTGTCCCTTCATCGCGTCGCACCCTGAATGGTCGCCGATCCGGCGTCGACGTCCGGCACCCACGTTACGAAGAGACCTGCGCTCGGCCCTGTCCCCATCAGCGGTCCATCGACACCACCAGGACCCGGCGACACCACCCCCCGGATCATGCGAAAGACAGGGGCAAGAAGTCATACCGGGCCTGGCGACCGTGACCCCGTAGCGGGATCACGAAGAAGGTAACGGGGGGGATTTCGTTGTCGTCCAGGGGGATGCGAGTTTTTCCTGGTATCCGGATCGCGACGAGCTGCAGGACTTCTACCGGCGGGCGGGGACCGCACTCGGGCCGGATGAGCTCGGCGGAGCGCTGTGGAATCGGTGGCTGGAACCGTTCTGGTGGGATCGGGTCATCGTGCGGATTCGGGCCGAGCGGATCATCGCGTTCCCTGATATCGACTGTGGCGCACCGTCATTCGTAGACGGGCTCGCACGCCCGATGATGCTCCGGCCTCGCAGAAGCCACCCGCGAACGGTACCGGTGCACGCGTCGATGTCGACCGCGTCGCCCGTGAGCTGCGATCATTGCCGCATCGTCTGCTCGGATGGGTCGGGGCGGACGGGTATCCGATGGTCGCGCCGATCCAGGCGGCGGAGCCGTCACCGGACGGGTTGAACCTGTCCGTTCCGCCCGGGCTGGTGCCGCCCGGACAGCGCCGCGCCGGATTGACCGGACACGCATTCACCGCGGGAACGCTGGGACAGCGTCGGATCGCCTTGACCGGATGGCTCGAAAACGACGACGCGGGAACGCGATACGCGCCGCACACCCGGTTGAGCTACACGGTTCCCGCGAACCGGTTGGTGTGGCGGACCGTTGTCGGCGCGGTGACGCGAATCGGACTCGAACGGGCCCGTCACGCCGGCCTGCCATCCCTGCCGCCGCGTCGCTTTCACCACACCGTGCCCGCCTCGCTGGGCTCCGGCATCAGCTGGACGATTCAGGTAACTCCCGTCCGGGATCCGGGGCGCCCATGAGCATGTCGCGCTGGGTGTGGACCTGCTCGCGGAGGGCTTCGACGAGGGTGGCCACTTCGGGGCGACGGAGGGTTTCCGGACGGACCACCAGCCAATAGGTCAGGCGCACTGAGACATCCGAGAGAACTCGGGTCAGATCTGGGTGGCGGTCCGCCATGAAGCAGGGGAGCAGGCCCAGGCCCGCGGCCGCGCGGGTCGCTTCGACGTGAACGAAAACATTGGTGGAGGAGAGGGATTCGCGCATGGCCGGGGCGAAGGTGGGGGCCAGGTCGAGGTCGTCGACCTGGAGCATGGAGTCGATGAAGTAGACGAGCGGGTGGCGCGCGAGATCGTCGACGGTGGCGGGCGCGGGATGGTCGGCGAGGTAGGAGTGCGCGGCGTAGAGGCCGAGGGTGTACTCGCCCAGTTCGATGGCGCGGGCGCGGCGGAGTTGCGGTTTACCCACTACCACTTCGATATCCGAGCCCGAGCGCTGCAGGGAGGCGAGGCGGGTGGCGGTCACGATCTCCACCGAGAGCTTGGGGTGACGGCGTTGCAGGGCGGCGATGGCGGGTGCGGCGATGTAGGCGCTGAACCCGTCCGTGGCCGACATGCGAACCACACCTTCGAGGGCGGGGGTGTCGGAAGTCAGTGAGCGGACGGCGGTTTCGATGGCCTCGGCGGCGGTGAGCGCCTCCCGCCCGAGTTCGGTGAGCTCCCAGCCGCTCGCGCCGCGAATCAGGACCCGCCCGCCGAGGGCCTGTTCGAGGGCGGCGATGCGGCGGGAGATGGTGGTGTGGTTGATGCCCAGCTCCTCCGCGGCGGAGACGTAGCGGCCCGTCCGGCCGACCGCGAGCAGCACCAGCAGATCGTCGGGGCTCGGCCGGTTGGTGGTGGAGGTCACGCTCATTTCTGCATTCTTGCAGATTGGGTTTGCGGATCTGGTCATTGCTGTCGGGGCGAATGTGCACGAATACTCCTTGGCATCGAAGTATGTGTGGGCCGCGTCACAGATGAGGGTGGGGCGGCCCCGGCGTGAAGGAGTTGCGCGATGAGCCTCCCGGATACCGAACCGGAAGCCGGCGGCGGCCTGGCCGGATTGCGGCGTGTGGTCGCCGCGTCCATGGCGGGGACCGTGGTCGAGTGGTACGAGTTCTTCCTCTACGGCACCGCGGCCACGCTGGTGTTCAACAAGGTGTTCTTCGCCAAGGGCACCAGCGACCTGGACGCCATCCTGGCGGCCTTCGTCACCTACGCGGTCGGGTTCGCGGCCCGGCCGCTGGGGGGCATCGTCTTCGGCCACTTCGGCGACAGGTACGGGCGCAAGAAGCTGCTGCAGCTGAGCCTGGTGCTGGTCGGCGCGGCCACCTTCCTGATGGGCTGCCTGCCGACCTACGGGCAGGTCGGGTATCTGGCCCCGGTGCTGCTGGTGGTGCTGCGGTTCGTGCAGGGCTTCGCGGTCGGCGGCGAGTGGGGTGGCGCGGTGCTGCTGGTCGCCGAGCACAGTCCGAGCCGCAGTCGCGCGTTCTGGGCGTCGTGGCCGCAGGCGGCGGTGCCGGTGGGCAATATGCTCGCGACCATCGTGCTGCTCGTGCTGACCTCGACGCTGTCGGACGCGGCGTTCCTGTCCTGGGGCTGGCGGGTGGCCTTCTGGCTGTCGGCGGTGGTGGTGCTGATCGGCTACTACGTGCGCACCAAGATCACCGACGCGCCGATCTTCGTGGCCGCGCAACAGGTCGCCGAAGAGGAGAAGGCGAATTCCTTCAGCGCGCTCGAGGTCCTGAAGCGGTATCCGCGAGGTGTGCTCACCGCCATGGGACTCCGGTTCGGCGAGAACGTCTTCTATTACCTCGTGGTCACTTTCAGCATCACCTATCTGAAAGTCCATGTGGGAGCCAACACCAAGGTGATTCTGTGGTGGCTGCTCGCGGCGCACACCGTGCACTTCCTGGTCATCCCGCTGGTCGGGCGGCTCAGCGATCGCATCGGACGCCGCCCGGTCTACCTGGTCGGCGCACTCACCGCCGCCACCTGGGGCTTCTTCGCCTTCCCGATGATGGACAGCGGGCACAACGCGATCATCCTGTCCGCCGTCATCATCGGACTGGTGTTCCACGCCCTCATGTATTCGGCGCAGCCGGCGATCATGGCCGAGATGTTCCCGACCCGCATGCGGTATTCCGGTGTGTCCCTGGGCTATCAGGTGACCTCGCTGGTGGCGGGATCGCTGGCGCCGATCATCGCCGTGCGGCTGCTGGAGACCTACAAGTCCTCGGTGCCGATCGCCTGGTACCTGGCGGCCTCGGCGGCGGTGACCGTGGTGGCCGTCCTGTTCGCCCGCGAGACCAAGGGCGCGGATCTGGCGGCCATCGACCGGGCCGACGCGGAAAGCATTGCCGCGCAGCACAGTTCGAAGCAGACCATTGGTGAGGTGAAGGTGGCATGACCGAGACGACCGGACCCCTGGGAGAACTGACGGGACGCAGGGCCTTGGTGACGGGCGGGGCGAGCGGGATCGGGGCGGCCTGCGCCCGCGAGCTCGCCGCCCGCGGCGCGACGGTCACCGTCGCCGATATCGACGGCGACGGGGCCGAGAAGGTGGCCGCCGAATTCGGCGGGCACACCTGGCAGGTGGACCTGTCCGATGTGACCGCGCTGGAGGACCTGCGGCTGGAGACCGACATCCTGGTCAACAATGCCGGAGTCCAGACCGTCAGCCCGATCGCCGATTTCCCGCCCGACCGCTTCCGCATGATGCTGCGGCTCATGGTGGAGGCCCCGTTCCTGCTCACCCGCGCGGCCCTGCCGCACATGTACGCCCAGGGGTACGGCCGGATCATCAATCTCTCGTCGGTGCACGGATTGCGGGCCTCGGCCTTCAAATCCGCGTATGTGACCGCCAAACACGCGCTGGAAGGGCTGTCGAAGGTGACGGCCCTGGAGGGCGGGCCGCACGGAGTCACCAGCAACTGCGTGAACCCCGGCTATGTGCGAACCCCGCTGGTGGACAAGCAGATCGCCGATCAGGCCGCGGCCCACGGCATACCCGAACAGGAGGTGGTGGAGCGGATCATGCTGACCGACAACGCGATCAAGCGGCTGGTGGAACCGGAGGAGGTGGCCTCGCTGGTCGGCTGGCTCGCCTCCGACGCCGCCCGCATGGTGACCGGGGCCTCGTACACCATGGATGGCGGATGGAGCGCCCGGTGACCGAGATCGTGGCGGACGCACCGCAGTGGACACCGAGCGCGGCCGATATCGAAGCCGCGCGGATCACCGACTTCGGCCGATTCGTACAGCGGCGCTATGGAATCCGCACCACCGGCTACGACGAACTGTGGCAGTGGTCGGTGGACGACATCGCCGGATTCTGGCGGGCGGTATGGCAGTACTTCGAGCTGGGCGACGACCCCGCCGAGGTGCTCGCCTCGACCGCCATGCCGGGCACGCGGTGGTTTCCGGGTACCCGGGTCAACTATGTCGACCAGGTGATCAGGCATGCGCGCACCGATCGCCCCGCCATCATCGCGCTGAGCGAGGACACCCCGCAGCGGGAACTGTCCTGGTCCGAAATGCTCTCCCGCACAGCCGTGCTGGCGCGCTCCCTGCAAGAACTCGGTGTCCGCCGGGGCGACCGCGTGGCGGGCTACCTGCCGAACATCCCCGAAGCCGTGATCGCCTTCCTGGCCACCGCCAGCATCGGAGCCGTCTGGAGCGCGTGCGGGCAGGACTATACGGCCGCGGCGGCGCTCGACCGCCTGGGCCAGCTCGAACCGGTCGTGCTCATCACCGCCGACGGCTACCGCTACGGCGGCAAGGCGCACCACAAGCTCGACGAAATCGATGCTCTCCGAGCCGGATTGCCCGCACTGCGCGGCACCATCCTGGTGTCCCGGCTCGGCGGCACGCTGCCCGGCATCCTCGACTGGAACGACGCCACCGAAGACCTGTTCACGTCCACGCCTCCCGCCCTCACCCCCGAGCCGGTCGACTTCGAGCATCCGCTGTGGGTGCTCTACTCCTCCGGAACCACCGGCAAGCCCAAGGGCATCGTGCACGGCCATGGCGGGGTGCTGCTCGAACACCTGAAAGCCGTCGCCCTGCACGCCGACATCGGGCCCGACGACATCTTCTTCTGGTACACGAGCCCCAGCTGGATGATGTGGAACTTCCAGGTCTCCGGGCTGCTGGCGGGCGCGACCATGGTCTGTTACGACGGCAGCCCCGCCTATCCATCGCCGGATGCCCTGTGGGCCTTGGCGGCTCGCGCCCGCGCCACGGTCCTGGGGACCAGCCCGGGGTACGTCCTGGGCTGCGAGAAGGCGGGCTCACGCCCGGCGCTCGCCCACGATCTGCGCGCCCTGCGGCAGATCGGGATCACCGGATCCGCCTTCCCCGCGACCTCGTCGATCTGGTTGCGCGACCATGTCGGCGATATCCCGGTCTCCTCGATCAGCGGCGGTACCGACATCGTCTCGGCCTTCATGGGCGGCACCCGCACCGTGCCCGTCCGGCCCGGCGAGCTTTCCACACCGTATCTCGGTGTCGCACTGGAGGCATGGGACGAATCCGGTCACCCGGTCCTCGATGCGGTCGGCGAGCTGATCGTCACCCGGCCCATGCCCTCCATGCCCGTCGCCTTCTGGAACGATCCGGACGGCAGGCGATACCGGGACGCCTATTTCGACATGCACCCCGGCGTCTGGCGGCACGGCGACTGGATCACCCGCACTTCGCACGGCAGCGTGATCGTCCACGGCCGGTCCGATTCCACTCTGAACCGCAATGGGATCCGGATGGGCAGCGCCGACATCTATGAGGTCGTCGAGCGGCTGCCGGAGATCGCCGAGGCGATGGTCCTGGGTATCGAGCAGCCCAACGGCGGATATTGGATGCCCCTGTTCGTGGTGCTCGCGCCGGGACTCGAACTCACCTCCGAATTGCGGCAGCGCATCACCGCCGCCATCCGGGCCGAGCTGTCGCCGCGACACGTGCCGGACGACATCCTCGCCGCCCCGGGCATTCCGCACACCCGCACCGGCAAGAAGCTGGAGGTCCCGGTGAAACGCCTGCTGCAAGGCGTGGATCCGGCGCGAGTGGTGGATCCGGCGGCGGTCGACGCGCCGGAACTGCTGGCCTGGTACCGCGGCCACGCGCGGTGAGAACATCGGCTCGGACGCGGCGTGTCAGCTGGTCGGGATGTAGGTGCTCACGCTGCCGACCCCGATGGGTGACTGTCGCGTCGAGTGCGAGCGTGGCGCCCGCCGCCGGATTCAGGGTGATCACCTTGTCGGCCTTCGCCGGATCGGTGACCTTGACGGTGGATTGCTGGACGGTCCCGCGCCGGCCGAGGGCCTGCAGCGTGGGGGTCGGCCAGGGCGATGATCAGCAACAGCGCCATCAGGATCCGTGATCCGCTGCCGCGCTTGGCCTGAACGGTCGCGCCGATACCGATACCGCCGTCGGCGCGCGCGATCCGGCCCGGGCCGGGACCATCGCCCCGGGCCGGAGGGCGCGCGCCACGTCGGTGCCGTCCACGAAGGTCATGGAGATCCAGAGCCGGTCCTGTTCCCCGCCGCGCGCGTACACCGTCACCATGTTCGGATGCTGCAGCCGCGCAACAGTATCGGCCTCGCGCCGGAATCGCACCCTATGCGGCGATTCGCCGCCGGGCAGCGTCAGCAGCTTCAGGGCGACGAATCGCGGCAGGCCCCGGTCGCGCGCCTGATAAACCGTACCCATCCCGCCGGCCCCCAGTTTCCGTAGGATCTGGTAGCCGGCGAACTCCTCGCCTGGTTCGAGCGCGCTGCCCACCGAATGAATATCGCGCTGGGCGCCCGCACCGAAACCTCCGGTGTGCCGGAGGTGGAACGATCATGCGGGATCGTGGCCGGAGGGCGTACCTTACTGGGCGAACCAGACATTTCAGTTCTTCGACACGCCGTTGGTGGCGCGCCGGCGGCAATGACCTTGTAGTCTTTCACAATTCGGCCGCCACGCTTGGCTAGTGTCGGGAGCGCCGTGCATCTGTAGATCAACAGAGAAGGGATTGTCGGACGTGGACGTGGGAGCAGTGGCGGCGGCCGCGCAGTCGGGTCGCAGCAGCGAAGCCATCGTCGCCGACACCGAGAAGCAAGTCATCGAACTGCTGACCAACATCGGTCGCTACTACCAGGCGATGTACAACCTCGGTGACATCCGGTCGCCCGGCGCCGAGTTGCGCGCCGCCTGCTCGAAGCTGCTCACCGTCGCGAACTGGCTCGATACCGCCCGCGACGAGCAGTTGACCGACGTGCCGGAAGTTGCGGACTCGGCGGCACCGACCCAGGGTCGCTCGCTGCCCAGAGTGGTAGCCGACTTCCTCGCCGAGCACCCGGAGCAGACCTGGACTCCGGCGGAAGTGATCGCGGCGCTTCAGAGGCGCGGAGTGGAGCTGCCGATCAGCGCCCGCCACCACGTGGCCGTGGCGCTGGGGCGGATGGCACAGCGCGACAACAGCAACGTCCGCAAACTCGATCGCGGCAAGTACCAGTACGCGGCGGATTCGGCGTAGCCGGGACCGGGCCGCAGGCCGGCCCGGCACGAAAATCCCGTTGCGCCAGGTTCATACACCGACGGCGTGCTGCGGTTGATAGCGCGCGGCGTTCGCGCATGATCATCGGGTGAAAGAAAAGCACTTGGTGTACTGCCGGATCGAGCGCGACGGCACGATTCTGCTGATCCGCAGGGCCGCAGGGGTTTTCCTGGCCGGACGGTGGGAGCTGCCGGGTGGTGGCGTCGAGCCTGGGGAGCGGCCCGAACAGGCCGCGGTGCGCGAGGTCGCCGAGGAGACCGGGCTGAGCATCGAGGTGCTCGGGGAGCGCTCGGCGCACGAGTGGATGGATGTGGCCGGTCGCCCGTTGCGGATTCACGCGCGCGTCTTCGATGTGCGCGAAAACGGCGGCGGCGTGGTGACTCTCAACCCGGACGAGCACGACGACCACGCCTGGATCACGCCGGAGCAGGCCGCCGGGCTCGATCTCGCCGCGCACTTTCGCGACGCTGTGGCCGGCTGAAGCGCTCCGCCGTGGCCGGCCGAGGCGCTAGGAGATGTAGGCGATGAGCTCGTCGATGTAGGCGCGGAAGAGGGCGGCCATGTCGACGGTGTCGGGGTCCACCAGCCATTGCAGCTGCAGGCCGTCCATCATGGCGAAGACCTGACGCGCGATCGCGGCGGGGTCGATATCCGCGCGGATGCTGCCGTCGGCCCGGCCCGCGTCCAGCGCCCCGGCGAGATAGTCCTGGAGCAGGCGATAGCGATTCAGCGCCCACTCGTGTGCGGGATGGTCGGCCGTGACGGCCTCGCTGGTGAGCACCGTGAACAGCCGGACCAGTCCGGGCACATGCATATTGTGGTCGACCAGCTGTGTCAGCCGGACGAGGGCGTCCTTGCCGCGCAGCTGCTGCCCGAACCCGAGGCGGTCGTAGTCGAGGCGGTCGCGGTAGTCGAGGACCGCGGACAGCAGCGCGGCCTTGTTCGGGAAGTAGTACAGCAGCCCAGGCTGCGACAGGCCGCAGCGTTCGGCGATCTCGGCGATGGCGGTATTGCGATAGCCGTTGTCGGCGAAGGCCTTCAGGGCCTCGTCGATGATCTGCTCGCGGCGGTCGTCGCCCCGTCTGCGGCGTCGGGGGTGGGGCGTCATGAGGTGGGACACTAGTCATGCGGCTTGATCAGGCAAAACTGGGCTATGGTCACGAAACGATAACAGTACCTAATGGTCGCTCGGTAAACTGGATTTCCACTGGCACACTCGTGCCAGCCGTACAGGGCAGTACGTAGGGAAGGGATTGCCGATGAGTCAGGCCCCGATCACGCCGATCACGCTGCGCGGAGCGGCCGGAAAGCTGGCCGCCTGGGAAGTCGAGCCGCCCGCCGGGATCGAGCGTCTCGGCACCGCGCTGCTGGTGCCGGGCTTCACCGGCTCCAAGGAGGACTTCGAGGGGATGCTGCCGCTGCTCGCGGCGGCCGGGTACCGGGCGGTCGCCTATGACCAGCGCGGGCAGTGGGAATCCGAGGGGCCGGACGAGGTGACCGGGTACACCCTGGCCGATTTCGTCGGCGACCTGCAGGTAGTGGTGGATCAGATCTCGCCGGACGAGCCCATTCATCTGGTCGGGCATTCCTTCGGCGGCTACGTCTCCCGCGTCGCGGTCATCGAACGGCCACAGCGGTTCCGCAGTCTGACCCTGCTCGCGTCGGGCCCGTCCTCCGTCGAGGACATCAACTTCCCGCCGCCGTGCTGGTCGCGCAGATGGTGGAAGCCGGTGGGCAGGAGACCATCTGGCAGCAGATGAGCGCGGTCATGGCCCAGGCCGACCAGCAGCCCTCGCCGCAGCGGATGGAGTTCCTGCGGGAGCGGATCCTGCGTACCAAGAAGGCCAACATCATCGGCATCCTCACCTGCATGGCCGACCCGCCGGTGAAAGATCCGGCCGTGCTGCGGGATTCGGGCGTGCCGATCCTGGTCGCCTTCGGAGACACCAACGACCTGTGGACGCCCGAGGTGCACGAGCGCTTCGCGGCACAGTTGAGCGCGAAGACGGCCGTCTATCCCGGTTCCGGTCATGTACCGAACGAGGATGTCCCCGCGCAGGTCAGCGCGGACCTGGTGACCTTCTGGAAGGAACAGGCGTGACCGACATCATCGACGACCTGCTCGGGAAGCTGGATCTTCCCGCCAAGATTCGCCTGATCTCGGGCGCGAACTTCTTCCGCTTCGCCGGCGAGCCGGGCATCGGACTGGCCGAGATGCCGGTCTCCGACGGCCCGTCCGGCGTGCGCGGCGAGCAGTGGGACGAGCGCGACCCCTCGGTCAGCCTGCCCTCGGGCACCGCGCTGGCCGCCACCTGGGATCGCGACCTGCTGACCGAGATCGGCGCGCTCATCGCCGCCGAGGCCCGCCGCAAGGACGTGTACGCGGTGCTCGGGCCGACCATCAACCTGCACCGATCCCCGCTCGGCGGACGGCATTTCGAATGCTTCTCCGAGGATCCGATGCTCACCGCCGAGATCGCCGACGCCTATGTGCGGGCCGTGCAGGCGCACGGGGTGAGCGCGTGCCCAAAGCACTACGTGGCCAATGACTCCGAGAC
Source organism: Nocardia niigatensis NBRC 100131 (assembly GCF_000308655.1). Classification (GTDB taxonomy): domain Bacteria; phylum Actinomycetota; class Actinomycetes; order Mycobacteriales; family Mycobacteriaceae; genus Nocardia; species Nocardia niigatensis. The sequence continues at coordinate 61,733 of NZ_BAGC01000110.1, read as the reverse complement.
CGAGCGCTTCACCGCTAACGTGGTCGCCGACGAGCGGACCCTGCGGGAGCTGTACCTGTACCCGTTCGAGCGGTCGGTCGAGGCGGGCGCCTGGATGATCATGGCCGCCTACAACTCGGTCAACGGCGTCACCATGACCGAGAACGATCTGCTCGACGAACCGTTGAAGGGGGAGTGGGGCTTCGACGGGGTCGTCGTATCGGACTGGACCGCCGTGCGTTCCACCCTCGGCGCCGCCAAGGGCGACGATCTCGCCATGCCCGGCCCGTGGGAGCTGTGGGGCGCGCCGCTGGAAGCGGCCGTGCGCAAGGGCGAGGTGCCCGAGTCCGCGATCGACGAGAAGGTGCGGCGCATCCTGCGCTTCGCCGTCCGGGTCGGCGCGTTGAACGGAACGCCCCGGTCCGTCCCGACTTTCAGCGACGAGGCGTCGCAGCGCCTGGTGCGCGAGGCCGCGGCCAAGGCCATGGTGCTCGCGTCCAATGACGGCACGCTGCCGCTCGGCGCGCCCGCGCAGGTCGCTTTGCTCGGATCCGCAGCTGCCGAACCGCGTTTCATGGGCGGCGGCAGCGCGACCGTGATTCCGGCGCACACCACCTCCCCGCTGCGGGGACTGTCGGCGGTGCTGCCGGTGGTCCACACGCCGGGTGTGTACCTGAGCGAGAACATGATTCCGGTTCCGTTGAACCTGGTCACCGATCCCGAGACCGGCGAGCCGGGGCTGTCGCTGCGGTACCTCGACGGCGACCGGGTGCTGGACATCGAGCATCGCACCGCGGGCAGCCTCATGCTGTTCGGCAATCCGAACGCGCTGCAGGCCAAGGCCATCGAGCTGCGCGGACGGCTGCGGGCCGACGCGGCAGGGGAATGGCGGATCGGTTTCGCCGGTGTCGGCACCCTGACCCTGGCGCTGGACGGCGAGCAGGTGCTCGAGGAGACCGTGCTGCCCGCGGGCGCCGATCCGGTCGAGATGCTGCTGAATCCGCCGCAGCGGTTCGTGACCCGCACCCTCACCGAGGGCCAGGAAGTCGACGTGCTGGTGCGCATGGTGCCCGGCGGCGGCCTCCCGGCCATGGGCATCACCTCCGCGATCGGCCGCCCCCGCCGCTCCGATGACGAGGAGTTCGCGGCGGCAGTCGAATTGGCGCGGACCTCCGAGGTGGCGGTGGTGGTCGTCGGCACCACCGAGCAGATCGAGTCCGAGGGGTTCGACCGCACCTCGCTGCGGCTGCCCGGCCGGCAGGACGACCTGGTCGCCGCGGTCGCTGCGGTGAATCCGCGCACCGTCGTGGTGGTGAATTCCGGCTCGCCCGTGGAGATGCCGTGGCGCGACGAGGTCGCCGCCGTGCTGCTCACCTGGTTCCCCGGTCAGGAATTCGGGGCCGCGCTCGCCGATGTGCTCACCGGCGCCGCCGAACCCGGCGGCCGGCTGCCCACCACCTGGCCCGAGACCATGGCCGACGTGCCGGTGCTGGACACCAAGCCGGCGCCCGGCAACGCGCTGCCCTACTCCGAGGGCATTCACATCGGCTACCGGGCCTGGCTGAAATCCGGTGTGGCCCCGGCCTATCCGTTCGGTCACGGGCTCGGCTACACCACCTGGCAGCTGGACGAGCTGGCAGTGTCCGGCCGGACCGCGACCGTCACCGCCCGCAATACCGGTGCGCGCCGGGGCCGTCAGGTCGTGCAGGCCTATCTGTCGCGGGAACGCAGCGATATCGATCGGCCGGTGCGCTGGCTGGCCGGTTTCACGGTGGTCGAGGCGGACGCGGGGGAATCCGTCACCGCCACCGTCGAACTGCCGAAGCGGGCCTTCCAGCACTGGACCGATCAGGGCTGGGCGATCGAACCCGGAACCTTCACCCTGCACGTCGGCACCTCGGTGACCACGCTTCCCCTCACCTCCGACATCGGCTGATCGCCTCGACGGGCAACGGGTTCCGGCCGGAACCCGTTGCCCGTCCGCACGCTCTGAATGCTTTGGGGCCTTTATTGGCGTCGGCGATGGTGAGCATCAGTGGGTACCCGCCGCTATTCCGAGTCGGGGGTCTGCTTTCGGTGCTGGGTGCGGCCGCGGTTGTGCCCCTCCGGGCGGTGCGCTGACATTCAGTGCCGGAGTTTCGCCCCGGCTGTGGATATCGCTGCCGGCATGACAAGATCAGGTAATATCTGGCCACATTGAAAGGGGCTGCACAGCAACCCTTTTGCACTCTTGATCGACAGCTAGGCGGGTAGGGGGTATCCGGGGGGACACAACTCGAGACTTCAGCGAAGTTGTCGAGGCGCAGGGGTCGCTTGTCGACGCGGTGTGGGTGTCGACGGCGAGAAGACCAGGGGGCCGGCTGCGCCGACGATCGTGCACGCGATGGATGACGCCGACGTTGCCGTCCTCCGCGACGTGGTGACCAGAAGATTCCGCAGCATCGTCTGCCGCTCGCATCAAAGGAATCTAGAGTGTCCGAAAATTTCCCGGATCATCCCGCCGCTCTTTCCTCCACTCCCACCGACCTTTCCCTGCTGTTGCGTCCGGCCCCGCCCGGAGCGCCCACCGACGTGGTGCGCATGCACCCGCGCAACGGCTACCTGCTGTGGGCCGACCTGCCACCCGTCCTCGTGCTGGGCAGCTCCGGCGGCTCCGGCGCGACCACCACCGCCCTGGGCATCGCGGGCGCGGCCGCCTACGACTACGGCGAACACTCGCCGATCGTGGTGGACGCCACCACCACGGGTGGTGACCTCGCCGCCCGTGGCTGCGACACCATCGACGCCGCCGGCACCGTCCAGTCCTGGCTGAGCATGACCCACCGCAGTCTGCCGTCCACCGTGATCGACAGCTGCGGCGAAAACAGTTCGGGCGTGGGCGTATTGCCGCGCGGGCCCGAGGCGCTGCCCCGGCGCGAGACCTACTCCTCGGTCCATCGCGACCTGGTCGAGGCGGGGTGTCTGCCGGTGTACGACGGTGGCGCACCGGTCACCAATCGGATGGTGGCGCCGCTGCTGTCGGATTCGCGGATCTCGCTGGTGATCACGCTCGCCGCCCGGCCCGACGCTGTCAACCGGCTCAAACCCGCGCTCATCTGGCTGGACGACAACTACAGCCAGTACCACCTGGCCGAGGCGGTCATCGTCGTCACCCGGCAACACCCCAAGGACGGGCCGCTCGTGACCGAGCATGTCCGGAAGTACCTGGGCGATGTGGTCCGGGCGGTGGCCGAGATCCCATACGACGCGCATCTGGGGTCCGGTGGCCCGGTCAGCTGGCGCCGACTCGCGCCGCCCACCCGCGCTGCTTACCGGCAACTGGCCAACCTACTGCGCTGATCTGTCCGAACAGCGATGTGCCGCAGCGAATTCCGGGATCGGTCCGTGGGTCACGCTCCGGAACGTGACCGGCGCAGGAGGACGACGACCCCGACCACGATGACGGTCCCGACCGCGAGGAGAACGGCACCGAATATCGCAAGGAACCAGGCCTGCCCGGAGTATGCGGCAATGGTGCCCGGGAGCGCGAGCCAGATGATCGTGCCGAGAATGGCGGAGAGCCATTCCCTTCGGGTGCGTCCCAGTTTCCAGCCCATCATGGCCAGTTCCGATTTGATGGATTCGCCGATCCGGTCGGGATCGCGATTCCAATGGTGTGGGCGCTCGCCCTCGCTGTTCGGCCAGTAGAGCCGGAAGAACCTTGCGCGGCTGTGCTTTTCGTTGAGCCGCAGCGAATAGCTGTAGGGGGTTCGGGTCCGGTCCTTGTCATAGGGCCGTTCGACCCGCAGGCCATCGTGGACCGAGCGTACGGAATAGGGGCTGCCGTCCAGCACCATCCGCAGGCGACTCTCCAACAGCACCTTCGCCGACGGAATCGGGTCACTCACAAGATCATCGTAATCCATTCGAGACCATTTGCGCGGCAATCGAACTGACAAAGGGGAATACCTGAGACGGGGTGTCCGGAATTTCCGAATGCGATTGTCTCCCGGTGCGATGCGGCGGAATATCAGCTCCGGCCTCCGAAGCTGGTGAGGTCGATGGCGTCGGCCATGGCCCGATGTCCGGCGGCGTTCGGGTGCAGGTTGTCGGCTCCCGCGTAGCGCGGGGCCAGCACCGAGGGGTCGGCCGGGTCCCGGAGGGCAGCGTCGAAATCGATGACGCTGTCGGCGAGTTGCTGGCCGCGGATCCAGGAATTCAGTTGCCGGCGAACAGGGTCGGCGGTGGGGAAGGTAAGGATGCCGTCGTTGAGGGCATTGGCGGCGGGCAGGATGGTGCCGAGGTGGACGCGCAGGCCGGCGGCGTGTAATCGGTCGATGAGGTTGGTGTAGCCGCTCGCCAGTTGGTCGTAGCTCGCGCCGACCGGGATGCCCAGATCGTTGATGCCCTCCAAGATGATGACGTCGGTGACGCCGGGCTGATCGAGGATGTCGGGTTGGAGCCGGGTGGGCGCGGCGGGACCGAACTGGGGGATGAGCCCGTCCCTGGTGAGCCGGTTTCCGGAGATGCCGGCGTCGACGACGCTGAAGGGCAGTCCGGCCTGATCCAGTCGGTGCTGCAGGAAATCGGGGTAGCGCTGGGCGCGGTCGACGACGACGGGGTCCTGCGGGATGCCGAGCACGTTCGAGGCGACATAGCCGTCGGTGATCGAATCACCGAGGGCGACAATGGTACTCACCGCCTCCGGGGCCCGGACATCGAGGCCGGACAGGAACGGCATCGAGGTGGTGCGCAGCGGCAGGCCGGCCCCGGCGGGGTCGCCGGTCGTGTCCCCGGCGAACGGGAGGCTGTAGAAGCTGGTGGCGTTCGCGTCGAAATGCTCGGTGGGCAGGACCGCGGGTCCGGCGACATACACGCTCACCGCCAGCGGCTCGAACGCGCCGAAGGGCAGGTCGATCGGATCGCTGAGGACCTCGCCGTACGCGGCGGCCGTCACGCTCGGGCTGCCGTCGAAGGTGACCTCGCGCATCGAGTCCGGCTGCACCGCAGCGCCTTCGGACTGCTTGGCGATGGTGACATGGGTGAACTCGACCGGGGTCGGCCGGGTGCGGTTGGTGAGGTGGATGCGCAACGTGGCACCGCCCCGATGCGGGGTCGCGATCAGCCGGTAGGTCTGGTCCGACAGATGAAGCTGCGGCGCTACGGACGGATCCACGACGCTGAACGAATCCGAAGGCGCCGCCATCCACGTGCTCACCCAATGCGCGCCGACGCCCGAATCGGGCACCGGTTCGGCTGCGGCCGGGGCCATTCCGTGCACGGCCAGCGCCGCCAGCATCGCCGCCGCGGCCCCGCCGCCCCTCCTGCCGCCGTTCGCGAGACCGGTCGAAGAGGTGGGGCGGCATTGCGGTGTCATGCTGGCCGACGCTAGCAATTCCTGTAATACCTTACAGAGTTTTCGGCAATAAGATCGGCCCACGGGCAACGCCTCGCGCAGCACCGTGTCCAAGCCGATCGGTTCGCGGCCGATCAACTCCGCCAATGTCGGTTCGACCGTGGCGAATTCACCGGCTCGGGCGGCGGTGAAGATATCCACCATCATGTCCGCCTGCCATAGCGGGACGCCGTAGCTCACCATCTGCTGCCGGAAGTCCTCGTCGGAAACGGTGACGCGCTTGATGGTTCGGCCCGTGATCTCGGAGGCCAGGGCGGCGACCCCGTCGAAATCGAATCCGATGGCACGGCGTCGGCACGCGACCAGCATCGGCAGCGCGTCATCGAAGCCGCGGCCGACCTGCGCAACACGGCGCGGTCGAGCGCGATCGCCCGTCCCGAACCGCCATTCGCCCGAACCTCACTAACCTCGGCCAGCATGATCATCTGGCTGAACGGCAACCTTCGGAGCCGGAAAAACCACCACGGCAGCCGAATTGGCGCGCCTACTGCCGGAGTCGAGAATCTTCGACACCGAGGAGGTCGGAGCAATGCTCCGCCACGTTCTGGGTTCAATGCCCGTGCGCGACTTCCAGGACCGGCAGCCGTGGCGCGGTTGGTCGTGGCGGCGGCCCAGATTCTCGACTATGTCGGCGGCGTGCTCATCGTTCCGCAATCGGTGCTCTTCCAGCAGTACTGGCACGAGATCCGCGCGGGACTCGAAATGGCCGGAATCCGCCTGCGCCACTTCGTTCTTCACGCCGGGCGCGCCGAACTCACCCGCCGCATAGCATCCGACCCCGCCATGCCGAACTCGCCCTGGCGTCTCGAACACCTCGACGACTACGAAGTCGGCCAGGTCTCGGCATCGCGGCGAAGCCCGGATCATCGACACCACCGAGCTGCGACCAGGGGAAGTCGCCGATACGATGCTCGCCGAAGTCGAGGTCTAAGCAGGGTTCTCGGCGAGTAGGAGGTCGAGGACTCGGGTGTACTGGTCCGGGAAGTCCATGGGGATGATGCCGTAGTGGGCTGACTGGGTGCTGTGGGTGGTGAGGTAGTCGGCCAGCTTCGGCATGATCGCTGCCGCATTGTCTTTGGGCCAGGCGTTGTCGGCGAAGCTGGTGAAGTTGATGTATTCGAGGGTGTTGGCGGGGTCGGCGGCCGCTTTGTCGAGACAGGATTTGACGTAGTCGAACTTGTCGCCGCCGGAGGAGCCGAAGTTGGAGGAGCCGGAGTCGACGCCGGCGAGGCCATGGTTCTTGTAGTGGTCCTGGAGGTAGATGTGGTCGGTGGTGAAGACGCCGTTGTCGCCGCCGGGCCATTGCAGGCAGCCCAGGGAATTGGCGAATTGAGCGATGAGGACGATGCGGCCGCGGGCCTCGCCCAGTGCGGGGAACCGGTTCTCCAGGAAGAACAGTGAGCGGTAGCCCTTGGTGTCCAGGTAGCCGTCGAAGATCCGCTCGAAATTGGCGCCGACATCGTTGTTGGTGCCGTCCTCCTTCTTGACTCGCATGATGAGGACTTCGCCCGGATTACGGGCCAGGAATGCCCGGCACTGGTCGAGCACCTGGTCGAAGGTGATGCCCTGATAGAAGGCGCCGTGGTACACGCCGAAGGAGTCGGCGGTGTGGTCTTGCAGGCCGTTGCAGCGGATGTCCAGGAAACGGATGCCGTGTGCGAATTGGTCGGGCAGCGACCAGTTCTGGGTGTGCGCCCACTCGGTGCCGTTGGCGACGCTGGTGCAGCAGGAGTCGTGGGTGCCGGGAATGGTCAGGCGCAGTAGGGAGGTGGCGTCGGGGAGCGCCGACATCCACGCCTGGGGTGGTGCGCCGACCGTTCGTGCGTGCGGGATCGCCTGTGCCGCAGGGACGCTCAGGCCGGTGACGAGCGCGCCTGCGGCGGCGGCCAGGGTAGTGCGGGCGAAGTCTCGGCGGGTCAAGCTCATAGAGCGGGGAGCCTAACCTGGACAATGGACCAAGATCGCCGTTTTGCCTGAATTGAGTGATCAGCCCGGTTCTGAGGTCACGGTGATGGTGGTCCAGCCGCCCACGTGGATGCGGTCGCCCTCCTGTAGGGGGACAGGAGTTTTCGGGGGGATGGGATTGGGGCTGTCATTGAGACAGGTGCCGTTGGTGGAGCCCAGATCGGTGACGGTGAGCGTCGTGCCGTCGATGTGCAGGATGGCGTGCGAGCGCGAGACCGCGATATCGGCGGGCGCGATCGAGAGGTCGATATCGGGGTGGACGCCCTGGGACACGCTGCGCTTGCCGATCAGGATGGTGGGGCCCTGCAAGGGAATTCGGCGATCGGGGTAGTAGCCGGGGAAGTCGACCCGTTCCAGATCGGGTCCCTTCTGCGCCTGCATGCGCGCGTAGTGCGCCGGGTCGGCGGAAATGGTGGCGACCCAGACCGCCGGGCGGGAGCCGTTCTCGGTGGCCACGCCGGCCGTCGTCTCAGGTTCCCCGGTCACCGGTGGCGCGGGTGGCGGCGGCAGCGCCGAATCATGCCCGCAGTTCTCGCAGAACCGCCCCTCCGACGGCGCCCCGCAGGACGGGCACACCGTGAGTTGCGGTGCGGCGCCGCCGAACTGCCCGCCCATCGGCGCGCCGCAGACGTCGCAGTAGTCGGTGGCGGCGGAGTCGTGCCCCTCGATGCAGAGCGCCATCACGGCTCCTTGCGGACTCGGGCGGTCTTGGTGGAGCGGACGTCGAGCGCGATCTCGTCGGCAGGGTCGATCTTGTTGCGCAGGCGGATGGTCCCGGTCCGCTCGTCCACCACGTCGACGACGCTGAGCAGCAGCTTGGCGGTGTTCTCATTGCCCGACTCGGTGGCCAGGTGGTACGCGCGCTGGAGTTTGGCCGTGGCCGTGGCGAAGTCGCCCTGCTTGCGCGCGGTCAGACCTTCCTGGACGGTCTGGGCCAGCTCGGCCTGCCCGGTGTAATGGGCGACCCGGCGACTGATGATCGCCGACTTCTCGGTGTCGGTGGTCCAGGCCGCCTTGACCAGACCCTGCCCGAGGACCTCGCCCTCGGCCAGCACGCTCACCCGCGCGGCCAGCTTCTCGCGATCCGGCGCGGCCGGCTCGAGCTCCAGCTGAATGTGATAGTCACGATCCTCGGCGCCCCAGGAACCCAGCGGATATTCGCCCACCTGCGGCGCGACCTCGGTGCGCCGCGCGGTGAGATCCTCGATGAACGGTGCGACCTGCTTGAGGAACACGATCTTCGCGCCCACCGGCGTCCACACCCGCATGGTCAGGTCCGGAATCGCCTTCTCCATGGACGAGGCCATGGTGGCCGCGAAATCCTGGGCCAGCAGATCCGCGGTCGCCACCGTATCGATCGTGCCGTGCAGCGCGGAGGCGATGGGCCGCACCTCGTTCGGGTCCCAGTCCGCCCCGACGCCGCGGCAGTCACAGGTGAAGACACCGATGGACTGACGGATCTCCTCCGCCAGTCGCTCGGGCGCCTCGTGCTCGTTCTTGCCGTCGGTGAGCAGGATCGCGTGCACCATGCACCCCGGGTGCTGCTGCGCGATCAGCCGCGACACCCCCAGCCAGGTCCCGATCGCGGTGCCGCCGTGGGGAACCAGCTTGTCCAGCGCGCGTCGCGCGTTGGCACGCTCCTGGTGGTCGGCCACCGCCGAGGGCCCGCGGTGCGGGAACACCACCTGCGCCTTGTCGGTTCCCTCCACGATCGCGAACCGGGTGCCGTCGGGCATGACGTCCAGCGCCGCCAGCGCCGCCCGGCGCGCGCCCGCGAACTTGTCGGCCGCGCCCATGGACCCGGAGGTGTCGATGATCAGAATCTCGACCCGCGGCGGCGGGGTCACCGACACCACCATGTCGCCGGTGGCCTCGACGGTGACGACGGCGTCGACCGTGCGCACCCCCTCGGCGAGGAACGCGTTCTGGTCGATGGCGACCGAAATACCTTGGTTCTCAGCAAAAGTCACGGTGTGTCTCCTGACGGTGCGAGGGACGGTACGGGAACGAGGGCGACGGTGATGTTGTCCTTGCCGCCCGCGCCGAGCGCGTGCTCCACCAGGGCGCGCGCCGCGGGTAGCGGCGGCAGCGAGCCGGTGAAGCGGGACAGGGCCGCTGCCTCCGGGAGGTAGTTCCACAGCCCATCGGTGCACACCAGCAGCACCCCGGGCGCGTCGGTGCGCAGGGTGCGCACGCAGGTGGGCGACCACTGCTGCTCGCTGTCGGCTCCCAGCCAGCGGGTGAGCACGTGCGCGTGCGGGCCGTCCATAGCGGTGGCGGCGTCCAGCAGGCCCTGGTCGACCATGGCCTGCGCGAGTGAATCGTCGACGGTGAGCCGGTCGGAGTCGTCGCCGGGGCGCAGCCAATAGGCGCGGCTGTCACCGACATTCGCGACGGTGATGTCCGCGCCGCCGTCGGTGTCGAACTGCACGATCGCCGAGACATAGGTGCACGACGGGGATCTGCCGTCCGGCGTGCCGACTCCCTTGACCGCGTCGGCGGCCGCGGCGAGCCCGGCCATCACGCAGTCCTCGGCGGGCCGGCCGGCGGCGAGGGCGGCCAGGCAGGCGTCCAGCCCGGCCCGTACCGCCGCACCGGAGGCGGCCTGCGGATCCTCGGAGGTCGACACCCCGTCGCAGACCGTGATCACCGCGGCGTGCGGACGGTCGGGCGTCGCGCCCGCCAGCACCGCCGCCGCGACCGCGTCCTCGTTGCGGGCGTGCAGCAGGCCGCGGTCGGTGATCAAGCACGCGGTGCCCAGGTCGAATTCGAAGCGGTCCCGTTCGGGCCCGAGCTCACCGCAGCTGGCGCAGTAGCCATCCGGATCGAATTCGCTTCCGCCGCAACCGGAGCAGTCGGGTGGTGGACCGGAGTCGACGGTGGCGGTGGTGCCGGTGGGTTCGAGCCGGGCATTGCGCGCCGCCTCGGCGACCGGCACGGTCGAACCGGAGCCGGGCCGGAACTCCCTGGGCGGCAGGGCGATCACCCGGATCCCGAGTTTGCTGCCGCAGGCCTCGCAGAAGCGGTCGGTGTCGGCGGCGAAGGTGCCGCAGTGCGGGCAGCGGGCCGTCACAGCAGCGTCCTCGGGCGCACGGCGTTGGCCTGCTCCACCAGTGCGATCCGTTCCCACATGTCGTCGGTCTCGTGCGCCAGGTCGCGATAACAGCGTTCCAAACCGGTGCGTACCCCTTGTTGATCGAGCGCCACCCCCAGCAGCGGGGAGTGGTCGGTGGGCACCCTGCCCAGGCGCAGCCAGCGCAGCGCCGCGTCCAGGACTCGCAGACGGGCCTGTGCGGCACGGTGTTTCGAGTCGAGGGTCAGACTATCGATGCGTTTGCCGGCATCGCGAACCAATTGTTCGGTCAGCTCGCCGGGCTCGGCGACGGCCAGCAGGGTCTCCACGGCGGTGACCCCGGCCTCGGTGTGCACCGCCGAGGCGGCGTCGACCTGATCGAGCACCCGGACCGCGCCCGCTCGGTCGCCGGCCGCGCGCCGCAGCCGGGCCGCGCCGAAGGCGGCGCTGGTGAAGGAGCGGTCGGTGCGCCAGACCAGGTCGTAGTAGCGGGCGGCCCGCTCGCGCGCGGTCTCGGCATCCATGCCATCCGCGGCCATCAGCTCGGCGGTGACGGCCAGCGCCAGCTTCGGGGCGGCCTCACCCGGCAGCGCGCTGTAGAGGGCGTCGAATTCGGCCGCGGCGGCGGGCCAATCGCGATTCAGCAGCCGGGCCAGGCCCGCGAACCAGGTCAGCCGCCAGTCGCCGGACAGCGTCTCGCCCACCTCCTCCAGCCGTCGCAGCGCATCGTCCGGATCGCCGAATTCCAGTGCGGCGCGGATCAATCGGAGCGGGATCTCCACCGATTCCTCCCGGCCGGTGACCACCGCCTGCAGTCCCGCGCCGATCTCGTGTTCCAGGTCCTCGGGCGTGACGGCGCTGGTGGAGGCCAGCAGCGCCGCGCCGCTGTCGCTCGGATCGACCAGCGGCACCGGCAGTGCCGCGATGACGGCGCGTGGATCGCCGGGCAGCTGGTCACCCACGCCGAACACCCCGCGCGGCGGACCGAACCGGGTCGACAGTCCCGGCCGCGGGCGCCCGTCCTCGACGGCCAGCACCTCGCGCAGAATGCCGGTGAGCTGATCGCCCATCTCGGCCATGGAGGTGAAGCGCGCGTCGGGCTCGATATCGGTGGCGCGCAGCAGGAATCGGTACAGCGACTCGTGGCGGGCCATCAGCGGTTCGAGCCCGGGCCCGGGCAGCGGGCCCAGCTCGTTGTTCACCGGCGGGATGCGCATGATGAGCGCCGCCAGCGTGCGGCCCACCGTGTACACCTCCGAGGCCACGGTCGGCCCGGTGCGGGCGATCTCCTTGGCCTGGTATCCCGGTGTGCCGTAGATGGTTTCGTTCTGGTCGTGCAGGCCGACGACCGCGCCGAGGTCGATGAGCTTGAGCTGCTCCCCGGTCTGCATCACATTGTCGGGTTTGAAATCGCAGTAGGCGAGCCCGCGCTCGTGCAGGTACTCCAGCGCGGGCAGTATCTCCAGGATGTAGGCGATGGCCCGCGCCGGCGGCAGGTACCTCTGGTCGGCCGTGCGCTGTTCGCGCAGTAGCTGTTTGAGCGATTTGCCGCCCACGTACTCCATCACGATGTATCCGACCGGCTTGCCGTCCTGACCGGTGTCCTCGGCGAAGTTGTAGATCCGCACGATGTTCGGGTGATCGACCTGGGCGAGGAACCGCTTCTCGGCCACAGCCGCGCGCATGGCGTCCGCGTCGCCGGTATTGAGCAGGCCCTTGAGCACCACCGGCCGGTCGTCGACCCTGTGGTCCACCGCGAGATAGATCCAGCCCAGGCCGCCGTGCGCCAGCGCGCCGAGCACCTCGTACTGGCCACCCACCACATCCCGGCCGGACAGCTTGGGGGTGAAGGAGAATCGCGTGCCGCAGTGGGCGCAGAAGCCTTCGGCGCGACCGGGCTGACCGTCCCGGCTCTGTCCGACCGGACGATTGCACTTGCCGCATTCGCGATGGTTCTCCGGCACCTGTGGATCGACGAGCACCGCCTCGGCCGGATCCCGGCGCGGCACCGACGGCACCTTCACCATGCCCGCGCCCAGTCGGCTGTGACTGGCTCCCGAGGCGCCCGACCGCCCGGTGCGGACCGAGCGACCGCTGTGGGAGGACCGGCCGCTGACCGTCGCCCCGGTGCTCATCGCCGAGGTGTTTCCGGCGTCGCGGGCGGTGGTGGCCAGCGCCGACGGCGAGGCGGGCGCGCTGCCGCACACATCGCAGTAGCCGTCGGCAATCGTTCCGGTACAACCGGGTTCGGCACAGCGGTCGGAGCCGGCGGCGCTCGCCGGGGGCGCCGCGCTCGGGGCGGTGCCACAGACGGTGCAGTACCCGTCCTCGATGGTCCCGGTGCAGCCGGGCTCGGTGCAGTTCATGATCGCCTTCCCGATTTCTGCGCGATGAGCTGGCGGTAGTCCGTGATGGCGCGGGTGACCGCGGCCAGATCGCAGGGCCGGCGCGAGAGCAGCCCCGCGGCGATGCGGGCGGAGGCGAGCACATCCTGGTCCTCGCTCACCCCCAGCCGGGCGGCCTTGGCGCGATAGGAGCTGAAGCGGCCCTTCAGTTCCTCCCGCCGATCCAGCAGGCCCTGCGCGAGTTGTTCGATGCGGGTCGCCGTGTCCAGCGCGCTGTCGATGCGACGGCGCAGCTCCCACAGCACGCTGGGCACGGACGGATTCGCCTCCAGCGCCGTCAATTCCGCGCTGTACACGGCACTGTCGTCCGGATGCCGGGGCAGCGGCGCGGCCAGGATGATGCGCTCCACCTCGGAGCGGGCGCGCTCGGCGCGCACGTACGTCTTGTGCAGTGCCTCCACCCGCGCCCGCACCCGCTCGATGGCGGCGTCCCAATCCGTCGAGATGGACCGCAGTTCGGTCAGCACCGTCACGGCCTCGCGCATGCGCCGCGACAGCTCGCCGAGACGGCGGTCGAGCATCTCGGGGGTCAGCGCCAGCGGATCGGTGGCGACCTCTATGGCGAGCTCGTCGATATCGTTTGTCAGCGAATCCAATTCGGGAATCGACATGCCGGTGCGGGTCAGCTCGGCCTGCAGCGGGGCGATATCGTTCATCACCCGGCTGTGCACCGCCTCCACCGCGTCGAGCACCCGCACCACGGCCGGGAAGGCGGCGCGCATGCGGTCGAGCATCTCGGTGATGCCGATCAGCTCGATCTGCTCGCGCGGCCCGCTCAGCGAACGCTCCGACATGGGAATCGCGCTGCGCGACACCTCGACCGGCTGCCCGCGCAACAGGAGCGTGAGCTCCTCCCGATCCAGCGCGTCCAGGCGTCGCCGCCCGCGCGCGGCCCGTGCCCGATCCAGCACGGTGCCCAGCCGCCCGAAGTCCTCCCACATGAGCTCCAGCGCCGCCCGTGCCGGCGCCCAGTGCTGCTCGGTGACGCCGGTGGGCGGGAAGCGGCGCAGCAGCACCAGCCCGGGATGCTTGTCCAGCTCGACCAGGGTCGCGGCGATGGTCTCGATTTCGCGTGCTCGTTCGGCGATTTCCCGATCTATCTCGGCGACGCTGAGAATGTGCCCAGGATTCTCGTGCATGACCGGCTCAGTCGCTGTACTTGGGCGCCGGGGGACCGTTGGACGGCCCGAGCACGCTCAGCCGCCTGTCGTAGATCCGCTGCCAGGTACCGTCGTTGCGCACCCGCTCCAGTACGCCGTTGACGAACTGCACGAGATCGGTGCTCTGCTTCTGTACTCCGATGGCGTACACGTCGGTGGCCATCGGACCGCCCACGACCTCGAGATTGGGGTCCTGGATCTTCAGGCCGTACAGCAGCGGGAGGTCGGTGCTCGCGGCGTCCACCTCACCCTGCTGCAGCGCGGTCAGGCAGTCCAGCCAGTTCTCGATCCCGATCACGATGGGGCGCTGGGGAAGCGCGAACACCGCGTCCAGCGTCGTCGAGTTGGGGATGCCGCAGACCTTCTTGCCCCCCAGGTCGGCCGCCGAGCGAATGCCCGAGCCCTTGGTCACCAGTACCCGCTGGTCGGTCTCGAAATAGACGCTGGAGAACTGGACCTGCTGGCGGCGCGCACACGTCGGCGTGAAGTTCTGCACTACCAGGTCGACCTCGTTCTTCACCAGCGCGTCCGCGCGGTCGGCGGAGTCGATGGGATGCAGGTCCACCCGGCCCGGGTCGCCGAACAGGTCGCGGGCGATCTCGTGGGCCAGATCGATGTCGAAGCCCTCGATCTCGCCGGTCGCCGGATTGCGGAAACCGAACAGGAATTGGTTCTGGTCCACCCCGATCCGGATCTTCCCGCTGGCGACGATGTTCGCCATCGTCGAGTGCGCGGGCATGGACCCCGGCTGCGGTTGCGGACTCGCGGGCCGCAGGCTCGCCGTCGGGTTACAGGACTGGTCGGCGCGCTGATTGGGCGCGGTGGTGAGGACGGTCGCGCCCGCCGGCAGCCGGCTCCCGGCCGGCAGCTGGAAGGGCGCGGCATCCGGCGTCGACCCGCACGCGGCGGCCAGCAGCGCCACGGCTGCCACCACCAGCATCCGCATCCGCTTCACAGGAACTCCTTCAACCGCGGCCACACCCCGACGACAATCGATCCCGCCGCCGCCAGCAGCAGCACCATCGTGCCCAGCGGGCTGAGGGTGAGGGCATTTCCGGCTGTGTTCACATCGTCACGCACTTCCTGGCGGGTGCGTTCGAGTTCGGTCTTCAAGGCGGCGTCGAGGGCCGCGAACTGGGCCGCGGAGCCCGCGCCGTCGGTCTTGATCGACTGGTCGACCGCCCCGCGATAGTCGTTGGACTTGTAGGCGGCGAGCTCCTTCTGATGGCCGTCCTGCCAGCCCGAGAAGGCCTTCGACGCCGCGGAATCGGCGCTCAGTAGGCCGGCCAGGTCCGAGCGCAGCTGGTTGCTGCCGGCGGTGAAGCGCTGCTCGCTGGCGTCGATGTCACCGCGGGTGATGAGCTGCAGCGTCTCCTCGGTGCGTGCCTGCTGGGCGAGAATCCTTGCCTGCGACAGCTTTTCGAAGCGCGCGGTGGCGCCGGTGTCGATGGCTGCCGTGGTCGCCGCCGTGGTGGCGAGAATCCATAGCAGGGCGACCACTCCCAGGCCGGCGGCGATGACCACGCCCGGATTGATCCAGCGATTGGTGCGCCGCACCAGAATCCACGAGCCGTAACCGCAGGCCGCCAGCAGCAGCACCAGTGCGCCCGCGCTCCACCAGGGCAGTCCGGTGATCGCGTCCTGATCACTGTGCAGCTGGCCGAGGCGGATGTGCTGCAGCTCGCCGGCGTCCTTCAGGATCGAGCCCTGCATGAGCGCCGAGGCCTGCCGCAGATACGCGGAGCCGACCGGCAGGCCCTGCCGGTTGTTGGCCCGCGCCGCCTCGACATAGCCGGTGTAGCTGGGTAATTCGGCCGAAATCCGGCCCAGGATGGTGCGGGTCTCGGCGTCCGCGGCGCCGGTGGTGGCCTCCGCGAGCGCGGCGGCCGCATCGGTCAGCGCGTTCTCGTAGCGGATGCGTACCTCGGGCGACTCGATGCCGCCGGAGAGATAGGCCGTCGACGCGGCCGCGTCGGCGGTGGACAGCGCCACGTACAGCCGTTGCGCGGCATTCGCCAGCGGTTCGGTGTGCGCCAGCACGGTGTCGTGGCGAGAGATCTTGGCGCTCTGCTGATTCGCGGTCACCAGACCGCCCAGCAGAGCGAGTAGCGCTAGCGCGGCGCCCACCGCTCCGATGACGCCGGGCGCGGTGCGCGCGAAGCGCCGTGCCCATTGCGTGGTCCTGCGAGTGATCGCCGCTGAGCGGCTGCGAATGTTCGCCGCCGAGCGACTGCGAATGGTCGCCGGTACGCGACTCGTCAACTCCGTTTCCCCCGTTCGACCGGCCGGTGCTCCCCGTAGCCAGATCGTACGGTAGCGATCGCACCCTGTCGATCAAGTTCGAACCGGTCGGAATTCATCTTCCGGGTCGGTCATTTCGAATGCGCACGCATTAATGACCGGACCATGAAATCCAGATTTAACCGCGGGTAATCGCCGGGAAACGTTCCGGCACAACACTTGGCTTACCGGATGTGACCTTAGACACCTTATGTCACAACGTAATTTAGTGCTGGAGCGGATCTGGTGCCTGTCCGCTCCGCGGTGAGGTAGCGCTGAACCATGTCACCGTATCCCGACTGGCTGAACCCCGGCGACAATGCCTGGCAGTTGGTGGCCGCAACTCTCGTCGGTCTCATGAGCATTCCCGGTATCGCGATCTTGTATGGCGGTCTGGTGCAACGCAAGTGGGCCGTCAATACCATGCTCATGGCATTCACCGGATTCTCGCTGGTCCTGGTGGTGTGGGTGCTGTGGGGATTCAAGATGGGATTCGGCGAGCCGATCAAACTGGGCCCAGGAATGCTGCGGGCCGCAATCGGCAAGCCGCACACAATTCTCGGTACCAATAATCAAGAGCAGGCTGTGATTCCGTTGCTCGACGGACTCATGCCCAAGTTCCGATTCTCCGAGACCACGCTCGCCTACTTCCAGTTCGTATTCGCCGCCATCACGCCGCTGCTGTTCCTGGGCAGCGTGATCGGGCGCATCAATTTCAAGGTGTGGCTGATCTTCGTCCCGCTCTGGTCGACCCTGGCCTACTCGGTCAACGCCTTCCTCATCTGGGGCGGCGGCTGGTGGTCGCAAATGGGCGCGCTCGACTACTCCGGCGGATACGTCATCCACTTGGCCGCGGGCACCACCGGTTTCGTGGCCGCGGCGGTCATCGGCCCGCGGCTGGCCCGCGACCGGGAACGTGCGGTGCCCAACAATCTGCCCATGGCCGCGGCCGGGGCGGGCATCCTGTGGCTGGGCTGGAACGGCTTCAACGGCGGCGACCCGTACTTCGCGGGCGCGGACGCCTCACTCGCGGTGATCAATACCAACCTCGCCACCGCGGTCGCGGTGCTGACCTGGGTGATCTGGGACATGCTGGCCGGTCCGGCGCGACGGCCCAACTTCCTGGGCGCGGTCAACGGCATGATCGCCGGCCTGGTCGCCATCACCCCGGCGGCGGGCTTCGTGAACAGCTTCGGGGCCATGGTGATCGGACTGATCGCCTCGACGCTGGTGTGGCTGTCCTGGAACAAGCTCGGGCGGACCCGGCTCTTCCGCAAGGTCGACGACACCCTCGGCGTGGTGCACACGCACGGCGTTGCCGGGCTGGCGGGCGGCATGCTGGTCGGCGTGCTGGCCGACCCGAATATCCGGGTGTATCTGGGCACCGGCGGCGCGGCCGATGCCACCTACGGCGGCTGGCTCTACGGACACAATCCGAAACTGCTGCTGTGGCAGGCGGGTGCGGCCGCGACGGTCATCGTCTGGGATGCCTTCGTCACCTTCGTCATTCTCAAGGTGTTCAGTCTGTTCATGAGTCTGCGCATGCCGGATGAGATCCTCGAGACCGGTGACGTGGGAGCCCACGAGGAAGAGGCGTATCCGGATGACGCGCTCGTCCACGCGCAACCGTCGGTAGTGCGGAAAACGGCGCGTGCGGAAACGGCGGTGCGGCAGGACAATGCGGAGATTCCGGCCAAGGAATCCTGATGTCGGCGCCGCTGCAGCTCGGCGGCATGGTCGGTTACCACAATATGGACCCGGGCGGCGGTGCGGACGCGAAACTCCTCACGCTGGTGGTGCCGCCCGGCCTGTTCGATCAGATCAAACAGGCCCTCGCCGCCTTCGGTGTGCGGCGGCTGGTGGTCACCCAGGTCTACCGTGTGGATGACCGTGACAACCGCGTCCAAAGCTATCGCGGACAGCGTTTCGAAACCGACGTCTCCGCCGGCCTGCGAGTCGAATTGCTCGCCCGGACCGAAGATGTCACCGATCTGGTGCGCATGATCGGCCGGATCGGCTCCACCCACGAATCCGCCAATATCCAGATCTGGATGATCGACGCCCGCCGATTGTGAACGGCCGGAAAACTCGATTGCCGAGCTCGCGCCCCGATCGTATGGTCGGGGCGGGAGACTGTGCCGCCACCCGCGGCAATTCATCGGTGGGAGTTCGGGTTTGGCAGTGCTGTTGGCCTTCGGTGTCGTCGCGGAACGTGATCGGCGCGCATGGCTGGTCGAGACCGGGGAGGAAATCGACCACGACGGGCCCGAGGGCGCCGCCGTCGTCCTGGGCGGGCGGGACAGCGATCCCGCGCGGGTGGCCATCGCCTGCGCCGACCTGGCCGGGCTCATCGAGCTCGGCGGCACCGTAATCGCCGGGGCTGGAATCGATCTCGGTGAAGGCTTTGTGTCCGCGCGGCTGGCCGGAGCCGGCGGGGACCGGCGGGACGCCGTACTGGCGGCGCTGCGGGTGCTGAAGGTCGGGGGCGGCTGGCGGCTGGGGGAGCGGACGGCGACCCTGGTCGCGCTGTTCGGAGTGACCGCGACCAAACCCGTGGGCGCGGCCGCCGAACAGGCCATCGGAGAGGGACGCTGGGCGGCAGTCGTATTGGCGTCCGCGGCGGCCGACCTGCTCGGGCCCGAGCAACTGGTGCGAGTGCTCGAGCTGCGCGCGCCCGACGGCATCGACCCGGTGCCCGACGGGGCGGCGTCGGTGCTGGCGGCCAATCTGCGCCGGGTCCTCGAACAGTATTCGCGGCCGGGGCGTCTGGAACTGGTCCTGGATCTTTGGGCGGAGGTCTGCGCGCGGCAGCAGGGCGTACTGGAGCGGGAACGACTGGTGGCGAGCAACGATCTGAGCGGGCTGGAGGCGCTGCGCGAACGCCATCGCCAGTTCGATGAGCGGCGGATGATCGAGCTGGCCCGGGGAGCGAACTCCGCGACGCTCACCCTGCTGGAGGCCATTCGGTTCCGTCCGACCTGGCGGACGCTCTGGAAGCACTGTGTGGAACGGCTGATCCAGGACGCGCTGGCGGCGACGGTGCTGCTGCGGGCGGCGGTCGCGGTGCGCGAAGTCGGGGTGGTGGCGGGCATCGACCGGGTGCGCGACGAGATCGCGGTCGTCTCCGGGATGCTGAGCCGTCGAGATCTGCAATCGGCCGCATACACCGTCGACGAGTTGAATGCGCTGCCCGCGCGACCCGCCGTCCACGTGCGCGAGATCGACGCGTGGCTGCGGCAGCAGCAGCCGCGCAACACCGCCTACGAGCGGTTCGTGCGGGCTCGGATGCGGACCGCGCTGGCCTACGCGACCGTTGTCCAGGAGCGGTGCCGGGCACTGCTCGTCCAGGAGATTCCGGCGACTTCGCTTCCGGAGAACTGGGATTCGGAGTCCTTGCGTGCCTGGCGCGCGGTGGCCGGCTACACCGCGCAGCGCGCGCCGCAGGACTGGCACTGTGCGCCACTGGCGCCCACGCTGGGGCGGCCGAGCCTTTCGATGCGGCTGGCCGAGAACCCCACCGCGGCCGAACGGGCGGGCGATCTGCTGTGGCTGGCCGACCTGGCCGACGCCATGGCGCAGGCGCGCGGGCACGACGCGGCAGTGCTCGAGTATGACTTCCGCGTTCCCGTGTTCGACACCAACCCGCCCGCGCGGCAACCGGATCCGCTGACCCCGCGCTCGGACTCCATCCCGCTCGCGGTGGCAGGGGCGGCTCAGCTGCTCGACCTCGGAGCCGCGGCGCCCGCGCGATGCCGGGAATGGGCGCGGCTGTGTGCCGGACTCATGGGTAGCGGTGTGGTGGCCGCGGCGCTCAGCAGCGAGTTCGAGATCGCGGAGCCGGTGCTCGAGCACGACGGCGGTCTGCTGCCCGGGACGGCATTGCGGATTCAGATCGCTCGCACCGCCGCGCGTCTTGCGGAATGGTCGGACTACATGGGTAATTGCATTGCGGGACACTGGTATCAGACTCGAGCGGTACGCGGCCGCAGCATTCTGATCGCCCTCCGGGACGAGCGGGACGTCCTCCAGGTCAATGCCGAGCTGCGCCGGACCGGGCGCGGGTGGGCGGTCACCGAGATCGCCGGGCGGTTCAACGAGGACCCGGATCCCGCGGTGCGGCAGGCGGTCCGGGACTGGGCCGCGACCCTGCCCGCCGAGGAGCCGGAGGCCGGTTCGGCCGAGGTGCTGAATGTGGAACCGCCCGCGCGGGCGCGGCGTTCGGCGCCCGACCCGGTCCGCGAGGTCGGCCCGGCGCTGCACGAGGCCGTCCGCAAGGCGATGGTCGACTCGGAAGCCGCGCTGCGCGTGCTCGCCGCCCTGGCGGGGGATCCCGACGGCGACCCCAAAACGCTGACCACCCTGCGCCGTTCGGGCGTCGATCGCCTGTCCGGTCTGTGCGCGGCCTTCCTGGGCGCTGAGCCCGCCGCCCTGCCCGCCCTCTGGGCAGCCACCGGCAGCCGCCCTCTCACCGCGGCGATCGAATCCCTCGACGCCGCCCTGCTCGCCCGCTACCCGCGCCTGCACACCATCACGGATGACGCGCCTATTCCGTCGAAACGACTGCGCGCCTTGGTGAAAGAACCCGACATCGCTAACGCGCGCAGCATGAACCTGGTCGCCCAGCGTGTCCGCGCCGCCCTCGGCCGGTTGGCCCGCCGCGTCGATCCCGCCTTCACCCACGCCCTCGTCCGCCAGCCCGTCGCCGACCTGCTCTGCCCTCTCATCCTCGCCACCACCTGCGCCCCCACCCCTACCGGGCCGGTGACCTCGATCAGCGCGCCGCGCGCCACCACCGTCCCCGGCTACCCCACCACCTCCCTCTCCGACCCCGACGGCCCCTGGCTCACCGCCTGGCCCGCCGCCCTGGAACTCGGATCCCCCGACCCCGGCCGCGACAACGCGATCTTCTGGAACCACATCGCCGACCACGGCCTGCTGATCCCCACCGCCTACCTCACCCCCGGCGGCTGGCCCGCCCTCTGGTCCCGAGCCCACCGCGACTAGCGGATCGCCCCTGGATCCGGGATCAGATCCATTGGAGGCCGCGGTCTTCGGGCCGTCGGGCGCGGCATGTCGATCCCGAGGCTATCGGCGACGCTGCGGTCCGGGTGTCGGCTGCCTACCGCGACCTCGCGGACCGGCTGGGTGCGGGGGTGAGTTGTCCCGATCCCGCCGCGAATCACCGGGTAGAAACCGTAGCGAAACCGGAAGAGAACGAACTGTGGATCCGTTGCCGAAGTGTCGTCGCCGGAGGCTTACTGGATATGTAGCGGTTGCCGCAGCAAGACGGCATCCGTTGCAAGGAAACCCTTTTCATTCTATTTCGATTTGGAGTCGGCCCATGGCACCTGTTCTCACCTCCCTGACACCCTCTTCCGGCCCTGCGACGGTTTTCAGCTCTGTGGTGATCGCGGGCTCCGGGTTCAGTAATGTCGGTCCCTTGACCGTGCGATTCGGTACCAAGGCAACCACATTCACCATCGATTCCGACACCCAGATCACGGCCATCTCCCCGACGGGGACAGGCACGGTGGACGTCACCGTCAAGGTGGAGCTGGACGGCATCAGCAACGCACTGCCCTTCACCTATGTCTGACGGCGGGTGTGGCTGGGCCGTCGGTGGGCAATTGCCTGCCGACGGCCCAATCCGTTGCGGTCCCAGGAATGGGCCCTGTCGATGGTTCGAAGTCGACTGCACGGTGGGCTACTTCTTGTGCGGTTGTCCCTCACGGGCCGACATCGAGCCCATCACCACCTGGGAATGGGCAGATAGCCGAATTCGCCGCCCGGCTCGGCACCGAATCGAGCACCACGCCGGCAAGTTCGGAACGCGCGCCGCCCTCAGAGGTCGGTGAGGGCGTCCAGGATCTCCTCGGTGGTGGCGGTGACGCCGAGGCGGGGGAAGATCTTTTCGGTGGAGTGGGTGTGGGCGGCGGGGTCGCGGTCGGCGGTGGCGTCGGTGGCGACGATGACGTGGTAGCCGTGTTCGTGGGCGGCGCGGGCCGTGGATTCGACGCCGATGCTGGTGGCGATGCCGCCCAGGACGATGGCGGTGACGCCGCGGCGGCGCAGGTGCAGGTCGAGGTCGGTGCCGTGGAAGGCGCCCCACTGGCGCTTGGTGATTCGGATGTCGGTGGGCTGGACGTCGAGCTCGTCGATGATCTCGTCCCAGCCGGCGGGCGGGGTGAACTTGCCGCCGGGCTGCATGGTGCGGCCGGGCGGCATGTCACCGCCATCCTCGGCGAAGGTGACCCGCACCAGGACGACCGGCAGGCCCTTGTCACGGAAGGCCTTGACCAGCTCGGTGCCCCGGCGCACCACCTCGTCCGCGGTGTGCGGCTGGGTCGGGGCGGCGACGATGCCGCGCTGCAGGTCGATGAGAACCAGGGCGGTCTTGGGGTCCAGCAGGGTGTCGGTCAAGGTGCAATCCTTCTCTGGGAGTGGAGATTCCGGTCAGTCCTCGGTGAGCCGGGCGAGCAGCGGGATCGCGGCGATGAGCGAATCCTGTTCGCCGGGTGAGAGTTTGGTCGTGATGGCGGTGGCGAGCCAGTCTTCCTTCGCGTCGTGCGCCTGTCGCAGCAACTGCTGCCCAGCCGGTGACAGCGACATCAGCACCTGCCGCTGATCGGTCGGATGCGGCCCGCGCACCACCAGCTCGCGCTCCTCCAGCGCGGCGAGGGTGGTGCGCATGGACTGCGGCCGCACCCGCTCGGCACGCGCCAGATCGGCGACCGACATCGGCCCCTCGTGGCCGAGCCGGCTCAAGGCCACCGCCTGGGAGGGCGTCAACTCGATTCCGGCTCGGGCCGTTCGCAACTGCCGCAGCAGCCGGCCGGCCGCCACGCGCAACTCGCTCGCGGCGGCGGCCACCTCGGCGGCTGATCTGTCCCTGCCGTTCGCGCCCACCGGGCCAGAATGTCACAACGAAAGTCAAACTTGCAAGTTTGCCTGTCGAATTTCGGTGGTCGATCCGATCAGGCGATCACGAAGGAACTCGGTGACCTCCCTGTGCGCGGGCTTGGCCTGCGGCACCAGGCCGGGCATCGTGATGAACGCGTGCGTCGCCTCGGGATACTCGGAAAGCCGTGCGGGCGTGCCGGACTCGCGTAGCCGCTCGGCATAGCGGCGGCCCTGGTCGGCCAGCGGGTCGAGGGTCGGCACCACCACCAGCGCCGGTGCCAGCCCGCCGAGATCGCCGGCATACAGCGGTGAGACGGCACGAGGGTCGGAGCCCTGCGGTACTGCCAACCGCCGGAACAGGTGCAGCCTCGGCAGGTTGAGCGTCGGGCTGTCCGCGTATCGGGAGATCGATGGATAGTCATCGAACGACCCGGCCAGATCACACGCGGGGTTGACCAGTACCTGTGCCCGGAGTGTCAGTCCGGACGCTTTGGCGCGAATCGCGGACAGGGCGGTGATCAATGCGCCGGTGCTCTCCCCGGCCACCGCCACCCGCGTGGGGTCGATTCCCCAATTCCCGGCGTGATCCACGATGTGCCGCAGCACATCCCAGCCGTCGTCGGCCGCCGCCGACAACGGAATCCCCGGCGCGAGCAGGCGATGCTCGACCGATATGATCACGGCGGGCAGCCGCGCGGCGAGATGGCTGTTCCCCCAATCGCATTGGGCCGCTGTTCCCGCGAACCCGCCGCCGTGGACGTGGACCACGAGCGGCAGCGTGCCATGCCCCTCGCCCGCCGGTCGATACACCCGGACGGGGATCACGCGGTCACCCAGCGCGACCTCCTTCCAGTCGATCTCGGTGTCGCGCTCCGGGAAGCCGGTGATCACCCGCGCCGCTCGTGAACCGGTGAGGCGATTGGCCGCCTCGGTGTGGGCGGCCAGCTCCGCGGCGGTGAGTGCCTCCCAATCCGGGTCCTTGCGCAGGGCGTGCAGCAGCCGGATGCCGAACGGCAGCCTCTCCACGTCACCCGCGTGGTTCCTGTTATTCCTGTCGTGTCTGAACATGCCTTCAGCATCGGCGGCACTCCGCCGCGGGTATTGAAGAAATGTTCCGGCCCCGCGACCGATTCCAGCGTGTCGACAGCTGTCCGAATGTCGCCAAACGCCGTGGCGGATTCCCGCCGGTCCTCGAGGATCGGCTGCGCCAGAGTAGGGGGCGGAACAGAGAAGACGACGAAGGAGGAAGCGATGCGTGTGTACACGACGATGGCCAGCCCGGTGGGGGAGCTGCTGCTGGTGGGCGAGCTCCGAGGCGCCTCGGTGGAACTGACCGCGGTGTCGATGGCCGGGAGCAAGAGCGTTCTTGTGGAGGGGGAGTGGACAGCCGACGCGGAGGCCCTCACCGACGTGACGGAGCAGTTGACCGCCTACTTCGCCGGGGAGCGGGACAGCTTCGACCTCCGATTCGGCAACGCCGGAACCGATTTCCAGCGCCGCGTATGGAGTGCGTTGGACGAGATCCCCTACGGGACCACCGCCACCTACGGTGAGATCGCGGCGCGCATCGGCGCGTCCCGGGCCGCCGTGCGTGCCGTGGGCTCGGCCATCGGTGCGAATCCGCTGCTGATCGTGCGACCCTGCCACCGCGTGATCGGGTCCGACGGCTCGCTCACCGGCTATGCCGGGGGAGTGGAGCGCAAGCAGCGGCTGCTGGAGCTCGAGCGGACCGCGTGATGACCGCCGCCCTCGGTTCGGTGTGGGCCGATCGGGTCACCCAGCAAGAATGGGCGGCACTGGCCGGCGAGCTCGACGAGTATGGCCACGCCCTCACCGGTCCGCTGCTCACCGCCGGTGAATGCCATGCCCTCGCAGCGCTTTACGACGATGAGGAGCACTTCCGTTCGACGGTCGACATGGCCCGTCACCGCTTCGGCTCGGGCGAGTACCGCTACTTCACCCACGACCTCCCTGACATCGTCGCGGAGCTTCGAGCAGCTCTCTATCCGAAACTGCTTCCCATCGCCCGGGATTGGGCCGCCCGGCTGGGCCGTCCCGGGACCTGGCCGGAACGTCTGGACGAGTGGCTGGCCCAGTGCCATCGCGCCGGTCAGGTGAAGGGCTCGCAGATCCTGCTGCGCTACGGACCCGGCGACTGGAACGCTCTGCACCGGGACCTGTTCGGCGACATGGTGTTTCCGCTCCAGGTCGTGATCGGCCTGGACGCGCCGGGCGTGGACTACACCGGCGGCGAGTTCCTCATGGTCGAGCAGCGCCCGCGCGCCCAGTCCCGCGGCGCGGCCATGGCGCTGCCCCAGGGTCACGGCCTGATCTTCACCACCCGGGATCGCCCGGTGCGCGGTGCGCGCGGCTGGTCGGCCGCGCCCATGCGGCACGGGGTGAGTCTGGTGCGGTCCGGCCAGCGCCACACGCTGGGTTTGGTCTTCCACGACGCCTGAAAGGGAAGGGTGATGGCGTACACCCTGCTCGGCCCGGACGGCCGCCCGTATGCCAGCCGGACCCCCGGCGTCCTGGGCGGCCATCGCCGCCTGAAGATCTACGGCCGCCTGGACTGCCCGGCCGCGCTGCGCGCCCTCGCCCGCGGCGGATACACCGCGCATCGTGTCTTCTTCGCCGACGTGGACACCGCGATAGCGGCAGGCTATCGCCCATGTGCGGTGTGCTCGCGCGCGGCCTATCGGGAGTGGCGGGCCGGACTCGCCAACTGAGAGGCGACCGGTTGGTGGCAAATACTCTGGACCCCATGCTGACCACGTTGGCCGTGGAGAACTACCGGTCCCTGCGCACGCCGCGGGTACCGCTCGGCCACATGACCGTGGTCACCGGCGTCAATGGCAGCGGCAAATCCAGCCTCTACCGCGCCTGCCGATTCCGGGTGAATCCGTGTCCAGAGCCGGCCCCGAGATCGAAGCCGAGGTCGCGTGGACGGGTCCGGTGCCGCGTCCTTCGACGGTGCTGGCCGATCAGCGCGCCTCCGACCCGCCGATGCTGCCCGAGCGCATTCGCTCATGGCGCTGCTACGAACACCTGCACACAGACGCCGGGGCCCCGTGCCCGCTGCCCGCCGCAGCCCGAGACCAGCACGCATCCGGAGCTGCTCGGCCCGCTGGGCCGGCGCATCGCTCGTGCTGCCGAGGATGCCCAACTCGTGGCGGTGAGTCGTTCGGACGATTTGATCAGGGTCATCGACGGGTATGCCGAGGAGGCGAACATGATCGAATCGCTGAGACAGGAAGGTGTGACGACGGTGGCCGGCCGGAGGCTCGTGGATGAACCGCCCTGGTATTGGCCGGACCGTTAGTCGCTCGGTGACGTGGAAACCTATTCTGGGGACGTGAGTGTGGAAACCATCGGTGAACCGGGACCGCTGCCGCGTGGCCGGCACGGGCTGACCCGCGAACAGGTGGAGGCCTCGCAGTACCGGCGCCTGTGCACCGCGGTGCTGGAGGCGGTGGGGGAACTCGGGTTCGCGGCCACCACGGTCGCCGATATCGTGACCCGGGCGCAGGTGGCGCGGCGCACCTTCTACTCGGTGTTCGGCGGGAAGGACGAATGTTTCGCCGCCGCATACGATCTCGCGGTCGGCGCGGCGCTGGAACAGCTGCGGGACACGGTCACCGGTCTGGAGGGCGTGACCTTCGCCGACCGGGTGCGGATTTCCTTCGAGATCTACCTGGGCTTCCTGTCCATCCAGCCGGCGGCGGCCCGCGCGCTGTATGTCGAAACCCTCGCGGCCGGACCGGGATTGGTGGAACACCGGCTGCGCGTGCACGAGCGATTCGCGGACTACATCATGGCGGTGGTGCAGATCGGCGTGCGCGACGGCGAACTGGCGGGCGAACCCGATCGGCAGCTGATCGACATGCTGCTCGGGGGCATCGACGATCGGGTGCGCGCCTGCCTGCACACCAAGGGCGCGCAGGCGCTGCCGGAACTGGCGCCCCTGTTCACCCGCACGGCCATCGCCATCGCGAACACGACGGCCTGACTGCTGTTCGTCTCCACAATCGCCCGGCGGCCAGGCCGGGCCGGGCTGTCACCTGGCACAACGCCGGTGACACGCGCCACAGCACGCTCCTACGGTCGCAATCGGATTCGACGCGTTCGGTCGGATCCGCCGGACGCAGTAGGAGATTTCATGAGGCCGACCTTTCGTACCCTCGGCAGCGCCGTATTCGCCAGTGCCACCGCCTTCGCGGTTGCGTTCTCCACCGGCGTGGCGAGCTCCGAGCCGGACTCCATCGCCGACTCCGGCAGCAGCTCGGGGTCGGCGTCGGTCAGCACCGCCTCCGACACCGTCGGCGTGGGCCCGGAGATGTCGTCCTTCCTGGCCGCTTTCGGCTACGGCCTGAGCCACCCGGACGCCGCGCCGCCCGGATCCAACGATTGGGACTGCACGCCGAGCGCGGAGCACCCCAACCCGGTGGTGCTGGTGCACGGCACCTGGCTCAATACCTACGACAGCTTCTCGTTCCTGTCCCCGCAGGTCGCCCGCGCCGGGTTCTGTGTCTTCGCCTTCAACTTCGGCCGTGAAACGCCGCTGGGCGGCGGTGGCGTCGGGCCGATCCTGCCGGGCCGGTACGGTGTCGGACCGATGGAGGACTCCGCCAGACAGCTCGGTCAGTTCGTCGATCGGGTACTGGCCGCCACCGGAGCCGCCGCCGTCGACGTGATCGCCCATTCCCAGGGCGGGCCGGTCACCAGTCAGTACCTCAAGTTCGAAGGCGGGAACGGGAAAGTCGGCAAGGTCATCACCTTCGGCGCGACCACCCATGGCACCTCGCTGCTCGGCATCGCCACCCTCGGGCGCATCATCACCAACCTCGGCCTGAACGTTCTCGGCTTCTACGAGCCGCTGATCGGTCAGTCCAATGTCGAGCAGGTCCTCGGTTCCCCGTTCTACGCCAAGCTGAACGCCGACGGCGACACCGTGCCGGGCGTGGCCTACACCGCCGTCGGCACCACCCACGACGAGATCTCCAACCCGTACGATTGGACCTTCCTCACGCCGGGCCCCGATGCCACCGTGGAAAACATCACGCTGCAACAGGATTGCCCCCAGGACGTCTCCGACCATCTCACCGTCATGTACTCGCCCCGCGCGGCCTCCATCGCTCTGCACGCCCTGGACCCGGCCGCGCACCCCGACCTGGTCTGCACCTTCAATCCCTGGATGATCGGCGGCAGCGGGCACATCTGAGCGACTTCCGGGGGCACTCGCTCTCGAATCACCAGCACGAGGGAGGCCGGGGACCATGCCCCGGCCCCCTGTCTTCTCTCCGAAAGGACCACGATGACCATCGACGATGCGGTCGAAGCAGACAGTCTCCCAACGCAATTCGATCCGCCGCGCGGACGACCGCTGCTACCCGGGGAGGATCCGTTCTACCGATCGCCGATCGACCCGGCATCGGTCGCGCCGGGCACCATCCTGCGCTGGCGGCCGGTGCGGCTGGGCCTGTTCGGGCGCATTCCGCAGCGCGTCCGAGCCTGGCAATTGCTGTACCGCAGCACCGATCTCAACGGCCTGCCGGAGGCGACGGTCACCACCGTCCTGCTGCCCTGGGACGCCGAACCGTCCGCCGACCGACCGCTGGTGTCGTTCCAGTGCGCCATCGACGCCGTCGCGCCGAAGTGCTTCCCCTCCTACGCATTACAGCATCGCGCCCGCGCGGTGGGCGCCATCCCGCAGGTGGAGTTCCCGCTCATCGCGGCCGCGCTGGCGCGTGGGTGGGCGGTCTCGGTCCCCGATCACGAGGGCATCAACGGTCACTTCGGCGCGGCCCGCGAGCCCGGGCACCGCGCCCTCGACGGGCTGCGCGCGGCGCTGCGCTTCGCGCCGCTGGGCCTGCACCCGCGCACCCGAATGGGCTTGTGGGGCTACTCCGGTGGCGGTCTGGCCACCGTGTGGGCCGCGGAACTCGCGGCGAGCTACGCGCCCGAACTCGATATCGCGGGCGCGGTCGCGGGCTCACCCGTGGGCGATCCGGCCTCGGCCTTCGTGCGCCTGAACGGTTCGCCCTTCGCGGGATTCGCAATGGTGTTCACCTCCGGGCTGCGCCGTGCCTACCCGGAACTGGACGGCTGCGTGCAGGGTTTGGTGTCGGCGGAGTACCTCGACCTGCTCGACTGCGCGGAATCGATCGCGACCTTCCCGCTGCTGGCGCGCTACGCCGGGCGAAATGCCAACCGGCACATCAAAGGCGGCCTCGGCGCGCTGCTGACACGGCCCGAGATGCGCGCGGTGCTCGAGGACATCCAGCCGGGCGCGCAGGCACCGGCCATGCCGCTGTTCGTCGTCCAGGGCGTCAACGACGAGGTGATCGCGGTCGCCGATGTCGATGCGCACGTGCGGCGCTATCACGCCCGCGGCGGGCACGTCCGCTATCTGCGCGACCGGCTCAGCACCCATCTTCCCCTGCAGTTCATCGCGATTCCGGTGATGGTGGACTGGCTGGCCGACCGGCTCGCCGACCGCCCGCTGCCGGCCTCCGAGGTGCGCACCGTCTGGTCGGTGGCCGCTTCGCGGCGCGCCCTGTCCGAGCACCGTCACTTCGCCGGGCTGGTGGCGACCATGGTGTCGGGCCGCCCGATCCGCACCCGCTCGGACTTCCGATAGCTCCGCGCCACCAGTGCGGACCGCAGGTACCAGAGTCCGGACGGCTGGGCCGGATCGAATCCGGTGAGCTGCCCGATCCGTTTGAGCCGATTGTCGACGGTATTGGTGTGCACGCCCAGCACGCGCGCCGTATGCCGTCGGCTCAGGTCGTTGCCGATATGGCGGCGCAGGGTTTCCAGCAGTTCGGGGTAGGCGTCCAGCGGATCCAGGAGGGTGCCGAGGTATTCGCGGGCCGGGCCCGGGCGGGTCAGCTGGTACTCCATGGCCAGATCGTCGAAACGGTGCAGGCCGGGCGCGCATTCGAGCCGGTGCACCATGTCCAGCAGTTCGTGTGCCTGCTCGGCGGCGTCCGGAATGCGGTGTGTCTCGGCGTGGATGACGGTTGCGGTCACCGGAACCTGTGCGGCCGTGGACAATCCGTCGACCAGGCCGTCGAGCTCGGCCGCGGTCACCTCGCCCGCGGGCAGCAGCACAGTGCCGCCGTCGGCGCTGAGCAGCGACAGCGCCCGGCCCTGACCGCCACGGGCCAGCTCGGACTGGACCCGCCGCAGCTTGCGCCGGGCCACCACCTCGCCGTCGACACGGGGATCGTCCTCGCCCGGATGCGGCGGAATGCTCAGGGCCAGCACGTAATACGACTCGTCGATCTCGAGGCCGCCGGCCCGGGCCATGGTCGAGGTGGGGTGCCCGGCCAGCAGCGCCGAGGCCACCGTGTGCACCGCCGTGTGATGCTCGGCCACCACCGCCCGGTGCTCGCGCACATAGGCCACCGCGAACGCCGAGTCCACGATGGCCAGCACCTCGAACAGCCGGCGCGCGGTGACCGCGAGCCGGGCGTAGTCCTCGGGCCCGGTGGCGTCCACGATGAGATCGAAACCCAGGGCGAAGCCGTCGTGCACGGCGCGGTGGATGGTCCCGATGGGGATGCCCTCGCGCGCCCAGTCCGCGCCCGCGCGTTGCAGCCGTTCGACTTTGGCGCTCACGTCTCGGTCCTCGAGGACTCCGGCGGCGAGTTCCAGGCAGGTACGGGTGACGGCGGTGACCTCCCCGCGCAGCGCGTCCCCGGGCAGGGTGCCGCAGCGGGCCACATGTTCGGCGAAGTGCGCGACCAGGGCGGTGGACAGGCCGCGGGCATCGCGCAGCGGTCCGGAAATCGGTGCGGCCGTGAGGGGTTGCGTTGCCTTGATCATGCGCGATCCTCCACAGCTCTCTGGGAACGCCAGCGTTCCTACTGGAGCGTAACTGTAGCCCGGGTCACCTTGTGCGGCAATATGCATTGACCGGTTCCGCCAGGGGGCGCCGAGCCGGGCGGCGGGTCGTGGGGACATTCGGGAGTACGATCGGCCGTATGGGAAACCCGGTTCCGGCAGCCGCCGCCGACGACACCGAGATCACCGACAAGCGGTTGCTGCGCGGCTCGCGCACCCGCAAGGTGGTGCTCGGCCGGGCCGTGGACATCGCCTCGCTGGACAGCCTGGAAGGCTTGAGCTTCGGCCGCCTGGCCGCCGACACCGGGCTCAGCAAGGCGGGCATCCAAACACTGTTCCGCACCAAGGAAACCCTGCAGCTCGCCACCATCGACTACTTCCGCACGGTCTTCCAGGACACCGTCGTCCGGCCCGCGCTGGCAGAACCCCGTGGGGCCGAACGACTCCGGGCCCTGATCGAGCACTGGATCGACGACTATGCCGTGGCGCCCCGGTTGGCGGGCGGCTGCTTCCAGTCCGCGAACCTGGCCGAATTCGACAGCCGCCCCGGGCCGGTGCGCGATGCGCTGGCCGCCAATCAGCAGGACTGGATCGATCTGCTCGCGGGTGAGCTGGCCTACGCCCGCGACCACGGCCAGATCGCCGACCTGGACGCCGATCTGGCGGCCTTCCAGATCGACGCCGTGCTCGGATCGGCGAATACCGCACTGCGCCTGGGCGACGACAGCGCGGTCGGCAAGGTGCGCCGAATCGTCGAGGGGTTCCTGACCGCCCCGTGATCAGCAGCCGGGCTTGGTCCAGAACGCGGACCCCTCGACCCGTTCTACCGGGCACGCGGTCTTGGCCCTGCTGCGCGTGGCATTGCCGTCGACGGCGGTGACGAGGGCGTCGGCACGGACCCGGCCCATCAGCGGGTGGTTCTTCAGGACCGCGTCGACGGTTCCGCCCTCGGCCTCGATGGTGAACGGACAGGACACTGTCGCCGTTGCGTTCATCGGTATCGGCAGGACGCCGGTGCACAGCGGGGTGGGCATGACGATCCCGTTGACGTTGAGGACCATCTGATACCACACGGGGATGTCGTCCGCCGGTGGCGCGGAGACCGTCGCCGCGTCGAACGGTTGCCGTGCGCTGGACAGGGTTTCGATCGCGGTGCAGTCCGGTCCGCACGGGTCGCTCCAGCTGCCCGCGACGGTGATCTTGGTTTCCGAGTCGGTGGCGTTCTCGGTCGCGGCGGCCGCGGTCCGCAGGTCGCCGTAGAGCCCGGCGACCTCGTCCGTGGTCATGGGCGCCACCTGAATGTCGAAGGCCCGCTCGGTGATCCGATCGACCTGCCCGGAGCTCACGTAGGTGGTGACCGCGCCGCTGATGAGCGGGGTGGACCGCCGGCCGTCAATGGCGATGGAGGGTCCCGCCGTGACCGCCTTGCGCGCTTCCGCATTGGGGTCCAGCTGCCGCCCGAGGACCGAGGGCGTCAGGGTCGCCGGCACGTCGAGGCCGCCGATCGCCGGGGGTTCGAGCAGTTGCTGTCCGTCGGAACGGGCGGCGTCGTCGGCGGAGAAGCCGTATCCGATCCAGGCCTCGGTGTTGCCCTGCACGAAGGTCTTGCCGCCGATTCTCAGGTACGACAGCGGTTTTCCCGGTGCGAACTCCAGGGTTCCCGACGCGTCGCCGACATTCGTGACCCGCAGGTCGATGGTCGCCTTCTTGCCGCCTGGCACGGTCAGGCGGCCGGTGTAATGCGCCCCGGGCGCGTTGATCAGCGCCACCCGGGCGGCGTCCAGATCGGCGCGCGCCGCCGCCGCGGGTGACCGGTCGCCGCGCCCGCCGATCATCCATCCCGCGACCGCGGCCGCGACCACCAGGATCACGACCAGCGTCAGGATCACCGGCCACCACCGCCGGCCACCGTCGCGATCCGTTGCCACCCACGCTTCGTGCACCGACACCCTTGTCGGGTTCTCGACCGTCATTCCTGCCCATCCACATACCGATAGCTCCGGCGATAGCGCCGCGTGCACTATAAGCCCCGTGAAGCTGTGAACGGACTGCGAAATGGCCTGTCGAGTGGGCGAATTGTGCGTGTCGCGGCATGATCATGGAGTGGTGAGTTTTCCCGGCAGTAGTGTCCTGGTTGGGCGGGCGGCTGAGGTGTCCGCGCTGGTCGAGGCGGTAGGTGACGCCGGCACGCAGACCGTGCTGATCGCCGGTGAGGCCGGCATCGGGAAATCCCGGCTGGTGGGCGAGTTCACCGAGCGACTGGCCGCCGGCACGCTGGTGCTGCTCGGTCGCTGCCCGGAGCTCGGGACCGGTGGCGTGGCCTACGCGCCCTTCCTGACGGTGTTGCGCGGACTGGTCCGGCAGCTCGGCGCCGAGGCGGTGGCCACCCTGCTTCCGCCGCACCCGGCACTGGCGAACTGGCTGCCCCAGTTGGCCGTCCAGACCGGCGGCGCCGCCCCGGAGGCCGACCGGATCCGCCTGTTCGGCGAAATCCTCACGCTGCTGGAACAACTGGCCATGACCCGGCCGGTGGTGCTCATTCTCGAGGATCTGCACTGGGCCGATGACGCCAGCCGTGAACTGCTCACCTTCCTGGCCGCCAATCTCGCCGACGCGGATGCGCTGCTGGTCGGCACCTACCGTCCCGGTGAGGCCGGTCCGCTGCGCGGTCTGGTCGCCGAACTGCGCCGCAACCCGGGGGTGAGGGTGCTCGAGGTGCACCCGCTGACCCGGCACGAGGTGGGCCGTCAGCTCGCCGCCCTGCTCGCCCGCGAGCCCGAACCCGGGCTCATCACCAGGGTTTTCGAGCGCAGTGGCGGTAACCCGCTGTTCGTCGAGGCGCTGGGCCAGTGTCCCGACCACCTGCCCGCCGACCTGACCGACCTGCTGCTCGGCTTCCAATCCGGCCTCTCCGCACCGGCTCTCGCCGTGGTGCCCCCGGCCGCGGTGCTCGGCTCCCCGGTCCACCACGAACTGCTGGCCGCCGCCGTCGACCTACCCCCGGACGAACTACACCGGGCGCTACGGGAATTGGTCGACCGCCACCTGCTGCACACCACCGACACCGGTTACGAATTCCGGCACGGCCTCATCCGCCAGGCCGTCTACGATCAGCTGCTGCCCGGCGAGCGCACCCGCTTGCACGCCCGCGCGGCCGCGACCCTGCGCGCCCGCGGCGACGCCCTCGACGCCGAATCCCGCGCCGATCTGGCCCGCCACGCCCGCGCCGCCGGTGACCTGGAGCAGGCCCTGCGTGCCTACTGGTCGGCCGCCACCGCCGTCCCGGCCACCCACCCCGAACGGCTCCGCCTGCTGGAACAGATCCTCGTGCTCTGGGACCGGGTGGCCGATGCCGCGCGGATCCTGCCCACCACGAAACTTGCTGTGCTGGAACAGGTCGTCGACGTCGCCGTGGCCTGCGGCGCGACCGAGCGCGGCATCGCCGCCGCGGACGCCGCGCTGGCCATGCTCGACCCGGCGGGCGATACGGCGCCGCCCCCGCGGATCCCCCTCGTGGCCGAGTCCGCCGCTGGCGCAGCCCAATCGAGGTCCGATGGCCGGTCGGCGGGCGACGGGGAGGACGATTCGCGCGCGACCGAGCGGGTGGCGCGCATGTATCGGCGGCGGGCGTATCTGCGGGGCACCACCGGGGCCGGGCCCGGCACGGATCTGACGCGGGCGCTGGCGCTGCTGCCGGTGCAATCGGCCGGATCCGAGCGCGCCGAGGCGCTGGTGCAGTCGGCCTCCGCGCGGATCTTCCGAGGGGATGCGGCGGGGTCGGCGGCGGACGCCGGTGCGGCGCTGGCTATCGCGCGGCGACTCGGCGCGGACGCGCTCGTGGCGCGGGCGCACGCCCATCTCGGGCTGGCGGGCGCCGCGGCGGCCGCCGAAGGAGCGGCGGATGACGCGCTGGCGATCGTCGGAGCGAGTACGGACGAAACCGACTGGGCGCTGGATCATTTCGCGGAGGCGCATCGGGCGGCCGCCGCGGCCGGGGACGCCCGGATCGTGGTCGATGTCGCCACCTGGGAGTCGGCCGTGCTGGTCGCCGCCGGTCGATACGACGCCGCGATCACCGCGGTCCGGCAGGGGCTGCGGGCGGCGCACGAGTCGTTCCGGTTCTCCGAATCCGCGCCGATCCTGTTCGTCAAATGGGCGCAGGCGCTGGCCGCGCTCGGCCGCTGGGACGAGGCCCGGGCCGTGGTCGACGAGACGCAGTTCGACCAGCTGCCGCCCCTGAGCCGGGCGGCGCTGACCCTGTGCTTCGCGCGAATCTCGCTGGCGGAAGGGAACGTCGACGACGCGCGGGAGGCGGCGGCCGAAGCCGGTCGCCTGCTCGGTGACAGCCGGTGGGCCGCGCAGTACCGGCTCGAACTCGTCGCGCTGAACTGCTCAGTGGACCTGGTGGCGGGCGACGAGGCCGGCGCGGCGGCGGCGCTGGCCGGGGTGCTCGCCGAAGACGACGGTGTCGCAACGCTGTTCGCGCATCCGCACGACGCGTGGCCGCTGGTGGCGCTGGCCGCCCGCACCGTCGGCGCGCCCGCGGAACTGCTCGCCCTGGGCGACACATTGCCCGCGCCATCGCCGGTCGATGCGGCCTACCGCACCGTGTTCACCGCGCGCCTCGCTGGTTCGGCGGCCCGCTGGACGGAGGCGGCCGCCGCCTGGCGTGCGCTCGAACGACCGCTCGAGGTGGCCGCCGCCCTGATCGACGCCGCGGAATCGCATGCGGCCGAGGGGAATCGCGCCGCAGCCGACGCGGACCTGCGGGAGGCCACCGAGATCGCGACCCGGCTGGGCGCGCAGCCGCTGCTGGCGGCGGCCGAGCGGCTGGCCGAACGGGCCCGCCTCACCACCGCGCACGGCGTAGCGGCACCGAAAACGCAGGGCGGCACCACATCCGGCCGGCATGGCCTGACCCCGCGCGAACTGGACGTGCTCCGGCTGGTCGCCAGGGGCATGAGCAATCGTGGTCTGGCGGCCGAACTGTTCATCAGTGCCAATACCGCCGGCGTGCACGTCTCCCGGATTCTCACCAAGCTCGGCGTGGCCAGCCGGACCGAGGCCGCGGCCTTCGCGCACGACCACGGTCTGCTGGTATCGGTCGGTGAGAACGACTGAGGCTCAGGGCAATCGGGCCGGCAGGTCGAAGAGCCGGAAGATCTCCTCGACCTGGTAGGCGATCAGATTCGTGACCAGGCCGTCGCGGATCGTGAAGACCTGCAGCGTGTGCAGGGCGTACCCGTCGCCGTCGCGGATGTAGGCCGCCAGTGCCGGCTGGCCGTTGGCTCCGATCGGCTCCAGGCGCCAATCGGTGCCGTTCATGTCGAAAACGCGTGCCATGAAACCGATGTAGGCCGCACGCCCCAGGTACCAATTGAGCATGGGCGGCATTTCCATGATCACGTCGTCGGACAGCAGCTTCTCGAGCGCCGCCAGATCGGCATTGCGGAAGGCCGTGACGTAGCTGTCCACCACCGACCGCTGCTCGGCGGACTCGGACACCTCGTCCTCTCGAATGCCGTTCTGGTCCAGTGTCTTCCGTGCCCGCTGCAGCGCGCTGTTCACCGCCGCCGGGGTCATGTCCAGCGCCCGCGCCACCTCGGCGGCGGGCCAGCCGAGCACCTCGCGCAGCACCAGCACCGCCCGCTGCTTGGCGGGCAACTGCTGCATGGCCGCGACCAGCGCCAGCCGCAGACTGCCCTGGGCCACAGCGGCTTCCGAGGGATCGCCCAGCAGCGAGTCCGGAATCGGTTGCAGCCACGGGATCTCCCCGCCGTGTACCAGCGTCTCGCGCGGATCGTCGCCGGGCTCGTGGCCGAGTCCCGACGGCATCGGCCGCCGCCCGCGCTGTTCGAGCGCGGTCAGGCAGGCATTGGTCGCGATGCGGTACAGCCAGGTTCGCATCCCGGCCCGCTTCTCGTCGTAGCTGTCGCGGGCTCGCCAGGCCCGCAGATAGGTTTCCTGCACCAGATCCTCGGCGTCGTGGACGGACCCGAGCATGCGGTAGCAATGCGCGAGCAATTCCCGTCGGTAGCGGCCGGTGTCCGCTTCGAAGTCCGTGTTCGCCATGCCCTCACTCCTCGAATCCAGGCTCTGCCGAAATTTGTACACCCGCCGCGATGAATCGGGCACACCTCGCCGGTAGGTACTCGTGAGCCGCTCACCGCGGCCGCCATCCGAGGAGGAAACCAGGACCGACACCGCTGTGCACCCGACCGAGACCGCAGGCCACACCGACCGCGAGGCCGTCCTCGATGTCCTGAAGAACCTCTACCGCGCCTGGGCCGCCAATGACGCCGACGCCTTCATCGCCGACTACGACCCCGACGCCACCTCCGTCGTGCGCGGCGTGGTGAACGTCGGCAGCGAGGCGGTCCGGGCCTCCATGGCCGCCGGTTTCGCGGGCCCGCTGAAGGATTCGCACACCGTCGACGAACCGCAGCAGGTGCGTTTCCCGGTCCCGGGCACCGCCATCGTGGTCAGCCGCAGCGCCGTGGTGCTCGCGGGCCGGTCCGAGCCGCCCGCCGACGGCTGGATCGTGGCCACCTGGACCCTGATTCATCGCGACGGACGCTGGCTGGTGACCTCGTACCACAACTGCGCGGCCTAGCCGCGCGGATCTCCGGCGCTACCCGGAGATGAGCGAGCCCCCTCCGGACAGCTGCCGGAGGGGGCCCTCCCATCCCGATTCCGGTCGCCTTTACGGCACTACCTCGACCGTGTCGCCCGGGTTCAGATAGTTGAAGAATTCGCGCGCCCCGTCCGGCGTCATCCGGATGCAGCCGTGCGACTTCTTGTCCACCGGTCCGATGTGGAAGGCGATGTCCCCGTTGAAGAACACCGCGTACTCCATCGGAGCGTTGTGCATGGTGCTCCAGTGGAACGGCTTCTTGAACGACACGTGGAACACCCCCGGCGGCGTCTCGAATCCGGGCATGCCGTGCGAGATCGGCGTGGGGCCGAAGACGACCTTGCCGTTGTCCATCAGCCACGCTTCATTGCTGCCGAGCTTGAGGCAGGCACGAGTGCCCGCCGTCTGGCACGGCGCGTTGACATCGCCGGGCGCGATGCCCGGGACGATCGCCGGAACACCGGGTACATCCGGTCCGCCCGGCCACAATGGATCGGCTTGCGCGGGCGCCGCCGCGAATCCTGCGACCGCCACACCGGCGATGACCGCCGATCGCGCCGCCAAGCCGAGGGAACTTCTGCTCATCATCGAGTTTCGACCCTCTCCTAGCCTCGGCCCGCCGCCCTGTTCGATGCCGCTGTCAGGGCAAGGGACATTCTTCGTTGGCACAAGCATGGGACCACTGGGTACCGATGATCATTCTGACGGGTGGAAAACGAGATTCGCGGGATAAACCGCGGCAGGCGCGCCGACACGCCCGATTTCGCCGAATCGGTATGCAAGGTGTCACCGAACCGGCGGCAGCGTCCGATCATTCGGGTCGGCCCCGGTCGGCCGGTGCGCGCCATTGTTGGGGACGTCCGGGCGCGGTGCGTTGGCGGACCCGCGAATCTGCTGGTCGTCGGGCGGATTGTCGCAGTAGTTCCAGCGGTTGAAGATCGGCACGGTCGCGATGGACGCGGGCACGGTCCGGGTCGGATAGTTGCACCACGGCCGCAGCCAGGCGTCCACGATGGTGTAGAACTCGCCGTCGTGGGCGGGCACGCCCATCGCGGAGGTCCCGACCACCAGCGCCGGGAACAGGGCGCGCAGCGCGGGCTGCCGCAGCAGCGCGGACCGCACGATGGCCGACATATTGGTGACCAGGCTCTGGATCGGATCCATGTCCCGGTCCAGGACCGCCTCGGCGACACCCAGCTCTCCCGGCCCGTGGTCGAGTAATCGCCGCAGTTCGCTGTCGGCCGCGCGGGCCTGGTCGACCAGTCCGGACGCATTGTGGGTCAGCGTGGCGAGATCGGGCTGCGCGTGCGAGGTGGTGCCGGCGATGACGCGCAGATTCTCGATGAGGCTGATGGTCTGCGGCAGCCGGTTGTCCAAACCCGTGGTGGCGATGCTCAATCCGTCGATGAGGCCGCGCAGCTGATCGGGCCCGCCGCTGAGCGCGGTGTCGAGATTGTCGAGGATCACGCCGAGCTTCTCCGGATCGACCTGTGCGATGAGCTCGCTGGTATCGGTCAGCGTCTCCGAGACGGGCGTCGGCGTGGAGATCCGGCCGCGGTCGAATCGCACCACCTGGCCATCGCGCAGATAGGGCGGATTGTCGGTATTCGGCCGGAAGTCGATGTACTGCTCGCCAGCGGCCGACAGCGCCGAGACCGCGATCTGGGCATCGGCCGGGATCCGGTACTTGTTCTCGATTTCCGCGACCGCCGACACCCCGGCGCCGCCGTCGCGGATCGCGATCTGCTTGACCGAGCCCACCCGGAACCCGCGCCACGTGACGTCGTTGCCCGCCTGTAAACCGCCCGAGCGATCCAGTTGCACGGTGACGGTGTAACTGCCGCCCGGTGGGCGCACACGCGCCACGTGGATGAGCAGATAGCCGGCTCCGACCGCGAAGAGCAGGATCAGAGACAGATTCGACAACAGCGTCTTGTGCCCGCGCAGCACGTTCAAAGGCCCGCCTCCACCGCTGATCAGCGTTAATAGTGTCGATGCATAGCTAACCTCGGGCGAAACTGCGCGCAATCTAACCACAGCCGGGACGCGGAACCCGGTGTGAGCGGTGCCCGGGCGGGGCGGAAGTGGCCGGGTGGGACTCGACGGCCTTCACCCGTGCTCAGCGCGGCTCCACGGTCTCGATGATCGACAGCCAGCGGGTGACGATGGCCCGCATGCGCTCGGCGCCCAGCCCACCGTCGGGCGAGTGCACCGAATAGTGCACCTGCTCAACGCCTTCGGGCTTGCTGGTGCCGAGGAACATGCTGAGGTCGAACATGGTGAGCCGGGCCTGTTCCCGCGACTGCGCGTCTGGGATCCACACCCCCACGTCGCCGAGGAAGTTGAAGTAGAACTTGGGGAAGTTGTAGGTCAGGAAGTGCGGCCAGCTTTCGGGGTGATGCCAGCACAGCAGGGTGAAGTCCTCCGGGTGCGGCGGATAGGTGACGAGGGCGTCCCGCAGACGCGTCTCGAGACTGCCCGGGATCGGCCGCAGCAGCCACGGGTAGTCGTCGGAGATCCAGGCGACGGTGCGCGACAGGTCGGTGCCGGGCCGCAGGCGGCTGTAGCGGCCGTGCTTCTGCACCTGGATGGGTCGCGCCGTGCCGGTCGCGTCCTCGATGGCCAGACCCAGTGCGACGAGCAGGATCCGGGTGTAGCTGGCGTCGAAGGCGCCGGGCAGGTCGACCAGCAGGCGCTGGGCGAGCGCGCCGTCGATGACGCCGTCGAAGTGCGCCGATTTCGTTGTGGCCGCGCGGATCTGCTGATTGGGCTCGCTGTCGGAGGTGGACAGC
This sequence comes from Nocardia niigatensis NBRC 100131, assembly GCF_000308655.1. Taxonomy (GTDB): domain Bacteria; phylum Actinomycetota; class Actinomycetes; order Mycobacteriales; family Mycobacteriaceae; genus Nocardia; species Nocardia niigatensis. Next base: position 21,302 of record NZ_BAGC01000110.1, on the reverse strand, counting down.
CAGTAGTCCCGTTCGCCGACCCGGGTGGGCGCGTAGTCGTCGAGGAATTCCGCCCATTCCGAGCCGGTGGTCGACTCGGGCGGCAGTGAGATCTGTTCTGCCGCTTCCCATTGCCGGACATAGGTGGCGATATCGTCCCACAGGACCCACATGGCGACCCCGTCGATGGCGACGTGATGGGCGGTGAACAGCAGGATGTTCATGTCCTGGGAGCGGGTGAACAGGACCGCGGTGACGACCTTGCCGGCGGGCGGATCCAGCCGCAGGTTGGCCGCGGCGGATTCCGTCTCGATCAGCTCCATGAGCGCGCCGGGATCGAGGCTCTCGATATCGATGGTCCGCACGTCGACGCGGGCCGGGTCGATGACGCCGCCGGATTCGGGCTCGATCTCGCAGGCCGCGCCCTCGCCGTAGCTGTAGCGGCTGCGCAGCGCCTCGTGCGTGTCGATGAGCGTATTGACCAGCCGCTGAGCGTCTTCCAGCCCCATCGCCACCGGGACCGGGCAGGGGATGGTGACGCCGAAGACGGCCGGGTTCGGGTCCCAGGTCAGGAACTTCTTGGCGGCGGCCGTGAGCCGCCCGGGGCGCAGATCGGTCATGCTCGTCCTTGCGATCGGGTACTTCGGAAGCGAAAAGGTATGCGGTTCAGGATGATTGGCCAGCAGATGCGGATCGGCCGACGGTCGGTGCGAGGTCGAGGCGTGCGAGCACCTCGTCGCCGAGCAGGCGCAGCGCGGCCCAGCCCTCCTCGATCGGCAGACCACCGATCAACGGATTGATCAGGATTTCGGTACGCCCGGCCGCGATCTGGTCCCGTAGCTCCTCGGGCGTGAGGATCTCCAGGTAGCCGTGCGCCCGCAGCGCCTCCACCGAATCCGGCACGGTCTCGTGCGGGCGCGGCACCCCGTCACGCCGCCACGACGCGTACTCCCGGATCTCGGTCAGGATGTGTGGACCGTAGCTGTGCCAGGCCGTGTCGGGATCCGGGTGCAGCAGGGTGAGCTTGCTGCCGGGTTCGGTCTTGTGGACGAAACCCGTTGTGCCGCAGCGGGACAGCTCCGCGTAGTAGAGCTCCTCGACCTCCGGCATGGCCATCGGCAGTGACAGCGGCAGCCCGAAGCGCGCGGCCCGGCGCGCGGCCGCCGCGCTCATCCCGGCGATGAGCAGTTGTGGATGGGGTTCGGTGCAGGGCTTGGGCGTGACGTCGAACGGCCGCCCGTGGAGCTGAACGGGTTCCTTCCCCCAGGCCGCGAACATGATCTCCAGGGCCTCGTCCATGAGCTTGCCCCGCCGCCTGAAGTCCCGCCCCAGCGCGGCGTATTCCGCTGGCCGGTAGCCGATTCCGGCGACCACCGTCAGCCGCCCGCCGCACAGATTGTCGAGCACCGCGAGATCCTCGGCCAGCCGCACCGGCTCGTACAGTGGCACCAGCAGCGCCCCGATACTGATCCGCATCCGCTCGGTGCGCGCTGCCACCGCCGCGGCGAGCAGTAGTGGCGCCGGTAGCCACCCGGTGCCCGACCCGTGGTGCTCTTCGCAATTGACCACCGCGAACCCGGCCCGGTCCGCGTACTCCGCCATCTCCAGCGCGGCCCGATACCGTTCCCGATGCCCGGCCACCGGGTCGTCGACATTGGTCATATTGAGCCGGAGCGCGGCCACCACGTTCATTCAGTCAATATCGATGCCGAAACCGCTGCCCGGCAACACTCTTCGCTGCCCCTGTCAGGTGGTCGCGGCGGATCCGCAACCACCGTGAGAGGCGCGGTCTCCGCCGGTGCTATCGGCAGTGGTACCGGGTGCGTCAGGGAGATGCGACAGGGTGCGGGAGGTCGTCGAGCAGGCCGAGTTGCGCTGCGCGAACACCGATCTGGAAGCGGCTGCGCACCTCGAGCCGGATCATCAGGCCGGCGATGTGACGGCGGTAGCTGCGCAGCGACATGCCGAGGCGGCGGGCGGCGGCCTCGTCGATGAGCCCCAGATTGAGGGCGTTGAGGACGGCGCGGTCGGTGGGGGTGATCTCGATGCCCGCGGTGTCGAGGTGCCCGGCCAGGCCGTGGCCGGATTGCCAGCTCAGCAGCGCGAACTGGTGCAGGGCGCGCAGCAGGGCCGGTTCGCGCACCAGGTAGGCGTAGGGCTGGTCGGCTCCCGCGCCGCTCCACAGCACCGCGATGGCACGATCGATGATCAGCACATTGTGAAAGTCGTTGTCGGTGACCCGGATCTGCGCGCCCTGCGAGGAGTGCCGCAGCAGGGGGCGGCGGTCGCGCAGTTCCAGATAGTCGGGGGAGTAGAGCAGTCGGACCTGTTTGCCCGCGGCCAGCAGATCGTCTACGACCACCTGCCCGAGCCGCAGGTGATCGCTGGAGTGGGTAGGGTTGGAGACCGCCACCACCGCCTCCCGCCGGGCATGCCGGAGCAGGTGGTGGACATCCTGATCCCAGTGCCCCTCCTGGCTGAACCGGACGATGCCGGTGGCGAGGGCGCCGGTCTGCTGTCGCTGCATCACTTCCCCGATCGTGACACGGGGCCCGGTCGCGCCCGGCGGATCTGGCAGCTTCCTGCCAGGCGGGCGGATCGGGCCTCGCGGCTTCCTACCTTTCAGCCTATGCACATCAGTTTCAGCGACGAACAGAACCGACTGCGCAAGCGGCTGCGCGAGTATTTCGCCGACCTCGTCACACCCGAGGTGCGGGCCGGTCTGCGCGCGGGTCCCGGCGGCGAGCACGGCGACGGGACCGTCTACAAGGAGGTGGTGCGCCGACTGGGCGCCGACGGCTGGCTGGCGCTCGGCCGACCGGAAGAGCATGGCGGACAAAGCCGTTCGATGCTCGATCAGCTGATCTTCCTGGACGAGGCCGCCGCCGCGGGCGTGCCGCTGCCGTATCTCACGGTCAATACGGTCGGGCCGACCATCATGCGTTACGGGACCGCCGAGCAGCGGGCGTTCTTCCTGCCGCGTATCGCCCGCGGCGAGTTGCACTTCTCCATCGGCTATTCCGAGCCGGACGCCGGGACGGATCTGGCCGCGCTGCGCACCCGCGCCGTGCGCGACGGGGACGAGTACGTCATCACCGGCGAGAAGATGTGGACCAGTCTCATCGAATACGCCGACTACGTGTGGCTGGCCGCCCGCACCGATCCGGGCGCCGGCAAGCACGCCGGGCTCTCGATCTTCATCGTTCCCACGACGGCCCCGGGGTTTTCGTGGACCAAGGTGCACACCATGGCCGGGGTCGGCACCAGCGCCACCTACTACTCCGAGGTGCGGGTGCCGGCCGCCAACCTGGTGGGCGGGGAGAACCAGGGCTGGGCGCTGATCACCAATCAGCTCAATCACGAACGCGTGGCGCTGGCCTCGGCCGCGCCCCTGCGGGAATCGCTGCGGCAGGTGACCGAGTGGGCGCGCGCCACCGTCCTGCCCGACGGGTCCCGGGTCATGGACGCCGAATGGGTGCGGCTGCACCTGGCCCGCGTGCACGCGCACGCCGAATATCTGAAGCTGCGCAACTGGCGGACCGCGTGGGCGGCCGATCGCGGTGAACTCGGACCGGCCGATGCCTCCGCCACCAAGGTCTTCGGGACCGAGTTCGCCCTCGAGGGGTATCGGCTGCTCATGGAGGTGCTCGGCGCCGAGGCGGTGATCCGGGCGGATTCCCCGGGCGCGCTGCTGCGCGGGCGCCTCGAACGCTTTCACCGCTCCGCGCTCATCCTGACCTTCGGCGGCGGCGTCAACGAGGTGCAGCGCGACATCATCGCCAAGACCGCCCTCGGCCTGCCCGTCACCCGCTGAGAAGAGGAGTAGCACCATGGATTTCGAATACACCGAAGCGCAGCGGGAACTGTCGGGGCTGGCTCGTGAACTGCTCGCGGACTGGTCCGGCCGCCATCCCCGGCCCGGCGATACCGGCTTCGACCCGGACCTGTGGCGGGCCATGGCGGGCACGGGCCTGCTGGAGGCGGCACTGCCCGAGCGGGTGGCGGGCGGTGGCTACGGACTGCTCGAACAGTGCGGACTGCTGACCGAGATCGGCCGGACCGTCGCTCCCGCACCGTATTCCACGAGTATCGCGGTGGTCGCGGCGACGCTGGCCGAATTCGGCGATGCCGCGCAGATCGAGCGCTGGGTGCGGCCATTGCTTCAGGGCGAGACGACCCTGGCACCGGCGCTCGCACGCGACTTCGTCTCGTTCGAGGCCGAGCGGGACGGAAGCGGCCGGCGCATCTCGGGTTCGCAATCGGTCGTGGCCGCCGCGGCCTTCGCGGACGGCTTCCTCGTCGAGGCCGGCTCCGGCTCGGATTCGATGCTGCTCCTGCTTGATCGGGACACCGCGGGCGTCACGGTCACCGGGCAGCACGTGGTGAACGGGACGGACGCGGCGATCCTGGAACTGCGCGAGGTGCTGGTCCCGGACCGGGACGTGATCACCGCGCCCGAGGCCGCGGCCTGGGCCCGGCGCCGCGCGGCGGTGGCCGCCTGCGCCCTGCAACTCGGCATCCTGGCGCGCGCGCTGGAGATGACCTGCGAATATGCCCGCACCAGAAAGCAATTCGACAAACCCATCGGCTCGTTCCAGGCCGTGCGCCAGCGCCTGGCCGACGCCTACATCGATGTCGAAGCCGTCCGCCTGACCCTCTGGCAGGCCGCCTGGCGCGAATCCCACGGGCTGCCGGCGGAATCCGAGATCGACGTGGCGAAATTCTGGGCGGCCGAGGCCGGGCACCGCGTCGCCCACACCGCCGTCCACATCCACGCGAGTACCGGCATCTATTCGGACTATCCGATGCAGCGTTACTTCACCGCGGCCAAACGCGCCGAGTTCGAAGCGGGTGGCGCCACCGCGCACCTGCGCCGACTGGGTATGCGCCTGGACGCGGACCTGTCCTGAGAGAGCCGGGGGAGTGGACCGGAGGCGCCGCCGGCCGTGCCGGCGGCGGCTGTCCGGACCCGCATGAGCCGTCTGCGCACCCCTCGCACGCACGCGGCCATGACCTCATCGCGCGCGAGAACCCCGGGTGTTGCAGACCCGGGGAACCCGCGTGTGTGCACGCTCCCACGAGCCCATAAAAAGCGAATAAACGTTCTCTATTGACTGACCGGTCCCGGTGCGAACAGGGTGGCCAGGGTGGGGGCGGTCCGGCCGTCCGCCACGCCCATCGAAACCGGACGGCCGGTAATGCCCGCCACGTAACCTGTGGTCGTGGCAATCGGTGACACGTCGCGCGGCGCGGCGCGCCCCGGAATCGCGCTGGCCACCCTCACCGCGGTCCTGTTCGTGACCTTCCTCGACACCACCGTGGTCAGCGTCGCGCTGGCCGACATCCGGTCGGAGCTCAGCACCGATGTGGCGCTGCTGCAGTGGGTGGTCAACGCCTACACGCTGGTCTTCGCCAGTCTCATGCTCGCCGCCGGATCTCTCGGCGACCGCTGGGGACGCAAGAAGGTCATGATCGCCGGATTGGCGATCTTCTGTGCGGGATCGGTGATTTCGGCGCTGGCCACCAGCGTGCCGACGCTGATCGCGGGGCGCGCGGTCATGGGGCTGGGCGCTGCCGCGTCCGAGCCGGGCACGTTATCGATACTGCGCCAGGTCTTTCCGGACCCGCGGGCACGGGCCAAGGCGCTGGGCGTGTGGGCCGCGGTGTCGGGTCTCGCGCTGGCCGCCGGTCCGGTGCTGGGCGGGGTGCTGGTCGACGCCTACGGCTGGCGGTCGATCTTCTGGCTCAACCTGATCGTCGGCGGAGTGGTGCTGGCGGTCGCGCTGCGTTACGTCCCCGAGAGCGCGGACCCGCAACCGGGACCGATCGACTGGGCCGGATCCCTGCTGGGCGCGGTCGCACTCGGCACCGTCATCTACGCGGCGATCAGCGGGGAGAACCGCGGTTACGGCGCGCCGTCGGTGGTCACGCTGTTCATTCTGGGCGGACTGGCCGTTCTCGGCTTCGTAGCGGTCGAGACCCGGGTGCGCAATCCCGTCTTCGATTTCCGGTATCTGCGCCTGCCATCGGTGCGGAGTGCGCTGAGCGTGGCATTCGCGATCTACTTCGGCGTCTTCTCGATCTTCTTCTTCACCGCGCTGTATCTGCAGGTGATGATCCACTACTCGGCCGCGCGCACGGCCGCGGTGTTCGCGCCGATGGCCGTCGCGATCATGGTGGGATCGCTGGCCGCGGGTTTCTGGGTGGCGCGGACCGACGCCCGCACGCCGATGATCGCCGGATGCGTGGTGAGCGCGGCGGGCATTCTCCTGACACGCAATTCGCTCGAGGGGGTGGTGGGCTTCACTCCGCTGGCGGCCGCACTGGCGGTCGCCGGTCTCGGCTTCGGGGTCGCCGTGGTCCCGTTGACCTCGGCGGTCCTGAGCAGCGTGCCCGGGGCGCATTCCGGCATGGCGGCCGCCGCCACGAACACCATGCGGCAGGTCGGCGCGGCGGTCGGTGTCGCGGTGCTGGGTTCGCTGGTGAACGCGTTCCTCATCGCGGATCTGAAGAAGCGGCTCACCGAGCTGGGGCTGCCGACCGAACTGCAACCCACCGCCATCGATGCCGTCGAACGCGGCCGAATTCCGTCCGGGGTGGACCTGGGCACCATGCTGAAATACGCGGCGAAGGTGCCGGACGTGCTGAAGACCGGGACGTCGGCCTTCCATCACGGACTCGATGTGGCGCTGCTCGTTTCGGCACTGGTGATCCTGGCCGCCGCGGTGCCGGCCGCGCTCACGCTCCGCGACACCGGCGAATCCGGGCAGTGGCGGCAGGAATTGCCTGCGGCCATGGGCGCTTTCGTGATGGCGACCGGAATCCTCTCCGTGGGACTGGATATGGGCGGGTTCGACACCTTGTCGATGGCGGCGCTGGTGCTCGCAGCTGTTGTGTGGGTCGTGCTCGCCGGTGACCTCACGTCCCGGCTGCTGCACCGCAGCTGGGAAGCCGTGGCCGATACCCCGGCGGCATTGACGGCGGTGGCGGCCACGACCGTGCTCGGCACACGAACCTCGTTGCTCGGCTGGGACTTCGCGGCCACCGTACTGCTCGTGTTCGTCGCGGTCGTATGGCCGGTGGCGATCACTCTCGTGCTCCGCCATTGGAACCGGCGCATGCCGGGCGCGGTGTTCCTGGTCTGCGTGGCGACCGAGGGACTGGCTGTGCTGGGCATCACCCTGGCGCAGGGCGGGGTGGGTGACTGGCCGGCGGTGGCGGCGCTGGCTCTCTTAGTGCTCGGATTGCTGTTGTACGTGGCGGCATTCGCGCATTTCGACATCACCGAGATCTGGCGTGGGGCCGGAGACCAGTGGGTCATGACCGGTGCGCCGGCCATCTCCGCGCTGGCCGCGTCGAAGCTCTACGGATGGCAGGGTTGGCCGGTGTTCCTGCACCACGGGTTACGGACGCTGACCTTGGCGCTCGTCGGACTCAATTTATCCCTGTACGTGGTTCTCGTTGTGGCAGAAGTGGTTCGGTTCCGGCCCAACTACGATGTGCGCCGTTGGGCCACCGTGTTCCCACTCGGGATGACCTCGGTCGCGCTGATGTCCACCGGCGGCGAACTGTCGCTGTCGTGGGCGCGGATGCTGGGCCGGATACTGCTCGTCGTGGCCGGTGTGGTCTGGCTGCTGGTGGCGGCCGAACTCGCCGCGACCCGGCGCCCGGGCCGCCCCGAACCCGCATCGGTCTGACGCGGCCGCTCTCCCGTCCGAGCCCTTCGTGACGGTCCGACCGCCCTGCCGACACTGTGGCGGTGCAGGCCGGCGCAGCGGCCGGAGATCGCTCCAGGTAGGTGATAGCTATGGAATCGCTGATCCGATGAGCATTGTCTATGACCAGAAGTTTCGGGTGGCCCAGGGCGGTTATCCGTGAAACGAGTTGTGCGAGGTGGCGGGGGAGTTGCTGACGACGCTGCGGCCCTACAGCGGCACGCTCGTCGGATTCGACAGTGGCGCACTGTATCTCGGCTCGATGGACGCCCGGCTGGCGGATCTGGCCGAGCTGCGCGGTGACGGTGAGGCGGCGCGGTCGTATCGGGTGGCCGCGGATCTGGTGGTGCGGCGGGTCCGCGCCGAGGTGGATGCCATGGGGTGCGGCTGGATTTCCGGGAGCGGGTGCCGTAGCGCGGGGCGGCGGTCGCGAAAACCGATTGCGCCTGAACCGGTTCGCCCGGCACCATCGTCGGCATGTTCGCACAGTCCATCGCATACACCGCAGTCGCGGGTGCGATGGCTGCTGCCCCGGCGGTCTTCGCATTCGACGGCGCACGACGCTGACCTTCTCCGGGACGTCCCGGGACCTCAGACGGGGAAGGTCGGCTCGCTGCTGAGGTCCCCTCGAATCCCTGACTCCCAGATGGAGAACCAGTCATGGCCAAGCAGGCCTATGTCCGCACCAAGCCGCACCTCAACATCGGCACCATGGGGCATGTCGACCACGGCAAGACCACGCTGACCGCCGCCATCACCAAGGTGCTGGCCGAGCGCGGCGGCACCGCCTTCGTCCCGTTCGACCGCATAGACCGGGCGCCGGAGGAGATCGAGCGCGGCATCACCATCAATATCGCGCACGTCGAATACGAGACGGCCACAAGGCATTACGCGCACGTGGACATGCCGGGGCATGCCGACTTCGTGAAGAACATGATCACGGGGGCGGCCCAGCTGGACGGGGCCATCCTGGTGGTGTCGGCGGACGACGGCGTCATGCCGCAGACCGCCGAGCACGTGCTGCTGGCCCGGCAGGTCGGTGTCGAGCACATCGTGGTCGCGCTGAACAAGGCCGACATCGCCGACGTCGAGCTGCTGGAGCTGATCGAGCTCGAGGTACGAGAGCTGTTGTCCGCCAACGGGTACGACGGAGACAGCGCTCCCGTGGTCCCGGTGTCCGGGTTGCGGGCGCTGCAGGGCGACGAGCACTGGTCGGTGCAGCTGCTGCGGCTGCTGGACGCCGTCGACGACTATGTGCCGATGCCCGAGCGCTACATCGACGCGCCGTTCCTCATGCCGGTGGAGAACGTGCTCACCATCACCGGTCGTGGCACTGTCGTGACCGGCGCGGTGGAACGCGGGCGAGTACAGGTGGGCGACCGCGTCGCGGTGCTCGGCTTCGGCGGCACGGTCGAGTCGGTGGTCACCAGCCTCGAAACCTTCGGCCGGACCATGGAATCGGCCGAGGCGGGCGACAATGTGGCGCTGCTGCTGCGCGGCGTGCAACGCGGTCAGGTGGCGCGCGGACAGGTCGTCGCGGCGGTCGGCAGCGTAGCGGTGCACACCGGGTTCACCGCCCGGGTGCGGCTGCTCACGGCGTCCCAGGGCGGTCGGCGCACCCCGATCGTCACCGGCTACCGGCCGCAGTTCTTCGTCCGCACCGGCGACGTCTCCGGTCAGGTGGCGGTGCCGGAGGGCCGCGCCATGCCGGGCGAGACCGTCGAGGTGGCGGTCACGCTCGACCGGGCGGTCCCGCTGGAGCCGGGCCTGGGCTTCGCGGTCCGTGAGGGCAATCTGACGGTCGCCGCGGGCACGGTCCTCACCGTCGACGAATAGGCCGTGGTCTGCGAGTGGGGCGGGCGTGGCCCGCCCCACTCGCAGGTTGGAGAACGACTACCGACCGGTCGACAGCCAGGGCGAGTCCGCCAACTGCTCGGCCAGGTCGGGTGCTTGGCGGACACCGGCCTGGAAAGCGGACGGCCAGCTCGCCAGCGGGTCCGGATCGGCGGCGAACGCCGCGAACACCTCGATCATCGCGGCGTCGGGGCCGAAATGCAGGACGATGTCAGCCGTGGTCTTCGCGAGTTCGGCCTGAAGTTGCTCGCGCGGGGCCTGGTGCGCCAGTAGCTCGATGACCAGGAGCACCTCCGCGTCGGAAGCGAGGTCGGCATTGGTGGGCGACCACACTCCGCCGTCGATGTAGTAGCGGTCGTCGACCACGATCGGCGGAGAGGTGCGGTCAATCTAACCACGTTGGGCCACTATAGCTTTCGGCTGCGGGTCGCCTGGTGCTCGAGCAACTCCACGTGCCTCGTCTCGGTCCCGGACGTGCCCGGACTTCGGCGGGGATCCGTCGACCGTGCCGAGCCATCGAGTGTGGCCGGGAATCTCTAGTCCAGGACGGGAATCGTCCTCGACGATGGGGTTCATGGAGCGTGGGCACTATGGGGACGATCATCGGGCATTCGCCGAACTGGCGCGGGGATTCGTGCGCAAGGAGGTCGCGCCGCACTATCTGGAATGGGAAGAGGCGGGGATCGTGCCGCGCTCGGTCTTCGCGCGGGCCGGAGAGTTGGGGCTCCTCGGATTCGCGGTGCCGCAGATCTACGGCGGCCTCGGAGTTTCGGATTTCCGGTTCAATCAGATCCTCATCGAGGAATTCATGGAGGGCGACAGCGCTGGAGTCGGGCTGAATTTCGCGCTGCACAATGACATCTGCACGCCCTATCTCGTGGAACTGACGACCGAGGAGCAGCGGCAGCGGTGGCTGCCGGGATTCGTGGCGGGGACGCTGATCGCGGCCATCGGTATGACCGAGCCGGGCGCGGGGTCCGATGTCGCCGGGATCCGCACGGCCGCAGTGGATATGGGCGATCACTTCCTGGTGAACGGCGCGAAGACGTTCATCACCAACGGGATCAATGCCGATCTGGTGATCACGGCGGTGCGGACCTCGGCCGAACGGCACAGGGGGGTGACCCTGCTGGTGCTGGAACGCGGCATGGAAGGCTTCGAACGCGGTCGTAACCTCGACAAGCTCGGGCTGCACTCGCAGGACACGGCCGAATTGATCTTCACCGACGTTCGCGTGCCCAAGGAGAACGTGCTCGGTGGGGTGGGGCGCGGGTTCGAATACCTGATGCGGAACCTGGCTCAGGAACGCATGCAGATCTCGGTGGCCTGCTTGGCACGGGCCCGGGTCGCACTGCGCACGACCGTCGAATACGTGCGTGGCCGTGAGGCTTTCGGGCAGGCGATCGGGGGATTCCAGAACACCAAGTTCACGCTGGCCGACGTTGCCACCGAGGTCTCGGTGGCGGAGGCGTTCATCGACAAGTGTGTGCTCGAGTTGAACGCCGGCCGTCTCACACCGGCCGATGCTGCCAAGGCCAAGCTGTGGGCCTCGGAGATGGAATTCCGGTGTATCGATCGGTGTCAGCAGTTGTTCGGCGGGTATGGGTATATGCGGGAGTATCCGATTGCCCGGGCCGCGGCTGATGCTCGGATTACTCGCGTTTATGGCGGGACTTCGGAAATCATGCGCGAGATAATCGGCCGGGACATGCGGTTGACGGATCGGTCTTGACCACACCGGCAGGCCGTCGCACCGCGGAGGGGCAAGCGACGGCCCAACTCGGCACAGCGGTTGGCGCTGATCGCCGTTCTTATCGTTTGAGTCCTTGAGCGATAGCGATCAACCGCTCCATCGCGGTACGGGGCAGGATGCGGCGAATAGCGAACATCAGCGGCGCATTGCTTCCGACCGCATACAACGGCTCCGGCCGATCCGAGTCGACCGCTGCCACAATGGTTTCCGCGACCTTCTCCGGCGGGATCCCCTTGCTCATCTGGCTGTCGAGCTTCGCCATGAACTTGGTGAAGTCCGCAGTGTGCGGCGAGCCTTCGGCGAGGTACTTCATCCGTCGTTCGCTCAGCCCGGTATTGATCTGGCCGGGTTCGACGGTGGTGATCCAAACGCCGAACGGCGACTCTTCGAACCGAGCCGCTGTCGCGAACCCGCGTATTGCCGCCTTGGTTGCCACATACGACGACCGGTAGGGCATCGGGAAGCTACCCAGCATGGACCCGACCATGACGATCCGCCCATAGCCACGCTCCCGCATTCCGGGCAACACCGCCTGTGTCAGCGAGACCGCACCGAACACGTTGAGCTGGAACAGCCTTTCGATGGCCTCGCGGGGCAACTCGGCCAGCGGTCCGGCCTGGCTCTCCCCGGCATTGTTGATCAGCACGTCCACCGCACCGAGTTCGGTGGTGAACTTGTCGATCGAGTCGAGATCGGTGATGTCCAGCGCGCGGTATTCGATGCCGGGAACCCGGTCTGCGGCGGCGATGGAGTCGGGATTGCGGCTGGTGCCGATCACCCTGTGCCCGCGGGCTGCGAAGGCAGCGGCGGTGGCCTTGCCGATGCCGGAGGACGCGCCGGTGACAACCACGGTTCGGGTCGTATTGCTGCTCATACGGGAGACGCTAGCGGGCGCGGCGGGACTCCGGCCAGGTGGGTGAGCGCAGGACCGTGATGCAGCGGGCCTGGCGGCGCTCGGCAGCCGCCTCACCGGTAACCGACCGGATGCCGAGCCAGATGCCGACAGCGAACGCAGGGGTCGCGAGTGCCGGAACTAGCAGTATGGCGGTGGAACTCATGGTGGGAAGACCTCGATTGCTGGTCGTCGTCCGGACCTGATGTGGGTGAATCGCACGGGTGCAGCGGCTGTTACGTGACGAATCGCGTGTCGCCGGAAACTCGTCATATGTGGCATCCGAATCTGTCGGATGCGCCACACCGGACGGTCTCTCGTTGATATGTTTCGCCAACCCGATGGGGAACAGAGAATTGGTCGGGAGTAGTCGAAGAGGACGACGCGTACATGTTCGACTTGGATCTAGTCAGCAACACCTCCGGCGTGCACATCATGACGCGGCTCGCGCTGGAACGCGGCATGCCGGCCGGCGAGTGCCTGACCGGTACGGGCGTAGCGCCCGAGGCGGTGATCGATCGCTATGCGGAACTCTCTGGGCGGCAGGAGCTTACGGTCGTGCGCAACCTCCTCTCGCGGTTCGGGGACGAACCGGGGCTGGGGATGGAGGCGGGACTCCGCTACCGCATCTCACTGCACGGGCCGTGGGGGCTGGCTCTGCTGGCCAGCCGCACGCTGCGGGACGCCGTGCAGGTCGCCCTGCACTGTGTCGAGCCTGCCTTCGCCTTCGGACGGTTGAGCTTCGAGGAGTCGGGCGGCGAGGGGCGGCTGCGGTTCGACGATCAGGGGCTGCCCGAGGACCTTCGCGCGTTTCTGGCCGAGCGGGTCATGGCCGGTGTCCAAGTGATCAGCCGGGAACTGTTCACGGTGGGAGTTCCGGTGCGGCGCTTGAGTTTCCGTCATGCGGCACCCGCCGATATCGCGCGATATCGGTCGGTTTTCGGGGTCGAGCCCGACTTCGGCGCGGCGCGTATCGAGCTCGCCTTCGACGCCGCCCACCTGGACGTGGCGCTACCGGAGGCCAATGAGTGGGCGCGCAGCATGTGTGAGCAGATGTGCCGGGATCTGCTGGCGCGACGCCACGTTCGCACCGGCGTCGCGGGCGCGGTGCGGAATCTGCTGGTGCGTAATCCGGGGGTGATCCCGGACCAGTCGGCGGTGGCCGCGGAAATGTTCGTCAGTGCGCGCACGCTGTCGCGGCGGCTGCACGAGGAGGGCACCTCCTTCCGTGCGCTGCTCGAGGAGGTGCGGCAGGCGCTGTCGGAAGAACTGCTCAACCGGACCGATATGACCACCGAACAGGTGGCGGGACGACTCGGCTACGCCGAGGCCGCCTCCTTCATCCGGGCCTTCCGACGCTGGCAGGGCTGTCCGCCACAGGAATACCGGGCGCGCGGCCGGATACCCGAACTGGTGTAGCCGTCAGCGCTGCGCGGTCAGGAAGGTGCCCGCGTGCAGCGTGGTGCCGAAACCCGGTGCGAACTCTCCGTACTCGTAGACGAGGTGGCCGCCGACCACGGTGGCGGCCACCGCACCGTCATTGCGGTTCACCATGCGCCGCAGGCCCGCGACGCCGGGGAACGGGGCCTCGGCGTAGGCGCTGCTGGAGCCGTCGAAACCCGCGGGGTCGATGACGGCGATATCGGCGCGCCCGCCGGCCCTCAGGTATCCCGCGTCCAGGCCGTACCAGTCCGCGAGTTCGCCCGTGACCCGGTGGATCGCGGTCTCGAGCGGCAGGAAACCGCGCTGATGCGCACGTTCCAGCAGGCGCAGGCCGAAGTTGTAGAAGGCCATATTGCGCAGGTGCGCACCGGAATCGGCGAAACCCACCTGCATCATCGGCGAGCGCTGCAGGCGGTCCAGGACCTCCTCGCGATCGTTCGCGATGACGGTGCGCCACCGTAGTTTCGGGCCGTGCGTCACCGCCAGATCAAGCAGGGCGTCGGCCGGGTGGATGCCGCGCTCGTCGGCGACCGCGCCGAAGGATTTGCCGACGACCTCCTGCTCGGGGCAGGAGACGATCACCGCGTCGTACAGGTCGCGGTTCCACACTCGCGGGCCGTACTTCTTGGCCAGGTCCTTGCGGAAGTCGCGGCGATAGGACTCGTCCGCCAGCAGTTCACCGCGCTTCATGACATCGCGGATATTGAGGGCGGCCACGCCGGAACCGAACTCCTCGAACACCACCAGATCCACGCCGTCGGCGTACACCTCGAACGGGACCGGCAGATGCTGCCACCGGAATCGCGCGCCGCCGACGGTGTTCACGATCCAGGCCGCGGTGGTGGCGGCCCGGGCGACCGTGCGGTCGGCCTTCACGTCCATGCCGGCGATGAGGGTCGTCTTGAGCGGCTTGCGGAATCGGCCCGCGCTCTCGGCGAAGTAGCGGACGATCTCGGCGCGCGCGGTGAGGTTGGGCGTGCTCTGATGTACGCGGCCGCGGCGGCGCAGGATCGTGTTGAGGGCGTGGTATTCACGCCAGGTGGCATATGTGGACGGCAGTTGCCGGGTGGGGAATCGGACGCCCTCCAGCTTGGAGAACGAACTGCGAATCGTGGACAGGCCCAGGAATCCGGCGTCGAGCGCGTCCTCCAGCATGCCGCACATCCGGGTCAGCTCGGCCTCCGTCGGCCGGGCCGCGACATCCACCGCCCGGCCCAGACCCATGACCGTGACGCGCATATCCGAATGTCCCAGGAAAGCAGCGACATTCGCGCCGAGGGGACGGTCGGCGATGGCCTTCGCGTACGAGTGCGGGCCGTCCCACTCCCTGTGCTCCTTCACGGCCGAATGCACCGCGTCCCACGGCAGCGCCTCGACCCGGGCGAACAGGTCGGCGCAGTCCTCGGCCTCCGAATACACCGTCGACAGCGAACAGTTCCCGAGCACCACCGAGGTGACACCGTGCCGGACCGATTCCCCGAGACCGGGACTTCCGAGCACCTCGGCGTCGTAGTGGGTGTGCACGTCGAGCATGCCGGGCATCACCCACTTGCCGGCGGCGTCGATCGTGCGATCACCCTCGGGAATCTCGCCGCCGATGACCGTGACCTTGCCGTCGGCCACGCCGATATCGGCCCGGACCGGCGGCTTCCCGGTGCCGTCGTACACCGTGCCACCGCGAATCACCAGGTCGCACCGCGCCATCGCCATCACCCTGTTCATCAGCTCGCCGTTGAGGGGTTGTTTTACAGGCTATAACCGGACGGTGCGGCCGGTCACGGATCAGTGCGGTGGGAAGCCGTTCGATCCTCCCGGGTGGATGGCCCACTCGCGTCGATAGCCGGGATGGTCGGACCAGATGGCGGCGATCGGCCGCAGATCTCGTTCCAGGTTCGCCTCATCGAGGCCGGACCCGTCGGGCTGGGCATGCGACAGCCGGATGGCGGCGATCGCGTGGCGCAGTGCCGCGCACTGCCGCAGCGATTGGGCCGGTGTGGGCGCGCCCGGCACGAACACCGACGACGACCCGGTGTGAACGCCGGGCCGGCGTACGAAACGGACCCATTCGTACTTGATTACCCGGCCGGAATCGCGGAAGTCGTGCTCGAGTTGCAGGGCGAATTCAGCGGCTTCCTGCTGCTTGTCGATCCGGGCCTCGATGAACTCCTCGATGGTCATGCTCTTGATCCTCCCTCGCTGATCAACGAGTTGGGCACTCGCCGTCGCCGCATGTTCGGGCCGCGCGGCGCCGGTCGTCGCGCTGGAGGACGCTCATCGGGCGGGGCACGGTCGTCGCAGAGTGGGATCGCCCTTCGATCGGACATCGACACAGCCGCCGGACAAGCCCTTGTAGTCCCGGGTGCCGAAGTTGGCGGTGACGGTGAGGTCGCCGGCGACAAGGGCCGTCTGCTGCACGAGACGGTGATCGGTGAGCCGCCGGCAGTCGGTCACGGGCAGGGTGGCGGTTCGGGCGCAGACCGTGTCCGGGCCAGCGCGAGGACGGGTTGCCGGCGTCGGCCTAGGTGTACTCACCTGCGGTCGAGGGTTCTGCCGGCAGTGCGGGTGCGGTGACGTTGCCCGGCGCGGCGGCCGTGGATACGGTGGTCGCCGCCGTCGGGAATGTTGCCCAGTTTCTTGATGTCGAGATGGATCAGATCACCGGGTGCGGGGTGCTCGTAGCGGCGGATCACCCGGCCGGTGGCTCGGTCCAGATGCGCCAATCGGGCGAGCTTGTAGCGCCGCAGAACCCGGTGCACCGTAGCGGGATTCAAGTCCAGCAGGTAAGCGATCCGCGCCGGTCCCCACCGGCGCAACAGACGGACCTTGACGATCCGGCGTTCGATCCGTGTCGGTGTCCGATTCGGACTGCGGCGCGGTCGGCTGGAGCGATCGGCCATCGCGGCCGCGCCGTGGTCACGGTAGCGGTCGGCCCACCGTTTGGCGGTGGTGTGTGCGACCTGGAACCGTTCGGCGGCCCGCCGTAGTGGCCAACCCTCCTCGACGACGCAACGCGCGAGCCGCAACCGACCCAACTCTGACAACGGGGCATTACGGTGGGACACGAAGAACCTCCGGAAGTGAATGCGTTCCTCGACAGCTCGCACTTCACTCGGAGGTCTTCGCCATGTCAGCTCGCCACGCCGTCACCAACGTCCATGGTCAGTACACATAGGCCGTGTTTTGAAAGTGGTGGGTGGCGGGCAGTTTCCCGCCCTCACTCGTTTCGTAGCCATTGGTTGATGGCCGCGATGTGAACGGCGGCGAGGTAACGGACTGCAAGTTTGTCGAATCTGGTTGCTGCTGCGACTGGCTCCTGCTTCTGACCGGATGTAGCGGCACCCCCGGGCAGACCGCGCACTTCGTCGGGGACTTCTGCGCCGCCGCCGGAATGTGCCCAGCGGAGAGCTGAGCGGATGTGACAGTAGTGCGTCCCGGAACCTCGTAGCGTCCCGGACCCGACGCCATGACCGTACCGGCCGCGGTGACCTCAGGCGCAGTTCGCCCACCGGCGGCGCGGCATATGGGATCGCCTGCCAGGCAACAACATCCGTTTCGAGCCTGCCCCGGATACACCCGCCTTCGACGGCGATCTCCACGGTACCCGTCAAATTCCCGCTCGCAGGAATCGGCCGGTACGGTGGGTGCCCAGCGACTCGGCGGGCATGCCGTCGCCGAAGACGTAGTGGCCGCCGATGAATACGGCCGAGACGGCTTGGTCGTTGCGGTTGACCATGCGGGGCAGGTTGTCGTAGGTGGGGACCGCGCATTCGGCGTAGGCGTCGAGTGAGTCGTCGAGGCCCGCCGGGTCGATGACGACCAGATCGGCGCGGTCACCCTCGCGCAGGTGCCCGGCGTCGAGGCCATACCAGTCGGCCAGCTCGCCCGTCATCCGGTGCACCGCTTGCTCGAGGGTGAGGAACGGGTGTCCGGACTGCTCGGCGCGATGTACGCGGCGCAGGAAGCGCAGGCCGAAGTTGTAGAAGGCCATATTGCGCAGGTGTGCGCCCGCATCCGAGAACCCCAGCTGGACAAAGGGATCTGCGCTGATCCGGTTCAGCATCGCGGGCCGGTGGTTGGAGATCGTGGTGCGCCAGCGCAGTTTGGTGCTGTGCGCGACCACCAGATCCAGGAACGCGTCGACCGGGTGCAGACCGCCGCGATCCTCACCGACCTGGCCGAACGTCTTGCCGATCACAGTGTCGTCGGGGCAGTCGACGATCTCGGCGTCGAAGAAGTCGCGGTGCCACACCCGGATCCCGAACTTCGAGTCGTAGTCCTTGCGGAACTGGCGGCGGTACGCCTCGTCCTGCATCAGCGCATTGCGCTGCACGTGGTCGGCCAGATGCAAAGCGGCTGCGCCGGAACCGAATTCCTCGAAGATGACCAGATCGATGCCGTCGGCGTACACCTCGAACGGCACCGGCAGATGCTGCCAGCGGAAGTCGCCGCCCAGCGCGTTCACCACGCGCGCGATCGCCCCGATCAGGTACACCAGCAGCGGATTCGCCTTCAGGTCGGCGGCCGAGAGCAGGGTGGTCTTGAGCCGCTGCCGGAACAGGCCGACGCTGCTGAACGTCATTGCCGCGATGCTGCGCGGCGAGGTGACGTCCGGTCCGCCCTGCAGCACGCGGCCGCGTCGCCGCAGAATCGCGTTGAGCCGCCGCCGTTCCCGGCCCTTGGCGTAGGTTGAGGGCAGCGTGCGCGATCGGGCCACTTCGCCGTCGAGCTTGTCGAACAGCAGTTGCTGCGCCGACATCCCCACGAACCCGGCGTCGAGCGCCTCGGTCAGCGCGGCCTCCATCGCCGCCTGCTCGGCCGCGGTGGGTCGCACCCGTTTGCGAGTCGCGCGATCCAGGCCCATGGTCGCGGTCCGAATATCCGAATGACCGAGCATCGCAGCGAGATTCGGACCCAGCGGCAGCGCTTCCAGCGCGGCGACATACTCGCGCGCAGTTCTCCAGGTCTTCCCCGATACCGCCTCGATCACATGCCGTCGCGGAATCGCCTCGACCCGGCCGAACAGATCACCGGCCTCGACGGCTCCGGTGTGCACCGTGGACAGCGAACACGAGCCCAGCAGCACTGTCGTGATGCCGTGCCGCACCGACTCGGTCAACCCCGGCGCGCGCAGGACCTCGATGTCGTAGTGGGTGTGGATGTCGATCATCCCCGGCATCACCCACTTGCCTTCGGCATCAATGACATTCGAGCACCCGGTCTCGTCGAGCGGCATCGCGGAGATCGCGACGACACGGTCCCCGCGCAGGCCGAGATGGCGGATGGTGGAAGGGGAACCGGCGCCATCGAACCAGCGGCCGCCCTTGATGATCGTGTCGTAGCTCACATGCACATCGCAACCGATCGGTCACTAAGTGTCAAGTGGGGTTCGGGCAGCGCATGGCTGCCCGACACCGCAGAACGGAAGACACCCGATGAACCTCAGCAGTCTCGGCATCGGCGCCCGGACATCGAACGGCGCCCGGCGACGCCGATGTGGATCATGTTCACCAACATCGACGACCTCGCCCGGCACCGAATATCGGAAGCATCCACGGATTCTGGCGATCGGCTCGTCGACTCCTGGTGTAGTGCGGGCGGACAGATGACCTATGTCCGGACCAACGTCCCGATGCACGTCACCGCCGGTCTGGCGGGCGTGCCCGCCCGCTGCGGCTGAGGACGCCGCTGCTCCCGGTATCGTCGATCGTCGATCGGCGACGGCAGAGCCTTGCCGATTCCTACGAGCTGGAGGGTAAGTGACGACCGCGCGACGCACCCAGGCCGAACGCAGCGCCGCCACCATCGCCAAACTCGTCGACGCCACCATCGAGGCCATCGCCGAAGTCGGCTACCACAACGCCTCCCTGGGTGAAATCAGTAGCCGCGCAGGCATATCGAAGGCCGGCATCTTCCGGCACTTCGACTCCCGCATCGATCTGGTGGTGGCCGCCGCGGACGAGGTCCGCCGCCGGCACATGGCCGCGGTCGAGAACCTCCGCATCCCCGAAAACACCTCTCACCCGGTCGACCTGGCCGCCCTCATGCACATCCTGCGCACCGAGATCCGCGACACCACCAATACCGTGTGGCTGGAATTGTTCGTGGCCGCCCGTACCGAACCCGAACTCCGCGCCCGCTTCGAACCCGTCGCCCGCGCGCTGATCAACGAGATCGAAGAACTGGCGGTCACCACCCTGACCCCCGACGTCTCACCGGAGATCGCCCGCCTGATCGCTACCTCCCTGATCCACATGTTCGACGGCGAAGCCATCTTCCGCACCACCTACCCCCGACCCGAAGTCGAGCAGGCACGCATCGACCGCATCGCCGCAGCATTCCGGACCCTGACCGGCCACCAATAGCCCGCTATGGGGAATCTGGCTCGAGAGCGGATCGAGCGGTCGTGGAGTGCGTGGCGTGGTCGCGCGATCGAGCCGTCGACCAAGCCCCGGGCCGGGCTCGGGGATCGGCCGTTCAGCTGCGGGATTCGGCCGATCGGCCGAATCGCTGACCGTCACGCATCGTGACGATGGAGGGCATGCGCCGAACCCTCAGGAGCGAAGATGGCCGATCACCGGCAACATGGCACCGCAGATCAGCCGGATGCGGACCGCGACAATGGAATCCCGGCAGTAGTGCATCTGGTGTCGGGCAAAGGGGGGCGCCGAACCGGGTCGGAACTGCTGTTCGTCTACGGCGAATACGACCCAACCCGCTCCGAGCCGTTCCAACCCGGCCCCGCCACGCGAGACTCCTCCGTATACATAGCCCCGACCACCCACCACCTCGCCCGGCCCGCGAACCTCACCGCCCCGGACCGCGCCGCCGCCCTCGCAACGCTGACCCGCTGGGCATCCGGCCAACCTGCGGTTCGATGAGGTGAGGAGTTGAGTGCCGGATGGGGTCGGTTGCGCATCCTCGAGGACGGCAGGAATACCGCACACCGTCTCGGACTCGCCGAATCTGTCGTGCCCCTACTTCGCCTCGGCCAGACTCCGGCCCGTGATGGGCGTCGTCCTTGCGGAGCCTGCCGGAATTCTTCGGCACGATCTGGAGTCCCGTCCAATCACGGTGCAACGCCTAAACTTTCGCGAGCTACTCCGGAATCCTACTGACGGAACACTGTTTTGCGGCTGCACCCGCGGCCGGGGTCCACGCGGGTGGCGCTGGACAACGCGTTGTGCGAGGTGACCCGGCATTTGGGCATCGATCTGCCGGGGGTGCTTGCACAGGTCGTGATCGGGCCGGCGGTGGGCGAGCCCCAGGCCCAGTAGCCGCGATCCGTTGTTGGCTGTGGCTGTGTGGGTCCGGCCTGCTGATCGCACCGGTTAGATGGTCGGCGAACGCACCATAATGCCGAATACAGGGCGCAGCGACCCGACCTCCAGGCAAGCAGATCGCAAAGGCCAATATCGGATGCTGATCCGCCAGCGCGGCGAGGTCGTGTCGGACATTCAACAGGACCGCCGTCGTCGTCATTACCGCGAAGTCCGCGGGCCGCAAGGTCTTCGGCCTCGCCACCGCCGACGTGCGTCTCGCGTGACCTGCTGCGCGTCAGTCCGGCAGCCAGTGCAGCTCGTGTGCCAGGGTTTTGGCGACGGTACGGATGCGGCGGTGCAGTGGTGACTGCACGCGTGGGAGGACCAGGTGGATCGTCAGGCTGGGT
>NZ_BAGC01000111.1 GCF_000308655.1 Nocardia niigatensis NBRC 100131 | reverse complement strand
ACGCCACACCCCAGGTGAGATAGCGGCCGACCAGATAGAGGAACGCCGCCCCCGCGAGCATCTTGACGAACGCGAAGATCGAGATCATCAGCGGGCCGGCGGGCAGCAACTCGGCGACCCGCATGGTCACCGGATCGGTCGACGCGTGCCCGGAACCGTACGTCGCGATCTTCCCCGCCTTGACCAGCACATCACCGAAACCGTGGGTGAGCACGATCAGCTCGATGAGGTACGCGGCCAGGAAATTCGACCCACCGAATCGGGAGAGCCTGGCGGGCCGGCGTGGATGATTCAGCTGGCGGATGGTGATCAGGACGACGATCCCGATGATGGTCGCGAGGCTGAGGATCTCCTCCAGCAGCCGATACCCGAAGGTCTCGCCGATGAGCGGCCAGTGGAACTCGGGTTCGAAGGTCTGGAAATAGGATTCGAAGTAGAAGACCATGCCGAGCAGGAATCCGACCATCACCAGCCAGTGCGCCCAGCCGACGGTCCGGAACTTGCCCATCCGCGTGTGCGCGGCGACCTCGACGACAACGGTCCGTGCGCGCGGCAGCACCGGCCGTAGCCGTGATCGGTCGGGTTGGCCCGCGCGCAGAACCCGGATCATCCGGGCCACCCCGGTGAACAGCAATCCCCAGCAGAACAGCGTGACGGCGGCGCCGATGACCCCGAGCGTGATCGTCGCTGTGCTCACAGTTTCGTCCCCCGTCCTGGAAAGTCACTGGGCCACAACAACAGTCATCTTGTTACCGGTCAGTAACTTAGGTATCTTTCGTCAACGTATCATCGAATCGAACGGGACGAAAGACCGCCGAATACGGCGAACGGCCGGACGCGCGAGGTGCGCGCCCGGCCGTTCGAGAGCCGTTGATCAGAGCTGGAATTCGGCCCTGACCTGGTCTTCGGTGAGACCGTAGTCGGCGAGCGAGTACTTGTGGACCGGCTTGCGGTCGCCGGACTTGCTCTCCTCGTCGAGGGCGGTCATGGCTCCGCGCGCGGAGTCGGTGTAGTCGAGTCCGAACGCCGAGTAGATCTTCTCGACCGTGGCGAAGGGGTCGGCGCGCAGTTCGTCGAATTCGATGTCGAGGAACTGGTCCGGGTTGTATCGGGCTCGCGCGGTATTGAATTCACGCAGGCCGCGCGACCACAGCTCGAGCTGCGACTCGCCGATCTTCTCGCCGACGAAAGTGGTGGACCAACCCTGCGTGGCCTGCTCCGACAGGCTGCACGACGAGCCGACGATGGTGACCGGATCGCGGTGGGTCTGGATGATCAGCGCGTCCGGGTACACCTTCATCAGGGCGTCCAGGGCGAACAGGTGACTGGGGTTCTTCAACACCCAGCGCCGGTTGTCCCCCAGCCCGATCAGCTGCAGGTTCTTCTTGTGCCGCGCATAGGCATCGGTCCAGTCCTGCTTGCGCAGCCACTCCGAATAGCTCGGCAGATAGGCCAGCGATTCGTAGGAGATGGATTTCACCGTCTGGCGCAGCAGTTGCCAGCACTCCTCCACCTCGGCAGCGGTCATGTAGTGCACGCCCATGAATTCCGGATTCTCGATCCGGTGCTGCGCGAACCCCTTGTCGACGGCCTGGTACACCGGGTTGTCGTCCCAGGTGTCGCGCGGCGGCCGCGGCTGCGGGAAGTCGGCGAGCCACATCTCCAGGGCCTGGTGCTGCGGGTCGGCGGCCAGCAGCCGATGCAGGGCGGTGGTGCCCGTGCGGGGCAGGCCGGTCACGAAAATCGGCCTGGTGACCTGGGTTTCGGCGTGGTCCGGGTGGGCCTGCCAGGACGCTTCGCTGAGGGCGCGGGCGACGAGCGCGCCGCGCAGGAAGTATCGGCTCATCTTGGAGCCGAGCTCGGTGAGCCCGGCGTCGCGCTGGTAGGACTCCAGCAGGACGCCGAGCGCCTCCAGGTAGTCGTCGGCCCCGAAGTCGGTGAGGCCGCAGACTTTCGACGCCGAGTGGTGCAGGTCCTCGACGGTGCCGACGTTGGTACGTCCGGTCATGGTGGTGAAACTCCTTGCTCAGACGTGGTATTCGCCACAGTTGACGTCGATGGTCTGCCCGGTGATGGCATTGGCCCACGGCGATAGCAGGAAGACGATGGTCTGGGCGATCTCGTCGGGCAGCGGCAGCCGCTTCAGGTCGGACTTGGACGCGGTCTGCTGGTAGACCTGCTCCTCGGTGATTCCGTACTTCTTGGCGATCTCACCGAAGTACCACTTCAGCTGGTCGGTCCAGATGTAGCCGGGCAGCACGCTGTTGACGCGGATCCCCTTCTCGCCCAGCTCGGTCGCCAGGGTCTGCGACATGGCCAGCAGGGCCGCCTTGGCGACCTTGTAGCTGCCGTAGCGAGGTTCGGAATGCCGCAGCACCATGGAGTTGACCATGACGACCGAGCCCTTGGTCTCGGCCAGCCCGTCGGTGAACGCCTGGGTCATGCGCAGATTGCCGAGCACGGTCAGGTCCACGCTCTCGCGGATCTGCTCGAAGTCGGTGCGCGCCAGCGGCTTCATGGACGGCACCTTGAAGGCGTTGTTCACCAGGGCATCCACGCGACCGAAGGTCTCGAGGGTCCGCGTGGCCAGATTCTGGACCGTGGCCTCATCGGTGATATCGGTGGGCACGCACAGCGTTTCCGCGCCGCCCTCGGCCGCGATCTCGTCGGCGACCTCCTTCAGGCGCGATTCGGTGCGCGCCGCCAGCACGACCTTCGCACCGGCGGCCGCGGCCTCCAGCGCGATGGAACGACCGAGACCGGGTCCGATCCCGCTGACGACGACAACCTTGCCCGCAAGCAGGCCGGTCTTCAGCCGGTTCGGGGTCTCAGGGGCTTGTTCCTGGGGGTTACGAGAGTTGTCGACACTCACCCGAGCATCCTTTCCGCGAAGGCGCGCTGGCGAGCGGCGATCCGCTCGCGCCAGCCGGCCTCGTCGATCCGATTGTGTTCGAAGTTGGGCAGTCGTTCAGCCACTTTGTCGAAGGGAACGAGTTCGATGGTCGGCCCGTCCTCCGGCGTCATCGGCCGCGCGACCCGCTGCCAGCGGAACTGGAGAATGCCGAGCTTGCGCCCGGTGGTCTCGATCCAGTTGGCCACGCCCGGGTTCCGCGCCGAGACGACCATGCGGATCATTCCGTCCGGATCCACCTGCGCCTGCTGATGATTCAGCGAGGTCTGGTGGTTGACGTAGTCCAGGGAGATGTACCAGCGGCTGCCCAGCTGGAAACCCTGATACGGCGCATCGGATTTCGGCACGGTGATGATGAGCGCCTGATCGTCCTCCAGCTCGAAGTGCCCGACGGAGGAGTACTGGGTGCTCAGCCCGCCCGGCGTGAGCCGAGGCTCGGTCAGCGTGTTGACCGGCAGGTTCAGGTAGAACCACTTCGGGAAGTTGAACCAGGTGTGCACCCTGGTCAGCAGCATCCGCCCCGCGGCCCGGTATCGCTTGCGCAGCTGTTCGACACTCGCCTCGACCGGCGCGGTGCCGATGGTATCCACCCGCTCGATGCGAATGCTGCCCTTGCGCTCGGTATTCCAGTCGCCGTACACCTCGCGCACGGCCAGCATGGACGCGCCGTCGGGGAGGACGAAGTAGTTCGGCTCCGGATTCTCCTTGGGCGGCCCGAAACGCAGCTGGTAGCTGCCGTCCGCGTCGATCCGCAGCCGCCGGTCGTCGAACGCGTCGTCACCGTTCGGGACATCGGAGGCGGTGTAATCGCCCTTGAGGACCTGAAAACTCAGGTCGACGGTGCTGCCGCGCACGCCGGTGAGCAGGTATTCCGCATTCGGCTCGATATTGGCGCTGTAGTACAGCGTGTCCGGGTTGTCCAGGCCCATCTTGGTGTAGGGCCCGGTGGCGGTCACGAAATACGGGTGCGAGGTGCCGTGCGCCCGCGACAGCTGCAGCACCGCGGCGATGCCGGCCTGCAGATAGTCGTAGCCCTCGGCCAGGTCGTGCGGGTCACGGATGAAATCGGCGCCGGCGATGAGCTTCTCGGCCTCGGCGACGGCCGCGAGGAACGGCTCGGTGAGAGGCAGCTCGGCCTTTTCCATGTCTGTCATCAGCTTTCAGCGATCCCTAGGGTTTCTCGAATTCGATGGGCGATCTCGGCCGGCGTCCCGGTCGAGGGGGTGATGGTCAGATCGGCGAATTCCGGACGTTCGTACGGCGAACTGATGCCGGTGAATTCGCGCAGTTCCCCGGCACGGGCCTTCTTGTAGAGGCCCTTCGGGTCACGCAGCTCGCACTCCTCGAGCGGGGTGTCGACGAAGATCTCACGGAACGGCAGGTTCCGACCGTCGTGCAGCTTGCGCGCCTCGCGCCGTTCGGCCCGGAACGGGCTGATGAGCGACACGATGGCGACCACGCCGGCGTCCGCGAACAGCGCCGCCACCTCGGCCACGCGGCGAATGTTCTCGCGGCGGTCCTCGTCGGTGAAGCCCAGGTTCTTGTTCAGCCCGTGCCGCAGATTGTCGCCGTCGAGCAGGTAGGCGGGCTGCCCGGATTCGATGAGCTGCCGCTCCAATTCGACTGCGATGGTGGACTTCCCGGAGCCCGACAGCCCGGTCAGCCACACGGTCGCGCCGGAGCTGAGCCGCTGCCCGCGCTCCACGGCGGAGCTGTGCCACACCACGTTCGAGGCCTTCTGCCCGACCCGCGGCGCACCCGTGGAGCGTCCGGTGATCATGCCGGCGGCCACCGTCTGATCGGTGGTCTCGTCGACGAGGATGAAGCTGCCGGTGGCCCGGTTCTCGCGGTACGGGTCGAACAGCAGCGACTGGCGGCTCTTGATCGTCACGCGCCCGATGTCGTTGAGTCCCAGCCGATCCGCGTCGGTCTGCCGGTGCAGGGTGTTGACGTCGAGCCGGTAGTCGAGCTCGCTCACCTCGACCCCGGAGCTCTGGGTGGCGGTTCGGATGGCGTAGGAGTTGCCCGCCCGCAGTTCGGTGTCGTCGGAGAACCAGCACACCATGGCGTCGAGTTCCCGATCGGTGTGCGGCTGGTTTCCGGGCCGGGCGAGCATATCGCCACGGCCGATATCGATTTCGTCGTCCAGGGTCAGTGACACCGCCATGCCGCTGAAGGCCTCGTCGACCTTGCCGCCGCCCGGCCCCCAGATCTGGTTGACCCGGCTGGTCCGCCCCGACGGCAGCACCACGACCTCGTCGCCCGGTTTGAAGATGCCGCCCGCCACGGTGCCCGCGTAACTGCGCTGGCTCTCCCCGTGCGGCCGGATCACATACTGCACCGGCAGCCGGTTGTCGATGAGGTTGCGGTCGGAGGCCACGTGCACCTCTTCCAGGTGCCGCAGCAGCGGCGGACCCGGATACCAGCCGGCCGAGTTCTCGGACAGGTCCACCACATTGTCGCCGTG
Source organism: Nocardia niigatensis NBRC 100131 (assembly GCF_000308655.1). Lineage (GTDB taxonomy): Bacteria > Actinomycetota > Actinomycetes > Mycobacteriales > Mycobacteriaceae > Nocardia > Nocardia niigatensis. The sequence goes on along the minus strand of NZ_BAGC01000111.1, from coordinate 140,693 downwards.
CAGCGCCGAGACCGGGATGAAGCTCAGATCGCCCACATCCAGCTTGGTCGCGAAATCCGCGAATTCCGAACGGATCTCCTCGAACCGCTGCTCGGACCAGTCGACCAGGTCCATCTTGTTCACGCACAGCACCAGGTGCCCCACCCCCAGCAGCGAGGACAGGAAGGCGTGGCGGCGGGTCTGCTCGGAGACGCCCTTGCGCGCGTCGACCAGGATGAGCGCCAGGTCTGCGGTGGACGCGCCGGTCACCATGTTCCGGGTGTACTGCACGTGCCCCGGGGTGTCGGCGATGATGAATTTCCGTCGCGGCGTGGTGAAGTAGCGGTAGGCGACATCGATGGTGATGCCCTGCTCGCGTTCGGCGCGCAGGCCGTCGGTCACCAGCGACAGGTCGGGCCCGTCGGAGCCGCGGGAGAGGCTCGCGCGCTCGATGGCGTCGAGCTGATCGCTGAACAGGCTCTTGGAGTCGAACAGCAGCCGCCCGATGAGGGTCGACTTGCCGTCGTCGACGCTGCCGGCGGTGGCGAGCCGTAACAGGTTGCGGCGCATCAGAAGTAACCCTCTCGCTTGCGATCTTCCATGCCGGACTCGGAGATCCGGTCGTCGGCGCGGGTGGCGCCGCGTTCGGTCAGGCGGGTGACCGCGGTCTCGGCGATCACCTCGGCGGGGGTGGCGGCGGTGGATTCCACGCAGCCGGTGCAGTCGGCGTCACCGAGGGTCCGGAAGCGGACGGTGGCGTCGAACCGCGTCTCATCCGTGCCGAAGCTCAGGAATCGGTTGTCCGCCAGCAGCATTCCGTCCCGCTCGACCACGGTGCGGCGGTGCGCGTAGTACAGCGAGGGCAACTCCACCTCGGCCTGGCCTATGTACTCCCAGATGTCGAGCTCGGTCCAGTTGGACAGCGGGAACACGCGAATGTGCTCGCCCTTCCGGTGCCGCCCGTTGTAGAGGTTCCACACCTCCGGCCGCTGCGCGCGCGGATCCCACGCGCCGTACTCGTCCCGGAAGCTGAACACCCGCTCCTTGGCCCGCGCCTTCTCCTCGTCCCGCCGCGCGCCGCCGAAGACCGCGTCGAAGCGGTGTTCGCGGATGGTGCGCAGCAGGGTGGCGGTCTGCAGCCGGTTGCGGGTCTCGCCCGGGCGTTCGGTCACCCGTCCCGCGTCGATATCGTCCTGCACCTTGCCGACCAGCAGCTGGGCTCCCAGCCGCGCCACGGTGCGATCCCGGAAGTCGATGACCTCGTCGAAATTGCGCCCGGTATCGATGTGCAGCAGGGGGAACGGCAGCGGCGCCGGCCAGAACGCCCGCCGCGCCAGCTCCAGCATGACCGCCGAGTCCTTACCACCGGAGAACAGCAGCACCGGCCGCTCGAAGGTGGCCGCCACCTCCCGGATGATGTGCACCGATTCCGCCTCCAAGGCGTTCAGGTGCGACAGCTCATATCCCGCGCGCATCTCTCGTCCCATTCGTCGCGTCATCCGAGCCGTCCGATCCTTCGACCTTGCGGTGTCGAATATTCGACGCTATTGTTCGATAATGTGACACCGACGATAGGTCGGTACCAGGGCGACGGTCAATACCCGCGCCTGAATTGCCGCGCACCGAAGTAACTCCGGTACACCGGATCCCGGCCACTCCGGCGCGAATGACCGATACCCCGGCCGATACGATCGGGCGCGAACCTCCCGCGCCGCCGGGACCGACACCAGCAGGGATCGAGTTGCCCGAATCCACCATCGCCCCTGAGACTTCCACGCCGGAAACGGCGGCCGGAGCAGGTCCCGCAGCCGCCTCACCGCCGACCCACCGGGTCGTGCAGGCCATCGAACTGCTGTCGCGGCACTCCGGCGAGCGGCTCTCGCTGGCCCGCATCGTGCGCGCCACCGGCATGTCCCGGGCCACCGCGCACGCCGTGCTCACCCAGCTCACCGCCGACGGCTGGACCGTGCGCGACGCCGAGGGCAACTACAGCCTCGGCCTCGCGCTCCTGGCGGTGTCTCGCCGGGCCGATACCGCCTTTCCGCTGCGCCGCCTGGCGCTGGAGCCCATGCACGCCCTGGCCGACGAGCACAATGTCCCGATCTTCCTGGCCGAGCGCGAACAGGACGCCATCGTCATCACCGAGGTGCTCGGCACCCCGTCCGTCCCGTGGATCCGCCCCGCCCGCCGCATGCCGTTCGCACCACCGGTCTGCCGCGAATTCATCGCCTGGGCACCGGAATCCGAGCGGCAGACCTGGCTGGCCGCCGCTGACCCGCGCCATCGCCCCCGCCTCACCGCGGTGCTCGATACCATCGCCGCCCGCGGCTACTCCGTGGAGCGCCTCGCCGACGAGTCCGCCCCGATGCTGGAAGCCCTGGGCGCCCTGCGCCACTCCCCTGTCACCGATCCACTGCGCCACCGTCTCAGCGCCATGATCGCCGACCTCATCACCATCGACTACCTCCCCGACGAACTCGGCGACCACAATGCCGTCGTCTCGGTGGCGGCCCCCGTCTTCGCCTCCGACGGCTCGGTCATCGCCTCCATCGTCAGCTGCCCCGACACCAACCTCCCCGCCACCCGCCTGCACGAACTGGCCACCGCCACCATCACCGCGGCCGACACCGTCACCACTTCCCTGCGCGGCTGAAAAGCCCGTCCGCCAAGCGGTTTCGGCACGCCTCGAGGTGAGCGGCCAGTATCGCCACGTGGCGAGGGGCGGCGTCACCATCGCCGGGAGCAGCACCTCGGGCGGCGATCGAGGCGTCGACCCAACCGGGGCCAGGCCGGTGACAGCCACCCATGATCGGCGCATCGAAGACGACCGGCGGCCTGCACCGGGAGGGTGCGGGCCGCGAACCGTCTTGCGGGCCTCAGCGATTGGCCAGTTCCGAGAGCTGGTAGGCCAGCTTGCGGCGGAAGGCCGGGATGCGGGCGGCGGTGCTGATCACCAGGTTCCGGATCATCCGGGCGGGCAGCGGGCGCAGGGTGGCCATGCGGGTGACCCGGTCGGTGAAGGCGACCACGCCGAGCGCCACGGGCCGGCGGGTCCGCTCGTACTCGGCGAGGGTCGACTCGGCAGCGCCCTGGACCACCGCGGCCAGCAGCCGGCCGAGCACGGCGGCGTCCTGGATCCCGGTGTTCATACCCTGACCGCCCGCGGGGCTGTGCACGTGCGCGGCGTCGCCGGCCAGCAGGATGCGCCCGGCACGGTAGCGGTCGGCGACCCGGTGGTGCACGCGGAAGCGCGAGCTCCAGATGATCTCCTCGACCTTCGCGTGCGCGCCCGGCCGGCGCGCGTCGACCAGCGCCTGCACGTAGGCCAGATCCTGATGCTCGGGGGCCTCGGCCACGGTGGCGACCACGCGGAAGCGGTTGGGCACCGGGTCGGGCAGCGGCGCGATCACGGTGACGCCCTCGGGCGAGAGCTGCAGCGAGACCTCGTCCCGCGGGTCCGGCCAGGTCATGCGGACGTCGGCGAGGACGAAGGATTCCGGGTAGGTGGCGCCGGCGAAGCCGATCCCGGCCGCGTCGCGCACGACGCTGTGCATGCCGTCGGCGCCGATGACCCATTGGGCGCGAATCGAATTCGAGCCGCCGTCGGCGGTGGTGTAGGCGACGGTGGCGCCGCCGGCGTCCTGGGTGACGCCGGTGACCTCGGTGTGCCGGAACACCCGCGCGCCGGTCTTCTCGAGTCGCTCCAGCAGGACCGCCTCGGTGGATTCCTGGCCGATCATCACGGTGTACGGGTACCTGGTCGGCAGTCCCGCGAAGGAGACCCGGGCCAGCGTCCGGTCACCGTCGCGCATCACGAAGTTCGGCACCACGATTCCGCGCTCGAGAATGGTCTCGGCGAGGCCGAGCTCCTCGAGCACCTCGAGGGTGCGGGCGTGCACCACCACCGCGCGGGAGGTGTTGGCGCCCGCCGCGAGCTTGTCCAGCAGAACCACGTCGACACCCGCGTCGGCGAGCACGATTCCCGCGGTCATGGCGGCGGGACCGGCACCCACGATGACGACCGAGGCAGTGGCGGGGACGGTGTTCATGACGACTCCTGAGGCTCTGCCAACATCTGTTGGCCAACGTCTGTTGAATTAGACGGTACGACCCGGCCGAGCCCATGTCAACACTTGTTGGCCAACAAATGTTGACAACACTTCAGCAGCCGGTGGCAGCGGCCGGCGCACCCCGACGGAGATCCCGAACAACCGTTCACGCCGGGCCGACAACGCCCATCGCCCCCACTGGATGAGCGTGCCCCGCGGTTCGTTCGAGCGCCCCGGCGAGCCCGATCACCACCCGCCCGGAATAGGTTGCCGCCAAAGGGTTTAACTCCGCCGAACCCGCATTTTGGAAGACTGAACGGTACGAAATTGCCACTTCACGGACGCTGATCGCGGACCGAAAACACAAGCGCCACTGGATAGCTGAGTCCTCACCGCAGGCGTCCCGGATTGTGGCATATTGGGTCGGATGAAGGATTCCGTAGCGCGCAAGTGTTTTTCACTGTTGACGAACGGTGAGCTTGACGAGTTTCTGGTTTCCTGCAGCTTCGTCCGTGAAACGGTGCGGAGATCGATGAAGAAGCCGAAGACCACCCGGGTCGACGCACCCCTCTTCCGTATGTGGCTGGATATGCGTGCCGTCTCGGATCACCGGGTCGGTGATTTGCCCGGCCGGTATCGCGCCCACCTCGACGAGCACCCCGACAGCGGCCGAGCGATCAAGTCGGCCACTGGCGTCCGAGCTGTGCTGGCACTCGATACCCACCGCGTCGAGAACGCCGACCAGTTCACACACCTTCTCGACGAGATTCGCAACTCCGCCGCCTGCACAGCACCGCCGGTCGAACTGAATGCCGGATCCGACGATGTGCGCAGCCCCGCCACCGTGCTCGACTCCGACGACGTCAGACAGCTGCATGCCGAACTCGTCGAAGCCGGTGAACACTTGGCAGATCAGCTCTCGACCGCGGCCATCGCCGCCCGGCAAGGGAAGTCCGTGGATCGAAACCTATCGGATGCGATCGACAGCTGGCACACGATCCGGCGAGACCTATGGGTGAAGCTCGGCGAGGTCGCTGCTCCTCCGTCAGCAGGCGTGGACGACCTGTGTCAGATCATTGACCGGCTGGCCGCCGAGGAGGCCGACCGGAAGGAAGCCGAGGCACAACGCCGACGCGAGATCGAAAGGCTCACCGAGAAACTGCAGCAGCTGCGCGGCACAATCGCGCAACTAGGCCCGCTGGCCGCTGACGACGACCGGTACCAGAGCATGCGGGACACCGCAATCCGCGACGCGGAGGCCATCGAGTGTCAGCTCGCCGACCTCATCCCAACGGATACGCCGCCCCTCGAAACGCAAGGCGGCGACGTCGTCAGCACCGAGACGGACGCGGCCTCGAGCACCGACGGCGGCGAGGATTCCCCGGACACCGGCCTCGCGTCGATCTTGACGGAAGCTGAAGACGACCTCACCGCTGATGACGGCACTGCGTCCGCATTCGCTCCAGCCGAGCCGGCGCCGATCGCGCAGGAATCGAATGAGTCGGAGCCCGAACAGGATCCGGCCGAAGAGATGCTGCCCCACCCTGTGCCGGAGCCGAATACCGCGGATGCGGCGAGTGCTGACATCGCCGAGGCGGAAACGGGCGCCGGCGCGAGAACGGATCTCGAAGCAGCTGTCGATGTGTCCGGCGATCTGGTCGAGCATGTGCGGGCGGGACGCTACGGCGCGGCCTGGCTGGTGGCATCGGCGGCCTGCCTGCCCGAAAGTGACGTGGCGGCGTACCGACTCGCGTCGGCGGCCTTCAACTCCGGACCGGGTGGCGTCGATCCCGCCGGGGTGCTCGTGCAGTTCACCAGCGCGGGCGACCCGGAGTACGGTTCGCACGAATCGGCGCGGGTTGCATTGGCCGCGAGCCTGCGTGCAGGGCTGACGGCCGGGTGGATGCCGCGCTCGGAGGTGGACAAGATCGCCCGCCAGGCGAGCCTGGACGACCGGTGGCGGCGTCTCGTGTCCGCGGCCGTGACCGCCGGCGAGCGAAACTACCAGCACCTGCAGGACTTCGGCGGTCAACTTGGTCCCTCGATCGACGTTGTCCGCGAACAGGCTCGTGAGTTGCATCAGCAACTCGACCAGCAACGCATCAACTTCACCCGCGCCGACAAGGCGCTGCGCTATCTGCTGCGCAACCAGCAGGCTCTGGGATCGGCGCTGGCGGCGGTCGAGGCGGACACTACCGGCACCGAGCGCCGGGACGCACTGGCCGCCGCACTGGCCGGTCTGGACGACCCGGAACATCTCATCGTCTTGGGCGACAACGCGATGAGCTCGGCTGTACAACGACGCGAACCGATTGTGGCGCATGCCCGTACCGCGCTGCTCAAGAGAATCGATCTGGTGCGCGAGTGCGTCACCGATGCCATCACCGCGGCCGCTGCCGCGGCAGCGGCGGCTGCGGACACCACCGCGGCGACGACGACAGCCACGCGCCATGAGCTCGCCGCCGCGGCCAAGGCTGCCCAACTCACCACCGCCGAATGCACCGGCCCGGGGGAAGCGGCGCTGCGCAACCTGGTCGCGTGGATCATGGATCCGCAACCGCCGCAACGACGGCCCGGTGGTGAACGGCGCGTGCTGGTGGGCGAGTCGCTGCCGGTCACGTTCGTCGATCGCGACACCGACGGACTGCCCGTCGGTGTCGGCGGCCTCGCCGGTGCGGTGGCGGAGGCCTTGCGCAGCCCGCGCCCGTCAGCCGAGCTGTTCGCCCTGTATGCCGATCGTGGCGATCTCCAGCAAGCGGCGGCGGTGGCGGCCGGCAACACCGTGCTCGAAGAGCGCATCGAGTCCGAAAGAACGCGGTGGCTGCGCAAACTGAACGGCGAATCAGCCGCAGTGAGTGCCGAGATCGGCCGCACCTTCGCTGACAATGTCAGCGACGGCGATCACGCCGACGCCGAGTCGAAGCTCGTCGGATCGGACGGTTATGACGGCGACCGATTCGACCTGCAGATGGCCGTCCTCGACAAATTGCGCGAAGAGCTGCGGCAACACCGGCAGAAGACCGCGCACACGCTGCGGGAGAAGGTTTCCGCACAGGTTGTCGAGACCCCGGACCAGAACAAGATCTTTGCCCGGATCGATGTCGAGGACTTCGCCGGAGCCAACGAGCTGCTTTCGCTGTCTGTCGGCGGACGCCTTCCGGACGTGTCCCCCGACAGCGAATCCAACACCGGCGCCCACGTATTCGAATCGTTCATGGGCGTGCTTGCCGCGATGGAAGCCGCCGGCGTGTCCTCGATCGATGACGTCATCTCCCAGATGAAGAAATCGCTGGGGCGTCCCGGCGCGGAGATCCGCGACGACGACGAGTCTCGGCTGCGTAACTGGAATGGCTTGCTGAACAGGAAGAACGGGGGTCCGCGGGCGCGGCAGATGACGATGTCGTCGGTGCTGCGCGCACTCGGGCTGGACATGCGCGAGTTCACAACGCAGCACAGTTCGGGCAAGCACTACGACCTTTTCCGGGTAACCGCCACCCCTGTTGACGGCTCCCTGGTAGCGGGGCTCGGATCACGTGCCAGCCACTACCTGGTCGCGGTCACCGCGGATCCGAAACTGCTCAGACAGACTCTGTCATCGGCGTTTCCGACCGGCGCGGGAGCGAATATCGTCCTTTTCGCGGGGGTGCTGTCCGCGGAGCAGCGTCGTCAATGCCTCCTGGAGTGCCGGGCCAGGAAAATCACCGCGATCGTGGTGGACCATGTGGTCGCCGCCTACATCGCCGCCCATCACCCGCGATCGTTCAAATCCGTCCAGCAACTCACGCTGCCGTTCTCCAGCTTCACGCACTACACGATGGTCGCCGGGCAGGTTCCCGACGAAGTGTTCGTCGGCCGCGCAGAGGAACAGGCACTGCTCACCGACCCCGCCGGCAGCCAATTCGTCTACGGCGGCCGGCAACTGGGCAAGTCCGCACTACTGCGCCGAATCGAGCGGCAGTTCAACGGAGTCGACGACCAGCACGCGATCTACATCGACCTCAGCTCGCATGGCATCGGCGGCTGGTCGGAATCGAATCAGCTGTGGACAGTCCTGTACAACGAGCTCGCCGCAATCGGGAGCGTCGGCCTCAAACCGCAACCGAACGTGCGCAACCACGAGCCGGTGACCAAGGCGATCGCCAAATGGCTCGAGGGCAAGAGCAGCCGACGGTTGCTGCTGCTGCTCGACGAGGCCGACGCGTTCCTGGAGAAGGAATCCATCGCCGGCCCCGATGGATTCAAGAATGTCGGTCCGCTCAAGCAACTGTTCGAGAACACGGCCGGGCGGTTCAAACCAATCTTCGCCGGTCTCCACAAAGTACAGCGGTTGCAGAATGTCGCCAACACCCCGCTGGCCCACGGCGGCCGCGACGTCTTGATCGGCCCGCTCAGCGCGAAACCTGCCCACGATCTAGTCGTCAAACCCCTGGAGGCACTGGGCTACAAATTCGCCAACCCGGACGCGGTGTGGCGGCTGCTCGCCTTCACGAACATGCAGCCCGGCCTGATCCAGCTGGTGTGCAACGATCTGATCGAGTTGCTCCAGGCGCGGCCCCCACGCAGGGGGGAGCCACCGATCATGATCACCGACGCCGACATCGACGCCGTCACCCAGAACCCGACCACCCGCGAGAAGATCGCCAGCAAGCTGCGCCTGACCATTCAGCTCGATGTCCGTTACAAGGTCATCGCACTGGCGATCGCCATCCAGAGCATGGAGGACGGCTTCCGGGAACGCTATCTCGCCGCTGATATCCGGGCGCTGTGCGAACTGTATTGGCCGGCCGGGTTTTCCGATCTCAACAGTGCCGAGTTCATCGTTTATCTCGACGAGCTCATCGGCCTGGGCGTCCTCACCAAGGACGCCCGCAAACGGTACTCGGTGCGCTCCCCCAACATCGTCACCATGCTCGGCAGCCGCGACGAGCTGGTGACCGAGCTCGAGGAAGCCGAGTTCGAGCTCCCCACCGAATACAACCCGCGTTCGACTCGCCGCCAAGTGGTCCTCAACGGAAAGACCGTGCGCAGTCCACTCAGCGAGCACGACCTCGCCGAACTCATTCCACGCCGGGATCGTCACAACCTGACGAACATCGTCGTCGTGGGCAGTGACGCACTGGGTATCAGCACGGTCGCGCCCATCTTGCATACCGTCGGAGCCGACCGGCACATCACCGTCACTGTGCTCGATGGGAAAGACCCGGAGCTGCGCGCGAAGCTGGACGCATTCAGGTTCCTTCCGGGCGGAGGTGGAAAGAAGGCGACCCTGCTCGTCATCGATGGCAGCCGCTTGGACTGTGACCGGGCCGCCGACGTCGCCGAAACGGTGCAGGCACTGCGCAAACGCAGCCAGGGACACCTCATCGTCGTGTACGGCACGGATGGGGCCGACGCCGCTATCCGTCTCGCGCAGCAATCGCAGGTGTCGACCACGATGGTGACGCTCGAAAAGTGGTCCGGTGACGGAATCCGCTCCTGGCATGACAACCCGTTCAGCAGTCCGGCGGAAAGGCGTGAACTGCTCGACCGTTCCGGTGGCTGGCCGGATCTGGTCGAACAGGCTGTGGCCGATGTCGTCGACGGCGGCATCAGCCCATCCGGGGCGTGGGAGAAGCTGTCGGACTTCCCGACCGATCCGGCCGAGGCAGCCGAGTTCCTGGACCGAGTCGGGGTCGCGGAACACATCCGCGGCATGCTGACCGAGTGGGCCGCATGCGAACTCGGCTATGAACCGCCCACCGATATCGCCGCGGTCCTCGAGCGGGATTCGGACGGAGTGCGCTCCATTCTGGACGCTGTGCGGATGTTCGGAATCGTCAACGAGCGCGATGACCAGTTCCGCCTCGACCCGGTCGTGGCGCGAGCCCTCCGCTCACTCGATGGTTGACTACGGGCCAGAGCCGGGTGACTATCCGAAGTTACCCGGCCCCGCACGCTTCATCGCTGCTGTCGTCGGCGACCTCGCTGAAGGAAAGACAGTGGTCGTCGTATTCCCCGACGCCGCAGTCGAAAACGGGATCGCCGACGCCGTGCTGGACGACATCCGCAGCGAGAACAGCCTCGCCGAGTACATCGCTCACAAACCCGGGGAGCCGTTTCACGCTCGCGTCCTCGATACTTTCGGTGGCGATCCGGTCGATGACCGCGAATACGACGATTGGCAATCGATCATCCGGTGGAACGCCTGGCACGGGTCGTGGGTCGTCGTAACCGCCTGGGAGCACAGCGACATCACCGATATTCTCGCCCGCTGGCCAGCACAGGTGCACGCCAGCGGGCTGCCAACCGGTGACTGCCCGAAACTGATCATCGGTCTGCGGCTGGGCGACGTCGAGCGTGCAGTCCTCGATCGACTCGACCTCACTCATCTCCGTATTCGCTGGTGGTGGGGAGTCTTCGACCACCTCGACACCCAAACGCGAATGGCGGCGGTCGCCGACCGCAAACTCAACCCCGTTGACGCCGCAGTCATCACCGAGCTGTCAGGCTGGGATCTCGCCTGCGTGGACTATCTTGTCCGCCACTGGAATGGCACCACCTCGGGGCTTCCCGACGCGGTACGCGCCTACCAGGACCATGCACCGGTCGACGGCAACCCGAGGATCGACAAGACCGACCGCCGCCCCAGCGACGCGCCGCCCACCAGGCAGGAACACGCCTGGCGTTCAGGACTTCTCGACCAATGGGGGTACACCACCAACCGCAGCCCCCGCATACTCGACGGGGCGAGCATCCGCCAACGACTATGGCTGGCCCACAACCGCACTTTCATCGCTTATGTCGATGAGGAACGGGCACACTACGAGGCCATCATTCGGAAGCGAGCATCGCAGAGCGCCCTCGACGACCTCGACCGCCGCCCTGACGACATCATCGAGATCGGCTCCCTGGCATGGCTTGTCAGCAGCGGGAGGGTCAGCATGAGCCGGAGCGACGACCGAGACCGTCTATACGCTTTCCGCGACCTACGCAATGACCTTGCGCATCGCGTGCCTGTCAACGACATTCTCCGAGTCCGCATTACCCGCTACCTCGGCCTCTGAGATCGAGGCCCGCAGGATCACACCCGTCCGTTGCGAGCGTCGGCCATTGCGATGCCGGTGGGACGAGCGCCCCGATTGCGACCAGAACGGGCGGGACGGTGCTCATTCCGACTCCGGAGGCTCCGGCAATGGTTGTTGGCCAACAAATGTTGACAACCCTTCAGCGGCCGGTGGCGACCAGCGACTGGAAGACGGCGGCGGTCCGGGTGTGCGGGGTCGCGCAGTAGACGATGACCCGCTGATCGGTGTCGGAGATGTGCAGCACCTGGCAGTGGAAGTCCAGCGGGCCCAGTTCGGGATGGCGGATGCGCTTGTGGTGCGTGCGCCGCACCTCCACGTCGTGGGCCGACCACATATCGGCGAAACGCCGTGAGGTACCGAGCAACTCGGTGACCAGGGCCGCCAGCGCCGGATGCCCCGGATACCGGGCGTAGGCCGCGCGCAGATCGGCGATGAGGGCGCGGGCGAACTCGCGGGTGTCGGCCTCGGCCCACTGCGGATGGTCGGCGGCCTCACGGAACATCCAGCGGATCATGTTGCGATCGCGCCCGGGCACGGATTCGAGATCACCGACGAACGGGACAGCCGCCCGGTTCCAGGCGAGCACCTCGTAGGTCGCGTCCACCACGTAGGCCGGCGCGGCGAGCACGTCCAGAATCGTCCGAACCTCCTGCGGCACAGTCTTGTTCGGCCCAGCGATCGGCGGCGGCGCCGCCCCCGCCATCCGGAACAGATATTCGCGCTCATCGACTGTGAGCGTGAGCGCGCGAGCCAGCGCCGCCAGCACCTGCCGCGATGGCCGGGCGCCGCGGGCCTGCTCCATCCGGATGTAGTAGTCCACCGAGATGCCGGCCAGCTGCGCCACCTCCTGACGGCGCAATCCCGGTGCGCGGCGGTTGATTCCGTTCGGCAGCCCGACATCGCCGGGGGTCAGCCGGTTGCGCCGGGCCCGCAGAAAGGCCGCGAGTTCAGTCCTGTCAGCCATGGCTCCAGTGTGGGCCGGTGTCCGGATTCTGGGTGGTACAACCCGGTCCTCCCACCGAGACCCCGGCGCGGCGATGCTTTTCGCATGACCAGAACAGCATTCGTCACCGGCGCCAACAAGGGCATCGGCTACGAGACTGCCCGGCAGCTGGCCGCGCGCGGCATGACCGTCCTGCTCGGCGCGCGGGACCCCGAACTCGGGCAGGCCGCCGCCGCGACATTGCGGGCCGAGGGCGCGGACGCCCACTTCATCGCGATCGACGTGGCCGACGAGCAGTCCGTCGCCACGGCCGCCGCCCACATCGAGGCCGACTTCGGCCGGCTCGACATCCTCGTCAACAATGCCGCCATCAGCGGTGGCCTGGAGGGCGACGGCAAGCCGTCGTCCGGCACCCTGGCCACGCTGCGGACCGTGTACGAGACCAATGTCTTCGGGCTGGTCGCGGTCACCAATGCCCTGCTGCCACTGCTGCGGCGCGCCGAGGCGGCCCGGATCGTCAACGTGTCCAGCGAGGTCGGCTCACTGGCCGGACGCACCGACCCGAACAGCCCTATGGCACAGATGGTTTCGGCCATCCCGTACACCTCGTCCAAGACCGCCGTGAACATGGTGACGGTCCTGTACGCGCTCGAACTGAAGGACACCCCGATCAAGGTGAACGCCGCCAATCCCGGCTACACCGCGACGGATCTCAACGGCAACAGCGGTTTCCGCACCGCCGAGCAGGGCGCCGAGCCCAGCGTTCACCTCGCGACACTGCCCGCGGACGGCCCGACCGGGACGTTCTGGGGCCACCGCTGGGGACAGGAGGGATACGGGCGCATCGAGTGGTGAGGGCTACCAGCCGCCGTTCGGACCTCCGCGGTGCCACATGTCGCCGCCGTCGCGCTGACACCGGGGCTGCCACCACTCGTGCAGCTGGGCGCAGTGGTGGACGAACCACCAGTCACCCTGATCACGCCGTCCGTTCTGATCACCGAATCCGCCCTGGCCGCCGCCGAATCCGCCTTGGCCGCCACCACCGTCCCGGCCGCCGCCGGATGCGTCCTGACCGCCGTTACCGTCCTGATCCTGATCGCCGCCGTCGTGGTGGTGGGCGGCGATGACGCCCGTCGAAGGCACCGCCGCGGCGGTGGCCAGGCCGGTCGTCAGGGGAGCCGTGAGCAGGGCTACCGTCAGCAGTGCCGGCCGGAGTCTTCCGCGCATGATCGATCACTCTTCGTATCGTTGTGTGCACCAATACGATCCATGATCAATCCCCCCGGCCCTTCGATCCGCGGACCGCGACGTCATTAAACGCCATTCCCGGCACGGGGCAAGGGCCAATGCGGTTCACTTCACCGGATCTTCAGGTGTTCACTGTGATAAACCGTCTATCCGACTGAACTTCGATCGAGGACGAGATCATGTGGGAGTACGAACACAGCGCCGAGACCACCGTGCCGCGGGAGGCGCTGTGGCGCAGCTGGTCCGACCCGAATCGCTGGCCCGAATGGAATCCGGGCATCGAAACCTTCGAGCTGGACGGGTCTTTCGCGCCCGGCACCACCTTCCGCATGACCTCGCCGGACGGTGACACCGTGGAGCTGCGCTTCGTGGAGATCGTCGACGGCGAACTCTGGAGCGACGTGTTCCTCGGCGACGGGTTCGAGGTGCTGACCCAGCACCGCCTCGACCCGCTGCCGTCCGGCGCCACTCGCGTGGTCTACCGCACCGAGATCACCGGCCCCGCCGCCGGCACCCTCGGCCCCGAGATCGGCCCGCAGATCACCGCCGACTTCCCCGAGGTCGTCGCGGGCCTGATCAAGCACGCCGGCCAGGGTTAGCCGAGACCGCCGCGCTTTTCGTGCAGCGACAGCAGCGAGTACGCGGCCACGCTCTGTGAGTCCACGATCGTGCCCGCCAGGATCATGGACTCCACCTCATCCCGCGTGAACCAGGCGGATTCCATGTCCATCTCGGAGGGTTCCCGCTCGTGCGGCCCCTCCGTCAGGTCGGTCGCCAGCACCACGGTTCCGTAGTGCGTGCTGGTGCCCGGCGCGGGCGCCACCTTCCCCAGCACCGTCAAGCGGCCGGCCCGCAGCCCGGTCTCCTCCCGCAACTCCTGCCGGGCCACCGCGATCGGATCGGCCTCCCCCGCCACCGTCCCGCCGGGGAACTCCCAGGACCGGCGCCGCAACGGATACCGATACTGCTCGACCAGGTGGAATCGCTCCCCGTCCCACGGGATCACGATGGCGAAGTCCGCCTTGTGGAGGTAGGCGTACACCGACTCCTCCCCATCGGCCTGCCGAACCACGTCCTCCCGCAGCGTGATCCACCGATTCGCATACACCTCACGACTCCGCAGCGTGTCCATCCCCCGATCCTCCCCCATCGCGGGGCGAGTCAGGACTGGCGGGCGGGTGCCAGGGCGTCGCGGGCGTCCATGAGGGCGAAGCCGAGCAGGTTCTCGCCGCGCCAGCGGGCCGGATCGGCGGCGGACGGGTTCTCGGCGCCGAGGCCGATGCCCCAGATGGTGTCGCGCGGCGCGGCTTCCACGAGGACCTTGTCGCGGGTGGCGAGCAGGAAGTCGCGCAGCTGGTCGTGCTGGCCGAATTTGGCGATGCTGCCGCGGAGCACGATGTCGAAGCGGTGGGCTTCCCAGGTGTCCTGATCGAAGCCGGAGATGGCGCGGCCCATGCGCTTGGCGTCGGCGGGCGTGTCGCTCACCAGGATGCGGGTGCGCATGTCCTCGTCGCCGAACAGACGGGCCTTCTCGGCCATCATGAAATGTTCTGCGCTGCGGTAGTTCTGGCCGTCGACACTGAATTCGACCGGCCACCACTGACTCAGCACCCACTTGCCCACCTCGTGGCCGGGAGTGCGGGTGTGCCCCCAGAAGAAGAGGAACTCCGGTCTCGCCCCGTCCGCCATGTCCGCTGTCAGCTGCGCCCTGTCCACGCCGCGACCCTAGCCGAACCGGGTGACACAGTCGTGACGATAGCCAGCCACACCGGAGACGCGCCGCAGCATCCGCTCGGCCGCGACGCCCCCCTCGGCAGTCGGTCGCGAGGCCGGGGTCAGCTCGCGAGCGCCCGCAGCCGGGTCATGATCTCGGCGGGCGGATGGTCGTGCACGCGATAACGCGGCGGGTCGTACTCGGCGGCGAGTTCCAGTGACGCGAGCCCGCACACGACGTCCCACGCCACGCGGAAGACATCGCCCTCGCCGGTGACGAAGCAGATGAAATCGGCGGCGGGCAGCAGGTTCGTGACGCCATCGGTCCAGGAGGTCATGGTGTATTCGCTGCCGTCGGGCGCGCGCACGTGCAGCAGCTCCATGATCGCGCCCTCGCGCTCCTCCCCGGCACGTAGCTTCTCGGTCTGCGCGTGATAGGCCCCGACCGCCAGCTGCGCCTGCGCGCGGCGGATGGCCGCGTGGGCCGGGTGATCGGCGGGCACCTCGTAGGGGACGACCTCACCGTTGTCGTCGAGGGTGTAGGGCACCGCCGAGAGCGGGCGCACCGCCGCCTCGAGCCGTTCCGCCGCCAGCTCCAGCAGTTGCGGCAGGGTCTCGGTCGTCGCGCCCAGCACGACCAGCATCCCCAGATGCCCGGGCAGGAAAAGCAGTGGGCGCGTATCGGTTCGGGCCCGCACGCCTGCCAGCCACCCGGCCACCAGCGGCAGCGAACCGACATAGCTCTCGCCGTCGTCGTCGGCGAAGTCCAGCACCCGCACCCCCTGCGGCGGATCGAAGGCCGCCATCGTGTTCATGGCCAGCTCGGTGAGATTGGCGTGCGCGACGCCGTAGACCTGGTCGGCGTCCACGCCCCAGCGCGAAAGATCCTGTTTCGTCACGAATTGCACGGTGCTGGGCAGATCGATCACCACCAGCTCGGACAGGTACGGCAGCGCCGGCCGGGTGAGCACCAGATCCCGCCCGTCCAGCCCCGCGACCGTCACCGCGCCGTAGCCGGCCCGCCGCAGCACCGGGCGTAGCTTGGGCGCCACCTGTTCCCAGCCCTCCGGGGCCTCGGGCGGCAGCAGCAGATTGTCGACGGCCTCGAACAGGCCCGCGGTGATCTTCCCGTCGAACCGGCGGTACAGCGTGCCCAGGTTCAGTTTGGCGACGTAGCCGTTCTTCAATCGGTACCCGATCTCGTAGGCCTCGGTATCGAAGTGCGCGGTCTCCACGGCCTCGTAGCCGCGCACCTGTTCCAAGACCTTCCTGCCGAACCGATTTCGCGGCGAACCGAACACCCCGCCCAGGAAACTCATGGCCCGGACTCTACGCGCGAGGGCCGACAAACGCTCCCCGCAAACCCGCAGGGAACCTGTGTGCCACAACCCAAAACGCGCAGTTCACGGCGTGTCCGCGCAGTGCTCACTAGGACGCCCGTCCAAGGACGAGCACAATGAGCGTGACTGTGGTTAGCTGTAGCGCCATGAGCACGCCCGTCTCCACCCACCCCGACGAATTTCTGCCCCGCGACACCGCGGATGTGGTTCGGACCGTTCGGGATTCACGTCAATCGACGAAACCGCTGATCATCCGGGGTGGGGAACGGCCGGAGGACGAGCTCGCGCTGCCCGATCAGGGCAGTGTGCTGAGCATGCGGAAGATGAACCGGGTCCAGGTGGTGGACGCCGACGCCAGGACGGTACGGGTGCAGGCGGGGGCGCGGCTGTACGACATCGACCGGACTCTCGGCGCGCACGGGCTCGGGCTGCCCGTGGTCGGCGACCATCGGGACATCACGGCGGGCGGATTCGCGGCGGTGGGCGGGCTGTCGGCGGCGTCGCATCGCTTCGGCATGTTCAGCGACAATGTGGCCGAGCTCGAATACGTCGATCAGGACGGGCGTTTCGGCACCTGCGGGCGCACCCATCACGCGGAGCGCTTCCGCCGGATCCTGGGTGGCGGCGGGCGCACCGGGATCATCACCGCGCTGACGCTCGAGGTCACCGGTGTGGACAAGGACCGCACCTGGCTCACCACCGACGCGCACCGGTTCCTGGACTTCGACACCTGGGTGGAGCACTCCTACCGGGAGATCCAGTCGCCGGGTGACGCCATGCTGCAGGTGGGCCGCTGGGTGGACACCGCGCCCCTGAAGGTTGCCCGACCGGTCGGCACCGGCACCGTGCAGCTGGGCACCGTGCGCTTCGGCCAGTGGTCGAGCCTGCACCCCACCACCCCCAACCTCTCGCTGCGTGCCCGCCGCGAGGTCGGCGCCCGCGCCCGAAAGTCGCTGGGCGCCATCGCCGCGTCCGCGGGCGGCCGCGCCGGTATGCCGGTCCGCAATGCCGCCGCCGGCGCGCTCATGTTCGCTCCGAAGGTGCTGACCCTGCGCGATGCGGAGTACCTGGCCGACACCGTCATCAGCTCCTCCGAACGCGGACCGGCTTACCGGGTCTCGGTTTTCGCGCCCCTGTCCTCCTACGCCCGGGTCTTCCACGGCCTGCACGACCTGTTCGCCGGGCACCGCGAGCGCACCGGCTGCTTCACCGTCATCTCGGCCATGACCTATGGCGTGCGGTCGCGTTACCTGCGCGAACTCGACAACGAGGACCACGGCTTCATCACGTTCACCTGCCGGTTGCGGCCGGCGGCGCTGCCCTCGGAACTGTTGCGGGACATCGTTTCCGCTATCGACGAGATCTGTGTCGCCGAACGCGCCCGGCGTTATGACCCGACCGAATAGAATGTGTTCCGCCACACTGCCGGTTATCGGTTAGCAGCCGGGCAGGGCGGCGGTATCGGCACTGTCGGCGGGGTGTCGGTGCATGGTTCATGCTCAATCCTCAGATGAAGGTTGCCTGTCCCATGATCGAATTCCGTGCTGCCCGCCGTCCCCGCACCGCCGGATCCACTACGGGGAAACGCCCCTTCGAAGGCAAACGCATCATCGTCACCGACGCCTGCTCCGATGTCGGCCGAGAGACCGCGCGACTACTGGGTTTTCACGGCGCGGAGGTAATCCTGGTGGCGCGCAACGGTTCCCAGCTGGTCGACGAGTGCGCCACCATCATCCAGGGCGGGGGCCGCGCCCACTGGTTCCGCTGCGACATCGCCGCGCTCGGCGATGTGGATCAGCTGGTCGAGTGGCTGCTCACCGAATTCGACACCGTCGACGTCCTGGTCAACAACACCGGCCGTCCCGCCCGGCGGCCGGTGTTGCAATCCCTGGACCGTTTCCGCGACTACCAGCGCATGATGGCCGCCTACTACTTCGGCCCGCTGCGCCTGACCCTGGGCCTGCTGCCCGCCATGCTGGCAGGCGGCTCCGGCCATGTGGTGAATGTCGGCCCCTGGAGCGCCGAGACCGGCGCCGCCCCCAATTTCGCGTCCTACGCCAGCGCCCAGGCCGCCTGGACCACCTTCTGCCAGTGCGCCGATGCCGAGCTGTCGCCGCGCGGCATCCACATCACCACCGTTCAATATCCGGCCTTCAAGCTCGATTCCGCCTCCCCCGTCCACCTCCCCGAGCACTCCGCCCTCGACCCCGCCGAGGCCGCCCGCTGGATCGACTCGGCCATCCGCACCAGGCCGCACCAGCTCCAGCCCCGCTTTCCCAGAGCGCTGCTCGGCCTGGCCGCCATGTCGCCGCGGACCACGCGTCTCAAGCACGCCCTGGGTATCTGAGCTACGCCGAGGAAGTTCTGCGCGGACCGCCCGCCATTCGAGACATCCTCCCGCACGGTCACATTCCCGGCCCAGGCCCGAACAGCAAAGCGCCCCACCCGGATTCCGGGTGGGGCGCTCGGTTGCCTTGCGTCAGTGCTTTTCCGGGCCGAGGTGGTACTCGAACACCAGGCCGCCGGCGGCGACCAGGACGCAGATCACGCCGATGGCGATCAGCCAGAACTGGAAGAACGCCAAGCCGAGGGCGGCGACGGAGCCCGCGCCGGCCAGCAGGATGGGCCAGAACGAGCCGGGCGAGAAGAAGCCCAGGTCACCGGCGCCGTCAACGATCTCCGCCTCTTCGTAGTCCTCGGGACGCAGGTCCAGACGACGGGCGACGAAGCGGAAGTAGGTGGCCACGATCAGGGCCAGGCCGCCGGTCAGCACGATGGCGGTGGTGCCCGCCCACTCGACGCCGGTGCGGGATTGGCCCGTGAAGTAGCCGTAGATGACGGCCACGATCACAAAGAAGACCGTGAGCAGTTCGAAGATGCGAGCTTCGACCTTCATGTCAGTTCATCCTCACTTGGCGTCGGCGAGTTCGTTACCGCGCGCCTTGCGGTCGGTGTTGAACGGCTTGGTGGAGGTCGCCACCGGCGACTGTCCGATGCTGGCCAGCGCCTCGGCGTTGGTCTTGTGGTCCTTGGCGCGGGCGTCCATGTACTTCTGGAAGTCCGCCGGGGAGACGACCCGGATCTCGAAGTTCATCATCGAGTGGAAGGTGCCGCACATCTCGGCGCAACGGCCGACGAACGCGCCTTCCTTCTCGATCTTGGTGACCTGGAAGACGTTGTCCGAGTTGTTCTGCTTCGGGTTCGGAATCACGTCCCGCTTGAACAGGAACTCCGGCACCCAGAACGAGTGGATGACGTCCGCGGCGGCCAGCTGGAACTCGATGTTCTTGCCGGACGGCAGGACCAGCACCGGAACCTCGTTGGAGGTGCCGACGGTCTCGACCTTGTCGTAGTGCAGGTAGGAGATGTCGTTCGCGGGCAGGCCGTTGTTCGGGCCCGGCTGCGGGTGGCCATCCTTGGTCGCTTCCTTGTAGCGATCCTTGATGCCCTCGTTCATGTCCTGACGCTCGGTGTCGACACCGTCGTAGGTGAACCGGGCCGGCTGGCCGTCGATCGCCATGTCGACCTTCTGGTAGCCGAACTTCCAGTTCCACTGGAAGGCGGTCACGTCGACCACGACGTCCGGGTTGCCGACCTTATCGATGACATAGTTCTGCACCACCACGGTGAAGTAGAACAGCACGGCGATGATCACGAACGGGATCGCCGTGTAGCTCAGCTCCAGCGGCACGTTGTAACCGGTCTGCCGCGGGAACTCCGGGGAGTTCGGCTTCTTGCGGTGGAACGCGATGGTCCAGAAGGTCAGGCCCCAGACCAGCACACCCATCGCCAGCGCGGCGAGCACGGACCAGGTCCACAGCTCGCGCATCCTGGTGGCCTGCGGCGTGATGCCCGAGGGCCAGCCGAATCGAAGCCAAACGTTGTCGATCGAGCAGCCGGAGACGAGCATCGCGGTCATCCCCAAGGACACCGCCAGCCCGGCCCGCCGAAGGATGCGGCCCCGCCGACCCTGGGCGGGTCGTGCCCCTATCGCCTCGCTCGCCTTGTGCGCCACGCTCAACGCCTTCCTGGTCGTCATTCCGACACCGCGTCGCCCGGACTCCCTTCCGCCGGGCAACACATTTTTCAGCACAGTTCGGGGCTCTGGGAAGGATACGCGGGAACACGCAACCGACCCTGAGAGTTTCCCAAGTACTACGCAGCGTAGACCAAAGAACCGCCCCCGTTGTGGCGGGGTCCTCTTCGACACGCTCTGTCCAACTTGTCTCCGCTTCGCTCCGGCTGTCCGCAGCCCTGTCACCTCGGTCTTCCCTCCTCCGCTCCTCCGCTTCGTCCCCCGCTACAAGGCGGAGGTCCATCGAGCCGCGGTCCAGACCGAGGCGGGCTGCGAACCTTTCCGTGTTGGATGCAGGGGCTGAGCGTGATCGGTCGCAGTACGGCATACTCGGGCAGTAGATTTCGCGTCCAGCGTGCTCATGCGGGTACGCCCCAATCCTTAGACCCCGGAAAGAGGTTCTCGGCGCAGTGTGTGGTCTGCTCGGATTTCTGACAGCTGCAACGGCTACTACTCCGGATGGGCGGACGGTCGAAGCCACCGCGGCACAGGTGTACGAGGCGATGCACTGCCAGCGCCATCGCGGCCCGGACGAGCGGGGCACCTGGAATGACGAGCGGATGATCTTCGGCTTCAACCGCCTGTCGATCATCGACATCGAGCATTCGCACCAGCCGCTGCGCTGGGGTCCGCCGGAGAACCCCGAGCGGTACGCCATGACCTTCAACGGCGAGATCTACAACTATCTGGAGCTGCGCGCCGAGCTGAGGGAGGCGCACGAGGCGGAGTTCGGCGATGAGCCGATGTTCCGCACCGAGGGCGACGGCGAGGCCATCATGGCCGCCTTCCACTACTGGGGCGCCAAGGCCCCGAGCCGGCTGCGCGGCATGTTCGCCTTCGCGATCTGGGACACCCAGCTGGACAAGCTGTTCCTGGCGCGCGACCCGTTCGGCATCAAGCCGCTGTTCATCGCCACCGGCGATGGCGGCACCGCCTTCTCCAGCGAGAAGAAGAGCCTGCTGGGTCTGCTTCCGGCACTGGAGCTTTCCGACGACCTGGACCCGCGCGCGCTCGAGCACTACACGGTGCTGCAGTACGTGCCCGAGGCCGAGACCCTGCACAAGGACATCCGCCGCCTCGAATCCGGTTGCTACGCCTGGGTCGAGCCGGGCGAGGCCCCGCGCGTGACCCGCTACTTCAACCCGCAGTTCCGGGTGCAGAAGTTCGCGGCCGGTTCGGAGGCCAAGCGCTACCGGGAGATCGCCGAGGCGCTCGAGGACTCCGTCGCCAAGCACATGCGCGCGGACGTGACCGTCGGCGCGTTCCTGTCCGGCGGCATCGACTCCACCGCCATCGCGGCCCTGGCCATCCGGCACAACCCGAACCTGCTGACCTTCACCTCGGCGTTCGAGCGGCAGGGCTATTCGGAGGCCGATGTGGCCGCCGAGACCGCCGAGGCCATCGGCGCCAAGCATTTCATCCGCATGGTCTCCCCCGAGGAGTACGCGGCCGCCATTCCCGAAATCGTCTGGTACCTGGACGAACCCGTGGCCGACCCGGCGCTGGTGCCGCTGTACTTCGTGGCCCAGGAGGCCCGCAAGCACGTCAAGGTGGTGCTGTCGGGCGAGGGCTCCGACGAGCTGTTCGGCGGCTACACCATCTACCGGGAGCCGCTGTCGCTCAAGCCCTTCGACTACCTGCCCAAGCCGCTGCGCAAGCTGGCCGGCAAGCTGTCGGACCGGATTCCGGAGGGCACCCGCGGCAAGAGCCTGCTGCACCGCGGCTCGCTCACCCTGGAGGAGCGCTACTACGGCAATGCCCGCAGCTTCAACGACGCCCAATTGCGTTCGGTGCTGCGGGAATTCCGGCCCGAGTGGACCCACCAGGATGTGACCGCCCCGATCTACGCCATGCAGGGCTATCATTGGGATCCGGTGGCGCGCATGCAGCACCTGGACCTGTTCACCTGGCTGCGCGGCGACATCCTGGTCAAAGCCGACAAGATGACCATGGCCAACTCGCTGGAGCTGCGTGTCCCCTTCCTGGACCCCGAGGTGTTCAAGGTCGCCGAGAAGATCCCCGTCGATCAGAAGATCACCAAGGAGACCACCAAATACGCGCTGCGCCAGGCGCTCACGGACATCGTGCCCCCGCACGTGCTGCACCGTGCCAAGCTCGGCTTCCCGGTCCCGCTGCGCCACTGGCTGCGCGGCCCCGAACTCTACGACTGGGCCCGCGCCCAGATCACCGAGTCGGGCACCGACCACCTGCTCGACAAGCAGGCCGTCCTGGCCATGCTGGAGGCCCACCGCACCGGCCCGGTCGACCACAGCCGCCGTCTGTGGACGCTCATCGTCTTCATGATCTGGCACGGCATCTTCGTCGAGAACCGCATCAAGCCCGAGATCCAGGAGCCGACCTACCCGGTCAACCTCTGATCCGATACGACGAGGGAGCGCCTTCCGGCAGGAGGGCGCTCCCTTCGCGTTGAGGCCGTTCAGGACTGGTAGGTCGGCGTGCCCGCCAGATACGTGGTGTGGACGCCGATGGCGGCCCAGCCATCGGCGGGGGTGGCGCGCGGATCGCGGTCGAGCACAACGAGATCGGCATACTTGCCGGGTGTGATCGATCCGGCGATGTTCTCGGCGAACAGCTGCCACGCCGGGTTGATGGTCTGGGCTTCGAGCGCCCGGTCGACCGTAATGCGTTCCTCGGGGGCCAGGACGCGGCCGCTACGGGATTTGCGGGTGACGGCGACGGCCATATTGCGGAGCGGCTCCTCCCGCGTGACGGGGCTGTCGTTGTGGAAGGAGACGCGGATGCCGGCGTCCATGGCGGACTTGACGCGGACCCAGTGGCCACCGTGGTCCGTCCCGAACAGATCGTCCTCGAGGACGTCGCCCCAGTAGTAGAGGTGGCCCACGAACAGGCTGCAGGTGACGCCGAGGCGGGCGGCGCGGCGGTACTGGGCCGCGGTCATGGCGCCGCAATGTTCCAGGCGCAGACGGTGATCCGGACGGGGATGGGCGGTGAGGGCCCTCTCGTAGGTGTCGAGGATCTTGTCGACGCCCAGGTCGCCGTGCACGTGGCAGGCGATCTGCCAGCCCTGCGGGTAGTAGGCGCCGACGATCTCGTCGAGTTGCTCCTCGGTGTAGTTGGCGTGCCCGCGGTGGTCGTGGCCGAAGCCCAGCGCCGCGGTGGCGGGGGTGTTCAGGTACGGGAAGGAGGTGTCGATATTGCCGACCCACGGGGAGCCGTCGACCCACACCTTGATGCCGATCTGCTGGAACAGGTCGTCGCCGTTGACCAGCGGGTAGTCGGTTTTCAGTGCGGTCGTGGACATTTCGTACACACGCATGCGGACCTTGGCGAGATTCTGCTCGTACAGGGCGGCGACCAGGGGCCGCATCAGGGGCGAGAATCCCATGTCGCTGCACAGCGTGACGCCGCGCGCGGCCAGGCTCGCCTGCTGCTTCGCCAGCGCCTCGGGCCCGGAGAGCGCGCCGAACAGGATGGGCCCGGCCACCGCGAGCACGCCGGGCGCCTCGTAGACCTTGCCGGTGAGATGTCCGTCGGCATCCCGATCGAGGCTGCCGCCCACCGGATTCGGAGTGGCGTCGTAGAGTCCGGCGTTCTTCATGGCGACAGTGTTGGACCAGGCCAAGTGGCCGGAGTTCTGCCAGATGATGATCGGCCGCTCGGGGCCGAGCTCGTCCAGCCACGCGAGGGTCGGATCGGGCAGCCCCGGCTGCAACAGCACGTCCCAGCCGTAGAAGATGAGCGGTCGTCCGGCGGGCGCGGCGGCCAGTTCCTGTTTGATGGTCCGCAGCACGTCCTCGGCGGTCGGACAGGTGGTGACCGGGCGGATGTCGACGACCAGGTCGGTGAACATCATCTGGTCCTGCGTCGGATGGGTGTGCGCCTCAACGAATCCCGGTAGCAGGGCGCGGCCGCCGAGGTCGATCATCTCGGTGCCGCCGTCGCGCCGATCCAGGACCTCGTCCCCGCCGACCGCGATGATCCGGCCGTCGCGCACGGCGACGTGGGTGGGATTCGGGTGATTCGGGTCGACGGTGATGATCGGTCCACCGGTGAAAATCGAGTCGGCCGAGCTCATATTCGTGCTCCTTCGTTGCCGCGGCAGTACGGTAACCAATGGTTAGCCATTATAGTTGCAGTGACTCTGCAATAGAGTGCAGGACATTCACGAATTGGTCATCACACCGTCGGGAAAGGAACTGTGGAAGTGAGGGATTTCCTGTCGTACGACGCGAACCGGGACGCCGCGCGATTCTCGCGCCGTCAGGTCTTCGCGCTCGGCGCGGCCGCCGCGGTCACACTGGGTTTGACGGCATGCGGCACGTCGAGCAACGCATCGTCCACGAGTACCACCCCGGCGTCCACCGGTCCCAAGGACATCGCGACCGACGCCTACGTGTTCGGCTTTCCGCTGGTCCTGATGGACGTCACCCGCCAAACCGGCGGCCCGGACAACGAATTCGTGCATCAGGACCCGCCGACGCCCGAGGAGAAACAGGTGGTCCGGCTCAATCTGGACACCCTCTACTCGCAGGCCTGGCTCGACCTGCGCGCCGAGCCGATGGTGGTGCAGGTGCCGGCCATCGAATCCGGCCGGTACTGGCTCATGCAGTTCATGGACGCCTGGACCAATACGGTGCACGATCCCGGCAGCGCGAACCCGCGCCTGACGGACGGGGCCGCGCACCCGCCGTACACGTACCTGGTCACCGGTCCGGGGTGGCAGGGCATGGTGCCCGACGGCATGACCCAGCTGGCCATGCCGACCAATACCACCTGGTTGCTCGGGCGCATCGAGTACAAGGGCGACAAGGATGTTCCGAACGTGCGCGCCCTGCAACAGAAGCTGAAGCTGGCTCCGCTCAGCGTCTGGAACGCCGACCCGCACGCGGTGCAGGGCGGGCCGGGTTCCCAGGCGACGGGGGGCGGCTCGCCCGCCCAGCTGGTGGCGAAGATGGACGGCCCCACGTTCTTCAACCGCATGTGCGCGCTCATGGCGCTCGATCCGCCCGCGGCCGAGGACAGCCCCGTGCTGAAGCGGTTCGCCGCCATCGGCATCAAACCGGGCGGCACGGTCTCCGCGAACACGGTGAACGTGCTGACCGCCGCGGTCACCGAGGCCCGCAAGCGCATCGCCGCCTATCGGGATCCCAAGGCCCAGAACCAGAACGGCTGGACCTTCGACCTCAATGTCGGGGCCTACGGGACCGATTACGCGCTGCGCGCGCTGGTCGCCTCGGTCGGCCTGGGCGCGAATCTGCCCCGGGACGCCGTGTATCCGACGATCAACGCGACCGCCGAGAGCGGCGACCGCTTCCGGCTGACCTTCGCCCAGGACGAGCTGCCGCCGGTCGGTGCCTTCTGGTCGCTCACCGCCTATGACGGCGAGAGCTATCTGGCGCAGAACCCGGCGGGCATCTACACGGTCGGGCACAAGGTCCCGCTCACCCCGGACTCCGACGGCAACGTCGAGATCGCCGTCCAGAACGCCGAACCCGGGGCCGGCGTCCCGGCCGGGCACTGGCTGCCGATTCCGGAGTCCGGCCCGTTCTCGCTGACCCTGCGGCTGTACGCGCCGAAAGACGAGGTGCTGAACGGGAAGTGGCAGGTTCCGAAACTGGAGAAGCTCTCCTGACTTCCGGTTAGCCGACCGCGCCGCGGTGCGCGCGAGCGAGACGGGCGCGCGCACCGGCGATGATGGTGATGATCATGACCGTCATGACCTGGAGGGCGGTCAGGGGGATCCGCTGCTCCGATGGGGCGGGGGCTGCGTACTCGACCCGGAGTGGCGGTGGCGGTGGGAGCGGCGGAATCGGCGCGGGGGCGGGTGGAATCACCACGGGGACGGGTGCGAGGATCGGCGCGGCGGCCGGGACGACGGCCGGGGGCTCGGAATCTCCAGGGGGATACCGGGTTCCGGCGGCATCGGGACGGGCAGCAGGAGCATGCAGGTCAGGAGAGCGCTGCCGGTCGCGGCGCTACCCGCCATCACGCTGCCCGCACCGGCCGATCCGGGACCTGCCAGGCCGCTGGAGCCGGGCACGAAACCGGGGCCGATCAGGCCGGATCCCATGCCGCTGCCGGCGAGGATGCCCAATCCCAGTGCGGCACTGCCGACCACGGCGCTGCCCGCGCAGGCGGTGAGCGCGCTGCCCGAGTTCACGCCGAGCAGGCCGCCGAGCGCATTGGGCCCGGCGGCCGGCGTCGCGGCGGGCCCGACCGCGAGCGGGGTCGGGTTCGGCGCGGGAATCGTGAGATCCGTTGCATCCGAATGTGTTCCGTTCGCCGGTCCAGCGAAGTTCTACGAACGAACGCCGACCATGATCATCCCTTGGGGCAGGCCAGATTCCACCAATCCGCGGTACCGGAACGATCGGGTCCGGTACCGCCGTTCACGAGCCCCTTGACAGGTTTCGGATAGCGCATATCCACGCGCGTGTAGATGCGCAAGTTGTAGCCACAGGTTTGCGGTTGACCGATGGTGACCTCGACCGGAGTGACAGTGGTCGGGCCGGCGGCACAGTTCGGCGTGCAGTCGCGCAGGCCCGCGGTGCCGGTGGCGGTGGCCTGGTTCTCGCCCCAGCCGGTCCAGTGCAGCTTGTCGAGAATGTATGCGCCAGTGGCACATCCGATGTAGATCTCGGACGGTGCCGGGGCCGACAACGGTGCGACGCAGGGAGTCAGACCCGCCGACTGGATGACGGTGCTCGGATCCGAGGGCGTGGACCGATCGACGCGCAGCAGCTGCCCGGTGGCCCGGTCGAAGGTAAAGGCGGGTTCGCCCGCCCGCGAAATGCTCACCGCCCCAGCATGTTCGGTTGCTGTCAGCCCCGGCTGCTCCGCGAGCACCCGATACAACGCCGCCTGCAGCGCCGCCGGCACCGCGGGCGCTTGCAGCAACTGCACCGCCGATCGGTACACGGACTGCTGCAGCGCGGTCGCCGTCAGCGCTCCGACAAGCGTCACCACGCCGGTCGGCAGCGCCCCGAGCTGCGCCCAGGACAGCATCTGCCCGCCGAGTTGGTACACCAGCGGCTGCGTCACGGTGCTCGTACCCGGAACCGGCCCGGTCAATGGCGGGCTCCCCGCGGCCACCCACGCCTTGCGAGAGGCCTCGTCGACGAAATGCGGTTCCCCCGTGGTGGTTTCGATAACAGCCTGGCCACCCGCACGAACCTCGGTCCGCACCGTGGAGTCGATGCTGTACCGATACCCCGGCCCTTGGTGGACCGTACTGTGCATCACCTGCTGATACGCACTTGCCTGCCCCGGAATCCGCTGAAAACCAGCCGGATTCGACGCGGTAGCCGTCGCCGCGTCCCGCAACAGTTCCGCCGCCGACGCGGTGGCGGTGTTGTCCCGGAACAGATTCGGCAACACCAGGAACGCCACCGCCACCGCGATCACCACCACAGCCGCCGCCAGCCCCAGCACCCATGACGACCGCGCACCCCGCCGCCGCGACAGCTCGTCGCCGTCCCCCTCGGACCGCGGCCCTTCGCCTGCCGCACGGGACTCAGCGGTGATCCGGGCGAAAAGCGCTGCGGCACGGTCACGATCGGCCGGAGTGTCCAGATTCGTGCCGGCGAGTGGATCGGCTCGACGCAGCCGGTCGAGGACGCTGTCATCGAGGCCGTGGTCCGAGTCGTTCCGGCCGTGGTCCCGGTCGTTCACGAGGTCTCCTTCAGCCGCTGGGCCAGGCGCTTGCGGGCGCGGTGCAGGCGTACCCGGGCGGTGGTCACCGGGCAGCCGAGGACCGCGGCGATCTCGGCGGCATCGAGGTCCTCCCAGGCGTGCAGACGCAGGATCTCCCGGTCGAGTTCGGGCAGTGAGCGCAGGGCGCGGCCGACGACGATGGCGTCCTCGGTGGCCGGATCGTGCACGGCGCGAGGCGGATCCACCGTGCCGATGCGTGCGGCCAGACCGTCACGGCGGCGCTCGCCCCGCGCGGATTCCAGCAGGACGTGCCGTGCGATGCCGTAGATCCAGGGCAGGGCGCCCACCGGAAAGTCGTCGCGCGGCACGTCGTCGAGCTTGCGCCAGACCCGCAGAAACGTCTCCGCCGCAATGTCATCGGCGACCGCGGCATCGACGCGGCGACGGGCGTACGCCACGATGCGCCGGTAGTGCGCGTCGAACACCACCGCGAAGAAGTCATGCTCCGAATCCGGAACATGCACCTGCGCCTCCTGGCTCGGGGGTCCTGGGTCTCGGGCGGCCGGCTCCTACCGCAGAGCAACACTGTGGCTATCGAACACACCATAAACCGTAGCCCGCGCGAAGTACTTGTTTCCCTGATCCGCGAGCGGCTTCGCGTCACTCAACCTGATCACCACGGGCGCCCTGGTGGAACCGCCGTCCACACAACTGGGCCGGCACGTCTTGACGGTCTCGGTCCCCACGCCGAACGCATTGCCGTGACCCCAGTACACCCAGGTGATGCCGGTGACAAGATCCCCCGCATCGGCCGGGGTCAGCTCGACCGAGTCGGGCCGCACCTCCTGACCACCCGGAACCAGAACGACCGTGTCGCCCGAGGAGGGCGTATCCGCCAACGCGGACCCAGCCCCCGCGACGACCGCCCCGGCGATCGCGACCACTGCCAAACCCGCTCGCATCCGTACCATGGTGAGCTCCTAGGAGTGAGGCGGCGCGATGGATTCGCGCCTCTACCTCCTTCTGGCCGGCAACCCGCACCGCGTTTCCCTCGAATTCGTGCATCCCGGCAACCCGTCGATCCGGGCAAGTGCCGCTGTCGCTCGCGCTCGTGCCGACGCGTGCACGCCAGGCCCGACAACTCGTGCCACCCGCCCCACCGCTGATCGAATTGACCCACTCCCCGTCGCAGGGCTGATCCAGGCCGGCTGGGCAGGGCGCCCTCGGAGGGAGATCGCCGAACGCGGCAGTGCACGATCTGCGCCGCCTCCGCACCGGTTCCGGCCCGGCTCGCCGACGCGCCCGACCATCGCCGCGTGTCCTTCGGAACCTCGACGATCTGGCCCCTGCGGTCGGCAACCGCCCCGCGAGCCTGCGGCTAGCGGGCGAAGGACAACACCGCGGCGGCGATGGTGACGCTCACTTCGAGGGCGGCACCGAGCACATCGCCATTGAGGCCGCCGAATCGCCGGACACAGTGCCGTGCCAGCAGCATCGAAGCCGCCAGCGCCACGAACACGGCCAGCGGCCCCTGCCACGGATTTCCGGTCGCGAATATCGCGGCGAGACATGCGATCCCGCCCCAGACGAATCCCAGCGCGGGATGCTGCGTCCCAGCCACCAGCGCTCCGAATCCGGCTCCCGGCGCGGCGTCGATTCCGCGCCGACCGGCCAGCACCACCGCGACTCGCCCCACGGCGACCGCGATCACCACGGCGAGCCACCGGCTGTTCGCGGCCAAGGCTCCCAGCGAAACCGCTTGAATCCCGAGCGCGAACACCAGCGCCGCCACCCCGAACGGCCCCGCCCCACCGCTCTTCATGATCTCCCGGGCCCGCTCCGGCGGCCCGTAACTCCCGAGCCCGTCCATGGTGTCGGCCAGCCCGTCGATATGCATCCCCCGCGTGATCAAAGCCAGCCCGGCCACCACCACGAACCCGGCCAGCAGCCCCGAGGCCCCCAACTCGCCCAGCCCCCACAGCGATCCGGCAGCCCCAGCCCCGAGCAATACCCCGACCAGCGGCGCCCAGCCGATCGCGCGCCCGGCAACCGCACGATCCACCTCCTCGGGCCCCCGCACCGGCAACACGGTCAACCACGAGACCGCCAGCCGGACCCCGTTCACGGGGTCACCCGGAGTCCGGCGCGCCCGGCCGGGTTGTGCGGCATCGCGTCTCGCGTTGCGTGACTCGATGCCGCGATCGGCGGGTAGCTAGGCACCGGCGGCTTCGGTGCCCGTGTCGGCGGTGCTGACTCCGGCGGAGTCGAAGGTCGCCATTTCGCCGAGGGTGGCGACGGCGGCGCGGAGCAGCGGCAGGGCCGCGACCGCACCGGAACCCTCCCCCAGGCGCATGCTCATGTCGACCAGGGGCTCGAGGTCGAGGCGCTGGAGGGCGATGGTGTGGGAGGGCTCGCTGGAGCGGTGACCGGCCACCCACCAGGCGCGGGCGCCCGGAGCCAGCTGGTCGGCGACCAGAGCGGCCGCGGTGACGACGACGCCGTCCAGGATGACCGGGGTGCGGCGGGCCGCGGCGCGGGCGAGGAAGCCCGCCATCGCGGCGAAGTCGGCGCCGGATGCGGTGCGCAGCAGGGCAACCGGATCCTTGACCACCGGGCGCGCCCGCCACATGGCGTCGCGAACGGCGGCGGTCTTGCGGATCCACCCGGCGTCGTCGACACCGGTGCCGCGGCCCACCGCGATCACCGGCTCGGTGTCGGTGATGGCCGCGATCAGCACGGTGGCGGGCGTGGTGTTGCCGATGCCCATGTCACCGGCGATGAGAAGGTCTGCGCCGGAATCGATTTCCTGGTCGGCGATGGTCGCGCCCGCCGCCAGGGCCGCCTGCACCTCGGCCTCGGTCAGCGCGTCCTCCCGATCGATGGAGCCGCTGGACCGCCGCACCTTGTGCCGCGAGATCTCCGGCGCGGTCTCCGAATCCACCGCGATGTCCTCGACCCGCACCGTCGCGTCGGCCAAGCGCGCCAGCACATTCACCGCGGCCCCACCGTGCAGGAAGTTGGCGACCATCTGCCCGGTCACCTCACTCGGATACGCCGACACCCCGTGCTGAGCCACCCCGTGATCACCCGCGAACACCACCACCCGAGCCCGCTCGAACTGCTTGGGCGGACACACCCCCTGGCACGCCGCCACCCAGTTCGCCAGCTTCTCCAACCGCCCCAACGCTCCCGCCGGCTTGGTCAACTGCAACTGCCGCTCCTCGGCAGCCCGCCGCACCGCCGTATCCGGCCCCAGCACCGGACCGAACGAAATCCGCACGGGCTTGGTGAGAACCGGGCTGTCAGAGGCCCCACCGGGCATGCTCGCGGCCCCGTCCGCGCCGACTGGCGTGGCACCTGCATCGCCGGTCGAGGAGCTCTCTTCGACCGCCGCGGCGTTGCCGTGCGCAGTGACAGCGCCGTCAGACACCGTGGCGCCCAGAGCGGCCGCGGTCATCGCCCCGGCGGCCGTCATCCCGAGTTCCGTGTTGTCAGGACCACTTCCGAGAACAGCCGCGCCTTCACCCGGCGCAGCCGCAGCGGACACGTCGCCCGTCCCGGCCGCTGAAGAGGCCGAAACCGCACTGCTTGCGGCGGCAACGGCGGCCGAAACCGGCTGCACCTCAGTGCCTTCTGCGGCGGCGTCGGTCACCTGGCCCGAAGTCGCCACTGCGGCGCCGGAATTCGCGGTCGCGAGCATGGCGGCGAGGTCCGGCTTGATTCGTACCGGCTGCCCGGCCACCACCAGGAAGACCTCGTCGCAGACCTGCGCGAGCCGCTGGTTCAGGGTGCCGATCTCGTCGCGGAAGAGCCGGCCGGAGGCGGTGGCCGGGATGACCCCGAGCCCCACCTCGGGGCTGACGATGATCAGGCGCTGCGGGTATCCGGCCACCGCGTCGACGAGCGCGTCGATATCCGGCGCGACGATTCCGCGCGGCGACTCCCAGGCGGCACGCGCGTCCAGGCGCGCGGTCAGCCAGGTGCCGAGGTCGTCGACCAGGGTGACAGGGGTGGCTTCGGCGAGTGCGGCGACGGCGTCGCCCTCCACGATCGTCCAGTTCGCGGGACGCCGAGCCCGGTGCGCCGCAATGCGTTCGGCGAAGTCGGCGTCGGCGGGGTCGGCCACCGCGGTGGCTACGTACCGCACCGCCTCCGACGCGACCAACTGTTCCGCGTAAGCCGACTTCCCGGACCGGGCGCCACCGAGCACCAGGGTCCGCAGCGGCCGATCGGTTGTCTGAGCAGTGTGCGACACGTCAGCACGGTATCAACTGCACCGGTACTCCGGCCGAGTAGGCACGACCATCACAGGGCGCCGGGCCGAGTCCCGCTGCCCGCGACCGAGTGCGGCTCAGGAGCTCTTCTCGTTGTGCACGCAATTGACCTTCAGGTCCTTGGCCGTATACGACCAATCCGTGCCCTGCGGGCAGTCCGAGCGATGGTCCACGCTCGCGACGATCCTGCCGTCGTGCGGCTTCGAACAGTCCGCCGGCTTCACCTGCGAATCGGGCGAGGTCCCCACCACACAGCCCCCCGCCGCATTCCGCGGATCCTTGCACCCGGCGACCCCACCGGCGATCAGCACCACCAACGGCACGACCGCGATCATCATTCCCCGACGCACGGTTGCGCATCGTAACCGCAAGCCCCGATTCAGGACACGCGAGCGCCGAACCGGCGACGGTATTCGACCGGCGCGATCCCCACCACCCGCTGGAAGTGATGCCGCAGCAGCGCCCCCGACCCGAACCCGCAACGGTGAGCGAGGGATTCGAGATCCAGGTCGGTATCCTCCAGCAACTGTTTGGCCAGCAGCACCCGCTGCCCGGTCAGCCATTTCACCGGCGTCGTCCCGGTCTCGGCGGCGAAGCGCCGCGCGAAGGTGCGCGTCGACATGGAACTCCGCGCGGCCAGCGCCTCGACGGTGTGCGGCAGCTCCAGATGCTCGCCCATCCAGTGCAGGGTCTCGCTGAGGCTGTCGGAACTGCAGTCCACCACCGGCCGTTCGATGAACTGCCGCTGCCCGCCGTCCCGCTGCGGCGGCACCACCATGCGCCGTGCGATGGCATTGGCGACGCTGCTGCCCAATTCGCGCCGCACCAGGTGCAGACAGGCGTCGATGCCCGCCGCGGTCCCGGCGCTGGTGATCAGATTGCCCTCGTCCACGAACAGCACATCCGGATCGACGGTGGCCGCCGGAAACTGTTCCGCCAGCAGATCGACATACCGCCAGTGCGTGGTGCACTTCCGTCCGTCGAGCAGTCCCGCCGCGCCCGCCAGAAAGGCCCCCGAACACACGGTCAGCACGGTGGCGCCGGCTTCCGCCGCGTCTCGCACGGCATCCACCACGCGCGGGTCGATGGGGTTGCCCGCGAAGATCGGCAAGGCCGGAATGGCAACCAGATCCGCGTCGCGCAGCTCCTCCAGCCCGTACTCCGGGGTCACGTGTATGCCCGGTGAGCTGGACTTCAGCGGCTTCCCGGGCTCGACGCCGCAGACCCGGTAGTCGAAGGCGGGCAGCCCGTCCGTGGTCCGGTCGAGCCCGAAAACCTCACAGACGACGCCGAATTCGAACATGGCGAGGTTGTCGTTGAGCACGACGGCGACCTTCGAGAGCATGACCCGATCCTCTCTGGCCGGATATTTGCGAACAATGTCAGAACAGCCACTGTTGGCCGAAATTTCCCTAGAGAAAACTTACTGCCATGCAAGCACTGTCCGCAATCGTCGCAGCCGGAACCGCCATGACAGCGCTCGGCACCCTGACCTTCGGCTTCATGACCGGAGACACCACCGACCCCACCGAGGAGAGCGAGGCCCGCGCATGACCGCCATCACCCCCGGCCGCTTCCACACCACCACCGGCTCCCCCGAGGCAGTGACCATGTTCCGCCGCATCGTCGCCCTGCTGGCCGCGGCCGGCCGCGCGGTCCCCTTCCACCGCGAGCACAACTGGGAATTCGCGGGTTCCACGAACGTCATCGACCGTGACCGCGACCGTGTCGCACTCGAGATCCGCGCCCTGTCGACCTACCGCGAACACAACTGACGGGCGGGTCGAAACCCGCCCGTCAGTGGACAACTACCAGCAGCGGTCGCTCAGACCGCGTCGCCCGGGCTCACCTGCGGCTTCGGCGCGCGCATGCGGCGCACCTGCGAGGCGCGCACGAAGGCGTACCAGCCCAGCGAGAAGGAGGAATCGACGCTCTCCGGGAAGCGCTCCCGCACCCGCTTGTTCACGATCCGGCCGAGGACGACGCCCTCGATGATCATGAACAGCATCATCACCAGCATGGCCAGCGTGACGATCGCCTGCAGCGCCGGCGACAGGATCATGCTGAGGATCAGCACCAGCGCCAGCGGCATGAACAGGCCGAGCAGATTGCGGCGCGCGTCCACGATGTCGCGCACGTACTTCTTGACCGGGCCCTTGTCGCGCGGGAGCAGGAACTGCTCCTCACCGGCAAGCATGCGGGAGCGGCGGTCGTTCATATCGGCCTTGCGCTCGGCCGAGGACGCCTTGCGGTCCTCCTTGGATCCGCGCAGCGCCTTGCGGCGGGCACGGGCCTCCTTGGCGGTCCTCGGCGCGGGCGCCACCGGACCGCGGCGGCGACCCTCGGCGTCCCGCCGGGACGGAGTGGGACGCCCCTTGCCCAGGGTGACGTTCTTGTCCTCCACCGCGGCGACGGCATCGGTGCTGGAGCTGTCGGGGGTGGAGGTGGACTCGCCACGGCGCAGGAACTTCACGCCGACCAGGCTATTCGATGACATGTCCGCCGGAAAATCCCGGTCTCCCGGATTGTTGTGTCGCACACTTCGCCAGCTATCTGTCAGCGACTGCACAACCTGGGCCGTCCGGGGAATACGCGCCGCGTAGGATGGGGAATAGTCGCCTGCCGACAGGTGTTGGTAGCCATCGAGACGGGCCCGGGGAGGCGGTGGCCATGCCTTCACGGGTTGAAAACAGGTCCCTTAGGAGAGTTCATGACTGTGCAGAACGAGACCACCACTCACGGTGTGACTCTGACCGACGCCGCCGCCTCGAAGGCCAAGGCGCTGCTGGATCAGGAAGGCCGCGACGATCTCGCCCTTCGCATCGCGGTCCAGCCCGGTGGCTGCGCGGGCCTCCGCTACCAGCTCTTCTTCGACGACCGGAGCCTCGACGGCGACCTGGTCGTGGAGTTCGGCGGCGTCAAGCTCGCGGTCGACCGGATGAGCGCCCCCTACGTGCAGGGCGCGTCGATCGACTTCGTCGACACCATCGAGAAGCAGGGTTTCACCATCGACAACCCGAACGCCACCGGCTCCTGCGCCTGCGGCGACAGCTTCAACTGACATAGCGCCCGCCAGCGCGGAACGTCCGACCCCCGGATGTTCCGCGCTGTCGTGTGTGCTCACTCTGTCGTGGTGAGCGCTGAGTCGTCCGGGATCTGGAATACCCTGTCTCGGACAGAGTAGTTTCGAATTGCGGCCCCCTCGGCCGCACAATCCACCGCCGGCCCCCCGCGTCTGTCATCTCCGCATCCCGGTGCGCAGCCGCACGTCACCGAAGGATCGACCCAGTGACCATCGCCGTGTCCGCCTCCATCGCAACCGATCACCTCATGCGTTTCCCGGGCAAGTTCTCCGATGTGCTGCTGGCGGACCAGCTGCAGCACGTGTCGCTCAGCTTCCTCGTCGATGATCTGGTCATCCGCAGGGGCGGCGTGGCCGGCAACATCAGTTACGCCATGGGCGTGCTGGGCCGCACCCCGCTGCTGGTCGGCGCCGTCGGCCAGGACTGGGGCGAGTACCGGAAGTGGTTGGAGGACAACGGCGTCGACTGCTCGGCCGTGCGCGTCTCCACCGAGGCCCACACCGCGCGCTTCGTCTGCACCACCGACGAGACCATGGCGCAGATCGCCTCGTTCTATCCGGGCGCCATGACCGAGGCCCGCGAGATCGACGTCACCGCGCTGGGCCGCGATCTGGAGATGGTGCTCATCGGCGCCGACGACCCGGAAGCCATGCTGCGCCACACCGATCAGTGCCGCGCCGCCGGAATCCGCTTCGCCGCCGACCCCTCCCAGCAGCTGGCGCTGGTGGACGGCGAGACCATCCTGCGTCTCATCGACGGCGCCGACTACCTGTTCACCAATGAGTACGAGTGGGGCATCCTGCTCCAGAAGACCGGCCTGAGCGAGGCGGAAGTCGGTGAGCGCGTGGGCATTCGCGTCACCACCCTGGGCTCGAAGGGCGCCAAGATCGTCGACCGCGACGGCACCGAGCTACACGTGGATGTGGTCCCCGACAACGCCAAGGTCGATCCGACCGGCGTCGGCGACGGCTTCCGCGCCGGCTTCCTCACCGGCCAGTCCGCGGGCCTGTCCCTGGAGCGCTCGGCCCAGCTCGGCTCGCTGGTCGCCGTGCTCGTCCTGGAAACCGTTGGGCCGCAGGACTGGAGCCTCGACCACGACGTCGCGATGAAGCGCCTGCGCGAGGCGTACGGCACCGAGGCCGCGGACGAGATCGAAGCCATTCTGCGCTGACCGACTACCACAATCTCCGAGTCTGCACGCCGATCATGTGATCGGCGTGCAGACTCGTGTCTCGGCAAGGACGTCCGCCCTCTTCACCGACCGCGGAGGACGAGGGTCGACACCGGAGTCTCGAGTGCACCCGGTCCGTCAGTCCCCGAACACCTCGTTGGCGAAGCACGCTGTCGCTGCCCTGTCGAGCCACACGTCGAGCTGCTCGATATCGGTGCACGCCCCGACGCGCGCAACAGTCGACTCGTCCACGGCGATCCCCCTGCTCCGCAGGACCGCCAGCAGCGCCTTCGCCTCCCCCTTGGCCTCTCCCTTGACCTCCCCCTCTGCTTCGCCCTGACTGAAGTAACGCCGAGCGAACTCGCTCTTGTACTCGTATGTTCCGGCGGTCATAAGGCTCTCCAAGAAGTGCCGGGCCGCCCGTGGCAAGACGGCCATTACCAGGTCAATGTACATTTCACCGTTCGGCGCGTCGACCACGTTGGTAGCGAGCGCGGTCAGAATGGCGTCCCGATGCCGATCGTTACGGTGCGCGATCGCCGAGAGGACAGTCAGTTCCGGATTTGCCGCCGCGGTGTCGGTGTCAGTCACCACCGGCACGTCCGACGCGCTGATGACAACGGGTGTCAGGGTGAACCCCGGCGCGACGGGAATCGGCCTTCGGCAGTATGCGGCCGTGTGCTTGTCCGGGCACATCACGAGCAGCAGCGTGCAGCAACGCAATCGGGCACGGAGCGTGGTGAGATAGACGGGCCAACTCCAGTTCTTGCCCGGGTCCGGCCGCAGTTGGACTTCCACCACCACGGCCATTTCCGGATGAGCCCCGTTTGCCAGGACCACCACGATATCGGCCCGATACTCCGTGGGGTTGATGTCGGGACAGTCGCCGGATTCCAGTCGGGCATGGTCGAATTCGGGTAGTGGGGTGTCGGTCACCAACGGCAGTAGGTCGGCGACCAGTTGCGGGCGGTGCCGGAACAGGTCGATGAGTACTTCGTGGAGGACCGTGGGCATGGGGGGAAGTTAGCAGCTGGGCCCGACAGGAAATCTGCTGGTCAAACAGCCATTTCGGGCAAATGGGCAGGATCCGGATGCCGATGTACGCCACGTGGGCAATACGCTGTCAGGTATGGCCTCCGACCGTTTGTATTTCCGCCAATTGCTGTCCGGCCGCGACTGGGCGGTGGGCGACCCGATCGCCACGCAGATGCGCAACTTCGCCTACCTGATCGGGGATCGGGACAGTGGTGAAGCCGTGGTCGTCGACCCCGCTTACGAGGCCGGGCAGCTGGCCGACATCGCGGAGGCGGATGGCATGCGGCTGACCGGCGTTCTGGCCACCCACCACCACCCCGACCATGTCGGCGGCACGATGATGGGCTTCACCCTGCGCGGGGTGAAGGAGCTGCTGGAGAAGACCGATGTGGCGGTGCACGTCAATGCCGAGGAACTGCCCTGGGTCGCCAATGTCACCGGCATCGCGCCCAGTGAGCTGACCGGGCACGCGCACGGCGACAAGGTCGCGGTCGGCGGGTTCGAGATCGAACTGCTGCACACGCCCGGGCACACGCCGGGTAGTCAGTGCTTCCTGTTCGAGGACCGGCTGATCGCGGGCGACACGCTGTTCGTCGACGGTTGCGGCCGCACCGATTTCCCCGGCGGCGACTCCGATGCCATGTTCCGCAGCCTGCGCTACCTGGCCGATCTGAAGTCCAACCCGACCGTGTACCCGGGTCACTGGTACTCGGAGGAGCCCAGCGCCACGCTGACCCACATCAAAGAGAACAACTACGTGATGCGGCCGCAGACGCTGGAGCAGTGGCACATGTTCATGCCCAGCTGATCCGATCGCATGGGCGGATCATGTGGATCCGCACCCGAAATGCCGAGCGCCCGCCCCGAATTCGTTCGGGGCGGGCGCTTTTCGCTTCACGGGCCTCAGACCATGGTGCGCAGCCAGCCGTGAGTGTCGGCGAAGGTGCCACGCTGGATGCCGGTGAGGCTCTCGCGCAGCGCCATGGTCACCTCGCCGGGTTCGCCATTGTTGCCGATGATGAATTCGCCGTCGGCGGAGCGGACCGAGCCGACCGGAATGACCACGGCGGCGGTGCCGCACCCGAAAACCTCGGTGATCTCCCCGGATTCGACGCCGCTCTTCCATTCGTCGACGGAGACCCTGCGCTCCTCGACCTTGTAGCCGGAGTCGGCGGCCAGGGTGATGAGCGAGTCGCGGGTGATACCCGGCAGCAGCGAGCCGGACAGCTCCGGGGTCACCAGGCGGGCGTCGGAGCCGCTGCCGAACACGAAGAAGAGGTTGTTGGTGCCCATTTCCTCCACGTACCGGTGCTCGCAGGCGTCCAGCCACACCACCTGGTCGCAGCCCTTCTCGGCGGCCTGCTGCTGGGCCAGCAGCGAGGCGGCGTAGTTGCCCGCCACCTTGGCCTCGCCGGTGCCGCCGGGGGCCGCGCGCACGTATTCGGTGGACAGCCACACCTTGACCGGCTTCAGACCGCGCGGGAAGTACGCGCCGGCGGGACCGCCGAGCAGCAGGTACTTGTAGGCGGCGGCCGGCTTCACGCCCAGGCCGACCTCGGTGGAGAACATGAAGGGTCGCAGGTACAGCGAGTCCTCGCCGCCGGCCGCGGGCACCCAGTCGGCGTCCACCTCGAGCAGCTGACGGATCGATTCGATGAACAGCTCGTCGGGCAGCTGCGCCATCGCCATGCGCGCGGCGGAGCGGCGGAAACGCGCGGCATTGGCGTCCACCCGGAAGGTGGCGATGCTGCCGTCGGCCTGCCGGTAGGCCTTCAGCCCCTCGAAGATGGCCTGGCCGTAGTGGAACACCATGGTGGCCGGGTCCATGGCCAACGGTCCGTAGGGCTCGACGCGGCCGTTGGTCCACTGCCCGTCCACATAATCCAGCGACACCATGTGATCGGTGAAGTACCGCCCGAACCCGGGCTCCGCGAGAATCTCCTGCCGCCGCTGCGCCGGGACAGGCGCGGGATGCGGAACACGGGTGAACTGCGCGGCAAGTGTCATGACCGGGAGTCTAATTCGCCGCCATCGGCATGCTGGGGCCGGATACCTCTACCGACCAGTTCGCCGACCGGCCGTCGTCCACGCCCCTGGATAGGGTGGACAGCGTGTACCCGGAGCATCCGCTGTCGAAGCCACCCAGTACCCACCGGCCCCTGGTGATCGCGTTGATCGCCGTGAGCGTGCTGGGGCTCGTCGCCATCCTCGTGGTGGCGGCGCTGACGCCCGCACACACCGTGACCGGAACCGCGCTGCCCGCAGACCAATACGGGCCGCAGGACACCGTGACCCGCACCAAACCCTTGCCGACCACCACGGCCGGGGCGCCCAAGGCCACCATCGCGTCGCTCACTCCGGGTTGGCAAACCTCCTACTCCGTCTCCCGCAACGCGGTATACGACGTGCCGAAGGAGTGGACCGTGCCGACCCCGACCACCATCGTCGGCTTCGAGGGTGGCGGCGGTCGCGTGGTGATGAGCGGTGCGGCGGAACTCTCGCCCAAGTCGTGCGACGGCAAGCACTCGAAAGCCATCGCGGGCGTGACCGGCTCCACACTGGGCGACCTCTCCGCGGCGGCCAAGGACGTGGCCGGCAACTGGGCCACCGTCGCCGGCGCCAACGACGACCGCCCCAACTCCACCTACACCCTCGGTAATGTCGAAACCCTTACAGTCCAGGGCAAACCCGCCGCTCACGTCACCGCGACCCTCGCCAACCCGGGCCCCAACGACTGCTCCCACCCGGCCGCCTCGGTAGTCCACGCCATCGCGGTCCCCGGCAACAAGGGCCAATCGGTGGTCATGGTCTTCTACGCCGACCAGGGCACCGACGGAATCGCCACCGACGACACCATCCGCACGATGTACACCACCCTCCGCCCCGCCGGCCTCGACGCCGCCGCCTGCAAACAGGACAACGAGGTCGTCGGAACCTGGTGCGGCTGAGGCTCCGACGGCTGGGCCGCTGAGATATCCGTGTCTGCTGACACAGCGCGGACTCCGGTCCGGCTGAGATTCTCGTCGTGCGGCACGGTAACCGTGCGCCGAACCTCGCACACGGAACCGCCCGGCGGATCAGCGGTTCAGTGTGCTTTGCGGACGATCCGGTTTACGATCGGCGGGCAAACCTGCTCAGGCAGTGCGCGTTTCGACGAACGGCGGGCGGATGACCTCGCAGCGCAGCCGACGGCCGCGGACGTCGACCTCGACCTCGTCGCCCGGCTCGATGCCCGCGGCGGTGTCCAGCAGCGCGAGGGCGATGCCGACCTTGAGGGTGGGAGAGAAAGTACCGGAGGTGGTTTCGCCGACCTGGACGTCGCCTCGCATCACAGACTGGCCCTGACGCAGCACGCCCTTGTCGATCGCCGCGAGCCCCAGCAGGATTCGACGCGGTCCCGCGGCCTTCTCGGCCTCGAGCGCCGACTTGCCCCAGAACTCCGGCTTCTTCCAGCCGACGGCCCAGCCGGTGCGGGCCTGCAGCGGCGAAATGTCCAGGGACAGTTCGTGTCCGTGCAGCGGGTAGCCCATCTCGGTACGGAGGGTGTCGCGCGCGCCGAGTCCGGCGGCCTGACCACCGGCGGCCTGCACCTCGCTGACCAGTGCGCGGAAGACTGCCTCGGCGTCATCCCAGCGAGGCAGCAGCTCGTAGCCGTGCTCACCGGTGTAGCCGGTGCGGCAGACGCGGATCGGGCGGCCGTCCCATTCCGCGTCGGCGTAGGCCATGTACTCCATGTCGGTGGGCAGACCGAGCTTGGCGAGCACCTCCGCGGACCGCGGGCCCTGCACGGCGAAGACCGCGTAACCCCGGTGCTCGTCGGTGACGGTGATGCCCTCCGGCGCGACCTTCTGCAGCTCCGCGACCACGGCGGCGGTGTTCGCCGCATTGGGCACGAGGAAGATCTCGTCATCGCTCACGTAGTAGGCGATGAGGTCGTCGATGACCCCGCCTTCGGGGGTGCAGCACAGCGTGTACTGCGCTTTCCCGGGGCGAATCCGATTCAGGTCATTGGTGAGCGCCGAGTTGACGAAGGCCGCCGCCCCCGGCCCCTGGACCGTCGCCTTGCCGAGGTGACTGACGTCGAAAAGTCCCACGGTGGTGCGCACGGCGGTGTGCTCCCCCACTGTGCCCGCGTACGAAACCGGCATCTCCCACCCCCCGAACGGAGCGAAGGTAGCCCCCAATTCGACATGAACAGCGTGGATGGGTCCCTGCAGCAGTTTCTCGTCGGTCACCCGAAGCAGCTTATCGGTCCTGCGCCGGGCCGGTGACAGGGGAACCGAATGGCCGGTCACACCCGCGTGGTGACCGATTCACACTCCGAGGCTGCGCGCGATCCCCGGCCAGGCATGGTGAAAGTCGATCTGCCAGGACGGCCAATTGTGGGCGCCACCGGGGAGATAGTCGAACGTCGCCGGGATGTTCAGGTCCTCGATGCTGGATTGCAGAGCGCGGGTGCAGGTTTCGACAGTGGATTCCAGCGCGGTGCTGGACGCGCCGACCTGCCCGCCACCCGCCGCGGCGGGATTCGCACCGGTTCCGGCGGCGATGAAGAGGTTCGTGCCACCGAGCTTCTCGAGATTGGCGGGCGTGGACGGGTCATTGGCCGTCCACGCCGGGGAGCCGTCGACACCCCAGATGTTCCAGGGGTTGCCGCCGCCGGAGAGGACCACGGCCTGCATATAGCGGCGGCCGGGGTCGGTGCTGGTCTGGGCGCAGCCGCTGAAGGAGCCGACGCTTCGATAGAGGCTCGGGGCGGATTCGGCGAGCGCGAGTGCGGAGGTTGCCGACATCGACACTCCTGCAATGGCATTGCGGCCGGAAGCGCCGAGGGCCGCGTCCATGACGGGCGGAAGTTCCCGGGTGAGGAAGGTGGTCCACTTGTTGCGGCCGAGCCTGAGGTCGTCGGACTGCCAGTCCGTGTAATAGGTGTAGCGACCATCAAGGATGTTCACCACGTTCACGTTCTGGTCGGCCAGGAAGTCGACGACATCGGTGCGGGTCTCCCATGACACCTCATTGCCATTCCCGTCTACACCATCCTCAGCGCCATTGAGCAGATACATCGTCGGACGCGGCGCGGAATTGTCGGCCGCACGAATGACCGAAACCGTGACTACCCGGTTCATGGCCGCCGAATACACGTACACGGTCGATTTGCGCTCGTCCCGCTGCATCACCTGGTCAATGTGCGACCCATCGGCCGCGAACACCGTCCCGGAATCCACCGGCTCCGCCGCAGCCCCCGGCATCCCGCAGAAAGCCCCCGCCACCAGGGCGAAACCCGCTGCAACCCACCGGCCCCGGCCGCGTCCACTCGTCATATCCGC
The DNA here is from genome assembly GCF_000308655.1 of Nocardia niigatensis NBRC 100131. Taxonomy (GTDB): domain Bacteria; phylum Actinomycetota; class Actinomycetes; order Mycobacteriales; family Mycobacteriaceae; genus Nocardia; species Nocardia niigatensis. The sequence goes on along the minus strand of NZ_BAGC01000111.1, from coordinate 97,754 downwards.
CTCTGACTCATCCAACGAATCCCCTCACCCTCTTTACCGAGCCGGTCATGACCGCGCAACAACGCGCTGCTCTCACCCAACCTGTCGCCCATCGCCTCGGACTATTCACGCATCCCGGCCTCGCCACCCACACAGGACACGAACGCGGCCTCGTCCATCACCTCGATCGTCTGACCACGCGTCCGCAGCTCCGCAACCCGACGCGCCTTCGTCGTCGTGAACGCACCAGGATCCGCGCCCTTGAATCCATCGCCGATGACCAGCCGCGTCGTCCGCCGAGTGACGTTCCGCGCGGGAGTCGCCCCGCATGCGGCGATGGCATCCCACGCCTCCTGCCGCGTCATGGCCGCGAGATCACCAGTGAATACGATGATTTCGCCATACAGCGGATGAGATGGGTCCGTGCCGGTCACGGTCGGCAGCACCAATTCCGCACGGCCGAACCATGGTCGGCGCGAACGGGGTTCCGCGGCAGTCGACGCGACCTGCCCGTACGACGCCGATGCCCGCGCAATCCGCTCTGCGGGCCCCGGCGCCTCCGCGGCCGACCCAGTAGCGCCGGTACTCCCCGCCGCCAGACCGGTCGCGCCCAACATCCCGGCCACCGAGTCTGTATCCCGTGACATCTCAACCGCGCGCCCGGCAGGCCCCCGTGCCTTCGCAGCGCGGCCCGCAAGTCTTGGCGTCGCGATCAGCTCGCCCGCTGACCCCAGCTCCATCGTCCGGTCCCCGGACACCGGCGTCGTTCGTCGCCCGTCCACGGGTATCAGCTTGTCGGCCATCGATTTTCGCGATGGTCGATCGGTTCGCAGGGTGCGGTCGGTCACCATGCGTTCGAGCGCCGACAGGGAATCGACACCGGCGCGGGCGGCCAGCGCGATCACGATGTCGGCCGCCGCGGCGGCGTCGGCGCCGGCGTCGTGGTGGTCGGCGAAGTCGATGTCAAGCGCGGCCGCCACGTTCGGCAGGCGGTAGCTGTCCAGGTTCAGGTGGCGGCGGGACAGGGCGAGGCTGCAGCTGTAGGACCAGGTGGGTATCCGAATTCCGCTGCGCGCGCAGGCTTCCCGTATCGCACTGCTGTCGAATCCGACATTGTGGGCGATGACGGGCAGCTCACCCACCAGGCTCTCCACCTCCGGCCAGCGCTGCGCGAACTCCGGCTTGCCGGCGACCATCGCCGGGGATATCCCGTGCACGCGAGTGTTGTGCCGGTTGAAGGAGTCCAGTCCCGCGGGTGGACGGCACAGCCACGACGCGCTCTCGCCGCGCCGCCCGTCCCGCACGATGGTGACGCCGACCGCGCAGATACTCCCGCGCGCGGAATTTGCGGTTTCGACATCGATGGCGGCGAACGACAGTCCCGCCATACTCACCGCACCGCGAGCGGCAACGGCCGTGCGGCCCGGCCACCGAGGTCCTCCAGAAAGGGCCGGGCAAGTCTCAGCGACTCGAACGCCGCCCACGCGTCGGCGAGCTCCGCGATCCCCCGCGCCAGCGTCAGCACCTGCAGGATCTGTTCATCGTCGATCGGATGGCGCGGCGACGCAGCCTCATCCGGCGGCACGATCACCGGCCACTCCGGCCGGACGAGTTTCCCGCCCGTCGCATCCTGATGCTCGGTGAACCGCCTGTCAGCCGATTCGATTGCGGCACGCACGGTTTCGACCGTGGCAGCCACATCGACGGTCCCATCGGCTCCAGCGTCGTCACCCGCCAGCACGACCGTGTATCCAGCCGTGAGACTCTCAACCTCGTCAGCCTGCGAAGAATCGAGCACCCAAGCGCCCGATAGCCGCGACTCCCCCAGCGCGGCCCCCACATTCACATGCCAGATGACCAGCCGATCCCCCTCACCACCGAGCACCACGAGGGTCTGAAGATCGAACGAGGCAGCCATAACGCTCCACGGTCGTAGCGGACAGATACCGGGTTACGTTAGAGCATCCCCCCGACAAACTTCCGCGAACCCCACGCGAATCATCAACGGAGCCAAAGCGTTCCAACCGACCGGGTTTGCGAACCGCCAGGATCCGGCTCACCCGCACGGGGCCCTCGACCTAGCCGATCCGAACGACGCTCGCGCGCGAACTCAGCGGACGAGTCCCTGCTGGCCGCATTGCTCGAAACCCCGATCCTCAACGCCGACACCGCACAACAAATCTCTGGCACGACCGAAGCCAGCACTTACCGGGCATTGGGAAGGTTGACCGATGCGGGGATTCTGGAGCTACTGTCGGAGAGCAAGCGCAACCGGGTCTGGGCCGCAACCGACGTTCTCGCCGAACCGGACGCGCTGAGCGCGGGATCGGACGGCGCACAGTCGGGCAGCTATGAGTTCGTCATGAAACCTCGGAGGTCCCGGACCGGCTGGAGCCGAGATCATCCTCCGGGTACCGCGTCGAACCGGTCAGTCAGACCAGTTCCGGGACGCGCAGATGCGCCAAGGCCAACTCGAATTCGCGGACGTCGACTGCCTCGACGCGCGCCTGCCGGGCGGCGTCCACGCGCAACGCGGCCGACGCGATCCGGCTGCGTTCCATCGCCTCGGCATTGTCGTAGACGCTGCAGGAGACGGCACGGCCCGACGATCTGTTCACCATCAGGCTCGCGCTGCAGAATCCATCGAGCTGCTGTTCCATACCGGGCAAGGTGCGGTCCCGGTAGACCTCGATGGCGCTGTCGATCCTGCTGGGATCGGTCTTCACCCAGGTGACCCGCGCACACGCGCCCTGCGGCGTCGGGTGCGTGCGATGCATGGCCGCGATCTCCCACTCCTCGACCATCGGACTGCCGCCGAATTTCCCGGCCGCGCGATCGCGAATCGGGATAACCTGCTCGGCACTCGCCCGCATGGCGTCCTCGGATTCCCATGAGGTCGTCACGATGCAGCGGCCAGTGCGCCGATCGACGAGCAATGAAAGCCCGATACAGCCGGGAATGTCCTTCAGCTCCGGCATAACCTCGTCCCGCACATATGCGATCCCGGAGTCCAGAGCGGAAAGTTGCGCCTGAACTGTGGTAGACCGTGCGAACACGATCCACCTCCTTTCTGCACAGAGGCAGCGCCCGGCGGCGCCACCGGTGCCTCTCACAGTGCCCCCTCTCGATCATCAGGGCAATAGCGGGCCGGCCCCACACTCATCGGGCGGCCCCATGACGGCCTGATCTCCGGCGCCACGACCTGTATCGACTACCGTCGCTGTGGCCGATGAATCTCGAGTTCCAGCTCCCGCGGCACCGCGCGCTCCGGCATCGTCAACGGTTACTCGGCGACCGAATTTCGCTGCCGCTGCACCGCAACATAATTCGTCGGTTTCTCGGAGTTGGTGACCGAGTCGCGCGCGACCTCCGCGATCGGGCGCTCCGGCCACTCGATCACCGTCCTCGCCCTTGTACTCGGCCAAACTTTTCCGGTCCGGAGCGGCTCGGGAATCAGGCCGGGTCCCTCCCCGTGCACTGCGACCCGCATGGCGAAGACCCGACGCCCTTTTCTCGTCGAAGCGCCACATCAATCGGCCGGGAACTCCGTAGAATTGGTTGATGATGTTCCTCCGGCAACCCGAGGAACTTCCCGATCTCAGCAAGATCGAGGGCCGGGCGTCATCGGTTGCCCAGATACTTGTCGACCGCGTCGCCGAGACTCCAACGGCGGAGGCGTTCCGATTCCGCGATGGTGACGCCTGGGCCAGCGTGTCCTGGAAGCAGTTCGGTCACCGCGTCGACCTACTCGCCGCCGGGCTGATCGCCCTGGGAGTCCAGGCCGAAGAACGGGTAGCGCTGGCGTCATCCACACGCTACGAGTGGGTGCTCGCCGACTTCGCCGTGATGTGCGCAGGCGCGGCCACCACCACCGTGTACCCCACCACCAACGCACCCGGCGTCGCGTTCATCGTCGCCAACTCGGGCAGCCGCATCGTGATTGCCGAGGATCAGGCGCAGGTCGACAAGTTGATCGAGCATCGCGCCGAGTTGCCCGACGTGCAGAAGGTGGTGATCATCGATGGCGAGGGCGACGGGGACTGGGTGATCACTCTCGACGACCTCGAAGAGCTCGGACGCGGACTGCTCGCCGCGTCCCCCGACGCGGTCGCCGACCGCATCCGCGGCATCCGGCCCGAGCACCTGGGCAGCATCATGTACACCTCCGGGACGACCGGCGTCCCGAAGGGTGTTCGGCTGCCGCATTCCGCATGGACGTACAGCGCCGCGGCAATCGACGCGTTGCATGTTCTCAGCCCCGACGACCTGAACTTCCTGTGGCTGCCGCTGTCCCATGCTTTCGGCAAGGTGATGTTGGCGCTGTCACCGCTGATCGGCTTTCCCACGGCGATCGATGGCCGGGTCGACAAGATCGTGGACAACCTCACGATCCTGCGCCCCACCATCGTGGCGGCCGCCCCGCGCATCTTCGAGAAAGCGCACGCCCGAATCGAGGGCATGATGGCCGAGGAAGGCGGGATCAAGAAGAAGCTCTTCGACTGGGCGGTCGGAGTCGGCCTGCAGGTCTCGCGTGCCAGGCAGGCGGGCAGGCATCCATCGTTGCTGGTTTCCCTGCAGCACAAGGTCGCCGACTGGCTGGTGCTTTCCAAGGTCCGGGCCCGCTTCGGCGGCCGGCTGCGGTTCTTCGTTTCGGCAGCGGCCCCTCTGGACCGCGATCTCGCGCAGTGGTTCGATGCGGTCGGCATCATCGTGCTCGAAGGCTACGGCCTGACCGAGACCGCCGCCGCCTCGTTCATCAACCGCCCCGAGGCATACCGGTTCGGAACCGTCGGCAAACCATTCCCCGGCACCGAGGTCCAGATCGCCGAGGACGGCGAGATCCTGCTCAGAAGTCCCGGCGTGATGAGCGGCTATCACGACCGCCCGGAGGCCACCGCCGAGGCTCTGGACGCGGACGGCTGGTTCCGCACCGGCGATATCGGCGAGATCGACGCAGAAGGATTCCTGCACATCACCGACCGCAAGAAGGACTTGTTCAAGACCTCGCAGGGCAAGTACGTCGCGCCCTCCGCGATTGCCGCCACGTTCAAGGCAATGTGCCCGTACGCAGCGGAATTCATCGTCTACGGAGAGACACGACCCTACTGCGTCGCCTTGGTCGGCCTCGACACGCAGAGCATCACCGAATGGGCCGGCAAGCACGGCCTGGCAGACAAATCACTCGCCGAAATCGCGCGGGACGAGCAGACCCACAACGAGATCGAGGCCTACATCGCCCACCTCAACTCCCAACTCAATCGCTGGGAACAGATCAAGAAATTCGAGATCATCGACCACGAATTGTCCGTCGAGACCGGCGATCTCACACCGAGCATGAAACTGCGCCGCAAGATAGTCATCGAGAACCTCGCCGACAGTATCGAAGCCCTCTATCACTGAAGCCGATCGAGTGCAGGCCGTAGCGGATCTGCACGTCCTTGATCTCGCACAGCCGGCAGTCGACGTGTAGCAGCATGTCGTCGAAGGATTCCTCGTCAGGCCGCTCGGTCAGGCCCAGATGGTGGTCCATCTTGGCCGCGCGCATGACCTTCGCTTCGCATTCCTGAACCCTTCGACGATGCCGTCGGGTCGGGTTGTCCAGTCGCTCAACAGGATCTCGCGCGAAGCACGTCAGCTCCGCGGTCGATCGTGGTGCCGATCTACCGCCACCACGGACACCGCGTCTACAAGAGCGCAACCGCGTCCTCGACAATGCGGCGCGGAACCTCGAAGCGGACCCGCACGCGTTTGGGGTCGGCGGTGGAGGCGCTGATCGCGGCGACGTATTCGTTGTTGTTCGCCATGGCGGCGCGAGCCTCGGCGACGATTCGGGGCCGAGCGCGCTCGAGCTGTTCGGGGTGGTAGCCGGACAGGACGACGCCCCAGCTTTCCAGCAGCGCCCGGTTGATCGGGGAGCGCCGATCGTTGCCGGTCGGCCAGCGCCGGAAGGCATAGTCGCCGAAAATGATTCGCGCGTTGATCATGCCGCGTTCGAAGGCCGCGAACCAGGATTCGAGGTGCGCGTCGGAGATCTGGCCGACGTCGTCGATGAGCTCGGTGGTGGCGTCGAGCAGGTTTTCCAGCGACCCGTAGGAGTCGTACTCCTGCAGATCCGGAAGGGTGTAGAAGGCCAGGAAACGCAGGACGGCCTCGCGGTCGTTCATGCGGACGTGATTTCGCAGCACGCCGCCGGTCGCCGCATGGAAGGCCTCGGCGGAGGCACACCGCTTGAGCAGATTCCGGCTGCGCGCGCTGCTCATGCAGTGCCGAATCTCCATGGCGTTCAACGGCTCTCCACCGGTGTTGATGCGCTTGAAGATGTCGTACTTGACGCGGTTGGGCGTGGACGGCTCGATGACGTGCACCACGATCTGGGCGTTGTGCAGGCGGCGGCGCAGTGGCGGATCCAGTTCCGCGAAGGTCTTCTCGCGCTCGCCGTCGAGGTATTCGAGCTCGTCGAGAGCGAACCCGCCCTTCACGAACTCGTGCACGGTGGACAGCCGCTGCAGGCCGTCCACCACACGGAACATCCCGCCGCGGTCCTCGGCGAAATAGAAGGCGGGCAAGGGAATCTGCAGGAGCAGGCTCTCGATGAGCCGAGACTTCTGGCGCCCCTTCCACACTCGGTTGCGTTGAAAATCGGGGGCCAATTCGAGATCGCCGTCGTCGATCATGTCGAGGACATTGCGCAGGGAGAACGTGCGGGTGGAGATCCGAATCTGTTCGGGATCCCAGGGTGTCGCCGGGCGTCCGTCGAACGGGTCGTCGTCCCGCTCGATTTCGACGCCGGTCGGCTCACCGTAGAAGACTTCCTCCACCACGGCCGCGGCCTGATCGCGGAAGGTCACGGTGGTGTCGGCCGGCGATGTCGCGACTGCCGGTGCGCTGGAACGGACGTAGTGGTCGAAGACATCGGCGGTGCGGGCGTCCAGCTCGGCCGCGCCGAGCACGGCGAACGCGGCGACGTCACCCATGGCCGGCAGCCACCGGTTCTCCATCACCGCCCCCAGACGGTGCGCGAACTGCTGGTGCCGCTCGACCTCGTCGAGGAACGGCGGCAGGAAGCAGCCGAAGATCAGCCGCAGCGAGGGCCCACCCAGACCGAGGAAATACAACCAGTACGGAAACTCGCCGTCGAGCCGTCGCACGAACTGACGGACCGGTTCCATCTCGAACAGTTCGGTCGGGATGTGCTCGTAGCCCTCGATGACCAGTTCAACTGCGCCCATAGCGGTTCGGGCGCGTTCCGGCGAAACGAAGCACGAGTTGAGGGCCTCGAGGGCGGGCCCCAGGTCCCCCCTTTCGATATCCTCACGGGGTATCACGACAACCAGCTGATCGGGAGAGAACACCAAGCTTCCTTATGGTTCGAGCGGTCCGCCGAACCACCCTACCGAGGCTGCCGGGCATTCGGTGGCTTCCGACTACCGCTGGCCGGAAAACACCAGTTCGGGAGCGTGGTCGCCGAATCGGTCGCTGTATCGGTCGATTTCACCAACGCTAGTATTCGCGTAGTTGTCCGGCGGCGGAAAAAGGTGAACATGGTCCCGGAGATCACGGTGCGGCACGCCGCCGAGAACACTGCGAGAGCAGCCCTGACGCGCCGGATCGCGGTCGCACTGCTGGGCACGCCGTGCCAGTCTGCGCAACAACTCAGCGTCAGCCTTGGCCTGACGGACCTCACTCCCACCGTGGTGACCCAGCTGCTCTACAGCGAACCGAATATCTTCGAGATCCTGGGTCCCGAGCAGCCCGCGATCTGGGCAGTTCGTGAGGCAGCCGCCGAATTGGTCACGCAATGGGCGCAACCGGAGACACCGCGATCAGTTACACCCCAACCGGATTCGGAGCAAGCCACCCTGGCCGCCCCGCGGACCCGCTACGCTGGGCCGCCCTTGCGCGCTTGGCAATCGGAGGCCCTGACGGAGTGGGCGCGGCGGGACCGACGTGGAATCGTCGAGGCGGTCACCGGGTCGGGCAAAACCGCGGTCGGGATCCATGCTGCCGCCACCGCACTGGACGAGGGCCGGCAGGCCGTGGTCCTCGTGCCCGGTATCGACCTGCAGACCCAGTGGTTGGAGCGCCTGCGCTCGGCGCTGCCCGGGCACCGGATCGACCGGGTCGGCGGCAAGGGCCCGGCTCGGCCGCCGGCGCAGTGGGATGTCCTGGTGGCGACGGTACAGACGGTGTCCAGCACCGCGCTCAAAGTCCCGCCCGGCGCACTGCTGGTGGCCGACGAGGTGCACCGTTACGGTGCGGGAAGTTACGCGAAAGCCCTGACCGAGCACTATGAATGGCGGCTGGGCCTGACCGCCACGCTCGAACGCAACGACAACGCGGTGGAGCAGATCCTGCTCCCCTATTTCGGCGGCCTGATACCCGGCTGCGATTACGAGCGCGCCCGTGCGGACGGCATTCTCGCACCTGTGCGCCTTGCGCTGTCGGGTGTCCATTTCACCCCGCGCGAACGCGCCAGGTACGACCGCGCGGACGAGGCGGCACGTAAGGCCAAATCGGTGCTCATCGACGCGTACGGCGCACCGGAGGATTCCTTCGGTGAATTCATGGCCTTCGCACAGCGCCTGGCCGAGCAGAAGACCGGTGAGGCGGCGCGCCAGGCACAGCGCTTCCTGAAGTACTTCGCCGAACGTCGCGAGGTGCTGGCCGACTGCCAGGGCAAGCTCGATCTGGTCAGCGTCCTGCCCATTACGGAACTCCGTGCTACCCAATCGATCTTCTTCGCCGAGCGGACTTCGACAGCCGGGCAGATCCAGTCCACGCTCCAACAGTTGGACCTTTCGTGCGGATTCGTCGGGTCCGGTCTGCAGCCCACCGAGCGCGAACGGATCATCGCCGATTTCCGGCGTGGAGAACTCCGTGCGCTGGCCGCACCACGCGTCCTCGATGAGGGCATCGACATCCCCGACGCCCAACTGGGCATGGTGTTGGCCGCCAGTCGCAGCAGACGGCAGATTATCCAACGCATGGGCCGGGTGGTACGCCCCAAATCCACCGGCAGTGCTGCACTTTTCGTGGTGGCCTACGTCTACGGCACACCCGAGGACCCCGCGCTGGGCGCGCATGAGGCGTTCCTGGGCGATCTGGAATCCGTTGCCGAGGAACGCGTCACCACCGATGCCGCCGGACTCCCGGCGATCCTGCGTTCCTGGCTGTCGGACTCGAGTGCCCAGCAGACCGCTGCCACCGATTCTCGACACACCTTCGAATCGGCGACGCCTACAACCGGGCCCCAGCCTTCTACCGAATCCGGCACGGCCCCAGGCGAACCGCGCCGGACCCCGCGTCCGATCCCCGCCGACTTGCGCACACCGGTACGCGAAGTTCCTCGCCGCCCGCAACAACCGACGAGTGCTCCCTGGGAACAAGCGCCGACCCCACCCGCAGCCGATGTGCACGCCGGCGTGCCCACACCGCTCGACGCAATGGCCAAGATGCCGACGCGGCGGTACCTCTCCGGTGACCGGCAAGCGCCACAGCCACCCGCAGCACAAATACCGAAGGCCCCGCCGACAGACCCACGTGCACCTGTCTTCAGTCCGCCACTTCATCGGACCGAAACCGGGTCCGCGACAGGTGTTCCCGAAACCAGCGAGGTCGAGGCACTGGGCGCTGGAACCTCCACTGCCTCATCTTCCGCAGCCATCGACGCAGCCGGTGCCGCCGCGGCGGCGTTCGAAACTCGGACAAACACGAAGACAGCCCACGCAGCGGAGTTCGAATCCCAATCGGGCGCAGAAATCTCCGATGCCGCGTCCGCCGATCGGGCCGACGAACCGACCGCGCATCGTTCCGCAGTGAGTCCACCCACTACCTGCGACACCCCAGCGCCACACCGGGCCGACGCCGAGAATGATGCAGCGGATTCGTTTCCGGTCGTGTCCGATTCGCACACGTACAGAGGGTCTGGACCGTCAACGCAGCCCATTGCTCCTGCCGGGCCGGTGCCCTCCGGGCCACCATATCGCGAGCGTGTGGCCGAGCTTCTGGGCGTGCCCGACGTGGCCGGCTACTGGAAAGATGCGGGCCATTCCTTCTCGCGGGCAGACTTCGACAGCTTCGTGGAGTGGCAGGCCGACACCCTCTATTACCTGTCGCGTCCGTGGGATGGCGACACCGCAACCTGGCGGCGGACCATGCGCGCCATCATCGATTGGGCGGCCTCGCCCGCCGACCCGATCGACACCTTCCTCGAGGTGTCTCGGGCCGTAAGCGAGGTCGGGCCGAATCGGACGGAGCTGCTGCGGTTCGCGGCCACCATGCGCGGACGCGTGCTGGCGGACTTGCTCTAGCGCGAGCTCGATTCAGTCGTTCGTGCCGAGCCGCCGCGCCAACGGCACCACCAATGCGAGCGCGGCAATGGTGTTGTCGGTCAAGCGGGTCTGCCCGACGGCGTTGATGACCGCGCGGAACAGTGTTGCGCGATCGGACCATCCGTGGCGCTCGGCCTGATGAGCCATCACCTCCGCCAGTTCGAGCGGCGGAATCTGCTCGACCTTGCGGGGGCCCAGTCCACGCCAGCGGGATGCCGGCTGCTCGGGCAGCCGATAGGTCAGCAGCGCCGGGTCGTCCAGCTCGAGCGCGTTGTCCACCACCAGGTTTCCCCGGGCGACCGCCGCGCGCAGCGCGATATCCAGCTTCTTGCGAACGTGGTCCCGTTCCCGGGTCCGGGCCGAGGCCACGTAGGCGGCCCGCAATCGCGCCGCGGTCACCGGGCCCTCGACGGCCACGATGCGCAGGAAGTCTCCGACGATCGTGGCATGGTCGGCGCTGGTCGGGCTCTTCAGCTGCTCGGCGAAGGCAACATAGGATTCGATGACGAGCCGCCGCCCATCCGGCATTGCACCGTTCGCTGCCGAGCCGAGACCGCCCGGACCGGCCACCGGCTCGTGGTCGTCGGCGAATCCGTTGTGCCCAGCCATAACCGGGTCGATCCGACCGTCCGAAATCGGACCGTTGTGGCCGTTCGCCGTGGTTTCACCACTACGATCCGCAGCCCCGCCGTTTCTCGATGCTCTTTCGGGAAACTCATCCGTCGAACCGGCCCAGCCATTCGCCGCCAAGGGCACGTTGCCGAGCGCTACGGCGACGATCGACGGTGCGGAATCGATCTCCGACGAACCACGAGCTGACGCATATGTGCCGGTTCCGCTCGAGCCAGCAGAAGCGAATGCCGGGGATTCACCTACCGGCTCGGCGGTCTCACTCATCTGAAGCGCTGGCTCGGCAGTATCGCCTCCCACCGTCCCGGTAGCCGGTGCTTCTACCGACGAGGGAATCGAATCTGCGTCGTCTCCCCGATCCCCTGGCTGGTTGGCCGATAGCGAACTCGCCTCTGGCACTGTCCAATCGCCATCGAACGCGTCCAGCTCGCCAGTCTTCGGAGGTTCTGCATACCCGGTGGATGCCTCACGATGGAGTCCGGAAGGAGCCGGATCATCGCCCGACCGGTCGGCCTCCTCCTTGCTTCCCAACCGCACCGTCAGACGTGAATCGACAAGTTCCTCCGTCGTCCACACTGATTCGACCGGTACCAGCGACACTCGTTCTCGCAGCTCGGGACTTGCCGGTTCGACCGGCTCCGGACCGGCGGCGGCCAGCAATTTGGCCAGGCGACGCTGTTCCTCCTCGGCTATCGGATAGATCCCCTGGTCCTCCAGCAGCAACCAGAGCTCTTCCAAACAGGTATCCGGGTCGACGATGAAGTCCGCCAAGCGGATTCGATGAAACGGCCAGCCGCACCGTTCCAGATCGCGTTGCCTGGCAAGATCCTCCCGATACTGGTCGGGACCGTTCCAATGATCGCCGTCGCAATGCACGGCGAGCTGGCCGCCTCCGCCTGTGACGACCATATCGATGTCGTAGCCGGTTTCGGTGTAGTGCGGGGTGACTCGGTAACCGCGGTCGACGATGCGGTTGTAGACCTGCTGCTCGAACAGATACTCGAACGGCTCGACAAGGTAACCGTCGGAAAACCGTTGCGGCGGTTCGGCGTCCACGTGGGTGCGGGCTTCGATGCCCTGGCAGTATTCGAGCAGCCGCAGCCGGAGATCTGCGCTGTTGTGTAGATGCTCTGCAGTCACCGAGTGGTACAGCCACAACTGGTCACGGGCACGCGACACAGCGACGTTGTAGCGCTGCGCGGCGCTGTCGGTGGTCTGCGCCGCCAGCCGTCGGTCCGGGCCAGGCGCGGCCACCAGCGACAGGAAGATCACGTCACGTTCCGCGCCCTGGAAGTCGGCCGCGTCGCCGCAGTGCAGCTCGCGCCGCTGCATCTCCTCCGGGCCGATGCGCGCGACGAGTTTCTGCGCGATGTGCTTGGCCTGTGAGGTACCCAGCAGCGAGATGACGCCGATGGATTTGCCGTCGTAGCGCGGATCGGCGAGGCAGCGCTCGATCTGCTCGACGATCCGATCGGCCTCGGCCGGATTGACCTGGCTGGACACCTCATGGCCGTCGGCCACATGCACGGTGCGAATCGGGTCGAGCCGATCGCTACCGTAGCGGCGCACCGGCACGAGCGGCACGCCCTCCGGCTCGTAGGCAATCTTGTTCGAGAATCCGATGATCTCGGGCACGCAGCGGCGGTGCTCGATCAGTGTGAGCTTCTTCGGGTATCGCATGGATGCGTCGTCGAACAGGCTGAGCTTGGTGTTGTACCACGAAGACAGGTACGTGTCGTCGTAGAGGTACTGCTTGGCCAGCCGTTCCAGCTCGCCCGCATCGATGCCGACCGCCGAGGGCGACACCTGCTTGTCGTCGCCGATCACGACGATGCGCGGGGCGAGGTACTGCAGGAACACCGCCTCCGCCCCGGCCTGTGAGGCCTCATCGACCACCACCACGTCGAACATGTCGGCGGTGACCGAGAACTGTTCGACCACACGGTAGATCGGCATGATCCACACCGGCACCGCGGCACGGCAGTTGCCCAGCGCCCGCTGAATATCGGCCCGATCGCGGTCGGCGTACTTGCCGGTGCCGCGGCCGAGCCTCTTCACAAGTTGCGCGTAATGCCGCAGGTCTGCCCGGGCGCGATTGGTCAGCCGCCCGACCGCCAGATCCCACGCGGTGGTGGCCGCACGCGCGGCCGCCAGCTCACGTAGCTCGGCCTCGACATCGTCCAGGCGGCGGCACAATTCGTTGACTCCGCCAACATTGTTGGTGGTCAACCAGCGCCCGACCGTGGCCCAGCGCCAGGCCATTTCGAAGCCGGCGAGCCGCACATCCCAGTCCGGGTCCGCGGGATCGGCAGTGATCGCGTCGCGCAGCAGTGGCAGGGCGGTCAGATCCACGTCGATCTCGTGCCTGCGAGCGAGCCTGCGGCGCAATTGATTCAGCTCGGCCAGCCGGTCGTGGGCCTGACGGTAGGCTGCCGTGTCCCGGTCGTGGGCGGCGGCAGCGAGCTGATCCACGGTCGCGGTGGCCCGGGGATCCTCGCGCAGCGCGTCCAGCCGACGGGTCAGCTCGTCGAGTGGCACGACCGCGCGATCGAGCGCCTCCCGCGCGGCCACCGCGTCGAATGCTTCCCGCGCGCCGCGCACGCCGATCGGGTCGGCCCAATCCGGTACGGGTAGTGCGAGATCCCGCAGGCAGGTCACGGTGTGATCGAGCCTGCCAGCGTAATCCAGTACCTGTGCCAGCACCGCGAATGCCGCACGATGCCGGGCGACGCGGTCGCGCAGCACACCCGGCCCGGAAGCGTGCCCGCCGCCCGGCCAGGCCAGGTCGAGCTGCTCGAGGAGTCGCTGACCAAGTTGTGCGTTCAGGAAATGGGTGAGCTGTTCGACGGTGACGGGGATGCGACCGTCGATCCGGACCTGTTCGAACAGCGGCTCGGAGAGCTTGACCACGCGAGGCGCAGTCAGCCCGGTCTTCGGGCGGCCGTCGGGATGGAGTTTCAGTGCGCCATGGGTTTCAATGTGCGACTTCAGGTTTTCGGCAAGGCCGAGCAGCGTTGCCGGGTCATCGACGGTCACCTGGACGGTCGCGTACGCGAGCGCGGCCACCACCACGTCGGCCTGCGTGAGCAGATCCGCGATAGCCGCGGCCCGCGAACGCCATTCGAAGTCACGTCCGCTGTGTATATCGGCGAGGGCGGTGGCGGTCCAGGGTTCGGTCCGGTGGCTCAGGTGCCGTAACCGGTCGGCGAGCTCGTCGAGCAGTGCGCACACCCGGCGGCGTTCGTCGCCGGACAGCCCGGCTATCCGCGCGGCGGCCGGGTCGGCGTCGTAGTGCGCGTAGCCGTGGCGGTATTGCGCCGCTTGCTTTTCGGCCGAGCACCATTGGCCGAACAGATCCGCCGGCGGCAGCGCCGTGGCTGCGACGATGTCGGGTGCGGCGACTTCCGGATCGTCGAGATTATTGTCCAGCAACAACGTTCGCCATTCGGTGACAAGTTCGCCGGCAATCGGGCAATCCTGCTCGACCTCGTCGACTACCAGCTCGGAAATCCAGCCGAACTCCGATCGTGCGTCGCGCCAACGCAGTGCGATATCGGCGATGGTTCCGGTATAGCCCCCGACCGAGTGTGTCGTGACATCGCGCTCACGCAGCGTCAGCAGTTCCTGCTGGATTGCCGCCCGCCGCTGCCGTGCCAGCGCGATCGCCTGGTCGTTGGCGGCGACCGCGGCCGCACCGGCCGCCGGATCATGCTCGTCGGCGGCGTGTGAGATGCGATTGACCGAGGCCTTGAGGTCCTCGAGTTCGCGCCGCGAGTCGCCGACCACCGCGACGGACAGCGGTTTGATCTGGTCGGGCAGTTTGGCGCGCACCTCGTGCAGGGCGCGGTCGGTGTGCGCGGTGATCAAGACCCGCTTGCCCTGTGCGAGTAAGTGTGTGATGAGGGCCGCCGCGGTGTGGGTCTTACCGGTCCCAGGCGGACCCTGCACCAGCGTGTGCGCGTGCTTGTCCACGTGCTCGAGGATCCGCAGCTGAACATCGTTGAGCTGCAAGGGGAGAAACTGATCCGCGCCGTCACGCACGATCGCGCCATCGCCCGCGGTGGGCGCCGGCACGGGCTCGAAGTTCGGGTCGACCAGATTGTGGATGCCCGAGGGCAGTTCACCGGTGGCCCGAATAGTCTCCGCGATGGTGCGCAGCGCGGTCACCATGCCCCGATTGCCACGTTTGCGGAGGATGACAGCCGGTGCATAACCGGCCGTCGGATGCGCCACCGCATCTCCGGGTCGAATGTCATCGGCGTACACCGCGTCCGGGTTGATGCAGTTGATGAACATGCGCACCAGCGCACCGACGTTCTCCCGATCGAAGGGGTCGATCTGACCGTCGCGCGCCTCGGCCTCGGCACGCTGCAGATCGCTCGCGGCCGACATCTGCGACGGGTCGAGGATCTCCTGCAACTCAGCGGTGTACCCGGTGACGCCCGGATCGATCGATGCCGAGATCGCGCCGTAGTCGGAATCGAACCCCAGTACCACCGGCATCGTGAGCACATGCCGGCGCACGAGACCGACCTCGCTGTTGCGCCAGGTCAGAAAGCCCAGGGCAAGAACGGCTTCGAGGGTTTCAGTGGCCCCGCCGTAGCGGGTGTACATCTCGTACATCGTCTGATAGAGACGCCGCACAGCCACTTTGGGCAGCGCCTCCCGCGCCCATTCCTGCCAGCGCGGCAACCATTCTCCGAAGGCTGTGCGAATCTCGGGATGGTCGTCGAGCCGAAGCACCTCGCCCGCTTCACCATCCCGGGTGAGGCGCAATCCCGGCTCACGTTCCGGGTTGTCCCATGCTTTGTCGAGCCAGCGGGCAAGCTGCGAATCGGGTTCCGGTGCGGAAACGATCGTCACCTTCTGCACCATGAGAAACGGCTTGCCCGGATCGGCCTGCTGATAGCTGACGGCCGGATGTTCGGGCAGTTCGGCGACCCAGATGACCTCGCCGTCCCGCTGATACGCGGCAATGTCCTGAATGCGGGACATGCGCAGCGTCTGGGCTTTCGCCAGATATTCGAACAATCGCGCGCCGCGATCGGCGAGATCGTTCATGACGGGCGTCCGGTCCGCTCCCATACTCGGCACCTGCTCCTCCATCAACTTCCCTGAAATCGCGGCCACGGCAAGCTATCGACGGTCGCCGCGCATCCGCTAATCGGCATGTCCGCTCGGTCCGGAACTACCGAATTCTCTGCGCTACGGCTTTATGTGGCTTATCTGCCCGGCGAGCTCGATCACGCGGCGATCCTGTTCGCCGTAACGGACGGCCATTTGGCTGTGCAACCGCTTCAACCGGGTCAGGGCATTGCGGGTGTCGCCGAGCTGCACATGACAGGTGGCGAGCTGCCGTTGGCAGTACATGACCTGGTCGTCATAGGGGCCGCGCTCGGCGGTCAGATCGTCGATCAGCGCGCGGTACATATCAGCGGCCGACGAGTAGTCGCCGCTCTCGAAACGCAGATCGGCCAGTTTCACCCGGGCCTCGACCACATCCGCGTCGCGCGAACCCAGCAGCGGGACAGCCGCTTCCATCACGGTCTGCAACTCGTGGATCGCCGGGTCGTAGCGGGATTCGTCGGCGAAATCGCGTGCCCGGCGCACGGCCCGCTGCAGGTCGGCTCTGCTGAAATCGCCTACCGGGGCGAAAAGGGGCTGGGGCGCCTCGGGTTTGGGCAGCTGGTGGGTGGGGGTGACCAGGGTCATGGCCGTGCGCGCGGAAACCATCGAGCCGACGGCGAGGGCGTACATTCGTGCGGGGCTGTGATTGTCGTTGACCTCGGGTAGCTCACCGAGATCGGTCGCGTGCCGGACCAACACCGCGTGCACCGACGCGGCACCGTCGGGCCGCCGGTCCGGCGACTTGGCCAGCATGCTCATGATCAGCCGGGCCATCTCGACCGGTACCTCGGGGCGCTCGTGCCGGATATCGAGCGGTTGCAGATGAACCTGGTTCTGCCACACCGCATACGGCGAACTGCCCGTCATCACCCGGTCGCCGGTGAGCAGCTCGTGCAGGACGAGTCCCAGTGCGTAGAGGTCGGTCTGCGGCACCACCTCACCGCCCTCGACCTGCTCGGGAGCCATGAACGCCGGGGTACCGAGGGTATGACCGGTCATGGTGTAGCGGGTCATATCCGAATCGGGCGCGACCGCAAGACCGAAATCCAGCACCTTCACCGTGCCGTCGGCGCACAGCATCAGGTTGGACGGCTTCAGGTCCCGGTGAAAGATGCGGTTGCGGTGTGCCGCCGCAAGCACCGCCGCAGCCTGCCCACCCAGGTTGGCGACGACTCCGACCGGTTGCGGTCCACGTTCGGCCAGCAGCTTGTCGAGAGTCTTGCCCTCGATGAATTCCATAACGAGATAGGGACGTTCGGGTCCACCTGGAGTCGGCGAGCCGGTCCCGGCATCATGAATCACCGGTAGCCCCGGATGATTGAACCTGGCCATCAACTCCGCTTCCCGGAAGAAGCGCTTGTCCCAGTCAGGATCATGATCGAGGCTCGGGTGGGTGAATTTCACGGCGATACGGCGCTTGAGGTGACGGTCGAACCCCTCGTAGACCTGCCCCATGCCGCCCGCCCCGATCTCGTCGAGCAACTCGTACCGGCCGCCCACAACCTGCGGTTGCACCGCTTCTACCACCGTGACTCCTGACAAGCCGACACGCCAACCTACTCGTCGCCAGCTACGGGGCGGAGCTTGCCCTGAGCCAGCCCACCGAATCCGGTTCGTACCAATAGTCCGATATTCGCCCGTTGCCTCTGCAAGGCGGCCTCGAGGGCGGTCAACTGCTCGAATGCCTTGCCGTACCGATGTTGCTCGGCCAGTGGGATGCGCGGAACGGCGACTTCGTAGATGTCGATGTGGTTCCCGTCGGCCGCTTCGACTGCCGCCCGTAGGATCCCCGCCAGGAAATAAGGATCGATGGCGTCGGAGTCGGCGCGCACCAGGCGAATGCCCGGCCCGAGCAGCACACCATTGTCGGTACAGACCCGGACGGCCGGCTCGGTGCTGATTGCCACCGCGATATCGCCGACGCGGATTTCGATCGCGCCCGGCGCGCAGGCATCACCCCAGCGCGACGGCGCACGGCCGAGCCGAACATCCTTGGCTGACAACATGGGAGTGTCTCCGCCGGTGGCCCCGACGGTCGGCGGTGCTTCGTGGAGGTCGATCACGCCCGCCTCGACGAGATCTTCCAGGGGAATCGACGGATGCGAATCGGGGTCCGGTTCCAATACCGGTGGCCTCCACGCTGATTGCCCCAGCAATGCCGAGCAGCAGATGGCGTACTCGTCGTACGGGTCCGGGCGGCGGGCAATCTCGGATGCGTCACCGTCTTCACCTTCGACAACGGTGCGGTGCTGCTGCCCCGCGGCCTCGCGCATCATGACCGCCGCTCTCCCCACCCCCACATCAACTGTCCGACCAGCAGTAACGGTAGCAGCGGTGTAGCCCACGCGTCGGGTACGCGCGATGGATGGCACTTATTGTCGGTCCTCGGCACCCTCGGGAAGCAGCGCTCCGGCGGTGAGTCCCGTGGTCACGAGTTCCGCGACGTTCTCAGCAGCGTAGGTAGCACGCCGCGCGGCGGTGCGCAGCAGGAACAGTAGCCGAAACATCTCGCCGTAGCGTTGCTGCTCGGCCAGTCCCAGCACCGGGATGCGCAACCGGGACGGATCGAAACGAACGGTGGATGTCCGTGTCGCCGAGACATTCTCGGCGCCGGTCAGGAATCCGGCGAGGAACCAGGGATCGAGCCGGTCCGGATCAACTCGCAAGGTGTGGATGTGCGGGCCACGGATCGACCCCGCATCCTCCGCGGTTGCCACCCGGGCGCTACGCCCGCCGGTGCGGTCGCTCCGCACGGTTGGAATCAGGACGTCGCCGATTTCGACATCAACGTTGGTCGCCGGTGCGGAGGACGCTGCGGTACCCGAGGCCGGGACGCCGGTCGCGATGTCAGGGGCAGTGAGGATACGGCGCTGATCGTCCGGCACTGCAGGTTCCGGGCTCGGCGGTTCGGACCGAATCCATTCCAGCTGACCGTGATTCGACAGGTCGGCAATGGTCATATAGCGCCACGACTTGCCTGGCGAGGCCGACCATCCACCCAAGTCGCCTGTCACCGAGGACAATTCCGACGCCGTGCTATCGAGTCGGCGAATCGCCTCCTCGACCTCATCGGAGACGGTATCCGCGTCCAGCGAGGATCTCATATATCTGGCGGGCGTGAGGTCGACCTCTTCGGTCAGCACATCCACCAGTCGGACCGGGACCGCCAAACCCGATTCGGTCGCATCCTCTGGCCTGGGGCCACCGAAGGCTCGCCAGGCCCTGAGCACTGCGTCGCCGAGCGCGCGGTCCTCACTATCCGTGCTCGAGGGAAGGCGGGTGGTGTCGACGAACAGCACTGAATCCGGCACCGGCGCTCCCGGTTGCGGGCGACGCAGGATCCAGATCTGCAGGCCCACATGCCAAGGCTGGGCGGCACCCGGAGCCAGGCCGATCACGGCGCGCAAGGCGCCGGTGCGCACCAGGTTGGCACGGATCTTGCGGCCGGATCCACGCGTCGCCACGGCGGGCGGGAGCAACAGGACGGCGGTCCCGTCCGGACGTAGGTGCGCGAGCGCGTGCTGAACCCAGGCGAGCTCCGACTCCGCCCGGGGAGGCAGGCCATAATCCCATCGCGGGTCGAAGGCCAGCTCCGTTGATCCCCAGTCACGTTGACCGTACGGCGGATTGCACAACACGGCATCAGCGCGCAGGTCAGGAAAGGCGTCGGCGGTGAGGCTGTCGCCTGCTCGCACCACCAGCCGCGCGCTGGCTTCCGCCTCCAGTAGCAGCCGGGTGCGCTGCACCTGCACCGGCAGGGCGTCCTGCCCGTAGAGCTCACTCGCACCGGCCTGGGCGGCCGCGAGCAGTACCGAGCCGCTGCCGCAAGCCGGATCCAGCACGACGTGCGCGGCACCCGTCCCTGGGGAATTCGCCAGTGCTGCCAGCAATTCCGCCACCCGGGGCGGGGTTACATACAAGCCGGTCGCCGTGGTGTCCTCGAGCGCTCGCTCTCCCAGGATGTCGATGGCCGTTCGGGCACCTTCCGTGTCCGCCGCGCGCTCGAAGATGTCCACCGCCTCGTCAGCGAAGTCCTCCGTGAGATCGGGGGCTGCCCAGCCTGCCCCGGTAGGACTCAGTGCTTCCAGCACACGCATGGCCGCGTCGGGTGTGGTGCGTGCGCGGGCAAACGCACGCAGCTCGTTCACCGCCGACGTTTCGGAGCCGAGCCGATGATCGGCCAGCCATTGCTGGACCTCGTGCAGGTCGAACTCCGGACGAGCCTCAGTGCCCGCGATGGACTTTGGAAAGTCGGCGTGCCGTCGACGCCAGTTGCTGACAGTGGCGCGGGTGACGCCCGCCAGCCGGGAGATCTCCGCAGCGCTGACTGTTGACACGGGCTTCGGCATGCCCCTCCTCTCGTGTACCTTCCTCCACCCTGGTCGACCGATGAGCAAAAAGCAATCTCAAGATTCTGGTTGACAATGCTTTCACTCGCTTTTAGTGTTTTGCATCGCACCCACATCAAGCTCGGTGAAACCACCGCTCGCCGATCGGGGAGGAAGACATGACTCGGCAACGCCATCTCCGCAACCGCGCTCACCGCCGAGTGACCCGGGCCCACGGCCGCGAGCTATCCCTCCGAGTTGCCGGCACTCACAACGTTCAGCCCGACTACACCGCGATCCCCCGCTGCGCCGACTGCGGCAAGATCCGCTACTCCACCCAGCGCGAGGCCGATCTCGTCCTGGCAACCTTGGACCGCACCAATCCGGCACGGCGGGAGAAGAATTCGTACCTGTGCACCGCGTGCGACGGCTGGCATCTCACCAGCTGGGCGACCGCGGAGCACAGCGACTATGTGGCCGTCGCGTTCTCGGCCTCGCACTACCGCGTTTTCCCTCTCTCGGAGTACGTTCCAGCGTCGGAAATCACCAGGGAGCCACTGAATCTGAGCAGCATCGCGGCAGACACTGCCGCCGTCCCGACGCCGGCCGAGGTAGCCATGCGAACCGCTTGCGCGCCGATCGAGACAGGGCTGGCGGAGCTGCTCGTGCCCGGACCTGCCGCACCGCCCAAGCCCACGACGACTGGACCCCTCGAGTCCGCGACAACGGAACGGCCCGAGTTCGCGATGACTGCATCGCCCGAGCTCACGCCACGTACGCCGCTCGAGACTGTGGCGCGGGCGCCTGCCGTGCCTGCCGAGGTGTCGCCCTCACCTGCAGCACCGCCCTCATTGCAGTCAGCAATGCCGCTACCGAACGCAGCGCCAGGGCATGTCGTTCTGCCTCCGCGCACCGTGCCATCACCTGCCGAGGTGGCCGCACGCACGGTGCCGATCAAGCGGGCGGAGGTGGCCCGCCAACAGGCCGAGGCGACCGCGAAGGCGAACGCTGCTGCCACACAGCGGAACCCGGCTCCTGCTCCCACCAAGCCTCGAAACATGCTGCGCGCCATGCTGCGCCGCCTCGTGCGGCGACTCCGCCACAGCTGAATCGCTATCTCACGTCCCGCGGCCGGCGCTCCCGGCCGCGGCGACCCCGCACGCCCGTCGGGCGTCGCGATCCCCCATCAACCCCGTTTCACGAAGGAATCATGCGCACCCTCTCGACCTTGCTCGCCGCAAGCGCCACCGCCGTCGCCCTCTCCGCCGCGGCGCCCGCCGCCCTGGCCGCTCCCGACACCGGCTCCGCAAGCGGCTCCTCCAACGGCTCCTCGAGCCCCGGCTGCGGCCCCCGCAGCGCCGCCGACCTGCGCTTCCTGCGGGCCTCCCACGAGAACGAAAACAGCTGCACAGTCCAGGACCGGGCCATCAGCCTCGCCCAGGCTCAGTGCCAGTGGCTCGACGCCTACGGCAACTCCGCGCACAACCAGATCGTGCTCGCCGAGAAGGCCCGCAACACCTTGAAGTACCCCTACACCTTCCTCGACGCCGCCATCAGCGCGTACTGCCCGCAGTACAAGCTCTGACCCTTACCCGCAACCACACGAAAGAGCTGAAACGCCATGCGCCACAACCTCATCACCACGTTGTCCACGGCCACCCTCGCCGCGACCTGCACCGTGCTCGCCACCATCGGCACCGCCCACGCCGACCCCGCCACCCGGCTCCACGAGGGCATGCAGGTGGTCGGACAGGATGTCGCGCCCGGCACATACTCCACGCCGGGCCCTCGCGACCAGGACTACGGCTACTGCTTCATCACCTGGCTGCCCTACAAGGGCGCCAAGGACTCCGAGGCCACCGACGTCCAGTCCTACTCCGGTGCGTCCTACGTGCGCCTGAATGCCGGCGACGTGATCACCGTCGAAGGCTGCGTCTGGACCCTCGAATAGCGGCGTCCCGCCTCTCCGACAACCAAGCGCCTCACGTAGCCGTGATGTCCGTTGGTTGCGGCGAATCCGTCGTCCCACCCCGCATCCGTCCCACCCGCATTCGAGGCGGGAAGTGCGGTCACCACCGCTTTTCCCGCCTCGCCCATCCACCGAAATGCCAGGAACGCCAATGACTTACCAGCCCCCGCCATCGCCCAACGAGCCCACGCCAGGACCCTATCCGGCCACACCCCCTCCCTACCAGGCCGCACGGCCCTACCCCCAGGCGCCATTCCCTGGGCAGTACCCACCGCAGTACCCCATGGCGCCGACCCCGCCCAAGAAGTCGAATGCTCTCAAGATCATCTTGCTGATCATCGCGGGCATCGTCGCCCTCTGCGGCATCGGCGGAGTGCTCGGCGGCAAGGACACCAAAACGGCCCAGCCCCCGTCGACTTCGGCAACCAGGTCCCCCGGTCCCGCCGGCAACGCCCCGGCACCCGCCGCGGGCGCACCCGCCCCCACCACCGAAAAGCCCCCCGCGCCCGGCCTCAACACCCCAGTCCGCGACGGCAAATTCGAGTTCACCGTCACCGACATCCAAACCGGCATAAAGGAAGTCGGCACCAACCCTTACCTTCGCAAAACCGCCCAGGGCAGCTACACCATCATCTCACTCACCGTCCGCAATATCGGCAAGGTCCCCTACGGCTTCTCCCCCTCCGACCAGGACGTCTACGACGCCCAGAACCGCAAGTTCTCCAACGACGCAGCAGCCGCCATGAACCTCCAGTCCGACACCAGCCTCTACGCCAACCTCAACCCGGGCAATTCCATCACCGCCCAGGTGGTCTACGACCTTCCCGCCGACTCCACCCCGGACCACATCGTCCTGCACGACTCGATGTTCTCCGGCGGGGCGACGGTGTCGCTGCGGTAGCGGCAAAGCCGCAGCGAAATAACTCATCCAAGGCACCGGCGAACTCGGCTCACGACCATCTATAGAGCTGAGCTGTTCAGAACATACTGCGACGCAAGAAGTTTCATTCAGTCTGCCAGTGACTATTGCACAACCTTGACATTTCACCGTGAGGCGCATCCGATGGATCATTGGGCGGACGTATCAGGTCCGGGTTGGAGACCTCCCGAGGATTGGGGCCCGTATGTGTCGGGACGGTGGGGCTATTCGAGACGCGACCTCGGAAACTACCGGCCCACCCATGCCAATCCGATCTCTCCCGACGAGGTGGTGTGGGTACTGGTAGACCCGGGCTTTCCCGCCGTCGCTGTACACCATTCCGCTCGGGACTGCGATGTTCTCGCAGTCGACCGCGCCCTGGCTCACCGTTGCGGCGGCAGCCCAGCCATCGAACTTCGCCGGTACAAGAAAGTATGTTCTCGCGCAACACCGCTCGCCTGCCCCGTGTGCGATCGCAGTCGGACCGACGAATCCTTGCTACGGGACTGCACGATCGCTACCCACGAGGGCACGCGGTACGGGAGCATCGTGCGCTGGCGCGAGACGCCGGACCGTCGATGGTTCGCAATAGTCCGCTACCGCAATTCAACCGGAGACCTGATCGTCGGCGTGCTGCCGAGCGAACGGCTGGAACCGGACCCCGATTGAACAACCCACGCCGGCCCGAACCGGTGCACCCAATTACTCCCGAACGAAAGGACTCTCGATGACCGGCAACCCTATGGGATTGATGGAGCACGATGGCCTCGATCACGCACTGGCGGCCGCATCCGCCGATGCCGCCGCGGCCGGCGCTCGCGTCTTCCCGTGCACCGTCTTCCAGCAGGGCGTTCGGACGATGATCTCGACCTCCTTCCCGTATTCGTTCCTCACCCGTCAGGTGGTCGCCGAATCCGCCGACAAGGGTGGTGATCCCGCGAATACGACGAACCGCCCGCTGATGACCGACCACGTCAAGAGCATCAACCACTACGTCCGCGAGAACCGAGGCAACTACATCCTTCCGCCGGTCACCTTGAACGCCCGCCAGCTGCCGGCACTGCACGTACCCCGGGGCAACTTCAAGAATCGCCTCGGTTTCATGGTGGTCGGCGACAGCGTGCGGTTCTATGTCACCGACGGCCAGCACCGGATCACCGCGATCAAGGGGCACGGCACCGGCCGCAGCGCTATCCCCGGTCTGCTCGACCTGGAAATCGGTTTCGAGGACGACAGTCTCGCTGTGCTCATCGTTGTCGAAGACGACCTCAAGCGCATCCATCAGGATTTCGCGGATGCCGCACAGACCAAACAGATTCCGGCGAGCCTGCTCGCGGTCTACAACACCCGCGAACCCATCAACGGCGTCCTCGCCGATCTCGTCGACCAGACGCGCCTGTTCCGGGGCCGGGTCGATGCCACTTCCAGCAAACTGCCCAAGGCGTCGCAGGCGGTATTCCTGCTCAACCAGGTTCGCCAGTTCGTCAAGGAGCTGCTGTTCAACGACTACGCCCTCAGTGAGGAGTCGGTCGCCAAGCAGAGCGCACAGCTGATCAATGACAAGACGGCACGCAACGAATTCGTCACGGACGCAGTAACTCTCATTGATATTCTCTCCGAGCACATGGATCCTTGGCGTGAGATCTGTGAGCTGCCCACCACCGGTGGACCCGCGAACCAGGTCGCCGACTTCCGGCAGAAGTACATCAACCTGACCGCGACCGGACTCGTCGTCATCGGCCGGGTCGCCTACGAGATCCGCAAGAGCCCGGATCTCGACTGGCGACTGGAACAGTACAAGCGCCTCGCCACGGAGATCGATTGGCGTCGGGGCGCGTCGATCTGGCTCAACACCATCATCTCGGCGGACGGCAAGGTCGCGACCCAGCGTGGTCCGGTCCGGGATGCGGCGAACCGCGTCATGGAACAGCTGGGCCTGCAGGTGGATGTGGGCCTGTAGCGAATCCGGTTCGGGAAACGAGATTCGCGGGTCTGACCAATGGGCGCCATCGTCGGTCGCGATGCCAGGCGAACCCGGCGAATGTTCCATTACGCCAGCACAGCGATGTTCAATGCCATACTGTCGCACCGTCGGTGGAGGAAGGCTGTGCCAGCAGAGTTGAACTCAATCATCCGGGTCGCTCTCATTGACGACCATGACGTAATCCACGAGGGCATCTCCAGTTGGTGCGCCGTGGCCGATCCACCCATCCGCGTCGTCGGTGAATATCAATCGCCGACGGAGTTCACCGATGACGCGGGCTCGGTCGATGTGGTCATCCTGGACCTGCAGTTCGGCACCGGCGCGCCCCACCTGCGTTCGGTGACGGACCTATGTGATCGGGGGCATCGAGTCGTGATCTACAGCCAGCACACCGACGCGCGGCTGGTGGGCAACTGCCTCGAGGCAGGGGTTGCGAGCTATGTGGCGAAAACCGAGGGACGCGAACCACTTCTGAAAGCGGTCCGTGCTGCGGCCGGCGCGGAACTGCATATGACTTTGACGATGGCCAACGCGATGTCGTCGGTGTCGATGCCGGTGCGTCCGCGGCTGTCCGCACGCGAGCAGCAGGTTCTTCTGCTCTGGTTCCAGTCGGGATCGAAATCCCTTGTCGCCATACAGCTATACCTTTCCGAGAGTGCCGTCGAAACCTATATCGCCCGCGTTCGCGCCAAATACGCGGCGGTCGGCCGGCCCGCGGGTACCAAGGCCGCCCTCGTGACACGAGCCATCCAGGACGGCATCGTGAGTCCCGACGAATTGCCATGACCGGTTCCGCGGGTGACGCGGTCGAACCGCAGCTGATGACGACCAGGCTCACCGATGAGATCGCGCTGTCGGCGCTGCTGCTGCGCCATCTACCGTTTCTCTTGGCTGCGGTCATCTACCCGCTGCAGCCGGAGCACACTCCGGTGGGATTGCTGCTCAACACCGGTTTCGGGAGTTGGTCAGCGTTTCGGCTCTGGACCCGGCGCCGCGGATCGGCCTGGGTTCTCGCTGACATCATCGCGGTCCTCGCCTACCTGGTGTGCACCCCGTTCGTCGT
The DNA here is from genome assembly GCF_000308655.1 of Nocardia niigatensis NBRC 100131. GTDB lineage: Bacteria > Actinomycetota > Actinomycetes > Mycobacteriales > Mycobacteriaceae > Nocardia > Nocardia niigatensis. Next base: position 71,424 of record NZ_BAGC01000111.1, on the reverse strand, counting down.
CGCCAGTTCCGAACTGTCGGACCCGAACACCCCGAATGCCGCGCAGATCGTCGCCGGACAATCCGCGGTGTCAACGGGGATCGGCATCATCGGCGCCGCCGGTTCGGCCACGCTCATCGCCACCGGTCTCGCTTGCCTGCTCGGCTACACCCTCGATGGCCTGGCCCATCCGTTCTCGGTGCTCTCGATCTATTTTCTCGCCGTTCAATGGGTGTTAGCGGTTATCTTGCGCCGCTTGATGATTCGGGTCGCCCATACCGTCGACGACGAGGAAGACCGCCTGCACGACGCACAACTCGCGGCGGCGGTGGCCGACGAGCTCTACAGCTATGACTGCGAGCAACGCCGGCTCCTGCACGACACTGCCACCGCGACCCTGCTGATGGTCGGTCACGATGCGGCGTCCGACACCGACCGGCTGGCTCGCCAAGCCGAGCGCGACCTGGCCGCTCTGGCCCGCAGTCCCGTGCCCCACGATCACACCGACGTCGACCTCACCGATGCGCTGGCACCGATCTGCGCCGAACCAGCCCTACCCGTATCCCTTCTCGGTGCGCTGGTACTCGTCGACCACCGCACGGCCCACGCGCTGACTGCGGCGACACGAGAAGCGCTGACCAATGTGGAACGCCACGCCAATGCGACCGCGGTCATCGTCACCGTCGAATCGGGGCGACTCGCCATCACCGACAACGGGACTGGGCTCACAGCATCCTCCGACGGCGCCCGCGGACGTCACGGCGTACGGCAGTCGATCATCGCGCGCATACGCGACATCGGCGGCGATGCAACCCTCGCCTCCTCGGCCGCTGGTACCACCGTCACACTGACCTGGCCGGCGGCAGCACCATGCCAGATCCCAGCAACGGATCCATCGCGCACAGCCCAAAAGATCGTCCGACTTCGCACCAGCTACGGGTATGGTCTGGTCGCCATCTCGATCACCCTCACAATCACCGCGATCGCGCGAATGCCGTTTGCCCATCCGCCGCACCTCCCCACACAACTGGCGTTGGTCATCGGGCATCTGGTCTGCGGGTGCGTCGCCGGACTGAATATCCGATGGAGAATCCCGTGGTCAGGATTCGCTGTCGCGGTGGTGATTGCCATCGCGCCGATCCAGATACTGATTCTTCCCGCCGGCGATGTATTCGGTGGCGTGAACTGGGCACTGGCCGATATCGGGTGGACGGTCGTCGCGCTGATGGTCCGTGCTCGCCCGGCGGTCCTCTACGGCACACTGGGCCTATCCTGGCTCATCTCGGGGACCACACTGCTGCTGCACAGCCCCACCGGCGAAAACCTGATCAGACTCACCTATCTCGTGGCGAGCGTCGCGGTGATGCAGGCACTCGCGATCACATTCCTCACCTCGATCCGGCGGGCAACGACGGCTGCCCAGGCCCTCGCAGACGAACACGCCGAACTCACACGTCGACAAGCCGTCCATCTAGCATTGACCCGCCGATTTCAGCGGCGCAACGAAGAGATCATGGCGCGGGTGACACCGCTCTTGCAAAGCTTCGCCGCCCGGAGAGTCTCACCGAAAGACCCTGCCGTGCAGGCTACGTGCCTCGTGGAAGCATCCCGGTTGCGTCGGCTGTTCGTCCTGGCCGATGTCCTCGACCATCCTGTGCTGCGCGAACTTCACACCGATATCGAGTCCGCCGAGTACCGGGGCGTCACCGTCGATATCGCTGTCGCCCCCGGGCTCCCTGACGTCGCCGCCGATCACCATCTCGTGGCCTGCCCCCGAATTGTCTTGTCCACCAGCACGTCCACTGCCCGACTGGTGGTCTCGGCGAACGAATTCGATGTCATAGTGAGCATCGTCGGCGACCAGCCCGCCAAAGCACGCCGACAGCTCGACGCTCTCGGCAAGATCAGCGATCTCACGGTGCTCGACACCGACGACCAGATCTGGGTTCAGGTTCGCGCGCGACGACGGTGAGCCCCCCGATCACGTTGCGCCGGCGTCAAACCGATGTCTGTCGGGTCAACACCCGACAGACATCGGCCCAGAGCACAGGCCACCATGGGCGCATGTGCGCAATCGAGGCGGCAGCATCCGTCGCCCTGTTTCGAGGACTTGCGTGTCGCAGATCGGTCGGCGCGACTCTGTGGAACTCGACAAAACTCATCACGCGAGGATGGTGAAGGAATGTTTGCCGTATTCATCTTCATAGTCACCTATCTGCTGGTAGGAGTCGTTGTTGCCAATAACAACTACCAGAAGCGACACGGCCTTCGGGTTCGCATGTTCGTAGCCGCGAATCCTTTCAACATCGCCATCTCGATCATGCCCCGTGCGTTCATTTGGCCACTGTTGCTGGCGGTGCCTTCCATGGCGAACCCGGAGCCATGCACTCACGAAAGGCACATCGAGGCCAAGCGCCGAGGTGTGCGCTTCATCGAAGACATATGAACTTTGCATCGGAATCCCGGTCGATGCCCCGACCCTACCGTAGGCGCAGGCTCTGACCGATACGTCGAGACTCATCGAAATGGACTGCGAAAAGGAGAGAATGAAATGGCCCAATCCGAGCAAGACGTCCGCAACGCAATCGCTCGCGTGAAAAACTCGCCCGCGAATGCGACCAAGGAAGACTGGAAGGTAGTCAACGATTTCGCACGCATTGCCGGCCCACTCGGAAATCTCGCACGCGAGGCGATCAAGGGCCGCTGAGTCGCCGGCGGACCGAGACCGCGCCCTGCCGGCATCCTCGACCGCGCCTTGCGGGTCGCGAGCCGGCACGGTGGCGGGGCCAACCTTCCGCGGTCGGTGAAGTTCATCCGAGACCGCGGGGCATGACCAGGCCGCCGAAAGCCTCAGCGGCTCTGCAGGATCGGCCGCGGTGCAACCGGTCAGACACCGCGAGCCCACTGCCCGGTAGGGAATTGGCACTCGGCCAGGCCAGTCCGAGGCTCTGGGTGATCGATTCCTGGTAAAGTTCCAGCTCGATTGATCTTGCTCATGCGTGAAAAGCGTTGCGGGTGAACGCAATATGACAAGGGGGCGGCATGGAGGTGTCGGCGCAGGAGTTGCGGGATGCCGCGACGACGATCGACGGGTTCGCAGACGCGGTGGGGAAGCTACCCACTTTCGGCGGTCTGTTTGCTCCCTCAGGGCTCCTGGGTACCTTGGGCTCGGATCTGGCGGGATCGGCGACCGCGGTCCAGCTCGACAGGGTCGAGGCGGTGCGGTCCAAAGCGATGGGTGTGGTGAAGGGCCGCTATCAGGAATTCGCCGGGCTGCTGCGCACGTCTGCCGACACCTATCACGACACCGACGAGGATGCCGCAGCCCGGTTCGCAGCTCTTGGAGATCTCAACAGCGGGACGCGCTGAGCATGGCCACGCCCAGCAAATCTACGGTGATGGGCTGGCTCGTCGACCTCGGGAATCTCGCGCCGACGATCGAGTCGATCGCGAAGGGCGTCAGGGACAACGCCTCGTCGATGCACAAAACCATCGATGGCATGAACTGGTCCGGAAAAGGGCGTGACGGCGCTGACGGACGGGTCGATCGAGAACGCCAGCAGATGGGCGTGGTCGCGGACGCCTTCGACGATCTTGCGACGGCGTGTAGAAACGGTCAGTCGGCGTTGGAACCGATGGTCGCCTCGGCCCGCCAAACGGTGACCCACCTGAATGGCGACTTCTACAAGGTCTCCGAGGATTGGTACGTCGAGGACACATACAACTACGCGGAAGCTCTGCTCCTGGCCGGAAGCCAGCAAGTGAAGGACCAGATCAATCAGTTGCAGATCGACCGGAAGAACGAGGCGGCGAATCAGACGGTCGCCCTGCAACGGCTGGCGGCCGATATCGGGGCGGCCGATGACGCCATCGCCACCGCGCTGAGCACGGCGCTGGCCTCGATCGAGCAGCTGACTCCGGCCTCGGCGGGGCTGAATCCCGTAGCTGCACAGCAGGATCTGGACGCGTGGAAGAACGGGAAGGCGACCCCTGATCAGCTCGAGCGGCTGCAGCTGGCGACCCAGCTGACTCCCGACCAGCTCCAGGATCTACTCAACGGCAAGGATGTGGATCTGCCGCAGGAGCGATTCGACTACCTGCGCTCCCTGATGCGAGGCATGGACGGGATGAGCGTCTCCGACATCTCGCAGTTCGGTGACAAACTACCGGCGGACAAGCGGGGAACGCTCGAGACGGGCTTGGTCGACGCGATGCAGCTGATGTCGAACCCTCAGATCAAGACTGTCGGCGACGATAAGGTCGAGGACCAAGGCGGGATGATTCAGCTGCCCACCCAGGTGCAAACACTGCTGAAGGAGAACCCGGTCCGGCGCAGCGAGAAAGCCCCGGCCAGCGAGTTCGCCGCCAATTTCATCGACATCCCGCACGAAGGCGACTTCAACACGTTCGTCGATCTGCTGGGTAAGGGGAATCCGGGATTGGCCCAGGGCAGCGACCTCGACCGTGGGCTGCTGAAACAGGGCGCGGAGATCGGCGCGGCGACCGCGAACAACCTTGTGCTGGAGCCGAAACCACACGGCGCGACCGACCTCGCCGACCGCATGCTGAATCAGGCCGGCGGTGACCGGCTGGCCGTCCACGACCTGCTGTACGGCACCAATATGCAGTGCACGGTCACCGACGGCGGGCACTACGACGCACCCTCGCACGTGGCCGACCTGCTCGGTCGGGACTGGCACGGTCACGAGGACGGCGTCAGCAAGGTCATCGAGTCTGCCGGCCGATATGCCACCTCGGCTGATCCCACCCTGAATCAGCAATCGGGCGAGGCATCCTGGGCGCTGGCGAACTATGCGAGCACCCACGCCCACGACCTGCTCCACCTCGACGGCGGTGATCAGTCGATCGGGATGGTGGACCCGAAGATGACCAAGGCGCTCGGCCAAACCCTGGCGTCGTATATTCCTGACATGGTCGGCACTACCGAGGGCGCCTTCGGCACACACGGTTTCGGTGCGATCGACCAGGCGAATGTGAAGAACATCTTCGCTGTCATCGATTCCAACAAGGATGCCGCCGTCGACTTCAACCGCGCCGCGTACGTGTCGATCGCGCAGATGAACCAGGCCTTCGGGGCGCACGGCGGCACCAACTACGCGCTCGGCGAATGGGCCGGAAGAATCGATGCCGCCGCCCAGTCCGGCATGCAGCTCGAACTCGACGGCCGGAAAATGGATCAGGCCACCCAGCTCAAATACGAGCAGACGATCTTCGATTCGGTGAAGGACATCGCCGCGTTCGGAGGCAAGCACATCCCCCGCCTCGGTATACCTGCGCTCGGCGGATCGAATAGTCTGCCAATGGGATTCAGTATCAGCGACTTCACCGAGCTGGGTGTCAAGGTCGCGGCTCCGGAGGTGAAGAACTGGTTGTTCGGGGCCGTGCCCGAGCTCGGGCCGAACGCCGACCTGGATGGATACGGCAGTCAGTCGAAACGGTTCTACAACATTCTTCAAGGCATGACGCTGACCTCCGACCACCCCGACTACTCGAAAGACCCGAACATAGGCCGTTACTTCGACAGCAACGGCAATTTGATGTCGTTCTACGACATCAAGCGGCTCGATGGCATGAACGGAGCGAATAGTCTTCCGATGTTCAAAGAGAAGATGAAAGATTTTCTTCCCGGCCTCCTCGCCTACGACGACGGATGGAACAGCGGGCACAGCCAATCGGAGCAGCATCCACGATGAGTGCCTCGGGCTTCCTGCGAACTTGTCGACGTGCGACGGTCGGCCTGGGCCTAATGGCGATATTGGTGGCCTGTACGACGAGCACACCCGGGTATCGAATCCCAGACCGGTTCGAGTTCAGCTTTCGCTGGTCCGCGGTGCCGGGAATCGTGCTGACCTCTGATGCGGCGGTCATCGCCCGCGCCTACATGGAGTCGGCGTTCATCTCCTACCGCACAGATCCAACCGGCAACCCATGGCCGACGCCGGACAAGTTTTCCTACCCGGGTTACGACCGGGCAGCTCCACAACGCGGTAAGCCCGATATGCGCCTGGACGGCATGTCGATGCCCTTCGACGAGCCTCGCGACACACACACGCTGGGCACCTTCTATGCGCATGTACTGGAGCTGAAGCCGGACGACTCCGCGCATCCGCCGGAGTCGCAGTCGCAGTCGGCCCAACCTACCTGGCATGCCGTGATGTGCGTCTGGGTCGACGGACTGGACTTGAAATCGTCTCCAGCCGAGAAGGATCCGTTCAATGGTCAGTATCACCCATTCGTGAATGTCAGCGGTGCCGGGACCCTGCCAGATGGCGGCCGCACTGTTCGACTCGCCATGCAGCCACCGCCAACCGGCCAGCCGACACGTCTCTCCGCCGGTGAGGGTCCGGCACGGTATCCGACCACCGACGTGTTCGGCCACTGGAAAATCACCGACGCGAAGATGACCGACCCGGGAACCAATTCCCATGGCGAACAGAACCTCTGTGCCGATCGCCCCGACAACCCCGTGCCCGCCGCATTACGAGGCCGGGACTCCCGTACGGGATCCGACGTGCCTGCGCCCACACTCGACCCGTATCCAGGCTGGCCGGGGAGCAAACAGTAGCCCATCAGCAAAGTCACTCGTTCGGAGCGTGCAGTGAGCTGGTTGAATCTACCGGAAGAGATCAGAGCCGCCCTCACGAAACCCCCTGGGGTATCGAGTAACTCGCCGAATACTACGGATACCGACGACGAAGGCCAGAACAACATCGGGGCACCGGAATTCACCAACGCCATCAGCTATGAGGACTGGAAGCGCAACCGTGAGTGGACAATCCTGGCGCCGCCGTGGTGATGAGCATCCGGCGCTGGGACTGCTGCGCGAATAGTTGACAACCTGACTTGCACTACTCTTCGCACCGACCGGGAATGCAATTCGAATCCTGTTCGGCGCCTTCGTAAATAGTCCGGGATAGTTGGTTGGCCTCAACAACTTGACATGAGTGTCCGCGCACCCCGGGGTGGGCAGCAGACGGGAGCCGATGCCGTCGTGCAGTTCAGCCCAACGCGGACCACGATCGTCGTATTCAACTCGTACGCAACCGATCCCGGTGTTCTCGCGAGCTGGCCGGAAGCGTTCCAACCAGGCATGTGCCAGGCAGACGACCTGGCACAGCAGTTGATCGACGCGGGCTGGTTGTCGCAGAGGCGCTGATGCGCACCCGGGGCAACATGATTGGCTTCGCAGTTCGGGTGCTGGTGCCGGGCCGTTGCCCAGATAAAGGCGACGGCTGCGCACGGCTTGACGATCCTACCTGCTGTGCGGATCCGATCGGGCACACGAGAGGCAGCGAACCATCCAGTTCTTCCCGACTTTACGGATCAGCTCACCGCCCCCGGCCGGAACCCGCTCACCGCAGTCCACACAGCTGCTCTCGTACCTATTCGTCTGCGGCCCAGACGATTTGACCGGTACCGCCGATCTTCTGTTTCGTGCCGCCGCTTCGATCGGCCCTGCATTCTTCGCCGGGGATGTCGTTCGGGAGAACTGGAGTTCGGATCTGGCTCTGGCCATGATCTTTTGCACTCGCGCACAGGACGCGCGGCTGGTGATCCGCATCATCAGGTCCGTAGGTCCGCTGCCGGCAAGCAGATTCAGCGATCCGTGCCAGAGCACCTCGTCGTCGATGATCACGACCTTCTCGTGCATGTACGGGCGAGCGTCGACCTCACAGCCGGCATCTCGCAGGCGAATAGCCGCCTTCTCGCCCTTCGACCCTCCTTTTTGATCCCGTGTGTGAACAACGACCTTGACCCCGGAGAACAGCTTCTTTCGAAATCGCTCGAGCCAGAAGTCGACTGGATCGGGATCCAGGAACGCACAATAGATTTCGATGCTGCGTATGGCTCGGTCGACGTCCCATTCGACGGCCCGCTGGACTTCATCCTTCGGGAAGAAGGCGGGCCTGACCAGCTCTCGATCGGAGAGCCGCACCAAGTCCGACGCCATCCGAACGGGCACCAGATCGGAAACCGGCAGTATGTGCGCGTGCTCTCGCAGATGCGCGAGCATCTGAACCGTTTCGCTGCCCGCCGGGAGCGAGCGCTCGAGAAACTCGACGTCGGCAACGACGATCAGATGATCTTGCGCCCGGCTCAGCGCGACGTTCAGCAGCCGGGTTGTCTGAGATGACGGACCGACGCCTTCGTAGAAGCGGCCTGCCCTATCGGAGGCTCCTGCCACCGTATCGATAATGACGACAGGTCTCTGGCTGCCCTGGAACCTGTGGACGGTGTCGACGAGCCCATCGAAGCCGACCCCGAAACGGTGCGAAATGCTCTTCTGCAGCACTGTCACCTGGTCACGATACGGAGCGATGACGGCCAGCCGATCAACGGGAGACCCTTCCGCGCGACCCTGAAAGGCGGGGAGCACACCGTCCGATTGCAGCGCGCGCACCAGTTCGTGGATGACTCCCTCATGCACGGCATTGGTTCGATGGCCGCCACGAATTGACCGCTCCCCCAATGCCTTACGTTGATCACTTGTATCCACCAGAACCAAGGGGCTCTCCAACAGCGGTGAAGGTGGCACCTTGCTGCGGTCGTCGCGACCGGTGGTCAACGGCGCATCACGGTAGGCCACCCGGTTGACGAGTGCGCAGATCGCAGGGCGCATACGGTACTGCTCGGCAAGCCGAACCAGCCGCCGATCTTGGCGTACCGACCCGGCACTGTCCACCAGGCCAGCCGCATGAAAGACGTCGCGGTCCATCCATTTCTCGGAGTGTGCGCGGTCCGCGGGCGCCGCGTTCTCGTTACCGGATCCCTGTGTCACGGCGGGTAATTGCCGGAAATCCCCGGCGACCACGATCCGTTTCCGCGCGAGTCCGGCAACATACCAGGCCGACGGCAGGTTTACCATGCCCGCCTCATCGATCACCACGACATCAATGGCGTCGAGTAGTTTTCGTGACTGCACGGCTTTGGCCACTGTCGTGCCGAGCACGCGGCATGCGGCTCGGACGACGTCTTCGATCTTCGACAGCTGTTCCCCAAGTTGCCGGTGCTGCTCTGTCAGTTCGTCCACGGTCGCGCGCGCCTCGGCGTGGGGAACCAACCCGACCCTGAGACGCTCGACCGATCGCAGCTCCAGCGTCACCCGATCGAGGCGAGTGCCCGCACGGTCAAGATCCCGGCCCAGGTCCTTGATTCGCGAAGCCCATCCGGCAGCCTCGCCCTCCTTCTCCGCAATCGCCCGATTCAGCTCGTCGAGCTTGCTCTGTGTTCGCTGAGCGAAGATCCCGCTCGGGATTCCGAGCTGATCCCGCTTGCGTCGCGACCGGTTGATTTCCGCGATGCATTTCGCGTGCTGTTGCGCCGCATCGTCCTTTTCACCTGGCGTCGTCGCGAGCACCGCCCGTAATCTCGCCTGCTCCTGCACGAGTTCGACCGCCCTATCGTGAATCGCGAGCACGGCGTGCGCCTCCTCCAGCTGCTTCGCGACCGCGGCCTGCTGCTGGACGAGCGCTTCCGAGAGTCGGCTCACCACCCGCTCGGTGATGATGGCGTCGCCGAATCTGGTGCTCAGTGACGCGGTCCCGACCTTTCCGGCTCGCTGGACCAGGCCGAACTCGAAACCCGCTTCCCGGCACAGCAACTCGCACATTCGCTCCAGCGCCTGGTCGACGGCGACATTGGTCGGGGCGAGAAACAGCGTCGTCAGCCCTTGCCGATAGCAGCCTTCGATGATCCTGCCGACGACCTCCGTTTTCCCGGTACCCGGCGGCCCCCAGATGAATGTCGCGTCACTGCCCAACGCCTGTTCGATCGCGTGACGTTGAAAGTTGTTCAGCGACAGCGTCCGGTAGCCCGCCACGAACTGTTCTGGCCGCCGCTCCTGACCGACGACCGGGCTGCCTTCACCCATCATCCAGCCGGACTTCTCGAGATCGAGGCTCCCGTTCCGACCCACGAGTTTCAACTTCTCGATCAGCTGCTCGAGCCCGGCGGTCTCGTCGTCCCGGATCGTGAGTTCGCGAATCCGCGACCCCAGGTCGGTCGCGGTGGTCACGCGGACTTTGCGATCGGCCTCCCACACAGCCTCACCGCGAGACCATTCCTTCGCCATCCCGCTCCGCAGCAGTATCTGAGGGCTGTTGAGTGGACTCTGCTCGACTCTGGTCTCGAAGGTGTACTCGTATCGACCTCCGCCGCTTTCGACATGGCAGCCATTGCGCAGTGCCACGGTGCGGGCATTTCCACCATCGCCGCGGAGATCCGCGGTGATCTCGGCCCGCACCGCACGCATCAGATCCGCTACCGGAAACGGAATTTCGTCGACCATTTCGTTACCCTCCGAAGATCCCGAGCCGCACGCACTCCCGGGCCTCGGCTCTCGCAACGAATCGCTGATTAATGGTCTCTGTCAACGGGATCCCCACTCGCACAACGATATCCCGATCTTCTGGACATCGCCGCGACCGAAGCCGGAATGCCGGTATCGCGACTATCCGGTCCCTGCACCGACGCTCGCCCGGCCGAGCTAGTCACCCCAGCCTGACGCACCTGGCCAACGAGCCCAAGTTCCAATCGGTTGGTTTCCTAGCTGCCCTACCCGGCGTGGTTCGATCCTCACCATTCGACTTGATGAGGTCGTAGGCGGTCTTCAGCCGTGTCGGAGGCGAAGAACACTCGATTCAACTCCCTCGCGTAGTCGGCGGTCTGGACGATGCCAGGCACCGTGTCGGGTTGGTAGGTGATCATCCGCTCGGCCGCCATCTCCAACGACATGTAGGTCTCGAACTCGGCCGGAATCAGATCCTCATACGTTGCCCACCAATGGGATTCGTCAGTCGGCCGAGTGCGGCGATCCGCCTGCAGCGCAGGGGGCTTCATCTGCCGCGTGCGCTCCTCCGGCACACCGTAGAGCTTGCACAGCGCGTCGATGTCGAGCTCCGGCCTTGTGCGGGCAGCCGCGTAGCTTCCGCAGTGCTTGGATTCTCACCGGTGGCGACGTTCAGGGCGGCGCACGGAGTCGCGACCCCGTGGCGGACGAGCCGCGAGTGCGCCGTGGCGCCCTTCCTCACCGCATTGCACGAGTGTGGCCAATAGCTCTGGTAGGCAAGGCCATTGACCTCAGGCGCGTGCTGAACATCACACCATCGCGGCGGGGAATCGCCCTGTCCGAGATCGCAAATCAGGAGCAGGTCATTTAGCATCCTGAGCCGGAGGGGGCATCAGTGGGGAGAATCATTATGAATTTGCTTGTAGTACAGCCACGTCCGCGCAGCCTGCGCACGCTCGGCGCGCTGGTCGGTGCGGTGTCGCTCGCCGGAGTGATCGCGGGCTGCGGTGGGGGTGACAGCACCGGCGGCACCTCGGCGAACCCTGAACAGGCGCAGATGGAGTCGAATCTGCGGGCTGTGATGAGCGCCAAGAATCCCAGTGACGTCGCGGACAAGTTCTGCACGCAGTTCAGCGATCTGATCAAGTCGGTGCCTGCCGAGATGATGGCGAACGCGTCGACCACCCGCCCGAAGGGCAAGCTCACCAAGCTTGACAAGGTCGAGATCACTGGCGACAGCGCCACCGCCGAAGCCGTCGGCAAGTCCGAAAGCGGCGACGACTACACCGGCCCGGTCAGCTTCAAGAAGGAAAGCGGGGAATGGAAGTACTGCCCTGACCTGGGCATTCCGGCCTCGACTCATCCGACGAAGTGATGGCTGCCGCGCCCAGCGGATTCGATCCGCAGGCGGTGCCCCGCGCGCGTGGCCCGCGGAAGAAGTTTCTTCTTCTCGGAGTGGCCATCGCAGTGGTGGCCGCCGCGATCGGAATCGGGGTGTTCGTCATGGTCGGAGGCCATACCGATCCCGCTGCCCAACGGGCTCGCGACGAGGCCGAAATCGAGACTGTCCTGCGCAGTGTGCTCGAGACCGACGATCCGAAAAAGGTGCTCGACCTTTACAGCAACACCTTGCGGCAGCGGTACGAAAACGCGAACCTGCCGCCCGCGGGCATCCGATCCGATCAGGGCAAGGTCCTGTTCGTCAGCAACGTCCTCATCGCCGGTGATCTCGCGAATGCAGATGTGACAGTCCGCTTTCCGGATCTGGCGGAGGAAACCACGATGTTCTACCTGGTCAAAGAAGGTGGCAAGTGGCGCTACACCCGATGATGGGGGCATCTGCCGAACGCATGTGGTCGACGTTGCCGCGAATACTGGCGGTGCTGTTCACTGCCATCGTTGCTGTGGTCCTCGGCTCCTCCGGCGTCGTCTTCGCCCAGCCGGGCGGGCCCGCGGATTGCATGCAGGTCCTCGCCGAAGAGCAGGCGTGGGAACAGCGCGCCGACACCCACAACAACGCGGCGCCGACGATCGACAACACCAACGTCGCCGCAGTCGACAGCTACAACACCGAAGCCGACCAGCTCGACTCGGAAGGCGCTGCGATCCAGGCGAAGGCTCAATCGTGCATCCTCACCGGCGCCAACGTGGCGCCTGCGCCCTCGCAATCCGCAAAGCCCAACGGCGACAAGCAGACACCCGCGACGACCGCGGCGGCCGCATCCTCCGCCCCGCGCGCACCGCCCGGGCCGACCGAGGTCGAACTCCGCAACCTACCGCTGACGGACAAGATCAAGGATTCGGGCTACCAGGCCGCCTACTACAACCTCTACCCTTCGCTGGGTGAGTTCCGGCGCAAGGACGCCCACGCCGTCGACTTCAACGGTGTCCCGGTTCCCCAGATCCAACTGAACTCCACGACAAACCAATACGAGATTGTCGATGAAAACCTCATCGGCGCCACCTTCAAACCCGGCACCGAGAAGAAGCAACCCGCCGGCATTCAAATGCGTATGGACGCCATGCGCGACGTTGTCAAACGGTACATGTCCGTCCAGCTTGTGCAGGCCCTGTCCACGAAGGCCGATAGCGAGAAAGCCGCGACGGGCAAGGTCAGCGACCAGACAGCCACCGATTTGACCAATGCGTATGTCGCGCAACGCGATGCGGGCGAAGGGCTGGGCAATATCGCTGGCAAGCAGTACCTGGATGACATCTACCCGTCCAGCGCCTACAACGTCAACCTGATCAGCGATCCGGCTCGCGCCGGCCCCGGCAGCTTCGACAAGGTCTACGAAGTCACCGACAAGGCGACCAACCAAACCAAGATCGTGATCGTGGAGGAGAAGAGTCCCCAGGCGCGGCTCGGCTCGCGCATCGGCGATGACGCCAAGCGCTACGAACAGGGCACCAGCGGCTACTACCGCGCCATCATCACCGAAATGGCCAACAACGGAACCGCGATCGAGCGAACCCTCGCCAACAGACTGCTGACAACGAACCCTGCCAACATCGAATACGTCCTGGTCCGCGCTCGCGTCCAGGATCTGAAGAAGAACGGGCAAGTCGTCGGCGAACAGTACGGTGGGTACGCGACAAAGACCTTCGACCTAGGGAAGTGAACCAGCTGTGACCGCGGTGGTGCCACGGCACGCAATCGACGCCAAGACATTCGAGGGCCGCGCCGACGAATACCGGGGATACCTCGGCGACCATATTCCCCGGCTCCCGGAGCGCCCCGACAACCTTTTCTTCGTCGAGACCCTCGCACGGGCGCTTCTCGGTGTTCTCCTCATCGAGGACCCGACCGCCGACTCAACCGCGACCCTCGAGGCCGCACAGCTTGCCGAACAGGCTGCGACGGGATTGTTCCGGGTAGTCGATGGTTTCGTCACAGGCGAGCGCGATTCGGTAGATCTGGGGTTCGGCGGCGAGGCCTACCGGGTGCCGACGGGTCCCAACCAGGCTGCGGACACCGGGCGCTGGTTGACCGCCTTCTGGTGGGCGACGGTCGCCCGCGACACCGAAGCCGGCGACATGCTCGCCCGGTACCCTGTGGAGCGTTTGCGCGATACGGGAGACGGCGGCGTCGCCGACGAATTCCAGTACGAATGGGTCGATCTTCTGCAAACGGCCTGGCGCGACGACCTCGGTAGCCTCGCCGACCGCGCGAAGAGCCTCGACACCACAAGCAAGATCGGCGCTCAGACGGTCATCGATCATCTGATCAAGCCGACGATCGACGTCTTCACGGCCATAGCCGCCGACGACGAGAAAGTCTTTGCTAAAGAACTGGCGAAGGCCCTCAAACGACATCGGAAGTACTTCGACACAGCGAAGCGCCGCGGCGGTCCGGACGGGTTCGTATCGGTCCCGCTGCTCGCCCTCACCTGCTGGGCCCACGACCGCGGAATGCGCATCGACGTCGAATCCGAATACATCCCACAGGGATTCATCGATCACCCGGATTGGATGCTCACGCTGTGATGAGCTTTTCTGGGTGTAGTCCCTCCCCAGTGACGGTTGTCATGCTGTGAGCTTCCGATCCCGACCGCCGCACCATGCAGGGCGAGCACGGGCTGACCGACAATGATCTGCGTATGTGGCGACCCGCCAAAGTCGCACGGGGCAGACCACGTAAAGCTTCGCGGTAGCCGCAAAACGTCATGAGCAGTTCAACGTTCAAACGGACCATTCTCGATCAACCGTCGTAAGGCCTCCGATCGACGATGTTGGCTCTACTGGTCGACCAGAGCGCGCAGCATCCTCATGGAGCTCGAGCACGGCCTGATCGACGATGCTTTCGGCCACCATCGGATCATCAAGCGGTGGGATATCCGAGTGTCCGGCATCGAGTAGCGCCCACCTGATAGACAGAAGCGATGACTGTAGAACGCCTCCAGCAACTGGTCGCCGAGTTCGCCGCCCGCCGGGAGTGGGAGCGGTTCCATACGCCGAAGAACCTGGTGATGGCTTTGACCGGAGAGGTCGGCGAGCTGTCGGAATTGTTCCAATGGCTCACGGCGGAAGAGAGTTCCGCGGTATGTGAAGACGACGGCCGCCGCAAACGTGTCGAGGAGGAGGTCGCCGATGTCTTCATCTACCTTTTGCGGCTGGTCGATGTGCTGGGCATTGACCTCGGGGCAGCGGTGGAAGAGAAGCTGAGGAAGAACGAAGAGCGGTATCCAGTGGCGGCGGTGAAGGGCCGGGCGGTGAAGTACACCGAGTTGCACCGGCCCTGAGTCACCGTGTGTCAGCGGGTCATTCGCTCCAGGAACTCCTGTGTCTCAGGGTCGGTGGAGTACAGGCATACGCCCTCCATGCCGCGGGTCAGCAGCACCTTGTATGTGTTGCGGATCAGGCCCGCGAAGTGCAGTGTGTCAGCTCTTTTCACGGCGGGGTCGTAGGAGAACTTCTGGCGTGCTTCCCAGCTGTCACCGCGGCGCACGAAGTCCGGGCCGAAAATGACTCCGGCCCAGTCGTATTCGAAGCCCTGCGCGGTGTAGACGCAGCCGACCTGGCCGAACCCTCGCTCGTCGGAGGCCCAGAAGTCCGAGATGGGTACGTCGGGTACTTTCTTGCCTTCCCTGGCATTCCACGGGCGACGCCAGTCGCCGATTTCGACGTCGTCGACCAGTCGCCGTCCGGTGGGGGTGTCGACGGGGTCGCTCCACGGCCAGCAGTAACCGGCGGCGACACGCGCGGTGCCGCCTTCCTTCTTCTGCTGGGTGATCAACCAGGATTCCAGCGCGGGTGCAGAGGCTGCCGTGGTGACCTGGAAGTCGTCGTCGCTGCCAGCGATCAGGGTGCTCCACGGGATCGGCGGCTGCGGGTGCAGGCCGAGTAGTCGGGCGACCCAGGAGTCGAAGGCTTCTGATCCGCCGCACCGGAATTGGCCGTCGAGGTGGACCACCTCGAGCTCGCATCCGGCGGCGGCCGAGGCGGCGCGAATATCCTCGAGCGATCCCATCTCGCCGGGCCGCACGATCTGATTCTCGTCGAGCAGGAAGACCGGCACCGACGCCACGTTGATGAGTTCTTCGATCTGAGGGCCGGCTTTCGCACGCATTTCGGCGGTGGTGTACCGGTTGACACTGGTTTCGCGGAGTCGGTGCGCCTCATCGCAGATGATCACGTCGAGCGCGCGGGGGTCGGCACCGATGTAGTTGTTGAAGTACTTGAAAAGGCCCTGCACGCGCGTGTTCCGGCTACCGGCCACCCGCCGCATGGTCTTGGTGAAGGCTTTCGAGCCGGTGGCGTGGTGCACGGTGCGGCCGGTGCGGGCGAGCTCGCCGAGCAAGCTCAACGCGATGACGCTCTTGCCGGATCCGGGGCCGCCGAGCACCACGACCACTGTCTGGGTGCGTGCGGCCCGAGCTCTGGCGACGGCCTGCAGCACGATCTGGTAGGCGATGCGCTGCTCGTCGAGCAACACGAACTGCTCGCGGTCCTGAATCTCCTTGGCTGCCAGGGTTAGCAGCGCTTTGCTGGGTGCGTGGTGGAAGTTCAGGAAGTCGTCGGCGGCCGAGCGCGCTGGGTCGCGTCCGGCGTCGACCGACAGCAACGCGCGTAGTCGGTCGACCATGGCGGCCCGATTGTCCATGGTGAACATTTGCCCGAAGTCGGTCGGCGGATGCTGCAGCAGGGATCGGATGTCGGCTTCGTGGGCGTTGTGCAGGTAGGCGATGCCGAAGACGCAGTCGCGCCGTTCGGCGAGCGCCGGGGTGGCGTCCACCAGATACTGGCAGTAGGCACTCACCTGCGCTGCGGGGTGCAGGGCGGTGTACTTGCCGTTCCACACGGCGGCGGGCTCCGACGTGGCGGCACACAGAGCGGTGTCCTCGGCGGCCGAATCGTCGGCGGGCGGCTGCGCGGCCGCGTCCGAGTCGGTGCCATCGGTCGCCGAAACGAGGTCTGCGGCAATGAGTTCCGCCTTGGACCACTGCTTCAGCTCGACCAGCACATAGCTGGCCGCACCGGTCCGCGGATGGACCCCGCACAGGATCACGTCGACCCGTTTGGGGCTGTGCGGCAGCCGATGCTCGAGCAGCACCTCGACCTCGCCGAGTCCCGCGTCCACCAGATCCGACAGAAATTGCGGCAGGCTGCGCAGCCAGGAGTTCACCTCACCAGCGGATATCTTCTGACCCCATTGATATCCGGCCAGTTCGACCAGCTGCTGCGAAAGTTGACCCTGCTGTGCATCATTGAGCAGTTTACCGGCACTTCCCCGGACCAATGCCACCTTGTATTCCCCACTTAGGCACGCGAAATCGGCGTGCGGGTGGGGGCAGCGACGAAGCTGACTTCGGTGCCCGGCGGGCCGCGTGGATCACAGTAGCGGAGGGGTGCGACATCGCCGCGCAGCGGAGCCATGGGTGGTCGTGGTTCAGCGCGGCCCGCCCGGATGCGCGCGATCCACGCTGGTCCCTCGGCGGGCGAACCCGCATAGTCTCCGCCCAACCCGAACAACCCGGCGCTCTGCCTGGTCGAACCGGTGGAGAACCTGGACTTCCTGACCAGCGCCCTGACCTGGTTCCTGCCGCTCCTCACCCGCCCTCCGCCCCCCGCCCGCCGCATGGACCGTGGCGGCCATCACCTCCCGCATCGAGCGCGAGAACAACTACCGGCGCCACAAATCCCATGGCGCCCGCACCGTGGTCCGCACGCACAACAGCACTGCTCACTCCGTCAAGCGCTGAGGAGTCGCTGCGGCGGCTAGCAGACCTCCACCGTATCTCCCGCGAGCGCTCGGATTCGGCCCACGAGACCACGCACGAATGGTGTGTCGAAGCGGGTCAATCCACCGTCGAAGTAGTGCGCCTTGGCCTGATAGAACAGGCATCCGCGCAGCACGGACAGATCGTCCGGCAGTTCCCGCGTCCTTTCCCAAGCGACCCGCAACTCCCGCACGATCACCTCGACATCACCGAGACCACGGCCCTGCCGGTACAGGTCGTACGTGTGAGCAAACTCGAGCAGTACCCTCTCGTCCGCCGCCTCCGACGGCACAGCGCAGAATTCCGCCAACACAACCTCCCCGAGCGCACCTTCAGAGCCGCTACCAGTGTGGCAGACATCACCTGCGGCACAGGACATCACAGGAGGCACGCGCGCCGCACAGCCCGTCGCCGCCTGCCGGTCCACGCTGCGGCTCCTGCCTGCTCATGGCAGGCGGCGAGCCGGTTGTCGGTGGCTGCGCATAACCTCTGCGAAACGAACCCCAGATCGCGACAGGACCCAGGGGGAGAAGTGGGGCTCAACGGATTTCGGAACACGATGGCCTATGACGGCCATTATCTGATCGACATGCTGCTGGCAAGAATCCGCTGCCACGTTGAGATTTCGGGATCAGCTGCCGATCGCGGCCGCGCGCGTGAGCGGCTGACGGCCCTCGGGTGGGTGTGGCTGAACGAGTCCCGTGCGAATCCGGACAGATACGTGCGCGTGGTCCGTGGTACCGCGACGCGGGCGACCGCGGAGGAGATCTCGCAGCGGCTTCAGGTCGCCCTGGCCGACTGCCACTCGGCGGCAACCATCGAGCGCGTGGCTCTGGAACGAATTCGATACGCATCGATGCGATTCGCCTACGAGAGTCCCACGCTCCAGGGGCTTGTCTACGACGAGCGGCCGGTCGCGGTGCTCGCGGATGTGTCCGTGGTGAGGTCGGAAGCGGTTGCGCCCGCGCCGCTCTCACCGACGGGCGAGGAAACCGTCCTCGACAGACTGCGCCGGGCAGCGGCACGCAACGTCCTGGATGGCTTCGACAAGCTCTGCGGCAAGCTCGAAACGGGCGCTTTGTGGATCGCGGGCTGGTCGCGACGCTGTGTTCCGGCATGGGCCGGGAGGATAGGCCGCACGTTCGTCGATAAGGAGGCCGCTGGATTCCTGCGGTATCGCCTGACCTTGCTGCTCATGGTTTTCGTGCTGAGCCTCGCTGTCACCTTCGTGTGGCGTGTGCGGATAACGCGATCGAGCGGTCTGCCCCAGTCCGACGGACTGATCCTGATCGTACTGATCGGAGGCATCGCCCTCTTGGCTGCAGTCCTCGGAACAACGAATATGTTCACCCGCATCCTGGTTCACCGCTTCGACGCCGATCTGCCATGCGGGTACTCGCGCTGGCAAACCTCACTCTGGGAAGCTGCCGACCCGGCTGACGCCGAGATGTTCATAGGCCGCAGACGGCATCGGGCGATCATGGTGTGCTGGGCGCTCGGGACGCTGTTATGCGGGACCATCTGCGCTGTGCTGGCCGGCACGGTCCTGGCCGTGCTTGGCAGCGATCTCTGGTACGGGCGCCAGGACATCGTCTCACTCATGATCACCGCCGGGCTCCTGCTGCTCTGGGTATTGGCCGCCGACATGTGGCGTGCTCGGCCACGCTCCGAAGTGCGACGACTGGTCCAGCGCGTCGGTTTGTCGATCGTCCTGACTGGGCTCGGCGGTGTCATCCTCCGGATGCCGTCGTACCTCTTCTACAAGAAGCTGGGCTATCCGGGGCTCGCGTTCGAGATCGGTTGGCATGACGCCCTCGTCAACGCGTCGGTCTTCCTGGTGTGCCTGGCATTGTCGGCGCTGCCGCTGGGTCTGTGCTGGTTGTACTCGCCACGGCTGCCCCGATTCACCCGGTCCGGATTCGCGATGGTGCTCACCTTCGCCGCCGCAGCCATGGTCCTCGCCGGTCTCGGCCCGTCGCTCCGAACAGCCCAGATCATCACCGTCGAACAGACCACCACGGCTGGCGGCACCCGCTACCCGGCCTGCATAACCGTCAACAACGTGGACCAGCCGATCTGGATCATCGGCCAGACCACTCGCCAACTCCTCATCGGCGACCGGACGATCAGCGATTCGAACCATACGACAATCAGCAGGATTCGCGTGGTTCCGAGCAATCTGCCGTATCGCGTGGTCGTGGCCCAGGATGGTTGCTGATCCGATCGGCCATCCCCGAAGCCGAACGCCCGAAACGATCGATCCATGTCGAGCTTCGTCATCAATTGGCGAGTGAAACTCGACCGGTGGTCATACGCCTCAGCCACCTCGACCGCCCGTATGGCCGGTCCAGGCCGGGGTAATGGGTGACTTCGGCTATCGGGTCCGATCAAGATTGTTGCAGGCTCGGGCGAACTGGTGTTCACCAGGGAATATGCCGGTGTAGTCGGTGGTCGCGCCGGTGTTGTCCGTTTAAGAGACGAGACGACCAGCCGCATCGTAGCGGTGGTGCCAGGCTTGGTCGTTGGAGTTGCCGACTCCGATCCCCGAGCCGATTCGTAGGTGGCCTGAACCGGACAGCCGCACACCTCAACCTCATACGATTCCGATGTCGAAATCGACTGCCGCCCACACTAACCCGGAGTCGTCATACTGCCGCCAGATGCCGGGGACACACCCCTTGCCGTACTCACCGAATTGACCGATCTCGATAAGCAAACCTTCATAGACCTGTTCGGTGTGCATTGGACGAACGCGGACCAGCGGAACTCCGGCTTCTCGACCGCGCATGCCGCGGCCTTCGATCAGGGTGCGGATTCGACACATGCATCTATCTTCTTGTTCGGCGCCCCTGCGCAGTTGGCCTTCAAAGTCAGCGCGACACCATCGAATACCGCGATCTCCCTCGGCACAACCATTTTCGAGTGGCACGGGTTTGTCCGTGTCCTGAGCGTCACGAATGAGGTCCCAATCCATGCACCGGTCGACGTGGCGAGGCTGCGCCCACAGATCGCCTCCCTGCTCAAGATCCGCCGTAGCACCTTCGGCTACTGCCGCTATTGCGGGTCGCTGCGCGCACCCGAGGATGGCCTCCCGACCTGTCATGGTTGCATGTCGCGCTGACTTGATGTCGTCTTCTGACTGCGCCATACCACTGAACCGTGATCGTCCCGGACCCGGTACACCCACACCTGTCCCGCGCTGCGCTGTGTCGCTTGAGCCCCAGGGCTGCAACGGCTTTCGACGATCACGCCGTCCGACCGACTTACAGCCCAGCCGCGAGCTCGATCTTGCTCGCAGGCCAGAACAGGACCGCCGAACACGGCTGCCGCGGAGAAGGGCTGAGCTCGATCAGAACTTCGCCGAGTGCCCAAGCCTGGCCGGCGTGGTCGACGCCATCGAGAAGAACATGGCCGCCATCACGGAGCTCGGAGACGAGCTGGAAAGTGTCGACGCCGACGCGGGCCGATTCACCCAACGCATCGCGCTCGCCGAGGCCGCCCTCCGGCAACTCCCTGCCTACCAGACGCAGATCGCTGAACTGCGGGAGCACATCGAAGGCGCCGATTCCGAACTCGCCGAACTCGATTCGGCAATCGAATCGGAGTGTGCCGCCGCTGGCGCGGTCCCGGATTACGAGGCGATCATCGCCCGTGCCGAGGCCGACGGCGTACTCGACCTGATCGAGGCGAAGGACCGGCTCGACCAGGTCGTCTGGAAACTCGATGAGGAGCTCGACAACGAGGAACGAGATCGAAGACGAGTTCAGAGAAACCAACTCGAGGGCATCGAACCGATCACCGTACAGACGAGGAATATTCTCGCATTCAGGAATCTCCCCGACGCCAAGATCGGGCTCGACAACCTCCGCAGCCTCATGCAGAACTGAAATACGCTGCGCCACAGCACCGGCGGGAAGCGAAAGGTAGCGACATGCACCCGAAGCCGCGGAGGAGGCTGCCTTCCGGCGCCACGCAGGAGTTCTCAGCACTCACGCCCCAAACGAAGGCGATCACTCTAGAGATCAAGTAGGCCGAGTTCTGGCTGGGCATCGACTTCAGGCATGCGCTCAGCCCCCTGGTGGCTCTTGCATCGGCCGCCGCCAGTCGCGATACCGCAGGGCCGTCCCTTCGCATTCCTGGCCCCGCACTGCAGAGCGGGGTCGTGAATGTGGCACAGCCCCGACGATCCCGCGTCGGTCGGACAGGGAACGCCTGCCTTGGTGGTGGCCCGACAGCGCTCACCGGTCACTGTGGTGGGTTTGCGGACCGCGCGATCTCGGCGGACGGTCTTGGCTGGCTGCTCGCCGACCGCGCCGGCCTCCTGTGCACCGCGAACGGCCAGTCGGTCAGCCCGTTCGTTCTCGGGGTGCCCAGCATGCCCCTTCACCCATTCCCACTCGACCTCGTGTGGCGCGCAGGCAGCCGCCAGCCGCTGCCACAGGTCGGCATTCTTGACAGGCTCCTTCTTCGCAGTCATCCACCCGTTGGCCTGCCATTTCCGTACCCACGCGGTGATGCCGTCGCGGACGTACGTGCTATCGGTGTACACCCGGACCTTCGAGGCGCGTGTAAGCCGCTCGAGCGCTTCGATCGGCGCCGTCAATTCCATCCGGTTGTTGGTCGTCGGCCCCGGATCCCCACCGTAGATGTCCTTTTCGTGGCTACCGAACCGAAGCACGGCACCCCACCCGCCCGGACCCGGATTCGGACTACACGCGCCATCGGTATAGATCTCGACCTCCACGTCATCAGGCTAGCGTCACGCATCCGAAATCGCTCGGAGACAGCGTATTCCGCGTCATTCGGGCATCCAGACCACTCGTTCCACTCGCGTTCCGGCGCACTGCGACGCGAACTCCCCCGCCGAGATACGGCAGTTCCAAAAGTGCTCTACAACAGGCACATCGATTTGCTACGGCCTCGTCGCGCATGCACTCGACCGATCGGTGCTTACGAAACGGGGAACCATGGGGAAAGCACGCCAGCTGACCGGCGAGCACAGAGAGGCATTCGCCCGGATCGTTGACGACACCCGTCAAGGATTCGCCGAGGTCATCGACCTGATCCTGATCCACAACGAACGCAAGGTTTCGGGCCCTCAGCCACGGACAACGCTGAACCCGCTGATTGCTGCGCAGCGTTGCAGCCTGGGAACGATTCGTTCGCGTCGCGCGCCATCTCGTCCTCGCATAGGTCGGCACTCATGCGCCGCCACCACATATCGGCATCAGTTCGGTCGCGAAACCCGGTCAGCCTCACCAGATCCCGCTGGCGAGGAAGCTGTCCCACTGGTCTGCGGAGAACACCAGCTCGGGACCGGTCGGATCTTTCGAGTCCCCAACCCCGACCGAGCGCGCGCAGCCTCCGAGGAAGGCGATCCTCGTAGCCATCGACATAGACGATGGGCGGCTCGACCAACTTGCCTGGCAGCGGCGGGAATTCGAGCAGAGCGAACGATCGAACACCGTGATCATGTCGAGCCGCCGTTCGATCATCCCCCGAGCCGGAACTCCAGGAACGATCGATCCACCTCGATCGGGTCGTTGAGCCGCCAGGCATTGCCCTTCTTCCCCAATTCGCCCGTGGCGGTGAAGGGCAGGCGCGCCAAGTGTGCACGGACCGCCCAGTCGTAGTCCGCTCCGATCAACGGGACCGTGATCCTCCGGGAACGTCCGCCGACATCGGCACGAAGAACTATCTCGCCCTGAACGCCCTCGGCTGCTTCGACTATCTCGTCGGCTCGCTTGAGTTCCAGTACCGGACCGACCACGGTGAGGCGCTCGGGCTCGTATTTCCGGGCCAATCGCATCTCGATCTCGGGAAGTACATCGATCACCGCCCGGTCGAGGGTCACTCGTGTCGGCACCAGGCTTCGTTGAGGTTCGGCCGCGGCCCATTCGAATGACAAGTCCAGAGCGCGCAGCCCGTCTGCACCACCGATCTCCTGCAATGCCTGCACCATCGGGAGGCGCAGCCCCTGTCCGATAGCGTCGTCGACATCAGCAAAGGCATCGCTGTCCGCAGCGAATTGTCTTGTCGTCTCCAAACTTTGCGCGAGCTTCGTCATCACTTGACGAGTGAAACTCGGCCGATGATCAGGCGTCGCGGCTGCCCCGGTCGTCGAACCCCCACGACGCCAATCGGAATCATCGATGCGGGCGGCGACTGTGACAATGAAGCTGCCCTTCTTGGTGTGGCCCATCCTGACGTCGTCGTTGAGAAAGTCCGAGACCACGTCCGGTACTCGACCGCGCCCCGTCGACTGCGGGTTGTATGCCGCCATGGCGGAAACGCGCATCATCTGGTCGATGCTCTCGAGCAGGGCGGTCGCCTGCCGAAGTGGAATCGTCCCATCCGGCATGGCCTGATCGACTCGCACCAGGAACAGGTCCGCTCGCACCGAGGCGACCTTCTCCGCCAACTGTGGAATAGCGAGGTCATAGATCCGCGAGACCTCGACCAGCGCCTCCCGAAGTCGCTTCTGGTAGTCCACGAACGACGGCTCCCGCGGCAACAGGACCGAGGCGGGCCGGCCATCGACCTGCTCACCGAACACCCACACCTGATCGAACTGTCGATCTGCCCGGCAGGTCCAGTTGTGCGTCGCGAGGAACTGGGCAATGTTCGAGGGAGTCAGCACCTCACCGTGCTCGATCAGTGAATCGAAGAAATCGGTACCGGTTGCCATTTACTCGCCTCCTCCATCAGTACCAGCAGGGACTGCGGTGTAAGCAGATTAATCTTCGGCAGGTGAACAGTTTGGGACTGTTGATGCTTCTGATGCGCGGGAAGTTCGTGTCCCCACATCCAATACATATGGCTGCGCGCCAGCAGCCCCTCATGATCGGCCCGGAGCCAGTGACCGACTTCTGAGGGCACGACCAGAACACAGAACAGAGCGGGTGTCGAACGATTGCGGCGAGACATTTTGTCATACGACCGCGAATCCAGGGACCAGGCGATCGTATCGTGGCGATCGATTGATTCCTGGCCCGAGCACTTGAGCTGGATGTCGATCTTCGGCCCGTACTGGTGTGGACAGTAGTCTACGCTCGAGCTCAGCGTGACATCCTTGCAGTCGTAGTCCTGCGTCCACTGTCCAACGCTCAGCCCGCACGCGCTGGCCAGCATATGGACGTAGGCGACGCTGATCTCCTCCTTCATCGCGCTGACCGGCAGCGAGCCTTCCGGAAGTTCATGGGAGAGTGCGGAAGCCATCACCACCACCCCCTCGACCGATGCCCCCTCATGACCCAATTCAATCACGACGCAACCCAGGCTCATGAGCGTTTGCCGGTTGATCGGTCCCAGAAGTCGCGCCGGGAAGGCACCCGGATCCCGCCCACCATGCCCGCGCGACGACCTCCGGAAATCCATCACGCGCAACCGGACGCCGATACCCGACACACTCAGCCGTTGTGTCCACCCTTCACGGCCAGTGGCGGCAATCGGGACTCCCTGGGGACGTGGCCCCGGAACGCCGTATCGCCAGGCCGCTGATGAGTGCCCGGACAGGCACCCGAAACTGGGTGAGCCGTTTGCCCGATGACCGGCCTCGGAGTGGGCCTAGCCGGTCCCGTCCACGCGATAGTGTTGCTTCAATGCAATCCAATCGATTGGATTGCACAGCCCACTCCGCAACGGAGTGGACCGGCAGGCATGTCACCACGAGAACAGGAACCCGCGCGCATGGATGACGGTCGGTGGATTGCGGTCACCGAATCGAGCTTCGAGCATGAGCAGCGTGGGCTGGAAGCGATCCGCACGCGGCTGCCCGATCTGGACCCGTGGTATGCCTGGTCGAACTTCACTTTCACCGCGCGCACCGGACATGTCCGTGAGGTCGATCTGCTGGTGATCTCCCCCAACGGCGTGCACATGATCGAACTCAAGGACTGGCGAGGCAGGCTGTCCTCGCAGAACGGCACCTGGGTGCAAGAGTTCCCCGATGGCGGCCGACGGGTCCACAACAATCCGCTGCATCTAGTGAATCAGAAGAGCAAGGAGCTAGCCGGTCTGCTCGCCGACAGCGGCGAACGGGTGTTCGTGGGCGCGGCTGTGTGCCTCACCAACTCGACGTTGCGTTTCGAGCTTCCGGTCGGCGACCGGACGGGCACGCACACGGTCAAGGAGCTGATCGCCCGTCTCAACGCTCCGGTGAACGAGGAGCGCCACCGTATCGACACCCAGCGCGCCAAACGCATCAAGGCGGCGCTCGAGCGTGTCGGTATCCGGCGCAGCGACGCCGAGTTCGTCGTGGGCCCATACACGTTGGACCGCAAGCCTTTCGACGCCGGCCCGACCTGGCAGGATTACCTGGCCAAGCACAATGAACTACGTGAGCAGGTGCGCGTCCGAATCTATCTGCGCGAGCGCGGCGCGGACACGGAGATCCGCAAATCGGTGGACGCGGCGGCGCGGCGGGAGGCCGCGGTGCTGGACCGGTTCCGGCATCCGGGTGTGGTGCAGCTGAAGCTGTTCGACCCGTCCGGGCATTCGGCCGGACCGGCGCTGATTTTCCGCTACCACCCGGAAACCCTGCACCTGAATCACTATCTCAACCGGTACGGTGACGTGCTCGAGCTCGACGACCGGATCGCGCTGGTGCGTCAGCTCGCCGAGACACTCAAGTCGGCGCATTCGGCCCGCTTGTATCACCGCGGTCTGGCCGCGCATGCGGTGCACGTGATTCCGAGTCGGGGTGAATCCGAGGCCGATCGCTGGCGTCGCCCGTTACTGCAGATCTCCGATTGGCAGGTCGCCACGCAGCGTGCGGCGGGCACGGCCACGACCATGACCCGGCACGCCCCGACCGCTTTGTCGGCGCAACATCTGTCATCGGGTTCGGATGTTTACTTCGCGCCGGAGATGGCGGCGACCTCCCCCGACCCGATCGCCATGGACGTGTACGGGCTGGGCATGCTCACCTATCTGCTGCTCACCGGAAAGGCCCCTGCCGCAAGCAAAGCCGAATTACTGGCGCGTTTCGAGTCCGAGGACGCGCTGCGGCCCAGCGCGTTCGTCGATGCTCTGCATCCGGATCTGGACATGCTGGTCGAGTTCGCCACCGCCTTCCGCCCGTCTGATCGGCTCACCTCGATCGACGAATTCCTCGAGCTGCTCGAGGACGTCGAGGGTGCGATCGCCAAGCCGGAAGAACCCGCGCCGACAGAGGACGAGAAGGATCCCCTCGAAGCCGTGCCCGGTGATGTTCTGGGCGGTCGCTGGCAGGTGCACCGCCGCCTGGGCACCGGTTCGACGAGCCGCGCGCTGCTGGTGCGCGATCAGCAGTTCGACGACACACAGCGGGGCGCGAAACCGTATGTGGTGCTGAAGGTCGCGTTGTCCGACGATCGCGGCGACATCCTCGTCCGTGAGGCCGAGTCGCTGCGCCGGCTGCGTCACCATTCCGGCGTCATCAATCTGGTCGAGCCGGGCATGGTGACCTTGGGCGGCCGGACGACCCTCGTTCTCGAATACGTCGGCGACGAGCAGGGTCTGGAGTCGAGATCCGCCAAGCGCACCGAGGAGACGGTGGCGCGCGAGTTGCGCGACAACGGCCGCCTGCCGGTGGCCCGCCTGGAACGCTACAGCGATTACCTGTTCGCCGCGGTCGACTTCCTCGAGGGCGAGGGCCTGTGGCATCGCGACCTCAAGCCGGACAATATCGCTATTCGGGTGCGTCCCAATCGGACTCGAGAGCCGGTGCTGATCGATTTCTCGCTGGCCGGGTATCCGGTCCAGAACATCGAGGCGGGCACCGACGGCTATCTGGACCCGTTCCTGCATGTGGTGACGCGCGGCCGGTACGACGCGCAGGCCGAGCGCTACGCCCTGGCCGTCACCTTGCACGAGATGGCGTCGGGCGAGATCCCGAAGTGGGGCGACGGCAGTGTGCTGCCCAGCCAGTTGGATCCTGCGGAGTTCCCGTACCCGCAGATCGCCGCGGACGCCTTCGACCCCTCGGTGCGCGACGGCCTGGTGGAGTTCTTCCGCCGCGCCTTGCATCGTGATGTGGCGCAACGGTTCTCGGACCTCAAGCCGATGCGCGACGCCTGGAACAAGGTGTTCCTGGACCTGACCCGCACGGTCCCGTCCCGGCCGCTGAGCAAGCACGCCGAGGTGCCGCCGGATGTGGACGAGGTCACCCCGGAGCAGGTGCGCCGCGCCGCCGCCGAGGCAGCGACCCGCGAAACCCATTTGTCCGCAGCGGGTTTCACTGCGGCGGCCGAGCAGTTCCTGTATGCGCAGGGCATCACGACGGTCGGGGAGTTCATCGACAACAAGGCCCTCTACAACGCCCCCGGTCTGGGCGCCCGGACCCGGCGGGAGATTCAGGAGCGGCAACGGCTGTGGCGCACGCTGGGTAAGGCCGCGCCCCCGCTGACGCCCGAGAGTCGTCAAGAGGCCAAGCAGGAGATCCGCGCCGCCGAGGCCGATTCGGACAGCGGGCTGCGGACATTGAGTTTGGATACGCTGGTCGACCGTTTCGTTCCCGAGCGCAACAACAACGGGTCCAACGCCTCGAAGGTGGAGGCGGTGATTCGCCTGCTGGGCATTCCGGGTGAGGCCGCGGCGCCCGGGCTGGGCATGTGGCCGACGCAGAAGGCGGTCGCGGACTCGATGGGTCTGACCGCGGGCCGCGTGGCGCAGCTGTTGAAACCGCAACGCCAGCTGTGGAAGAAGGATCCCGCGGTCGCGGACTTGCGCGATCAGGTCGTGGTGCTGCTGGAGGGTTTCAACCGGATCGCCTCGGCGACCGAGCTCGCTGACGCTCTCATCCGCCAGCGTGGCAGCCGCCTCGATGATCGAGAGCAGCGCCGCGCACTCGGTCTGGCCGCGCTTCGAGTGCTCTACGAAGTGGAACGGCTGACGCCTGACGAGGCCCGCATCTATGTGGGCGAGAAGCGTGATGCCGGAACGAATCCCGTGGTGATGCTGGCGCTCGAGATCCTCGACGAGGACGCCCCTGACACACCGGGTGCGAAGGGCCTCATGGGATACGCCCTGAGCCTGGGTGAAGTGGCAGACGATCTGGCGTCACAGGCATCTTTGCCCTCGGCGACGACGGTGTTGGATCGGCTCACAGCAGTCGACCCACCGCAGGGCAGGACGACGTGGGACGAGCGCCGCCTGGTGCAGATCGCGGTCGGCGCGTCTCGCAATGCGGCGGTGACCCCTCGACTGGAGATCTACCCCCGCGATCTGCCGCTGGTCCGTGCGGTGCGCCTGACCCAGGCGGGTCTGATGACGCTCACCCCGAATCTGCCCTATGAGCGGCAGCCCGGTTTGCGGGCCGACCAGATCTTCGAACGAATTCTGGCCCGCTTCCCGGAGCTGACCATCGCAGGAAGCACCCAGGACAAGCCGACCGCGGAGCTCACGAGAGCATTGAAGGATGCGGGTTTCGCGCTGACCGTCGCCACGCATCCGGACACCCGTAAGCCTCGCTACCTGCCCGAGCAGTCCGATCAGTTCTCAAGCGTCACCTCCACCGCACGCCGCTGGTCCACCATCACCGCCACCTCGCACGCGGCGGGCCGTTACGCCGACGACCCGGAAGTGGCCGAGGCGACGCGGGTCGAGGAGTGGCTGTCCGGCGCCATGCACCGGGACGGCTTCCGGGTGCTGACCGTCCGGTCGACGGATGCCATGGCGACGATCAAGGAACTGCGCGACCGCTTCGATGCCCGCCCCCGCTCGGTGACGGCCCGGTTCGTCGAGACCATGCGCGAGCTACTCCCCCCACACGGCAAGCCCACGTGGGAGACCATCGTGCGCGCCGACGCCGCCAAGCCCGGTTCCCGTGCGGCACTGAAGTTCTCCGAGTACGCGCACACCGCCTGGGGTCGGATCGAACCGGAGATCGCCGCCGATCTCGACGGCGCCGGCCCCCTGCTGCTGCACGACACCGCCGTCTTCGCCCGCTACGACGCCATGGGCGTGCTGAGCCGGCTGGCGGAACTGGCCCGCCGTGGCCGCGGCGGCCTGTGGCTGCTGTGCCCGCAGCCCGATCCGGCCCGCCAACCCCGCCTGGGCGTGATGGCCGTGCCGTACCAGTCCGCTCTCAACGAGTGGATCACCGTGCCCGAGGCGTGGGTCCGCAACAAACACCGCGCCACCGCTTCCGAAACCTCGACCGACACAGGAGCCATCGCATGATCGACCGCGCCGCATTGCTTTCCGACCTGAAGAAGCAGGTCGACGCGGTCGAATCGAATCTGGACGGCCAACTGCGAGTCCTACCGGAGGTGAAGGCGCGCCTGCACGACGAATGGTCGCGCGCCCGCAAACTCAACCGCACTGCCGCCACCGAAACCTCCTGGGTAGGTGAACGAGTCACCCAGGTCGCCGTCGCCTGGGTGCTGGGCACCGTCTTCGTCCGCTTCTGCGAGGACAACCACCTCATCCCCGAGCCCTACCTCACCGCCCCCACCACCGACCGCCGCGAACTGGCCCAGGCCCGCTACGACGCCTACGTCGAAACCGACCCGGACCCCACCTACCGCGGCTGGCTCGAACGCGCCTTCGCCGAACTCGGCTCCGGCCAAGCCGGCAAACTCCTCTTCGACCCATCCCACAACCCCCTCTACCAAATCCCCGTCTCCCACGAGGGCGCCCGCGACCTCATCGAATTCTGGCGCAAGCGCGACGAATCCGGCGTCCTGATCCACGACTTCACCGACCCCCTCGACGCCGACGGCATCACCGGCTGGGACACCCGCTTCCTCGGCGACCTCTACCAAGACCTCTCCGAAGCCGCCCGCAAGAACTACGCACTCCTCCAAACCCCGGAGTTCGTAGAAGAATTCATCCTCGACCGCACCCTCGAACCCGCCATCCGCGAATTCGGGTACGAAAAGATCGAACTCATCGATCCCACTTGCGGATCAGGCCACTTCGTACTCGGAGCGTTCAGGCGCTTGACCAAGCGCTGGGCCGACGAACAGCCGGGTAAGGACCGCCATGAGCGTGTCCGCGCCGCCCTCGAATCCGTCCACGGTGTCGACATCAACCCGTTCGCCATCGCCATCGCACGGTTCCGGTTGCTTGTTGCAGCCATGGCTGCGGCAAATGTTCGGACCCTCGCCGAAGCTGCACGGTACGAGTGGCCAATCCAACTCGCCGTGGGCGACTCGCTAATGAAGGCACGACAGCTTGAGCTGACATTTGATGGTGAGAAAGGTGATCCACTGGCTGAATTCTCCTACGCCACAGAAGATGTGCACGACTATCCGCGTATCCTCGAACCGGGCCGATACAATGTGGTGGTAGGTAACCCACCCTATATCACAGTGAAAGACAAGAAACTTAACGAAGCATACCGAGAGCGGTACAACTCGTGCGGTGGAACCTACGCATTATCTGTTCCTTTCGCTGAAAGATTCTTTGAACTTGCCAAGCTGGGCGACCTCGACGGGAGCAAATTTGGCCGAGTTGGGCAAATCACGTCCAACTCATTTATGAAACGCGAGTTTGGTACGAAACTAATCTCCGATTTCTTCTCCAACACCGTAGAATTAACTGAGGTAATCGACACTTCGGGGGCATATATTCCTGGTCACGGAACCCCTACCGTCATCCTCATTGGCACGCGTCGCTCCGGAAAACGACGTTCTCCCACTATCCGTACAGCTCGCAGTATCCAGGGAGAGCCATCCGCTCCAGATGATCCCGAAGATGGATACGTGTGGCGCGCAATCGTCGACCAGATCGACAGGCCCGACACGAGTAGCGGATGGATCTCAGTTGGAGATCTCGAACGCGATCGCTACTTCGGGCGGCAGCCATGGATCCTTACGGATGGCGGTCTTGAGCTTGTTGAAAAACTGGAACCCAAAGGGGTGAAACGGCTCCGCGGGTTGATCGAGCCGCCTATTGGACGGGCGATTCGAGCAGGTGCAGACGAAGCTTACATCCGACCGAATCGGACAACTTTCCGGACAGTAGCCGATGCCGCAGCCCTTCGCCCTTTAATCACAGGGGACATAGTTCGTGACTGGTCGGCACCGAGCGCCGAGCGAATCTTCTTCCCCTACGGCCAGGCAACAAGGGACATCGAGCGCGACTTGTGGTCGCTTCGCCGCGTATTGGAAGCCCGTCGCACTTTCCAAGGTGATATGGCAGATGCGGGCCTGAGCTGGATCGAGTATATGCAGTTCACCCCATCTGCATATCGCACACCACTATCGATCACCTTCGCCTTCGTCGCAACCCACAACCATTTCGTCCTGGACCGCGGCGGAAAGGTCTTCAAGCAGTCCGCGCCGGTGATCAAGTTGCCGGAGGGGGCGAGCGAGGAGGAGCATCTGCGGCTGCTCGGGCTGCTCAACAGCTCCACCGCCTGCTTCTGGCTCAAGATGGTGAGCCACAACAAGGGCAGCACGGTGGATTCAAAGGGCGCACGGCAGTCTCGCGTTCCGTTCGATGACTTCTACGAGTTCACCGGCACAAAGCTCGAACAGTTCCCACTACCCGATGAATACCCGCTGGAACTGGCCACCTTGCTCGATTCGCTGGCCAATGAGCTTTCGGCTGCGTCTCCAGAAGCGTATGCAACCAACGAGACACCGACTGCCGGACTCCTCCGCGAAGGCCGCGATACTTGGGAAGCCATCCGCTCCCGCATGATCAGCCTTCAGGAGGAACTTGATTGGCGCACATACTCGATCTACAAGTTGCTGAATGATGACTTGTGCGCGTCGAGCGAAGAAGTCCCCCCGCTTCGATTCGGCGAGCGCGCATTCGAGATTGTGCTCGCCCGGCGTGTCGCCAAAGGCGAGGCGCCTGACGACTGGTTCACCCGACACCGGGCGACGCCCATCACCGATATTCCGACACACTGGCCGGACTCCTATAAACAAGTTGTGCAACGTCGGATCGATGTCATCGAGTCCAACCGCGCAATAGGCATGATCGAGCGCCCCGATTACAAACGCCGCTGGTCAACTGAGGGCTGGGATTCTCTGCAGGAGCAGGCACTCCGCGCATGGCTGCTGCAGCGCATGGAATCTCGTGACTTCTGGTTCGACGATAACGACCAACCGAACATAGTCACCCTCTCCCGTCTTACCGACCGCCTCGCAAGCGACGCTGACTTTGTTTCGGTTGCCGCTCTCTACGCTCCACGCGTAGACCTCGCAAAGGTCGTAGCCGAGCTGATCACGGACGAACACGTACCGTTCATTTCTGCCCTGCGCTACAAGCCTTCCGGCCTGAAGAAGCGCAAGGACTGGGAAGCTGTCTGGGACCTGCAGCGCCAAGAAGACGCCGCACCCGACGAGCCCGCGAAACGCAAGATCCGCGAGTCGATCCCGGTGCCGCCCAAATACACCTCCGCGGACTTCCTGCGCACCTCCTTCTGGCAGGCACGCGGCAAACTCGACGTGCCCAAGGAACGCTTCATCTCCTACGGCTCCGCGAACGTCGCCACCCCCGACCTCTACGGCTGGGCCGGCTGGGACCACCGCGAACAGGCCATGGCCATCGCCATCTACCTGGCCGAACACAGCCTCTCCACCGAGGAGATCACCCCATTCCTGGCCGGGCTGCTCGAACTCCAACCCTGGCTCGACCAGTGGCACAACGGCGTCGACCCCATGTACGGCACGTCCCCCGCCGCCTTCCTCGCGGACGACCGTCGTAACAGGCAGGGTGAGCACAGCCTGACCGACGACGATCTGCGCAACTGGAAACCGCAGCCCGCGACCAGGGGCGGTGGCCGACGCGCCACGAAGAAGAAGGCAGCCGAACCGGCAGCGGAGGAGTAAGAGCGGAATGTCGGTAGTGCCTTCACATGGCGAAGGCACTACCCACGCAGGGCTTTTCGCAGCTGAGCCAGCTCAGTAATCCCAAACGCCGCTGGACAGGAAGTCGTCCCACTGCTTACTGGAGAACACCAGTGCAGGTCCAGCCGATTGCTTCGAATCCCGGACCCCGACCTGCCCGCTGCCTAGGAACGCGACCTCCACACAGTCCTGCCCACCGGCACTATGACTGCTCTTGAACCACTCGGCTCGAGCCAGCTCACTCTTCACGCTGAGTACTCCTTCGCCAGTCGTCGCAGCAGATGCCTGCTGTCCGTCTCGCTCAACGCTACCTTTTCCAAGGTGCCGAACGCAGACCGATAGAGATCAATCGCCGCTTGGCGCTCGAAGTACATTGCGCCCATGTAGCTCTCGACATAGACGATGGTGGGTTCACTGGGCTCCCCGTGATCGTTCACCGCGAAATCCAGAATCGTGAACGGCCCCGTCGACTGCCCCAGCGGAAACCCCGCCGCCCCGGGCAGCACCCGCACCGTCACGTTCTCCGGCAGGTCTGCCAGATGACGCAACTGTCCGGCCATCACCCGCTTCCCGCCGACCACCCGTCCCAGCACAGCCTCGTCAAGCACCAACTGCGCCATGGCCGGCCGCCGCTTCCGCAGGATCAACGATTGCCGCCGCATCCGCAACTGCACCCGTCGTTCCAACGCTTCGGCCGGCTCGTTCGCGAAGTACACGCGATCCAAACCCCGCGCGTAGTCGGGAGTTTGGAACAATCCGGACACCATATCGGGCCGGTAGATGGTCAACCGCTCGGCCGCCGACTCCAATCCCACATACACGTTGAACCCGGCCGGAATCAGATCGCCGTACTCGTGCCACCACGATTTCATATTCCCCTGCTGCGCCAGCCCTTTCAGCGGCTCGATGTACTCGGGCGAATCGTATATTCGACACAATTCCTCGACGAGATCCGGCTGTATGCGCTCGGTCTCACCGGTTTCCAGACGTTGTAGCGTGCCCGCCCCACGGTCGAGCAGGCGTGCGGCGTCCGCGAGGGACAGCCCGCACTCTTGACGCAGTTCCCGCAGGTACCGCCCGAGTTGGCGGCGCGGCAGATTGGTGGAGCGCTTCGACATGACCATCTCCTGGTGTCGGCCTCCGAGACTGAATCAAGTGTGCCCCGAGAACGGATGGCGCGCTGGGAAAACGCGCAGTTTTCCTGCGATGCGGCGCACTCACTTCACACGATGCCCCCTCCCGGTGTCACATAGTGATCGACACCGGCTCCCACAATCGAATACTCCGAGACGCATTCGGAGCCGGACTCGCACGCGCACACGCACTCCTGGGGACTTTCCGCTCCCCTGCCATGAAGCGACACCATTCAGGAGGCCGTCATGCACTGGGACACTTGGGCACTGCTGTTCATCACCGCGCTCTGCCTCGCGGTGATCGTCTGGTCCATCGGAGACATCTACCGCGAGGGCCATCCCCCGTCCCCTCCATCTCCGCGCCTTTCCCGCAAGGATGTGAGCACCCGCGACTCAGCACGCGTCGGACCGCACCGCACCGGACGCCACCGCGCCGGGAACCGAACCTGTCGCATTCAACCGCTGGCGGGATCGTGACGACGCATCCGACCACCCCTCGACCCCGAATCGAACCGCCGCATCCACCCAGCGCCGTCGGGTACATCCGCCGCGCGGCATCAGGACCGAAACCGGCGGCAAGATGAAGACGAGATACACCGCGTCGCAGCCGAACTCGGCTATGTCGTCGCCGCGATCGTCTACGACGTATCCAGGCGCGGCGCGGTGATCAACCAACTCCGAGCGATCGTCTGGGGCGAGGACGCCGACGCCGTCATCACCCCCAGCGCCGACCACCTCACCGAAATCGATGCGAACGACCTCATCGCCTATGCCGACACCATCTATGCCAGAGCGGCACAACGGTTCACCCGAAACGACATCACGCGAGCCCCGCACCGGTGCGCCATTGAACGTGATGACCCGCCAACCCCCGAACATGCTGGCCCACAATCATGTCCACACCCTGGTACTGCAACGGCAGTCGGCGATGCGTGCGCTGGTATGTGTGGTGTGGTGATTGATGGTGTTGTAGCCGAGTCGGGTTCGTAGATGTCGAGGATCGCGACCTGGGTTGCGGATTCGTAGCCGCGGGCTCGCGCGCATGAGTATGTGATCGGATTGACCACACGACTGGAACGCAAGAAGAGTGGATACTTGCAGAACGGGCTGGTGAGGTGTCCGGCGGGATGCAGTGGCTGCTGCGCAAAGGCCGATTGGGACATGGACGGGGTGGTGCGTTCCTGGCGCGCCCATGCCATTTGTCCACGCTCGCCCTGGCCTGGCTGTCCGTGTCGAAATGCCTTGCTGCAGCACTTGACTCGGTCAACGATGAGGACATAGTCGCTCTCTGACGCTACTGGCGATCCCCACGCCTGCTCATTGCGCTGGCCTTCTCCGCACTCCACATCACTAACCACATCTGGTCCTGGCTTCGTGTTGGCGACGTCGCCGCCAACACGAAGCCACCTGTCGCACTACCGGCGACGAGGACACCCACTCACTTGTCCAGCGCCGTTACAGTATTCTGCAGGTCCTCTACCTGCGTCGAAAGAAGCCCAAGATGATCTTGAGCACCTGTCGCGCGTCCGAGCGCTTCTGCCGATCTTTCGACCATGCAGCAGGAACAAGCGCTACCAGAATCATCGTCACCGTAAGTGCAATCAAACCCCCCGCACCATAAAGCACCTGCTCGCCCGACAGAGCGAGATGGGCAAGCGACTCGAGCCCGCTACCACCAACAGCTCTGGCGCCAGCAATTGCAGCACGTACAATAGGCACGTGCGTCCTCCGTTCATAGTTGGGCGTGCTACCAATCGACGGCCTCCCGGGTGCAACCGGGGGGCCGTCCTCGTTAGGACCGCCCTGCAGGCCGCTGCCGAGCGTACGCTGCGGACGTGCTCCGGCCAAGGCTAGAACCGAAGCAGCTCAAAACATTCCATTTGGTCTCGATTCTTACGCGTTCCAATCCACGTAGTACGCGGAATCTTTGACGTAACGAAGTCGGGTAGTGCAAACTCGATGGCAAACCCGATCAACATAGGACGTGACGATGCGACTCGCGGAATACGGTTTGACAGAGCATGATTCGCTGACAGCGGCGCAACTCGCAGCCGCCGAGGCAGCATCAGCTTCTGCCGGACGGGTCTTCACATGCGTTGTATTCAGACAGGGCGGACGACTGATGCTGACAACGGCGTTTCCGTACCCTTTTCTGGTACGCCATGTTGTCCCAGACTCCGCGATCAAGGGGGGCAATCCCCGAGCACACATAAACCGACCAATAGATGTTCCTCATGTACGGGCGATCACGAAATACCTTGAAGGTAATGCCCAGTCCTACATCCTCCCACCGCTGACACTAAACGTTCGATCAGTACCTGCTATACACATCCCCAGGGGGAATTTCGCGTCAACCGCCGGCTTCCTCGTGTTCGGCGATGAGACCCAGTTTTCAGTAACCGATGGGCAGCATAGACTAGCAGCAATTGCGAAACAATTCGAGAACTCGTCAGAATCCGAGAATGACCTTAGAAATGACGGAATCTCGGTCGTTATCGTCATCGAGCCAGATATCGCACGCATTCACCAAGACTTTGCCGACGCGGCACAAACCAAGCAAATCCCAC
The DNA here is from genome assembly GCF_000308655.1 of Nocardia niigatensis NBRC 100131. Classification (GTDB taxonomy): domain Bacteria; phylum Actinomycetota; class Actinomycetes; order Mycobacteriales; family Mycobacteriaceae; genus Nocardia; species Nocardia niigatensis. The sequence goes on along the minus strand of NZ_BAGC01000111.1, from coordinate 34,428 downwards.
CAAGCCTGCTTGCGGCATTCAACACAAGAGAGCCACTCAATCGCGTATTGACGAAGATTGTTGACGGATCCAGGTTACTTCACGGGCGAGTTGATGAGACAGCGAAGACTCTGTCCAAAAATTCTCACGCGATGTTCCTCCTCAACCAGGTTCGCGGACTACTCAAAGAGCTGCTTTTCCATGATTTCGCACTGGCCGAGTCGAGTATTCCAACCCGAAGTGCTCAACGCATTGGCACGCACGATCTCCAGGACGCATTCATCGAGGAAACCCTGTCAATGATGGATACGCTCACAGAACACATGGATCCTTGGAATCGAATCCAGGATTTTCCAATCGCGGGCGGTCCGGCCAATCAGATCGCCGACCTGCGCGGACGTTACGTCAACATGACAGCAACAGGGCTTGTCATCCTCGGACACGTAGCCTATGAAATCCAGAAGAACAGCGATGCCGACTGGCGCAAGTCTAAGTATATTGAGCTCGCAACGAAGATCGACTGGCGGCGTGACGCAGAAATCTGGAAGCATAACATCATCTCGGAGGAAGGAAAGATCGCTACCACCAGAGGGCCTAGTCGAGTTGCAGCTGGCAAAGTCATGAAGGAAATAGGAATCGCAGCCCCAAGCCTCGATTCGTGGACCTAATCGGTAGGTAGACGGTTCCCGAATTAGAAGAGTTCCTTCCGAGCTGCAATGAGTGATGTTCTCAGACATCAACCGTTGCGAGATCGGCAAGGACCTTTAGTGCGTTTGCTTCACACGTTCAGCGGGGCTGGGCAGTGTTCGGAACACCTACTTCACAAGCCGAACGTCCGAAACCCGATGGTCTGCGCGCTGCCGACGCGCAGACCAATACGATTCGCGCGATACGTGTGACTCCAGGGCAAATCAACGATATTCAGATTCAACATTCCGCATCGTCCTCGATTCTCACGGCAAGCCTGCCGCTTTACAGCCGTCGAAGGGTCCTGCGGTGTGAATGTCGGCCAGCGGCGCTGGCGACGTCGACCAGATTGCCACGCCCCGGTTCGGGCGGCACGGCCGCGGGCAACCGCACCTCCCAACTCCTCCGGAGCACGGGCAGCCTGTCCGACCCGCACGATAAGGTTGCGACGACCGGACGGCCCAGCCGTCACACGCTCACAGCTCAGCGCCGGGACCGGCGGGAGGGGACAGGTGATGGATCAGCGTCCGCTGCTGCGGGACCTCATCGACATCAAAGAGCACATCTCCGGATCGGACTATGTGCTCAGCCTCGCCGACGCGGTGACCGATGCCGGTGCGGCGAGGGCGGTCGAGGACTACGTGCTCACCGAGCGCCTGGTCGGCAACTTCGATGAGGCGTTGTCGCTGATCAAATCGGCGTTGGAGGGCAATACCTCCAAGCCCGCCTTCCTGCACGGTTCCTTCGGTGCTGGTAAATCGCACTTCATGGCGGTGCTGTACGCGCTGCTGTCGGGCAGTCCGGCGGCTCGGGCGCGCACCGAGTTCGACACGTTGCTCACCAAGCACGACTGGCTGCTGCAGGGCGACAAGAAGTTCCTGATGGTGCCGTATCACATGATCGACGCCAAGGCCATGGAGCAGCGCGTGCTCGGCGGCTATGTCGACTTCGTGCTGAAGAAGCACCCGGAAGCCCAGACCCCGGCGGTCTACCGGACCGACGCCCTGTTCACCGATCTGCGGCAGCTGCGCACCACCATGGGCGAGGGCGCTTTCCTCGCCGCGCTCAACCGCGACTACGCCGCCGACGAGGACGACGAGTGGGGCGAGTCGGCGCTGTTCTGGACCAGCGAGCGCATCGACACCGCGCTTTCGGCCTCCGAAGCCCAGGACCCCACCGGGCTCAACCACGTCAACCCGACCACGCCGCAGGAGCTGCGCGCGAAACTGGTGCACGACGCCGCCACCACACTGCTGCCCGGTTTCACCCAGCGCGCGGCGGAAGACGAGAGCGGATTCATCTCCCTCGACGCCGGGCTCAGTGTCATTGCCGCCCATGCCAAATCGCTCGGCTACGACGGCATCGTGCTGTTCCTCGACGAGCTGATCCTGTGGTTGGCCAGCCTCATCCATGACGAGAAGCGGGTGGCGCGTGAGGCCAGCAAGATCACCAACTTCCGTGAGGGCGGCGACGCCCGGCGCGCCATCCCGATCGTCTCGTTCATCGCCCGCCAGCGCGACCTGCGTGAGCTGGTCGGCGAGGAGCTCGCCGGCGCCGCGGAGTCCGCGATCCAGGACGCGCTCAACCACGCCTCGGGCCGGTTCGAACTGATCACTCTCGAGGACCGCAACCTGCCGCAGATCGCGCACGCCCGCCTGCTGAAGCCGAAGGATGCCGCAGCCGAGGCCCAGATCGCCGCGGCGTTCGAGAAGACCAAAAAGCTCAGCCCGAAGATCTGGGACACGCTCCTGGGCTCCGATGAGAGCACCACCGGCGCGGACGAGGCGTCCTTCCGGCTCAGCTACCCGTTCTCCCCCGCCTTCCTCGATACCCTGGTCCACATCTCGTCTGCCCTGCAGCGTTCGCGCACCGGTTTGAAACTCATGGGGCAGCTGCTCGCCGACCATCGCGACGATCTGCGTCTGGGCGATCTGGTCCCGCTGGGCGATCTGTACGAGCAGCTCACCAAGGGCGACGATCGGCCGTTCGTCTCCGAGAAGAAGGTGCTGTTCCAGTCCGCCGACAAGCTCTACCGGACGCGGCTGCGGCCGTATCTGCTCAGCACCAACGACGTCACCGAAGACGACGTCAACGCCTACCTGCATCATCCCGAGAGCTTGACCGACACCAAGCTGGCCGCGAACTGCAAGACGTTCGTCGGCCAGAACCGTCTGGCCTGCACCGTGCTGCTGGCTACGCTCGCCCCGAGCGTTCCGGCCCTGCGGGACTTGACCATTCGTCGGCTCAACGCCCTCAACCACGGGTCGATCATCTCCATGATCCCCGGCCGGGAAGAGGGCCCCATCAAGAGCATGGTCGAGGACTGGGCCTCGCGCTTTCCCGAGTTCAAGCTCACCGGCACCGACGTCAATCCCGGTGTGCGCCTCGAAATCTCCGGTGTCGATGTGGAGGGCGTGCTGGCCAACGCCCAGGTCAACGACAATCCCGCCAACCGCGCGGCCCTGGCCCGCGATCTACTCGCCGAAGCCTTCGGCCTCGATCGCACCGACGGCCGCTTCGATGCCGATGAACTGCGTTTCGTCTGGCGCGGCTCCAACCGGACCGTCGAAGTGGTGTTCGGCAATGTCTCCGACGAGGAGAACTTCCCCACCCACGATCTGCAGCCCGCGATCGACGGCCGCTGGCGCATGGTCATCGACCTGCCCTACGACGAGGGCAATTACACCTCCGTGGACGATGCCGACCGCATCCGCCGGCTGCGGGAACAACAGGGCGACAACCAGTCCCGCACGCTGGCCTGGTTGCCCACCCACCTGACCAAGCCGCGCAAGGACGACTTCCGCCGTCTGCTCGTCGTCACCAAGGCGCTGGCCGACGACTACCGTTTCGAATCCCAGTACGCCCAGCACCTCAACCCGGACAATCGCGCGACCGCCCGGCAGCTGCTGCAATCGCAACGCGAGACGCTGCGCAATCAAGTGCTGGGTGCGTTCAAGCAGGCCTATGGCCTGGCTGAGCGCAAGTCCACCGACGTGACCACCGACCTGGATCAGCCTCTGCACCCGCTGCAGGACGTCGAGGGGCTCGCGGTGCCCGTAGGCGCGTCCTGGGAGCAAGCGATCCGGGATGTCGCGGGCAAACTGCTGGCCCACCAGTTCCCCGAGCACCCGAACCTGGACCCTGACCAGACCGGCACCGCGGTGAAGCTCGCCGATGCCAAAATCGTGCTCACGCACGTGCGTTCGGCCTCGGAAGGACGGGACAGCCGCGTCGAAGTGCCAAAGAATGACCGCCCGACCATGCGGCGGGTGGCGCAATCGCTGGGCCTGGGCGAGCAGAAGGAAGCCTATTTCGAGCTGAACCGACGATGGGCCGACCACTTCCGCAAGACCGCGCAGAACCGCGGCGAAACCGGCGACCTGTCGGTGATCGCGTTGAAGGATTGGACCGACCTGCCGCAGGAACGCGGACTCGAACCGCACATCGCGAACCTCGTCATCGCGTCCTTCGCTGAAATGGACGACCGGGTCTGGGTGCGCGGCGGCGTGCCCATGGACACCCCCGAGCTGAACCGCATCCAGCCCGGCGACGCGCTGCGCAGCCAGCCGCTGCCCGCGGAAGCGGACTGGGACACGGCCCGTGAGCGGTTCCAGACCATCTTCGGCGAGAAAGCCCCGGCCCTGCGCCGAGGCCGGCTCGTGCAGCAGTTCTCCCGCCAGATCGGCACTGCGGCCAAGTCTTTCGGGGATTCCGCCGCCCGCCTGGTCGAGCAGCTCGAAAAGCACGCCGAGTTCCTCGGGCTCGACGACACCGAACCGACCGGACGCCTGGCCATCGCCCGGCGCGCTGCCGACCTGATGACCGCGCTGACGGCCAGTGGCGGCGGAGCTTCCGCCGCCAAGAAGACCGTCGAGGCCCTGGCCCGCTTCGACCTTGGCGAAGTCAGCCCGGACCGCTACGCCACCTCGATCAAGTCGGCTGACAAGATCATCTCCGCACTCACCCACGCCGCCTGGGCGAACCTGAACCAGGCCAAGTACCTCGGTGCCGAGGGCGCGCGACTGCTGGACTCGCTGCGGACGGTGGCGCAATCGGATCAGCGCAGCGCCGACCTGGTGGAGGCGCTGCGACGCACCGATGCGGAGGTCACCAAGCTGCTGACGCGCAAGCTGAAGGAGCAGGCGGCGCAGGGGCGGGGAGGTACCGAAACGATTGCGCCACAACCATCTCCGACCAAGACCGCGACCGGAAACGGGAATCCCGTCCGCGTCGATGACATCGATCTCACCACGGACACGAGCCACCCGACCGTCGATCCGAACCGGCAATCCAGCGGCATGACGAGGCGAGCCACCACCCGCTCCGGCATACGCCGGACCATGGCAGTGACAGCTGTAGCCGACTTCCAAGCCGAACTGGCCGAACTAGCCCAGCTGGAGCCGTCAGCCAAGATCGAATTCACGTGGAAGGTCGTGGAATGACGCAGACGTCCGTGCCGACGGCGCTGCGCCTGTCGAGATCGACGGTCACCACCTACCTTTCCGCGTACAAGAAGATCGCCGAACTCACCGCACCCGGCCCCCCGCACGTCATGCTGTTGCGCGGCGAACCCGCGTGGGAGGGCGATCCGATGCTCGCCCTCGGCGATGGCCGCCGCGCCCGGGTAGTCGCGGCGCCCTCGCCCTTGGCGGTGCACGAGGCGGTGCTCAAGCATGTCTCGCAGCTCGAACCGGATCCCGCCTTGCTGGTGGTAATCACCGACACCGAGGAACACGACCTCGACCCGGCGATCCTCGCCCGCACCCACCGCAACCACGTGCACGCCGTCGACCGCTGGGACATCGTCCGGGAAACCTTCGGCGCGAAGGAGATCGACGCTCGCCTGCGCCGCGAGGGCTGGGCGTGCGAGGCACTGCTCGACGCCGCCGGCACGCGGCGGTGGACGACGACGTTCGGTGGCTCGGTGCCACGGGCCGCCGCACTGACCGCTCTCGCGGCCCGCCGCCTCCAGCTCGACCATTTCGGTGACCGGATCACGCCCACCGTGCTGCTGGACTGGTCGCAGCGCCCCGGCGGCCCGCGATTACTGCTCGATCTGCGCGCCCCCGAGCGCGCCGGACTCGGCGATTTCCTCAGCGAAGAGGAACAGTGCGGGCCTGTCGCGCGAATTCTGCTGGCGCTCATCGACAATGGTCACGGTTCCGAAGCCGTCGCCTATGGGCTGCTGTGCGCGGCCCTGTGGCAGCACGCCGCGCCGAGCAATGAGGTGTTCCAGGTGCGCGGACGCGTGGAGCGCTGGCTCGGCGACTCGATTGCCGCCGGCCAGAACAATCTCGACCTCCTACTCACCGACTTCGGCAGCGCCTGCGAAGACCACGTGCGCACGCTGCTGACGAAAGCCCGTGACGCCGACTCCGAGACCGGCGAACTCGACGAGCACGCCCGCCAAGCCCGCAAGAGCGCCGACACCGTTGTGGCGCAGGCAGAAACGCTCATGCGCCAGTTCGGCGCGCAACATGCCGCGGCCGCGAGCCCGATGTTGGGCGCCGGACTGTCCGCACGTTTCCACGCCGCCGGGCAGGCGCTCGGCCGGGCACTCGGCACCGCCACCCCGACCCGAGCGCAGCTCGCGGAGATCGACGAAGCAGTCACCTCGCTGCGCGACCATGAACTGCGCCCCGACCACACCGTGCGCTACCGCCGTGTCCGGATGGCACAACGGCTCATCCGGTGGCTGCACAGCGCCCCCGACCCCACCGCCGAAACCGTGGCCGCCGCACTGGATCGCCAGATGCGCGACACCGCCTGGGTCGACCGGGCTGCGGACTACCTCGAGGCGGGCGGTGACGACGATCCCGCACTGCGCACCGCCTACCAGAGCATCGGCGCCCGAGTCCGCGAACTACGCCGCGAATTCGATCGCGAATTCGCGAAAACCCTTGCGGTGTGGACCGAATCCGGCACCACGCCAGGCGCGATGATCACCGTCGAGACCTTCCTCGACCGTGTCGCCCGCCCGGTCGCCGCCTCGCACCGGCTCATGCTGATCGTCGTCGACGGTCTCAGCGCGGCCATCGCCACTGAACTGGCCGGCCAATTGCGCGGCAGCTTCGCCGAATATGACCCGCTGCCAGGTTCGGACGGACCACGCCGACGCACCATGGCGGCCGCGCTGCCGAGCCTCACCGCGGTCTCGCGCACCTCGCTGTTCGCGGGCACCCTCATGAAGGGCGACCAGAAGGACGAGGAGCGGCTCTTCCCTCAGCACCGGTTCCGCGGCGGCAAATCCGCCAAGATCTTCCACAAGAACGATCTGCGCGGCGAGACCGGCGACCGGTTCGGCGCGGATCTGCACGCAGCCCTCAACAACCCGGACTGCCATATCGCGGTCGTGCTCAACACTGTCGACGACCGGCTGTCCAAGGAACAGAAGCTCGGCGACCCGGAGTGGCAGCTGCGGGAGATCGGCGACCTGAGGGCGCTGCTCACCGTCGCTACCGGACTGGGCATGGCCGTGCTGATCACCAGCGACCACGGCCATGTCATCGACCGGCACGGCGAGAAGATCACCGCGCCCAGCTACGCCTCGGCCCGGCACCGTGTTCCGGTCGGCGAGCACGATCGCCTCGCCGACACCGAGATCACGCTGCACGGACCGCGCGTAGTCTGGCCCGAACCAGGGTCGTCCGTTGTCGCTCTGTGGGACAACGACTCTCGCTATACCGACCAGAAGGCCGGCTACCACGGTGGCGCGGCGCTCGCGGAGATCACCATCCCGATCCTGGCCTTCATGCCCTTCGGCACCACCGAACCGCCCAAGGGATGGCACGAACTGGGCGACGAGCGCCCGACCTGGTGGAAGGATGAAACGGACGAGCTTCCGGTTCCGGTGCCCACTCCACCGGCTGAGCGGTCCAAACGGACTACCAGGAAGGCGACCGAAGCGCTGACGAGCCAGATGTCACTGGACATTCCGGTTCCGGACGAACTCGCCATCGAAACGACGCCGTCCCCGGCGTCCCCGGCCGACACACTGATCACGCGCCTGTTCGCTTGCGAGACCTTCGCGGCCCAGCTCGAGCAGCTCGGACGCAAGCCCCCGATCACCAAGCTGGAGAAGGCCATTCGCGCGTTGCTGGATGGCCCGCAGTCGACCACGGCCATCGCCCAGCGGGTGGGCGACCCGGCCTCGCGCGCCCGCGGCTTCGCCGCCACCCTGGGCCAACTGCTCAATGTCGACGGCGCGCAGGTACTGGAAACCATGGCCGACGGCCGGACACTGCGCCTGCACGTCATTCTGCTGCGCGACCAATTCCAGCTGCGATGAGGGGACAGTCGGACAGGGATCGGCGAATACTCCGCGCTGAAATGGGAGACTGACGCGCGTGAGTAACGTGCAGCCCGTATCCGTGAGCGCGGCCCGCCGCCGTGCCGTCCTCGACGCGCTGCGCCGCGGCGCGGTCCCCGACAGCGGCCTGGACCTGCTCGCCACCGGCCTCGACCGATTCGAAACCGCGATCGCCGCCGAACTCGACGCCGTCGCCTCCGGCGGCGCGGTCTTCAAAGCGGTACGCGGTGAATACGGTTCGGGTAAGACCTTCTTCGCGCGCTGGCTCGGCGAACGCGCCAAACGACACAACTTCGCCGTCGCCGAGGTGCAGATCTCCGAGACCGAGACGCCGCTGCACAAACTGGAGACGGTCTATCGGCGGCTCACCGAACGGCTGACGACCTCCAGCTTCCCGCCCAGCGCACTGCGACCGGTCGTGGACGCCTGGTTCTACGCGCTGGAAGAGGACGCCCTCGCCGACGGTGTCTCCGACGACGAGCTGTCCGCCGCGGTGGACGAGCTCATGACCGCCCGGCTCGCCGAAGTATCGCGGCACGCACCGGCTTTCGCGACCGCCCTGCGCGGCTACCGCAATGCCGAACTCCGAGGCGACGAGGCCACCGCGGCCGCGGTGCTGGCATGGCTCGGCGGGCAACCGAATGTCGCCGCCTCCGCGCGCCGGGCCGCCGGCGTGCGGGGCGACCTCGACCATTTCGGCGCGTTGGGCTTCCTGCAGGGCCTGCTGACGGTACTGCGCGACAGCGGCCATCGTGGGCTGCTGGTTGTCTTGGACGAGGTGGAGACCCTGCAACGAGTGCGCTCCGACGCGCGAGACAAGGCTCTGAACGCCCTGCGCCAGCTCATCGACGAGGTGTACTCCGGCCGTTTCCCGGGGCTGTATCTGCTGATCACCGGAACACCGGCGTTCTTCGATGGACAGCAGGGAGTGCAGCGTCTCGCGCCGCTCGCACAGCGCTTGGCGACGGACTTCACCACCGACCCGCGCTTCGACAATCCGCGTGCGGTCCAGCTGCGACTGCCCGGATTCACGCTAGATTCGCTTATCGCACTGGGGATCACGATCCGCGACCTGTTCGCGTCCGGCAGCGACGACGCGGCGCGGATCATCTCGGTGGCCGACGACGCCTACATCGCCGACCTCGCCCGCGCGGTCAGCGGCTCGCTCGGCGGCAAAGTCGGCGTCGCGCCGCGGCTCTTCCTCAAAAAGCTCGTCGGCGACGTGCTCGACCGCATCGACCAGTTCCCCGACTTCGATCCCCGCGAGCACTACCGGCTCACTGTGAGCACCACCGAATTGACCGACACCGAGCGCAATCTCGTCAGCGCCGACGACATCGAGCTCGATCTGTGAGCACTCCGGCGCAGGCCTCGGCGAACCCGATCGACCAGCTCGACCCGGTCGTGGTGCACCACATCGTCAACACGCTGGGATGGCCGGACCTGCGTCCCCTCCAGAAGGCCGCCATCGAGCCGCTACTGCGCGGCGATGACGCGGTGCTGCTCGCGCCCACCGCCGGAGGCAAGACGGAAGCAGCGTGCTTCCCTCTGCTGTCCGCAATGACCCGCGACGACTGGCGCGGTGTGTCGGTGCTGTACCTGTGCCCGCTGAAAGCACTGCTGAACAATCTGGTGACGCGCGTCGACGGTTACGCGCAATGGCTCGGCCGGCGGGCAGCGCTCTGGCACGGCGACACCGGCGAATCTCAGCGCAACCGTATTCGCCGCGAACCGCCCGACATTCTGCTCACCACGCCGGAATCGTTGGAAGCCATGCTGATCGGCATCAAAACCGATCACGATGATTTGCTCGGCAAGGTCCGCACCATCGTCGTGGACGAGGTTCACGCGTTCGCCGGAGACGACCGGGGCTGGCATCTGCTCGCGGTGTTGGAGCGGCTGCAGCGGGTCACCGGGCGGCCGATCCAGCGCGTGGGATTGTCCGCGACCGTGGGCAATCCACGCGAGTTGCTCACCTGGCTGCAGGGATCAGGCGTGGAGTCACGGCGCGGCACCGTGGTCGCGCCCGACCTGCCAATCACGACTACCAATGCCTTGAGTCCTGCTGATGCGCAGTTGTTCTCGCTCGACAAGCCGAAAACACCGCCACCGCCGGGCGAGGTCGAACTCGACTACGTTGGCTCACTCGAGAATGCCGCGAAAGTCATCGCCGCACTGCATCGCGGCGAGAAACGCCTGGTCTTCTGCGATTCCCGACGCCAGGTCGAGCAACTCGGCGCGGCCCTGCGCGAACGCGAGATCACTGTGTTCCTTTCCCACGCCTCCCTGTCCGCCGACGAACGGGCCCGCGCCGAACAAGCCTTCGCCGAGGCCCGAGACTGCGTCATCGTCTCCACCTCCACCCTCGAACTCGGCATCGACGTCGGCGATCTGGACCGCGTGATCCAAATCGACTCGCCATCCACAGTCGCGTCGTTCCTGCAGCGCATCGGCCGCACCGGACGGCGGGCGGGCAGCATCCGCAACTGCCTGTTCCTCGCCACCAGCGAGGACGCGTTCCTGCAAGCCGCCGGACTGCTGCTGCTGTGGAGTCGTGGATGGGTCGAACCCGTCACCGCTCCCCCAGAACCTCGGCACCTCGTGGCCCAGCAGCTGCTCGCGGTGACCCTGCAGCACGGCACGCTCGGCGACCGGACCTGGCCACAAGAGTGGAACGGCCTGCACCCCTTCGACCGCTCGGCCCAACCGATCCTGCGGCACATGCTCGACGCCGGCTTTCTCGACGACGACCAGAATCTGCTGTTCATCGGACCCGAAGCCGAAAAACGCTTCGGTCGAAGGAATTTCCTCGACCTCACCGCTTCCTTCACCGCACCACCACAATTCACCGTACTCGCCGGACGCGCGGAAATCGGTCAAACCGATCCCTCCGTCCTCACCGACGACCGACCGGGCCCACGCCTGCTACTCCTCGCTGGACGCAGCTGGCGCGTCACCTACATCGACTGGAAACGCCGCCGAGCATTCGTCGAACCCGCCGACAGCGGCGGCGTCGCCAAATGGTCCAGCGTCGGCGTACGCGGCCTGTCTTACCAGCTCACCCGCGCCATGCGCGCGGTAGCCCTGGGTGCCGACCCCGGCGCGACCCTCACCCGCCGCGCCCACGCCGAACTGGCCCGCCAACGCGCCGAACGCGCCACCACGCTCACCCCCGACGCCACCATCATCACCCGTGATGACACCGGAGCCCGCTGGTGGACCTGGGCCGGCTACCGCGCCAACGCCACCCTGGCCGCCACTCTGTCAGCCCTAGCCGACCCCCACCAACGCCCCAATGACCTGACCATCCGCCTGCGCCCCGACATAACGCCCGAAATCTGGCAGGCCGCAACGGCATCCACTCCGCCCGACACCCTAACCCTGCCCGGCGTAGACCCCCGCGCCGCCGCCGGGCTCAAATTCTCCACCCTCCTCCCAGACCACCTCGCCGCCGCCACCATCGCCGCCCGCCTAGCCGATCTTCCCGCCGCCCGGCACGTCCTCACCGAACGCCGCCGCTGGCTGACACCCTGAACACCATTCGTTTGGTTGAAGTACGTGCAGGATGACGTCATGGTCGTGAAAACCTCCCACGATCACGCCGCAGCTCCACCGCCCCGAGAGACACCAGATCGCGGTAGTTCGGACCACAGATCCGGCTTCATGGACCGCACGAATCGTGACCGAGTAGCCATGCGAGACCCATTGTGGTAGTTGGTATTAACTCACAACGTACGGTTCGCCAGGGGAGGCAATGTGGCGCTCGACAATCCGCGGCTAAAAGATGTGCTCGTGCAAGTGGGGACCGGCGCCATCCAACTACCCGACTTCCAACGCGACTGGAAGTGGGACGATCAGCGGATCCGAGAACTGGTCGCCACCGTCACACTGGACTATCCGCTCGGCGTCGTCATGACCCTGGAGACCGGCGGGAAATCCTGGTTCCGCGCGAAGCCGCTCACCGGCGTGACAAGCGCATCCCAGACCGAACCCAGCCTCCTCCTGCTCGACGGACAACAGCGACTGACCTCACTGTTCCAGGCACTGCAAGCCGACAACCCGGTACTCACCTACGACTCGCGCGGCGACGAATTCCGTTGCTGGTACTACATCGACATGGAGAAGGCGGTCAACGCACCGGCGGATCGCGACGACGCCATCATCTCCGTACCGGAGCCGAAAGCCAACGAGATCAAGGTGATTCGCGGGAGGTTCCCGCACCGCTTCGATATCGACCTCAGCGACATCGAAGCGGAGTGCAGGGCCAAGCACTTTCCGCTGAATATCGTCTTCGAAACCCAGCGAGTCCACGAATGGCAACAGCGCTTCGTCGAACTCGACCGAGACAACTGGCCGCTGTGGTCCGACTTCGAGCGAAAGGTCCTCGAAAATATCCGCGGCTTCCTCGTCCCCATGATCAAACTTCCGGCCGCGACCACCCGCGACGCGGTGTGCTCGGTCTTCGAACGTGTCAACACCGGAGGCGTGGCGCTCAACGTCTTCGAGCTGCTCACCGCCACCTACGCCGGTGACCGCGACTACGAGCGCGAACACGGCACGTACTACCACCTGCCGGCCGAATGGCGCCGGATCAAGAAGGATCTCGCCGACCTATACCCGGTATTCGGCCTCCCCGACTTCGCCGACGACGGCCTCACCAGCACGGACTTCCTGCAGGCCGTGACTCTCGCCTACACATGGGAACGCAAACAGCAGCGTCTCGCCGCGAGCGTCTCCTGCAAACGCCCCGACCTGCTGACACTGCCGTTGCAGGACTTCATCCGGCTCGCACCCGACCTGCAGGAGGCATTCGCCTGGGTCGGCGAATTCCTCACCCGGCAAGGCATCGGACGAGCCCGCGACCTGCCCTATCGAACCCAGATCCTGCCATTGGCCGCGGCACGAACGATCCTCGGCAAAAAGGCTGACGACCCGGCTGTCATCGACAGAATCACCCGCTGGTACTGGTGCGGTGTCCTTGGTGAGATGTACAGCGGCTCAACGGAAAGCCGACTCACCCGCGACCTCGAACAACTTGTCGAGTGGGCCGAGCCCGGTGGATCCCAACCCGACACCGTGACCGAAGCGGTCTTCGTGAGCGAGCGCCTGGACAGCCTCACCACCCGGAACAGCGCTGCCTACAAAGGAATCTACGCACTGCTCGTCAAACAGGGCATCATCGACTGGTACTACACCCAAGCGCCATTGCGCCCCGACGACTTCGACCAGTATGCGGTCGACATCCAGCAAATCTTCCCGAAGACCTGGTGTGAACGGAATCGGATCGACAAAAAGATGGCCAGTTCGATCGTCAACAAGACGTTGCTCTCCCAACGGGCGAGCCGCAGCGTCGTGTCCGCACCCAACAGCTATCTTCCCGTCCTGGCCAGCGAAACCGGAACACGTGCGGAATGGTTCGACGATATCGTCGCAACCCATTTTGTCGATCCTCGATTCCTGCACTCCGCCGACTTCCATGCCTTCTATGCCGACCGCTCACGGCAGCTGCTCGACCTCGTCGTTTCCGCCATGGGCAAGGGAACCGTGTTTCGTGGACCGGCCGAGTAGTGACAATGCAACGCACGCCCAGTAGCGAAGAAATCCTGAAGCTGAAGCACACAGGCATCATCCTGCCGGACTTGCTGCGCTTCTTCGGATACCTCAATCGCAGCCCCGAATCCATTCTGACAATCGAAGCCGCACTGCGCGCCGAAAACCTCACCACCTCACCGGCGTTCGCGACCTGCCCGCAGTGGCAGAAGCTATCTGTCGTCGAAATCGACACCTCGACGAGCGAAGCGCCGCACGAAGCGGAAGCGACCGACGACACGGATTCCACGGCTGAAGGCAGCCCGTTCCCACAACGGCCCTTCATGATCCGCGACATCAGAACCGCCACTGATGGATTGATCAGCGTCACTTCCGGCAGCAGTCTGCGACAGGCCATCACGTTGATGGAAGCGCACGACTACTCCCAACTACCGATCATCGACGGCGGTGTCGACCTCAAAGGCGTCATCACCTGGCGATCCCTCGCCGCCGCGCACATCCACAATGGGGCCTACCCCACAGTGGCCGAGGCATGCGACACTGCACCGGTAGTCGCCGACCCCGATCACGAGGTATTCACTCACCTGGCGAGCATCTGCCACAGCGGATACATCCTCGTCCGTCGCAGTACGGGACAATTCTGCGGAATCATCACCCTCGCGGACATCGCAGCCCGCTTCGGCGAAACCGCACGACCGTTCTTCGTCGTCGGCGCAATCGAAGCTCGCCTACGGGCCCATCTCGCATGCCTCGGCAGGGAAGCGATCAGCACCGTTCAGCCGTCGAAGAAGGCCACCGGCGAGATCTCCGACCTGCAATTCGGCCAATACCTTCGGCTACTGCAGAACAAGAAGATGCACAAAGACGCCAGCCCTCTCGGCGACGAGAACTGGGATCGGCTGGGCTGGCATGTCGACCGCGCCATCTTCCTGGGGCTACTGGACCGAGTCCGAGAAATACGCAACTCGGTCGCGCATTTCCACACCAAACCCTTGACCACGCATGATCTGAGTGATCTCGAACAGTTCGCCACGCTACTCAGAGGCCTGAAGACAAAGGCGGTGCCACCGGATCCCAACCCGGAAATTCCCTAGCGAGCCATCCGCTCGAGAAACTCCTGCGTCTCCGGATCGGTCGAATAGACGCAGGCGCCCTGCATCCCCCGGGTGAGCAGCACCTTGTACGTATTGCGGATCAGCGCGCTGAAATTCATCGACTCGGTGCGACGCAGCGCCGGATCATGCGAGAACTTCGGCTGCGCCACCCAGCGATCACCACGCCAGACGAAGTCATCGCCGAAAATAATGCCGGCCCAGTCGTATTCGAATCCCTGCGCCGTGTAGACACAGCCGACCTGACCGAACCCACGCTCGTCGGAAGCCCAATAGAAAGAATCCGGGACGCCCGGAACTCGCTTGTCCGGCTTGGCATTCCACGGTCGACTCCAGTCTCCGATGCGAACATCGTCCACCAGCCGCTTACCGCCCGCATCGTGGACGGGGTCGCTCCACGGCCAGCAGTAGCCGGCCGCCATCCGGGCAGTGCCGCCGTGCGTCTCGTGCTGCGTCTGCAGCCACGCCTCCAGACCCATCGGAGAAGCAGCACTGGTGACACCGAAATCGTCGTCGATGCCGGCCGTCAGTTGGCTCCAACTGATCGGCGGCTCCACCGCCGATCCCGGCGTGCTCAGACCGAGCAGCCGCCGAACCCACGTATCGAACGCATCCGAACCGCCACAACGGAATTGGCCATCCAGCCGGACGATCTCGAGCTCACAGTCGGCAGCCGTCACCGCCGCCTGGATCTCGCGCAGCGAACCCATCTCGCCCGGGCGCACGATCTGATGCTCGTCGAGAAGGAATACCGGCACCCACGCGGCGTCGATGAGCTCGCTGATCTGCCGGCGTGATCGCTCACGCAACGCCGCCCGGGTATAGCGGTTCACGCTGGTCTCCCGGATCCGATGCGCCTCATCGCAGATCAGCACATCCAACTCCCGTGGCTGCGAATCCATGTAGGAGTTGAAGAACTTGAACACCGTCCGCACTCGCGGATTCCGGCTCGCCGCAACCTTCCGCATGGTGTTGGTGAACGCGCTCGAGCCGGTGGCGTGATGGACCCTGCGACCGCGCCGCGCCAGCTCGCCGAGCAGGCTCAACGCGATCACGCTCTTGCCCGACCCCGGACCACCCAGCACGACCACCGCGGTCTGCCGCCGCGCGATCCGCGCCCGCTCCGCCGCCTGCAGCACCAGTTCGTAGGCCACGCGCTGCTCGTCCAGCAGCACATACTGCTCGCGCTCCTGAACCTCGCGAGCAGCCAAGTCCAGCAACGGCTTCGACGGCGCGTGCTCGAAGCAGAGGAATTCGTCAGCGGCCGAACGCGCCGCATCCCGGCCGCCATCCGTGCGCAGCAGCGAACGCAGCAGGCGGATCATGTCGCCCTTGTTGTCCATGGTGAACAAGCGGCCGAAATCATCCGCCTTGGATAGTTTCAGAGACTGAACGTCAGCCGTGCGCGCATTGTGCAGATATGCGAGACCGTGCAACAGCCCCGGCCGGTCCGCCAAGGCCGGCGTCGAATCGGTCAGATACTGGCAATAGGCGCGCACTTGCTCGACCGGATGCAGGGTCGGCTCCGAATACGCCGCGATCGAGACAAGCTCCTCAGCAACCGCTTCCGCCTTCGACCACTGCTTCAATTCGACAATAACGAAGCTGGGTGCACCGGAACGTGGGTGTACACCACACAGCACCACATCCACCCGCTTTGGGCTGTGCGGCAGCTTGTGCTCCAGCAAGACCTCGACATCGCCGAGACCGGCGTCTACCAGATCCGCCAAAAACACCGGCAGACTGTGCATCCAGGATTTCACCTCGCCTGTACCGATCCGCTGCTCCCACTGATGCAACGCCTGATCGGACAACTGCTGCGCCAGCCGACCCGCAGTCGCCTCACCCAACAAAAACTCGGCACCCTGCCGAACCAGAGCCACTTGTCATCCCCACCTGAAGGCACGCGAAATCGACGTGCGGGTGGGGGCAGCGACGAAGCGTCACTTCGGTGCCCGGCGGGCCGCGAGAATCACCATAGCCGAACAGATGTCGACTCAGCCGAACCCGCGCTCTCCGAATGGTTCTTCCTTCCACGCGCCAACCGACGCAGCTGATCACTGTCGACCTCGTCGAGCAAGGTGCGCAGGAGCCCGTCTGCAAATCCGGCACAAATGGTCAGCACCCGCGCGCCAGTTGCCCTCAGTGCACCCCCAATGGCCGCTGCTATCACCGTTGGGCGGCTCTCGGTTTCGGCCACCTGCCCGGTGCGGATCAGTTCGGCAAGATCAGCGGTGAGGGTTGCCCTGATATCGGGGCCGACCCGGGTCCAGCTGAGGACAGACGCGGTTTCGCGCAGAAGCTCCTCGGGGCCACCCGCTCGTCCATCGCCTCGGGGTTCGCTTCGAGCGCGCGGCAGTCCAGGCGCTGGAACTCATGCGGCGCAGCCCTTTCCCCATGTCCTGCTCGGCGAACAACGCCTCGAACAACCGCCGGCAAGCTCGGCAGTCCTGCGCAACGTCCACAACAGCCCACCGACCTCGAGCTGCTCCGGGGCTAACACGATCAACGCTTCCGTCAGCGCCTCGGCATGCGACGCCCGCAGCTTCGCGTTCTCACTAGACCGGCGGCCCGGTCGTTGCGCCTCCAAGCCCTCCCCGCCACCAGCGGCGAACCTGTTGCGCCAGTCACGAATACCCCTCCGACACCCCGAGCGCCCGCTAGGCCTGCGCGGCCGGGGGCCACCGTTCCCCTCAACTGCATCCGCAACGCCTCCTGCCCCCGGAAAGCCTGCGCATGTCCAACCGCGGTTCGTCACCTCGAAACAACAAGAACCGCAACCGATCCGTTCCATGTCAATATCAATAAGGCATCCTCAGACCCCTTTTCTCCATCATCTCTTGGTATGAGAGATCCATCCCTGCAACCGTCTCCAAAGCCTCCCTGACAGCGAACAGAGCATCAGCCACGCTTCCGCGAGCAAGCTCCGATTCCGCCTTCTCCAAAACCTCTCGCAGGATACGAAGGCTATCGCCCTGAATTGTCAACCCAGGAAATTTTCGACCTTCCCATTTGATCAATGAATAGTTTCCCAATGTGTCCAGTATCCGAGCCTTGTCCTCCACGATTACTTTCTCTCAATTCAGTTTTCGAGAATCGCCACAAAATCCGGCGATTCGGGTTTGTAACGTCACATGATATTCGGGGGGTCTTGCGGTGGACCCATATCGTCCTACCCGGCATATACCCCGAGCCTTTCAACCTCACCCACCAGATACAAGGTCTTCCTGGCATCGCGAAACAGCGTCGATCTGAAATCTCCGACCGTCATATAAGCCACCATCATTGCGATCGATAAGTCGACCACGGCGCACTGGATCGTTGTCGTGAGGTACGATAAATACCAAGCGATTCATGATCGCAGTCGCGCAAATTTTTGCGGGAGTTCTCCAGCACTCCAAAGTTTGTCGAGCGTTTCAAAGAATCGATCGAAGCCCTGTTCCATTTCACGCCGATCGGCCGGCGAAAGCGATCCGAGTGGGTCCGAGAATGCCAGCTCACCGAGATCTGGACCGGTCCACCCTTTGAATCGTCGGCAAACTGCACACCACGTGTAAGTGATGCGCGTTGTCCGATGCGCCGCGACGTTCCGGTAAACATACGTGCGAACAGCCCGGTTCCCGCAGGCCGGGCAGGTTCGTTCTGTCGGATCCTCAATGAATCGGGAACCCGCAAGCAGCTCTTCCACCTGATTGGAGTCGTATTCCCTCATGCCACGAACCTCGACATCATTTGCTTCTCCATTTCTGGAATTCACCAAGCATACGTTAACCAAACTCCTCCGCTGACGCGTTGTTCGTTACCGTGGAGTCAAGAGAAGCAACAACTCATCCGCCTCGTACCGTTGCGACAGAAAGACTGTGTTAAATGGCACCGAGCGACCATCGCGTTCGCGACGCACGCCGAGGGCGTTGGACCAGTAGCGACCGGCATCATTGAGTATTCTCAAAAACGCACTCGCGTCAAGTCGATCTTCGAAGAGTACACGCTCTGCATTATGTATTACAGTGAGGTAGCCTCTCGCTGGCAGATTCTCGAGGGATGTCAAGCATTCCTCAAATGCTGGCCAGTTTCCGCCGAAGTAGGTCGGAAACTCAAACTCTCGATAATACTGCTCAAAGACGCCATCTACGTCACCCATCTCAGACCCGTCCAGCGATAACACGCGCAGACCAGAAAGGTCGGGGGGTTATACCAGCAAGGTTCTCTACATGCTCGCTTCCGCGGAAATGAACCCACGGCCGGTCGGCCGTGAACACAATACCTGATGCTATGGATTCCATGGCATGAACGTCCTCGATGAGTTGGTCGAAGATGTCGTAACGGTAGCGCCAGACATCGGGTTTATGGGAGACGCGGGTGCTGGCCTACGGAACGGGAACAGAATTGCCACAGTCCTCCTGGCGGGTTATCTCCGCACTACTTGTCGTGTTGATGCGAGCTGACACGGTCAAGCATCTTCATCCAGTAGATGACACCAACCTCCTCTGAATCCGCGAGCAGCACCCGATATCCGCCATCGTCCAGATAGACGCTTATCATTGACAATTCATTTTCAGAATAGGCCCGAAGGGAGTTGACAAGTTTCTCTGTCTGAGCGAGGAGATCGGGCCTGTTGCCCGTATGTTTTATCCGACGAGCGTAGGTGCTCAGCAAGTTGGACGTGGCGATCTTGCCGCTCTGAACGATAGCTTGTTCATTGATACCGGTAAGAGCGTCTTCTTCCAAGGTCCCGTTCGCAATGGCCACCAGCAGGAACTGCCTCAGTTCGGGCGATGCCACCTACGTATCCGTCGGATAGATCGCAATAGATGCCGGAATCATACAAACATGCTTTCCTAGTTGGATCCTTGGCGCAGAATCTGATTCGACCATGACGGATCCAGGGTTGAGATCGAGAGCGATCACCCCGTCGTCATAGGATGCAGATACCATTCCGCACACCATGGTCGAACCGTTGAACTTCTTAATTCCGTTAAAGGATTCCAAACCGTCGTCGTCGATCCACTCCTCAACCTCATCAATTTCTAGTTCGACTTGATATGCACATCCGGCCTTTGCATCCCGATCACCCATCCACACAGCCAACCACTCGCCACTTTCCGAGCGCACAGTCGTCAGCTCGCCTGGAGCGGAGTCTTTCATCGGCAGAATCTCCATTACCATAAACCTTTCGGGAAGGGGACGCGGACAACTCTGTTATCGATATGCCAGGTGTTCGAGTCGGCATCGAACTGCCAGGCCTCTTCGTGGTAGTGAAACTTCGTCGGTTTACTTCCCATCTCGTGCGGACCGAGTCGAATACTTCGCAGCCGGTCTTCCGAGACGATTCTGTTCGGGTCAGGGAGTCCCGTTCGAGGATGAATACTGGTGTGCTCACCCGGACCAAGGAACTGATCCCATCGACTCAGTGCTTGGTCTGGCTTAACCGGCTTCGGGTCGTAATACTCATTTTCGATTACCGTTGGACTCGATTGTTCGGTTTTCTCTGGCTTCTTGCATGATTCCGGCGTAAGCCCGAGCGGATCGCTCCAGACGGTGGGGTTATACGGGTAGGTGTTCGGATTTAGGGCCGGCGCCAGCCCGAGTGGATCACTGGTAAGGAATCTGCCGGTATACGGATCGTATGTTCGGTACAGATTGCAGTGGAGTCCGGTCTCCGGGTCGTGGATTTGACCCGGGAATCGGAGGGGTGTGTCGATGCTGCCATGCCACGATGTTGCACCCCACAGGTCGGTTGTTGCGGTGGCGACTGTTTCGGCGGTGTCGGGATCGACGAGGTCAGTCGGTGTGCCGACGAGGTCGGTGACAATGGCGTAGAATTCTTGGTCGACTGCTGCCTGGTTGGTGGTCTGGGTGATCGGCGTGTGCGAGTTCGGCTGATACTGCCAGCGGGTGGTCGCTTCCTTGGTGGCCTGTTCGACGAGATAGATATCGTCCCAGGAGTAGTCGGTGCGTTCGCTGACGGTGCCGTCGGAGTTCAGGCGTTGCTTGGCGGTTCGGCGGCCTGCGGCGTCGTAGGTGTAGTTCCACCATTGTCCGTCGGGCGTGCGGACGTCAATGAGTTGGTCGAAGGTGTTGTAGCGGTACTGCCAGACGTCCGGTTTGCGCGAGATCCGGGTGGTGACCTTGCGAACGAGTCGGCCCGCGGCGTCGTAGTGGTAGCGGGTGCGTCCGTCCCTGACCAACAGGTTCCGCTGATAATTCCGGCGATCGTTCGCCGAGTTTGTCTGTTCGGCAACGGATTCCGAAATCCGTGTATCCGTGGATCGGGTACCGCCAACAGCCGCTTTTCCTGAACCGCCGGACCGCTCGTGGCTGATGATGTTACTGAGCGGGTCGTAGGAATATGCCGAGGTCAGCGAGCCATTCTGTGCGAGTGCAGTGACCCGGCCGATCACGTCGAGTGTGTACTCCTGCTGTTGCGGTGAGCTTCCCGGTCGGCGGATCGTGTGGCTGGTGAGGTAGCCGTCGGGCCGGTAGACAAAGCTCTCGTAGCGCAAGTCTCGCGGGTCGGGCCGTGCCACGGAGGCGGAGTCGAGGTTCAGGGTGGAGCCGGGGAATCCAACGACCTGCTGCGCAGTGACACGGCCGATATCGGACAGGGTGCGGTTCACGGCGACTTCGCCGACGCACCAGCCAGTCGGTCGGCCGACTACGTCGTAAGCGAAGGTCAAGTGGTGGCCGTCGGACGAAATGCCCCGGACGCGCCCGGTGTAGTCCCACTGCCAGACCGTGGTCGCACCGCTCGGTGTGGTGCGACTGACGCGACGACCGTGGGTATCGTAGACGAATTCCATTGGGGGCTGGTCGTCGAGCCGTTGTGAGGCCAGCTGTCCGGTCGCGGTGTAGCTGAATTCCAGTGTATGGATGGTGTTTTCACCGATGCCAGAGACTGCGGTGAGGACCCGGCCTGCGGGATCGTGAAGGTAGCGTTGCCATTCGCCACTGCTGGCGGCGATCTCTGTCACCCGTCCGAGTACGTCATGGCTGTGTCGGCGAGTGTCTCCGTTCGCTGTGGTGACGCTGGCAATGCGCCCGGCACGGTCGTGGGTGTAGCGGGTCGTGGCATCGTTGTAGTCGGTTTCGGCGGTGAGTCTCCCCGCTCGATCGTATTCGTAGCTCCAGGTATGCCCGAGCGGGTTAGTGACGGCAATCAACCGCCGCTCGGTGTCCCACTGGTAGCGGGTTATCGATCCATCGGGCGCGACGCGGGAGGCGAGTAGGTCGAACGCGCCGTAGGTAAAGGAAGTGATGTTGTCGGCGCGGTCGGTGTGGGTGAGCAGGTTGCCTTCACCGTCCCAGGTCCACGACTCGGCGTGGCCATCGGGATCGGTGCGACGCAACAGTTTTCCATTCGCGGACCATTCGTAGCGGGTCACCGCCCCGAGCGGATCAGTAACCTGGACGGTGCGTCCGAAACCGTCGCGTTCGAGGTAGGTGGTGGCACCGCCGGGGTCAGTGACAGCGATCGGCAATCCAGCTGCGTCGACCTGAATGGTCGTGCGCGCACCGGTGGATTCACGGATCTCTGCGGCCGCACCGCCGAGGTGGTAGCGGTATTCGGTGCGCACACCGTCCGCTCCGATCACGGCGGCGAGGTTTCCTTCCGCGTCCCAATCGTGCCGACGCACGGCACCGTCGGCGTCGGTGATCGCGGCGGGCCGGTTCGGCTGGGCGTACTCGATGTCGATCGTCGATCCGTCTGGACGCACGATCCGGGCCAGATCACCATTACCGGTGTACACATAGTGGGTGGTCGCACCGTCAGGACCGACGACCTTCAGTGGCTCGCGTTCGGTGTTGTAATCGAAATGCGTGTGCCCGCCGGCCGAGTCGACCACATCGCGCAGCCGTAGATCGCGGTCGAAACCGTGCGTGGTCATCGCGCCAAGGGAGTCGATGACACTGGTGAACTGGCCGGTGCCGTCTGGGAAGTCGCCGTAGTCCAGGTCGCAGTTGAGGAATCCACCGGTGCCGCGCTGGCGCACCACGCGTCCGGCCTGGTCGTAGGTGTTGAGCATGCTGTTGCCGTTGGAATCGGTCCACGACAGCATGTGTGCCTGATCGTCGTAGGTGTAGTGCATGGTCGCGCCTACCGCGTTGGTCACCGCGACCAGGTTCCCGGCGTTGTAGGTGAATTCCCGCACGCGCGTGTGAATCTCGGTTCCAACTCCGTCGCTGCCGACGACGGTCAACGTGGTCACCCTGCCCGCAGCGGTATCGATGTTCACGCGATAACCGCCGGAGTGCGACACCGCCGTCGGAATACCGTCCGCGTTGTAGTGGAAGCGAATCCGGTTGAGGTGACGATCGGTGACCGCTGACACGGCGAAGTTACCCAACCGGGCGTCGAGACCGTCGAGTCCCGGTTCGGCCGCAAAGTGGAAGACCAGCTCCTGCTTGGGATCCCGCACCTGGTAGCTGCCCGCCTCGGTGCGCGTCAGGGTCCAACCGCGACCTCCGGACACCGGCTGCATCAGCTCCCCGGCCCCGGCGTGTGAAAAGGCGAGCATCACACCGTCCTCACCGAGGAAGACGACACCCTGTTGGTCGACGATGACACGCATGTCGAGTGTCGACGACCAGGAAGGGCCGAACCAGCGACCGTAGCGGTAGCTGGAACGGTGGGTGCGCCGCAGCACCAAGCCGAGCACGCCGGGCAGGTCGATGTCGGTCTCCGGGAGCAGGAACGCGCCCGTGGCGATATCGACGGGATCGTCGGTGCAGGTCTTGTCCTTCAGATCGCTGGTGTCTTCGGGACTGCCGCTGCGTGCGTGGTCCGGGGCATGCTGGTCGGCGCCGGCACGGTCTTCAAAGGTGGGGTGCTGCCCGTCGGGTACGGGCTCGGGCTGGTGTTCATGCGACGGCGCTACATGCTCTGGCTGCCGATCGTTCCCGCCGGGATGCGTTCCGTTCGGGTCACTATTGTGGGCTGGGTCGTGCTCGGCAGGGGTCTGCCGGTCATCGGCAGCAGGCGAGTGGGGCGTGTCGGGTGTTTCGCTTTGCGGTGCATGGGAATTCGGCTCGTTGCGAGGAGACGTGGGTGTGTCCGAGTCCGGACGTGGGCTTGTCTGGTCCAGTTCATGCGGGCGTTCCGGCTGTGCGTCACCGGGTTTGTCCGGGTGCGGTCCGCCGGGATCAGCATCGGGGTGGGGGCGGCCCGGTTCGGGCTCGGTACGCAGGCCTTCGGGTTGTTGGTGAGGCGGAGGTGATCCGTCACCAGGCACACGTTCAGTCGCCAGGGCCGGTTGCCCTGGCTGGTCGGCCGCGAGACCGGGTTGCCCTGGCTGGTCAGCGTGTGGACCCGCGGTGGATGGCTCGTGACTGACATCGACAGTTCGGGGCTCTGAGGACGGATTAGGTTGCGGGACCGTATTTTCGGGATGTGTTGGCGCATCATCGTGGAGCGGTGAGGCTCCCGCCGGTTCTGTGACTCCGGGATGGGGTTCGGCCGGATGCGGTTGCGGGGCAGCACCGTCCGGGTGCGGAGCCGCCGCCGGACCGCCCTCTGGCTTTCCGGCAGGGCTGGGGCCAGAAGCGTCTGGCTTCGGCACACCGGCACCCGGTGACTGCGGTGCAGAAGCGCCCGGTTGCACAGCATTCGGTCGAGTGGTCGCTGGGTTTCCCGATCCGCCCGAGGGTTCCACGGGACGATCCAGTCCCGGTGTGGTGCGGCCGGGGATCGAGGGAGCCTCGATGCGCGGTACTCCCTTGGGCACAGCGCCCGGGGCATCTTTGAGCACGTCGGTGGCGACTTTGGTGACCCTGACGGTGTTGGTGACCTCTTCCACTGTCTCCGCGGCAAGTTTGGGTGCGGTGCCCGCGCCGCCGGTGGCGACGGTCAGGATGATATTGCCGGTGATCGCGCCGCCGGTCTCGAACGGATTCTTGCGCGCGTCCGACAGCATCGCATCGACCACCGCGCCCGGATCAGCAGCCGCGGTGACCATCCCGGTACCCAGATCGGCCATGTGAGAGAAGTAGTCGGCCGGATGCGACAGGTTGTACGGGTCGAGGATGTTGGTCGAGCGCGCGAACTGCACGATCGAGGAGAACGAGGTCAGCAGACCGGTTTCGAAGCTGAGCTTGCCGTGGTCGTAGACGCCTTTCAGGTCGTCGAAGTCCGCGCTCAACCGCTGTGACAGCGGCGGCTCTGTCGGTGCTTCCTGAGTTTCGGTCTGCAATCCAGAGACAACCTGGGACGCGATGTTGTCCCGTTGAGAACGGGCGTTCTTCAGGATCGTGCGGGCCTCATTGCGCATCGACGTCCACGTGTCGACCAGCGGCGTGTGCTTCTTGTCCTTGTCCGACAACGCATTCCACGCCGTCTTCTTAGACGTCTCCTCCTTGTCCGCAGCTTCCCATTTGTCGATCGCGTTCTGTGCCTTGGCCTGCGCGGTCTCCAGCGCCCAGTACCAGTTGTCCAGGTGCGCGGCCGCTTTGGTGAATGCATCCCCAGCGGTCCACCACAGCTTGGGCTGCTTGTCGAACTCGGCGTGAAACGCGCTCGCGCCCTTGCCGATCCAATCCGCGACATCGATGGTGCGCAACGCATCCCCGGTCGACTCGATCGACGATGACATCGATCGCAGCTTGCCGGCGACATCGTGAATGGCCGAGGGTTCGCCGTGGATCAGCTCGGTCTTGTCCTTGGTCTGGCCGAGTTCCTTCTCGACGATCTCCCCGCCCAAGACGTCGGCGATCTGGTCGCCGATATCGTCGAGCACATCGGCGACCCCACCCGCCCCGTGATCGCGGGCGAAGTCCGCGACCGTGTGCGCGCCCTTGTCCAGGATCGAGCCGGCCTTCGTCTCGGCCGCATCGACAGCGTGCTCGATCGAGTCCCCGACACTGTTGAACCAGTCCCCGATCCCCACCTACCGGCC
This sequence comes from Nocardia niigatensis NBRC 100131, assembly GCF_000308655.1. Taxonomy (GTDB): domain Bacteria; phylum Actinomycetota; class Actinomycetes; order Mycobacteriales; family Mycobacteriaceae; genus Nocardia; species Nocardia niigatensis. The sequence continues at coordinate 8,902 of NZ_BAGC01000111.1, read as the reverse complement.
TTCCTTACCGCCCTGCTGCCCCGCCTGCTCGGGAGTCAGGATCTGCGCTGCCTGCTGCAGCGCGCCCGTATTCCAGCCGGGCGCCGTCGTGCCGGGTGTGGGAGCCACGATCGTTCCGGGGTTCTCGAGGGCCGCGACATTGGCTGCCGCCTGCGGTGCGACCGTCTTGATGACCTGGGCGTCCAGGCGCATCTTGTCGGACATGTCCTGGAACGACTGGGCGCTGTAATCCGGATGCATCAGCGCATTGAAACCGTTGTCGGACAACGTTTCCGACAACGACCGCTTATCGATCTGATCTTTGGTCAGGTACGGATCGGAGAACAGGTGCGAATACACCTCCTTGAGCGCATCCTTGGCCTGCTCATCCATCATCTGATAGCGGCCCGCCGCCAACCCGACCGCCTGCGCCATGGTGTTGGCCGACTGCACCAAAGACCGCACACCCCACGACCACCGGTTACAGAATGTCTCGAACGTCGACTGCACCGACGCCTTACCCGCCTGCAACGGCGACAACGCCAGCAGAGCGAACCCGCGCCCCATCGCGCCCGTCTCCTTGATCCCCAGATCCGACAGTCCCCCGATGATCGAATTGATCCCGTTCGCCGCCTGCGTCAGCACCGCCGGATCGACCTTCAACTCATCAGTCACGCCATCGCCCCCTCGATAACCTCGTCCGACAGCTCGGGCGGGAACGCCACCGGCTGCGCCCCCACGCAGTCGATCGACACCCCTGTTGGCTCGGGTCGCGCTGTCGCCCATGCGATCAGCCTCGCCCCGAGCACCAGCTGATATCGGTACGACTGATCCTCCTGCACTTTGCGAGCAACCATGTAGCGCGCGTATTCCTCGACGCTGGTGAACGCGCAGATCCAACCGATTCCCCGAACCCGCGAGGTGTAGACCTTGTCATCGTCGATCAACGGCACCAGCAACACCGCATCGTCATAGGCGCGGCGCAGCAAATCCGGCTGCCCGAAGCCGGCATAGAACGCAGCGATCTCCGACCGCAACACGGCCAGACCATCCCCGACCTCAGTCAAAACAACCCCCTGAACAGGCAACTCCCCCGCTGACAGCAGCACGCCGAAGACTACCTGACCGTCTGCAACTTGATCGACCGCGCAGATTTCGCGCAGTCGATCGACGTGACTGATCTTGTCCGTCCCGACCCGTTCTCGGGGAACGTACCACGCTCCGGCAAGGTCGGGTTCTCAGCGGGTGAGCGGTAGTTCGATCGGTCTGTCGAAATCGCGAAGTCGCCATTGGTCGGCGCTGGCGTCGACCATGTTTGCGCTGTGGCCTCGCCGACCGCGGCGCAGCGGACTACACCGAGATCCGGGCAGGTCTTGAAGCCGCAGAACGAGATTCGTCCAGATGGTAGTCAGTCAGGCGAGCACCACCATCCGGCCGGACCAATGAGGAATATTTCCGCCATTACCGCTATAGTTTCAGCATGACAGCCGAAGACCGGGACACGAAGCGGTCCAAGACCACCATGTCGACGCTGGCGTCCACACGTGAACGCTTCGCCGACTTCGCGGAGCCCGATGAAACCGTCGATCAGACCCTCAATCGCTTGATGGATATCGCCCAGTCGGTGAAGACCCGTGCCCGAACCGCTTGGGAGACACGCAAAGCCGCCGCTCAGGCCGATCCCGCAGCCTGGGAAACCGGCGCCCGTCTGGCCGACATGCTTGCCGACCGTGCCTCCGCGCGGGGGGCTGCCCGCGGATGACGCACACCGGGTACGTACTCGACGACACCGTGCTCCATGCCTACGCTCACGACTCACTCACCACCATCAGCCTCATCGCGCACCTCGCTGACCGGGACATCCGTATCGCCGTACCCGCGCTGGCGCTGGCCGCGACGAAAGCCGGCCTCAACGAGGAGCAGCGTGAGGGGCTCGACGGCATGATCGACAACAACGTCGCTGTCGCCCTGGCCGGTTTGACGACCCTGGCCGATACCAACGAGCTCGCCGACATACTCGCGGCAACCGAGCACACCGATCCCGCTGCCGCGCAAACCATTGCCGTCGCCCGGCATTTCGACTGGGAGATCATCACCCACGACCGCAAACGCTGGGAGCCCATGGAACAGGTTCTGCCCTGGCCCATCGAACTCGTGGAACTCAGCAACGACGAACCCTGACCTTCTGGGTGCCGGCTCCTTGTCCTCGGAGGGGTGTTCCGCGAGCTGCGGGTCGGCGACGACCAGGTCGAGCTCTGCGACATCACCAAATCCTTCAAGCTCCTCGATCGGCATATGGGGCGTGCCGGTAACCGAGAACAGCATCCGGCGTACCGGGTGTCCGTGGGCACCATGCACCGAATGAAGGGCCTGGAATTCCGGTGCATGGTCGTCGCAGGCATCGATGATGCGCATGTCCCGGCCGCGGCGGCACTCATCCCGACCTGAGCCGATCCACATGCTCACGACCGGGATTTGCAGCGCGAACGTTGCCCAGTGATCTTCACCTGCACGAGGGCGCGCGAGCAGCAGCGGGGCAGACACAGAGCAGGCATTTCAACGACGCCGCCCGCCGCTCAACCCTCCCGCAGCACGGCCTCCACCGCCGAGAACCTGATGCGTTCCTGTTCCAGTCGCACCGACTGCCCGAACGAGCCCTCGACCAGATCACGATAGAGATCCAGCTCGGCAGGGTACAAGTGTTCCAGGATCGCGACCCTCGGCGAATCCTCACGGACCCATTGGTTTTCGTGGGCCAGCAACGTGGTGCGGTCCATCAGCAGGGATTCGGTGTGCGGGAAACTCTGGCGCAGGCGGTCGAGGATGGCGAAGCCGTGGGTGTCTATGTCGCCCCAGTAGAGGAGACGAGGCGACGCTGCCAAGATTCCTCGCTGGTGGCCTGCGCGGTTCGGCTCTTGTTGTGTTCGGGTTGGTCGCGGGCGCGCAGGCGGCGGGTCTCGCCGAAATCCTTTTGGCCGTCCTCATTTTCGTGCGGGCGCGCCTGATGATCCTCGGCATCGCCCGCGTCACCGCCAGTGCCCTGGGCAAGCCCGAACCGACATCCCTGCACGGCACGCCGCTGCTGGTCCAACTCGCCGATGCTCCGGATTCGGTCCGCCCGCCCTGAGCATCGGCCTGACACTCAATTGCTCGGCGGGAACTGCCCCTTCGCCACCACCTTGCCACCCGAGAGTGTGAAGGTCACCACGCTGGGGCCGCCGCTCGGGCAGCACAGGGCGTCACTGGATTTCGCCCACTTGTACTGTACCGAGACGGTATTCGCGGTCTTTCCGATCACCTCGGTGTAGCCGTAGGGGTTGGATGTCGCGGTACCCAGGTAGGTGCCGTTGGTGAAGAACAGGACATGGATGTAGGGGTGAATATTGCCCGACTCCACCGTCATCCACGACAGCACGCCATCGCAGCCCGCCGAGATCGGGTCATTGCTCGCCGACGGGTTGCCCCATCCGCCGTTCGTGGTCGGGGCGAGACTCTTGATCGCGGAGTTGGCGAGCCCGGAATTGAGGTCGAAACACAGTCCGTGGCCGCTGCCGTTGGGTGCCGGATTCGTGGTCACCGGCACGATCGTGGGCTGCGACGTGTCGGTCGCGGCACTGGTGACAGGTGCGGGCGGCGGCGAATTGGCGTCGCCCGCAGATGGATTGCCGCCCTGACCGCCCGGGGCCTGGGCGGGCGGCGGAGCCGACTGGTCACCCTGCGCCGGTACGGTCGTCCCCTGGGATGCGGCGACTGTCGTGCTCGCTGTTCCCGCCTGGGTCGACGAGCTGCCGGAGCATCCGCTCGCGGCCGCCACGAGGACGGTGGCGAACGCGGCGAACAGCACTGATCTGGCCTTCATATTTCTCCTCGCATCGATACGCCATCCCCGACTTCCATCCAAACGGAAGGACAAACTGGTCATCGGGTCCAGGCAGGCAGGCGTTATCGGAGCGTTCGTGGGCGGAATGCCCCAAAAATCAGGGGCGCGAACACAATTCACCCAGACGGCTGAGAAACTTCGGACAGCGACGCTACGACAGTCAATCCCGAACAAAACAATCGGCCACAGCGCGTCGTGGACACCCCGAGCGAAACCACTAACGCACACCCCAGGCTGGTTGTATTCGGCTGGGAGGAAGCCGTATTGGTCGCAAGGGATCTGGCAACCCGACACCGTCCGCGTGGGCGCAGTAACGCGTCGGCGCTCGTCACCAAGGCCACCCGTCACCTCGTGCCTTCGGCCTTCGAGGATCTTACGATCTGTCGTTCGATCGATGTGCCGATTGCCAGGCTTGGCATTGGGTCCGCAAACCGGGCGGCGGACCCCGTGAGCGTCCACGGGTGAGCGGGCAGCCGGATGCCGGGTAGCGTGCTCCCTATGCCTCAGCGCGATATGGATCCCGTCATCGAGCAAATGCTGGCGCAGCTGCATCCCGATGATCTGAAAACGCTGATCGGGCAGTTGGTGGAGAGCCCCCGCGAGGCGGAAGAGGTGCCGGTGCCCTCTCGACGCCGACCGCGGCGGGAGCAGGCGATGACCTATCGCGTTCGCATCGATCTCGCGGATACCGAACCGCCCGTGTGGCGGCGGCTCGAGCTCTCGTCCGAACTGTTCCTCGACGAACTGCATGCGGCCATCCAGGCCGCGTTCGGCTGGACCGACAGTCACTTGCATCAGTTCGGCAGTGGACCAACGTATTACGACCGACGCACGGAGTACTACCTGTGCGCGTTCCAAGCCGACGAGGGTGAGCCGGGGATCCCCGAAGAGCAAGTCCGTTTGGATGAGGTGCTGGTCAACATCGGCGATATCTTGTACTACCTCTACGACTTCGGCGACGACTGGCAGCACCTCATCGAGTTGGAGGCCGTGTCACCACGCGAGCCCGGCGCGGCTCGCGCAGTGTGCACGGACGGCCGACGTCCAGGTCCACCGGAGGACTGCGGCGGTGTCGGAGGATACGAATTGATCATTGCGGCAACTGATCCCGCACATGCTGAGCATCGTCGGGCGGTGGCCGAGTTCCGGAGTATGTACGGCGAGGACATCGATCAGAACTACTACTCGCCGGTCCCCTTCGACCCCGACACGATCAACGAGCGCCTCACCGCCATCAACCTGGAGATTCCCGCCGACCGGGAGCCCGGGCCGATCGACAGCACCGACGCCGATCTGCCTGAGCTGATGCGCGACGTCGTCATACTCCAGCGGACCGCACCGCCACCAGCTCGAAATCAATTGCGACAGCTGATCGATCGTGTACAGCTCGGCATCCCGGTACACATCGACGAGGAAATCGCTTCCGCCGCGGTACGCCCCTATCGCTGCCTCATCGAGCATCTCGGAACCAGCGGCATCGCCCTGACCGGAGCCGGATATCTTCCACCGGCCGTCGTGGCGTCCATCTTCCGCGAGCTGAACATGGACGAGGACTGGATCGGGAAGGGCAATCGCGAAGACCTGACGCCACCCGTGGCACAGCTGCGAGCGTCTGCGCAGCAGATGGGGCTGGTGCGCAAATACCGCGGCAAGCTGTCGGCCACGACGAAAGGCCGTGCACTCCGCGATGACCCGATTGCGTTGTGGTGGCACTTGGCAATGAAGACCGGTGAACAGATCGGCAAGTACGGGGACGAGCCAGCCCTGCTGTATCTCGTGGCAATCGCTGCCGGTGTAACCGATGGCGTCGACCGCATGGTCGCCGACATCCTGACCGCCACAGGCTGGCGGCTCGCCGACGGGACCCCGCTCGAATCGGTGGACATCACGTCCGCGGTCGGGCACCTGAGCGACGTGTTCGAGCGGATGAACCTCTTACGGCGGAACCGCACCACATTCGGACGCCAGTTCAGTTCACACGCAGCCGAGTTCGCGCGGTCGATACTGTTGCGGTAGGTGTCCGACGAATGGTCACCCCACTTGTTGTGCGAGATGAATGAGACGGCAACTACGCGGACCTGGCCCCGGGCTTAATGGAACAGCGAGGCGGAGAACAGATTCGGGCGAGCGTCGACCTCTATGTGCGCGGGCGCGGAATCACGCGCCGCGCCTGTTCCCGATCGGCAAGGATTTGCCGGCGACGCGCGGCCATCGCATCCGCAGGCGAGTTCGCACTGCGGACAGCCGAACGCGACCGTGCGGATCTGGCCGCGAGACAACGCATGGTCGCGCTGACCCGAGCCCGCGACTACCTCTGGATCGGATTCATACACGACTGACCCGCCGCAATCCCGAGCCTCGGGACACCACGCTGGCGAGACTGCTACCCGACCCCGGTCACTATGCTTCCCCGATTGGTGGCGGAAGCCGAAGCCGCCGCGATCGACAGAGGAGAAGAATGCCCGCCGAACCGACCGACGACGGTCAGCTCGCCGCTCTGCGGCGGAAGAAGGAGCGGCTGGAAGCCGAGAATGCACGGTTGAGTGCGGAATTGGCGGCGGTCACGGCGGAATTCGCGGGCTTTCAGCGGCCTCCCGAGGAGATCGCCCAGGACTTCGAGCGGGAAGCCGCGGCCGGTGAACCGTCGGAGCGAGCACAGAATCTTACGGAGGCCGCCTCGCATTGGGCGATGGCCGGTGAATACGACAAAGCCCGGCGGCGATATCTGGACGCCATCGCCGATGGCGGTTCGGTCACCGCCGACGCGCGGGTCTGGTACGCGACGTTCCTGCTCGAGCACGGTGCCGAAGAGGAGGCCCGGAACCTGCTCGACGTGGTGTTCACCGAGGGATCCGATGACTACCAGGTGTACGAGGTCGCGGGCGAGGCCTTCGCGGATCACGAGGATTGGGAGGAGTCGCTGCGCTGGTTCGAATCGGGGCTCGAACGGGTGCGAATGTCCGTGGCGGGCAACGACCCTCAGGACTCGATGGCGCGCTTCAGGCTGGCCGCGGGTCGTGCCCGCGTCCGTGAGCTGCTCGGACTGCCGGAGGATGAGATCGATCTGGGAGTGGACCGGGATCGCGAGCGTTTGATCACCGACCTGACGCGGTCCGAGCACCCGCCACAACCTGTACGCACCACCGTCCTGTTCTTCCCCGAAAACGAATTCGCACAAGCTATTCGACGATGGCCGGCCATGCACGAAAGCTTCGACGCCTACCGCGCCGCGGTGGAACACGCGCTGCGCGGACTCGAACCGGGACTGTCACCGCGCGTGGTCACCGCGACAGTGGATGAGCTCGCCGAATACGCGACCCGAACCGACCTGGACCCCGAACTGCCTGCCACCCGGGCCGCCTTCGCGACGCAGTTGGTCGATACCCACCACGCCGCACCCTGGCCTCCCGGCCGAAATGATCCCTGCTGGTGCGGTTCCGGCCGCAAGTACAAGAAGTGCTGCGGGCGACCGAACTGAAATCCCGCCGGCGGGCGCTCGACGCGCGGAACGAGCGCGAGAGGACGTTCCCAAGCTTTCCCGGGGCACCCGGTCTCCAACCCGCCGAGCCCAATGCCAATCGCGAAGTACGACCTGCACCCGGTCTTGCTCGTCGTATGCCAGGACGCCGCGACCGCGGCGTGGGCCGCCGGTCCACAACATATCGGCCCACGCCAGTGGGCCAGCCTCGACGTCCGACCCCTGGTCCTGGGCCCGCACAACGTGCGGCCGGTGACCGATCTACAGGAGGCGGTCAGCAGCATTCCGCTGGCCACCCTCTCCGCGATCACCCATGCCAACGACCCCGGCATCGTTGACATGCTGAAAACGCTGGCCACCGCACTGCAGAAAGTCGACGAGGACGACGCACTGATCTTCGCCGAACTCACTGAACTCGGGTTGGGCAAAAGCCCGGCCGGACGACTCTGGAGGCAGTTGATGACCGTGGACCTCTCCTCTTTCCGCTCCGAAACCTCCCAGCGCCTGCGCGCCCAGGCCCGGACTGAGGGACGTGCCGAAGGACGTGCGGAGGGGCTTGCCGTAGCCGTCATTCACACACTGGAGCGAAACGGAATCACCATCACCGCCGCGGCCCGTGAGCGCATCACGTCCTGCACAGAACCCGAGCGACTCCTCGACTGGCTGGACAAATCCATCACAGCCAACACCGTCGACAGTCTCTTCGAGGACCCCGCATAAACCTGCCGGATTACGGTGCCGGGCATAGATAGCCTCGCGCTGGGCGACATCGACGTTGGTGACGGGCCCACCGCACCCGCCACCACGGCTGACCGACACCGATCAAGCCGCACATCTGCCCCTTGGCCGTCACGCTCACTCCATTGGAAGGTCTCTGATGTCGCATTACCTGGCGGCACAGTGAGATCCGAGACGTTGGCATAGGCAGTTGTCATCCGATCGAAGCCGCAGAGGGCCGTGCGGCACCTTCAGCTGACGCGCTACAACTGCGCTTGTGCCGACCTAGGATGCTCGGGTTTGGCGGGATGGGGGGATCGGGCGGCCACGGTGGTAGGTGAGGATCGGGTCGGGGGTGCGGTGGCGGCGGAGGATGAGGTCTAGGGCTTGGGGGAAGGTGGGCGCCAGGAGGTGGAGGGCGTGGATGCCGTCGGAGACGACGGTGCCGTTGTCGAGCATCAGGAGGAAGGTGGTGCCGGTGGCGTTGGCGGCCAGGGGGGTCATGCGGTGGCCGAGGGCTGATTCGAAGTCGGCGTAGCGGTCGTACATGCCGTTGGCTACGTCGATGGGGTCGAAGAAGATGGGGTCGGAGGGCCACAGGGCGCCGGCGAGGTCTGGGGGGCGGAGGGCGAGGTTGCCGAAGGATTCCAGGGTTGATGCCGCGGGGCGGGAGACGTGGAAGCCCTCGGCTTCCAGGCGGTCGATCCATTCGGTGATGTCTACTCGGCGGCGCGGGGACCAGCCGGCGGCTGTGAGAGCTTGGGACGTGATTGGATTCGGCCAATAGAAGCGCATAGAGACTATTCGGTGCTGAATCGCGTTGGGCAGGTATCGATTTGATTGACTTG
>NZ_BAGC01000112.1 GCF_000308655.1 Nocardia niigatensis NBRC 100131 | reverse complement strand
GTCTAGCAGGGAAGCATGAGAGTGGACATTGACCTGTCCAGCACACTGGTTCAAGAGCCGCTACCGGCAAACCGGCGGCGAATGTGTCGAAGTCACCTTTCTTGCCGGTAGCCATGCCTTTTCGTGGAAGCAGCTCGTCGCGCGGCCGCTTCAGATCCTTTGGCGACACGCTCGAGTTGCGGTTGATGACCTGCGTGGCGAGCCGATGGTCCGCCGCCGTCGGGCCGAAATCCGGCGCGCCGGCTCCCGCGCGTCGCCGAACTCGACGACCACTTCGGCCCGTTGGCGGGGTTGGTTCGGGGTCAGCCTCGTTTCGCGTACCGGGCCGCGCCGGCCCAGTCGATCATCACGCACGCCTCGTTGCCGACGACCCACGCGTCGTGGCCGGGTGGGCAGAACAGGAAATCGCCGGGGCCGATTTCGTTTTCGGTACCGTCGTCCATCTGGATCCGCAGTCGGCCGGACACACAGTAGCCCACGTGCATGGCCTGGCAGCTGTCGGTTCCGGCGATCGGCTTGACGTGTTGTGACCAGCGCCAGCCCGGTTCGAACACGGCGCGGCCGACGGGACCGTGCGGTGTCTCGACCAGGTCCATCCGGCCGGTTCCGGATTCGAAGGGCCGTGATTCGTCGGGGTTGTCGAGGCTTTTCACGACCAGGTTCCGCGCCTGGCCGTCGGACATGTCGTCCTCGCGCAGCAGATCGAGATTGTGGAAGACGGCCGGGCCGTCACACAGCGCGGCCAGTTCCTCGGCGAACCGCGTCGTCTCGGGAAGATCGGAATTCTGCATCGCCTCGTCGTAGGAGGAGAATTCGACCATCTGCAGATACGTGTCCGGATGGTCGCGATCCTTGGCCTCCATACCGCGGAGAGCTGTGCGTTTGCCCGCCGTCGCGGCGAGCCAGGCGTCGAGCTTCTCATTGAACTCATCGATGTGAGTGGTCTTGAACTCGATCGTCTGAACGAACCTGGTCATTGTCGGTACTCCTTTGCAGAAGCCACCCCGCCGAGAATTTTACTCCGCCCCAACCGGCTGAGTGCCCAGGAAAAACTGGCCCCAGCCGATTCGGTCGATCGACAGTAGGAAGCACTTTCGCGCGGTCGGATGCCGACCTGGTGGTACCGGCCACCGCGGGATGCGCCGAAGCTCGACCGGCATCACCATGACGAGCAACATCCGGATTCAATGAGCCACCACAGAACCACCGGTCATTCGGATCCGCCCGGTCGATGTCGGCACGTCGAAGTCGCTGGCTACCAACCTCATTCGCATGGTTCGACCGCTGATCGAGCGGGTAGGCCGCAAGCGGATACAGCAGAATCCCTGGTTGTCCGGACAGCGACTCCAACGTCGGCTCCGCTACCCTGGCCGTGCCCACGACGGAGGTAGCTGCGGCTCGCAACTCCGCAGGGGTGGTGGCATCTTCGCATTGGAGAACGAGTTCACCGACATCACTACATCATTCGATCTTTCGACAACCGGCTCGCGCTCGTGGAGACCCTCGGTGCAAGGGCTGACCGTGGCCAGAACGAGGCGGGAGAGCAAGTCAGGCGGCCCAGTCAGGACACTGTCGCGATCACCGACACCGCGCCCGTGTCCATGACAAAGGCGTTGCGGCTGAACGAATCCACAGCCACCGAGATTGGATTTTTGCCCCGAGACCGGGGCGGTCACCGCACGCGCACGGTGGAGGTGACTGTGCGCGCTACGGTGTCGATCACCGCCGTCGCACCGAGCGCGGCAGTCCGCAGCCACTGCCGACCAGGCTAGGGATGCGTGCAATGAGTTCTGTTGCAGCGTATCGTATTTCGACCAAGGTCGAGCCATCTCAGGCCAGCAGTGCATCCAGCGCATTGGTGATCGCTTGCCGGATCTCGTCATGTCTCGTACCGAGCGCGTAGCGCTCATCCGTCCACCGATCGCGCGGGTAGAGCCACACCGGGCCGGTCACCAGATCGGTTGGCTCCCAATCAAATCGCGGCCACACATGAACGTGCAGGAACGGGTCCGTATTGCCCAGTATCTCCAGATTCACCCGCCGGAAGCCCGAATCCAGTTGCGCACAGGCCCGCTCGACCGCCTCTCCCAGTCGATCCATATCGGCGAGAAACGCTGCCCGGCGCGGTCGCGGCAGCTCGGAAAGGCGCTGTACCCCAGGCTCATCGGTCAGCAGCAGTGAGTACCCCGGCAGAAACTGGGTGTCGCCGATGACGGCGAACCCAGCGGTCAGCCGGCGCATCACCGTCGGATTCGCCCCACGCACGGCAGTGCCGATCCGGTCGTTCCGCCAGTCACCCATGCTCCCGACAGTAACCAGTTGGTTTCAAATCCGGAATGGGTTGAGTGGAGCACCCGCATCTCCGGCCGAACATCCCATGCTGACTCGGCGAAACCGATGCAGGCGGCCGGATATCTGATGCGGGTCGGTCGAACTGATGCCGACCGTGGCATGTTCAGCGAGATTGCAGGCAATGCAGTTCTCCAGGACGTTCAGCGGCATCACGCACGTCGCGCAGTCCGGCGAAGGTGACAGCTGAGCTACCGGGATTCGTTGTTGCTGATCTAGATTCGATCTGATCGCGGTGCGCAGGCTCGGCTTGGTGGTGATCGCCGTCGGGTGCTTGGCAGCCGCGGGATGCGGCAAGAACGACAGCGGGCGTCCTTGGTACTCACCGGCGGGGCGCCGAGACCACCCACGTGATCGTTCTGGGTGGGACGACCGATGGGGTCAGGACGGCGACCGTGCACCTCACCCATCAGTGCCCGCCTTCACCCCGGCAGGGCGCAAGGATCGAGGCCCAACGGAGTCGGGACATGCAGCGTATACACGTCTCAGCAATCTCAATCGACGATCGTCATGGCCGAGGTCCAGCCGAAGCAACGAAAGCACACCCGCCGCGGGCGGTCTCCCCGCCCGGCCTGGCGTCGGTTCGACCGCTTCGAACGCGCGGGTCGCGCAAGGACCTTCGTCACGGCCCGGATGTTCTCGGCCAGTCAATCTTTCGAGAGCTCGCTCTGACTGATCCGGTCAGCGCGCTCCGCGGCAGATGCTCGGAGTCATCGGTCTATGACCGCGCCCGCACTGGTCAAGGTCCGTGTGTGGCGTCTATGCCATGTACAAGCGTCCATCCGGCGGCGAACAATCCGATTCCGAATACCAGCGCGCCACCTATCAAGGCCGGCGCCGAACCGAAGCGGCTATTCTTCGCAGCGGCACGCTGACCGATCAGCCAGGCGATCACGCCCGCACCGAACCACAAGCCCCACACCCAGCCCAATGACGCACGACCGTGCGACAGAATAGCGTTCGCCGAGCAGGGCGCCTGGTAACCGCAATGCGTAGGCTGATCCAGCGCCATCCACACGATCAATGACGCAAACCCCGCCGGCAGCGACCCGAGCACGCCCAACATGATCCACACGGCGAGGAAACGCTTGATCCTAGTCGAACGGTCACCCGCTACATCGGTCATGCGGTGTCGTCCCTCCCTGCTCGTGGGACGACGATATCCGGTGCTCGTCGAACCGAACACACGATCGCAGTCAGCGGCGCAGAGATTCTCTTGCCCACCGTCCCTCCGTGCCCCCATCACGGTGCAGCCGCTCGTGATGCCGGGGTACGTAATCGACGTCCAGATGCACCAGAGAACGGCACCGGCCAGGTGATCGGCGCCGTGTTGCAGTCCCTCGCGCTGATCGAGGACCAGCCAGGGGTGACGCTGGAGCGGACATGGGGCGGAGGGTTGCCGGCGTCGGTCGACGGCATCCGGCCAGATAGCTCCTGTCGGCGACTGATCCGACGCCCGGATCCCCCGGAGCGGGCGCTGAAGAACGCGATGGTCGCGCCGGATTCCGGGTCAGGATAGTCAAGCTCGAAGTCGTCGGTGGTGATGCCTCCCCACGCTGCTTGCGATCTGACCGGGGCGGAGTTTGCGAACGGGCACTACCGCAGGTGCGGTGACACGCACATCGCTCATTCGCGACACGCTCGACTCCCCTAGCTTCAGAACCGGTGCCGACTCTGACCGCTGTGTCCCGTTCGTGAATGTTCTCGAGCGGTGAAACCCATTCTCAAGTACGGATATCGAGGCTTGACCGGTGCCAGATGGTGAGGTCGCTACTGGTAGCGACCGCCAGGGTGAACCCGGAGCTGGAGAATCCGGCGGCGCGGAAGGTGGAGTAGTTGGAGTGGAAGATATGCCACCAGCCCCGGCCGGGTGGGTCCTTGTAGATGCCGCCGTCAGCGGAGAGAAGGACGCGGTCATTGGGCCAATCGGGAGAGACGATATCCAAACACCAACCGTCGAGGGTGGTGTGGTGGAGGCCGCCGCCGAAGAGACCCGCGATGTGCACCGGGGTGCCCGCGATCGGTCCGAGCCCGGGGCAGGTCAGGTCCGGGGAGCAATCGGGCGTGCTGGTGTCGGGATCGTAGTCTCGGGCGATTTTCTCTCCGGTGACTGCGTCGAAGAGTCCATGACCGTTGGAGGACACCACCATCACCAGATCATGTCCATTGTCGGGACGGACCGCGAAGCCGATGCCCAACAGCCCGCCGACCGGAATCCTACCGGCGGACAACGGTTTCCAGGGCGCCGGGGTCGGCTCGACGGGCGCGGCCAGGAAGTGATCGCGCAGCCGTTGCTGATAGTCCGAGAGCAACACATCTCCTATCGGTGGTACCGGAAACCGGTCAAACACTCGACCGCAAGTCGTCGGCCGGTGTGAGATCGACATCCCGCCGGAGTTCAAGTCTCGCTGAGCCCACGATCGCTCGGCATTCGGCATGTGCGGACACAGGAACGGCCCGAGTTGTCTCGGGCCGTTGATCTTCCACAGGACCGCGCTGGCCGGTTCGAACCGCTCGCCACGCGGCATGACGGCGCGTTCGGGAGCTGCCTGGCAGCCGGCCTATGGCGGCGGACTGGCCTGTTGCTCCATTCTCGAGTGGTTTCAAGCAGTTTCCTGACTCAGAGGCACCGAAAGTGGAGCAAAAGGCCAGATCCGACCTCCGTCACATGATCGATGGTTCGATCCAGCTAGAACCACAGGACGCGGCCGGTCATCGCAGGTGTTGCGATGACCGGCCGTTTTCGTGCCATTTGCGTGCGCACTGGAGTCGATGAAGAAGATCGACCTCGCCGATAGGCCAAAAACCATTGCCGCGTAACGGCGTTCGATTCACTTTGTGTGCCTGGGGGGGGCCGTCGACCACTGCACTCCGTACCGTCCACCGACCCACTGTCCCAACTGGTCGGTCAGAGCTGCGTGTGCCCGGAGCCGGTGAGGATGATCAGCGGCATCATCAGAGCGCCGAGAATATCGTTTCCGGTGCACTGGGCCGAGGCGCTGGAGCTGCCGGTCGGCTGGCTGCCGCAGTTCTGCACCGTCATGGACTTGGTCGACGAGCCCTGCGTGGCGGTGAGGCTATAGACGCCTTCGGGAAGCTTCGAGCGATAGACGTACTGGATGATCCCGGTGCCGGCCGTGGATCCGGCTTGCGGGGTGAAGGTGCCGACGTTCTGCCCGTCCAAGGTGACCGTGACCGGTGCCAGGGCGTCCGCGCCGCTGGTGGTCACCAATATCGTGCAGGTATTGCCTGCCCCTTCACATCCGCCGATGCCGGTGTCGACCTGTGTCAGATTCACATTGTCGACCGTGGCCGACGCCGATGCCGCCGCGACGACCGGTATCGCCAGCATGGCCACCGTGACGGCGGCCCAACTCATTTGCCTCATCTGTACTTTCCCGTTGGAGTAGTCGTTAGCCGGCACCTGAGTGCCGCTCCGACGGTAACCGCGTAGTGAGGCCCCGCGCGTACAAATTGAAAAGCCCATACTTCAACATGTCCCTGCGCCTTCGCATGCGCGTCATAGTGGCTTCTTCATGCGCCGCGAGCGCCTGGACGCCGGGAGCGGCTTCCATAGAGTCGGCTCTGGGCGTGGTGCCCTCGAAAAGGCCGGTGGTCCCGTCGGTGGCGTAGCGCTGGGCGGCGGTGACGTTCACCGGCTGCGGCGCGCCGCAGGCCAGTTCGCCGACCAGATACCGAAGAAGACGAATTGTCGAGGGAGCGACGGTGCGTTCGGCTCGGCCTCGGATCGGCGCGGCCGGTTGACCTTCGCCCGCCCGTTGTAGCCGGTTCAGTCAGCGCGGGATGCGGCAGTAGCGGATGTTCGACGCAGCAGCCGACGCGCTTGGGCCCAGCCGCCCCTTATCGGAGCGCTATGGTCTCGTTGTGGACTATGAGACGTGGTTCCACGGGAACGTTCGGCTGGTAGCAGCCGATCCGACCCGTCCGATCGACAACGCGAACTACCGGAACATCACGTTTGTCAGCGACGGGCCGCCTGTCGCTCACACGGTGGCGGTAGGAGCCAGCCGGCCGGAGTGCGGGACGGATGTACAGGTGCTCCCGCACGGATTCCAGTGGCCGGACCCGATCCCTGATTGACGGGACCGCTGTACGGAATGCGTCGCCCTGCACCCGGTCTGAACGTGGCCGTCGGTCCAAACCCATCCTGCAATCGGCAATAGCGCGCAATGCCAACCGTGCCATTACCGAAACCGCCGGTTGCTCTGAACGGGCCGAGTCATACACCATCACGCACTGTGCACGATCAGCATTCCGGACATGTCATCTACAACTCGGGCCATTCCTACAAGCTGAGACTAGACCTCGAGTGGGATTTACGTTGCGGCACAACAACAACCCAGTGCGAGCGCGCAGGGGTCGAACACGCGGTATCAGCGATCGTCGAGCTCACCCGCGACTTGATCGAACCCCAGGAGTTCGGGCTCATCAAGTGCGTACGCTTCCACACGGAGGGACTCTCGTTGATCGCGCAGGAACCGCTGGCAGAAGGACATTGGTATCTGAAGCCACCAGGAGCAGAACCATTTCCCTATACACGCGCGCCCAGGTGATCGATGTCGAAACGATCGACGAGTCAGCCATGCTGGCAGCGGTCGATGCACTGTTCGATGCGCAATGCGACCTGTCGGGCAACCAGTGGCCATCATGGGAGGAGATGTATGTCTTCGACACCGTGGCCCGTATACCCGACACCTCGGTACCCGCCACTCACGACCATCTCATCATCGACGACCTGGACAACAAAGCCCTGAACCTGCCAATACCCTTGCAACGCCGAACCGCGGGCGTCTGGGCGGGAAGATACGACCTCGGACTGGCGGCCCGATCAGCGAATCCAGCTCCACACCCAGGTGTGCGCAGTGGTGGCAGCGCCATCTTCGCGGTTGAGCTGTTGTGGCTGTCGGCTTTTGGCGGCGGATACAGCCCGCCACGTCAATGCCACAAGTGCGGCCGCAATCACTACGAGCACAACGCCGGTGATCATTTCGTCTCCCCCCAGGGCAACCGGTTCGGCTGCCACATTCGCGGAACCGCGTCCACGATCCCCTTGCAATGATCACTCTCGATCGGCTCCGCCGCAACCATCTCCAGCACCGGGAGTGCTTACACCGCAGTGATTCTCACAACCGTAGCCTCGCCGCCGACTCGGCGTTCGAACGCAGCAATGCATGCTCGTCGCTGGATCGCCCTGCTGACTCCGCGCCAGCCGGTCAGCTCAACGCGGGTGCGGCATGACCGGACATCAGGCCTGCATCGAGTGGATGTACTCATCGGCAGTTCAGTGCGGTCGCCGGCGGTGGCCGTGGCCGCATCGAACCGCGCGGGTCGCGGCATCAGCGCGCACCGCCGGCGGTCGTACTACGCTCTGCCCGTTGATCTTCCGATGCCTCGCGCTGGCCGGTTCGGTCAGCGCGGTATGTGGCAGAAGCGGATATTCGCTCGACTCTGGATCGCAGCGAGCAGCCTTGGCTGCAGCCAGGCAGTTGATGGAAGCAGTTCGGTTCGCGCCGTGGCCAATCGACCCGGCGATGTGGAAGGCAGCCGCCTGCTCGAACTTCAGCAGCGCGAACGCTAACAGGCCGACCCGGTACCGATCGGTTGAGTGCCACGTCTGTCGTCTCCGTTCCGCGAATCAGGAACGGGGACCGAAAAGTTCATAGGCACAAAGCTTTTCATAAGACAGTCGCAAGGAAGCTACGGTTCCATTCGTCAGGTGCCGAACATCTTCTACTCCAATGGAATTCAACTCCTGAAGAGTGCAGCCGAGGGGACCTCCATGAAAATCTCATTCACCGCCCGCGCCGGACTCGCTGGCGCCGCGATCGTTGGTCTCCTGCTCGCGGCCGCACCAGCCCACGCTACTGGCCCGGTTCAGAACGCATGCCTGGTGATCGAGAACGAGACGTCGGACGGTGTGACGGTCGTCGTGCAAAATCTTCTGTTCCAAGGAGCAAGCTGGAAGATCGGCCCGAACGTCACCACCATCCTGACACTCGACGACGGCAAGGCCATCGCAACCGCCGACGGCGACTGGAGCATCCAAGCTCCGTCTGGTACCTGGCGCTACGAATCCGATTGGGACCGGGACCGGGGATGTAACGGTTCCTGGGTCTACACAGTGTCGTGACGCCACGAGATCTGAACCCGGTACCTCCGTCGCACACCGAACTGCGCACCATCACCGGTTGCCGAGCTTACTGCGGTCGTGTCGAAGACGCGCACTGGAATCGGCAGCAGCGGACGTTCTGCACCGCACCAGGTTCCGACCGCCGGCACCCTGCGCTGGCCGGTTCGGTTAATGACCCGAGACCAGCTTGACCCTTGTCCATCGGGCGCGCTGTGCATCGTGTAATCGGCAGTAGCGGACGTTCGGCCGACGTCAGATGGGCACGGCCGGTTGATCTTCCGCCGCCCACGCTGGCCGGTTCAGTCAGCGCGGTACGCGGCCACTTAACGCTTGCGGTAGGGGACCCGCAACACGGGCATGTTCGACTATCGCGTCTTTGTGTCGTCTGATGAGTCAGGTGTCGATGATCGACTGCAGTGCCCGGCCGACGGAGTCAGCGATGCGAGAGGCGGGAGGCAGGTGGTCGGCGTCGGACTCGATGCCGACCGACAGTCGACCGGCGTACGACACGGCGGTGAAGCCGACCCGGACGTTCCCGGCGAGTGGGCCGAGTGCCCACATTTCCGTCAGTGGGGCGCCGTCGACGGTGAGGGGCTGTCGTGGTCCATGGACGTTGGACGCGACCGTTGCGATGACGCGCTGGTGGCGAGTGAATACGTTGAACAGTCGCACCAGCCGAGGCGAGCCGATCGTGGTCCCCGAGGCCCGGGCGAGCGGTTTCGCCTCCGACGTCCGGCGCGCGACCGTCCGCAGCGCTGCCACCGATTCGGTGAGAGGCACCGCGACGAGCATGACTCCGACCGCATTGTGCGCCGCCCCGCGGGAGTCGACTTGTACTGGCACCGAGACCGTCAGCGTTTCCGGGATCGGTTCGCCGGCGTCCATCAGCACCGCGCGTAGTCCCTGTCCGACGGCGACGAGGTAGGCGTCGTTGACCGTGGCGCCAGACGCTCGCGCGGCCGTTTCGAGTTCGGCCAGGTCCACGCTTGCCGCGGCGACGTCCCGTGTGTCGCCGACCGTGCCGAGCAGCACCGGTGAGCGGACGGTTCGCCGGAGGAACATGTGCAGGCCGTGACGCACGCGTGAGGGGAGCGTCGGGCCTCTCGAGTCCGGGCGGGCCGCGCCGGTCTGGGCTACTGTTGTCGCGCCCGGCTCCTGGTCTGGGCCGAAAAGCCGCTCGAGCAGGGCGGTGGCCCGGGTGCCGTCGACCACCGCGTGATGCAGTCGCACGACGATGCCGCACTGCCCGGGGCGGGCAGCGGGGGCAACGGTGATGTGCCACAGCGGACGATCGAGTGGAAGTGGTTTCATGACCGTGCGCCCGCACAGAGCCTCGAAGCCGCCGGGGCCCGCTGCGGATTCGACAGTGATGTGTGCCGATATGTCGACGGGCATGCGCACCCACCACCAGCGGCCGTCGCGGCGTTGCGGACAGTGCTGTAGGTCGGGTTCCCGTTCCACGCGCGGTGTCAGGAACGCGGTCAGGCGTTCGATGTCGGGGTGGCCGGCGGCGTTGACGAAACCGCCCGGGCCCAGCAACCCGGCGAGGGTTACCACATAGGGCTGGCCTGTGGCGTTGATGCCGAGGATCGCGGTGTCCACCGCCGAGATGGGAATCTCTGCGTTCGGGCCGGTCATCTACTCGAACTCCTTCGCACCGCAGGTCCGCCTGCACGGCACTGTAGACGACATTCACGATCGACCGTCGTCATGATTGACCTGCATGGCCAGTGTGCCCTGCTCGGCGCCGTAACCGCCTACGCCTTGCTCGGCAAGGATACGCAGCACCCCCGACACTCCCCGGAATGATGAATCCGCTCCAGGAGCAACCGCTGGCGTTTGAACTCCAGGACGCCTATCGATCCCGGGACTCGTCTCCGAACAGCGGAAGCTGCTGCGCTGAGCTGGTGGGGCCGCCAACCTGCGCAGACAACGGGCACAGGTGACCTCCGCCCGCGTCGGTTCCAGCACGGTCGGAGACCAGCCCGCGACACCTGTGCGGCACAACAGTTCCGGAACGTCCTCGCCCTCGACCCACTGGCCGTCGCGTTCGTTGATCCCGGCCGAGGGCGTGGCGCGGCAGACCGTCTGGGTGTAGCAGTCGCGCTGTGCACCCTACCGTGGCTGGGATTCGTGCCGGACAAAGTCGCCTCGGCACCGGCGGTGGTGGTGGCCAGGCGGGCCGAGCAACTGAAAGTTGATGCTGCCCAACTCCGTTCGTACGGCAAGCGGGCGCAAACGCGTACCGAGCATCTGCGGCTGGTGGCGCAGTACCTGGGCTGGCGGTCGGCTGGGGCGATGGAGTTCAAGGAGCTGGACGAGTTCTTGCTGGCGCGGGCAATGGAGCATGATTCGCCCACGCTGCTGTTCCGGCCGGCGTGTGAGTACCTGATCTCGGCTCGGGTGATCCGGCCCGGGCCGGTCACGGTGGTGGAGCGGGTTGCCCATGCTCGCCAGCAGGCGCGGCAGGAGACCTATGGTCGACTGGCGCACGAACCAACCCCCGAGCGGTGCGCGCAGCGCCTCAACAAAACGACCACGTAGCCCCGCCATGCGGCTCGAGAGTGTGTTCGCCAATCGTCTGTGCTTCGCTCCTCCTGGTCCGGCCGACCGCGGCTGAAGCGTCCGAGTCCAGGCTGTCGCGTTTATCCAATACTGCGGCTGGGCCAGCCTGGTTGCCTTGTGCCGTGTGCTCGGCGACCGCCTGCAAGTACTCGATTCTCACTCGCCGAGCTCTCCGACCGGCCGAACCTCGACACAGGAGACCCCCTTGCCACCAAACCTGGCCTTGAAGGCAATGAACATCGCGCACCGCGGCCTGCTCCGGGCGAGCGGCGGGAAGTTGGGCAACTCCTTCAGCGGCATGCCGTCGCTGGAACTGACCACGGTCGGACGGAAGTCGGGACGATCGCACACGGTGATGCTTACCGCCCCGCTGGTCGATGGCGACACGATCGTCGTAGTGGCGTCCCGCGGTGGCGGTCCGGTCCACCCGGCGTGGTATCTGAATCTGCGAGACCGGCCCGAGGTCGACGTGTCGTTCCGCAGCGGCCCCCGTCGACGAATGAACGCCCGGATGGCGACTGCGGAGGAACGGGCCGAGCTATGGCCGAAAGTGATCGCGAGATATGACGGCTACGCCGCCTATCAGCAGCGCACCACTCGCGAAATTCCGCTGGTCCTGCTGACCCCACGGGACTGAACAGATTCAACGCAGACCGACCACCGGCCCTTACACGCGAACCCGACGCGGCGGGCGCGCCCTGGCATTGGCAGAACAACCGCACCTCGGCATGAGCGAGTACTCCCGGCGTGCCGTGGACCGGCCGGTCTGGTCAGTGGCGCCGGAGCGGAGATCAAAAACGGTCGGCCCGTTGGCCTTCGGGGCCGACCGCCTGGCCGATTCGAACCGCGCGCCACGCGGCAAGAGCGGATATTCGCTGCAGTGGTCGCAGGAAGCTGTGGATCACCCGAGAGGAGCGAAGAACAGCCGGGCATCGTCCGGTATCCGAACCATCCTTATCTTGTATTCGGATTCAGCCCAACCGTATTCGTTCTCGGGGGTGCCATGAATGACACCGTTCTGACCCAACGAACCACCGAACTCGTTCATACACAGATCATTTCACTGGTCGACGGTGCCCCGCGCGTTAGGCCAACCGCAGGCTGGCCGCTTCGGCCCGCGCCGCCAGGAAGCCAGAGGCGGACGTTCGGATGCTGGACCCAGGGCTTTCTTCGTGTTCCGGATTCGGGGACCGGCCTCTGGGAGGTCTATTGGAGGGCGAATGTTCGCGGGGGCGCGGCAAATCGGTGGAAGCTATCGACGAAGTCTTGTAGGGCGTGACGATCTTCGTCACCGGGCGGGCGGTGGCCATGTTCGGTGGTCACCACGACGAGGTCACCGGCTCGTATCTGCAGAACGTCCCAACACACCGGCAACACGAGTGCGTGGACCGTGCGTCCGTGGCAGCTGATTGTGACGTATGAGCTGTATCGGCTCGCCACGGCCGCCAGGTCCGGCGGACCTGGCGACTTCAGATTCTGTGTCGGGCCATGGATCCTGGCCAGATGACGCAACCGACAGATCTGTTCGTGGAGCATCCGCAGTTCGGCGAGACGGCGCCGCATCGCGTCCTCACCACCAGGTCCATCGGCTGCCCGACCCGGCGCAACCATCCCTGAGCGGCGCGAACCTGCCGAGCGGCGCGCAGTTCCTGCCACCCCGACCGCCTTGACCCACCGCCCGTAGCCTTCTGGATGTGGCGCGCTGTCGCGTAGCCGAAGTCACGGCGCGAGCGATAGCTCGACCCGGAAGCCCAGGCGGGGGCGGTTGTCAGGCGCCGACGGCGGAGATGCGGGCGGCGCCGGGCCGGAGCGCGAAGCGCTTGCGGCCGAAATCCCAGAACCGGTAGACGGGCCACTGGACAGTATGTGCGGCCCAGGCACCGGCGATCACCATACGATGGACCGGAAGTACCCGGTAGCCATGGTGGCTGATGGTGCGCAAACCCATGAGTTGGAACTTCCACCACTCGCGAGGACTGGTGCGGCGGCGACGCGATGAGGTCAGCGCGTGCATCCCCTTGAGCTGGTCGATCCGCAGGCCCCGCTTGGTCAGACACAGTGCCAGATCCAGATCCTCGGCAACATCGGCCCGGACCTGAGTGTCCTCGCGGACTTCCAGCCACGCTGTACGCCGGATGGCCATGTTCGGCCCGTACAGGTTGCCGACCTGCCCACCCAGGACGCCGCGTCGATCCTGCAGGTACACACCGAATTCCAGCAGAAATCCGATCGGTGAGTCGTGATAGGTGCAGATTCCGGTCACCGCCGCCGTCTCCGGGTTCGCGGTGAGAAACGCCCGGATGGTCTGCCCCCATTCGGGCGGGACCAGTGTGTCGGCGTCGGTGCGTGCGATGAAATCGCCTCGCGCCTTGTCGAATCCGGCATTGCGGGCATGGCTGACGCCGCGTGTCGGTTCGTGGATCACCTGCACCTTGGGGTGCATCGCCGCGAAGGCCCGCACGATCTCAGGGGTGCCGTCGTCGCTGCCATTGTCGACGACGATGATCTCGTCAATGGCGTCCTGGCCTGCCAGCCTCGCCAGGCAACGCTCGATATCACCTGCCTCGTTCAAGGCTGGGATCACCACAGACAGAGTGAGTTGTGAATCGGGCAACGAAAGCTCCCCTCAAGCGAATCGTCGATCGGAACGCCTACGGAAACGCTCGGCTTCGGGTATCCGAATCTCCAGCGAGCCGGGGGGAATCGGCGCATCGCCCCCCGAGCTTCCATAGTGCGGAGGCCACACTATCAATGCACTCGAGGCCGCGCATGACTTCAGTCCTTTTGGGCGGGTACCAATTCCACGACGCGGGTCAGGAACGGACATAACGCCTAGCCGGCCCTTCGGTTTTCGGCCAGGGGGTGCGTGAAATGCGAAGCCTGAGAAGAATTCGCCGACTTTACCGACCGGATGAAGCGGATCGACCGGGACCGGAACCTGCACGAACTGGCACTCCGGCCTCACATACCTGGGTGATCCGAGGCCAGCCTGCTCGACCTCATGGCCAATCCCGTCACCGCAGGCCGGAAAACCTGCGCCGCTACTTCAAACCGCCGCCGCAGGCCATGCGAAACCTCACCGGTCTTCGGAGTGGAACGACGACGCTGACCAGCAACTACACGAACTTCGTTGCTTTCTGCGCCGTTAGTACCGGGACGATCAGCTGTCGAGGTCTGGGTCAGGCTGCCCGACTACCGGCGAGGCGAGTACCGGTAGTCGATCAGGCCCATCAGGGCCAGTGGCGCGAAAAGTCGTGCTGAGCTGCTGGAACGTAGTCCGAGCTGCCTTGGGCGGCAGCCGGTTTCTTGTCAGGGCCGGCTTCGCCTGACACATTCCGGCGAAAATTTGGCCAAGGTCGAGCACTATCGGCGCCCTCACCCGACATCATCGACTGACCGCCGGCCACAATGCGTGCGGTGTTCCGGAACCTCGGTCTGCGGCGGAGAATGGAGGAAGCACCAATCAACTCCTCATATGGGAGGCCGGTATGTCTCGTACTCATGAACTCTTCGAAAGCTTGAATATCAGCAGCGGCTTCGGCAGTACACAGATCGCGGCCGGTGTGGACACTCTGCTGGAATGCGAGGAAGCCGTCACCGCCTGTGCAGCGGGCATGCTGTCGGAACCGAATGTGGGCCCACTGATCTCGGCGGTGGCCGCCGATCTGGACTGTGCGGATGTGGTAGCAGCCACGCGCAGACTCCTTACCCGGCATTCGGGCTCGGACACCAGTGTGATCAGTGCGCAGCTCGAGGCGTGTCTGCTGGCATGTGAACGCAGCCGCCAGCTGTGTCGCGTCCACGCCGAGGAGCATGAGCATTGCCGCTTGTGCGCGCAGGCCACCGAGCGGTGCATCGAGACGAGCAGAGAGCTACTGCGCGCGATTCATCACTGATGGGTGGTGCCCGTGTTCGTGTGTGCCGACGGATTTCGCTGTACGCGACAGTCGCCGAGGCGCATGTTCTAGGCGGGACCCGTGATGCGGAACAATCCGCGTGTGGCGGAGTTGCCGACATCACCACCGAGCTGCTGCTCTCGGTAGCGGCGCGCGCCGCCGTGTCCGGCTGGGCGTGCACCTCCGTCACCGGCCGGGCGGCGCGTCTGTTCCCGCGCTGATCTTCACCTCTGGTTTTGGCGTGGTGGAGCGCGCGGTCGGCAGCTGGGCCGGCGGTGCTCGACCAATTCAGCCGGCGTCGGGCAGTGTGGTCGATGAAATCTGGCCGGTCATCAGCTGCTGGTGGAACTGCCCGAGGTGATCGATCGCCGCGCGGGCATCCGACAGCAGATCCGCGCCCATGTGATGGACATGGGAGGCACGGTCCCAGATCTGCAGCAGCGTCGGTACCCGAGCTTCGGCGCAACGGCGGGCCAGCATCTGCGAGTCGGGCAGCAGGCATTCGGTGGAGCCGACCTGGATCAGGACCGGTGGCAGGCCGGTGAAGTCACCGTTGACCGGTGACCAAGCAGGGTCGAGTTCTCCGTCAGCAGCAAAGCCCCGGCGTGCGATGACCTCCAAAGCCCGGGCCGGAATATACGAATCGCGATGCCGATTCGGGTGGGCGTCTCGCACGGTCGAGTCCAGATCCGCCCACGGTGCGATCGCGGAGATGCCACCAGGCATCGGCAGCCCGCGCTCCCGAGTCGCCAGCGCGAGCCGGAAAGCGAGCCCGCCGCCGGCCGAATCACCAGAGACGATGATGCGCTCGGCCCGGAAGCCCTGCTCCAGCAGATACCGATACGATTCGACCGCGTCGTGTGCAGGTTCGAGCCCCTCCCCCTGAAGGCGACCGCGACATTCCAAGTAATAGTCGACGGGATTCGCTCGCGATGGCCAGGGGCTCGGACACGGTCGCCGCTGCGATCGACTCCGTCGCCGATCAAGCATTCTTCGCGAGATCCTGGAGGTCGAACATCGCATCGCACACCAGTCGCCCAGCCGCCGAGGAGAATCCATCGCACGGCCAGTGAGCGATGCGGGCGCCTCGGTGGCGTTCGATCTGGTGGTTGGCGTTCACGGCCGGACCGTGCCGGGCGTGAGGGTGCCGGTGGCGCCGGGGATGAGTGCGACGAGTTGTCGAGCCGAGTTGTTCTCGGGAATCGGGGAGAACCAGAGCAGGCGTTGGGTGCCGTCGTCGGCGGGGATGTTGTTGCAGTAGAGCTCGATGACGCCCTGGTCGGGGTGGACGATGCGTTTGCGGGTGCTGTGGCGGACCTCCACTTCATGGTCGTCCCAGAGCGCGGCGAACTCTGGGCTGATGGCGCGCAGTCCGGCCATCAGGTCGTGTGCGCCGCCGCGGCGGGCGATCGCGGCACGCAGGTCCGAGCAGAAGACCTGCGAGTGGTAGGCGTGGTCGCCCTCTGGGTAGATGCCGCGCTGGTCGGGGTGGGCGAACCAGTGGTAGGCGAAGCTGCCGTGCGGCCAGGGCCCGAGTTCGTGCCGGCCCAGCAGTGCGATGGCCAGGGTGTTTTGGGCGAGGACTTCGTGCAGATCGGTGATGACCAGGGCAGGGGTGTCGTCGAGCTTGCCGAGCAGGTCGGCCAGGCGCGGATTGACCTGATGGGACGGGACGGCACGCGGGGGCGCGTAGTCGCACAGGCGGAACAGGTAATCGCGTTCATCGTCGGTCAAACGCAGGGTTCGCGCGAGCACCGTCAGCATCTGCTCGGACGGGCGGGCGCCCTTGCCTTGTTCCAGTTCGACGTAATAGTCGCTGGACATGCCGGCGAGGACGGCCACCTCATCGCGTCGCAGTCCCGGAACCCTTCGCCGCGTGCCCGGCGGCAGACCGACGTCGGCAGGGCGTATCCGGTCCCGCCGGGATTTCAGGAACGATCCGAGTTCAGCGCGATCCACCCGCCGATCCTGGCACGACCAAGGGGTACGCGGAAATTGGATCACGGCACCGGCGGGACCCCGACGACCCGGAGGAACGCCAGCCAGTCGGCCGCACCGGTGCCCGGGACCGGGACGTGGCAGACCAACTGCGCACCCCCATTGTCGGCATGAAACACGATGCGTTCCAATGGTTTCGACTGCCATGGCGCGATGCCCCACTTCGATACCAGTCCGGCCGTGCGGCTTTCGAGCCGGGCGCCGCCGTCGGTGGTGAGCCACGCCGGGATGTCATACGCGTCGAGGGCGTCGAGCACCGTCAGGTGCCCCGGAGCCACATGCAGGTCGGGGCGGGGCCGACGGCCGGCGCTTTCGGCAAGACGTACGTACTCGATCCAGTCCATGCGCAATGCGCGCGCCAGGGCCGCGGTGGTCGATTCGCTCGGCCTGGCACCGTTTTCGAGTCGAGCGTAATGAGCCGACGAGATGCCCGCCTGCCAGGCAACCTCACTGCGCCGCAGCCCGGGCACCCGCCGCCGCGCGCCCGCGGTGAGCCCGGCCTCACCGGGTTGCAGTTGTTGCCGCCGCGCGCGTAGCTGCGCGGCGACGCTGATGACGCTCATGGTGTTCCTCCGAGGGTCGTGCCGACTCGGGTCGCCGGCTCTCCTCCAGGGTCGGCCGTGGCGGCCGACGTTATCCAGGGGGCGACAACCCCAGGGTGAACGGCACTCTGGCTCGGAAGTTCCTGCGGCGGAATCGTTATCGGCACCACAACGAAATCCCGCAGGGAAGGAACAAACCCCATGACTACACGAGTGGCGATCGTGACCGGCGGCTCTCGCGGCATCGGCCGCGCCATCGCGCTGCGGCTGGCCGCGGAAAAGTGCGCCGTGGTCGTCAATTTCGCCGGCAACGCGGCAGCGGCCGAGGCCACCGTCGAGGAGATCACCGCCGCCGGTGGCACCGCGATCTGCGTGCGTGGCGACGTGGGTGACGAAGCCGCGACGGAGGCGGTGTTCAACGCGGCCGCAGCACGGTTCGGCGGCGTCGACATCGTGGTCAACGCCGCCGGGATCATGGCGCTCGCTCCCGTCGCGGATCTGGACCTGGCCGTTCTGGACCGCATGTACCGCACCAACACTCGCGGCACCTTCGTGGTGGCCCAGCAGGCGGCGCGGCACCTGCGCTCCGGTGGCACGCTGGTTACCCTGTCCAGCTCGGTGCTGGGGCTCGCGATGCCCGGCTATGGCGCCTATGCCGCCAGCAAGGGCGCGGTCGAAGCACTGATGCTGATCCTGGCCCGGGAACTGCGCGTTCGTGACATCACCGTCAACGCCGTCGCGCCCGGCCCGACCGCCACCGAACTGTTCCTCGACGGCAAGGACAGCGACACCATCGGCCGGCTGGCCGCCCAGCCGCCGTTGGAACGTCTCGGCACACCCACCGACATCGCTGAGGTCGTCGCCTTCCTCGCATCCCCCGCTGGGCACTGGGTCAACGGGCAGACCCTGCGGGCCAACGGCGGAATCATCTGAGCCCCAGCCTGATCCGAGCAGCCACCCCTGATCTCACCTTCGACCTCGAGGACCGTCATGACCAAGACCATCCTGATCACCGGAGCATCCAGCGGATTCGGCGCGCTCACCGCACGCGCCCTGGCCCGGGCGGGACACACCGTCTACGCGTCCATGCGCGATACCGCCGGCCGCAACGCACCGGCCGTGGCCGAGGCGAGGGCGTTCGCCGCCACCGAGCATGCGGACCTGCGCACCATCGAACTCGACGTGCAATCCCAGCCGTCGATCGACTCGGCAGTCTCGGCGATCATCGCCGAACACGGACGACTGGACGTGCTGATCCACAACGCCGGACACATGGTCACCGGCCCGACCGAGGCATTCACCGACACCGAACTGGCCGCCGTCTACGACGTCAACGTGCTCGGCACCCAACGCCTCA
Source organism: Nocardia niigatensis NBRC 100131 (assembly GCF_000308655.1). GTDB lineage: Bacteria > Actinomycetota > Actinomycetes > Mycobacteriales > Mycobacteriaceae > Nocardia > Nocardia niigatensis. The sequence goes on along the minus strand of NZ_BAGC01000112.1, from coordinate 136,181 downwards.
ACCGAGCCGTGCTGCCGCACATGCGATCCCACGGGCGCGCATTGCTGGTGTGGATCGGGTCCAGCAGCACCCGCGGCGGCACGCCGCCCTACCTGGGGCCCTACTTCGCCGCCAAGGCGGCCATGGATTCCTTGGCGGTCAGCTACGCTGCCGAACTGGCCCGCTTCGACATCGAAACCGCCATCGTCGTCCCCGGCTCGTTCACCAACGGCACCAACCACTTCGCCCACAGCGGACACCCCGCCGACACCACGACCGTCGCCGCCTACGACCACAAATACGCCGGACTGATGGACCAGATCGCCCAACGACTCGCCGAGCTGGCACCCGCCGACGCCGATGCCGCCGACGTGGCCCGCGCCATTGTCACCCTCGTCGACACGCCCCACGGCGCCCGCCCGTTCCGAGTCCACATCGACCCCGCCGACGACGGCGCCGAAGTGGTCAGCGCCGTCGCCGACCGCATCCGCGCCGAATTCCTCACCCGCGTGCAGCTCACCGACCTGCTCCACCCCCATAACTGACCAGCGCCACCCCGGATCCGGTGACCGCATCACCAGCGGCGCGGCCGGGGAGGGACGCTGATCCTCCGGTCCAGCGGACAAACAACGAGGAGGAGTACACCAATCGCACGAAACTCGGCAGTAGCAGCGCGGTATGCGGCAGATGAGTGCGTTGTTCCAGGGCAGCCAGGTAGTTGACGCTCCCTAGAATCGCCAGTGGGTGGGTTCGCGAGGGTGTTGTCCACTGTCGCAACAGTTTTCCGACCCGCGCCCGATTCGCGGAGTTTCTTCCGTGCTGCGGCTGATCTGCGCAACGGGTTACACCAGCGAGAGCTATGGCTCGCGCTGGGCTGGCAGGACATCAAGCAGCGCTACAGCCGCTCGGTCCTGGGACCCTTCTGGATCACGATCTCGACCGGGCTGCAGGCGGCTGCGATGGGCGGATTCATCGCGATGCTGATGAACCGTCCGGTGTCAGAGTTCCTGCCCTATGTGGCAGTCGGGATGATCGTTTGGAATCTGATCCACGCCAGCATCATCGACGGATCGGAGACTTCGTCGCCAACGAGGGCCTCATCAAACAACTCCCTTCGGCATTGAGCATTGATGTCTATCGACTCGTGTGGCGCCAGCTGCTATTTCTTGTCCGCAACCTCGCGATCTACGTGTTGGCGGTAGCGGTGTTCGGCACCTGGCACCACCTGAACTGGACCGTGCTACTAGCGATCCCCGCGCTGGGACTGTTGGTCCTGAACGCGGTCTGGGTCGCAATAGTGTTCGGCATCTTCAGCGCTCGACACCGAGATCTACTCCCCATCCTCACCAGTGCCACGCTCACCCTGTTCATCCTGACGCCGGTTACCTGGCCCACTGATCTCACCCAAGGTCCGGCGGGAACCGCCGGACGAGTCCGACTCCTCGAATGGGTTCCCACCTTCACTATCTGGAGATCATTCGAGCGCCTCTGCTCGGCCAAGCCTCGCACGCCAGTCACTGGATCGTTGTCGGCGTGATCACGATGTTGGGATGGGCGCTCGCCATCGCTGCAATGACGAAGTACCGGGCACGCGTCCCCTATTGGGTTCAGCAGACCAACAAAACACGCAGCATCCGGCAGTTGCGGACGTTCCGCCGGCCTTGGATCGGCACGGCCGGTTGATCTTCCGATGCCCCGCGCTGGCCGGTTCGGCCAGCGCGGTATGCGGCATTGAGCGGACGTCTGCCGGACACGCTCCGGCTGTTCGGCGCATCGGCTTCGGATCCCGGTGGTTCTACAGTCGGCGCAGGTGACGGCGTTTCCGAGTCCGGGCTCGGCGTGTTCGGCATCGACGATCAACCGGAAGCTGGCTGCGATCGGTTCGCTCTGCAACTATCACCGCCGTCACGGCGTCGACTGCGGTGAGCTACTGACCGAGACCAAGCCGGATGGGGTCCGGGACGCATGGCGGCCCCGTCCCCGGCGCATCCGGGGTCCGAAGGCGATAAGCGCCGACACACGATCAAAGGGAGGTCTTCGGCCCGAGCTAGCCCACCCTGGAGCCGTCATAATGTTGACAGTAACCGGTTTCTGGGTGCCAGTCGCCGCCGGACCATTGACACCAGAACTGGCGCCACAGCAGCTGGGCCGAGCTGGAGCCAGTGTTCGCATTCGCGTCGAGAGTCTGCGTCGCTGAACCGGATGTGACCGATCCCGAGTCCGCCGAGCCCGAAGCGGTTGTCGTGGCCACCGGATCGAGGGTGAGCGGAGCGGCGGTCGCGACCCCGGTGCCGTACAGGATGGCTGCGACTGCACAGGCGGTCGCGATGGTGGGGAGCCGGTAGGCCAGAAGAGGTTTCAACTACGGACTCCTTGGGGGTGCAATGTTCCAAGAACTCTAAAATAGATCGATTTCAGAATGCTGCCATGATTTCCATGGGCGGCCCAGAGGCCACGGACTGCACAGGCCGTCATATCTAACATCTAGACCGGGTGGGATACCTATGACCAATGCCTGAATACGGCTCCGGTTGGGCACACCTGCTATCAGGACCCCCAACCGGCTGTGGTGCGTTCGTAGCAGCAGCTGAATCGAGATAGGTCAGGCCGTGTACGACCGGGCGCTCGCCGCAACCTCAATACCGCCGGCAGTGGTCGCGCGCTAATTCCCGCAGTCGAGCGACGAGGACAGACAGGTCGGTTCCGCTGCTGTGAACGGTTCCATCGGGGCGGACGACGACTGCGAGTGTGCGTCGGCGGCGTAGCCAGTGATGCAGGGCTGTGCCCGAGGGCGCGAATATCACGGCTGCGCCGCAGTCCTCGATTCGTTCCCGATCCTTCGCGGGGATATCGACCGTAGCGATCACCGCGAACCTACCGGCTATCACGTCGTCGACCTGACGCCCATCCGCGAGCCGCCCGTTCGGGATCAAGTGCCCGGCCAGCCCATGCCGAAGCGGCGGAGCCAGAACCAGATCCGAGCGATGTAGTCGAGGCGACTCGCCGCTGGTGATCATCGACGTCAGGCCCGGTACAAGGTGCAGCCGCGGTGCCATGATGCGGCGCAGGCGGTTTCCCTGCTCACCGCCCTCGGTCATGATGATGCCGGTGAGTTTGGCCAGTCGGATCATGGCCTGCGCGTGCGGTTTTCGCTCGATCTCATAGGTTTCGAGCGTCCTGTCCGGCAGGTTGCCGCGCAGCACCCCGGCCAGCTTCCAGGTCAGGTTGACGGCATCGCGTATACCCGCCCCCATTCCCTGGCCGATGAAGGGCGGGGTGAGATGGGCGGCATCCCCGAGCAGGAACACCCGGCCTCGACGCCATCGGTCGGCCAGCTGGGCACGGAAGGTGTAGTCGGCGATCCGCACCAATTCGAGTGAATCGAAGAGGATGTCGTCGATCCACGGTACGAGCAAGGGCCGGATCCGGAACAGGTCACCGTAGTCGGCCGCGGTCTCGCCCGGCAGCAGCCGGAACTCCCACCGGTGGCGAGTCTGCCCGATGCGCATGTAGGTCGCCGCTCGCGTGGGGTCGCAGACCTGGTGCACCCCTTCCCACTGACCGATCTCCGCTGCCGTGGCGATATCCACGACCAACCAGCGTTGTTCGAATCCCATGTCGCGCATCCGCGCTTCGATCGTGCGACGCACAAGGCTGTTGGCCCCATCGCAGCCCAAGACGTACTCGGCACACACTGTTTCGACCTGGCCGGTGGCACGATCAGTGAAAGTGATTCGTACGCAATCGCCTTCGTCTGCAATCGCTGTCACTTCAGCGCCACCGCGCAGGCGGGCGACCGGGTACCGACCGAGGTTGTCGCGCAGGATCGCCTCGAGTTCCGGTTGGTCGAAGAGATTCGCTTCCGGGTATCCATTGCGACCGCCCGCCGGATCGCGATCGATCTGAGCCAGAACCCGGTGGTCCGGATCGAGCAGGCGCAGCCCGAGCGCGGGCCGGGAAATTGCGTCGAATTGCTTTCCGACACCCAGACGTTCGATGATTCGGCGGACTTCACCGTCGAGATGGACGGCTCGCGGCTGTGGATAGATATCCTCCCACCGCTCGAGTACGAGGGACTCGATACCTGACTGGGCCAGCAACGTAGCCGCGGTGAGTCCTGTCGGACCCGCACCGATGATCACGACGGGAACCATTGGCGAGGTCACAGGATCGCTCCAGCCAGCGCAGCCGAGTAGGCGACGGCGACGACGCCGGTGACGACCGCGGGAGCGATTTCCATTGCACCGTCACGATTCCGAAGATGGGCGGCCATTGCCCCGGTCATCAACACCGTGAGGCCGATTCCCGCCGCGATGCCGACCGACGGACTGGCCAGTCCGGCCAGCACCCCTACCGCTGCCGCGACTTCGAGAGCACCGATGATTCGGTAGGCGGTCGTCGTGAAGCCGAGATGTTCCGCGCGTTCCCGCATCGGTGTGATCGCCGCCAGCTTGCCCATCCCCAAGAACAGGAATTCGCCGGCCAACAACGCGGCAAGAATGATCGACACGAATTTCATTGCCGCACCTCGATATTCCACCTGATCGCATAGCGGCCGAGGATCCGCTCGACTTCCTCCCGCGCATCGGACGCGTCGAGTTCGATCGTCGCCACGGCCATACCGTCCACGACAGTCGCCGTGACATCGATGACGCCGTGGATCTCCGCGAGTACGCCGCGCAATTCGCGACGGGTGGCATCCGCGCGCAGTCCGAGCTTGTACGGCTTGCCGACATCGGTCACCGGCAGCGCGTCGAGGATCGTCACCGTCTTCGGGGCCGCCGCGCGCTCGGCGACACGTTCGGCGGCCCACGCGACCAACTCGGCCTCGGTCACGTCCGAGTCCGCGACCACCGCTACATAGGCGACGGGTACTTCGCCGGCGTGCGCGTCGGGACGGCCGACCGCGCTGGCGGCGCTCACGTGGGGGTGCGCCAGCAGGGCGTCCTCGATCGTCGCTGGATCGATGTTGTGGCCGCCGCGGATGATGAGGTCCTTCACCCGGCCATGCAGGTAGATGAAGCCGTCCTCATCGATATGAGCGAGGTCGCCGGTGTTCAACCACCCTTGGTGCAGTGCGCCGAGCCCATCGGTCAGGTGACCGTTCGCGTCACGGCTGATCACGTATCCCGCGAAAACCGCTGGGCCGCCAACCGCCAGCGCGCCGATCTCACCTACCGGCAGCTCCTCCCAGACACCGTCCTCGCGGACTCGAACGATCGCGACCCGCTGGTAGGGCATGCGCTGCCCGACCGCACCCGGTCGCGGCGCGTCGGGGAAGCTGCGTGCGGTCGCGCATGTGCCCTCGGTCAGCCCGTAGCCCTCCACCAGCATGACGCCGGTGTGCTCCTGAAAACTGTCCCGGACTGCCGGCGGCAGCGGTGACGCGCCGACCATGGCGTATCGCAGGCTCGAGATATCGGCGTTTACCGGGCATTGAGCAAGGACGGCGTACACGGTCGGGACAGCACTCATCGCCGCGATTCGGTAGTGCTCCACGATGTTCCAGAACTGCGCGTACAAGGACAGGTCCCGGTATCCCAGTGGCCCGGCCCAGACGACCGATTGGCCACGGAACAATGGGGCGAGCAGTGTCACGATCAACGCGTTGACGTGGAAGAGCGGCAGCGCCGCGAAGACCACCGCGTCCTCGTCGAGCAGGGAATTGGCGGCGATCATCCAAGCGTTCGCGACCTCCCCGGAGTGCCTGTGCGCGGCCAGTTTCGGCACCCCGGTGGTCCCCCCGGTGTGAAAGAGCGCTGCCAGATCCGTTGCGACAGGCGGTATGCCGACAAAACTGCTCGAATCATGTTCGGCCGCGAGGTCAGTCAGATAGCCGACCCGCACGCTATCCACCAACGGCAAGGCGGGCGCCGACCCTGAGGTAGCACTCGGGCGCAAGACCAGCAGCGCGTCCAGCAATCCCTGCGTAGCCAGCTCGTGCGCGACTGCCCAGGTCTCCGCCGCCAGCTCAGGTCCCGCCGCGACCAGAACCCGTGCCCCCGAACGCCGCAGCAACTCGGCGATGTGGTCACCGGAGAGACCACCGTTGATCGGCGCCGCAATCCCCGCCAGTTGCGCCGCGAGCAACGCGGGAATCAGGTCCGCGCAATTCGGCGCGATGAGCGCAACCGCGTCACCGCGGCGAACGCCCAGCTCGTGGAGCAGGTTCGCGTACCGGTGGACATCGGCGAGCAGCTCGGCGTAGCTGCGCCGCAACGGTTCTCGCCAACGCGCCGCATCCGGAAGCACCGTAACCGCGGTGCGGTCCGGCCACCGCGCCGCCGCACGCTCCAATAGCGCGTAGGTCGATTCGGGAAGACCGCGGGAAGCGAGCGGCAGCGATTCGATCTCTGCCAAGTTTTCGGGCGCGGTGTATCGGGGCCACAGCAGGTCCGCGCCGACGAGCTCGGGGGTCTCGTTCACCGGGCGAACCTCACGACCGTGCGCTGTCGCCCCAGGTCGATCACGCCGTCATCGGTCCCGATCGTGGCTTCCACCACGTCGCCCTCGTGCAGATACTTCGGATTCTTGGCTTGCCCTTCGAAGAACAGCTTCCACTTGAGCTTCGGCGGGAGCAGCGATCCGATGATCGCGACGGGCTTCGGCGGGGCGCTGATGGCGGTGCCGACGGGGGTCCCGGTGAGCAGTAGGTCTCCGGCGTCCATCCGCTGAAAACGGGTCAACTCGTTCAGCGTCTCGACGGGCCGGTAGATCATGTCGGCGACCGTCATGTTCTGGCGGACCTGCCCATTGACCCACAGCCGCAACCGAAGATCGGTGAATCGCTTCAGCTCATCGGCGTCCAGCAGCACCAGCGCCGGACCGACCGGGGTGAAGGTGGGGTACGACTTCGCCTCGTAGAACTGGGTTTTCGGCAACTGGACGTCGCGGGCCGAGACATCGTTCGTCACGACCAGGCCCGCGACGTAGTCGGCCAGATTGTCGTCGGTGATGGTGGAACCCACCGGCATCTCGCGACCGAAGACGAGCCCGATCTCCACCTCGTAATCGAGCAATCGGACATGGGCGGGGCGAACCACATCGTCGTGGGGGCCGCTGATCGATCCCGAACTCTTGCGGAAGAACGTGAGCGGCACGGTCTTCGCGTCCATGCCCGAGTCCTCGACGTGGGACACGAAATTCGTCATCTGCGCCACCACGCGGCACGGCGCGCTCACCGGCGAGATCAGCGAAAGACCCTCCACCGCAACGGTATCGGACGAATTCCTCGCGGCCTCGATTGCAGCCCGGTCGGCGAGGAGTTCGCGGGTCGTCACGGCGGCGGTAGCGATGCGCGCCGCACCGGTGGATGTCCGGACCCACCAGGCGTCGGCGGTCCGGAGGACGGAAATGCTCATGAGTTGGCTACTTTCAGCAGTCCGCGCAGTCGGCGGAGATCGAATTCATTGTCCTGACGTAGCGCGTCCACGATTGCGCGCAATTCTCGAAAAGACTGGGCCCCAGGCGAAATGCCGAGGAAGTCATTGGTGGCCGGCGGTCCCCACTGCGCCAGGCCCGATGCGCTCATCGGAGCCCAGCCGGGTTCCAGCGAGCAGTCGAACATGTCCCCGTCACTGAAGTGCTCGACCATGAAACCGTCGGGGTCACGCCAATAGTCGAAGATCTGGCTGCCCTGAATATGGCGGCCGATCCCCCACGATCGTCGATATCCGCGCTCGCGCAGATATTCTCCGCCGGCCGCGAGCGCATCCAGGTCGGCGACCTGATACGCGGAGTGCACGTACCTGTTGGACGGCCCCAGGGTCAGCGCCAGCGTGTGATGGTCGGTCGGAGTAGCGCCCCTGTCACACCGGATGAAGCTCATCACCGGCCCCTGATCACGTTGACCCGGGTAGTACAGGAAATCGCTGACGATCAGGCCCAGGTACCGCAGGTACCAATCGAGCGTCTCGTGGTACTTCGTCGACTGGACGACCACATGACCGAGCCGCTGCACCCGTGCGGGTTCCCTGGGCGGACGCTGCGTCGTATTGATCCGCGCCAGTTCATGTCCCGCATTGAGCACATGCGGCGACTGAGCCGCCAGCACCGGCAACTCGCGCGTATCCGCTACCACCCGCACTCGCAGACCGCTCGGATCCACGAGATCCACGCTCTGTCCACCCAGCGACTCCGGCAGCGGTCGCGGGCTCGGACCGGCGTCTCTCGCCAGACGAGACAGATCGGCCATCTCCGCGGCCCGAAATGCCGGACCCACGAACCTCGACCGAGTGCCGCGACGGATGAGTACGCACGGCGATCCGGGATCGGTGCCGCGCAGCTGCAACTCCTCCGGGGTGCGCAGCGCGGTGGCGAAACCGAAAGCGTGCGCGAACGCCTCGGCACGATCCAGGTCCGGCTTCTCGAACTCGAGCCATGCCAGATCGAGCACCTTGACCACCGGATTCGCCGCTCGACCGGGATGTTCCCCCGGCAGCGCACCCTGTTCGCTGTGCAGATCGCGATGCACGTCGTGATGGCCGCTCATCGACCACTCCTTCCAAGTACTGACGATATCGTCACTTACGAGGAAGGAGTCAGTCAAGACCTTCTGACGTATTCGTCAACACTGAGTGGTGACCGCTACGATGGCGTACGAACCCGCGAGGAGAGGTGAGCAGCGATGAGCGCGCGCAACGGCTCGGAACCCAACCGTCTCGAACGCCGCAAGGCGCGAACCCGGGCCGCGCTCGTGAGCGCCGCGCAATCGTTCCTGGCCGACGGCAAGCTCAACGCGCCGATTCTCGAGATCACCCAGGCCGCCGACGTCGGCATGGGGTCGTTCTACAACCACTTCCAGAGCCGCGAAGAGCTGTTCCACGCCGCGATCGAGGAGGCGCTCGACCGCCACGGCGCGCTGCTCGACCAATTGTGCGAGGACATCGACGATCCCGCGCAGGTCTTCGCCCAGAGCTTCCGCCTGACCGGCCGCCTGCACCGGCTGAATCCGACGCTGAGCAAGGTGCTGCTCAATGACGGACTGAGCCTCATCAGCTCCGAGAAAGGACTCGCGCCGCGGGCCCGCCGTGACGTCGATGCCGCGGTGCGCGCGGGCCGATTCCAGGTCCACGACCCGGAATTGGCGATGACGATCGTCGCCGGCAGCGCACTCTGCCTCGGCCAGCTGCTACACGAACATCCCGAACGCGACGATGCGGCGGCTTCCGATCAGATCACCGAGGACCTGCTGCGCATGTTCGGACTCCCTCCGGAGGAAGCACACGAGATCAGCCGACGCCCACTCCCGGCTCTCGTTGTCGCACAAGCCGATATGCCCGCCTGAAGCTGCGCGTTCGGATATCGAGGGCCACACTCGGCAGCGGGCCGACGGCGATCTGCCCCGCCCTCGGCTCGCGGGCGGCCGCGCGATTTTCGACCTCTTCGGTCGTGGCTTCCCCCTGCCGCGCTTCGTCGATCACGACGTAGACGCCTTCCCCCGCGCCGCGGAGCACCACGGACCACCACTCGAGGTGATCGATGTCCGCGATGCTCACGCACGCATTCTGTACCAACGCGATCTTGTGCTGGTCCGCCCGATCAACACAGCGCGCGGCGTGGCGATCAGGTACCACCGACCCCCTTCGAATCGTCGATCAGGTTCGGGGCGCCGCTATACGGGGCGATTTCTCAGAGGCACCAGACCAAGCTCGCGGATCCTGGGAACGGAATCGCGAAACAGAATCCAATCGAGCCATCCACAGGCGCGGCCTGTGGTTCGCTGGCGGATGCAGTCGATGCCCCGACGACACCGAGTGAGAGCGCTACAGCGGTCGCAGCCGCCAAACCGACGATTCTTGCGATCATTTCATCAACTCCTGCTTCGTGAGTTCCGCACATCCGAGTAGAACCTCATCTTCAACGGTAAACATCAGTCCCTTCCGCTGTAACCACAGATATCTGCCCGGAGGAGTGGTGGGCACTAAAGAGTGCAACCACTGGAATCGAATGTGCTTGACATTTGGCCCGCGCAGGAGGCGTGCGGCTCACAGCTGCTCGAGCGAATCCGCCGACTCGACGACCGAGGCCGCGATCTGAGTGCGGGAGTTGAACCCGAATTTGGTGAGGATATGTTCGACGTGGCCTTGCACGGTGCGTTGGGAGATTACGAGGTTTGTTGCGATCTGCCTGTTGGTGAGGCCCCGGGCAATCAGGTCGGCGACCTGACGCTCACGTTTGGTCAAAATAGTTCCGGGGCCGCCAGCGGGTTCCTCGATTGGTTCGCGGAGGGCGAAGGCCGCGACGCGGCTTCCCGACGCCCCATCGACAAGCCACGGCGGAAAATCCGCTTCGAAACGACGCTCTCCGAGGGCGCCACGCACTTCCGCCTGAAATTGGTTGTGCGCGCGGTCCAGCTCGGGATATACCGAGCACTCGGAGGCGGACGATTTTCAGCAGGTGCTCCGCGGCGCCCATGAGGACAGCCGCACGGCTGTAATCGCTTGCGCCGACGGCGCATACGAGTCCCTCGAGGTCGAGCGCCGCGATGACGGGACTGTGTGCGGCTCGGTCCAATCGGAGCGACTCCTGCAAATGCTGCTGGGCTTCGCCTCGTTCTCCTCGGCGCAGCGTGGCGATCCCCAAACCCCACAGCGCACAGGTATTCGCCGTACTTTTCGGTGATCGCGAGCGTTGCAGGATCTGCTCCGGCGACATTGTCCGCATTCTGGCCGCCGCCAATTCGATCGCCGACGGCAGACCATCCAGCCGAGAACAAATGCCGGCGACGGCTTCCTTGTTCTCCCCGGTGATTTCGAAACCAGGAACGACAGCCGCCGCGCGGTCGGCGAACAGGGTGACCTCATCGTATTTGGGAAGCCCACCCAGCCGGTGCAGGCCGTCACCCGACGGAGTCGACAACGGCAGGACACGCACCACCACTTCCCCGGCGATATCCAGCGGTTCGCGACTGGTCGCCAGGATCCGCGGGTCCGGACAGGCCGACAACAGGACTCGGCCAGCTGTACCTCCTGGATCGCTGCGCCCAACTCGGATGCGGATGGTCGACGCGCCGGGTCCGCACGCATCGCTGATTCCACCAGGGCCGCAAGATCATTGGAGATCCCTTGCTCACGAAGGTCGGGTATCGGCTGACTGGCAATCCGTAGGAACTGCGCCACCACCTGCTCACCGCTTCGACGTTCGAAACAACGCACAGAACAGCGTCGCCCCGAGCCCACAGATATCGGCGGCACCGGTGACCGGTTCCCCAGCCAGAACCTACGGTGCCGTGAACGCCGGGGACGCCGTCAGCAGACCCGACTCCGTCTCGAATCCACCCGCGCCCCCGCAATACCTAAGTCGGTCAAGGCCGGATCACCGTATTCGGTGAGCAGTATGTCGTCCGGCTTCACATCCCGATGGATGATGCCCATCCGGTGCGCGCTCGCCACGCGCTCGCGATCTTCACCCCGATCTGCAGCACCGTCTCCACCGGCACGGGCCCCTCACGGCGTATCCGGGCGGCGAGGGAATCCAGCGGGTAGTAGGGCATCACAAGATATGGCCGCCCGCTCGTCGTGGCCCCCACGTGCATGGACTGTGACAATGTTCGGATGTCCGGTCAGCCGCCGACCGGCAGGGCCGTGAGGTCGGCCCGCCACGCCTCGCTCAACGACTGCTTCAGCTGACGCTTCAGCCTGCGCACGACATCGGTGTCGGTGCGTGCGGAGCGCAGTGCTTCTTCGACGGCTCGCAGGAACCGCCGACGGCTCATGCCGAATGTCACGAGCAGCTCGGCCGCGGTGGCGCCGCCGAACGGCGCCCAGCGGACGGCGAAGCCGAGCATAGACTTCGCGCTCGCATCGAGGCAGTGCGCTCGCTCGAGCTGGTCACAGTCGTGCAGTGCGGTTCGAATCCAGGAACTGTCGTACTCCGGCTTCGCTTGCGGCCGGGTGGTCTCGATTGCGGTCGTGGCCTGCGCATCATCCTCGGTCGGCGCGGGCTCGGGGCACACCGTGTACACCGGAAAGCGGTCTGTTCGAGGTCGCGGCTCGAATCGGACGCGAACAGGCTCGTCCGAGATGGGCGGAACATCGCCTTCGATCGTCGTGTAAATCCATGGACCTTCGTCCAGTTCAACGATGGCGATCAGGGTCGGAACGACATCGCTGGATCCCTGCTCCACGTTCCGATGCACCAGTCGCCACGAGACGATGGCACCGAAACCGGACGAGTCGGTCCACTCGAAGTCCTCCGACCTGCAGGACGAACACGTCGCGATGAACGGCGAGTGCAATGCCCGGCACCCCGCACACCGGCGCAGCATCAGGCTCTCGACGCCCGCGGCATTTCGACTGACGAATTGTTGGAGATCGTTCATGACTACCTCGCGGCGATGTTTTCCATCCGGTCGAAGCAAGACTCACCCACGCGCCGCGAAATCACGACGGTAGAACGACCCGTGGGTATACCTATTTTCTGGATACCTACGCCCGATCAGCGCGCCCGGCCCGACGGCCGCGCCGCGGTCCGCTCCAGGGCTCTGCCATCCGGTCCGCATTCACCCGCACGACAGCTCGGCGTGAGGGCTGATTCAGACCCGTGTGGCACCGTGAGCACCCATGACGGTGGAGACGAACGCGTTGAGAACGTTGTGGGGCAAGGCAATTGCTGTCGCGTCGGCAGTGCTCGCCACAGTGGCGGTGCTGTTGTCGGGCGGATACACGGAACACGCGAGCGCGCACTCGACGGTGGTCGGTGCGGAGGTTCGCCTGGTGGATTCCGCGGTACCCCAGCGAGCCTGGACGACCTTGGGCCTGATCGACCAGGGCAAGTGGCCGCCGGCCGACTGTCCCGGCACCCATGGCGGTACCACCTGGCAGAACCGGGGCGGGCTGTTGCCCGGTGGCGTCGGGTATCGGGAGTGGGACGTCAACTGCAAGCAGCCGGGCCGAAACCGCGATGCCGAGCGGATCGTGACCGGCGACAACGGCTCGGCCTGGTACACCAGCGACCACTACTCCACCTTCACGCAAATGCGCTGATCTCGCGCCGGCGCGACGTGAGTGTTCAGCGACTGATGCCGGCGGTCAGCTCCGTAGACCGATGAAGATCTGCAGCTTCCCCGGATATGCCGTGCTGTAGACGCTGAAGAGTTGTCCGACGACGGTGGTCTGGCGGCCGGTGAGGTGGTCTCGCAGCCGGACGAGAGGGCGGACGCCTCCGTATCTGGCCGTGGTCTTCGACCAGATCTCCATGAACAGCGGGTAGCTGCTCAGTTCGCGCAGCAGGTCCTCGGACCAGGCTGGCTCGCCGTTCTGCGCGCTCGAGCCGTTGAACCATTGGATCGCGATCCGCAGTTCCTTCTCCCATTCGACGAGAACCGCTTTGGCATAAGGGTTTCCGAGCATCCAGCGCAGGAGGTTCACGTCGTCGGACAGGCCGGGGAAGGCGCGGTCGAAACTCCGGTTGGCGACAAGGACATTCAGTCTCGTGTCCAGGTAGGCGGCCAGGTGTGGTTCGTACAGTGACAGAGTGTGCTCGATGCCGCGCCCGAGGTCGGTGCGCAGGTCGGCCATGCTCGGCTGCTCCAGTGGTTCGAGGCCGGCGAGGTCCAGGAGTTGCCGCTGTTCCTCCGGGGCGAGCGGTGAGAGCCGGTCCAGATACCGTGTCAGGGCACTCACGACTTCGCGGGCGGGGCGATCTCTTTCGCCCTTTTCCAAGTGGGTCACGTAGCTCGCGCTGACGCCCGCGTTGAATGCGAGCCGTTCGCGCGAGGCACCCCTTTCGTCACGGAGTCGCCGCAGCACCGAGCCGAAGGTCGGTGGCACGGGCAGCGCCAGCGCGGCCGGGTCGGCGTCGAACTCCATCGCGGCTGCCTTTCTGGATCCCCCCGGACACTGTTTCGATCACCCCACCGGCGTTGAACACTTGATTACCCCGTCCAAAGATCAGCAGCAAGTCGACCAGCCGATGGCAGGGCATTGTGTTTACCGGCGATCGCGCGGATGAAACGGAGCGCCCCAACAGAACACGCGGGCATACGCGCCACTGCGGCGCGAACCGACCGGACGACACTACGTTGGCGGAGTGCCCCAGGATGATTCCCCGAAACCCGATCAGAGCGCGGACGACACGGTGGACGACACGGACGCGACCGCCGATCTCAGGCCCGACCGACTGGTCGCGTCGGTAGTCCCGGCCTGGTTGCCGCGCGCCTACCTGCTGGCCGCCGCCACCGTGGCCGGTGTTGTCATCACCTTCTGGGGCCTGATGCGACTGCGCGGTCTGCTGACGGTGCTGGTGGTGTCGTTGTTCCTGGCGTTCGCCATCGAGCCCGCGGTGAACTGGCTGTCCGCCCGCGGCTGGAAGCGCGGCGCGGCGACACTGGCCGTGTTCCTCGTGGTGACCGTGGTGCTGGTCGGATTCGTCTGGACCATGGGCGAATTGGTGGTCGGTCAGGTGACGACGCTGATCAAGAATCTGCCGCAGGACATGCAGAGCGCGGTCACCTGGATAAACAACACCTTCCACACCGATCTGTCGGCCACCGATATCACCGACCGCACCTCGGAGATGAGCACCAAGCTGCAGTCCTGGGCGCTGGACCTGGCCGACGACGTCTGGGGCATCGGCACCACGGCGCTCGGTGTGCTGTTCCAGGGCCTGGGCGTGCTGCTGTTCACCTACTACTTCGCCACCGACGGCCCGCGCTTCCGCAACACGGTCTGCTCGCTGCTGCCGCCGCAACGGCAGCGACATGTGCTGCGCGCCTGGGATATCGCGGTCGAGAAGACCGGTGGCTACCTGTACTCGCGGGCGCTGCTCGCCTTGTTCTCCGCCGTGGCGCACTACGCCGCGATGCGGGTACTGGGGATTCCGTCGGCGTTCGCGCTCGCACTGTGGGTGGGCGTGCTGTCGCAGTTCATCCCGACGGTCGGCACCTACCTGGCGGGCGCGCTTCCGGTGGTGGTGGCGCTGGCGCACAATCCGCGGACGGCGCTGTGGATTCTCGGATTCATCGTCGTCTACCAGCAATTCGAGAACTACGTGCTGCAGCCGCGCATCACCGCGACCACCCTGGACATGCATCCCGCGGTCGCCTTCGGCGCGGTGCTCGCGGGCGCCGCGCTGTTCGGCGCGACGGGTGCGCTGCTGGCGATTCCGGTGACGGCCACCGCGCAAGCTTTCCTGGCCGCGTACGTACGCCGATACGACGTGGAGACCCCGGAACCCTCTGAACCCGAACGCGGAACCCATTCCCGCCGCCGCGCGCCCAATGGCGGCTAGCCTCCGTCCTCGCCGCCTCCGAAAGCCTTCGGAGCAAGGAAGATCCGGCTCGGTCAGCTCGCCGGGCGGGCGACGATCACCGGGCAGGCCGCACTCTGCGACACGGTATGGGCGGTCGAACCCAGCAGCATTCCGCCGAATCCGCCGCGACCGTGGCTTCCGATGACCGCCAGCTGCGCGTTCTCGGCCTCGGTCAGCAGCGCGCCGGCCGGATCGTCCAGCACCACTTTCGGTTCCACGGCGACCGTCGGATACTTCTCGGTCCACGGGGACAGCCAGTGAGTCAGGACGGCGTACTCGGCATCGGCGATCGAATCCCAATCGAAGGCGGTCAGCGCCAGACCGGCGGTGTCGCTCCACGCGTACACCGCCACGACCCCGACTCCCCTGGCGGCGGCTTCCTCGAAGGCCAGCCGCATGGCCCGCTCACCGCCCGGGCTGCCGTCCACACCGACAAGCACCGGCCGCGAGGAGGATTCGGTGTAATCACGCACCACCGCCACCGGGCTGTGCGCATGCCGGGTGACCGCCATGCTCACCGATCCGAGTGCGGCGCGCCCGCTCTTGCCCGTGCTGCCGACCACGACCAGCCGGGCGTGGCGCGACTGTTCGATCAGCTCACCGGTGATCAGCTCGAGACTGAGATCGGTCTCGATGTCGATCGCGCGCCCGGCGGCCCGCTGCGCGATCTCCCGGGCTCGGGACAGCACCAGCTCGCCATCGGTGCGTCCCCAGTCCGGCCGGGCATTGCCGAGGGCCAGGCCCGGCCCGAATCCCGAGGGCAGCCCGATCGAGTAGACGATGCGCAGCCCGCACCCGTGCAGCGCGGCCTCCGACCCCGCCCACGCTGCCGCCGCATCCGCGCTCGTGGTGCCGTCCACCGCGACCACCACTTGATTCCGGGCTGAAATATCCTCGGCAATATCCTCGGCGCCGGTCATATCGACCCACCTCTCGATCAGTCAGTCTTTGCTGGGATGGACCACCATGACCGGGCAGCTCGCGCGTTGCACGAGGGCATTGCTGGTGGAGCCGAGCAGCATGCCTGCGAAGCCGCCGCGACCGCGACTGCCGACAACCACCAGTTGGGCTCGCTCGGACCAGGAAAGCAGGTGATCGATCGGGCCGGCGAGCTGGATGTCGCGGCTGACCTGGACGTCGGGGTACTGCTCCTGCCACCCGGCCAGCCGTTGGACCAGCAACGCTCGCTCGGCTTCGGTGGTCTGCGCGGCCTCGATCGTGGTGTCGACGAATCCCGAGTACCGGGCCAGATACATGTCGCTCCACGTGTGCACCGCCACCAGCGGGGCCTTGCGGACCGATGCCTCGTAGAACGCGGCGCCGACCGCCGCGTCACTGACCGGGCTGCCGTCGACGCCGACCACGACCGGCGCGCTCTGCCGGTCGGCCGATCCGTCGTCGCGCACCACGACCACCGACCCCTCCGCCTGGCTCGCGACCGAGACCAGGATGGACCCGATCCGATTGAGCCCGCGGCGTTCGGCCGGACCGCCGATCACCATCAGATGGGCGGTGGCCGAGAGGTCGATCAACAGCCGCGCCGGATGCGCCGGGGACACCTCGGTGCGAACCGTCAGGCCGGGCGAGGTCTTCTCGGCGACGTCCTGGGCCCTGGTCACCAGGTCGGCGCCGAAGGACTGAATCGATTGCTCGACTTCGGCGTTCACGCTCGAGAAGGTGCCCATCACCCCCACGATCACGTTCACGTTCGTCCCGTGCGCGATGAGCAGTTCCCGCCCGCGGGCCCCCGCGGTCTCCGCCGCCCAGCGCACGGCCGACATCGCGGCGGGGGAATCATCGATTCCGACCACGATCGGCGCGGTGGATACCGAGTGCGGATCGAGCGTCTTCGGTGAACTCATGAGGTGCCCACCTCCTGGGATCTCGTGAACCGAGCAGAACCAGTTGGTCTAGCGAATCCGAACATATCACCGCCCGCCCCCGCCTCGGCATCACCGGGCCCGCCGCCGTTCCGGCACCGCGGGCTGATCAGCGGCCCGCGACGGTGACCGGGTCGAGGCAGCTGGAGGGGAGGTCCTGGATGGAGCACAGGGCCGGGGCACGGGTGGGGAGGTAGTCGGCGGGGACGCCGCCGGAGGTGGCGATGTCGCGGTAGGCGCCGACGGCGTCGGTGGGGTGGCGCGTCAGCGACGGGTCGGTGGTGACGTCGACGGTGTAGAGGCCGAAACGGGGTGAGTAGCTGCCCCATTCGTAGTTGTCGGTGATGCTCCAGTAGTTGTAGCCGATGACATTCATGCCGTCGGCTATCGCGCGCTGGACCCAGTAGACGGTGTCGCGGAGGTCGTCCGCGCGGGTCATGCCGTCGGTGGTGGGTGAGCCGTTGTCGGAGGGCATGCCGTTCTCGACGATGTAGAGGGGGCGGCCCGGGAACTTCTGCGCGTAGCGGCGCAGGACGTAGTAGATGCCGTCGGGTTCGAGGACGAGGCTCGACGGCTGATTGGTCAGCTGGGCAGCCAGATTCGGCGGATTGGAGAGGGATCCGCCGTAGTAGTAGTCGATTCCGATGTAGTCGAGCTTGTCGGCGACCCGGTCGACGAACGACGCGTCGGACTGCGCCGCACCGATGTCGGAGTAGGCGATATTGCTGGTGACCATCGCGCCGGGCTGCCGGACATGGATGTAGTCGTAGATCGAGCGATGCGCGGCGACCATCCGATCGATCATGGGCGTGACATCGAGCGTGCCGAGATCGCCGATCTGCTGCTCTTTTCCGGTATAGGCGAGCGGCTCGTTGAAGGTGACCCACAGCGGATCGAGCTGCGAATAACGGTCCACCACCGCACGGGCCTCGGTCAGCCAGTCGTCGACCATGCCCGGATTGCGCCAGCCGCCGCGATCGACCTCCCAGCCCGGGAACACCCAGTGGTCCAGGGTGATCATCGGCCGCATTCCGGCCGCGCGAATCCGTCCGATCATGGCGTCATAGAACGAGAAATCCCATTCGCCCGGATTCGTTTGCACCCGCGCCCATTCCACGCTGACCCGATAGACACCGACTCCGAGATCGGCGGCATGTTGAATGTCCTCGTCGTAGCGATGCAGAAAATCGACCGAATTGCGGTAGTTCTCGGCGCGACCGGATCCGGCGTACCGGCTCCAATTGCTGTCCGGCGCAAAGCCTTCGCTCTGAAAACCGGAGCTCGACACGCCCCAGAGGAAATCGCCGCCGACCGGCGGTAAACCCGGATCGGCGGCAGCGGCGCCGGGCGTGGTCACCATGCACCAGGCGGTCAGAACGGTACATGCCAGCGTGAACAGCGCACGTTGTCCCATCGGATCGAGGGTACCTGGCGGAGAACCGGTCCCGAGGCACTCTCACCGGATCGAATGCCTCCGGCATGCGTCACGTTCCTGTCTGCGCCAGCAGCATTCCGATCAGCCCGATCTGCTGCCCCTTGGGAACTGCTCATGTCGCGAGCGGTTTGTTCGACGATGCCACTGACGAGTAGCCGGTCGGCATCCTCGGCCATCGCGAAGCCACCGTAGTGGTGCCGATGCGGTCGATGGGGTGGTCGGTGTTCTCCAGCAGGTGCTGGGCGCGGCGGATGCGGGTGCGGAGGAGCCATTGGAGTGGGGTGGTGCCGAGTTGGTCGCGGAAGCGGTGCAGTTGGACGCGATGCGGGTGCCGCGGTCGGCCACGGCGCGCGGCGCCGCCTCCGACGGCGGACCCGGCATCCTCCGAGCAACCGGGAACTATCACGGTGTCGGCGGTCACGAGGGCCTCGAGCCCGAATCGCGGTCGCATGACGAAGGTCCCGGTATCGATCTCGGCGGCCGGACCCCCTCAAGAAAACCCTGACCCCCACGCCCACAACAACTTCCACCCTGACAGACGCTTCCAGCACAATCCACCTGGCCATACTGACCGGCATCTTCAACCTCCCGGTCCCGCGTCACCATCCTCATGGTCATCCGCCCCGGCTCCACCATCTGAGCCTGACCGTCATCCCCACCAGAACCGTTGCGGCGAATACGATTCGACGGTGCTTCTTCAGTTACTCGGCACGCTCAGCGGTGTCGTCATCGGCGGCGGGATCACCTTCCTCGCGTCGTATGTCAACGAACGATCCAAGTGGAATCGCACCCAGGCCGCGCGGTGGGACGAGCGTCGGCTGCAGGTCTATTCGGAGTATCTGATCGTCACCAGGAAGATGCACTCTCTCGCCGGACAGTTGGTCGGATTGCGCAGTGGCGAAGTGGATCCCGATGTCTCCTCGCTGGAGGACGGCCTCACTCAGCTCGCCGACCTGGAGCGGGAGCGCATCCAGCGGTGGCAGGAAGTTCAGCTGCTGGGTAGCCCGTCCGCGGTCGCCCTCGGCGACGAACTCAATAGATACACATGGACTTTCGAGTGGTTCGCGCAGGGCAAGCTGACCGATTCCGACGACTGGCGACTCATCAATCGCGATGCCTACCACTTGCGCAAGGACTTCGCTACCGCCGCGCGCGGCGACCTGGGCATCGCGGCCACCGCACTCTCAGTGCCCGCGTGGGTCAACGCATGGACTCCTCGCGAACACCTGGCGGAGGTCCGCGAACGCGCCCGGCCGCTCCCGACCCGATAAGGCTCCGCCGGGCGAAAGGTCTTGGCAGACAGGGGTGCAACAGCTATCGTTTGGTTACCGCGTGATCAAGCGTCCACATGTCGGGCGGGGGTCGCTGCGGGGTGGCTGGGTGGCCGGGTGGGCAAACGGAGTGCGCTGGGCGGATCGAATGGCGGGGGGTGCCGCGGTTCGAATGATGTTGTTGCAAATG
Organism: Nocardia niigatensis NBRC 100131; assembly: GCF_000308655.1. Lineage (GTDB taxonomy): Bacteria > Actinomycetota > Actinomycetes > Mycobacteriales > Mycobacteriaceae > Nocardia > Nocardia niigatensis. The sequence goes on along the minus strand of NZ_BAGC01000112.1, from coordinate 116,174 downwards.
CAATTTCATTTGTATTTTGCATCTGTGAGCTGGGCGGACTTGGTGTGCCTAGTGCGGGACAAAATGTGCCAGATAGCGATTCGGGGGAGAAAAGCTCGGCATTTGCCGCAACACTCGAGGGGCACGGTCCGGGGTCAGCGCACCCCGGGCCGTTGTCCACTTCGCTGGCCATCCGTTGGGGCGGGACGGATGGCGGCGCCAACGCGGGTGATGGAGGCGAGCGCACGGTATGACGGAATCCGATGAAGAGCAGCAGATGAGCGACCTTGTCGCGCGGCTGTCCAATCGATTTCCTGATCTGACGGCTCGGGTCGTCGGGGAGGTGGTTCGGGGTATTCATCGGGATTTCGAGGGGCACCGGGTTCGGGAGTTCATCCCGCTGCTGGTGGAGCGAATCGCCGAGCGGCAGTTGAGCCGCCGGGCGTGTTACAGCTCGAGCGTGCGGGTCAGCGGGCACGAGGTCGCACGGCCGTAGTGCCGGCTCCGGCGGGGGGAGTCGGCACTACCCCCTCGGCACTACCCCCTCGGCCCTGCCACGGGGGGTTACCGCCACGAGGTGACTTCGGGCCTGCCTCAGCGGCTTCTCAGCGACGCGCGGGCAGACTCCCCCTCGTCCGGTAACCGACCGCTCGAACAGGGACCCGCATGTCCGCGGCGCAACCGCATACGAACTACAAGCTCCCCCAGGTGACCGCCCTGTTCTGGGTGCTGAAGATCGCGGCGACCACGCTCGGCGAGACCGGTGGCGATCTACTCGCCCAGACTCTTAACCTCGGCTATGCGGCGGCGTCGATATTGTTCCTGGGGTATCTTCGCCGCGAGCCTGGCGGCCCAATTGCGGGCCGGCCGCTTTCATCCCGCCCTGTACTGGCGGGAATCGCCGACAGCTACAACCGAATCCGCACGGTCGCCGAGACCGCGCCGGAGTCACGGCAGGATCGAGTCGACGTAGCCGCCGTCGACGCGGAGAGCTCCGCCGGTGGTCGCCGACGCGAACGGTGAGCTGAGGTAGACCACCATATTGGCGATCTCCTCCGGCTCGATCAGCCGCTGGATCAATGATTGCGGCCGGTGCTTACGCATGAACTCGCGCTGGGCCTGCTCCCAGGGCAGCGACCGGTCCACGAGCTGATAGACGAAGTCCTCGACGCCGCCGGTGTGGGTCGGTCCGGCAATGACCGAATTGACCGTGACCCCGGTCCCGCCTGCGGCCTTGGCGAAACCGCGAGACACCGACAGCAGCGCGGTTTTGGACACTCCGTAGTGGATCATCTCCTCGGGAATGACCACGGCGGAGTCACTGGCGATCTGGATCACCCGCCCCCACCCCCGCTCGATCATGCCCGGCATGTACCCCCGGATCAGCCGCGCGGCCGCCAGCACATTGACCTCGAACATGGCCTGCCACTGCTCATCACTGATGTCGAGCGCGGGCACCGCCCCGAAGATCCCGAGGTTGTTCACCAGAATGTCCACGACGGAAAGCTCGTTCACCAGCCGATTCACACCGGCGGCGGACGCGAGGTCGGCGGTCAGCCCGAAAACGTCCGCGCCGGCCGCGCGCAGTTCGTCCACCGCGCTCTCGACCCGGTCGGGCGTGCGGCCGTTCACCCCGACCCGGGCGCCGCTGCGCGCCAGCCCGGCGGCGATGGCCAGCCCGATCCCCTGCGTGGATCCGGTGACGAGTGCGGTCTTGCCGGTCAGGTCGATATTCACGAGCGCCACTCCTTCACGGTGGTGTGATGGCACAGTGCGCGGCGGTAACTTCCGCCGCGGTCGAGTCTATGGTCGCCGCAGGAGCCGGCGGCGGAGGAGCCGCGCGTCGGCGAGGCGGCATCGGAGGGCGAATGGGTACCGGGAGCGAGTCTGGCGGACGGCAGAAGGATGCCGGCGCCACACGGTCGGCGCTGCTGGCGGCGGCGCGGGAAGTGTTCGCCGAGAAAGGATTCGAGGGCACGACCGTGCGCGAGATCGCGGCGCGGGCCGGCGCGAATCAGGCGCTGCTGTTCCGGTACTTCGGGAACAAGGACGAACTGTTCCGGGCAGTCGTGGCGGATCGGGGCCATCGGGTGCTGTCCGAGGGCCCGGAGGACGAGCTGCTCGGCCGGTTGCTGGCCGGGATGCTGAATACCGCTCCGGAGCAACAGCTTTGGCTGCAGGCCGCGTTGCGTTCGAGCGGGCACGCGAGCGGTGTGTCGGTGATCCGGCGGGAGCTGGACGGGCGCTACGTCCGGGCGCTGACCGAACTCGGTGACGGCCCGGACGCCGAGCTGCGCGCCGACCTGGTGGTGGCCTGGTTGCTGGGGATCGGCCTGCTGCGGTCGGTCTATCACTGGGAGCCGTTGGCGAGCGCCGATCCCGGCGTGGTGGCCGATCATGTCCTGCGTGCCGCGCGAGTCCTGCTGGACCGGGTGAGCACGAATTTCCCTCCGTCATAACGGAAATCGAGCGTTGACGGTTCGGTGACGCACTCCTACGATCGACCGCTGTAAGCATTTGCTTACAGCGGAAGGAGTTTCGCGTGACCACACCTACCGAAGTCCGCCACTATCCGTTCGGCGATCCGGTCCGGCTCGATCCGCACCCGACAGCGCTGAAAATGCTACGCGAGGAACCGATTTCCCGTGTCCGGCTGCCGTACGGCGGTGAGGCCTGGCTCGTCACCCGCTACGCGGACGTGCGCTCGGTGCTGAGCGATCCCCGCTTCGGCCGCGCCGCCACGGTCGGCCGGGATGATGTGCCGCGAGTCCGCGAGACGCCGGCCATGCCGAACATTCCGATGAGCATGGACCCGCCGGAGCTGACCAGGCTCCGCAAGCTGACCATGACCGCGTTCACCACCCACCGCGTGCAGGATCTGCGCCCGCGCGCCGAGGAGCTCGTCGACGGCATGCTGACGGCCATGGCCGAGGCCGGCTCGCCCGCCGACCTGGTGTCGGCGCTGGCGCTCCCGGTGCCGGTCACCATCATCTGCGAAATGCTCGGTGTGCCACCACGGGACCAGCATCGCTTCCGCGACTTCTCGGACGCGATCATGTCCACGACCGCCGTCCCCGAAGAGCAGCGCATGGCCGCGTTCGCCGCCGTCACCGAGTATCTGACCGAGCAGGTCGCCGAGCGCCGGGTGCACCCCGCCGATGATCTGCTCGGCGCGCTGGTGGCGGCCCGCGACGACGAGGACCGGCTCACCGAGGACGAGCTGATCATGCTCGGCATGACCCTGCTGGTCGCCGGTCACGAGACCACGGCCAATCAGATCGCCAATTTCGTCTACATCCTGCTCACCCAGGGCGAATGGGAGCGGCTGCGCGACGATCCGGACCTGGTTCCGCCCGCCGTCGAGGAACTGCTCCGCTACATCCAGCTCGGCAATGGCGGCGCGTTCCCGCGCATCGCCCTCGAGGATGTCATGTTGTCCGGCACCAGGATTCGCGCGGGCGAGGCCGTCTTCGTGGATCTGGCCACCGCGAACCGCGACGAGACGGTCTTCCCGGATCCCGACACCATGGACCTGGCCCGGCACCACAACTCGCACCTGGCCTTCGGCCACGGCTTTCATCACTGCGTGGGCGCGCAGCTGGCCCGCCTCGAATTGCAGGTGACGCTGGCCGCCCTGCTCCGCCGCTTCCCGAACCTGCGCCTGGCGATTCCCGCGGACGAGGTGGAGTGGAAGCAGGGCATGCTGCTCCGCGGCCCGAAGGCACTCCCCGTCGCCTGGTGACCGACGACCCACTCCGACCTGGGCTGTTGTGACACCTAACAGTCTGGGCCGGGTCAAGTTTGCCGATTATTCACAGAACGAGTGCCCGGACAGGCTGTCGGGGTGGTCGGTAGCTTCGGGATCGGGAAGCAGGGGGGTGCAAGGGAGATGAGCCGATGTCGATGATCGATTCACCGCGTACCGGCCTGACCATGTCGGGCATGCCCCTGTCCTCGGCCCTGCGTGATGTCCGTGAGCTGTCGCGGCACATGGTGGGGCATTTCGTGGAGACCGTGGTCCCGTGCGGGACGCTGCCGGGCGACGCGCTACGCGGGGATGTCACCACCATCACCCGCACCTGCCTCGAACTCGCGGTCAGCATGCTCGACGGACGCGACATCCCGGAGAAGACCAAGCGGCTGGAGGACGCGGCCGCGCAGTGGGCCCGGGAGGGCATCCCGATCGATACCATCCATCACGCGATCCACGAGGGTTTCAAGATCGGGCTGGAACTCGTGATGGCCAAGTCGACCACCAGGTACACGAAGGCGGACGCGACCATGTCCGCGCTGACCGCGTCGGACTTCCACACCATGGTCGACGGCGCGAAACTGGTGGTGGAGTTGCTGGATCGGATGACCGCGGCCGTGTCCGTCGCGTATGTGCGGGAGCTGCGCGCGGTGATCAGCGAGCACCACACCGCGGTGCACACCCTGACCTCGGCGCTGCTCGGCGGCCACAGCACCTCCACCATGGCCCGCGAGTGCGGCATCGAGATCGCGGAATCGTATCGGGTGCTGGCGGTTTCGATTCCGCCGCATCCGGACGAGAAGAACCGCGCACTCGACTCCCAGGTGGTCGCGCGCCGCAAACTGCGCCGGACGCAGGCCGAGCTGGCGACCCGCTACCCGGACAAGGTGCTGTCGCTGCTGAGTGTCGACGGCGGCACCATCCTGATCCCGAAACACGGGCTGCCCGACGACGAACTCGACGAATTCGTCGTCAATCTCTCCAAGGCCGCGCAGGTCCCGATCACCGCCGCGGTCACTCAGGCCGCGCCGCAGCAGATTCCGGCCGCGACCGAGCAGGCGCACGAGCTGCTCGACATGGTGCAGCGCCTGCAGCTGGTGCGCGGGCTGTACCGCTTCGACGATCTCTCGCTCGAATACCAGCTCACCCGGCCCGGTCCCGGCCGTGATCATCTCGGGACGCTGCTGGATCCGCTGGACGAGTATCCCGAGCTGCTGCAGACGCTGCAGTTGCACATCAGCAACAACCTGAACCGCCAGCGCACCGCGCGAACCCTGCACGTGCACACCAATACCGTCGACTACCGGCTCAAACGAATCGGCCAGCTCACCGGATTCGATCCGACCCACACCTCGGGGGTCTGGTATCTGCGCTCGGCCCTGGTGGCGCGCACCTATCGGAGCACGCGGTCGAACAGCGTCCACGAATTGTGAAGATCCTCCTGCCAGTAACCCCAGGAATGGGTGCCGACCGGCCGTAGATCGAAGGTGGCGGGCACCCGCAACGCGGCTAACCGGTCGCGGAGGGCGAGCGCGCACTGATCGGCCACGGCCTCCAGGACTCCACCGGATGTCAACTGCGCCAACAACTTCAGCGCATTGCCCTGGATGCCGGGTCCGTCGAGGGTGTCGAGGGCGCCCGGGATCCCGGTCCCGGCGGAGACGTAGATCGCGGTGCCGCGCAGGCGATCCGCGTGCAGGTACGGGTCGGTGGCGCTCCATTGCGGATCGCCGGGCGGGCCCCACATATTCGCGACATTGCCTGCCCAGCGCGTGACCACGGCGGTGACGAAGGCCTGCCCCTGCGGATCGCTGGTGCGCGCGCAGCCGCTGTACGAGCCGATCGCCTTGTAGAGGCCCGGTGCGGCCAGGGCCAGTTGGAAGACCGAGGTGCCGGCCATCGAAATCCCGGCTATGGCATTGGCGCCCGTGCCGCGTAGCGCCGAATCGACGATGGGGGGTAGTTCGGCGGTCAGGAACGTGGTCCAGCGCTGCCGGCCGAGTACCGGGTCGTCGGCGCGCCAGTCGGTGAAGTAGCTGCCACGCCCGCCCAGCGGGATCACGACGGTGACCTGCTTGCCCGCGAAGAAGTCCGCCACATCGGTCTGCTCGAACCAGCTGCTCGCATCGACTCCGCCATTGGCGCCATTGAGCAGATACAGCACCGGGGCGGGCGCCGAACCATCCGGTGCGCGAAGCACTTTCAGTGCGATATCGGCGTTCATCGCCGCCGAGTGCACCCGAAGATCGAGCATGCGACCGCCTGCCTCGGTGGCGTCGACGAGTCGAGATCCGTCCACGGCGGAGACCGCCTTCGCGAGCACCTCCGGCACCGCGATCGGCCCCGCCGGCTCCGCCGTGGCGATGCTCGGCAGCAGCAGGGCCGACGCCACCGTCAGCAGCAGCCGGCGCAGGCGGATTTGTCTTCGGCGCGTCCGCCGCACAGGATGGTCTCTCACGTGTCTCCCCGGCTCGTCCGTCCTTGTGACCGGCCACGGTAGGAGTGAACTCGGCTGAGCGGCAATGCCTTTGGATAACCTGTGACGTCGCGGCAGCCGGACGGCCGGCCGATTGGCACTGTTCACAATATTCCGCGATCTCCGCAGCCAGGGGTGGGCGGGATGTCGTTGACTGCGCTGCGACATCAGTTCTCGGGATTTCCCGCTGCGAATCGAGGCACCCGTGGTCGACTTCGGCTTCATCGACGATTGGCATCCGGCGCCGGGCCGGGTCACCGGCTGGACGCTCGCCCCGGAGTCGCACGCGGCCATGCTCGCCGCCCCACCCCATCCGGCCCCGCCCTCGTACCAGCAGGAGCAGTATCTGCGGGCGACGCTGCGCAATATCGATGCGGGGGTGCGCGCCTCGCGGTTGACCATGATCTCCTTCGAGATTCCGGGCCGCCCGGACCTGGCCGCCATGGCGCGCACGGTCGCCCGATTTCTGCGCCGGCACGACACCTTCGCCAGCTGGTTCACCCACGAACCCTGTGGTTCCGTGGTGCGGCGGACCGTGGCGCCCGAGATGATCACCGTGACCACCCAGGACTACCGGCACTTCGAGTCCAGCGCCGACATTCGCGAGCATGTGCAGTCACTGGTCCCGAATGCGTTGCACTGGGACTGCTTCGGGTTCGGCGTGATCGAGCACGAGGACTCCTACACCGTGTTCGCGGCCATCGATCACCTGCACACCGACGGCGTCGCGCAAGCCCTGACCTGCACGGAACTGATCATGATCTACGGCAGTGAACTGTCCGGCGGCGCTGCGGAACTCCCGCCCGCCGGTAGTCACATCGCCTACTGCGGGCGGGAGCGGGCCGTCAACACCGCGCTGCGGGCGGGCTCCCGCCCCGTCCGGATGTGGACGAAACTGTTGCAGCGCAACGGCGGTGTCATGCCGGCACTGCCGGTGGATCTGGGCGCCGATGCCGGGCCGGGCTTCCGGCAGGGCGCACAGATCACCATTCCCCTGTTCGACGCGGACACCGCGGCCCGGTTCGAGCAGGCGTGCACCGAGCACGGCGGGCGTTTCCTCGGCGGCCTGTTCGCGGTCCTCGCGCTGACCGAACTCGAATTGGCCGGGCGCGATTGGTATTTCGTGCTCACACCGGTCAATACGCGGACGACCGCCCAGGAGAACGCGTCGATCGGCTGGTACACCAACCTCGTCCCGGTCGCCTTCGACCTGGACCCCGACGACAGCTTCACCACCCTGGTGGCCGCGGCACAGTTGGCGGGTGACGCCGCCAAGGAACTGACCGATATCTCGCCACATCGGGTGCTCGAACTCGCCACCCCCGATCAGGGCGTCCGCGCCGAACCCGGCTGGGCGGCGACCATGATGTCCTACGTCGACGTGCGCAAGATCCCCGGCGTCGAGATGTTCGACAAGATCAAGGGCGGCATGTTCGGGAACCGGGCGGCCGCCGGCGCGGTCTACCTGTGGGTCAACCGATTCCCCGACGTGACCACGCTCAGCCTGCTCTTCCCCGACACCCCCGAGGCGCACGCCTCGATCGATCACTATATCAAGACGCTGACCTCGATCACCTCGGCCGTGGCCGCGGACGGCGACTACCGTGTCCGGGCCGACATCCGGCGATGATCACCCCGATTTCGGCCGACGGCAACGACGCCCCGGCCGTCCCCGCCCGCGCGGCCTGGGGAGCCTTCGCGGCGTGCCTGATCGCGGTCTTCCTGCAGATGCTGGACCTGACCATCGTCAATACGGCACTGCCGGTCCTGGGCCGCGACCTCGCCGCTCCGGGCTCGGCGCAGCTGCTGGTCGTGGCCGGGTACAGCCTGGCCTTCGCGTGCAGCCTGCCGGTGGCCGCGCGGCTCGGCGATATCCACGGTCGGCGCACGCTCTTCCTGGTTTCGATGGCCGGATTCGTCGCCGCGTCGCTGTGGTGCGGCGCCGCAGATCAGGCCGTGACGCTGATCGGCGGGCGGCTCGTGCAGGGGGTGGCGGCGGCTGGGATGGCCGCGCAAACCGTGGCCATCGTCAATGCCGGATTCGAGGCCGGGCGTCGGGTGCTGGCCTTCGGAATCTACGGCGCCGTGGCCGGATTGGCGGGGCTGGCGGGTCCGCTGGTGGGTGGGGCGGTGGTGGCGGCCGACCCGTTCGGACTGGGCTGGCACGGCATCTTCCTGCTCAATGTGCCGGTCGGACTGGCGGCTTTCGTCCTGGCGTATCGCTACCTGCATATCGGCGCCGCGGCCGTCCCGTCGCGCGCCGATGTACCGGGGGTGCTGCTGGCGTCCACGGGGTTGTTGCTGGTGTTGTATCCGATCACCGTCGGTCGCGAAAGGGGCTGGCCGCCGCACCTTCTCGCCCTCCTTGCGATTGGCTGCGGGGTGTTGGCGGCCTTCGGGTGGCAGCAGCGGCGGGCCGGGGGCACCGGACTGCTGCGGACCGGGATCTTCGCCGACCGGGCCTTCGCCGTCGGCTCGATCCTGCTGCTGGTCTTCTACGGGATCTTCACCGCCTTCCTGTTCACCGTGTCGGTGGCCGCCCAATCCGGACTCGGTATGACCGCGCTGCAAACTGCGAGACTTATGGCGCCCTTCGCGCTGGGCGCGGTCCCGGCCGCGGTGACCGCGCCGATCCTGGTGGCGCGCATGGGTTCCCGGGCCCTGACGGTCGGCATCGTGCTGTTCGGATTGTCGCTGGCGATGATCGCGACCTCGCTCGATCCGGCCCGGGCCGGCATCGACACGCGGATGCTGAGCGGGCCGGTGTTCCTGGCCGGCGCGGGGATGGGGTGGTTCGCCACACCGCTGCCGGCCCTCATGACCGCCCGGGTGACGGCGGCGGAGACCGGGTCGGCCTCGGGTCTGTTGCCGACGATTCAACAACTGGGCAGTGCCATCGGAGCCGCGGCGCTGGGCACCTTGTTCTTCGCGCGGATCGGCAGCGGATCGGGTGTCGCGCAAGGGAAAGGCGCTCTGGCGCAGGCACTTACCCGGCAGGGTATGCCCTCGGATCAGCGCGCCGTGGTGGTCGAGCGGTTCGGCGACTGCGCGCACGCCGCGCTGTCTTCCGCCACTCCGGCGCTGGACGCGACGACCTGCGCGGCGACGGACCCCACGGCCGCCGCCACATCGATGACGCTGGCGCACACCTACATTGCGGCGTGCGGCACCGTGCTGCTGACCGTGGCCGGAATCGCCCTCGCTCTCGGGGCTCTGACCCTGGCGATGCCCCGGGATCTCGGGAATGCGGCATGACTTCGTCGGACAAGCTGCGTCCCGGTAGTTCTCGCGACACCGATCGGAACCGCCCGCGGGTGACGGACCCGGAAGTCCGCTCCGCCGCCGGCCCGGTCCTCGCGATCATGGCCGTGACCACCCTGTTGTTGCTGGCCAGGTGCGCCCGCTACGACTACTTCGGCGACGAGCTGTACTTCCTGTCAGCCGGGCGGCGGCTCTCCCCCGGGTACGTCGATCAGGGCCCGGTGGTGCCGCTGCTGGCACGGACGGCAGACCTGATCGCACCGAATTCGCTTCTTGCGCTGCGCATCCCGTCAATTCTTGCGGGTGCCGCGGCCATCGCGGTGACCGCGGCGACGGCACGGGAGTTGGGCGGCGGCCGGACCGCGCAGGCGCTCGCGGCGCTCGCCTACGCCGGCTGTCCGTTCCTGATCACCCAGACCGCGACACTGTCGACCTTCGCGTTCGACTCCACGCTGTCGGCGACGGCGGTGTGGCTACTGATCCGCTGGACCGCTCATCCGGAATCACGGTGGGGCGCGGGCTCTCCAGCAGATCGTCAGCGCAGCATGGGATGGTGGGGACATCGCGACCGCCTGCTGGTCTCGGCGGCGCTGGTCGTCGCGGTCGACCTCCAGGTCAAGCTCCTGTCCGTGGTACTGCTCACCGGGCTCGGCATCGGCGTCCTGGTCGCGGGGCCCCGATCGATGCTGCGCCGCCCCGCCCTGTGGGCGGGTTCGAGCCTCGTGATCGTCTCGGCGGCCCCGCTGCTGTGGTGGCAGTTCGACCACGGCTGGCCCCAGCTGGCCATGGGGGCCGTGGTCGATCAGGAGCAGCGCGCGGCCACGGGAGGCGTCGGAGGACTGCCCATCCAGTTCGCGCTGCTGGCGGGATTGCTCGGTGTTCCCCTGGCGCTCATCGGATTCTGGACGCTGTCGACCGCGCCGATCCGGAGGCCCTATCGCTTCGTGGCGATCGCCGCCGCGACCGACCTCGTGTTCGTTCTCGTGGTGGACGGCCGCCCCTACTACCTGGCGGGGTTCCTTCCGGTGCTGTTCGCGGCGGGCACGACGCAGGTCTGCTCATCGATGCGCCGGATCCGCTCGAGCGCGCCCGGCGCGGTACTCGTGGGGCTCACAGCGCTGACGACAGTCCTGGCGATCGCCATCATCTGCGTCCTGCCGCTGCCTGCCTCACGGCTGCACGACCCCACCGAATCCCGGACCGAACTGTCCACGCGCATGCGGTTGTTCGGGACCACCGGCTGGACCCACCTGGCCGCCGCCGTCATCACGGCCTATGGCGAGATCCCGACCGAGCGGCGTGAGCACACCGTCGTCATCACCCAAAACTATTGGCAGGCAGCCGCTCTGGAAAATCTCGCGACGCCGACGCTGCCGGTCTACAGCCCCAACCGAGGCTTCGCCATGTTCGGCATTCCCTCCGACACCGCCACCACCGCGCTGTACGTGACCACCGGTTCCGCCGAAGCCTCACTGCGCCGGTCTTTTTCCGATGTCACACCGCTCATCCATCTCGATGACCGGCTCGGTTTCCCGGGCATCGACCGCGGTGTGACCGTCTGGCGCTGCGACCGCCCCCTACGCCCCTGGCCCACCCTGTGGGCCGAGGTGACCACCTATGTCTTCGATGACAGGAGCCTGCCATGACCCCGCCCGCCGTCGACCTTCTCCGATTCGAACGCCATTGGACGGTCCCCGAACTCGTCCGGAACAAACGCGACCGCCGGGTGTCGGTCGTGCTGCCCGCGCTGAACGAGGAGAACACCATCGCCGGTGTGATCGAGTCGATCCGGCCGCTGGTCGGCGGGCTCGTCGACCAGTTGCTCGTCATCGATTCCGGATCCACCGACCGCACCCGGGAACGCGCTCGCGACGCGGGTTCGATCGTGTACACCCGGGAGGAAGCGCTCCCCGAGCTGCCGCCGCGCCCCGGCAAGGGCGAGGTGTTGTGGCGCTCGCTGGCGGTGGCCGCGGGCGACCTGATCGTCTTCGTCGATTCCGACCTGGTCGCCCCCAGCCCGATGATCGTGCCGACCCTGCTCGCCCCGCTGCTCTTCGACGACGAGCTGCGGCTGATCAAGGGCTGCTACCGCCGCCCGTTGCGCACCGGCGCGACCTACGACCTCGACGGCGGCGGCCGCGTCACTCAGCTGGTGGCCCGCCCGCTACTGGCCGCGCTGGCGCCGCCGCTGGCCGAACTCGCGCAGCCGCTCGGCGGCGAGTACGCCGCCACCCGCGACCTGCTCACTACCATCCCCTTCGCCCCCGGCTACGGCGTCGAGATCGGCATACTCCTCGACTGCTGGCAGCGTCACGGCCCGCGCGCGCTCGCCGAGGTGGACCTGGGTATCCGCGTCCACCGCAACCGCCCGACCCACGAACTGGCCGCCATGAGCCGCCAGGTGATCGCAACCCTGTTGCAGCGCTTGGGAATCCCCGACTCCGGCGCTCCCCTCCCCCAGTTCGCCCTCGACGGCTCCACCTGGCAGCGGACCGTCAGCGAAATCGGCCCGGCCGACCGGCCCCCGATGTCGGACCAGCTCGTCGGATCCTTGCTGACCTGACCACGACCGCCACCGCGCCGACACCTCCCGCGGCGATCGGTCAGGCGACCTCGCGGGCGGTGGTCAGGATGGCGGCGATGGCCGGGTCGGTGGCGGCGATCTCGTCGAGGGCGGCGGTGAGGGTTTCCTCGTAGGTGGTGCGGGCCTCGCGGTAGCGGGTGCGGCCGGGGTCCGCGAGGACGGTGTAGACGCCGCGCTTGTCGTCCGGGCAGAGGTCGCGATAGGTGAAGTCGGCGGCATTGAGGCGGCCGACCAGACGGGTGACGGAACTCTGGTTCAGGCCGAGTTTGTCGGCGAGTTCCTGCATGCGCAGTTCGCTGTCGGGGGCCTGGTCGAGGAAGCTCAGGGCCCGGTATTCCGACAGACCCAGGCCGTGGCGGCGCTGCAGGGCGGTCGCGAGGCGGTTCTCGACCTGGCTGTGCAGGATCAGCATCCGATTCCAAAGCTGTGCGTCCGCACCGATTTTCGCGGCTTCGCCCTGCGACGACATCGATCAACTCCTTGAACTGGCGGGTGGCCGGCGCCGCGGCCGGGCGCGGACTTGACACAACCTTACTTGTACATGCATGCTCTTCAACGCAAGCTTAGTACTTGCACATACATACAACTACAGAACCAAGGAGTGCGATTCCCATGGCCTGGGTCTACCTGCTCATCGCGTCGGTGTTCGAAATCGTCTTCGCCCTGGCGACCAATGCCACGCACGGATTCACCCTGCTCGGCCCGTCGCTGCTCACCGCCGCCGCGGCAGCGGGCGGCATCTTCTTTCTCAGTCTCGCGCTGAAATCCCTCGATGTGGGTGTCGGCTACACCGTATGGACCGGGATCGGGTCGGTCGGCACCGTCATCTTCGGCGCGGTGGTGTTCGGCGAGGCCTTCACGCCGGCGAAGGTGCTGGCGTTCACGCTGATCATCGGCGGCGTCCTCGGATTGAAGATGGCCGACAAGCTCGCCGCCAAGTCCGACGAGCAACCCGCGGACCACGCCTCCGCCGCCGCCTGACCACCCCGTTCCACGTTCCAGCTCAACAGCTTTCGAGGAGTTCCGCCATGTCCTGGGTCTACCTGCTCATCGCCGCCGTCTTCGAGGTCGCCTTCGCGCTGGGCACCAATGCGACCAAGGGCTTCACCCGCCTCTGGCCGTCGATCTTCACCCTGGCCGCCGCCGCGGCCGGCATCTACACCCTGAGCCTGGCTCTGCGCACCCTGGATGTCGGTGTCGGCTACACGATCTGGACCGGCATCGGCTCCATCGGCACCGTGGTGCTCGGTGCGCTCATCTACCAGGAGAAGATCACCGCCCCCAAGATCGTGGCCTTCGCCTCGATCATCGCGGGCGCCCTGGTCCTCCGTGTCGCCGGCGGCGCCTGAACGGCGGCGGCCCGCCCCTCGCCGGCTACACCATCGTGTCCCCGACCGGAAGGCCGAAGGCATGGTTGCCGTACATGACGTAGGCGCGTTCGGGGTCGTTGGCCGCGTGCACGCGCCCGGCGTGGGCATCACGCCAGAAGCGTTGCAGCGCGGTGCCGTCGGCGAGGGCGGTGGCCCCGGAGGCCTCGAAGAGCCGGTCGACGGCGGCGATGGCCCGGCCAGTGGCGCGCACCTGGTCGCGCCGGGCAGCGGCACGCAGCGCGAAGGGGATGTCCCCGCCCGCGAGCAGACACGCGTATTCGTCGGCGACATTCCCGGACAGCTGACGCCAGGCGGCATCGATGTCACTGGCCGCCTCCGCGATACGGACCTTGCCGAACGGATCGTCCTTGGCGTGCTCGCCGGCGTAGGCCGCCCGCACACGCGTGCCCTGGTGTTCGACGTGCGCGGCATAGGCGCCGTAGGCCATGCCGACGATCGGGGTGGCGATGGTGGTGGGGTGGATCGTTCCCCAGGGCATCCGGTACACCGGCTCGGAATTGTGGTGCAGACCAGGCGATTTCATCGCATTCATGGCGCGAAAGCTCAAGAAGCGGTGACGCGGGACGAAGACGTTCTCGATCACGACCGTGTTGGATCCCGTGCCGCGCAGGCCGACCACGTTCCATACGTCGTCGATGCGATAGTCGGCGCGCGGGACGAGGAACGATCCGAAGTCGATCGGCTTGCCGTCGTCGAGCACCGGCCCGCCCACGAGGACCCAGTCGGCGTGGTCCGAGCCAGAGGACCACGCCCACGAGCCACTCACCAGATATCCGTCGTCGACCACGGTGCCCGCGCCCATGGGCGCATACGACGAGGCGATGCGCGCGTCGACGTCGTGACCCCAGACATCCTGCTGCGCGGACTGATCGAACAGTGCGAGGTGCCAGTTGTGGATTCCCAGGATCCCGGCCACCCAGCCGGTGGATCCGCAGGCGCTCGCCACGGTGCGCACGGTGTCGTAGTAGACCACCGGATCGGCGGCGCATCCACCCCACTGCCGCGGCTGCATCAGCGTGAAGAAGCCCGCCTCCCGCAGCTCCTCGATCGACTCCTCCGGGATGCGCCGCAGGTCCTCGGTTCGCTGCGCGCGCTCGCGCAGAGCCGGCAGCAAAGCCTCGACGCGCTCGGTGATTTCACGGGTCATCTCGCCGAATACTCCAGACCGATCAGGTGGCGATCGCGTAGGCCGCCACAAAACTAGAACAGGTTCTATGGACTATTGAGCAGCGGAGCGGCCACAGCAAGCGGACAGAAATACCTAAAAGAAGGGACTTTCGGCCATTACCGAAGACCCATCACCCCACCGAAGCTGGCATTGTTCTGCAACTTGTTCTAGCAATCTGGAGAATGTCATGGCAACGACCCCGCACGGACGCGGTGGGAAGATCCGCGAGATCGACGTGGGCAATATGCCCGCCCGCTACGCCCGCGGCTGGCACTGCCTGGGCCTCGCCGAGACCTTCCGGGACGGAGAACCACACGCGATCAACGCCTTCGGCACCAAACTGGTCGTGTGGGCCGACGATACCGGCCGGTTACGGGTACTGGACGCCTACTGCCGCCACCTCGGCGGCGATCTGTCGCAGGGCCGGATCAAGGACGGGCGGATCGCCTGCCCGTTTCACGACTGGCGCTGGGGCGGCGAGGGCCGATGCACCGACATCCCCTACGCGCGGCGCGTACCGCCGCTGGCCCGCACCCGCGCGTGGAGCACCCTCGAGCGCAACGGCCAGTTGCTGGTCTGGCACGACCATGAGGGCAATCCACCGCCGGACGACATCACCGTCCCGACCATCAGCGGACCGTATTCCGATGCCGAGGGCGAACCCACCACCGCGCATTCCGCCGACTGGACCCCGTGGACCTGGCGCTCGATCCTCATCGAGGGCTCGAACTGCCGCGAGATCATCGACAACATCGTCGACATGGCGCACTTCTTCTACATCCACTACGCCTTCCCGACCTTCTTCAAGAATGTCTTCGAGGGCCATGTGGCGACACAGTATCTGGAAACCAAGGGGCGTCCCGACATCGGCATGGCCACCAAGTACGGCGGCGACTCACTGCTGAAGTCCGAGGCCTCGTACTTCGGGCCGGCGTACATGATCAATCCGCTGCTCAACGTCTACGGCGGCTTCGAAGTCCGCAGCGTCCTGGTGAACTGCCACTACCCGGTCACCCACGACTCCTTCGTGCTGCAGTACGGCATCACCCTGGAGAAGCCCCGCGGCCTGCCCGACGCCGCCGCCGATCGGCTGGCGGCCAAGATGACCGAGGGCATCGGCGAGGGATTCCTGCAGGACGTGGAGATCTGGAAACACAAGTCCAAGATCGAGAATCCGCTGCTCTGTGACGAAGACGGACCCATCTACCAGCTGCGCCGCTGGTACGAGCAGTTCTATGTCGACGTCGCCGACATCGATCCGAAGTCGGTACGGCGCTTCGAGTTCGAGGTCGACACCTCGCGGGCCAATGAGGTCTGGGAGCGGGAGGTCGCGGAGAACCTGCGCAACGCGGCCGAGTCAGCGGACGCGAGCGCCCGCTGACCGGCCTTGGTGCCGATCTTGATTCGAAGGTCCCCGGGGGTCACGGTCCAAGGTCATCGATCATTCGTCGAAGGTCCTCGACCGGTCCCTCGGGGATTCACCGGCGGCCATCCGGCTCACTAGCGTCCGCGGGGTGACCGCGATATCACCGAAACCCCCAGTAGCACCGGAGATCACGCGTCCCCATCCGGTGCGTCGCTCGCCCAAGGGGTCGTTCCTCTACCGGATGGTCACCACGACCGACCCCAAGATGCTGGGGCAGATGTATCTGGTGACCTCGATGGCGTTCTTCATGATCGCCGGGCTGATGGCCTTGATCATGCGTGCGGAGCTGGCACAGCCGGGCATGCAGTTCCTCTCGCCGGAACAGTTCAATCAGCTGTTCACCATGCACGGCACCATCATGCTGCTGTTCTACGCGACCGCCATTATCTTCGGATTCGCGAACATCCTGCTGCCCTTGCAGATCGGCGCGCCAGATGTGGCGTTTCCCCGGCTCAACGCGCTGAGCTATTGGTTCTACGTGTTCGGCGCCACCCTGGCGACCGCGGGCTTCATCACCCCGGGCGGCGCGGCCGATTTCGGCTGGACCGCGTATGTGCCGCTGTCGGACGTCATCCACTCCCCCGGCGTCGGCGCGGACATGTGGATTCTGGGTGTGGGAGTTTCGGGCCTGGGCACCATCCTGGGCGCGGTCAATATGCTCACCACCGTCGTGTGCCTGCGCTGCCCGGGCATGACCATGTTCCGGCTGCCCATCTTCACCTGGAACGTGGTCGTCGCGAGTTTCCTTGTACTGCTGGTATTCCCGCTGCTGACGGCGGCGGCGCTGGCGCTGTACTACGACCGGCATCTGGGCGGGCACATCTACGACCCGGCCAGCGGCGGCACCATGCTGTTCCAGCATCTGTTCTGGTACTTCGGGCATCCCGAGGTGTACGTGATCGCGCTGCCGTTCTTCGGCATCGTGTCGGAGATCTTCCCGGTGTTCAGCCGCAAACCGCTGTTCGGGTACACCGGCATGGTGTACGCGACGCTGGGCATCGCGGCGCTGTCGATCGCGGTGTGGGCGCACCACATGTACGCGACGGGAGCCGTTCTGCTGCCGTACTTCTCGTTCATGACCTTCCTCATCGCGGTGCCGACCGGGGTGAAGTTCTTCAACTGGATCGGCACCCTGTGGAAGGGACAGCTCACCTTCGAGAGCCCGATGCTGTTCTCGCTGGGGTTCCTGGTGACGTTCCTGTTCGGCGGTCTGTCGGGCGTCGTCCTCGCGTCACCGCCGCTGGACTTCCACGTATCCGACACCTATTTCGTGGTGGCGCACTTCCACTACACGCTGTTCGGCACGGTCGTGTTCGCGACCTTCGCGGGCATCTACTTCTGGTTCCCGAAGATGACCGGCCGCATGCTCGACGAACGTCTGGCCAAGTGGCACTTCTGGACCACGTTCATCGGCTTCCACCTGACCTTCCTGGCCCAGCACTGGCTCGGCAATATGGGCATGCCGCGGCGCTACGCCGACTACCTGCCCTCCGACGGCTTCACACTGCTCAACCAGGTGTCCACCATCGGCGCCTTCCTGCTCGGCGCGTCGATGCTGCCGTTCCTGTGGAACGTCTTCAAGTCCTACCGCTACGGCGAGGTCGTGACCGTGGACGACCCGTGGGGCTACGGCAACTCACTCGAGTGGGCGACCTCCTGCCCGCCGCCGCGGCACAACTTCTACGAGCTGCCGCGCATCCGCTCCGAGCGTCCCGCGTTCGAGCTGCACTACCCGCACATGGTCGAGCGCATGCGCGCCGAATCCCACGTGGGCTGGGGCGCGGCGTCCCACCACGTCACCGAGACACTGCCCGTGGAGGCGAAATGACCAGGCCCCAGCAACTGTCGACCTTCCGGATCCCGCGGCTGCCCTACGGCGTCCTCGTCCTGCTCACCGGATTGGCGGTCATCGGCGGCATGATCCTGCTGACGCACCTCGCACAGGGTCACTGACCGTCCCCGATCGTGCGAACGCTGTCTCCCCTTGCAGCGGTTCGCACTCCGGTGAGGTCGCGCCTCCGCCCGCGCGGCCTCACCGGTCTTTTCATTCGCACGGGTCAGCGTCGCGCGGCCTCGCTCGGCAACAGGGCCGACAGGTACGGCGCGACCAATTCCGTTGCGGCCGTAACCGTCCGGTCGACGTCCTGGCCGCTCTCCAGCATGCGGGAAGCCGCGTACACGATGCCGTCGATGAGCCCGGCGGTGGCCGCCGGGTCGGGTGCGCCGACCGTTCCGAGCGCGGCGATGAGCGGGGTACGGAGTTCTTCGTGCAGTTCGTGGCTGTAGGCGGCGATGTCGTCGTCGATGACCGTGGAGAGCACCCGGGCCAGGGCGTGCTCGCCGCTCGCGACCAATTCGAGGTTGACGCGGACATATTCGAGTACCTGCTCGGCCGGGCCCGACGCGGCCGCCATCCGCTCCGACACCCGCCGCGCCCACTGCGGGAAGGTATCGGCCAGCAGCTCGGCGAGCAGTTGGTCGCGCGAGGAGAAGTACTGGTAGACGCTGGACCGGGCGAGCCCGGCACGCGCCGCCACCTCGGTGAGTGTGGGCGGGCGAGCCGGGTCCCCGATGAGGATGGCGCGCGCGGCGTCGAGCAGGGCGCGGCGTTGCGCCTCGCGGTGTTCGGCGAGCGTGGCGGCTTGGATCCTCGGCACCGGTCGATCTCCTCATTGGGCGGGTTACCCGCTCAGTCTCCCATCCACCAGGGTGAGCACCCGATCGCAGTGGGTCAGGATGTCGTGGTCGTGGGTGACCATGATGGTGGCCACCTTCCGCTCCCGGGTCTGGCGGGCCAACAGCTCGATCACCTCGTGGCTGCGGGCACGATCCAGGGCCGCGGTGGGCTCGTCCACCAGCAGCAGCGTCGGATCGGTGGCGAGCGCGCGGGCGATGCCGACGCGCTGCCGCTCGCCGCCGGAGAGCTGATGCGGCCGGCGGTCCGCCTTGGCGTCCATGCCGACGGCGGCGAGCAGGGCGCTCGGATCCGTTGCGGCGCCGCGCTTCCGGCCGCCGGTGCGTTCCAGCAGCCGCACCTGGTCGCGAGCGGTCAGGGCGGGAATCAGGTTCCCGGTCTGGAATACGAATCCGATGTGCTCGCGCCGGAATCGCGCCAGCTGACGCCGCGACAGGGTCGTCAGCTCGGCGCCGTGCACGCGCACCTGACCGGTGTCGGGCCGCGCCAGGCCGCCCGCGACCGCGAGCAACGTGGACTTGCCGGATCCGGACGGGCCCACGACGGCCAGCAGCTCGCCGGGCCGCACGGTCAGGTCGATGTGGTCCAGCGCGCCCACGGCGTATTCGCCGCTGCCGAAGGTGAGCGAGACATCGCTGAGCGAGATGCCCTGATGGACAATCGATTCGACGGTCATCGCTGCGCTCCCAGTGCCTCGAGCGGATCGACCCGCGTGACGCGCAGCGTGGTCAGCACCGCGCCCAGCATGCCCATCAGGATCAGCAGAACCGCGCCGACCGCGACCGCGCCGGGTTCGAGCGCGAAGGGCATGCCGCCGACGAACCGGCTGCCGCCCACGCCCACGCCGACCCCGACGGCTGTCGCCGCGACCAGCACGATGGCGGCCTGGATCAGGCTGTCGCGCAACAGGTATCCGGTGGAGACGCCGAGCGCGCGCAGCACCGCCAGCTCGTGGGTGCGCTGCACCGTCCAGACCATGAAGAACGCGCCGACCACCAGCGCCGAGATGGCGTAGAGGAAGACCCGGATGAGCGTCATGGTCGACATCTCGGCCGAGTAGCCGGGCGAGGCGTCGAACGAGGCCGTCAACGTCATGGCATGGGTACCCGCGGCGCGGTCGCCGGCGGCCAGGTCGATGCCGCCTGTTCGCCCGCGCAGCGCGACGGCGTTGGCCTCGTGATAGATCTCCGGCCGGGCGACGTCGCCGGGCCGCAGTCCGGCATGGATCTCCTGCCAGAGTCGCAGCGGCACATAGGCGACGTTCACGTGCCCGAAGGTGCGCTGTTCGGCGGTCGCGCCGACCACCCGCATGGTGGTCCCGATGCGGTCGATGATCACCACATCGCCGATGCGGACGCCCTTGTCGAGGGTGGTCGGGCTGACCACGATGCCGTCCGGCGACCCGAGCCCGGACCCCTCTGCCGGGCTCGGGGCCAGAAACGACCCCGGCTCGACCCCGAAGAGCGCGAGATCGATCGCGACTCCGTCGCCGGTCTTCGCATTGACCAGCGTGTTTCCGAACAGTGCCGCATCGGCCACATCGCCGCGGCCGCGCCAGGCCGCGACCTGTCCGTCATCGACCGTGCTGCGGGTGAAGGCCGATTCGGTCTCCGTCTTCGGCGCGAAGGCGAAGGCGTCCACGGGCATGGCCTTCAATCCCGAGACACCGTCGTCGACCAGGCCCGACGACAGGCCCGCCAGCATCACGATGAGCACCGCGATCAGGGCGACGACCGCGGCCATCAACCCGAATCGCGCTCGCGCGAACCACAGTTCGCGCACCGCCAAGAACATCCGAACTCCCTTTTCCGGCGCCGGACACTTTTACCGACGCACCGTCGGGATGTTACCGACACTGCGTCGGGAAATCTTGGCGGGGTCAGATCTTCTTCAGACAGAAGGTGGTCCGGGGGTCGGCCAGGGTGATCACGCTGTCCGCGTCCTCGCCGCACAGGGACTCGTCGGCTTGGCCCGTGATGCGGGTCAGAACCTGGAAGCTGGCCTCGGAGGTGCCGCACTCGGCGTACTGGTAGCCGGTCAGCATGCTCTCGTGATAGCAGGCGCCCTGCTGGAAATTCGGGGCCAGGCACAGGAAGGCCATGGACGTGCCGTTGAGGGTTTCCTCGTACGAGGTGTAGTCGGACGCGCAATCGGTCTTGCTGCTGTACACCTTGGCGACCTGGTACACCGCCTTCGGCGACGCGCAGTCCACCGGCTCGGTCTGAGAATCGATCATCGACCCCTTGATGACATTGATGCAATCGCCGACCTTCGAGCGACCGGTATCCGATTTGCCCGCGTCCTTGACGACATCGGCGCCCTTCTGCAAGGCGGAACACCCCGCCAGGGCCAGGGCGGCAATGGTCAGGAGCACGGGGACCAGACGCCGCGCACTCGACGAATTCATCTGCATTTGAAGCTACGTACCTCTCCCACTCGGCAATCGAACGAACCCGGACCACCCAACCCGCTTCCCGGCCGCACAGCATCCGTGAAACCACGGGATCGGGGCGGCGATCAGGACCGCGCGGCATCGAGTTAGGCTGACCTAAAGGCCGTTCGCTCGGAAAGGAGTGCGCGATCCAGCCATTCGTCGGCCGCACCCGCGAACTCGCCGCCCTGAACGCGGCCTGCCACACTCCCGGAGGCAGCGGCGTATTCCTCGTGGAAGGCCCCGCCGGAATCGGAAAGTCGCGACTGCTTTCGGAATTCGCGTGCGGGCTCGAATCGGGCGGATGGCGGACGGTCATAGTCGCGGGCGCCGAATACGAACAACCCACCCCGCTCTATCTCGTGCTCGAGATCGCGGATCGACTGGACGGCGACCCGGATCGACCGGAGGGCACGGAAAGTGGCCCGGGGACCGATATCCGGGAATCTGCCCGGTGGATTCGGCGCCGACTCGATGCCGCACCGACGCTGCTCGTCATCGACGATGCGCACTGGGTCGATGCCGACTCCCTGCGCGTACTGGCTCTGCTCATTCGGCAGCGACCGGAGTCGGTGCGGATCGTGCTGGCCTATCGCGACGGACAGTTCCCGCAATCGCTCGTATCCGCACTGCGCGCACCGGGTGTCGCGAGTGCGCACCTCGCGGTGCCGCCGCTGTCCGATGCCGAAGCGGCGTCGCTGCTCCCGAAGCTGCCCGCGGGCAGGTGCACTCGGGTCGTGGCGGCGGCACACGGCAATCCGCTGTATCTGCGGCTGCTCGCCGAACTCAGCCCGGCGGATTTCGATGCCACGATCAGCGCCGGGGATCTGGCGGCGGTGGCGGATCAGACGGCGCTGGACCGGACGATCCGGGCCGAGCTGGCCCACCTGCCCGCCCGGGAGCGCCTGGTAGCGCAGGCGCTCGGCGTCTGCGGCAGCACCGACGACGTGGAACTGCTCTGCGCCACAGCCGAAGTCGCGCCGGCCGAGCTCCACACGGCGATCGACGACCTCACTCACCGCGGCTGGGTCGACGTCACCGCGGGCACGGTGAGCTTCCGCCATCCCCTGGTTCGCGCAGCCGCATACCGCCTGGCCGGGCACGGATGGCGGGCAGCCGCGCACGCTCGCGCGGCCCGGGCACTCCGCACCTCCGGCGCACCCGTCCTCGCCCGAGCCCGCCACCTGGAACACGCCCTCGGCCGCGACGACCTCGCAGCGGCCGAACTACTCTGCGCCGCAGAGCAGTCCCTCGGCACCGCTCCGGCCGCGAGCGCCCGCTGGATCGCCGCAGCCCTCGCTGCCCGGTCAGAGACGGGTGCGAGCGCAATCGCTCGTGATGGCACCGGCGCCGGCACTGACACCGGCACTCGCACCGGCACCGGCACCGGCACTGACACTCGCACTGGCACCGGCACTGGCACCGGCATCGGCATCGGCACCGGCACTCGCACCGGCACCGGCACTCGCACTGGCACCGGCACTGGCACCGGCATCGGCACTCGCACTGGCACTGGCACTGACACTGACACCGGCACCGGCACCGGCACCGGCACTGACACTCGCACTGGCACCGGCACTGGCACCGGCATCGGCATCGGCACTGGCACTGGCACTGGCACTGGCACTGGCACTGGCACTGGCACTGGCACTGGCACTGGCACTGAGATTGCCGCTCGTGTCCTTCTCGGGCGGGCGCTGCTGCTGTCCGGGTCCGCGGAGTCCGCACGGGAGACGCTCGAAACCCTGCTGCCGGGGAACGAGGAGGTTCCCGGCCCGGAGCAGGTGGAAGCGACTCTCCTCTATGCGCGTTGTGAACGGATTCTCGGACGGGTGGACAGCGCGCGAAACCTGTTGACGCAGCTCGTCGATCGGCCGGGCAGTCACGAACACGGGCCCGCGCGGCTGGAGTTGGCCATCCTGGAGATCCAGGACAATCGCGATGGCGAAGGCGCGGAACGGGTTCGGCAGCTGTTCGCCTCCGAAGCGGTGCACGATCCCGCCATGCGCGCTGCCGCGCTGACGCTGCGCAGTATGGGCTTGCTCAACAGCCTGGACCTGCATGCCGCCGCAGCCGACTACCGGGTGGCGGAGCGAGAGTTCGCACAACTCACCGACACTCAGCTACTCGACGCCGTGCACGCCGCCTCCGCCCTCGGCTGGATGGCGTACTTCCTCGACGACCAGCGCACCGGCCTCACCCACATCGAGCGTGCCATCAAGGTCAGCCGCCGCCGCGGCCGCAGCTTCATCCTCCCCGAGCTCCTCACGGTGCACGCCTACTCCCTGGCCAAGCTGGGCCGCTACGAAGACGCCCTCGCCGCAGCCGACGACGCCACCGAAACCGCCGAACTCTATGCCTATCCGGGCATCGCACCACTCGCCGCCGCCCTCAAACTCCGTGTCCTGGAAGCAACTTCACCTCGCGAGTCCGTCCTCCAATGCTGGCGCGACCTCGACGCCCTCCCCCGCCCCGCCGTCCGCTGGTGGCGCAGCGCAGTCGACGCCGCCCTGCTCGAACTCGCCGCCCGCCTCAACCTCGACGATCCGTCCACACAACAACCGCTCTCCCAAACGCCCTCGGCCACAACAATCGAAGCGACGAACCAACATCCCGGCCCACCGCCGGCCGAGCCTTCGCCGGGACAGTCGCCTCGAAACGACCGCGAGCCGGCCGGACGGGTAGCGCCTCCGGTTGAAGCCGCCGCACCGGGAGACCGCTTACATCCCATGCGAGCGGCCGAGCTCTCCGTCGCATGCCTGAACGCAGTCGATCGAGGTGACCTGAGCGCCGCCGAAACCCTGCTCGCCCAAGCCGATAGCGCGGCCGAGCGCCTCGGGTTGCCGGGTGCACTGGCGGCGGCAGCGCGCGCTCGGGCCGGATACCTGTGTGCCCGCGGAGATCTCATCGCCGCTGAGCGCGCAGCGGAAGTCTCCACCGAGGCATACGCACGGGCCGATATGCCGGTGTTCCGCGCACAGGCGCTGCTGGTGGCCGCGCAGATCGCGGGCCGGCGCGGCGACTTCACCGCCGCCACCGCCCGAATCGCCACGGCGCGGACCGAATTCGCCGCCGCCGGGGCCGCGGAACTACAGCGGGCCGCGACGGCTGTCCAGCGTCGGCTGGCAGGCCACCGGACGGTCACCGGTGCGACGAAGCTGAGCGAGCGGGAGCGCGAGGTCGCCGAGCTCGCCGCCAAGGGCCTCGCCAACAAGGAGATCGCGGCCCAGCTCTTCCTGAGCACCCGCACCGTCGAAGACCACCTCGGCCGCATCCTCCGCAAACTCGGCCTCACCAGCCGAGCCGGAATCGCCTCCCGGCTGGCCGAACTGGCCGACTGACCGGCGAGGTCGATCACGTCAGAACAGGCGCGGTCCGGAAGTTGGGCTGTGCATGCGGGTTTCGGGATCGTTCCCGGGACGTTCGGTCCCCCGATCCCGGCGTCACGCATATGCGGGAGTTCGAGGTAACAGTCGCGCGCCCCGCTGTGGAACGCCGGGCCGGGCTGATCCGCCAAGTCAACTGCGGCAACGACGCTACGACCGACAACGCCGTGCCGATCTGGCGCAACGTCTCGAGCTGCTCACTACCGAGAACGCTCGCAGCGCCGTGAGGTGACCGCTTACCCCAGGAGGTGGTCCGGGGTGGTTCGGGGGGATGACTTGGTGACGAAGTCTCGGCGGAGGCGGTGGAAGGGGGAGGCTGGGTTCAACACCTCGCGGTTGAGATGCTCCAGTTCTTCGGAGCGGTAGGCGGCCAGGGGCTTTGCCGCTTCGTCCGCGGCTCGCTGCACTCGTTTGGCTATGATGCGGGCGGGGAGGTCGGGGGCGGCGGCCAGGGCGGCGGCCTCGCGGCGGACCCAGGTCCGGAACTCGGCGGGGTCGCCGGGGACGACCCGGTCGACCAGGCCGAGTTCGGCGGCGGTGCGGGCTCCGATGGGCTGGCCTTCGGCGGTGAGGCGGTCGGCGCATGCGGCGCCGACTCGGCGGGGCAGGGTGTAGGTCCAGTATTTGGAGCCGCGCAGGCCCGACCGGCGGTAGTGGGGGTTGAGCACCACTGATTCCCGGCACCAGACCTCGTCGGCGGCCAGGGCCAGCATCACTCCGCCCGCGGCGGCATTTCCTGGCAGTGCCGAGATGACGATCTTGTCGGTGGTGGTGAGGATGGCCTCGACGAGGTCGTTGAAGGCGTTGATATTGCGCAGCGATTCGGTCGCCGGATCCGGGGCCGCCTCGATCACGTTCAGCTGGATGCCATTACAGAAGAAGTCCCGGCCCGGGCCGAGCACCAGTACCTGCACCTGGCGGGCGCACGCCTGCCGGTAGGCGGCGAGCAGCCGCTCGCACTGTTCGGTGCTCATCGCCCCGCCGGGGTGCGCGAAGCCGAGATAACCGACCTCGTCGTATTCGTAGTAGCGCAGCTCCGACCAGGTGACGCGGACGGCCGCGTCGGACGGGCTCACCGGCACGTCCGGCACCCCGGCGAGTCGTTCGGGACCGAGCACCGTCGCCGCGGGCAGTTTGAAAGTCGGTGCGCCGCCGGGCGTCCGGGCGGCACGCAGCTGCGGGATCCAGACCGCGCCGTCCACGGTCGCCCGGCAGATCGCGCCATCCCGGGTGGCGATCACCTGCCCGGGCGCCCCGCGCAGCCGATCCTCGATGTGCCCGCCGTGGAGGAAGTACGCCTCGCCGAACAGCTCGTCCAGCACCCCCGGATTCGAGTCGGCGGCACGGAGTTTGCGCAGCACCGTGGTGGTGCTGTCGTGCGCCCAGTGGATGCGCCGGAACTGCTGGGCGTACTCCGGATGCGGCAGTCCGGCCAGTTCGGCGCGCGCTTCGAGCGATTCGACACCGCCCTGTTCGAACTGGCCGATCGCGCGCAGCAGCGCCCGCACCGTCGCGTCGGCGACCTCGGTGCGGTAGAGCTCGCTCTTGCCGCACAGGCGCATCGGGAAGGACTCCGACGCCCAGACCGGGCCGGCGCCCGGTGCGCCGCTCGCGCGCTGCACGGTCACGCCCCAGCGCGCGGCATTCGTCCCGATGGCCCAATCCAGTGAGGACGGCCCGTGATCCCCGTCCGGCGCGGTATGCACGACCAGCGCGACCCGGTGCGCGCAGATGTCCGCCGGAATCGGAACGGTGAGCATGAGCCCCACGATCAGATCCGGCGCGAACCGCCCCACCCCCGCGCGGAGCGGTTCGTCACCGAGCGCGAGCTCGACCCCGGTCCGATGGCCCAGCTCGCACAACTCGGTCCGGACGCGCTGCGTCAAGCTGTCGAAGGCGCTGGCGACCAGCAGAATTCGCACCCGGGATCCCTCCCTGAGACATGGTTCGGCATTGAACCAGCTAATTGCTTCCATATAGAAGTAACCCATGAGACTCGGCTTGACAAGTACCGGAATAAGGCTGTTGCCGAGCAAGTTTCAGAAAGGAAATACTCGAGATCTATTGGAAAACGGCACGAATACGACACTGGTCATGGCCACCAGCACATGAACAGCAATCTATCAGCAGGAGACGGGAACCGGGTCCCCACGGAAACGCGATTCGACATAGTTCCACGCGTCGGCGAAGCCGGCGACGGCCGTGGTCATGTGCTCGGCGATCTCGAAGGGCCGGAATACCAGCGGCACGCCGGCCTTGCAGTACCGGTCGGCGACCTCGGCGACCGGATCGAAGAAGGTCAGCGTGTCGAACCGCCCCTGCCAGAAGTAGGTCGGGACCGCCGGCGTACCCGGGTAGTAGCGCAGGCTGTTCTCCCGCAGCACCGCGTGCGCCTCCGGACTGTCCATCAGGCTCTTGGACGCCGCCATCTGATCGGCGCTGCGGAAGGCGCCGTGGAACAGCAGGAAGCGACGGCAGGCGTCGTGGGTGAATTCACGGAACCAGAGGCCGTTCTCATTGAGCTGATCCGAGATCGGCAGGCGGTTCGGATATTCGCGCTCCAGCCCCATGGCCGCGGCGAAGGCGAGGCCGAAACCGGGATGCGGCTCGAAGCCCAGCGAGAGCGCCATCTGCTCCAGATCGGCCGGAATGCCCCCGGCCACAACGGCATCGAGCTTCAGCTCCGGTGCGTACTCGGGCTGCATGGCCGCGGCCCAGGCCGTCGCCATGCCGCCGCCGGAGTACCCGGCCAGGGCGACGGGCGATTTCCCCAGCCCCAGCTCGGTGGCCTTGCGGACCGCCTTCACGCTGTCCAGGGTGACCATGCCGCTGAGCTTGGCCGCGCCGTAGGCGACATTCGGCCCGAGGTAGTCGGGCAGCGAGATGGCCCAGCCGCGCCCGATGGGCAGCATGGCGCCGACCCCGTCCTGCAGCTCGCCGTTGAACAGCGATCGCGACGGATTGCATTGCGCGCCCAGCGAATTGATGAGCGCCTGATACGACACCAGCGGCGGGTCGGACACCCCCGCCGGGAGCAGTACCGTGGTCATGCCGAGAATCGGCTGACCCTGGGAATTGGTGCTACGGAAGGCCACCTGCCAGCCTTCGGTGCCCACGTACAGCCCGGTATCGATCTTGCGCGTCCGAACCACGTCACCGGGCGCGAGCGCGCCCAGGTCTGCCGGCGGCGCGTAGAACGGATCGGAATCCTGCGTGGGATACAGGGGTTGAGCCGACACCGGGGCGGCGCCTACCGCCCCCGCGGTCAGGATGCTCAGAGCCAGGACCACCGCCCTGACGGACACTGCGAACAACGACGTCCCTCACACTTCAGCCGTTCTCATCCCGCTCCCGACCGCGCGCGAAAGAACGATCGACCAATAAAGCAACGAATTGGCATTCGGCACAGCCGAGCCTGTGAACCGGAAGAGTATGCAGCCAGCAAGCCTCTCGCGAATCGTGCAGTGACGCTACAGCTAACCACCCGGAGGGGTCCAGCGATCCAGATAATTCCGGCACGATCTGTCAGTAATCTCCGCTCCCCGCCGTTATTCACAACTCGCGCAGGTAAGTGTCGAGGTGCGCGAAGGTCGACTCCGGCCGCTCGAGATGCGGGAGATGCCCTGCGTCGGCGATGATTTCGAGCCGCGCATCGGGGAACGCGGCGGCATAGGCGGCCGCATAGGCCGGCGTGGCGATTCCGTCGCTCGCACCCCAGAGCAACAGAGTCCGCAGCGTGACGTCGCGCAGCCGGGCGGCCAGGTCCGGATTGTGCATGTACGGCTCACCGGCATAGTGGCGCAACGCGCGCATATTCGCCTGCCGCACAGCCGCTTGCGCAGGGGTGAGTTCGGGCGCATTCCGCCGGGCCCGGTCCGGGTCGTGCCACGAGTACCGGGCAACCTCCGCGGGGGTCAGCGCGAAGATGTCGCGAATCGGCGCGTCGTCGACCCGAATGCCCACCGCGTCGATGAGCACCAGCCCGGCAAGACGACCCCCGGAGTCCCGAACTGCCATCTCCGCGGCGATCCATCCACCTATGGAGGATCCGACGACGACTACGTCGCGCAGCTCCCGTTCGTCCAGCAATCGCAGGTAGACCTCAGCAAGGTCACCGATGGTGTTCACCTCGGCCGGGCGGGGGGTGCCATCCCAGCCCGGATGAGTCGGAGTCACCACATTCGCGGTCCCCGACAGATGCGCGGCAATCGCGGCCACACTACTCGGCCCCGCACCACCGTGCAGGACGAGAATGTCAGCGCCACTACCCAATTCACTCATGATCACTTCCCAATCGCGATGACTAAGCATGTTTATATAAACAACCTTAGTCGCGCTGCTAACCTGTGTCCATGGCAGGAGATTTGCAGGCCCTGGGCCGAGCCATCAAGCAGGCGCAGTACCGCCACCATCGCGCACTGGACAGTCGGCTCACCACGGTGGGCACCACGCTGGCGCAATGGGATGCACTGCGCGCCATCGACCGCGAACCCGGTTCATCGGCACGAGCCTTGGCGGAAGAGACGTTTCAGAGCGAGCAGGCCTTCGGCACCCTGGCCAACCGTCTGGCGTCCCGCGGACTGATCGATCGCACACCCGGCCACGGCCGCCTCATCGAACACCGCCTGACCCCCGAGGGCCGACGCACGCTCGCGGCTGGAAACAAGATCGCCGACAATGTCCTGGCCGAATCCTTCGCGGACCTGTCGGCTTCGGAGCGCGAGACGCTGCGGACGCTACTCCAGCGGGTGGGCGCCGGCTCCCGAGCCTGACGCGCCCGATCGGATTGCGGGACCGCCGAATCCGCGATCAGCCGGCGAGGGTGTCCGGGGCGGTGATGACGTCCGGAAAGCGGCGGTGGAGGCTGTCCAGTTGGCCGCGGACGGCGGCGAGGTCGGATTGGGCGCGGGTTTGGGCTTCGGGGCGGGAGACGTATTCCAGTTCGCGCGTGAGCATGTCCGCGTGGGCCTGGAGTTCTCGGGCCAGGACACGGGCCTGGGCGAGTTCGGGGTCTTCGGGCATGGGGCAATCGCTTTCCGAGCAAAGGGGTGGGCGAAGTATGTCATGTTTCGTCCACTTTTGCTTTACCGGCGATTCAGCGGCCCGTTCCGCCCAGCAGGCGGTCGAGGCCGCCGATCAGGAAGACGACCTGGTCTTCGTAGAGGGACTCCAGTTCCTGCGCGGGCGGCGGGGTGGCGGCGGGATGCCAGTCGTCGGCGCGGCTGAGGGCCTGCAGGAATCCCATGAGGGCGATGGCCCAGCGGGCTTCCAGGCGAGCGGGATCCGACTGCGGGAAAGCGCGGCGGAGCTGGACGTGCAGCTGATCGGGCAGGTCCTGCTCGGCAGTCGTCAGCGCGGGATGGTCGAGCAGGGAGAGCTGGGTCACGATCTTGATCCAGCGCATGCCGCGGGTTCGGTGCCGCAGCAGCAGATCTCGATAGGGCTCGGTGACAGCGCGCACCAGGGTCTCGGCGGTGGGTGGCTCGGCGCGCGCGGCGAGCACGTCGGCATTGGCGCGAATGCGGTCGCGCACGGTCGCGCCGAGATCGAGCAGCACCGCGGCGATCAGGTCGTCCTTGGTGCCGAAGTGGTAGTTGACCGACGAGGGTCCCAGGCCGGCGGCGGCGTTCACCGCGCGCACCGAGACCGCGTCCACGCCCTGCGCGGCGAACAGGCGCTCGGCGGTCTTCACCAGCCGGGTGCGGGTCGCATTGCCCTGGCGGTTCTGCATCTGAACGGTCACGCCACGAGCTTGACACACCGGCCGCCGAGCTCGGCGCGCCCGGGGTACGGAACTGGTTCGAGCATCCGAATTCAGAGTCGTTGAACGACACATTATCGAGGTCGAATTACCTGAGCCGATCGCCTTTTGTGACCGCGCCCACTCACCGGGACAACCAAATTTATGGATCACATGATCCAGGTTTACTCGGGGAACCGCACCGGGCGACGAAGCCCGGGGCACTGGGTGAAGGAGATCCATCCGTGTGGACCGCTGAATCGATGAAATTCGGGGCCTTCCTGGCCCCGTACCACCCCCTCGACGCCGACCCGGCACTGCAGTTGCGCCGCGACATCGATCTCATGGAACACCTCGACCACCTCGGCTTCGACGAGGCATGGATGGGCGAGCACCACTCGACCGGAGCCGAGATCGTACCCGCGCCAGACGTTTTCATCGCCGCGGCCGCCGAGCGCACCGAGCGGCTGCGCTTCGGCACCGGCGTGGTCTCGCTGCCGTACCACCACCCGCTGGTCACCGTCGACCGCATCACCCAACTGGACCTGCAGACCCGCGGCCGCCTGATCTTCGGCACCGGGCCGGGCAAGATCCCCCTGGACGCGCACATGATGGGCATCAACCCATCGGACCAGCGCCGCCGCCAGGGCGAGGCGCTCGAGGCCATCCTCGCGCTGCTGCGCGGCGAGGTGGTGAACACGACCACCGACTGGTTCACCCTGCGCGACGCCCGCGCCCAACTGCCGACCTACGATCCCGCCGGCATCGAGATCGCCACCGCCTCGACCATCTCCCCCAACGGCTCGGTGCTGGCCGGGCAGAACGGGCTGTCGCTGCTTTCGCTGGCGGCCAGCTCCCCGATGGGATTCGAAGTGCTGGACCGCAATTGGGGCGTCTACGAGAAGGTGTGCGCCGAAAACGGCCACACCGCGGACCGCTCGCGCTGGCGGCTGGTCAATCCGATCTTCCTGGCCGAGACCCGCTCCGACGCCGAGCGCGCGGTGAGCCGGCGCATCGGCTCGATGGCCGCGTACGTGAACCGGCAGACCGGCGAGCAGCCCGCGTGGGCGGACACGCCCAAGGGCATCATCGACCAGTGGCGCGATGAGAACCTCGGCGAATTCGGCCAGGCCATCATCGGCACCCCGGACGAGGCGATCGCGCGCATCGAGAAGCTCATCGAGAAGACCGGCGGCTTCGGCACCATGCTGATCCTGCACGTGGACATGGCGAGCTGGGAGGACACCAAGCGCAGCTACGAGCTGTTCGCCTCGGAGGTCATCCCGCACTTCAAGAATCGCAACCGCCGCCGCGAGGACAGCCTGCGGTTCGCGCAGGACAACCGGGAGCTGCTGATCGGGCAGCTGGTCACCGCGATCACCAAGGCGCACACCGACTACTACGGCGAGACCGCCGCGACAGGAGCGTGATCCCATGCGCGCGACACAGTTTCTGAACGGCCAGTTCACTCCCGCCGAGGTGGCCGAGCCGCCCGCGCTGGGACCGGGACAGCTGCGCATCGCGGTGGCCGCCTGCGGCATCTGCGGCAGCGACCTGTCCATGTCGAAGGATCCGTGCCGGTTCGTTCAGGTGGCGGCGGACAGCGGGTATCCGCTGGCCACCTTCGACACCGAGCGGCCGGTCGTGCTCGGGCACGAGTACGCGGGCACCGTCACCGAAATCGGCTCCGAGGTCACGGATTTCGCGGTCGGCGACCGCGTCGCCGGGATCGGGCTGGCGACCGAGGCGGCCACCGGCATTCCGACGATCATCGGGTATTCGAACGACTATCACGGGGCGTTCGGCGAGAGCATCGTGGTGGACGCGTTCTGGGTGCGGCAGGTGCCCGAGGGGCTCTCGCTCGAGCACGCGACGCTGGCCGAGCCGCTGCACGTCGGCGAGATGCATGTGCAGCAATCCGGTCTCACCGGCGCGGATTCGGCGCTGGTGATCGGCTGCGGCACCATCGGGCTGGGCGCGATCATCGCGGCCAAGGCGCACGGGGCGCGGCTGGTGGTGGCGTCGGAGCCCTCGCCCAAGCGGCGGGAGCTCGCGCGGGCCGTCGGCGCGGACATCGTGGTGGACCCGAGCGAGCAGGATCCGATCGAGGCGTGGATGACGGCGGTCGCGCAGCAGGACAGCGTGGTGGGCCATTCGGGGACCGGGATTCTCATCGCCTACGAATGCAGCGGGCGCGCGGGGATTCTCGGCACGCTCATGCGGACCATGCCGTTCAATTCGCGGATCCAGGTGGTGGCGGCGCCGTTCGCGGACGAGCCGATCATTCCCGTGGTCGGGCAGTTCCGGCGGATCGCCGTCAATTTCGGGCACGGGCCGTACGAGAACGCGTACGAGATCACGCTGGAGCGACTGGCATCCGGAGTCATCGACGCCGAAGCCTTGATCACCGGCCGGGTCGGGCTGGACGGGGTGGCGGACGCGTTCACGGCGCTGCGCGATCCGGAGGAGCACGTGAAGATCCTGGTCCTGCCGGACAAGTGATTTGCCCGGTTGATCCGGATTTCGATGGGGCGGGGCCGTCGTCGACTACCCCGCCCCATCGGCGTGTGGCTAACGAGCAGCGTGAGACTGGTTCACCCCTTGTACGACATGCGGGTTCGCCACGCGGCACCCGACCATCCCCGCACTTGGGCACGATCACGGAAGTGAAAAAGGCTCCGGAGAGGGTCCGACCGATCCGCCACGTGACAGGTTAGGCTGGCGAAATGTCGGCAAACAATGCTGTTGGGGAGGCCGGGGCGACCGGAGACCAAGCCCAGGTGATTGCGCTGTGCAATCAGAAGGGCGGTGTCGGGAAGACCACCTCGACGGTCAATCTGGGTGCCGCGCTTGCCGAGTGCGGGCTGCGGGTGCTGCTGGTGGACCTCGATCCGCAGGGGGCGCTGTCGGCGGCGCTGGGCGTCGCGCACCACGATCTCGAACTCACCGTCTACGACCTGCTCGGCCGGAACGCGCCGCCCATCGACGACGTGCTGATCAAGACCAGCGTCACCAATCTGCATCTACTGCCCAGCAATATCGATCTGTCGGCGGCCGAGATCCAGCTCGTCAACGAGGTCGGGCGCGAGCATTCCCTGGCCCGGGTGCTGGATCCGATCCGGGATCGCTACGACTACATCCTCATCGACTGCCAGCCGTCGCTGAGCCTGCTCACCGTGAACGCGCTCGCCTGCGCGGACGGGGTCATCATTCCCATGGAGTGCGAATACTTCTCGTTGCGCGGGCTCGCGCTGCTCAACGACACCATGGAGAAGGTGCGCGAACGGCTCAATCCGCGACTCGAACTGTCGGGCATCGTGGTCACCATGTTCGATCCACGGCTGCTGCACTCCCGGCAGGTACGGGATCGGGTGGCGGAGACCTTCGGCGACGAGTTGTACGACACGGTGATCTCACGGACCGTGCGGTTCCCGGACTCCACCATCGCGGGTGAGCCGCTCACCGCGTGGGCGCCCAAATCCCGTGGCGCGGAACAGTATCGGGAACTGGCACGGGAGTTCCTGAAGCGTTCGGGGCGGCCGATGGGTCAGCTCGCGATGTCCACGATGCAGTAGCCCTGGGTCGCGGCCCGCAGGGTGAAGGTGAGCGTGGTGGTGACGGCGGAGGAATTCGTCACCGGGACGGTCACGTCCGCGCCGGTGTCGCCGGTGCGGGCGGTCATGTGGTCGGAGTCGAACGCCGTTGTGCCGGTGAGTCTTCCGGGGTTGTTGGCCAGGACCGAACCCGCGCAGACGAGCGGATACTTGCCCTCGGTGTCATCGGGCTGGAGAGGCTGCCCGATCCAGCGCGACAGGTAGCGGCGAACGGTGTAGCGGGCATCGTCCGCGGTGAGCGCGGGCTGGACCGGCGCGGGCTGCGGCGCTGCCGCCGTGGTGGTCACCATCGCCGGGGTGGTCGTGGTCACCTGGGTCGTGATCCCCAGCGTGTCGAGTGAACCGGTCGGCACGGGCCGGGCCTTCTCGGAGGAATGCGCGGTGTGCGAAGTTTCGGTACAGCCGACGGCCACGGCGCACAGCGCGACAACGGGAAACACCTTCAACACGCGGATTCCAAGGCGGGTCACCGATCCCACGATAGCGGTGTTTCCCATATCCGCCCCGATGCGACGAGATCGTCCATACGCTCGGTGAGCCCCGACCGTGCGTCCGCTCAGTCGATGTCGCCAGGGGTGATCGCCGATGCCAGCTGTGGTGGAGACGGTCTACCAGGATCTGGCCGTGGCTCCCGATCAGTCCTTTTGGCGCTCGGCGCGATGCGACAGACGCTGAGTGAAGGTTTCGGTCCACACGGCCGATTCCGATTCGTCCGGGAGTTCGGCGGCGCGTCTGCCCGCCCGCGGACTGCCCTCGCGCCCGCCCTGTTTCACGCCGCCGGGCCGGGCCTGCAGTGCCAGCACCCGAACGCCCCACGAAACGTAAGCCTCCACGCTCATCCCCGCGCATTCCGCCGCATCGCGCAACGTGAGCCAATCATCCTCACCCACCGTCACCACAATGTCCCTGCTCGACATAACGATCAACGTTAGTCCTTACCGACCGTCGGGGCCTGTCAGCGGCGTGCAAATATCTCGATCAGACGCTGATCGCCCCGTCCGGGCCGTCAGACGAACACCACCCCGCGCGCCGTAACGCCGAACACCGGAGAGCCGGACGCATCTCGCACTTTCGGCCGTCTGGCGGCGTTTTTCAATTCCACAGGCATAGTGCGGGATCAGAACGGTTGAGCCAGATGACGACGCCCGGCAATCCGGTCGTCCGCCAACGGGATTGCGTCGGGCGGGTCTGTCACACCCTTGTTCTAGCGTCGGAGGTGTGGAGAGGACTCCAGGGTTTCGTGTCGCTCAGCGGGCGGCGTTGGATCACATGCTGGCGTTGATCGCCGAGTCGCCATGGGGACGGGGACTCGTGCTGCGGGGCAGTATGACGATGGCGGCCTGGGTGGGCGATGCGGCGCGAGCGCCGGGCGATCTGGATTGGATCGTGCCGGAACCCAGCGAGGTCGCGTTCACCGATCCAGCCGATCCGTTCCCCTTTGTCGACGATTTGTCGTGGGTGCAGCATTGGCCCGAGGCCGCGTTCGGGGCGGTGAGCGACGAGATGTGGGAGGACGAGGAATTCGAGTCGTTCGGGCTGCGGCCGATCCTGCCTCCGGAGGGGTTGCACTGGGTGGATCCGGACGACTACAGCGAGAATCACACCTGGAGTCCGCTGCTGGACTCGCTGACCGAGACCATTCGGGAGCGGCCGGAAGGGTCGGCGGGTGTGGTTCTCGACGCCGGCGGTATCGACGGCGGGACGGATGGCGGCTACTCGCTCGACTATTACGACACGCCAGGTCTACGAGTTCGGGTGCCGTGGTACACGATCGGCCCCGAGACAATGGCGGGCGAAGTGCAATTGGATTTCGCCGCCGACCAATCGCTGCCCGACTCCCCCGTCTGGACACTCGTGCCGCGAGGCGACGGGCACGCGGCCACTCCGTGCGTCACCGCGAGCCCGGAGGTATCGCTGGCATGGAAACTGTTGTGGCTCTATACCGATTCGAGCGAGAGCGATGAGTATGGCGATAGCCGTGCGGGCGGGGCCGGTAAGGATCTCTACGACGCCGTGCTTTTGGCGGAATCGCCGCGTATTCAGCTCAGCTGGTCACTACTGCGCCGCGTACTCGGGGAAGCCGCAGACGATTTCGAGGCCGACGATATCTTGGCCTGGAGGGTGAACTGGGACAGATTCCAGCAGCACAATCCAGGGGTGACCGGCACCGTTCGAGAGTGGCTCGAACGGCTCGTTCACGCACTCACCCGTCATTTGGTGCAGCCGAGCGAATCACGATGACGCGGGTTCCGACCGACCGGCCCGAGGAGCTGGCTCAGCTTTACGCGGCGTGTCGCTGGATGAGCTCGTATACGGGCTTGGGGTCTTCTATTTGGGGGTAATGCCCCAGACCCGGCAGCCGAGTTACCGGTGTGTTCGGCCTGAGGTTCAGAATTGCCTGCAGTACGGCCTCGGTACAGATGGGGTCCAGACCCGCCCAGCCGAGTTCCAGTGGGCCCAGCCAGGTGCGTATTGCATTGTGCCAGCGTGCGGCAGTCGGGGGTGTGACCCGTTCGTGGTTGTAGTAGATGAGTTTGTCGAGCATGCGATGACCGCCGTTGTGGTACAGCAACGACCATTGGTCGGCTGCTTCCTCAGCGGTGAGGGGATGTGCCGCGGAGAAGATGCTGCCGAATGAGCGACGGAAGGAGAATTCGCTCATCGCCCGGGTGACAAGCGGGCCGAGACGGCTCAGCAGGAGTTTCTGCCCGAGCAGCAGGCTGGCCTTTTCGCGGACCAGGCTCGCATTGAACAGCAGAGCCGATTTCAGCGTGAACGACAGTGTTCCATCGATGTCGCGGGCGAGCAGTTCGGTGGCGACCGAGCTGCCCATGTCGTGGGACACCATGACGACGGGTTCGCCCGAGTACCGCTGCGCGAGCTCCTCGGCGATATCGGCTTGAATGCGCAACGAGTACTGCACATCTCGCGGCTTGTCGGACAGCCCGAAGCCGAGGAAGTCGAAGGTGAGCAGGCGGTGACCGTCGATCGAGTCGAAGGCGTCCCGCCAGTCGTAGGAGCTGGACGGATAGCCGTGCAGAAGCAGCAACGGCGGCAGATCCCTGGAGCCCTCCCGTTCGCGGACGAAGATCCGGTGGCGTCCGACCTGCTCGAAGGTGCCCGCTCGCTGCCAGGCCGCGACGCGTGGGGTCAGATCCGCCATCTCTACCCTCCTGTGGGCGACAGCCGTCGATTCGCCTTCACCCTAACAAATTGCACTGCTCATGCAGTTAGTTCGCCGGGCGATCCGCTGGTGACCTGTTCGACAAAAGGCGACACCATTCATGTCCTCGGGCCGTCGGAGATCGACGGACAGGAGATCTCGGATGCGAAGGGCGGGTTGGACAGTCGGTCGGCACAGCATGTGGTGACCGTATCGCTAACCGATCGCGGGGCCACCGCGTTCGACAGCTGCACCGCCGCGAACATCGGGAAGCAGTTCGCATTCGAACTGGATTCGCAGGTTTTGTCCGCACCGGTCATCGAAGGCGCGACCAACGGGAATCAGACGCTGATCTCCGGGAACTTCTCCAAGGAGACGGCCGAGAATCTGGCGGCCGCGCTGCGGTTCGGTGCGCTCCCGGCGATATTCACCGAGTAGGCCGGACCAGCGGGGCCGGTCCGGCCTCCCGATCAAGCGTTGGCGAGCGCCCGCTGGGCTTCGACGGCGAGGCGGGTTTCTTCGGTGACCAGGTCGGCGTTGATGTGGGCGCCGGCCATGGCGCCGCCGGCGGCGGAGTTGCCTACCTGGGCGGAGATGTCGGTGACGTTGCCCGCTGCCCAGACGCCGGGGATTTCGGTGCGGCCGGTGGGGTCGGCGGGGATGTATTCGCCTGCGCCGGTGGGGTGGAGGGTCGGGGTCAGGCCGAGGTCGGCGAGGAAGGTGGTGCGGGCGACCATGCGGCTCGGGGCGGCCAGGATCTCGCGCGGGACCACGGTGCCGTCGGAGAGGCAGACTCCGGAGACATGGTCGTCCGTGATCTCCACGGCGTCGATCTCGCCGGTGACGACGTGAATTCCCCTGGCCGCCAGCTGTTCCGATTCCTCTTCGGTGGGTGGGGTGTTGGTGTGGGCGAAGTACACCACGTCATCGCTCCACTGGCGGAACAGCAGGGCGAGGTGAATTCCCATGGGGCCGAAACCGAGAACACCGATCGGGCGGTCCTGGACCTCCCAGCCGTGGCAGTACGGGCAGTGGATCACGTCGTGGCCCCAGCGGTCGCGGAGACCGGGGATGTCGGGCAGTTCGTCGACCAGGCCCGAGGTGATCAGGAGCCGGCGGGCGCGCACAGTGCGGCCGTCGGCCAGGGTTACGACGAATTCCGCACCGTCCGCGGAGATTCCGGTCACCTCGCCCGGCACCACGTGTCCGCCATAGCCTCGTACCTCTTCTCGCCCGCGCGCCAGCAGTTCCGCGGGCGGCACCCCTTCGCGGGCGAACAAGCCGTGCACGCCGTCGGCGGGCGCGTTGCGCGGGCTGCCCGCGTCGATCACGACCACCGAGCGGCGGGCCCGGGCGAGCATGAGCGCCCCGTTCAGGCCGGCCGCGCCGCCGCCGACTACCACCACGTCATAGCTGCTGTTCAGCTGATCGGTCATTGATGACCACCTCCTGCCCACGACCATGCGGACCCGGCCGCGATCCTGGCAACCTTCTTTGCCGATGTGGCAAACTGAATTCATGACCGAGGATATCGACAGAGCCCTGGAAGGGGTGGGATTACGACTGCGTGAGCTGCGCAAACAGCGCGAAACCACGCTGGCGGAGCTGTCCGCCGAGACCGGCATCTCGGTGAGCACGCTGTCCCGCCTGGAGTCCGGTGCGCGCCGGCCCACCCTGGAGCAGCTGCTCCCCCTGGCCCGCGCCCACAATGTCACCCTGGACGAACTGGTGAACGCCCCGCTCACCGGCGACCCGCGCGTGCACATGCGGCCCGTCATCCGCGGCGGCATGCAGATGCTGCCGCTGACCCGCCGCGTCGGCGGCATCCAGGCGTTCAAGATCGTGCTGGGCCCGAAATCCGGTCGCTCCGAACCCAATCCGCAAACCCACGAGGGCTACGAGTGGCTGTATGTCCTCAGCGGCCGGCTCCGGATGATTCTCGGCCCCCACGACCTGATCCTGCATCCGGGCGAGGCCGCCGAATTCGACACCCGGGAACCGCATTGGTTCGGCGCCGCCGACGACGAACCGGTCGAATTCCTCAGTCTCTTCGGCAAACAGGGCGAACGCGCCCACTTCCGCGCCCGCCCCAAGAACGACTGACCGCTACCCCTGGTACCGGGGCCCGACCAGCGCCAGCGCGGTTTCGACTGCCACATCGACGATTTCGATGACATCGCGCCCATCCTCCACGGTGGACGCGATGAGTTCGCGGAACCCGCCGTAGAGGATGGTCGCCATCTGCCGGGTCGGCGGATGCAGGCCCGCGCGCTGGAAACCCGATGTGGCGGTGAGGTCCTGGATGAGCGTGATGAACGACTCGGCCGCCTCCCGGTGCAGCTGCCGCGCCCGCTCCCCCAGCGCCGGGGTGTCGCGAATCCAGGCCAGCGTGATCGAGGTGTCCTCGCGCGAGGCCCCTATCCACGCCTCGATGGCCTGATGGATCTGGGTGTCCCAGGGCGCGGTCGGATCCACGGCCGCGTAGATCCGCCGCACGGTGTCGTTGTTGCGTTCGGTGAGCAGTGCCACGAAGCAGTCCTGCTTGTCGGCGAAGTGCTCGTAGAACGTCCGCCGCGAGGTCCGCGCGAGGCGGACCACGTCGGCGACGGTGGTGTCGCGGTAGCCGCGCTCGCGGACCGCGTCGGCCATGGCATCCAGCAGCCGCCGCCGGAACCCGGTGTCGGTGGCGGGTTCGGCGCTGGCGGCGGTGTCGGCGCGAGTCACGAGCATCAGCGTAGTTTCCGGGGTCAGGCGGTCACCTGTTCGGGGCCGCGTTCGGCCGCGGCCGCGGTGCGGACCGGGCGCCCGAAGCGGATGGTGCCGTCCTCGATTCGCCCGTGCCGCAAGGTGATCACATCCTGGGCGTAGTTCATGCCCAACCGCCACGGCGCCCGCGATCCGGCCCTGGGGAACCGGTCCATGGACCGCAGCACGTACCCGGCCTGGAAGTCGAGCAGCGGCGCGGTGGTCACCGTGGGATCCGGCCACGGCGTGGCCTGCGAGTACCCGTGAATGTCCATGTGCCGCAACAACCGGCAGGTGAACTCGGCGACCAGGTCGGCCTTGAGCGTCCAGGACGCGTTGGTGTACCCGATGGTGAAGGCGAGGTTGGGGACGCCGCTGAGCATCATGCCCTTGTAGGCCATGGTGTCCGGCGGCTGGATCTCCCGCCCGTCGACCGTCAGCGTGATGCCGCCGAGCGCCAGCAGGTCCAGCCCGGTGGCGGTCACCACGATGTCGGCCGGCAGTTCCTCCCCGGATTCCAGCCGTACCCCGTCCGCGGTGAACCGCTCGATGCGGTCGGTCACCACCGAGGCCCGGCCGTCCCGGATGGACCGGAACAGATCCCCGTCCGGGACCAGGCACAGCCGCTGATCCCAAGGGTTGTAGGTCGGTTTGAAATGCGTGTCGACGTCGTAGCCCTCGGGCAGCTGTTTGATGGTCTGCTCCCGGAAGAACTTGCGCATCATCTGCGGCCGCCGCTGGCTGAGCTGATAGATCAGCGTGCCGACGGCGACGTTCTTCCACCGCGTGATGGTGTACGCCCGGCGTGTCCCGAACCACCCGCGCAGCTTGGTGGCGATGGCGTCCACGCTCGGCGCGGACATGATGTAGGTCGGCGACCGCTGCAGCATGGTCACGTGCCCGGCGCTCTCGGCCATGGCCGGCACCAGGGTGACCGCGGTCGCCCCGCTGCCGATCACCACGACACGCTTTCCGGCGTAATCGAGTTCGGCCGGCCAGTGCTGCGGATGCACGATCTGCCCGCGGAAGTCGTCGAGACCGGCGAACTCGGGGGTGTAGCCCTCCTCATAGCGGTAGTAGCCGCTGCACAGGTACAGGAAGGCGCAGGTGATGGTCGAGGTCATCCCGTCGTGCTCGAACCCGACGGTCCAGCACGCCTCCTCCGACGACCACGAAGCGCCGGTCACCTTGTGCCCGTATCGGATTCGCC
Organism: Nocardia niigatensis NBRC 100131; assembly: GCF_000308655.1. Lineage (GTDB taxonomy): Bacteria > Actinomycetota > Actinomycetes > Mycobacteriales > Mycobacteriaceae > Nocardia > Nocardia niigatensis. The sequence continues at coordinate 75,154 of NZ_BAGC01000112.1, read as the reverse complement.
GGTCGATCCCCGCGTCGGCGGCCGTCTCGCGAATGTAGCCGAGAATGGCGGGCCCGTCCGCGATCGCCTCCTCCGCCACCCACGGCCGGAACCGATACCCGAGGGTGTGCATATCCGAGTCGGACCGCACCCCGGGATACCGGAACAGATCCCAGGTCCCGCCCATAGCCTCGCGCGCCTCGAGAATGGCGTAGCTGCGGCCCGGGAACGCGTCCTGGAGATGATGCGCCGCCCCGATGCCCGAGAGCCCGGCCCCGACGATCAGCACGTCCACGTGTTCGGTCATTTCCTCGCTCCTTTCGCGGCCCGGTTGCGCAGCACGCCCACGATGACCGACAGCACGTCGAAGTAATGCGTCGGCGCGACCCGGGTCAGCGCGTCGAACAGGTAGGCGTCCGGCCCGACCAGAATGCGCGCCTTGCCGCGTTCGACTCCGCGGCAGATGATTTCGGCCGCCTGCTCCGGCGTGGTCATGGTGATGGCCTCGAATTCGTCGGCCATCTGCGCCTGGGTGCGTCCCTTGCCCTCCGGGTCCTTGCGCACCCGGGCATTGCGGGCGATGTTGGTCCGGATCCCGCCCGGATGCACGGTGACCGCGGAGACGCCGGTCCCCCGGAGTTCCTGCCGCAGTGAGTCGGTGAATCCGCGCACCGCGAATTTCGCTGCGCAGTAGGCGCTTTGATACGGCATCCCCGCCAGCCCGTACACGCTGGAGGTGTTGACGATGACGCCGGTGTCCTGCTCGACCAGGATCGGCAGGAACGCACGGGTCCCGTTCACCACCCCGTCGAAGTTGATCCGCCGCAGCCATTCATCGTCCTCGGGCACGGCGTCGAGCACCGACGAGGACACCGCCACACCGGCGTTGTTGAACACCGCCGCCAAGGGCGCGGGCAGCCAGGCACGCACCTCGTCGGCGAAGGCCAGCTGGTCGGCGGCATCGCGCACGTCCAGCACCCGGGTGAGCACCGGCCCGCCGAGGGAGGCCGCCGTCTCCTTCAACCCGTCTTCGTCGATATCGGCGATGGCCACCGGCGACCCACGGCGGGAAAGCAATTGGGCCAGTCCCCGCCCGATTCCGGAGGCCGCGCCGGTGATCATGACCGGGCGGCCGGACAGGGGCCTAGTGGTTCGGGGCATCGGAACTCCTGGTTTCGGCGGTGCGGACGTGGGTGTCGATGAGGTCGGCGAAGGTGGGCCAGAGCGCGGCGGGCAGATCATGGCCCATGCCGGGGATGGTGTGCAGGCGCGCACCGGGGATGGCCGCGGCGGTGACCTGGCCACCGGTCGGGTTCACCATGCGGTCGCGGTCGCCGTGCAGGACGAGAGTCGGCGCGGTGATCGTGCGCACCTCGGCGGTCCGGTCGCCCGACTTCAGGATTCCGGCGAGCTGGCGTCCCACGCCCGCCGCCGGGCGCGGATCGCGGTCCCAGGTGGTCCCGGCGGTGGCGCGAACCCTGGCCTCGTCCAACGGATATCCCGCCGACCCGATGTGCCGGTACATGCCGACCGCGCGATCCATGTGCTCCGCCCGGGTGCTCGCGGGCTTGCGGAACATGCGCGCCCAGGTGGACAGCGCCGGTCGCCCGACCCGGGCCGCACCGGTGGTGGAGAAGATCGACGTCAGCGAGGACACGCGCTCCGGATAGCGGGCGGCGACAGTCTGCGCGATCATCCCGCCCATCGACATGCCGACCAGATGCGCCGACCGCCAGCCGAGGGTGTCGAGCAGCCCGACGGTGTCCACGGCCAGGTCGCCGAGGTCGTATTGCTGTGCGTCCCAGCGCTTCCGGGCCATGGCCAGTCCGCTCGGCGGCCGGAACCCCGCGTGCGTGGAGGCCCCGACATCGCGGTTGTCGAACCGCACCACCTCGTATCCGCGCACCACCAGCTGCGCGATCAGCCCGTCGTGCCATTCATGTTTCTGCTGTCCGAGCCCAGCGATCAGCAGCAGCGGCACACCGGCTCCCTGCCGCTCGTAGGTGAGGGTGATCCCCCGCCCGACCTCGGCGACTCGCTCGCTCATGCCGTCACCTCGGCGCCGCGCGCGTCCTGTGCCGCAGCGGGGCCGGCGGTCTCCGCCATCGGTGGCCGGGGCGCCCGCCGGTACACGACAGCCCGGCCCTTCTTCGCCGGAACCAGCGCCACACCGCGGAAGTGGGCGCGCTCGTCCGGCGCGTCGGTCGTCTCCAGGGTGAAGTCGCGCAGCAGCACCCGCAGCACCACGTTCATCTCCATGGTCGCGAACGCCGCCCCGATGCACCGGCGCGCGCCGCCGCCGAACGGAATCCAGCTGAAGGTACCCGGCCGCGCGCCGACGAACCGATCCGGATCGAAATCCCGTGGATTGGTGAACAATTCCGGATTGTCGTGCATGAGCCGGATGCTCACCATCACGTGCTGCCCGCGGGCGAGGGTCCACCGGCCCAGTTGCAGCGAGTCCGCCCGCACCTTGCGCGCGGTGGCGTCGATGACCGGCCGCACCCGCTGTGTCTCCAGCAGGGTCGCCTCGCGCAGCGCGGAGCCGCCCGCGTCGTTCTCCTCGACCAGCCGCTTCAGAATGTCCGGATGCCGCCGTAGCCGTTCGACGGTCCAGGCCAGGGAGGTGGCGGTTGTCTCGTGCCCGGCGGTGAGCAGGGTGAGCAATTCGTCGGCGATCTCGCTGTGGGTCATGGCCGAACCGTCGTCGTAGCGGGCCTGCAGCAGCATGGCCAGCACGTCATCACGCTCGCTGAGCTGCGGATCGGCGGCCGCGCGGCGGATGAGCCGTCCGACGATCTCGTCATACTGCGCGCGGTAGGCCGCGAACCGCGCCCACGGTCCGAAACGCCCGAACAGATTGCGCGGCACCGGCAGCGCCGCCAGCGCCGACCCGACCAGCACCAGTTTCGGGAGCAGCGTCCGCAATTGGTCGAATTCCGCACCCTCCGCACCGAAGACCGCGCGCAGGATCACGTTCAGGGTGATCCGCATCATCGAGTCCATGGTCGCGAACTCGCGCCCCGACGGCCAGCCGGCCATCTCGCGGACCGCCTCCTCCTCGATGAGCGATTCGTAGACCGCCAGCCGCCGCCCGTGGAACGGCGGGGTGAGCAGCTTGCGCTCCTTGCGGTGCTCCTCTCCGCGCAACGCGAAAAGCGAACCGGGGCCGAGGAATTGGCCGAGGTTGGCGTCGATGTTGTCCACCAGATCGGTGTGCGTGGTGAACAGCGCCTTGACCTCGGCGGGTTCCGACAGCACCAGGGTCGGCCCGAAGCGGGGCATCGCCACCATGAACGCCGATCCGTAGCGCTGGTGCAGGCGACGCCAGGCCCGGGTGCGCCCGGCCAGGATCTCGATGCCCTGCACGAAAGGCGGCGTGGTTGGTCCATCGGGCAGTGTCACTGTGGTCATGCGCCATCTCCCAGCCTGGTACATCTGTGTACCAATCGCACGGTACGCGGCTGTACCAGCTGTGGCAAGGGTCACTTTCCGGACATGCGGGCTACAGGACAGCCCCCAGTGAGTCCGGTGAGCGCGAGGACCGCGACGCCGTTTACAGGGCAGCGCGCAGCGGGTGTGCGGGATCGAAGATCGAGATCGGCGGACCCTCGCCCGCCGGATGCACCTGGAGCTTGCCGGTGTCGTCGATGAGGATGCGCCGCCCCGGATATGTCCGCCGTGCGATCTCCACGTCACGCTCATCGAACTGGTCGCAGCCGGTGAAAACCAGTACGCCGTAATGCAATTCGGTGGCGTACACACTGGCCGGCCAACGATGGAGCCAGACGTCGAGATCGAAGAGGGCATCGGGTTTGGGCAGGTCAGTGCCGACCGTCATGCGGGCATAGTAGTCCCGCATCGTGCCACCCGGACCGAGTTCCGCACGCGCACTTCGGCGAGTCGCCGTATGGATCGCGTCGATGTCGCGGCGCCGGCTCGGTACGCCGCCCGCACGACCCGCCGGGTCGCGGACGCCTGCGTCGACGATGTGCGGGACTCCCGCTACGACCGCATCGAACAGCGCCTGGCCATCGCCGAGGCCCTGCTCACCGGCGCAGGTCCGCCTCGGCCGTCAGGGCATCAGGGCATCAGGGCTGGGAAGAGTGACAAGCACCCGGATCGGAGTGAGCATCGATCCTGCAATTGGCCAAAGGGGTGGGTCAGCGGCCGCCGACCAGCAGCTGCACAGTGGCCTGGACGAAACCCTCGATGCGCTCCCGGGGATTGGCAGTGCCGCATCGCGGCCGAACTCCAGACCTGCAAGCCGGAGGGCGTGCCGGTCACTCGGGAGGGCGTGCAGGAGTACTACGCGAATATCCGCGCGCGCCTGTGCACCTCGGAGCGCGCCCAGGACGGCATGCGACAGCTGCTGTCCACCTCGCCGCGACATGGGGGGCTGGACCTGTGCGCTCGGCGCGCGACTGCTCTCGTTCGCCTCCATCGCGACGCTGCCCGAGTGGATGCGCAAGCTCGGCCATTTCGATCGGCCGGGACTGGTCGACATGCTGGTGAGACCCGCTGCGCGCGTGCTCGTTCGGCTGTTCTCACTCTTCGGCAAATGCCGCCGATACCGCCGAGCTGAAACGCCAGTGTTGCGCGATTGAACGAAATCGACTTGATTCGATAGGCTGGGGTTTCGCGTGCGTGCCGATCGAGCCGAGGATGATGCGATGAGGCAAGCGTTCGACGCTTGGAAACGGGCCGCAACCCGGGGCGCCAGCACCCGGGCCATCGCCGAGCGGTTGGACAGCAACGGGCCCAGGATCAAACGGCATTTGGAGGAGTCGGATCCACCGGTGGCGGATACGGTCATCGAGCTGGCCCGGGCGTACGGAGTGAATCCGGTCGAGGGGTTGATCGCGGCCGGGCTGATCACCCGCAGCGACGTCGATCATGCTGCAACGAAGGACGCGCTCGCCGAGGTGCCCATGTTGCAGTTGCTCGAGGAGGCCGTGGAGCGCGAGCGGCGGGCCGTGCAGCGGCGAGCGCCAGAGGGTGAGCACCCGGACAGCGAGGAGCGCCGGAACCGGCGGTTCCGGCGCAAGCTCGCCGAGGGGATGCCGGACTAGGCGTTCCTACGGCGCGACCGCGAGGAAACCGAACGCCGCGAAGAGCGACAGATGCACCGTGCCCTGCAACAGCGTGGCGCGCCCCGGCACCACGGTGAGCATGCCGACGACGACTGTTATTGCCAGCAGCACCATTTCGGTCGCGCCCAAGCCCAGCAGCAGCGGGGTGTCCAGCCAGATCGAGGCGACCGCGATCGCCGGAATCGTGAGGCCGATGCTGGCCATGGCCGAGCCCAGCGCCAGATTCAGGCCGACCTGCACCCGGCCGCCCCGCGCCGCCCGCACCGCGGCCAACGCCTCGGGCAGCAGCACCAGCAGCGCGATCACCACACCGACCGCCGACCGCGGCAGGCCCGCCGCGTCGACACCGGATTCGATGGCCGGGGAGACCGCTTTCGCCAGCCCGACCACGCCGGCCAGGGCCGCGATCAGCAGCCCGCCACTGAGCCAGGCCCGGCGTGCGCTCGGCCGCTCGACCTGCTCGTCCGCATCCTCGGTCCCCGGCTCGACCGGCAGGAAGTCTTCTTTGTGCCGCACGGTCTGCATGGCGATGAAACAGCCGTAGAGCACGAGTGAGGCAACCGCCGCGAAAGCCAGCTGCGCGGGCGAGAAGTGCGGCCCGGGTTCGCTGGTCGTGAAGGTCGGCAGCACCAGGCTGAGGGTGGCCAGCGTCGCCACCGTGGCCAGCGCGGCGCCCGTGCCCTCGGCATTGAAGACCGCGACCCGCCGCCGCAACGCCCCCACCAGCAAGGCCATCCCGAAGATGCCGTTACAGGTGATCATGACCGCCGCGAACACGGTGTCACGGGCCAGTGGCGCGGCCTTGTCGCCGGCCGAAACCATCAGCGCCAGAATGAGTCCGACCTCGATGACGGTCACCGCGATGGCCAGCACCAGCGCGCCGAACGGCTCACCGACGCGATGCGCCACGACCTCGGCGTGATGCACCGCGGCGAGCACGGCAGCCAGCAGGAGAGCGAATACCGGGATGTCGGCCAGCAGCGACAATTCCCGGCCCCACACCGCGGCGAGCGTCACCACGGCGAGCAGGGGTACGACGACGGTCCAGCGAATCTTGTCCAGCAGCAAGGGTTCCTCAGTGGTCGCGGGATCCGGTAGCGCGGAAATCCCTGGGACACAGCCGAATCGAACGGGCACGCACCGGTCGGCCGGTGCGTGCCCGTCTCTCGACCCACTGGAAACCATAGTGGGAAAATGAAACGTTGCGCAATCATGGTGAACCATCGACGTTCCATCGAGCGCGATCAATCCATGCAGATCACCAGCTCAGACGGTATGTCCGAGAGTTTTGTGATCGCACCCACATGGAACGACATCGACATACGAAACGAATCAGCGACCGCTCCCGCGCTCACGCCAGCGGCGTGAAATCCCGGCTGGCCAGATACTCCGGCCGCGGATGCGGCGCGGCGTACGGATCGAGCAGCGTGTTCTCGACGCTGTTGAACACCAGGAACAGGTTCGACCGCGGGAACGGCGTGATATTGCCCGCCGATCCGTGCATCAGATTCGAGTCGAACAGCAGCGCCGATCCGGCCCGCCCGGTGAACTGCGTAATGCCGTGCTTACCAGCAAGATCGGTGATGGCCGCCTGCGACGGGACGCCGATCTCCTGGCCGCGCAGGGAAACCCGGTGATGATCGACCGGCGTCTCACCCTGGCACGGGACGAAGGTGCGATGCGAGCCGGGCATCACCATGAGGCTGCCGTTGAACGGGTAGTTGTCCGACAGCGCGATGGACAGGCTCACCGCGCGCGGTGTCGGCATGCCGTCCTCGGCGTGCCAGGTCTCGAAGTCCGAGTGCCAGTAGAAGCCGGTGCCGGTGAAGCCGGGCATGTAGTTGACCCGCGTCTGATGCAGATACACCTCGGAGCCGAGGATCTCGCGGGCCAGACCGGCAATCCGGTTCTCGCGCACCAGATCCGCGATCATCGCGCTGAGCTTGTGCACCTCGAACAGGGAGCGCACCCGGTGCGACTCGCGCTCGATGACCACCCGCTCGTCCAGCACCAGGTCGGGATCGCTGGTCATCCGCTGGATCTCGGCCGCCACATCACCGACCTCGTACGGATCGAGCAGCTCGTCGACCACGGCGAACCCGTTGTCGTCGAAATCGGCGAGGGCATGGCTGCCGATCTCTCCCCAGACGGTCGGGTCGTCGCGCTCGATCGGCGGGGTGCCCACCACGGTCCGGGTGCGGTAGCGATCGATTCTTCCGTTGTCGGACACAGTCATTCGAAACTCCTAGTCGACGGCGACGAGCGGGTACACACCGTGCTCGTCGTGCACCTCCTGCCCGGTCACCGGCGGATTGAACACGCACAGCATGCGCATCCGGGTGCGGGCGAAGAGGCGGTGCCGTTCGTGGCCGTTCAGCAGGTACATCGAGCCGGGGCCGAGCTCGTAGGTGGTGCCGTTGTCGAGATCGACCAGGGTGCCGTCACCCTCGACCAGCCAGACGGCCTCCACATGGTTCCGATAGTGGAACTCGTGGACGGTCTCGGCGTCGATCGTGGTCTCGTGGAACGAGAACCCGACCCGGTCGCCGCCCAGCACGATGCGCTTGCTGCGCCAGCCGGGACCGGCGACATCCCTGTCGGTGCCGGTGATCTCGGCGGTGGTGCGCACGATCATGTCAGCGCCCCCGCCCGCCGCAGACGGCGTCCAGCGAGGCGGCCAGCAGCTCCAGGCCGTGATCCAGCTCGTAGTCGGAAATGGTCAGCGGCGGAAGCAGTTTCACCACCTCGTCCTCGGGACCGGAGGTCTCCACCAGCAACCCGCGCTGGAACGCGGAGGCGCACACCTTCTCCGCGTGCGAGGCGTCGTCGAACACCAGGCCGTGCACCAGACCGCGCCCACGCGCACCGACACCGTCGAAGGCCGCGGCCATGCCGGTCAGGGCACGATCGATGCGGTCCCCCTTGGCCCGCGTGGCAGACTCGAGGGCATCGTCGGCCCAGTAGTGCTCCAGCGCCGCACGGGCGGTGACGAAGGCCGGGTTGTTGCCGCGGAAGGTGCCGTTGTGCTCACCCGGCTTCCACAGGTCCAGCTCCGGCTTGAACAGCACCAGCGCCAGGGGCAGGCCGTAGCCGCCGATGGACTTGGACAGCGTGACGATATCCGGTGTGATACCGGCCATTTCGAAGGAGAAGAACGGCCCGGTGCGGCCGCAGCCCATCTGCACGTCGTCGACGATCAGCAGAATCTCACGGGCCGAGCACAATGCGGCCAGCTGACGCAGCCACTGCACGCTCGCGAGATTGACACCGCCCTCGCCCTGCACGGTTTCGACGATCACGGCGGCCGGGCTGTCCAGGCCGGAGGAGGCGTCGTCGAGCACGCGCTCCATCCACTCGAACGAATCATCGTCCGCGCCGGACAGATAACCGTCGAAGGGCATCGAGGTGGCGTGCTGCAGCGGCACGCCCGCGCCCGCCCGCTTGGCGGCATTGCCGGTGACCGACAGCGCGCCCAGCGTCATACCGTGAAAAGCGTTGGTGAAGTTGAGGATCTCGGTGCGGCCGGTCACCTTGCGGGCCAGCTTGAGCGCGGCTTCCACCGCGTTCGCACCGGTGGGTCCGGGGAACTGCACCTTGTAGTCCAGGCCGCGCGGCTTCAGGATCCGGTCGCGCAGCGACTGCAGCAGATCACGCTTGGCGACCGTCGACATGTCCAGGCCGTGGGTGATGCCGTCCCCCGCGATGTACTCGAGCAGCGACTGCTTCAGCACCGGGTTGTTGTGGCCGTAGTTGAGCGCACCGGCGCCGGCGAAGAAGTCCAGGTACTCCCGGCCCGATTCATCGCGCAGCCAGGAACCGGACGCGGTGTTGAAGACCGTCGGCCAGGAGCGGCAGTAGCCGCGCACATTCGACTCGAGATCCGCGAAAACTGTCATATCGGGGATAGTCATGGTCACAGCCATTCCTCCTGAGTGGTGACCGGTGCGATGCGGTAGAGGTCCTCGGGCTGATGCCCGCCCGGAAACTGATCCGCCGTGAACAACGTGGTGCGGGTCAGAGCCGCGCCACGTCGGCGGGCCAGCGAGGCGAACATGGCGACCGAGGCCGGATTGTCGGGGGCAATGGTGGTTTCGAGTTGCGTGACTCCCCGCGACGCGGCGCTCTCGAGCAGCGCGTCGAGCATGTCCACGCCCAGGCCGTGCCCGCGATGGGGCTGGTCGACCGCCACCTGCCAGATGAACAGGATCTGCGGCCAGGCGGGCCTGGTGTAGCCGATGACGAAACCGGCTATCTCGCCGTTGATTTCGGCGACCATCGAGGTGTCCGTGAAATCCCGGCACCACAACAGATAGGCATAGCTGGAGTTGGTGTCGAGGACCCGGGAGTCCTCGGCAATGCGCCACATACGTGCGCCGTCGGCGAGCACTGGCTCCCGGATCTGGATGGTTTGCTGGGATATCGCGTCAAATTTGCTGATTGGGATCTGCATGACCACTTCAGCCTGACGGCGAAATTTTGAGGTCTTCCATGCGAACTCATTGCGATCTCATGACGATCCGATGACTCCGCAACACTCGCACGACCGACCGTGAATACGCCTATCGCGGCATGTCGAGGCGATATCCGAGGCCGCGCACGGTCACCACGATGCGTGGCTCCGAGGGATCGGTCTCAATTTTCGTGCGCAGCCGGCGCACGTGAACGTCGACGAGACGCTCGTCACCGAAGAAGCCTTCGTCCCAGGCACGTTCGAGCAACAGCGTGCGGCTGAGCACGCGACCGGGGTTGGCCGCGAGTTCGCATAACAGCCGGAACTCGGTGACGGTCAACGGAATTTGCTCCTCGCCCCGTCGCACCACACCTCCGTCCGGCGAAAGCACCAGCGGCGCATCATCATCGGTGTCGAGTACGATCTCCACCGGGGGTTCGGCCGCCGGATCCTCCGGCAGTCCGCCCAGGTGCGGCCGGCGTCGCAGCGCCCGCATGCGCGCGCTGATCTCCTTGAGCTCGAACGGCTTCGTCACGAAATCGTCGGCCCCGGCCTCCAGGGCGGCCACGACATCATGGGTGTCCGCGCTGGCGCTGACCACCATGATCGGCACCTCGTGCGCGCGGCGCACCTCACGGATACAGGTGAAGGCGTCCATCTCGCCGACCAGCAGGTCCACGATCATGACATCCGGCGCGCCATGGTTGCGCAGCCGCTCCAGGGCGGCCTCGGCCGCGCCGGCCTCGGCGACCTCGTAGCCCTCCCCTTCCATCGCCGCCCGCAGGGCGCTGCGGACCCGGTAGTCGTCCCCCACGATCATCAGGCTCGCGCCCATCATCCATATCCTTTCGCCCGAAGGACGCCCCGAACACATCCAGCGGACAATCACCGAGCTCGGTGATCGCGTTCGACAAGGTCGAATACCCGGACCTTAGTTCAACGAAACATCCAGACATCCCAGGAATGCGAGCCGATAGCTCACACACATCACCGCGATTGCTGCCTGTCAGGCGGGGCAAATGCGGAACAGCAACGCTCGCCGTCGGCATTCGCGAACGTCAGAGCCGCTTCGGTCGCATTTGCGACATTGTGAGAACAGGCACAGGCGGTTTCGGCCGCGAAATCAGTGTTTCTGCTGGTTATCCAGGGCTTCGATGTCGATGACCGGGCCGCGGTCCGGGTCGAGCCAGCGCATCACACGATCCAGATCCGCGCCCGGCAGCGCTACACAGCCCGCGGTAGGGGTGCCGTCGCCGACATGGAGGAAGTAGGCCGAACCCGCGCCCGGGACGACCGGCGAACGGTTGTAATCGATGACCACCGCATGGTCGTAGGCCGGGCCCGCCGTACCCAGGTCCTCACCCGCGGACTCGTCGAACGGGCAGGTTCCGGGGGCGCAGGAGTAATGGGTGTTGTAGAAGCGCGAGGTGGTGTCGGAGACCCACCAATCCGACGCTGTCACTCGGCGGTACGGGAGCCTGGTGCCGTTATTGGGCGAGATGCCGAAAGCTTCTGTCAGCGTCCAGGTTCCGACGGGGGAACGCGTGGCCTGTTCGCTGGTGCGGCCGATGCCCTGGGCGCCTACATCCGCCCGGAGGGGGCCGATCGCTCGAACCCATCGTGCGCCGGAGCGATCCCAGGCGGTGAGGGTCGCCCTGGTCGCTGTGGGAGAATCAGCGGTCACCGTGATGAGCTGGTCGGCCGGGCCGGTGTAGGCGGGCTGTTCTTCCGGCTGCGCGGTGTGCTTCTGCGCGCAACCGGCTGCGACCAGGGCTAGTGCTGCCACGGCTGCTATCGCCGGGCGAGGGTGGGTTCGAGGCATCGTGGTTGTCAGTCTGCCTGAGGTGGGGTGCTCGGGTCGCGATTCAGACGAGGGAGTGTTCCTCGATCGGGGTGGCGAGGGAGGTGCCGTTCAGGTCCAGGTAGAGGTGGCGGTCGGTGATCGAGAGGGTGAGGGTGTTGCGGCGGTCGAGGGCGGCGGTGGCGGCGTCGATGACCGAGCGGTCGAAGGCGTAGAGGGGGATCCGGTCGGCCTGGTGGATGCGTCTGCCGGCCAGTTGGGCGAGCACCTTGGCCGGGTCCCGGTGGGTGTAGATGGCCACGCGGTCGGCCAGTTTGCCGGCGCGGTGGATGCGGTCGGCGTCCGGCGCGCCCACGTCGATCCAGGTGGTGAGACGCCCGGTCAGGTCACGAATGAGGACCGGCGGCTCATCGGTGGAAGACACCCCACCGTCACTGAACGCGATCCCCTCCTCATATTCCAGGCAGTAGGCCAGGATCCGAGTCACCATGTACTCGCCGGTCTCCGAGGGATGCCGCGCAACCCGCAACTCCAGCTCCTCGTAGACCCCCCGATCCACGTCAGCCAGCTGCACATTCACGTTGTAGAGAGTCGCGTTCAGGGCCATAGTGCCTGCAGCCTAAACAACCGAGGTTCGAGCACCCCGTGAACCCCACCTCGAGCAAACTATCGCATTGTGATACAGGCTTTTTCAGCCCTCGTCGCCGAAACGACCGGTTGCCAGAGCCGCATTCCGAAGTCGTGCCGGAAACCCCGGCCCCAGCCGAGCGGAAATATCCTCGTGCCGCAAGGGCTCCCGGCAATGCGAGCACACCACCTCGGCGTGCGTATCGTGATCGCACGCCGTGTGGTGCAGCACCACCGGTTCTCCGGATTCCGGAGCCAGGTACCGGTCTCCCCAGGCCATCATGGCCGCGATGACCGGAAAGAAATCGCGCCCCTGATCGGTCAGCCGGTATTCGTGGCGAACCGGCCGCTCCTGGTAGGGAACCTTGGTCATCAGCCCCGCCTCCACCAATCGGTTCAGCCGCTGGGTAAGAATATTGCGGCTGAGTCCGAGGGTGGATTCGAAATCGTCGAAGCGCTTGGCGCCGTAGAAAGCTTCGCGGAGGATGAGCGGCGTCCACCAGTCGCCCAGCAGGTCGACGGTGCGGGCGACGGTGCACGGCCAGTTCGCGAAACTCGTTCGTTTCATGAGGTCACGGTATCCAGGCGGGCCGGAACGTACTTGTGCCAGGGGGTGCCGACCCACTCGTCGCGGTCCTCGAAGGAGGTCAGCTCGTTCGGGGCGGTGCCGGTGGTGACCGAGGTGCCGTCCGGCGCGGCGACCGAGAGGCCGAATCCATTGGGCAGCGACAGGTGGCCCGGGCGCATGCGATCGGTGGGTTCGACCGGAACCTGCGCGGTGCCGCGGCGCGTGGTGACCTGGACCAGATCACCGGCCGTGAGCCCGAGCCGCTCGGCATCGCCGGTGCTGATGCGCAGGGTGCCCGCCGCATCACGCTTGCGCCAGGCCGGATCTCGGAAGATGGTGTTGGCCGTGAAGGCCCGGCGCTCACCGGCGGAGAGGATGAACGGCCACTCCGCGCTGTCGGCCTCGGCCGGCACGGGCAGGGTGGCGACGACCTCCAGCAGCTCCGGAATCTCCAGCCGGATCACCTTGTCGCGCACCCGATTCCAGGTTTCGGCGTAATCGTCCTCGGAGATCACGATGCCGTGCTCGCCCGCCAGAATTGCCTCGAACAGCCGCTCCCCGGCCTCCAGACCCGTTCCGTAGCCGGCCCGTTCGACGCTGGCCGGGAATCTGCGCACCATGTTGTAGGCCGCTGCCCACAGCAGCGCCGCCGAGGCCGCGCCCTCGGGCAGCGTCTCCCCGAGCGTCCGATACAGCAGCACGGGAGCGAGCTTCGACCGTGCCGGATCACCGAGAATCCCCAGGAAGGCCATGGCGAACGCGTCCCGCCCCTGCGCCAGGGCGGCCCGCAGCGGCGCGTAGTCCGCCTCGCTCAGCACGCCCGCGGCCTCGACCAGCCGCGCGTGGATCTCGGGCTCGGGCAGCACGCCCTCGGGGGCGGGCAGCACCGGATGACGCAGGTGGAAGATATTGCGCGGGAAGTCGAAGTTGAAGAACGTGGCCTCGTACTTCTCGAACTGGGTGGGCGCGGGCAGCACATAGTCGGCCAGGCGTGCGGTCTCGGTCATGGCGACGTCGATGACGACCACCAGTTCGAGGGCTTCCAGTGCCTTCCGCATACGCGCCGAATCCGCCAGCGAGTGCGCCGGATTCGCGCTCTCGATGAACATTGCCCGGTAGCGCTGGGGGTGATCGGTGAGGATCTCCTCGCTGATCACATTGCACGGCACCAGCCCACTCACGATCTGCGCGCCGGCCACGGGGCTCTTGGGTCCTTCGCCCGCCGGATGCCCGCGGTCGTGGCCGAGGTTGGTGAGACCGGTGAAAGCGTACTGGGTGCCGGGCTTTCCGACATTGCCGGTGAGCAGCCACACCAGTTTTTCGACATAGCTGACCACCGTCGAGTACCGGTTCATCTGCACGCCGAGATCCTCGAGCGCGGCGACCGACTCCGCGCGAGCCAGCCGGCGGGTCGCGGCGGTCACCAGATCCAGGTCGACATCGGCGATGGCGCAGTACTTTTCGATCGGTACCGCCCGCAGCACGGGCAGCACCGCGTCCAGGCCACTGGTGTGCTCGGCCAGCCAAGCCTCGTCGATCAGGTTGTCGCGCACCAGGATCGCGGCCATGGCCGTCAGCAGGTACACATCGGTGCCGGGCCGCAGCTGGAGGTGGAAGTCCGCCAGCTCGGCGGTCTCGGTGCGGACCGGATCGAGCACGATCATCGATCGCGCCGGGTCCTTGGCGATCTCCTTCAGCACCGTGCGCGCCCGCGGAAACCCGTGCGACTGATACGGATTCTTGCCGATGAAGAACGCCACCTCGGCGTGCTCGACATCCGCGCGCATCGGATAGCCGGTCATCCGCGCGCCCACCCAGAAGTCACCGGTCTTCTCCTGCGCCAGCGCGCTCGACCGGTACTTCATGCCGTAGGCGGCCATGGTCGCCGGGGCGTACGCGCCGCCCAGGTGGTTGCCCTGCCCGCCACCGCCGTAGTAGAAGATCGACTCTCCACCGAAGCGGTGGCCCACCTCGAGCAGCCGGGCCGACACCTCGGAAATCGCGGTCTCCCAATCGATTTCCTCGAAGCTGCCGTCCGCCCGCCGCCGCAGCGGCGAGGTCAGCCGCCCGGTGTGCCCGTTCTGGTAGCGGTCCAGCTGCAGGGCCTTGTTGCAGGTGTAGCCCTCCGACGCCGGATGCAGCTTGTCGCCGCGGATCTTCTCGAAGGACCGGCCGTCCGGCCCGAGCAGCACCTGAATGCCGCAGTTGCACTCGCACAGGATGCACGCCGTAGGCCGCCACTCCGTCATGTGAGGAGCGTAACTCGAGTCAGTTCACTAGCGCTACTGACTAGAGATCTTTGACCTCGATACCGAAGGCGTGGGCGAACACCGGGGCCAGCTCGAGCAGCTGTGTATTGGTGACCAGCGCGCCGGACAGCGACTCGACCCCACCGGAGATGCCGACCGACCGGGCCTGACGCAGGTCCACCTTCTTCAACTTGGCATTGCGCAGCGACAGCCCGGAGACCTCCGAACCGGGGAAGGTCACCGAGGTCAGCTTGGCCTCGCTGATATCCATATCGCGCAGTACGCAATCCACGAACGACACGTCCGTCAGCACCGCGCCGCGCAGGTTCACCGAATCGAACTTGCAGTTGTGGAAGCTCACCCGCCGCAGCGTCGACCCGAACGCCTCCACCCCCGACATGGCCGCGAGCACGAATTCCGCGTCCATCCAGGTGGTTTCGGAGAGATCGGTCCGAATCCAGCGGGTGCTGCCCAGCCAGACATCGTTGAACCGCGAGTACCGGAAGAAGCCGCCGGTCACCGTGGTGGCCGAGATGGCGCATTCGGTGAAGGTCACGCCCCGCAACCGCGGGTCGTCGAGCGATAGGCCCTCGAAGTGGGCACAGTCGTAGGCGCCCTCGTCGAGCAGCGCGTCCTGGGGCTCCAGGAAACGCGCGAAGGGCAGGTCGGCCAGCTCACGCGGCATATCGGCTCCTGATCGGGTCGAGGTGGATAGCGGATCAGCGCATCGCTCTCCGACGGTAGTCGAGGCCCCGACGTCCCCACCGTTCCTCGCACCGCCGAAGGGGATCAGCGCGGCGCGCAGTCGTCGGCGGCCAGCGCGGCGAGCAGCTCCCGCAAGGTGTGGCGCTGGTCGGGCGAGAGCGCGGCGAAGATCTCCTCGGCCGCGTCGCGGCGCGCCTCGGACATCCGCGTCAGCACCCGGCGGCCCGCCGCGGTCGGCGTGACCAGGGTGGCACGCCGATTGACCGGATCCGGTTCGCGATCAACGAGACCCGCCGCGAACAGCGCGTCGACGACGGTCGTGGCCGAGCGCGGCACGATGCCCAGCAGCTCCGCGAGAGCGGACATGCGCAGCGGTTCGTCGCCGTGCTCGTCGGCCCGGCCGATGATGCGCAGCGCGCGGGCCTGGGCCGGGGTGAGGCCCAGCGGGGACAGCCGCGCCGACTGGGTGCGGCGCAGGCGTTTGGTCGTGCGCAGGAAGAGTTCGGCGAGGTCGTCGTCGGGGACGGCACGATCCTCGGCGGTCGCGCGCGGCTCGTCCGCGGGGCTGCTCGACATGATCCCGAGCATAACTCATTGTCCTCGGAACAATTATGAGCCAAACTCAGTTATAGCGCGTGACTCCCTGCGAAAGGAGGCGCTGATGGCTTCACAACCTGAACTTCGCCGGATCGTCCGGCTCTTTCATCCGTATCGCGGGCGCTTGGCCCTGGTCGCGGCCCTGGTGGGTTTGGCCTCGCTGGCCGGCCTGGCTTCCCCGTTCCTGCTCCGCGGCATCATCGACGACGCCCTGCCGCACGGTCGCACCGGACTGCTGACCGTACTGGCCGTGGGCATGATCGCGGTGGCCGCGCTGAACAGCGTGTTCGGCGTGTTCCAGACCTACATCTCGACCGCGGTCGGTCAGGACGTCATGCACGATCTGCGGTCGGCGGTCTACGCGCGGCTGCAAGCCATGCCGCTGTCCTTCTTCACCACCACCCGGACCGGCGAGGTGCAGTCGCGCATCGCCAATGACATCGGCGGCATGCAGTCCACGGTCACCTCGACCATCACCTCGCTGGTCTCCAACTTCACCTCCGTCGTCGCCGCGGTCATCGCCATGTTCGCGCTGGACTGGCGGCTCACGCTGGTCTCGCTGGTCATGCTGCCGCTGTTCGTGTGGATCAGCCGCCGGGTCGGCTCCGAGCGCCGGCGCATCACCGCGGAGAAGCAGCGCAAGCTGGCGGGCATGTCGGCGATCGTGGAGGAATCGCTGTCGGTGAGCGGAATCCTGTTGTCGCGCACCATGGGCCGCTCGCCCGCGCTGGTCGAGGATTTCACGCGGGAATCGCGGGGGCTGGTGGATCTGGAGATCCGCTCCAGCATGGCCGGGCGGTGGCGGCAGTCGACCATCTCGATCGTGATGGCGGCCATGCCGGCGGTCATCTACTGGGCCGCGGGCATGACCGTGGCCAACGGGCATCCGCTGGTGTCGATCGGCACGCTGGTCGCGTTCACGACGCTGCAGAGCGGCCTGCTGCGGCCGACCGTCATGCTGTTGTCGACCGGCGTCGATGTTCAGAGCTCATTGGCGCTGTTCGGGCGGATCTTCGAATACCTGGATCTGCGACCGGATATCGAGGAGCCGGAGCGTCCCACTCACCTGCCGCGGCAGGTGACCGGAGCGGTGCGGTTCGAGCGGGTCGGGTTCGCCTACGACGCGGATCGAGATGTGCTGAGCGACATCGATATCGACGTTCCCGCCGGGTCGAGTCTGGCGATCGTCGGCGAAACCGGTTCGGGGAAGACGACTCTCGGCTATCTGGTGGCGCGGCTCTACGACGTGACGTCCGGACGGGTCACCGTCGACGGCGTCGATGTGCGGGACCTGGCCTTCGCCGACCTGTCCTCGGCGGTGGGCGTGGTCTCCCAGGAGACCTACCTGTTCCACTCCTCGGTCGCCGACAATCTGCGCTTCGCGAAACCCGATGCGACAGACGCGGAACTGCATACCGCGGCGCGCGCCGCACAGATCCACGACCACATCATGAGCCTGCCCGACGGGTACGACACCGTGGTCGGTGAGCGCGGGTACCGGTTCTCCGGCGGCGAGAAGCAGCGGCTGGCGGTGGCGCGGGCCATCCTGCGCAATCCGCCCATCATGGTGCTCGACGAGGCGACCAGCGCGCTCGACACCCGGACCGAACGAGAAGTGCAGGCGGCGATCGACGCGCTGTCGGCGAATCGCACCACCATCACGATCGCGCACCGGCTGTCCACGATCCGGGACGCCGATCAGATCGTGGTGCTCGATCACGGGCGGGTCGTGGAACGCGGCACCCACCGGGAACTGGTGGAGCGCAACGGTTTCTACGCCGATCTGCTGGCGCGCGACGCCTTCGACGATGTCGTGGGTGACGTGGTCGGAGCGCTCGAACCCTGAACCCGGACAGCGCAAAGCCCTGTCGTCGACGCTGACGACAGGGCCGCTCTCCCTACCAGCCGATACTCCCGCCGAGAGGGACGTTCACCCAGCTGGGCGTGTTCGAATCGGGATCGATGTGCTGGGGCCGCTGCGTACCCAACGGTCGGACTGTAATGGCCGACACTCTCGATCGCAATCACGGCGGTTGTCTTATGTTGACCGGATGAATACAGCAGCAGGCGAACTGGCGGGACGCGTCGCACTGGTGACCGGCGGCGGGCGCGGTATCGGGCGAGCCATCAGTCTGGCGCTGGCCGCCCGCGGCGCCACCGTCGCGGTCAACTGGGCACGCGATGAGCAATCGGCGAAAAACACTGTGGCCAAACTGAATTCCCTGGGCGCCACCGCCCTCGCCGTGCACGGACCGGTCGGCGATCCCGAGGCCGTGACCGCCATGGTCGACCACGTGACGAGCGAGTTCGGCGCGATCGGCATCCTCGTCCACAATGGCGGCATCGCCAGCCGCGGCCGCCCGGTCTCCGACACCGATCCGGCCGAGGTCGAGCGACTGCTGCGGGTTCAGGCCATCGGCCCGCACCACCTCAGCAAGCTCGTCCTCCCCGGCATGCGCACCTGCGAACGCGGCGACATCATCATGATCAGCAGCGTCGCCGCCCACGCCCTCGGCGCCGCCGGAGCCCCCTACAACATGGCCAAGGCCGCCCTCGAAGCCCTGGCGCACACCCTCGCGAAAGAGGAATCCGCCAACGGAATCCACGTGAATATCGTCGCCCCGGGCCTGGTCGCCTCCGAAATGGGCGACCGTCTCACCGCGGCCCTGTCCGGCGGCGCCCACCGCCACGCCGCCGACCTCGACGCCACCTCCCCCTTCGGCCATGTCTGCCGCCCCGAAGAGGTGGCCGACATCGTCTCCTTCCTCGTCTCCCCCGCCGCCGGCTACCTCACCGGCCAGCGCATCGTCGTCGACGGCGGCGCCTACCCCTACCGTCCGTGACCTGGATCGCGAAGCATGGTTAGCTGACCTGGTGCCTGCCCTCCGACAGGCCGCCACCGACCGATTCTCGGGAGGATTCGTATGCCCACGACAGACAAATCCTGGCCGCAAGGAACTCCGTGTTGGGTCGACTGTTCGGTCGACGATCCCGCCGCCGCGCAGGACTTCTACGCCCAGCTGCTCGGCTGGGATGTGCTCGACAGCCCGCCCGAGGCGGGCGGATATCTGATGGCGATGCTCGGCGGGAAGCCCGCCGCGGGCATCGGACCCAAGATGGGCGAGGCCGCCATGCCCTCGGTGTGGACCACCTACTTCGCCGCCGAGAACGCCGATGCGGTCGCGGGGGCGGTCACGGCGGCTGGCGGGGCCGTCTACACACCGCCGTTCGACGTGATGGATGTGGGCCGCATGTTCGTCGGCGCCGATCCGGGAGGCGCGGTGTTCGGCGTGTGGGAAGCCAAGGCGCACACCGGCGCCGGCATCTTCAACGAGCCCGGCGCGTACTGCTGGAACGACCTGCACACCACCGCGTACACGCCGTCACAGGAGTTCTACAAGCAGGTCTTCGGCTGGTCGTTCGACGAGATCGGCAACGAGGAGATGCCGTACTCCACCTTCGCCGGGGCGGACGGCCGCCCGATGGGCGGCATGGCCGACAGCACCGGGCAGCCCGGCGGCGGGCCCAACTACTGGCTGACCTGGTTCCAGGTCGCGGGTGCCGACGCCGCGCTGGACAAGGCCAAGGAACTCGGCGCGACGGTTCTGATGGGTCCGTCGGACAGCCCCTTCGGACGCATGGGCATCGTGGCGGGGCCGCAGGGGGAGGTCTTCGGCCTGATCGACACCACGGTCACCATCGGCTGATCCGAGCATCGATAGACGAAGGCCGAGTGGCATTGCGCCACTCGGCCTTCCGCGTCGGCAGGCCCTAGGCGAACAGCCGGGCCACGAAGGGCACGCTGTCGGCCAGCGAGGCCAGCATCGCGCCGCTGTGGTCCTTGCCCGGGTAGACGTGCACCTCGGGATGCGTTCCGGCAGCGGCCATATCGGCGACCAGCTTGGCGGTCAGCGGCGCGGGCACATCGGTGTCATTGGTGCCCTGGCCGATGAACAGCGGCCGGTCGTAGCCGGTCAGCGGCACATCCATGACCGACCGCGCGAGGGGCACGAAATCGCCCTCCGACAGCGGCCGGGACACCAGCTGGTTCAGCGACACACCGGTGGCGCGCTCGGCCAGCGGGGTGAAGCACAGGGTCTGGGCGGCGGTCACCAGCTGCTCACCCAGCGGGGTGAGGTAACTGTCGAGATCGAAGTCCGGGCGGGCCGCCTTCAGGCCGTTGAGCACGTAGGTGGCGTAGGCGGTGATGTGCGAGGACCCGATGGGCGGGGTGGCCGGACCGACCAGGGTCGCGGCGTCGACGATATTGGAGGCCGGGCCGGTCGCCACCGCGCCACGGTAATCCAGTTCGGGCGCATAGCGTGTCGCCAGTGAGGCGGTGAAGACCGCGGCGCCGCCGCCCTGCGACTGCCCGATCGCCACCCACTTCGGGGCCAGAGTCTCGTCCACGGCGCGGGCCGCGCGGACCATGTCGATGGCGGCGTGAGCCTCGGCGCGGCCGTCGAGGTAGGCGTGCACGCCGGGAGTGCCCAGGCCGATGTAGTCGGTGGCGACGATGGCGTAGCCCTGCTTCATCCAGGTGGCCAGGAACCCCATGTCGCGGTCGGCGCGACCGGCCACCGAGGGCGCGCAGTCGTCGCCGATGCCGACCGTGCCGTGTTCCCAGGACAGCACCGGCCAGCCGCCGGGCGGCGGGGTGCCCGCGGGGGTGAAGACCACACCGGTGGACAGCGCGGGTTGGTCGCCGGAGTCGCGGGTCCAGTAGGTGAGCTTGCGGGCCGAGCCGGTGCCGTCGATCCAGAGGTTCTGCGCCAGTGCCTCATTGCCGACGACGGCACCCGGGGGCGCGTCGTCGGCCCGGGCGGGCGGGTCGGCCAGGGCGGTGGCGGCGAGCGGCCCGGCGGCCAGCACGGCCGCCGAGACCAGGGCGATCACGGTGCGTCGCGTCATCGGAGGAGTCCTCTCGTACTCGTCTCGCTGTGATGTCTCATTGAGACACTTCGGTCAGACTATCCTGAGAACTGTCACTTTGAGACATCAGGGTGGATATCGGCGGCACGAGAGGGCGGTATGACGGCACCGACCGGATTGCGGGAACGCGAGAAGGCCAGGGTGCGGCGCGAATTGATCGACGCCGCGCTGCTGCTGTTCGAGCGCCGCGGCTTCGAGCAGACCACCGTGCAGGAGATCGCCGACGCCGCCCAGGTCTCGCGCCGCACCTTCCACCGGCACTTCCCCGCCAAGGCGGCCGTGGTCTTCAGCCACGAGGAGGACGTCATGTCCTATCTGCTGGACGCGCTGGACCGCCGGCCCGCACACGAGGCGGTCTTCGTGGCGCTGCGGGCCGCGCTGCGCGAATTCCTGCTCGACGACGGCGAGGCCGAGCTGCGCCGCCGCCAGGCCGACACCGCCCGGCGGGCCCGGCTGGTCCTGATCACCAATCCGCAACTGCGGCAGGAGAATTTCACCGGCACCTTCGGCCGCCGGGACGCGCTGGCCCGCAGTTTCGCCCGCCGGGGCGGGATCCCGGAGGATGATCTGCGGGCCAAACTGGCTGCCGCGACCTGTTTCGCGGCCTTCGGTGTCGGGCTCGACGACTGGGTGGCGAGCCCGGATCCGTCGATCGCCCGCCTGTACGAGATCCTCGACGCCACCGTCGCCGCGCTGCAGCACGGTCTCGAGATCCCGGCGGCAGCGGGCGTGGACTGAGCGCTACAGCAGGCCGCGCAGCCTCAGGTCGGTCACGTACTTGTCGATGAGTTCCCTTGTCAGATGCGGAATGTCACCGTTCGGGCCGATCTTCGCCTGCTGGACGGCCTCCTGGAAACGCTTGGCCGGCAGCGCCGCGCCGGGGAGGGGCAGGCCCGGGCGGCGGTAGGCGTGCAGCAGTGGCAGTACCGAGTGGGTGCGCTGGTGCTCCGGGAGGGCGCGCAGGGCGGTCTCGAAGCGGGCGATCCAGTCCGGGTAGGACTCGATGCGGTCGATGGGATGGCCGGACTCGATGAGCCAGTCCACGAATTCGTCGAGGGAGATGCCGTCGTCGTGGGGGTTGAGGACATCGTAGGTCGCGAAACCGGCGGTGACCCGGGCGCCGAGGGTGGTGATCGCGGCGGCGGTGAAGTCCGCGGGCAGGCCGTCGTAGTGGGCCCGTCGCCGGCCGCCTTGAGAATCCAAGGCGTAGAAAGACTTCGGAGCCAGGCCGGTGGCGAGCACGCTGAGCAGCAGCCGGGTGAACATGTCGGGCAGGTTGAACTGCCCGGCGAACACGCTGTGCGCCAGGATCATGTCGGAGCGGAAGACCGCGACCGGCAGCTCGCACAGATCATGCGCCTCGCGCAGCAGCACTTCACCGGCCCATTTGCTGTTGCCGTAGCCGTTGGCGTAGCTGTCGTCGACGGCGCGCACGGCGCTGATCGCGCGGATGTCGCCGTCCTCGGTGAAGACGGCCGGCTCCACCTGGGCGGCGACGGCGACCGTGGACAGATAGGTGACCGGCTTGCGAATCGTGGTGAGCGCCAGCCGGATCACCTCGGCCGTGCCCACCACATTGGGACCGAACAACTGGTCGTAGGGCAGCACGTGATTGACCAGCGCGGCGGGGTGCACGATGAGATCGACGGTGGCGGCGAGCTCCCGCCAGACCTCCTCGTCCAGGCCGAAATGCGGCGCGCCGATATCACCGGCCAGTACCCGCAGCCGGCGCTCGGCCAGCTCCCGGTAGCGCCGGAGCAGTGCGGGATCACCGCTGTCGAAGACCTCGTCCAGCCGGCGGCGCGCGGCCGCGGCGTCGTGGCCGCGAACGACGCAGACCAGTGTGCCGTCCGATTCCTCCAGGCGCTCCAGCCATTCCAGGCACAGGAACCGGCCCAGATAGCCGTTGGCTCCGGTCAGCAGCACGGTCCGCGGCGGGTGCGGCGCGAGCGGCAGGCCGGGTGCGGTCGCCAGGGTCGCGGCATCGATGAACTTGTCGAGGGTGAGCTCGTCGGCCCGGATCTCGGTGCCGCCGTGCACGGTCGACGCGGTGGGTCGGGTGCCGTCCCCGGTGCGCTCGAACTCGATGTGGGCGGCCAGCCGGGCGAGGTCGTTGGCGGGGCTCACGATCACGCCGACCGGAACCTCGACGGCGAAGATCTCGCGCAACAGGGTCGAGAACGACAGTGCCGACAGGGAATCCCCGCCCAGGTCGGTGAAGTGCGCGTCGGGCTGCGGCGCCTCGCCGCCGAGGATGGCGCGGGCGCCCCGGCACACCGTCTCGATGACCGGCCGGTCGCCGGCCTCGCGGCGCAGCGCGAGCAGTTCGTCCTCCTGCTGCCGCGCCTGCGCACGGTACAGCTCCTCGAGTTGTGCGCCGTAGCGTTCGCGGAGCTTGGGCCGCAACAGCTTTCCGATACCGGACAGCAGGCCGTTGTCCAGGGTGAAAGGTTCGGTCTCGAGCAGGAACTCGCGCGGAATCTCGTAGGACTCCAGTTCGGCGTCCTTGGCGATCTGCTGCATGGATTCGGTGATGGCCGCGGTCATCTCGGCGGGCTCGAGCGCACGGGCCGCCGGCGAGGGCACGATGACGGCCAGCAGGTGAGCGCGCTCGCTGGAGCCGTGCACGAAGATCTGGGCGATGAGCGGACTGGTCGCGTAGACGGCCTCGAGCTTGGCCACGGCCACGAACTCGCCCTGTGACAGCTTGAGCACATTGTTGCGGCGGTCGACGTAGACGAGGTGGTCGGGCCGCACCTCGGCGACAATGTCGCCGGTGCGGTAGTAGCCGTCCTCGTCGAAGATCTCGGCGGTCACCTCGGGGCGTTTGAAGTAGCCCGGGATCTGCTGCATCGACTTCACCAGGAACTCGCCGCGCGGATACGGCTTGTCGGTCGAGAAGTAGCCGAGCTCGGGCACATCGGCCAGCTTGTAGTCGATGACCGGTGGCCGGCGGACCTCGTTGTCGATGAGCAGGCCGCCGCCCGCCTCGGTGGAGCCGTAGCCGTCGATCATCGGCTGGCCCAGCACCGAGTTCATGAATTCCTTCATGTCTGCGGAGATGGGCGCGCTGCCGACCATCACGCGGGCCAGGCGGCCGCCCAGGAAGTCCTGCCGCAGTGCGGCTTTCGCGGCCTTGTCGGCCTGTTCGGCGGCGTCTCCCGCGGCGATGCGGCGCTGGACGTCGCTCTGATAGCGCTGGAACACCATGTCGCACACGCGCGGCACGAAGAACGCCTCGGTGGGCCGGGCCAGGCCGAAATCCTCGAACAGGGTCGACATGTCGCTGGCCGCGGCGAAATACGCGGTGCCGCCGCGGGCGAAGGTGCCGGTCAGCACCATCCGGCCGGCGACGTGGCTCATGGGCATGTAGCAGAAGTTGAGCACCGGGGCGGGAATCACCGTAGGCCCCAGCCACATTCCGGTCACCAGGCGTTGTGGGTACATCGCGCCCTTGGGTGTCCCGGTGCTGCCGGAGGTGTAGATGAGCAGGGCGAGCTCGTCCGGGTCGGCGGGAACGTGGAGTGATACGGCGGGCAGGTCGCGGCCCCGGTCCGCCACGGCGGCAAGCGATTCCAGGCCGATCGCGGCCCCCGATTCCGCGATGCGGCGCTGCGCGGCGGCGTAGATCTCGGCGTGGTGGTCATCGGCGGGTTCGAAGTCGAAGACCACGATCGATTCCACCGGCGTGCCGTCGAGAACGCATTCCAGGGCGGGAGTGAGCAGTTCCAGGCTCACCGCGAGGACCCGCGCTCCGGTCTCGGTGATGATCGAATGCCATTGCGCGGCAGGTGAACTCGATTGCAGCGGCACGCTCACCAGGCCCAGCCGGATGCCGGCCAGCTCGACGGCGGTGTAGTCACCGCTGGCGAAGCCGAGGCTGCACAGGAAGTCTCCGGCACGCAGGGGATGGCTCGGGTCCGAGTACCAGGCGGCCGCGATGGCCCCGGAACGCGCCCACAGTTCGCCGTAGGTCGTGGTGCGGTAGGCGGGCAGCAGCCGCCGGGTGCGCCGTCCGTCGGCGTCGGTGACGATCTCGGTGGCCCGGTCGGCGATGGCGGGGCGGTCGGCGTAGCCATCCATGAGGATCGCCGCCACTCCGGCCAGACCCTGCCCGCACTGCTGGGCCGCCGCCGCGACCTCGGGTAGCGGGACCAGTGCCCGCACCTGATCGTCTGCCATCAGCTCCTCGAATCGCTTCGCGACCTCGGCATGCGCGAGCCGATCCGCCAAACGCTGAGTAAGCTCCGTCCGAGCGGCGTCCTCGACCATCAATGGCCTCCCTGGTCTCCGGCGATCACGACGCCGCGAAACCTGTTCGGACGTCGAGATTTCTCCCCATCAATTAGCTTCGCTAACTTTTCCACCATGAGGGGCCGCGCGGGGAAAGTCAAGAGCTCCGCGGCGCACCTCGAACTCCAGGATGCACCGGGAATCGAGGGCAGGCCAGCGGTAGCCCGGATCGGTCGCTCCGGGTCGACCGCGCCGATGGCCAGATCGGTGATCAGGGTCATCGCCACCACGAGCCCCGCGCCCAGCGGGGCCGCGACGCCCACCACAGCCGGGGTGCGAACACCGCCGCCGTCGCCGCGTCCCCTGGCAGCGCTCTGGAATCGGCTTGCCAGCGGACTGCCAGCGGGATCGGTCAGCATGACCGGTCGAACTCCGTGTACCGATGGGCCACACTCGAACGGCAGTATCCGACGACCTGTCCGAGGAACCATGCAGAACCTTCCCGCCGACGCGGTGCGCGTCGAAACCCCTGTGCGCTACCGCATGTCGAACACCTCGGCGTTCTGGCTGCTGTCGATCGCGCTGGGGCTGTTGCTGTTCGCGTCGGCGGCCCCGTCGCCGATGTATCCGGTGTATCAGCAGATGTGGCACTACTCGTCACTGGTGTCGACGGGCGTGTACGCCGCCAACGCCATCGCGCTGCTGGTGACCCTGCTGTTCGCGGGCTCGCTGTCCGACCACATCGGGCGACGGCCGGTGCTCATCGCGGCGGTGCTGGTGGAGCTGGCCGGGACGCTGGCCTTCGCGGAAGCGCAGTCGGTGGCTTGGCTTTTCACCGCCCGCATCGTGCAGGGCATCGCGACCGGGTTGGCCACCGGCGCGATCACGGCGGCACTCATCGATCTGCGGCCCGCCGAGTCGCGGCTGGGGGCGCTCATGACGAATGTGGCGGCGGGCGGCGGACTGGCCGTCGGCGCGATCAGTTCGGGACTGCTGGTGGCCTACGCGCCCGCGCCGACTCGGCTCGTGTACTGGCTGCTGGCCGTGGCGTTCACCGTCATCGTGATCGGCGTGTTGCTGATTCCGGAGACGGTCACGCCCGACGGGCGGGGTTTGGCGTCACTGAAACCCAAAGTGTCGGTGCCGCAGGAGGTCCGGGTGGCCTTTCTGACCCTGGTGCCGTCGATCGCGGCCACCTGGGCGCTGGGCGGGCTCTATCTGGCCCTCGGTGGCGCGCTCATGAAGGTCCACTTTCACGTCTCCACACCGCTGGCCGGTGGCCTGGTGGTGGTCGCGTTGCAGGGCACTTCGGCGGTGACCGCGCTGCTGGCCCGGGATTGGACCATCGATCAGGCGCTGCTGCGCGGGCCGATCCTGCTCATGTCGGGAGTGTCGCTGGCGCTGCTGGGTGCGGCGACGGAGTCGGTGTGGCTGTTCTTCGCGGCCAGTGTGGTGGCGGGGATCGGGTTCGGGCCCTCGTTCTCGGGCGCGCTGCGCATGCTGACCGGACTGTCCCCGGCCGAGACCCGGGCGGAGGTGGTGACGGCCATCTATGTGGTCTCCTACCTCTCGCTCAGTGTGCCGGCGGTCATCGCGGGTCTGTGCGTGCAGCGCGTCGGCCTGGCCGCGACCACCTACGGCTACGGCCTGATCGTGATCGCGATGGAGGCGGTCGCCCTGGCCGGCTCACTGCGCCACCGCAATCCGCACACCGCGCTGGCCGGGCACCTGTGCCCGGCGCCCTGCCCGGGCTCGGTCGCGCCCATGCCGCGCGTGGTGTCGGCGCACCCGTGACCCGCGATGTCGTGGTGACTTGCTATGGTGGACAAGTGATTCACACCCGGCAGGCATGGCGCTGGCTGCACTAGCAGCCCGATGATCCATGTCCACGGGCTGTACGCGGCCCGTGATTCCCGACCGGAACACCCAGCTCGTGCAGCCCTCCTTGAACTTTCAGGAGTTGTACGGTGACTACCCTCTCGGATTCCTTCGCCGCCTCCCGCGAGCGCAGCGACGAACTCGCCGCCGACGTAACCGCCCACCCCGACCGCTTTCGCGTCCTCACCGGTGAACGACCCACGGGCAGACTGCATCTGGGCCACTACTTCGGCACCATCCGGGAACGGGTGCGATTGCAGGAACTGGGCGTGGACCTGTGGGTGATCCTGGCCGACTACCAGGTCGTCACCGACCGCGACAGCCTCGGGCAGGTTCGCGAGAACGTTTACAGCGCGGTGCTGGACTACGCCGCCGCCGGGATCGATCTGAGCCGGGCGACGGTGTTCACCCATTCCGCGGTGCCCGCCCTCAATCAGCTCATGCTGCCGTTCCTGAGTCTGGTCACCGAGTCGGAGCTGCACCGCAATCCGACGGTGAAGGCGGAACTGGCCGCCTCGGAGCGGGCGCTGAGCGGGCTGCTGCTCACCTATCCGGTGCATCAGGCCGCCGACATCCTGTTCTGCAAGGGCAATCTGGTGCCGGTGGGCAAGGATCAGTTGCCGCATCTGGAGGTCACGCGGGTCATCGCGCGGCGGTTCAACGAGCGCTACGGCCGGGTGTTCCCGGAACCGCAGGCGCTGCTCACCTCGACTCCGGAGATCCCGGGGCTGGACGGGCGCAAGATGTCCAAGAGCTACGGCAACGCCATCTCGCTGTCCATGACCGCGGACGAGACCGCGGCGCTCATCCGCCGCACCGCCACCGATTCCGACCGGCGTATCACCTTCGACCCGGATACCCGGCCCGGGGTCTCCGCGCTGCTCACCACGGCCGCGCTGTGCCTGGGCACCGATGAGCAGACCCTCGCGGACAAACTCGGCGACGGGGGCGGCGCGGCCTTGAAGAAGCTGGCGACCGACGCGGTGAACGACTTCTTCGCGGGCCACCGGGTCCGGCGCGCGGAGCTGGCGACCGACCCGGATTTCGCGAGCGGCATTGTGCGCGAGGGCAATCGGCGGGCCGATGAGATCGCCGAACGCACCCTGGACGAGGTGCGCTCGGCGATGGGGACGGTGTACTAGCCCGCCGTCAGCTCGTCACGACTCCAGGGCTCCGTAGACCCCGGTCAGGAAGTCGTCGCCGAGCGGGCTGCGCCACTCGGCGGCGATGATGATATTGGCGGACTGCACGAAAAGCAGTGCCACCAGATCCTTTTCGGGGTCCGCGTACCAGGCGGTGCCCAGGCCGCCCGGCCAGGACAGGGTGCCGACGCTGGGGATGCCGCTGCCGGGTTCGGTCTGCATCTTCACGCCGTAGCCGAAGCCCTGGTCGGTCCAGATGGCCTGGCCCAGAGGCGGATTGAAGGGCGCGGCCGCGTGCTGTTCGGGGGTGAGGTGGTCGCTACCCAGCGCGGCAACGGTTTCGGCCGACAGGATCCGGACCCCGTCCAGCTCACCGCCATTGAGCAGCATGCGGGCGAAACGCGCGTAATCGTCGACAGTGGACACCAGGCCCGCGCCGCCGGACGGGAACAGCGGCGGTTCACCCCATCCGGTAGTGGCGGGCCGGTCGAGTTCGGCCCGGTCGGGGCCGTACAGCACGCTCAGGCGGTCCCGCTTCGATTCGGGCACCGTGAATCCGGTGTCCACCATGCCCAGCGGTGCCAGGACCCGTTCGCGCAGTACGGTTTCCAGCGACTGCCCGGTCACCCGGCTGATCAGGATGCCCAGGATGTCGGAGGCGGTGTGATAGCGCCACACCGTGCCCGGCTGCGCGATGAGCGGCAGCTCGCCCACCCGCCGCAGCCACTCGTCCGGCGCGAGCTGTTCGGCGTTCGCGACACCGATGGCGCGCGCGATGGGATCGGCGGTGAGCGCGAACAATTGCGGCGCCAGGCTCGAGCGGCCCCAGCCCAGGCCCAGCCGGTAGGTGAGCAGATCCTCCACCGTGATCGGGCGTTCGGCGGGCACCACATCCTCGGGCGAGCCGTCCGGGTCGCGCATGACGGTGCGGCCGGCCAGTTCCGGCAGCCAGGCGTCCACCGGATCCGACAGCGCGATGCGGCCCTCGTCGACCAGGGTCAGTGCCGCCACCGCGGTGATCGGCTTGGTCATGGAGGCGATGCGGAAGAGGGTGTCGCGCCGCATCGGCAGCCCCGCGGCCCGATCCTGCCAGCCGACCGTGTCCACCTGCACCAGTTCGCCGTGCCGATAGATCGCGGCGACCGCGCCGGCCACCTCGCCCCGCTCGACGTACCCGTCGAGCACCTCGCTCACCTTCTTCAGCCTGTCGGCCGAAAACCCGTTCACCGCAATCACTCCCTTCCGTCGCAGCCGAGATCAACCGCCGACGGCTGCCGATATTCCCGGCGGGTTCGGGCATTCCCGCGAGTTCCGGCAGGGGTGCGCGGCGGCCGGGTCAGGCGCCGACGTACGCGGCCAGGTGCTGACCGGTCAGGGTCGCGCGGGCGGCCACCAGGTCGGCGGGGGTGCCCTCGAAGACGATGCGGCCGCCGTCGTGCCCCGCGCCCGGGCCCAGGTCGACGATCCAGTCCGCGTGTGCCATCACGGCCTGGTGATGCTCGATGACGATGACCGACTTGCCGGAATCCACCAGTCGGTCGAGCAATCCGAGCAGGTTCTCCACATCGGCCAGGTGCAGACCGGTGGTGGGCTCGTCGAGGACGTACACGCCGCCCTTCTCCCCCATGTGGGTGGCCAGCTTCAGCCGCTGCCGCTCACCGCCGGACAGCGTGGTCAGCGGCTGTCCCAGGCTGAGGTAGCCGAGGCCGACATCGTCGAGGTGCTGCAGGATCTTGTGCGCGGCAGGGATTTTCGCATCACCGTCCGCGAAGAAGCCGAGGGCCTCGCTGATCGGCATGGCCAGCACCTCGCTGATATCGCGCCCGCCCAGCTGGTATTCCAGCACCGCCGCCTGGAAGCGCTTGCCCTCGCACTCCTCGCACACGGTGGCGACCCCGGCCATCATGGCCAGGTCGGTGTAGATCACGCCCGCGCCGTTGCAGGTCGGGCACGCGCCCTCCGAATTCGCGCTGAACAGTGCGGGTTTCACGCCATTGGCCCTGGCGAAGGCCTTGCGGATCGGCTCCAGCAGACCGGTGTAGGTGGCCGGGTTGCTGCGCCGCGAACCCTTGATCGCGCCCTGGTCGATGGACACCACGCCCTCACCGGCCGGAATCGACCCGTGCACCAGCGAACTCTTGCCCGATCCCGCGACACCGGTGATGACCACCAGCACGCCGAGCGGGATGTCGACATCCACCTTCTGCAGGTTGTTGGCCGTCGCGCCGCGGATCTCCAACGCCGCCTTCGACTTCCGCACCGAGTCCTTGAGCGCGGCCCGGTCGTCGAAGTGGCGGCCGGTGATGGTGCCGCTGCCGCGCAGCCCGTCCACGGTGCCCTCGAAGCAGATCTCGCCGCCGCCGGACCCCGCGGCGGGACCGATGTCGACGATGTGGTCGGCGATGGCGATGGTCTCCGGCTTGTGCTCGACCACCAGCACGGTATTTCCCTTGTCCCGCAACCGCAGCAGCAGATCGTTCATGCGCTGGATGTCGTGCGGGTGCAGCCCGACTGTGGGCTCGTCGAAGACATAGGTGACATCGGTGAGGGCCGAGCCGAGATGCCGGATCATCTTGACGCGCTGGGCTTCACCGCCCGACAGCGTGCCCGAGGCGCGGTCCAGGCTCAGATAGCCGAGCCCGATCTCCACGAACGAATCCAGCACCTGCTGCAGCGATTCCAGCAGCGGCGCGACCGACGGCTCCCGCAGCCCGCGCACCCAGTCGGCCAGATCGCTGATCTGCATGGCGCAGGCGTCGGCGATGCTGATCTTCTCGATCTTCGAGGAGCGGGCCAGCTCGCTGAGCCGGGTGCCGTCACACTCGGGGCAGGTCTGGAAGGTGACCGCCCGCTCGACGAATGCGCGCACGTGCGGCTGCAGCGAGTCGATGTCCTTGGACAGCATGGACTTCCGGATCTTGGGGATCAGCCCCTCGTAGGTCAGGTTGATACCCTCGACCTTGATCTTGGTCGGCTCCTTGTAGAGCAGGTCGGCCAGCTCGCGCTTGTTGTACTTCTTGATCGGCTTGTCCGGGTCGAAATAGCCGCTGCCGATGAAGATCCGCCCGTACCAGCCGTCCATGCTGTAGCCCGGAATGGTGAACGGGCCCTCGTTGAGCGACTTGCTGTCGTCGTAGAGCTGGGTCAGATCGATGTCGTTGACCGCGCCCCGGCCCTCACAGCGTGGGCACATGCCGCCGGTGACCGAGAAGCTGCGCCGCTCCTTGACCTGCTTGCCGCCCTTCTCCACGGTGACCGCGCCCGCACCGCTGATGGAGGCGACGTTGAACGAGAACGCCTGCGACGAACCGATATGCGGCTTCCCGAGGCGGCTGAACAGGATGCGCAGCATGGCATTGGCGTCGGTGGCGGTGCCGACGGTGGACCGCGGATCCCCGCCCATGCGCTGCTGATCCACGCTGATCGCGGTGGTCAGGCCCTCCAGCACGTCCACGTCGGGACGTGCCAGCGTCGGCATGAAGCCCTGTACGAAGGCGCTGTAGGTCTCGCTGATCAGCCGCTGCGACTCGGCGGCGATGGTGTCGAAGACCAGAGAGCTCTTGCCCGAACCGGAAACGCCCGTGAACACCGTGAGCCGGCGCTTGGGCAGATCGACGGAGACGTCCTTGAGGTTGTTCACCCGCGCGCCGACGACCCGGATGAGGTCGTGGGCGTCGGCGGCGGGCAGGACGGACTGCGGGGACTTGCTCGGGGCCATGCGTGTCTCCATCTTTACGGGCGTACCGGTAGGGCGGAAGAGCGGGTCAGGAAGCCTGCTGGATACGAACCAGGTTGCCAGCGGGGTCGCGCACGGCGAAGTCGCGCACGCCGTAGGGCTGGTCGGTCGGCTCCTGGACGATCTCGACCGCGTCGCCGGCCTGCAGCTTCTCGAAGGCGGCGTCGACGTCCGCGGCCGCCAGCAGGATGGCGCCGTAGGTGCCCTTGGCCATCATCTCGACGATGAGCTTGCGCTCCTCCTCGGTGATGCCCGGATCCACGGCCGGCGGGTGCAGCACGATGGACGTCCCCGGCTGATCGGCGGGCCCGACCGTGAGCCAGCGCAGCCCGTTGTAGCCGACGTCCTTGCGGAGTTCGAAACCGAGCGCGTCGCGGTAGAAGGCCAGCGCGGCATCGGCGTCATTGTGTGGGAGGAAGCTCGCTGAAATGGTGATATCCATGTCGATCAGGCTAATTGCGTGGCGCTTGCCTGAGCTTCTCGATTCCTGATCGGTCGTGTCACCTGTTTCTCGACACAGGAGGGCATGCCCTCGGGGACATCGGCCATCTGCTGCTTGTACACGCTGGGCGGCACCCCGACCAGCTCGGTGAAACGGGTGCTGAAGGTGCCCAGCGACGAGCAGCCGACCGCGAAGCAGATCTCGGTGACGCTCAGGTCCCCACGCCGCAGCAACGCCATGGCTCGCTCGATGCGCCGGGTCATCAGGTAGGCGTACACCGATTCGCCGTAGGCGGCCCGGAACTGCCGGCTCAGGTGCCCGGCCGAAATGTGCGCGTCGCGAGCGAGGGCCTCGACATCCAGCGGCTGCGCGTACTCCCGGTCGATGCGATCCCGCACGCGTCGCAGCCGCCGCAGATCGCGAAGCCGCTGTTCCTCGTCGGGTTTGCTGGTCATGTGTTCGATCGTCGCACGCTGGGCCTATGCTGTCGCGACAGCGTGGCCGACAATTTGGGGCTACCCTGCAAACGTTTTGTCAGGTAACAGTTTTGCCTTGACACAAGACATAGCGTGTCGGGGGAACCGGAATGGCCGGAGCCCTGGCACGGATCGACGATGAGGCCTAGCGTGGCCCGAGGACTGGAATCAGCTGCTCGATGAAGCTCTCTGTACTACGTAACAGGACCGCACTGCGGACCGCCGCCGTCGCGCTCACCGCCGCGCTGTCCGTGGCCCTGGCCGCCGGCACCGGCACGGCCGACCCGGACAAGCCGTCTGCCGTCAGCTCCATCCAGAAGGATGGCCGGACCTGGCATCTGAAGGTCTACTCCGCGGCCATGGGCCAGGACATTCCGGTCGACGTGCAGCGTCCGGCCGACGAGTCGCAGGCCGCCCCGAACCTGTACATGCTCAACGGCCTCGACGGCGGTCTGGGCACCGCCAGCTGGAACGCCCAGACCAACGCGCTCGGCTTCCTGGCCGACAAGCAGGTCAACGTGATCCAGCCGATCGGCGGCCGCGGCAGCTACTACACCGACTGGATCAAGGACGACCCGCAGCTCGGCCGCAACAAGTGGACGACGTTCTTCACCCAGGAACTGCCGCCGCTGCTCGACGCCGCCCTCGGTTCGACCGGGCTCAACGCCCTGGCCGGTCTGTCCACCTCCGGCACCTCGGTGCTGCAGCTGGCCGAGGCCCAGCCCGGCCTGTGGAAGTCCGTCGCGGCCTACAGCGGCTGCGCGCAGATCGCCGACCCGATGGGCAAGCAGTTCCTGAAGTTCGCCGTGGAGACCTGGGCGGGCGGCAAGACCGAGAACATGTACGGTCCCGACAGCAGCCCGCTGTGGGCCGCCAACGACCCGGTCATCAACGCCGAGAAGCTGCGCGGCACCCAGCTCTACATCTCCAGCGGCAGCGGCATTCCGCTGATGAAGGACGTCGAGTTCTACACCAAGTCCGCGCCCGGCCCGCAGGGTGACATCAACCTGGCGCTGGGCATGATCATCGAGGGCGGCGTCAACGCCTGCACGCACAACCTGAAGGACAAGCTGGACTCGATCAACATCCCGGCGACCTACCAGTTCGACCCTGTGGGCACCCACTACTGGCCGTACTGGGAGACCGCCCTGCACGACTCGTGGCCGCTGCTGGCCTCGGGCATGGGCATCCCCGCCTGAGCTGTCGTTCCAGAAGCGCCGCATGCCGTCGATCGGCATGCGGCGCTTGTGTTTTCGGGTGCAGTCACCGGTATCCCGGGGCTGTTACCGGGCCTCCGGATTCGCCATCGGGGTGGCCGGGTCGGGGACGCTCATCGGTGAGCGGGCGATGCGGCCGCCCAGGCGCTCGTTGACCGCGAATCCGTGATCGCGGCACCAGGCGGCGAGGATCGGGACCGCGGAGTCGTCCTCGCGGAAGGTCGGCACCAGCTGCCCGACGATGTAGAGATGGTGGGCGTCGGCGGCCCGGCACAGGTGCTGCAGGACCGCGGTGCCGAGGCCGGCGCCGCGCAGTTCCGGATTCACCGTGATGTTGTCGAGCTTGATGGTGTCGGCGTAGATCTCGAAGACCACCTCGACCAGCGGGTCGGAGCGGCGCAGGGATTCGATGTCGAAGGGCACCGGTCTCAGCACGCCGGGCAGGTGATCGGCGAGCTTTTGCCGGGCGGCCTCGTCGGGGGCGGCGCGGGCGACGGCCAGCACCTCCTCGGTGAGGTCGGCGACCACGGCCCGGTCACCGACCGCGGCCATGGGCCGGGCCTCCTCGGTGGCGCCGATAAGGGTGCGCAGGCGGCGGATCCAGTGCGGGGCCGCGCTGCCGTAGCGCACGGTCAGGTCGGCGAGGGTGTCCTCGAGGCAGAACGGCACGCCGAGGTTGGGGACGAAGGCGCCCGACAGCACGCCCCAGCGGTGGTCGTCGGCGCCGACGCCGTGCACGGACAGCTCGCGGACCAGGGCGTCGCGCCGGGCGGTGGCGCGGGAGACCGGGGAGTGCGGCAGCTGTTGCAGCCAGCGTTGCCAGCCGGTCAGATTGGCGCGGATCCGGGTGGCGGCGATATCGGCGCTCGCGCCGAGATAGTTGCACAGCGCTTGCTGTCGGCGTTCCAGCAGTTCCCCCGCCCGCTGCCGGCCGGGCTCGACGGGCGGCGTCTGACCCTCACTCATACTGACTCACGCTAGCGTCCAGTTGACTAAGCACTGGTCACCGGCACGCACAAAATGCGCTACCAGCCGTAATGAGCGCCCGTGCCGTCGGGAATTCCACCCGGTCCGGGCCCGAAGCCGTGCGGCAGCGGAGTTTGCTGGGGCGCAACAGAATCCAGGTCCGTGACCCGGTCCAGCAGCCCGCGCTCGTAGGCCAGGGCCTGCTTGCGCGACCATCCGGTCGAATACCGCAGGGCGGCACGCGCTTTGCGGCGGCGGCGATAGGTGAGCAGCGGCGCCAGCCCGGCCTCGGTGCCGACGGCGCGGGCGGCCGGTCCGGCGATCAGTCCCCGGAACCATCGCCGCTCGGTGGTCAGCACCCAGGCGTAGGCGAGGGCGAAGATGACCAGATCGATGAGGATGGGCAGGTAGGTCGACAGCAGTGCGGGACCGGGCGGGCGCGGGGCGTCGAAGAGGACGTGCATAGTGAAGGCCAGCGCGTAGAACACCGTGAAAACGCCCAGCCGCCAGGCCCACGAGCGGTCGGTGCGGCTGATCAGCAGCACGATGCCGACACCGGCCAGCGCCGACATGGCCCAGTGCGAGGTGAAGGCGGTGAACAGCCGCAGGACCGCCACCAGGATCACGTCCACCGCGGGGTCCTGCGGGGAGGACAGCGCGGTCTGGGTGCTGTAGAGGCAGTTCTCGGCGATCTGCGCGCCCAGTCCGACGGACGCGCCGAGCAGCAGGCCGTGCATGGGCCGGGTCAGCCGGGCCCGGAAGAGCAGGGCGACCACGGCGATGCCGATGGCCTTGATGTACTCCTCGTCGATGGGCGCGGTGATGGCGGCGCTCCAGTTGATGGCGAAGCGGTCGCCGAACAGATTGGTGATGGCGCGGCTGAGGTGGTCGTTGGCCCACATGGCCAGCCCCGTCCACACGGTGGCGCCCCAGATCGCGCCCATCACCATGGGGGCGACGAGGTGCCGACGGGCCCGGAAGGGATCCAGCGCGAACAGGATTCGCGCGATGACCAGCAAGGTGACGGCGGTGACGGGCAGTGCGGCCAGGGCGGCCGAGCCCGCGAACCACACCTGTCCGGCAGCCTGCAGCACGAACAGCAGCGGCCCGGCCATCACGGCCACGCAGTACACCCAGAACAGCAGCGAGCGCGGTTGGAACCAGCTCATGCCTCGACCGCCTTGCCCGAGTTCAGCACGTCGGTGATGAGCTGGCGTCCGGCCTCGCGAGTGGATCCGGTGGCCATGACGGTCACCCCCACGTCTCCGCTGGAGGCCACCGCGCACACCCCGCCGGTGGTGTCGGGCAGGACGCAGGTGAGCCCGTGGAAATCGCCGACGTCCACCATGCCCCCGTCGAAGCGCACGGTGACCCCGCCGGCACGTAGCGGGAGCAGCATGCGCGGGGCGGCGGTGGCGAAGTCGGTGATGCCGTCGACGACCGAGACCGCCAGCCGCTGGTCGCCGGCGACCAGGACCGCGACGGATTCGTCGCCGGTGGCCCGCCGCCGCATCTGTTCGGGCGCTTGGAAGACGAGGGCGTTGGCGGGGTTCGCGCCGCCGTGCACGGCGCTGATGCCGGTCGCGGTGATCTTGATGCTGGTTCCGGCCGTCACCTCGGTCTCGCGGACCGGTACCGCCGAGGACAGCAGGGGCGGCACCACCAGGGCGACCGCCAGCGCTCCCACCGCCCCGATCGCGGGGACTACCGAATGCACAAGGCGCGCCATACTTTCCACCCTCCCGGTTCCTGAGGCAACGTCGGGGAGGGCGGATGCGTTCCGGACGCCCGGGTCGGGGTCCGGGCAGTTGCCCGCCCGGCGCTTGCCGCGAGTCAACCACACCGCCGGGCCGACTCGGGAGCGCAGCGCCGGGGAGCGGTCAGGAGGTGCGGGCGATGACGGCGTCGGCGATGCTGCGCAGCCCGGACACGGCGGCGGGCGGGAACGGCGCGTGCGCGAGGGTCTGCTGGACCAGCAGCCAGCGGTCGCGGATCATCCGTTCGACCACGGGACGGGCTGTGGCACTGAGGATTTGGCGGCGGCGTTCGACACCCTCGGCGCCCAGGCCGGGATCGCCGATCAGGGCGTCGAGCCGGGCGCGCTGTTCGGGGGTCGCCTCGCGCAGGGCGAGCGCGAGCAGGACGGTGTGCTTGCCCTCGCGGAGGTCCTCGATATTGGATTTGCCGGTGTGTGCCGGGTCTCCGTAGACCCCGAAGAGGTCGTCCTGGAGCTGGAACGCCTCGCCGAGCGGACGCCCATAGGACGCGAGCGCCCGTGCACTTCGGGTCCGGCCCCGGCCAGGGCCGCACCCAGTTGCAGTGGCCGTTCCACGGTGTAGGCGGCGGTCTTGTACCGGATGATCTCGAGCGCCCGTTCCAGCTCGCGGGTGGGGCGGCCGGCGGTGAGCAGGTCGAGGTACTGGCCGTAGTTCACCTCGGTGCGCATGGCGTCGAGAATCGGTGCGGCAGCGGAGGTCTGGGCCGCCGACAGCCCGGCGGTGTGTAGCAGCTCCTGCGACCACACCAGCCCGAAGTCGCCGCTGAGCAGGGCGGCGTGGGCGCCGAAGCGGGCGGCGTCGGGGTGTTCGCCGCGGGCGCTCTCGGCGACCGCGCAGTGCACGGTCGGCCGGTCTCGGCGGGTGGTGCTGTCGTCGATGATGTCGTCGTGGATGAGCACGGCGGCGTGAAACAGTTCGACCGCGGCGGCCACCCCGACGACCGAGTCGGGCAGTTCCCCACCGCCGCCGGCGTACCAGCCGAGCACGCAGAACAGCGGCCGGATCCGTTTGCCGCCCGCGAGCAGGAACGAGCGGACCGTGTCGACGACCTCAGCGGGCAGTCCGGCGGTGGCGGCGGATTCGGCCTTGTCTCCGAGGAATTCGTAGAGCGCGGCCTCGACCCGCACCCGCATCGCGGTGCGGTCGAGCATGGATGCGGCGATCGTGGGGGTGCTCACTGGGGGTCCTCCGATCCGGTGTTCTCGGTGCGGGCGGCCGCTTCGGCGAGCAGCGCCTCGACGATCGGGTGTTCGGCCACGATCCGCACCACGCGGCCGCGAACGAGCAGCTGTCCCTTGCGGTTTCCCACGAAATTTCGCTGTGCGGTCATGGGAAACGCACTCCTTCGTCACCTGTTCCGATGGGCGACGAGATAGGCGAGGGTGAGCAGATCGCCGCACCCGGGCCGGTGCGGCAGTGCCGCCACCGCCGCGCGAATGCGCTGCTGCGCCAGCCGTTCCGCGCCGCGCCGTCCGCCCGCCTGCGCGACCAACGTCGCGGCGCGGTCGATCTCGTCGGCCGACGGCGGGGTGGTCGCGGCGCAGAAGGCGGCCAGCGCCCGTCCGGCCTCGGTGCCGGACTCCAGGGCCAGCACGACCGGCAGTGAGCGCTTGCGCCGGGCCAGGTCCCCGGCGGGCTTGCCGCTGTGCGTGGGATCGCCCCAGATGCCGAGCAGGTCGTCGACGGCCTGGAACGCTACCCCGAGGTTTCGCCCGAAATACTCGAAGATGGTGACGGTTTCGGCATTGGCGCCCGCGCTCAGCGCGCCCAGCGCGCACGCGCAGCCGAGCAGGGCGCCGGTCTTGCCCATGGCCATGCGCTCCCATCCGGCAGCGCCGGCCTGGGCGGCGTCGGCGTGACAGTCCTCGTACTGGCCACGGCACATCTCGGTGACGGTGGCCTCGAGCCGGTCGATGGCGGCGATGGCGGCGGCCGGGGGCAATACCGCCGCAAGGACATTCACCGCCAGCGCGTGCAGGGCGTCGCCGAGCAGCACGGCGTCGGGGACGCCCCAGACCTTCCAGACGGTGGGGCGGCCGTGGCGGACCGCGTCGAGGTCCATGACGTCGTCGTGGAGCAGGGTGAAATTGTGGATCAGCTCGACGGCGGCGGCCGCGCCGGCGGCCTCGGCGGGCAGGCCGTCGCAGGCGATGGCGGCGGAGGTGGCCAGGGCGGGACGCAGCATCTTGCCGGATTCGCCGTGGGTGGCGGCACCGTGCTCGTCGCACCAGCCGAAGTGGTATCCGGCCATGCGCTGCATGGGTTCCGGCAGCGTCCGCACCGCGTCGCGCAGCACCGGGTCGAGCACGGTCCGGGCCTGCGCCAGGATTTCGGCGGAGCGGTGCACGGGGGGAACGAAAGCGGTCACGGTCATAGGGACGCTTCTTTCTGTGCTCGAGGGGAATTCCATGAGCATGTGTTCCAGGTCGGCGAGCACGCGGTGCCCGGCGACCGTGGGCGGCAGGTGGCGAAGAGCTGATCCTCGGTGGCATCGGGGTCCACCCTTGATATTGCGTGGCCGCTTGTACACCTCCAGGAAGTGGTCGTCGAAACAGAAGACCCGCGTGTACCAGTCGGTGATCAGATCCAGTGGGGTGGAATCGGTGTCGAGATGGGCGTAGGCGCACAGCGGCCCGTAAT
Source organism: Nocardia niigatensis NBRC 100131 (assembly GCF_000308655.1). Taxonomy (GTDB): domain Bacteria; phylum Actinomycetota; class Actinomycetes; order Mycobacteriales; family Mycobacteriaceae; genus Nocardia; species Nocardia niigatensis. Next base: position 35,645 of record NZ_BAGC01000112.1, on the reverse strand, counting down.
CGTGCCGGTGAGGTCCTTGCAGCTCCAGATCTGTTGTCCCTGTGGCAGTTCCATCAATCGCATGGCCTGCGCCCACGGTGGGCACGGGCCTTGTCCAGATGAGGATCCAGGCACGCCGGAAAAGGCATGCAGAAATCGGGCAACTGAAACGGCTGCACGAGCGGCCCCCGGTCCGGGAATAGGAATTCTTGCGCGACAAGCGGTTATGAAGCGGCAGAATCCCGCGACCGATCGGGCTCCCGGAATTTCGGGGTGCTGCGGGCGCGCTGACGCAATCGAATTGCACTCTCAGCTGTCGGTATCGGTGAGCTGTTCGGCGAGCGCGCGCAATACCTGCCGCGCCGGCGCGGGCACCCGCGGGGTCGCTCGACGTACGGACGTTCGTCCGGATCGAAGCCGGAACCCGGTGTGAGCGGGACGATGCCCGTCGGCCGCGGCGGTTCCACCGGCCGGCCCGAACACCCGAAACCTGTAAGCAGCCCGACCATGTTCCGACTACCCCCTGCGCGCAATCGAACCCACGCGATGTCGCCGTGAGCTGTCTGATCAATCCGTGTAATCGAAAACGATGTACGCCAATGCGTTTCAGCGCTGCGCCGGAAGCGCGCAGACCCGATCCCGTTAGTCTTCAGCCAATGAGCGAAAGGTGATCTGAACCGAGAAAAGTGTAATACGCACCATCGCCGACGGTAAAGCGTTACCACTCAGCATCGTCCGCGACACAGCCGGACGCCGGAGGCGGATGCCGGATGCGGCACCGAGGTCCGCTCCCGGCATCCACGCGGGCTCATGCGACGAAATCCACTGTCCCCCTCGAGCGGAACCGCCGGTCTACAGCAGGTCGGCCAGACCCTTCAGCGGGCCGGGCAGTCCGGCGACATGCTTCTTGATACCGGCCGCCACCGGGTTCGGGGTCTCGGCGCGCAGCCGGTCCAGCTCGGCCTGCATGGTGTCGACCGTCCGGGTGTAGCACCCGTCGACGAGGTCGGCGTCCTCGGGATCGCCCGGCTCGACCGACCAGTCCAATGCCGGTAGGAAACTGACCGTCACCGAAGCGGGCAGCGGCAGCTGCGGCAGGATCGGCGCGACACCGAAGGGCAGGCCGACGGTGTACGGAAACACCTTGGCGCGCAACAGCTTGTCGAGCTGCAGCAGGCGCGCGGTGCGTTCACCGCGGCTGAGCACGAAGATCGAGTCGTGGCCGCCGTTGGCGACCGCCGGGATCACCGGGACGCCCATCTCCAGAGCGAGCCGCACGAAGCCCTTGCGGTCGGCGAAGTCGATCTTGCCGCGATCGGTCCACGGCCGGCACGCCTCCCAGTCGCCGCCCGGGTACACCATCACTGCGCCGCCGTCCTTGAGCCCCTTGGCCGCCGACTCGCGCGAGGCCGCGATGACGCCGAACTGGCGCAGGCTGTCACCGAGAATCGGTGCGCGCAAAAGGATGTCGTGCGCGACTCCGTAGCTGGGCTCCCCCGGGCGGTGGTCCAGCATGGCCATGAAGGTGATCCACACCTCGGGGGCCCAGTAGATGGACGAGTGGTTGCCGATGACCAGGGCCGGGCCGGACGCGGGCAGATTCTCCAGCCCGGTGACCGTCGGGGTGAAGTAGTCGGTGTAGGCGCGCGCCAGCGGCAGCAGCGGGTGGTCGGGGTCGGTAATTACCTTGGTTTCGGTCATGAGCCATTCCTGTCGATTGCCATGCCGGGGACGGGCGGCACGCAGCGACACTCCACGTCGTCGAACAACGTCGAGCCGAATTGAGATTGCCCCCGGGTCTCATCCCCATTGATAGCTCCGACGGCCGCGCATACGCGGTCCGGTTCAGCGTACGGACGTCGCTGCGTTGCGACAGATGCCCGTCACCGTCCTCCTGCACTATCGACGTTACACACCCCAAGCGTTTGCTTGGTAGGAAGTGTGCGAAACCCAACATTCATCTGACCGCTCCGGTTCCGCAGGCCACGTTCGTCTTACGATGTCCCGTCGTACTACTCGATCCAGTAGATGCAACGCATTACCCGAAAGAAGGATCGAGCGCGCACATCACGAATTCAGGACGAAATCCTTACGCGCTGGTGCTTGCCCGGCGGCTCGATCGGATCGACCATGGCGGGAGTGCCCCGAATGACGCGGCGTTCCCTGCGACAGCCATCCGGGTCACGGCGATTCGGAAGGAGGTGCCGATCATGGTGACGCTCGCCGGCCCCGCCGGCCACCTGGGCGCGATCCTGCTCGCCACCGGTACGGTCCCGGACCAGGTTCCGGAGTACAGCCGTACCGAAATCTGGATCGGCTCGGGCATTCTGCTCCTCGCCCTGGCGGCCCTGCTGGTCGCCGTCCTACGGCGGCGCTGAGATATCCCGCATCGAATCGAAGCAGGGCACCAAGGTCGTTGGCGCCCTGCTTTTTCGGTCCGCTGCGCTGGAATCCGACATACGGGATATTTATGCCTAGATGCGCATATCGGCGTAAACGTATCTCAGCTGGTCCGGCGGCGGAAGAGGGTGGTCGCGGCCAGGTAGGCGGTCAGGGCGATGGCCGCGCACCAGGCCAGGGCGGTGGGGGCGGAGTCGCCTACCGGGGTGTCCATGAGCAGGCCGCGGACGGTTTCGGCGATGGACGTGACGGGCTGGTGCTGGGCGAAACCGCGGAGCCAGGTGGGCAGGGTGTGGGTCGGGACGAAGGCACTGCTGACGTAGGGCAGGAACATGAAGATGAACATGAAGCCGTTGGCCGCTTCGGGATTGGACGCCAGCAGGCCCAGGGCGGCGGCCGCCCAGGACAGCGCCAGCACGAAGCAGGCCAGCATGCCCGCCACCGCGAGCCAGCGTAGCGGGTTCGCGGTCGGCCGGAAGCCGAGGGCCACGGCCACCAGCACCACCACGCCGGTGGTGACCAGGTTGCGCAGAACGCTTTCCAGGACGTGGCCGGTCAGGACCGCGCCGCGGGAGACCGCCATGGCCCGGAAGCGGTCCACGATGCCGGTGTGCAGGTCGGTTGCCACCGCCACCGCGGTGGCGCCCGAGCCGAAACCCGCGCACAGCAACAGGATTCCGGGGACCACGTAGTCGATGTAGGAGCCGCCGACGTTCATCGCGCCGCCGAAGACGTAGACGAACATGAGCAGGATGGTCACCGGCACCGCGATGGTCATGATCATGGTGTCCGGGCTGCGCAGGGTGTGGCGCAGATTGCGACCCACCATGGTGGCGGAGTCCTGGACGGAATGGACGAGAGCGCTCATGACACCGCGCCTTTCACGGTCGCACCCGTCAGGGCGAAGAAGACATCGTCGAGATCTGGTGTGTGGATGGCCAATTCGCCGATGGACACGGCGTGATCGTCGAAATGGTCGAGCAGTTTGCGGATGTCACCGACGCTGCCGTCCGAGGGCACCCGCAGCGACAGCTGCTCGCGGTCCAGCTCGGCCTCGGGCAGCGCGCGGGCGGCCGCCGCCAGACCGTGCTCGTCGGCGAAGCCGAGCCGCAGGTGCCCGCCGGGCGCCAGCCGCTTCAGCTCCGCGGCGCTGCCCTCGGCGACGATGCGCCCGGCGTCGAGAACCGCGATCCGATCGGCCAATTGGTCGGCCTCCTCCAGATACTGGGTGGTGAGGAAGATGGTCACGCCGTCGGCGACCAGGTCGCGGATCACCCGCCACAGTTCGCGGCGGCTGCGCGGGTCCAGGCCGGTGGTGGGCTCGTCGAGGAACACGATGCGGGGCCGCCTCATCAGGCTCATGGCGATGTCGAGGCGGCGGCGCATCCCACCGGAATAGGAGCCCGCGCGCTTGCCCGCGGCATCGGTGAGATCGAACTGCTCCAGCAATTGCGCTGTGCGCCCGGCAGTTTCGCTGGAACCCAGCCGCAGCAGCCGCCCCACGAGGCGGAGATTCTCGGCGCCGGTGAGGACCTCGTCCACCGCGGCGAACTGCCCGGTGACCCCGATGGCAGCACGCACCGCGTCCGGCTCACGCACCGGATCATGGCCGCCCACCCGCACCTCTCCCCCATCGGGCCGGTTCAGGGTGGTGAGGATGCGGACCACGGTGGTCTTGCCGGCGCCGTTCGGGCCGAGCAGGGCGAAGACCGTCCCGGCGGGCACGGTCACATCGATGCCGCGGAGCACCGGCTGGTCGCCGAAGGATTTGGTGAGCCCGGTGATCTCGATGGCCGGACCGGTTCTGGATGTCGTCATGGGTGAACCCCCGTTCGAAAACTGTATATGGCATACACTTCGTTTATAGGCTACACAGTTTCTAGGATGGCGCAAGATAGGAACCGACACCACGACAGGAGGTCGGATTGAAGTCGCCCGATGAGCGAGCGCTACCCAAGTCGGTCCAGCTGCTGTGGGATCTGGACAGCACGGGCAGCCGCGGACCCAAACGCGGACTGAGTCTGGAGCAGATCGTCGAGACCGCCATGGCCGTGGCCGACGCCGACGGCTACGGCGCGCTGTCCATGGCCCGCGTCGCCAAGGAGCTCGGCTACACCACCATGTCGCTCTACCGGTATGTCGACAGCAAGGACACGCTGGCCGAACTGCTGCACGACCGCATCTTCGCCATCCGGCCGGACCTGCCCGCCGGCGACTGGCGCACCGGGCTGGAAGCCTGGGCCTGGGCCGAATTCCGGGCCATCCGCGCCCACGACTGGTGGCTGGACATCCCGATGACCTCTCCCCCGCGCGGCCCGAACAATATGATCTGGCTCGAGGCGGGCATGGGGGCGCTGGCCGAGGTCGAGATCCCGGAGGCGCTCAAATTGCAGCTGCTGGTGAACCTTTCGATCTACGTGATCGGCCGCACCCGCTTCCTGCGTGACACCATCCAGCCGGACACGGAGGACAGCGACTTCACCCGCGTCCTCACCGAAGTGCTCGATCCCCAGCGCTTTCCCGCCGTGCACAGCGCGTTGACCAATCGCGCCTTCGACAATGACGAAGTGCACTGGGAGGAAGGCGATTTCGGCTTCGCGCTGGACCGGCTACTGGACGGGTACCAGGTGTTCATCGACAGCCGCACCGGGAAGTCGCCCGACCGCCCCGGGCGCTGAGGAAATCGGTCACGGTGTCCGAGCATGCGTAAACATCGCGCTAACGCGGCCGCCACCGCTTGACCTGGCCCGCACCGGACCCGAACATTGCCTCATGCCCGCACGGCAGGTGCGGGTTTCGGGTTCGCGTTACGACGCGGTGAGAGATGGGTGCATCGTCGTCATGGCCGTGATCGCCTCGCCCCGTGTGTCCCCCGCCGTCCGCCCCACCCTGGTGGCGAGCGCGATGGTCGTCGTACTGGCCGGGCTGGCCACCGCTTTCGTATACGGCGCGCTGCCCGCGGCCGTCGCCGGTCCGTCCGGGCGGACGCCGGCGCCGGTCGTCGTCGAGCAGCACGCCGGCAGCCCGATCGCGCCGCCCGCCTGCGCCGAGATCACCGAGGACAGCGCCGATCCCGCGTGCACCGGCGCGGGGACGGCCCTCGACACCGATACGGGAGCGGATCTCAACGCCGATCCCGCGCCGGCCGGCCGGCCGTGACGAGCGACGCCACCAGCAGCGCGGCGAGCACGAAAAGCCCTGCCACACACAGCACCAGGCCGGCCCAGCCGCCCGCCGCGTAGGCGATCCCGGCCGCGCTGCCGACCACCGCGCTGCCCAGGTAGTACGCGAACATATAGAGAGACGATGCGGCGCCGCGGTTTTCGGCCAGCGTCCCCACCCAGGCGCTGGCCGTGGTGTGCGCGGCGAAGAACCCGGTGGTGAACAGCAGGACGCCGATCAGCACCGTGGTCAGGTGGTCCGGGATGGTGATCAGCACCCCGGCGGCCATCAACGCGACCGCGGCGGTGAGCACGCGCGCGTGGCCGCGGCGATCGGCCAGCCGGCCGGTATAGGCGGAGGCGACCGTGCCGGCCAGATACAGCACGAACACCGATCCGGCCAGGGCCGCGGGCAATTCGAAGGGCCGATGGGTGAGCCGGTAGCCCAGGAAGTTGTAGACCGACACGAAGCTGCCCATCAGCAGGAAAGCCAGACCGAACAGCGCGATCAGGCCGCGATGCCGCAACTGCGCCGCGAGATCGCCGAGCATGGTGCCGAAACCGGCCGGGCGGGCGGAGAATCCGCGCGAGGCCGGCAGGGTGCGCGCGAACCAGACCGTGCACGCGGCGGCGGCCAGCGAGACCGCCAGTTCCGCCCAGCGCCACGAGGACAGCCCGAGGGCGAGCGAGGGAATCAGCCGTCCCGCCAGACCGCCGATCGTGGTGCCGGCGATGTAGACGCCCATGGCCGCGCCGAGCCCGGCCGCCCCGATCTCCTCGGCGAGATACGCCATGGCCACCGCGGGCACGCCCGCCAATGCGATGCCCTGCACCGCTCGCACCACCAGCAGCGTGTCGAGAGTCGGGCACAGTGGCAGCAGCAGACCCAGCGCCGACGCCACCGCCGCCGATCCGATCATCACCCGGGTCCGGCCGATCCGCGCCGACAGCGCGCCCGCCGGAACAATGGCCAGCGCGAGAAAACCCGTGGTCAGAGAGACAGCAAGAGCCGCCTGCGCAGGCGAGACCGAGAAGGCGGCCGACAGGCTCGGCAGCAACGACTGGGTGGAGTACATGGCCGCGAAGGTGGTCAGCCCGGCAGCGAAAAGAGCCGCGGTGACCCGCTTCTCGTGCGCGACGCCGGATCGATCGGGCGCGTCGGCCGCGGCAGTGCCCGACATGAGGGCCGAGGCCGGCGCTTCCGCCGGGGAACTGGTCGCCGCGGACGCGGTGGCACTGGTCGGATCCGGCTTCACGCTGCTGGTCGCTGCCGGCGAAGCCGTGCTGGTGGGCGCGGGCATGGTGGTCATCGGATCCTCTCGGTGCGGGGACGGGATCCAGGGTGCGGCGCTGGCGCTTAGAACGGAAATGCATGATGATTTGAATGATCATGCCCTGAACACATATAGCGAGGAGGCGGGGTGCTCGGCGCAGATCTGGAGTGGTTCACGACACTCGCCGAAACCGAGAATGTCAGCGCGGCGGCAGACCGCCTGCACCTGGCCCAGCCGACGCTCTCGCGCATGCTCGCCCGGCTCGAGAAGCGACTCGGCACATCGCTGTTCGACCGGCACGGCAAACGCATCCGGCTCAACGAGTACGGCCGCCTCTACTACGAGCACGCCCGCCGCGCCCGGGCCGAACTGCACGCAGGGGAGCAGGCCGTCGCCGACCTGATCAATCCGGCCAAGGGAATGGTCCGGTTGTCGTTCCTGCATTCCTTCGGCAGCCGGCTGGCCCCGCAGCTGATCGGCGAGTTCCGGCGCGGCTCGGGACGGGTCGGCTTCACGCTGTATCAGGGCGCGGCCGAGGTCATCACCCGGCAGGTGCTCGACGGCAAGGCGGATCTGGCGTTGGTGTCGCCGCGGCCCAGCGAGCCCGGCATCGGCTGGCGGACGCTGTTGAATCAGCCGCTGGTGCTCGCGGTTCCGGCCGACCATCGGCTGGCCGCGTCCGGCAAGACCGGGCAGCGGCCGATCCGGCTGGCCGAACTGGCCGACGCCGAATTCATCACCATGCATCCGGGATTCGGAATGCGGCGCATCTTCGACGAACTGTGCGCGGCGGCGGGTATCCGGCCGCGCATCGTGTTCGAGTCCAGCGATCTGGTGACAGTGTCCGGGCTGGTGGTGGCCGGTCTCGGGGTCGCGCTGGTGCCCGCGGAGGAGCCAATGCCGCCGGGGCTGGCCCTCGTCCCGCTGGCCGACGCGGGCGCGTCCCGCGATGTCGGGCTGATCTGGTCGGCGACCGCCACACCGTCGGAGGCCGTGCGGCGGTTCCGTGATTTCGCCGCCGATTGGGCGGCCCGCCGTCCACCCCGCTGAATCCGCACGCTGTTACCGTGACTGCACGGTAACTGATCTGTTGCTTCGACCCCTGGGAGCCGCCCGTGCAGCGGTATCGCGCGGCCCTCGACACGGTCGGCGGGTGCGCCGCCGCCGCGGTCGCGGGCCTGGCCCTCATCGTGCCCCTCGACACCGGGTGCGGCACCGACTCATCCGCGCTGCAGATGACGCTGCTGACCGTCACCGTGCCCCGGGCCACCGCCGCGGGCGCGGTCGTCGCGGTCCTGGCCGCGGTGTGCGTGCGCATGTTCGGCACCCGGGTCGCCTGGGGCACCGCCACCGCCGCGACGGTGCTGCTGGCCACCGACCACCTGCTGGTGGCAGCCACCTCCGCGAGCCTGGCCACCGCCAACTTCACCGATGCGATCGCGGCGGGCGTGCTGCTGGGCGCGGCCGGGGCGGCGGCGCTCGAATACCGGCCACCCGCAATCGGATACCTGCTCGGGGCGCTCACCGGCGTCCTGGTGGGCCAGCACATCGAGACCGTGGCGGCCGAGGAGGGCACCCGGTCGCTGATCGAACGCGCCTTCGTGGATCTGCCGCCGGGCTGGCTCACCACGCCGACCGTGGTGTTGCTGGCAGTGTGCTTCCTGCTCAGCCCAAGCCCCGGACCCGCGGCCTATTCCACGGCGTTGAACCTGCCCTTCGCGCCGGTTCTGGCCGCGGCCATCGTGGTCACCACCAGCGCGGTGGTGACCGAGCGGCTCACGTCGACCACCGGCGTCGGGGCCATCGTGGCCGGAACGGTCGCGGTCCTCGTGGCTGCGGCCGTCGCCGCGCTGCTGCTGCCGCGTCGCGACGGCTCCCTCACCCTGCTCGCGATCGCGCTCACCGCCACCGGCAGCGCGACCGCCATTGCGGCCCAGGCGCATTGGAAACTCGTGCCCTTGCTGGTGGTCATGGCGCTCGGGCTGGCGGCCGGCCTGCTGCGCCCGGCGCCGGTCGTCGCCGCCGGCGGGATCGTCGCCCTCGGGGTATTCGCGCTGCTGGCTCCCGGTATCCGCCACGACGATTCGTGGACCGCGCTGATCGGCAGCTGTGCCATCGCCGCGCTGGCCGGATACAGCTTCGGCACGGTCACCACGCGCAACGCGGCGGCGACGGTGCTGGCGCTGGGCCTCCTGTTCATTCCGACGGCCGTGCTGACGCTGGAATACCGTGGCTGCGATTCCTTCCCGCTGTATCCCGACCGGTACGCCGAATCCGGTGACCGCGCCGCCTGGACGGCCATCGCTCTCAGCGCCGGATGCCTGGCCGCCCTGCTGGCGCTGCGCCGCCTGCGGCCGGAGCGGGTCGAGCAGGATTAGGAGATCCGGTACAGCCAGATCCGGGGGTCGCCGAGTTCGCCGGTCGCGCCCCAGCCGTACGCGTGGGCGATGCCGTCGCCGTTGTAGCCGTGCAGGTAGGCACGCAATTCGGCGCGCCCCGCGTGGCCGGACACGATGCCGCGCAACACGATCGCGGTCAGGTCGAAGGCCTCGGCGGCGTACGCGGTCGGGGCGGATCCGGTGGCGGACCGATACTCACTGGCGAAGCGTTCGGTGACCGGCCCGCACTGGCAGGCGACCAGGGTGCCGGTGGCGGCCGGGCCCGCAGCGTTCCGGAAGCCGGGATCGTAGCTGCCGTCGCCGAGCACGTAGGTCGCGGTGACGCCGGCGTTCCGGAGCTTGGCGAGCAGTGCGGCGGCGGCCTTCGGATATCCGGCGTAGAACACCGCGTCCGGGTGCGCCGCGGCGATGGTGTTCACCGCGTCGCCCGAGTCGCCGTCGGGGTCGATGCTGATCTGGCACGCGGTGAGCGCGGCCGTGCCGAGCCCGGTGGTCACCGAATCCGCCAGCGAGCCGCCGAATCCGCCGCCGCTGTCCCGCACCACGCAGACGCGGGAGAAGCGCGCGGTGTTCGCCAGATACCGGCCCAGCGCCGGTCCCTCCGCATTGTCATTGGCGAGGCCACGGAAGAAACCGGACCAACCCGACTGTGCCAGTAGCGGATTCGTCGCCACCGGGGTGAGGAACGACAGCCCGGCGGCGTCGAACGTCTTGCCCGCCGCCACCACCTCCCGGGACAGGGCCGGGCCGATCACCGCGGCGATCGAGGTATCGGCGGCGATCTTCTCGGCGAGCTGCGCCGCGGTGGCCTGACTGCCCGCGGTGTCGAACTCCCGGATGGTGACCGGACACGTCTTGCCACCACCCTGCACGAACTGGTCGACGGCCAGCCGCACGGAGCCGAGCACGGTGCGGCCCAGTGCCACGTCGGTATCGGCCCCGGACAGGGGCACCGCGGCGGCGATCGAGACCGGCTTGCACGGCAGCCAGCCGTCGTTCGCCGGATCCTCCACCGACACCGGGTAGTCGACCTTGTCTCCGAGGGCGTTGATCTGCGTCAACGGCACGAAGCCCGGGTACGCGGCGGCGTACGGGGTGCCGGCGCCCGACGGGGGCGCGCTCTTCGAGGAGCCGGAATAGTGTGTCGCCCAGATGATTCCGGCAGCCGTCGCGATCACGACGACCAGCGCGGCCGCACCGGCGGCAAACCAGCGCCGCCCGTTGCTCCGGTGCGGCGGCGGGGCCGGTGGGGACGACGGCTCGTCCAGCACCGTGGGCTCGCCGACCGGTGGCAGGGTGATCGTCGCCGGCGCGCTGCCGCTCGATCCGGTCGTCGCCCGGGAACTCGCGAACAGCGTGGTCACGGGGGACGCGGCGGCCACCTGCAGCGGCAGCACGGTGGGCTCGGACTCGTCCGACAGTGCCTGCAGCGCAGCGTCGGCGAACGCGCGGCAGGAGTCGAAGCGATCCTCCGGCCGCTTGGCCAGCCCGCGCGCCAGCACGGTATCGAGGGCGGCGGGCAGTTCCGGCCGCCGGTCGGTCACCCGCGGCGCCGAATGCTGCAGGTGTCCCGCGATCACCGCCGCCGCGGTCTCGGCCTGGTAGGGCGTCGACCCGGTGAGCAGCCGGAACAGCGTGCACGCCAGCGAGTACTGATCCGAGCGCTGGTCGAGCGCGGCCCCCGACAACTGTTCCGGCGAGGCGTAGGTGATCGTCGCCGCCAGCATCCCGGTGCGGGTGATCTGCGCCGAGTCGTCGCGCAGTCGCCCGATCCCGAAGTCCGTCAGCAGAATCCGCCGATCCTGCCCCGGCACCGAGCGGGTCAGCAGAATATTGGCCGGCTTCACATCCCGGTGGATCACGCCCATCGAATGGGCGTAGTCCAGCGCCTTGGCGGTCTCGCCGATGATCTGGACGGCATCGTGCGCGGGCAGCGTGCACGGGTCCAGCGATGCCGCGTCCCCACCGTCCACGTACTGCATGGCGATCCACAGCCGCCCGTCCTCGACGCCCCGGTCGTGCACCGCAACGATATTCGGGTGATCCAGCCGGGCCACCAGCTCGGCCTCCCGCTCGAACCGGGACCGGGTCTCCCGCTGCGACACCAACTCCCGGGCCAGCAGCTTGATCGCCACCAGCCGCGGCAATCGCGGATGCCGGGCGAGAAAAACCTCCCCCATCCCGCCCCCTCCGAGCCGCCGCTCGATCAAATACCCGGCGAATTCCGTTCCCGCAAACAACATTCGGCCCTTCGCACCCGCAACCTCCCCCGCACCCTACCCGCACCCCGGCGTCGATCACCCTACGGCGCGGCCGGCCCGGATCGGTGGCGAAAACCGCATCCAAACCGACCAGCCGGAACGAGTCGGTGTGCGGGCTACCATTCGCTCAGATGCTGGTACCGAGCCACGACGCGAACCCGGCCAGCGTCTCACTCCGCCGCTTCTCCGCTACGGCGATGCCGTGCAGAGTCTCTCGCACCTGGGGATGCAAACGGGTCTGTTGGGGCGCGACTGCCCGCGCCTTGTTCAGGGCCAGCAATGCCTTGTCCGGCTTGCCGATCATCAACCAGGCCCGAGCGTTGTCCTGCCAGTGGTGACCCGCTCGTGGCGAGGACATGCCCGCAGGCAGGCGCAGCTTTTCGCCATCGCGGGCCGCCTTGCCCGGATCGCCCGCTTCCAGCTCGATCGCGCAAGCGTGGATCTCGACATTGCCGGGACCGAAATCCGTTGTGTACAGATCGCTTTCACCCGACATCGGCCGCGCGATGGCCCGCGCCTCGGCGATGTGCGCAATGGCCGTGTCGAGCCGACGGCCGCGCGCGGCGACGATCGCACCCCGCAGATGGCCGTAGCCTCGCAGTACCCGTTCGCCATCCGCATCGCCGGGAACCAGGCTCAGACCACGTTCTACCAGCGACATCGCCACGTCGGTGGAGTCGTGCGCCATCAGCAGCCGGGATCGCTTCATCAGGCTGCGGACCGCATAGCCGGCGTCATCGGAATGCGAAGACGCCCAGTCCAATCGGTCCAGCACCAGGGCCGTCATCGTCGAGTAGCCGAGGCGACAGGTCGCGCCTTCAGCAGCAATGTAGGCGGCACACAGCAGTTCATATGCCTGCGCTCGGTCCGTACCCGAATCAGCAGCGTGAACCGCACCGTGCAGCTCCCGGATCAGGTCCGCGAGCCGGGCCAGTGCCCGCCGCGTCCGGTCGTTGCGCAACTCGGCCTCGACCTGCCTGATCGCAGCCCGGAGATCCGGCATACCCCTGGGTTCGATGGGCTGGACGTAGGCGCCCTCGGCGAGAACCGTGCGCAATTGCGCGAGCCCCTCGAGCGGCCCGTCCTCCCCCAAAGTTTCGACATACGGCGTGCCCTGCAACCGATCCGGGTCGACGCCGAGCGCCTTCGCGATCGCCGCGATGAATCCCGGCGACGCAGGTTCACGTCCCTGCTCCACCGCCTTGAGCATGGAGAGGCTGTATCCCGCCCGATTCGCGAGCTTCTGCTGTCCGAAGCCCGCGATCTTGCGTTCCGCCGCGATCCGCTGCCCAACGTTCGCCATGCCCCGAGGGTAGTCCCGTCCGCATGACGCCGTAACCCGTTGCGCGAGGGGAAAACTGTCCCTTTCCTGTCCCTTCCTGCCCTTGCCGACCGCGAACCATAGGTAATGCGGATGAGAGGGGCAGACGCCATGAGGGCGAAACCGACAGCCATGGTGTATATCGATCCTGAAGTCTCCGGTCCCGCTTTCGAGTGGGACATCGCGCAATGTCGGAGGCTCGCGCGGAGATTCGGCTACGTACTGCTGCTGGTGCCCGAATTCTCCGCGTTGGAGCTGGGTGATCTGGTGCGAGAGATCGATGTCGACGCGGTAATTGTGCCGTCGCCGGAACATCTGAGTGCGGAGTCGGTGGCGAGGCTGGCGGGGATTTGTGATGTCGAGTCGGTGTGGCCGCGCCGGTCGATCGTGCGGCGGGCGGTGAGGTTCGCGTGAGGAACGGTGTCGCAGCCGAGTTCGCGGTGCTGGGGGTGCTGTCGGCCGGGGGTCTGCTGACGGTGGCCGAACTCGCGCGGGCGGGTGCGCTGACATCGTGGTCGGCGCGCGCCGCCGTGTCGCGCTTGGCGGCGCGAGGGCTTATCGTGGACAGTCGCTGTCAGGGTCGATGGCGGATCACTCCGCGGGGGCGGGGTGTCTGGGCGGTGAAGGGGAGGCGGTTCACCTGGTAGGGATCGACTGAGCGGAACCGGAATCGGGTGGGCCGGATCGGACGAGATTCGGAGAAACCCCCGCTGATCCCCCGCAGTCCGGGTCCATAGGCCGTAACCTCCTGTCCCACAAGCGAAGAATGCCCCTGACCGGACACAAGTCCGAGCGAGGACACCCTTACCGGCCCTGAAGTGCAGGTTTAGGGTGCGTGTCCGAGCGATGGTCCGGTGTGAACAGGCGGTAGCGTCTAGGAAGGACCCGGTCGCACACGCGGCCGGGCGCGTCGTCCACGGCAGGCCGGTGGACGGAGCAAGGGCAGGAACGTCGAAGGAGCAGCGGACGTGACGACTACCGGTGGTGCGGGCCAGCGGATCGAAACCGCCGCGCAAACACTGTGGGAGGCACCCGATGTGGTGCACGACGGTCGGGAAGTCGGTCCGACCGGACGCCCGGTGCGCGAGATCCCCGTGCCGCTCGAAGCCGACCACACCGGTCCTGCCCTCATCGTCGCCATGTGCAATCAGAAGGGTGGCGTCGGCAAGACCACCTCGACCATCAATCTCGGTGCGGCGCTGGCGGAATACGGGCGCAAGGTCCTGCTCGTCGACCTCGATCCGCAGGGCGCGCTGTCGGCGGGACTCGGTGTGGCGCACCATGATCTGGACGTCACCGTGCACAACCTGCTCGTCGGCCCCGGCAAGGTCAATGTCGACGACGTGCTGATGAACACCAAGGTCGAGGGCATGGATCTGCTGCCCAGCAATATCGACCTGTCGGCCGCCGAGATCCAGCTCGTCAACGAGGTCGGCCGCGAGCAGACCCTCGGCCGGGCCATCGCGCCGCTGCGCGACCGCTACGACTACATCCTCATCGACTGCCAGCCCTCCCTGGGCCTGCTCACCGTGAACGCGCTGGCCTGCGCCGACGGCGTCATCATTCCCATGGAGTGCGAATACTTCTCGCTGCGCGGCCTGGCCCTGCTCAACGACACCGTGGAGAAGGTGCGGGACCGGCTGAATCCGGAGCTGACCCTGTACGGCATCGTGGTGACCATGTTCGATGCCCGCCTATTGCATTCCCGTCAGGTCATGACGCGCGTGGTCGAGGTGTTCGGCGACCTCGTGTACGACACCGTGATCTCGCGGACCGTCCGCTTCCCGGACGCCAGCGTCGCCGGTGAACCCATCACCACCTGGGCGCCGAAATCCGGTGGCGCTGAAGCCTATCGAGCCATGGCCCGGGAAGTCATCCAGCGGTCGGGCCGTTGAGCGATCCTCTCGAACCTTCGTCCGAGCACGATCCGGCGGAGGCGGATTCGGTGCTGCCCGCAGACGGCGCGGACTCGTCGGTCCTGGCCGATATCGCCGGGTCCGCCGGTACGGACACCGCCGCTTCCTCGGACGATGCCGCAGTACCGGACAATCCAGACTCAGCGGGCAAGTTTCACCTGAAACTCGCCAACTTCGAGGGCCCGTTCGACCTGTTGCTGCAGCTGATCAGCTCACGACGCCTCGACGTCACCGAAATCGCGCTGCACAAGGTCACCGACGAATTCATCGTCCACACCAAGGCGCTCACCGCCCGGCTGTCGGAGGAGAAGGGGCTGCGGGCGGACAAGGTCCTCGACCAGACCACCGAATTCCTGCTCATCGCGGCCACACTGCTCGACCTGAAGGCGGCCCGGCTGCTGCCCTCCGGCGAGGTCTCCGACGAGGAGGACCTGGAACTGCTCGAAGCGCGCGACCTGCTGTTCGCGCGACTGCTGCAGTACCGCGCCTTCAAACAGGTCGCGGCCCTGCTGGGCGAGTTGGAGGCGGCCGCGCTGCAGCGCTATCCGCGCGCGGTGTCGCTGGAGGAGCGGTATCTGGAGCTGCTGCCCGAGGTTACGCTGGGGGTGGACGCCGCGGGGTTCGCCGAAGTCGCCGCCACCGTGTTCCGGCCGCGTCCGAAACCGAAGGTGGGACTGGATCACATCCACGCCCACACGATTTCGATCGCCGAACAGGCCGCACTCGTGCTGGAGATGCTGAAAAGCCGTGGCGCGGGCGGCTGGACGACCTTCCACGAACTCTGCGCCGACTGCGAACTACCCATCCAGATCGTGGCCCGCTTCCTCGCCCTGCTCGAGCTCTACCGGGGCAAGACCATCGAGTTCGACCAGCCCGACCCCCTGGGCCCGCTGTCCATCAGCTGGATCGGCGAGCTCGAAGACCAACCCGCCCAACCGGTGACGATTGAAGAGGACTACGGGTGACCGAGGTGCAGAACTTGGGTGACGACGCGCAGGACCCGGCCGCGAGCGGCCCGGCCGCCGGCGAGTCGGCCGCCGGTGCCGCCGAGCGGGCAGCGATCACGGAACCGGAGTCCGAAGTCACCGAGCCCGCGAGTGAGGCCGCCGAGTCAGCGGCGGCGATCACGCCCCTCGTGGCCGACATCGCGGCGTCCGGCGCCGGACCGGCAACGCCCGCGGCCGAGTTGGCCGAGCCTGAAGTCACAGGCGCGGCGGTGGAGATCACACGCTCCGAATCCGAAGTCACGGCATCCGACGCCGCGGACCCCGCGCCGGCGGCCGAAGCTGCCGCGCCGGCTGCGCTCCCGGTCGATCCGCAGGAGTTCGACGACGAGGACGAGCTCACCGAGGACGAGTTCCGGTCCGCGCTCGAGGCGATGCTGCTCGTGGTCGACGCGCCCGCACCGGTGGAACTGCTAGCGTCGGCGCTGCGGGATCATCCGATCCGGGTGGAGACCGCGCTGCGGGAGATGTCCGCGGAGCTGACCGCGCGGCGCAGTGGCATGGATCTCAGATACGTGGGCGACGGGTGGCGTTATTACACACGGACTGAATTCGCCCCCTACGTGGAACGTATGCTGTTGGACGGCGCACGATCGAAGCTCACACGCGCCGCTTTGGAAACCCTGGCGGTCATCGCGTACCGTCAACCGGTTACCCGAGCACGCGTGAGTGCGGTGCGCGGTGTCAACGTGGATGGCGTGATCCGGACCCTGCTGGCGCGGGGCCTGATCGCGGAGGCCGGAGCGGACCCGGAGACCAACGGCACTCTGTACATCACCACCGAGCTGTTCCTGGAACGGATCGGACTTGCGTCACTGGCGGATCTGCCGCCGTTGGCCCCGCTGCTCCCGGGCGTCGATCTGATCGACGAGATCAACGAGAGCCTGGACACCGACCCCCGGTACACCAGGCTGAAGAAACCGGCCGAGGCTGATATCAACCTCGGCACCGATGACTGAAACAGGACAACGTGAATACACCCGCTCGCCGAGATGGCACACCGGATCGTAGGAAACGTGGCAGTGAACCGCCGCCCCGCGGCGGTTCCCGGGCCGCCCGCGGCCGGACCGGAGACGACCGGTCCGCGCGCGGCGGCAGCTCGTATGGCAATGCCCGCGGTGGCGCGGGCGAATCGCGCGGCGGCAGCGGCTCGTACGGCGGCGGACGCGGCGGCAGCGGGTCCTATGACTCGCGCTCCGGCGGATCCCGCGGCGGCGCGTACGGCGACTCCCGGGGCGGATCCCGCGGCGGTTCCGGCTCGCGCGGCGAAGGTTACGGCTCGCGGGGCGAAGGCTACAGCTCGCGGGGCGAAGGCTACAGCTCGCGCGGCGAAGGCTACAGCTCGCGCGGCGAAGGCTACGGCTCGCGCGGCGAAGGCTACGGCTCGCGCGGTGAAAGTCAGTGGGGCGGTGGCGGTTCGCGCGGTGGCTCGGCCTCGCGGGGCGGCTCCTCGTACGGAAACTCCGCGCGCGGCAACCAGTCTCGCGGCGACTGGGGCTCCGACTCGCGCGGCGGACGCGGCGGCGACAGCCGAGGCGGCCAGTCCCGCACCGGATTCGGCGCCGACCGTGCCGGTTTCGGCCAGGACCGCAACGCCTCGCGCGGCCGGATCGGCGGTGGCAGCCCGCTGGCCCCGCACACCTCGCCGAACACCCCCGCCAAGAAGAAGACCGCCAAGCCGGTCAAGCAGGTCGTGGCCCCGGTCCTGATCAGCAATGCCAAGCCGGCCCGCCGCCAGCACGTGGACACCGACGCGCAGGGCCCGAAGAAACTCCCCTGGGGCGAGGGCGAGCGGCTGCAGAAGGTGCTCGCCAAGGCCGGTGTGGCCTCGCGCCGCGCGGCCGAGGAGATGATCGACGCCGGCCGCATCGAGGTCGACGGCAAGATCGTGCGCGAGCAGGGCCTGCGCATCGACCCGCAGACCGCGGTGGTCCGGGTCGACGGCGTGCGCGTCGTGATCCGCGACGAGCAGGTGTACCTGGCGCTGAACAAGCCCAAGGGCTGGCAGTCGACCATGTCCGACGAGATGGGCCGCCCCTGCGTGGGCGACATCGTCGCCGAGCGGATCGCGGCCGGGCAACGCCTGTTCCACGTCGGCCGCCTGGACGCCGACACCGAGGGCCTGCTGCTGCTCACCAATGACGGCGATCTCGCGCACCGGCTCATGCACCCGTCCTTCGAGGTGTCCAAGACCTACCTGGCCACGGTCAACGGTGAGGTCAAGAACCGCGAGGTCGGCAAGCTGCTCAAGGACGGCGTCGAGCTGGAGGACGGCCCCGCCAAGGTGGACCGCTTCCAGGTGCTCGAGGTCGGCCAGGGCAAGTCGCTGGTGAAGGTGATCCTGCACGAGGGCCGCAAGCACATCGTGCGCCGCCTGCTGGCCGAGGTCGGCCACCCGGTGACCGCGCTGGTGCGCACCCACATTGGACCGGTCGCACTGGGCGATCAGCGGCCGGGCACGCTGCGCGTGCTGGGCCGGGACGAAATCGGGAAGCTCTACGAGGCGGTGTCGTTGTGAACGGTGTGGGAAGTCTGATCGACGCGACCGGCGCGCTGACCGGGTCGGCGCGACTGGTCGTCGCCATGGACGGCCCGTCGGGCACCGGCAAGTCGAGCGTGTCGCGCCAGCTGGCGACCCGGCTCGAGGCCAGCTACCTCGACACCGGCGCCATGTACCGGGTCGCGACGCTGCGCGTGCTGCGCGGTGGCGTGGACCTGGACGACGCCTCCGCCATCGCGGTGGCGGTCAAGGAGCTGCCGCTGACCATCGGCACCGATCCGAGCCGGGAGGTCATCCTGCTCGACGGTGAGGACGTGTCGAGCGAGATCCGCGGCAATGCGGTGACCAAGGCCGTGTCGGCGGTGTCCGCGGTGCCCGAGGTGCGTGACCAGCTGGTCGCGCTGCAGCGGGACCTCACCGCGGCGGCGGGTCGAATCGTGGTCGAGGGCCGCGATATCGGCACCACCGTGCTGCCCCAGGCCGACGTGAAGATCTACCTGACCGCCTCGGCAGAGGCGCGGGCCTTCCGTCGCAATGCCCAGAACATCGCGGAGGGCCGCGGAGACGATTTCGAGGCCGTGCTGGCCGATGTGCAGCGCCGCGACACCCTCGATTCGACCCGCAAGGTCTCGCCGCTGCGTCCCGCCGAGGACGCCGTGCTGGTCGACACCAGCGATCTGAACAAGGACGAGGTCATCGACGAGCTGTATCGCGTGGTGGCCGAACGGATTTCGGCTGGAGGCTCGCAGTGACCCAGGACACCTTCGCCGGTGATGGCATCTGGTCGGACGAAACCGACTGGGACATCGCCGAATTCGAGGGCGAGCAGGACGCCGAACACATCCCGCTGCCGACGGTGGCCATCGTCGGCCGCCCGAACGTCGGCAAATCGACCCTGGTGAACCGTATTCTCGGTCGCCGCGAGGCCGTGGTGGAGGACATTCCGGGCGTGACCCGGGACCGTATCTCCTACGAGGCCACCTGGGCCGGACGCCGATTCATGGTGCAGGACACCGGCGGCTGGGAGCCCGACGCCAAGGGCCTGCAGCAGTCGGTGGCCCGGCAGGCCGAGGTCGCCATGAGGACGGCCGACGCGATCGTGGTCGTGGTGGATGTCACCACGGGCGCGACCTCCGCCGACGAGGCGGTGGCGAAGACGCTGCGCCGCAGCAAGACCCCGGTCATCCTGGTCGCCAACAAGGTCGACAACCAGAAGCTGGAGGCCGACGCGGCCGAGCTGTGGTCGATGGGTCTCGGTGAGCCGCAGCTGGTCTCGGCCACACACGGCCGCGGCACCGGTGACCTGCTGGACCTCATTCTGGAGGTGATGCCCGAAACTCCGCGTGAGGGAACGGGTCTCACCGGCGGCCCGCGCCGCGTGGCGCTGGTCGGCAAGCCGAACGTCGGCAAGTCGTCGCTGATCAACCGGCTGGCGGGCGAAGAACGCTCGGTGGTCCACAATGTCGCGGGCACCACCGTCGACCCGGTCGACTCGCTGGTCGAACTGGGCGGCAAGCTGTGGCGATTCGTGGACACCGCGGGCCTGCGCCGCAAGGTGAGCAATGCCTCCGGCCACGAGTTCTACGCCTCGCTGCGCACCAAGGGGGCCATCGAGGCCGCCGAGGTGGCGGTCATGCTCATCGACGCCTCCGAGCCGATCACCGAGCAGGACCTGCGCGTCATCTCCATGGTGGCCGAGACCGGCCGCGCCCTCGTCATCGCCTACAACAAGTGGGATCTGGTCGACGAGGACCGCCGGGAAATGCTGGAACGCGAGATCGACCGCGAAATGGTCCAGGTCCGCTGGGCCCAGCGCGTCAATATCTCCGCCCACACCGGCCGCGCCGTCCAAAAGCTCGTCCCGGCAATGGAAACCGCCCTGGACTCCTGGGACAAGCGCATTTCCACCGGCCGCCTGAACAACTGGCTCAAGGAAGTCATCGCGGCGACCCCGCCGCCGATGCGAGGCGGCCGCCTCCCCCGAGTCCTGTTCGCCACCCAGGCCTCCACCCGCCCCCCGACGTTCGTCCTCTTCACCACGGGCTTCCTCGAGGCCGGCTATCGCCGGTTCATCGAACGCAAGCTCCGCGAAGAGTTCAACTTCGACGGCTCCCCCGTCCGCGTGAACGTCCGAGTCCGCGAAAAGCGCGAACGCAAGAAGTAAGACCCACGCGCAGCAGGAAACCCAACGCCCGGGTGACGGATCAGACCGTCCCCCGGGCGTTCTCGTCCTCACGCGATCGCGGAGATCTCGCCGTCATCGAAGTGGATCGACTGATGCAAGCGCCCACCGAGGGCTGCAGCGTAGCGCACCAGGAGTTCACAGCCGGCGATGCTCCCTTGCTCGATCTGGGTGATGCGCCCTTTTGTCACGCCCATCCGCTCAGCAAGCTGCTGCTGCGTCATGCCTCGTGAACGCCGGATCTCTGCGAGCAGCTCCTCTTTCCCCGCCGCAACAGCCTCTTCACCGCCCGCTCGTTCGACGAACTCTTCGCGGATGTCCCGCCACCGCGAGTACCCGCTCATCGGGAACCCTCCATTCCTTTCCGGCGTTCCTTTGGTCTGCCACGCGGAGCAGTACAGGAATAACTACACCTGCGTGGGTCTGATCAGCATGACCCCGGCCCGGGCGGGTCTGCTCGACGACCGGTCGGGAACGACTGCGGCGGCCGGCGTTTCGAGACCGGATCTGCGCTAGGGCAGTGGGGTCAGTTCGAAGACGGGATGGGCGGCGGCGGTGCGGGCGAGGTCTGCTGGTGTCGGCCGGGTCGGCAGGCCGAGGGTGCGGCGTAGGACAAGGCCGCCGACGGGGCGCGAGAGTCGAGGGGCGACAACGTCTTTCAGGATTTGGGTGGCTTGGTCGGTGGGGAGTTCGACGGCGGTGTAGTTGGTGCGAGTGGGGCCGGCGGTGAGGGTGGCGCGGCCTGCGGCGCGGAGGTTGCGGGCCCATTGGGCGTTGCTGGAGTGGGTGGCGATGATCCAGCGGTGGTCGCCCCCGCCGAAGACGTCCACGGGGTTGGTTCTGGGGAGGCCGGATCGCCTGCCGGCCACGGTCAGCAGGGCGACCGGTCCGAGGCGGACGCCGGACCGCGCCAGTATCGAGACGGCTCGGCCCACCAGGTTGTGGCCGAACCGGGCACCGCCGAGGACATGCACGGCGGCGAAGGCAACCAGGAACAGTCCGGCGAGCAGGCCGCCGAGCCAGTCCCACAACGCGGCGGCGCCGAACGCGGCGATCCCCAGATGCAGGGCGATGAGCACGGCGCCCAGCCCGCCGACGGCCGAGATGCCGCGGCGGCGGGAGGGGGACGTGGCGTGAAGATTCCTCGTGGAGTTCATGATTCGCGTCTCTCTCAACAGGCAAGAGCCACTATGGGCATTTGCCCACATACTATGGGCGATCGCCCATAGTAGGCAAGACCCGCGCTGCAGAGCGTGCAGCCACGGCTCCCGCCGATGTGCGAGCTCGGAGATTTCCGTCGGGTGCGAGCCTCGAGACTCGTGCCCGGGCGCGGGCCAATAGACTTGACCGGATGTCCAGGGCGGTCGGCGAATCCGTCGATCACGACGCCGGAAGGGGAAGAGCGAAGCATGCGTGGCGTTCCACGGCCCGATCTGCGCGCCGAGCTGTTCGCCGCCGCGGACCGGATCCTGGCGCGCGACGGCGCCGCGGGCCTGACCAGCCGGGCCATCACCGATGAGGCCGGGTGCGCGAAAGGCATCCTGCACAACCACTTCGACGGACTCGAAGGCTTCCTCACCGACTACGCCGCCGACCGCCTGCAACGCGCCGTCGACGAGCTCTCCGGCCTGCCGGCCCGCGCCGGGCAGGGCGACATCCTCGACAATCTCACCGAAGCCGCCGTCACCCTCTTCGACTCCGGCGCCCTCCCGACCGCCGCCCTGATCTCCGCCCGGCCCGCGCTGGCCACCCGCATCGGCACCGCGATCGCCGCCGATTCGGCCCTCAACACCAGCGAGCGGTTCTTCGCCGACTATCTGTCCGCCGAGCAAACCGCCGGCCGCCTACCGGCCGGTCAGGACACCCACACCCTCGCTTTCACCCTCGTCGGCTCTATCCACCACCTGTTCTTCACCTCGCGGGGCGCGGAACTCGACCCCACCCGGGTCCGCCGGATCATCCGCACCCTGCTGCATCTCTGAGGACCTGCGGTCAGCGGGCTCGGGGGTGCGCGGTAGCCCAGACCTCGTGGAGGGTGCCGACGGTGACCAGGGTGTAGATCTGGGTGGTGGTCACCGAGGCGTGGCCGAGTAGTTCCTGGACGACGCGGACATCGGCGCCGCCGTCGAGGAGGTGGGTGGCGAACGAATGCCGCAGGGTGTGGGGCGAGACCTGGGCGGCGATGCCGGCGCGGTCGGCGGCGGATTGCAGCACCTGCCAGGCGGATTGGCGGGAGAGGCGGCCGCCGCGGTGGTTGAGGAAGAGGGCGGCGTTGCCCTTGCCTCGGGTCGAGAGGGCGGGGCGGCCGCGGACCAGGTAGTTGTCGAGGGCGGCCAGGGCGGGGCGGCCGATGGGGACCATGCGTTGCTTGCCGCCCTTGCCACGCAGGATCACCGCGCGGTCGGCGATGTCGATATCGTCCACGTCGAGGCCGACCATCTCCGAGATGCGAGCGCCGGTGGAGTACAGCAACTCCAGCAGCGCCCGGTCCCGCAGGCCGCGCGGGCCGTCGGCAAGGTCGCCACCGGCGGCGTCGAGCAGACGGGAAACCTGGTCGTATGGGAGGGCTTTCGGCAGCCGCCGGGCGGGGGTCGGCGGTTTCACCGGATGCGCGACATCAGCGTCGGTGATCCCCTCGGCCGTCGCGAACCGGTGCAGCCCGCGGACCGCGACCAGCGCCCGCGAGGCCGACGAGGCCGCCAGGGCGGGATGCTCGGAGTCACCGGCCCGCAGCGACACCATGTATTCCGAAATGTCCGATTCAGCCACGCGGGCAAGCGTTTCCACCCCGCGCCCGGACAGAAAGTACTGGTACCGGCCCAGATCCCGCCGATACGCGCTGAGCGTATTGCGCGCGGCGCCGCGCTCGACCGCCAAATGGTCGAGGTACGCGTCGATCTGGCGCTTCAGCACGGGTCACATCATTGCAGCAGCCACCGACGAACTCTCCGACCCGAACCCCGGCGAACAGAACAAGTTTCCCAATCGGGATCTACCGCGGGATCGGGATCTACGCCTCCCGCGCCTTGCGGTCCAGGAAGGCGGTCGGCATCCCCGGCCAGGGCGCGTCTGCGGGCCGCAACCGAGCGCCGCTGGAACGGGCCGTCATCAACGCCGTCACCCCGGCCACCGCTGTGGCATTGGTGATCTCGCCCGCCAGCGCGGCCTGCGCGGCCTCCGCCAACGGCATTCGCAGCACCTCGAGGTCAGCCTCCTCGTGTTCCGGGTCCGGGCGGTCGATTTCGTAGAGCCCGGTCGCCAGGTACACCCGCAGCGCCTCATCGGTGAACCCGGGCGAGAGCGCCACATCGACCAGCACCGACCACTCCCGCGCGGCCAGCCCGGTCTCCTCGGCCAGCTCCCGCTGCGCCGCCTCGAGCGGATCCTCCCCCACCTCGTCCAGCAGTCCGGCCGGCAGTTCCAGCAGCCGCCGCCCGATCGGATGCCGGTACTGGTTGATCAGCACCAGATTGTCGTTCTCGTCCAGCGCCGCCACCGCGACCGCCGCGTGGTGCTCGATCACCTCCCGCTCGGCGACCTTGCCGCCGGGCATGACCACCTGGTCCAACCGCAGCGCCAGGATCGCACCCGAGTACACGGTGCGACTGGACAGGACATCGAAATCATGTGTGCCGGGGACCGGTTCCGAGGAGGTCATTCGAGAACCGTAGCGTGAATGCCTTGCGGGCCGGGACGGAGCGGGCCCGTCGTCGTGGCGTACGACACGCGAACACCGGATACGACACCGCCCGAGCACTCGTCGAATGCTCGGGCGGGCCGCGGAATCCGCGTCGGGCGGGAACTACTTGGAGACCTTCTCGGCCTCCGCGGCGGGAACCTCGCTCGGGATCTCCACCGGAAGCCGTTCGGCGGCCTTGTATTCCAGCGCCGCCGAGATGAGCGCCGCGAACAGCGGGTGCGGCCGGGTCGGGCGGGACTTGAGTTCCGGGTGCGCCTGGGTGGCGACCAGGAACGGGTGCTTGTCCTTCGGGTACTCCACGAACTCGACCAGGTGGCCGTTCGGGGAGGTGCCGCTGAACTTCAGGCCGCTCTTGGCGATCTTGTCGCGGTAGGTGTTGTTGACCTCGTACCGGTGGCGGTGCCGCTCGGAGACCTCGGTCTCGCCGTACGCCTGCGCGACCAGCGAATCCTGCTGCAGCACAGCGGGGTACGCGCCCAGGCGCATGGTGCCGCCGAGGTCGGCCTCGCCGGCCACGATCTGCTCCTGGTCGGCCATGGTCGAGATGACCGGGTACTTGGTGTCGGGCTCGAACTCCGCCGAGTTGGCGTCCTTCAGCCCCACCGAGCGCGCCGCCTCGATGACCACGCACTGCAGACCCAGACACAGACCCAGCAGTGGAACCTTGTGCTCGCGCGCGAAGCGGATGGCGCCCACCTTGCCCTCGATGCCGCGAATGCCGAAGCCACCCGGGATGAGGATGGCGTCCACGTCGGCCAGGTGCGAGCGCGCACCCGCCTCGGTCTCGCACTCGTCGGACTGCACCCAGCGGATGTTCACCTTGGCCCGCGAGGCGAAACCGCCCGCGCGCAGCGCCTCGGTGACCGACAGGTAGGCGTCGGGCAGGTCCACGTACTTGCCGACCAGCGCGATGGTGACTTCTTCGCGTGGGTTGTGCACGCGGTCCAGCAGGTCGCCCCAGACCGTCCAGTCCACATCGCGGAAGGGCAGCCCGAGCTTGCGAACGACATAGGCGTCCAAGCCTTCCCGGTGCAGCACCTTCGGAATGTCGTAGATCGACGGCGCGTCCGGCGTCGAGATGCAGGCGTCCACATCCACGTCGCACATGAGCGCGATCTTGTTCTTCAGCGGCTGCGGCACATCGCGGTCGCAGCGCAGGATCAGCGCATCGGGCTGGATACCGATATTGCGCAGCGCCGCCACCGAGTGCTGGGTCGGCTTGGTCTTCAGCTCGCCCGAAGGACCCAGGTAGGGCACCAGCGTGACGTGCAGGAAGAAGCAGTTCTCGCGACCCACCTCATGGCGGATCTGCCGCGCCGCCTCGAGGAACGGCTGCGACTCGATATCGCCCACCGTGCCACCGATTTCGGTGATCACCACATCCGGCGCCTGCCCGTGCAGGTCCGGTCCCGTCATCGCGAGGATGCGGCTCTTGATCTCGTCGGTGATGTGCGGGATCACCTGCACGGTGTCACCGAGGTACTCGCCTCGGCGCTCCTTGGCGATCACCTTCGAGTACACCTGGCCGGTGGTGACATTGGCGTCGCCGGACAGATCGCGATCCAGGAAACGCTCGTAGTGACCGACATCGAGGTCCGTCTCCGCGCCGTCCTCGGTCACGAACACCTCACCGTGCTGGAAGGGGTTCATGGTGCCGGGATCAACGTTCAGGTACGGATCCAGCTTCTGCATCGTGACGCGCAGACCGCGCGACGTAAGCAGCTGACCGAGGCTGGAGGCGGTCAGACCCTTACCGAGTGAAGAGGCGACACCGCCGCTGACGAAGATGTGTTTCGTGGCCGCGCGCGCCGGAATCCGTGAATTACCCACGGGTCTTCACGGTAACACGGATCCGCCGGGCCGATCACATGCCACGCATGCCGGTTGCCCGGTATTGGCTCGATTCCGCGTGTCGGGGGCAACTTTTCCCGTGTCGGCATCGGTGTGGCCGGGGGCTTTCTCCGGCGCGATCATGGTTCTCCTCAGTGCGGCATGGCCGCGACTGTGAGCGAGGTCGCCTTCGCGCCCGTGCCGTAACGACCGGTACCGCCGTTCAGCTGCTCGGTGAGCCCGAGCACGGTGGTGATCCGCCCGATCTCACGGTCGGCATTGTCGACGGTCGTGACGGTGGACAGCCCGCCCTCGGAGCGCGCCACTGCGATCGCACCGGGCCCCTCGGCGGCCCCGTAGCGACCCGCCAGCACCACACCGGCGCTGTGGGACCGCAGTCCCCCGGCGAACCGGGCGATGATGGTGCCGCGATTGTTCTCGTCGGCCCGGGCGCCGTCGCCGGTGACCACCACGGCCAGCTGGGCGGGCTGGACGTCGGCGAAGTTGAGGAAGCCGCCGCCGCGCAGGGTCTCGAGGGCCAGGCCGCGTTCCTGCGGCGTGCCGCGCGACTGTCCGTTCACCGGATCGTCGAGCAGCACCTGGCCGAGCAGATCGCCGGCGAGGCTGCCCTGATCGACGGCGTCGACCACGAGCTGCGCGCCGGCGGGGACCACGTTCAGCAGTGCGGTGCGCAGTCGGTCGCCCTCGGAGGAGTCGGTGAACGCGCCGGTCAGGCCGATTCGGCCGGTGACGGCGGCGCCCGCGGTGGTCAGCGCCGCCGTGACCGCGTCGGCGTCGCCGCTGTCGGCGTCGGGAGTGGTGAAGACCAGGACCGACCGGTTTGCCAGCGCGCCCGACAGCAGCTTGCCGGCCGCACCGGAAAGGAAGGCGTCGGCGGCCTTCACCTGTTCGTTCAGATGCCCGTTCTCGGCACGCAGATCGTCGATCTGCTGCCGGTCGCCCGTGCCGGGAAACAACCCGTTGCCTTGCGTGCGGGTGCCCAGCACCACGCCGACCGCCAGGGCCAGGAATACCGCGGCGATCGAAATCGCGTGGTGGCGAAACGAAATCATCGGACTCCTACCTGTGCCGATCCAATAGGCCCTGTACCCAGTGCGATCCGCGATGCCAGGTATCGGCGGTCCAGGTCAGCGCCTCACCGCCCATGTGGGTGGCCAGCAGCGCGACCACCAGGGCCACCAGCGCGGCGAGCACCACCAGCGCGACCGCCCAGCCCGAACCCCGCTGACGGTACAGCGAGGCAACGGCTTTGGCGTCCATGAGCTTGGTGCCCATCTTGAGGCGAGTCAGGAACGTCGCCGGATTCGAGTCACGCCGGCCGCGGTCGAAGAAGTCGTCCAGCGAGACCGCCGCGCCGACCGTCACGATCAGCGACGCGCCGTGGTGATCCGCCAGCAGCAACGCCAGATCCGAGGGCGCGCCCGAGGACGGGAAGGTGGTCGCGCCGATGCCCAGATCCTGGATGCGGTCCAAACCCTTGGCGTGGCCGTCGGTATCGGCGGGCAGGATCACCTCCGCACCCGATTTCAGCGTGTTGGCGGTGATCTCCTCCGGGTCGCCGACGATGAGGTCGGGCCGGTAGCCGTGCCTGGTCAGGGTGTCCGCGCCCCGGCCGACGCCGATCAGGATCGGCGCGTACTCCTTGATGAACGGCTTGATGCGCTTGAGGTCCTCGATGTGCTCGGGACCGTCGGCCACCACCACGACATGCCGCTTCTTCATCTCGACTTCGACATCCGGCACGCCGATTCCGTCTATGAGCAAGGAGGATTCGGTGCGGATGAACTCGATGGTGTTGCCGGAGAAGGCTTCCAGATGGTCGGCCAGCCCGTTGCGCGCCTCGATCATGCGCTCGGCGATGGCGGCCTCGGTGAGCTCGATGCCCTCGACCAGCGCCTCGGGTTCCTTCTTCGCCAGCTTGTCGGCGTAGACGACCCCGCCCTCGACGCGGACCCGGCTGCCGTCCTTGATCTTCTTGAAGACGTCGGAGCTGACCGCGTCCAGCAGCTGGATGCCATTGGCCACCAGCACTTCCGGACCCAGATTCGGATATCGCCCGGAGATGGAGGGCGAGGCGTTCACCACCACCGCCACCTGGGCTTCGACGAGCCGGTCGGCGGTGAGCCGATCCAGGTCCATCTCGTCGAGCACCACCACGTCGCCGGGACCCACGCGCTGGAGCAAACGTCTGGTATTGCGGTCCACCCGGGCCATTCCGGTCAGACCCGGAAGCGTTTCGGCATTACGCGACAGCAGGGCCAGCATCTTCATAACAATCGATGATGACCCTGAAGTCTCAACCTTCAGTGGAGGCGCGCCGGTCAGCAAACGATCTGCACCCCATACCCGCCATTTCAGCGGACGACCGAGAGCCGTTGTCGGCCATGCATCTGCGCTATCAGTTTGGTACCGAAACAATTTCGGTCATACCGGGCGAGTTGCCTCAATCTGCACGAAAATCCGTGGTCACGATCACGTACGGGCGCTGTAGGTGCGGCTTCGATCGCACCTTCCATCTTACCGACCGGTAAGGCTATGCTCCGGACATGGCCAGCACCACCGTTGATACCGTTCTCCCCGCCCCGCGTGAGGTCGTCTACAAGCTCTTCACCGAGCGCGACAGCCTCAATGCCTTTCTGCCCATTCAGATTTCGCTGAAGAAGCCGGGCATCGGGAGCCCGTCCGGCGTCGGCGCGCAGTACCACCTGGGCGTGGCCGGCATCGGCCCGACCGAGGAGACCACCGAGCTCGTCCCCAACGAGCGCATGGTCTACCGCGTCATCGCGGGCGCGCCGGTCAAGCGGCACGTCGGCACCATCAGCTTCTCCGACGCGCCGGGCGGAACCCGGGTCGTCTACACGATGGAATCCGAGCCCAGCCTCCCCGTTCCCGCGAAGATCCTCGAGCCCGGCCTCCGCGCTCTCACCAACGCCCTCATCGGCGGCGTGCGCAAGGCTCTGAAGTAAACGAGTAGTACTCGGCCACCGCGCCTTCGGAGCCGGCGCGGCGGCACGGACAGCACCGGCCGGACCCCTCACGGGCCCGGCCGGTTTGCTGTTCGTATGAGTTACTCGCCGGACGCGGCAGCGCCGACCTTCTCGGCGTGGGCCGTGGTGAGCAGCTCCCAGGCGTGGGCGCGGCCGGTTTCGGTGTCGCCCATGCCCGCCAGCATGCGAGCCAGCTCCACGACGCGCTCATCCTGGGTGAGGGCCTTCACGCCGGATTTGACGGCCTTGCCGTCATCGAGCTTGTCGACCACCAGGTGGGTGTCGGCGAAGGCGGCTACCTGCGGGAGATGGGTGACGACAATGACCTGGTGGGTACGGGCCAGCCGGGCCAGGCGGCGCCCGATTTCAACGGCGGCGCGGCCGCCGACACCGGCGTCGACCTCGTCGAAGACCATGGTGGTGCCATGCTCGGAGCTGGCGAGAACCACTTCCAGGGCGAGCATGATGCGGGAGAGCTCACCGCCGGAGGCGCTCTTGCTCAGCGGCAGCGGGTGCGCGCCCGAGTGGGCGGCCAGGCGGAATTCCACCTCGTCCACACCGGTCGAGCCGGCGTGCAGTTCCTTGCCGTCGATGACCAGCGGGGCCGAATCCTGTACGCCCGCAAGGACGGGACCGACGCCGACCTCGAGCCGCGCCCGGCCCATGGCCAGACCGCCCAGTTCCGTGCTCACCGCGGAGGCGAGCTTCCCAGCGGCCTTGCTGCGGGCCGCGGTCAGCTTCTTGGCCGTCTCCCGCACCTTCTCGGCCGCGGTCTCGACATCGGCGGCCAGCGACGCGAGCGCCTCCTCCGACACGTCCAGCGATTCCAGGCGGGTGCGCGCCTCCTCGGCCCACTTGATGACCCCGTCGATATCGGGGGCGTACTTGCGGGTCAGCGTCTTCAGCTCGGCCTGGCGGGTCAGCATGGACTCCAGCGCGCCCGGATCCGAGGGCAGGTCCGACAGGTAGGAGCTGAGCTCGGTGGTCAGATCCACCACCACCGAAATCGCCTCGCCCAGACGGGGAGCCAGCGCGGTCAGGATCGGATCGTCGGAGGCCTCGATGCGGGCGCGCGCGGTACCCAGCAGATCCAGGGCGCCCGCGTCCTCCCCCGGCGAATCGGCCGGACCGGCCAGCGCGTCGTGCGCGGTGGACGCCGCCTCGCGCAGCGAATCCAGATCCGACAACCGGCGCACCTCGGCCACCAGATGATCGTCCTCACCGGGTTCCGGTGCGACGGCGTCGATCTCGGCCAGCGACTGCGTCAGATGATCGGCTTCCAGGGCCAGTTCCCGGCTGCGCGCGGTCCGCTCGAGCAGCTGATTGCGCTTGTCCAGCCAGGCCTTTCGCGCCTTCTGATACTTGGCCAGCAGCGGGGCCACCGCCTCGGAGGCGAACTGGTCCAACGCGTGCAGCTGCTGATCCGGCCGCTGCAGCCGCAGCTGATCGTTCTGCCCGTGCACCGTCAGCAGCGGAGTGGTGAAGTCCGCGAGCACCGCGGCCGGTACGCTGCGGCCACCCAGGTGGGCGCGGGAGCGGCCGTCGGATCCAACGGTGCGGACGGCGATGATGCTGCCGTCGTCATCGCGTTCGGCGCCGGTCGATTCCAGCACCTCCTCCACCTCGCCGAGCGCGCCGTCGTGCACCTCGTCCACGGTGAAACGACCCTCGACCACGGCCCGCGACGCCCCCAGGCGCACCCGGCCGGCATCGGCGCGAGCGCCGCTCAGCAAATGCAGGCTCGTCACCACCATGGTCTTGCCCGCACCGGTCTCACCGGTCAGAACGGTCAAACCCTCGTGGAATTGTGCGGTGGCGGTGGAAATTACGCCCAGCCCGTCAATCCTGATCTCTGTCAGCACTCGTGCTCTCCGTTCGCCGTCGGCCACGCCAGCCTGTCACGGGCAATTGGAATTTGCGCACCATCCGATCGGCGAACGGCGCGGAGTCGAGCCGAACCCACCGCACCGGTTCGGTCCCGCGGACCGCCTCGACCCGGCCGCCCCGCGGCAGTGCGAGGGTGCGTCGGCCGTCGAGGAAGACGATCGCGTCGTGGCCCGTCGCAACGGTTTCCACGGCGATCAGCGAATTCGGGCTGGTCACCAGGGGTCGCGCGAACAGGGCGTGGGCATTGGACGGAATCACCAGCAGCGCTTCGAGTTCCGGCCACACCACGGGCCCGCCCGCCGAGAAGGCGTAGGCGGTGGACCCGGTCGGCGTGGCGATCAGCACACCGTCGCAGCCGAAGGCCGAGACGGGCCGGCCGTCCACCTCGAGCACCACCTCCAGCACGCCCATGCGCGCCGCGTTCTCGATGCTCGCCTCGTTCAGCGCCCAGCCGCGCTCCACCACCACATCGTCGACGCGCACGGTGACATCGATGGTCATCCGCTCCTCGACGGTGTAGTCGCGCCGCACTACCTGCGACAGCGCCTCGTCCAGGTTCTCGGCCTCGGCCTCGGTGAGAAAACCGATGCGCCCCAGGTTGATTCCGAGCACCGGCACCGACGCACTGCGGGCCAGTTCGGCCGCGCGCAGGAAAGTCCCGTCGCCGCCGAGGGCCAGCACCATCTCGGTGCCGACCGCCGCGTCGGGATTGTGCTCCATGACCCGAGCCGGGTAGCTGTCGATATCGCTCTGATTGTCGAACCGGGTGCTGTAGGCCTCGTCCTCGAGCACCCGCAGCCCGATACCGGCCCCGCACAGGATCTTCGCGACCCGGTGCGCGGTATCGGTGATCTCCGGCCGTCCCGGGTGCGCGACCAGCAGAACCTCTCTGGCGGGGCTAGCCGCGTTCACTGTGGACCCTCCTGCACCGCACGCTCGATCAGCGCCGCCACACGCGCCGCCTCGTCTGCATCGTATGCGCCCCCACCGACGTCCGCGCCGTCGCCGGGCCCACCCGGTTCGGTCACCGGACGCTCCGACGCGCCGGGCTCCTTGCGCAACCAGAGGAAATACTCGACGTTCCCGGACGGACCGGGCAGCGGACTGGCCGTCACGCCGCGCGTGCGCAACCCGAGTCTCGCTGCCGCCGCGGCGACTTCGCGCACCGCCTCGGCGCGCAATGCCGGATCCCGCACCACGCCACCGGATCCCACCCGGTCCTTACCCACCTCGAACTGCGGTTTCACCATGGGCAGCAGATCCGCGCCCGGCGCGCAACAGGCCGCCAGCGCGGGCAGCACCAGACCGAGGGAGATGAACGACAGGTCGGCGACCACCAATTCGACGGTGCCGCCGATGAGTTCGGGCGTCAGCTGCCGCACATTGGTGCGGTCGTGCACGCGGACGCGGTCATCGTTCTGCAGGCGCCAGATCAGCTGGCCGTACCCGACATCGGCGGCCACGACCTCCTTGGCGCCCCGCGACAGCAGCACATCGGTGAACCCGCCCGTCGACGCGCCCGCGTCGAGGCAGCGTTTGCCCTCGACCGATACGCCCTCCGGGGCGAACGCCTCCAGGGCGCCCAGCAGTTTGTGCGCCCCGCGCGAGGCCCACTGCACCTCGTCGGGTTCCTCCCGCACCAGCAGCGGGGTACCCGCCTCGACTCCGGTCGCCGCCTTGGTGGCGACCGATCCATTGATCAGGACGCGGCCCGCATTGATCAGCTCGACCGCGTGTTCCCGCGACCGCGCCAATCCGCGGCGAACCAGTTCCGCGTCCACTCGCGCGCGTCTGGCCACCTCAGATCTTGTCCACCGTGGCCAGGGCCTGCACCAGCACGTCGTGCGCCTGCTCCAGAATCTTGGCCCGCCGCACGATATCGGTGCCCTCCGAGTTCATGCTCGGGGCACCTGGAAAGCCCGGATTCGGTGCGCCCGCCGACAATTCGTGCAGCAGCGCGGCCACCTCGGCCTCGACCCGTTCCGGGTCGGCGAACTCCTGGTTCGCGGCCGGCAGATGCTGCCCGGGCAGCGGCGCCCCGGGACGGGGGCCCGGCATCCCGGCATGGGCTCCTGGCGTTCCAGCATGGGCTCCTGGTGCCGGAAACTGCGGGCGAGGCGTGGGCGTAGTCATCGTGGCGACAACGCTACCCGAACTCGTATTCGAACACACGTACCCCCGCCCTCCCGATCCCCGCACCGACCGGCCGGGCCGCCGCATCGCGAGCTCTCTCCCCTCACCGCACCGATTGCACGGCACAGCCCCGAAAACGCCTTGCGAGTAGCCGACCCGCGCCGCACCGCCAGCGATTCCCCGACTACACGCCGGACGTCGAGCCGACCACCGCACCAGATTGCACGGCACAGCCCCGAAAACGCCTTGCGGGTAGCCGACCCGAGCCGCCGACGATTCCCCGACTACACGCCGGGCGTCGAGCCGACCCGGATCGCGCGGCCCGGAGCGGCGTCCAGGCGGGCCGCGATCGCCTTCGCGATATCGCCGCTGCCCGGCACGACCGGATCGAGGTCGGCGGCGGGGTGATTCAGGGCTTCGAGTGATTCAGCGATATAGGTGGGCATGCGGTCGGCCGGCTGGGTGCGGAGGTCCTCGAGGGTGCTCACGCCGGTGAGGACCATCAGCGACTCCAGGCCGGTGGCGGCCGCGCCGTCGATATCCGTGTCGAGACGGTCGCCGACCACCAGGGCGTCACGGGTTTTCGCGCGCTCGAGCGCGTCCTCCATCAGGGGCGCGAAAGGCTTGCCCGCCACGATCGGCGCCAACCCGGTCACGTGGCGCAGCGCCGCGACCATGGAGCCGTTGCCCGGGGCGAGGCCGCGTTCGGTGGGGAGGGTCGCGTCGGTGTTGGCGGCCACCCAGAGCGCGCCTGCGCGCAGCGCGTAGGCGGCCTCGGCCAGATCCGGCCATCCCGTCTGCATCGAATGGCCCTGCACCACGGCGCTCGGCGTGATGCCGTCGAATCGACGGATCGCCTGCAGGCCGACATTCTCCACCTCGGCGATCAGGTCATCGGTGCCGACCACCAGCACCGTGGAACCGGGCGCGATCCGCTGAGCCAGCAGCCGGGCGGCCGCCTGCGCGCTCGTCACCACCGCGTCCTCGTGGGCATCGAAACCCAGATCCCGCAGATGCAGTGCCACCGCGTCGGCCGAGCGGCTCGCATTATTGGTGACATACATCAGGCGCTGTTCGGAATCACCCGCCGAAAGTGCTTCCGAGGCACCCGGAATCGGCTCGTGGCCGCGGAACAGCGTTCCGTCCAGATCCAACAGCAATGCCTCGAACCGGTCCCGCAGTCGCATTACGCCGTCCCTCTCATCACTCTGCCCAGAAACAAGAAGACCGTGCGGCTGCGCTGTTGCGCGGCCGCACGGTCGGAATCACTTGCCAGTCCTCAGTTCTCGGAGGCGTCCGCGGACTTGCCGGAACCGTCCGCGGGCTCGCCGGTGTCGTCCGCGGCCTTCCCGGACTCGCCGGCGGTGTCCTCGTCGACGGAATCATCCTCCGCCGCAGGGGAATCCGCTTCGTCCTCATCCTCGTCGTCATCGAACGCCGCGGTCCAGTCGGCGCCGCCGTCACCGTCGCCGGAGAGTTCGGCGGCGCGCTCCTCGGCGTCGGTCTCGCCGTCAAGATCCGCGGAGGCGGCGTTCATGAACCAGGTGAGCGCTTCCTCGTCGCGACCGGCGGCCAGCAGGGCCTCGGCGTACGCGTAGAACAGGCGGGCGGCCGCGGAACCGGTCCGCGACGGATCCAGCTCAGCGGTCTGCAGGGTCACCACGGCCTGGTCGAACTGACCCAGGTCCATGCGGGCGCCCGCGACCACAATGCGCAGCTCGGTGGCCTCGTCGCCCTGCAGGGCCCGGGCCTCATCGCTGCGGCCCAGCTCGATGGCACGCTCGGGACGACCCAGACCCCGCTCACAGTCGGCCATCACGGCCAGCAGACCCGAACCACCGGACATGCGACGCGCGGTCCGCAGCTCCGACAGCGCCTCGGCCCACTCACCCGCGTGATAGGCCGCGACACCGGCGGTCTCGCGCACCACGGCGATACGGCCGGCCCGCTGCCGGGCAGCGCGCGCGTGCTCCAGCGCCAGCTCCGGATCCTCGTCCAGCAGCTGCGCCACCATCACCAGGTGCCGCGCCACCGACTCGGCATTGCCCTTGTCCAGGCTCAGCAGATCGCGGCGTACCGCCGGCTCGAGATCGGAGGCCTGCACGTCGTCCGGCAGGTTCGGCTCCTCGGGACGACCCGAACGCCGCTCCCCCGGCCGGCCGGCGCCGACCCGCGCGCCCTCGCCACCCCGGCGACGCTCGCCACGATCGAACGACTTCTCGCGCGCGCCCTCCCCGGCCCGGTCGAAATCCTTGTCCGCGACGGCGTTCTCCCGGCGCTCGTCCCCAGACCCGCTGCGCGCGAAGCCCTTCCGCTCCGCACGCTCACCACGGTCCCGGTCGAATCCCCGTCCGCCACCACGATTCTCGCCGCCCCGGTTGTATCCGCCTTCACGACGATCACCACGATCGGACCCGCCTTCACGACGGTCCTGGCTGTAGCCACCCTCGCGACGGTCACCGCGATCACGGTTGAATCCACCCTCGCGGCGCTCACCACGATCGAAACCGCCTTCACGACGGTCCCGGTTGAACCCGCCTTCACGACGATCACCACGATCGGACCCGACTTCACGACGATCACCACCGCGGTTGAAGCCGCCCTCGCGACGATCACCACCACGGTTGAACCCGCCCTCGCGACGGTCGTTACCACGATCGAAACCGCCCTCGCGGCGCTCACGGTTGTAG
>NZ_BAGC01000113.1 GCF_000308655.1 Nocardia niigatensis NBRC 100131 | reverse complement strand
ATCCTCGAAACCCACCTCGGGTGGGTCGGCAAGGCGGGCTGGAACATTCGGCTCACCGACGGCGCCCGCCCCGACTGGGCCCAACGCCTGCCCGCGGAACTGCTGTCCGCGCAACCGGATACCAACCTCGCCACCCCGGTGTTCGACGGTGCTCGCACCGAGGAGCTGACCGGACTACTCGGCTCGACCCTGCCGAACCGCGACGGCGAGGTCATGGTCGGCGAGGACGGCAAGGCGACGCTCTTCGACGGCCGTACCGGCGAACCGTTCCCGTACCCGATCGCGGTGGGCTACATGTACATCCTCAAGCTGCACCACCTGGTCGACGACAAGATCCACGCGCGTTCGACAGGCCCGTACTCGATGATCACGCAGCAGCCCCTCGGCGGTAAGGCGCAGTTCGGTGGTCAGCGCTTCGGTGAAATGGAATGTTGGGCCATGCAGGCGTACGGCGCGGCCTACACCCTGCAGGAGCTCCTCACCATCAAGTCCGACGACGTGGTCGGCCGCGTGAAGGTGTACGAGGCGATCGTCAAGGGCGAGAACATTCCCGAACCGGGTGTTCCCGAATCCTTCAAGGTGCTGCTCAAGGAACTCCAATCCCTCTGCCTCAATGTCGAAGTCCTCTCCGCGGGTTCCGCCATCGAACTCCGGCAGCCCGATGACGACTTCGACCGTGCCGCCACCAATCTCGGAATCACCGTCACCCACAACGAATCCGCGACCATCACCGACCTGACCGGCTGAATGACTCGGCAATGTGCCGCTTTCCCAGCTCCCCGTGGGACGCGGCACATTCGCCGGTCCGGCTTTGCAGGGCCTCGACGCGGTTGGCACTATGGCCGCCGTATGTCTTTTCAAACGAATACTGCCCGCGACAGTCTCGAAGGGCTGTCCGTCGGAGATGCGTTGGGGGCGCAGTTCTTTGTGCCCGGGCGTTCCCTGCCCGACCTGATCGCCGGCCGGCCACCGGCCGCGCCGTGGGAATGGACCGATGACACCGAAATGGCCTGCTCGGTGTTCGTGGAGATCCGCAACCGGGGCCGCATCGATCGAGACGCGCTGGCCGCGGCCTTCGCCGATCGGTGCGAGCCCTACCGGGGATACAGCGGAGGCACGGTGGCGCTGCTGCATCGGATTCGTGAGGGCCGTCCGTGGGCGGAGGCCGCCGGCGCGCTGTTCGACGGGCGCGGATCCTGGGGCAACGGGGCCGCCATGCGCGTCGCCCCGCTGGGAGCCGCCTTGCCCGGCGAGCTGGACCGGGTGGCGGCACAGGCCGCGTTCTCGGCCGAGGTGACGCACCGGCACGCGGAGGCCATCATCGGCGCCATGGCCGTCGCCGTCGCCGCGAGCCATGCCGCGGCCACGTGTGGAAAAGGCTGTGCCCCAGCCGAATTACTCGATGCCGTCGAACCCTATCTGGTCGACGGGCGCACCGCCGACGGCGTGCGCCGCGCTCGAAAACTGCTGGGCCGCACCGTTGCCGAGGCGGCGTACGAACTCGGCAACGGTTCCCAGGTCACCGCCCAGGACACCGTGCCGTTCACACTCTGGGCCGCCGCCACCCACCTGCGCGACTACCCCGCGGCCGTCACCGCCTGTGTGGCGGCGGGCGGCGACGCGGACACCACCGCCGCGATCGTCGGCGGAATTGTGGCGGCGCACACAGGCATCGGCGACCACGGCCCGGTCCGGGGCATCCCCCGGCAGTGGCTCGCGGCGCGCGAACCGCTGCCCACCTGGGCCGTCGAAGAAACGTAACGACCCGTCCGCCCGCCCTGATCCGCGCCGTGATGTGTGACCGCAATCATGGCGGCGCGGTACTCGGGCCCCGGTCGCGGCAAGTGTGATGATTGTCGGATTCCCTCCCAGGTAGACCGATCGTCATACTTGTTCCGAGTTTCGTGGCGAGCGGTGCTCACTCGCCGTCCCAATCAGATGCCGGGGACCACGCTGGGGTGTGGATCGGTCGAGTCCCCGGCGAACGCCGAGATCAGGAGGGCCGATGAAGCGCAGTCGAGTGGCAGTCGGGATCGTTGTCACCGGTCTCGCCCTGAGCGCTCCCACCGTGGCCATCGGGGCCGGCCCGGCCGGAGCCGACCCGGCGGACCAGGGATGCCACACCGGGACCCGGGTGCCGACCGACGACCCGCACGAGTACGACTCGTGCATCGCCGGCGAGTGGGGAAACCTCCGCCGCTGCCCGCCCTTCACGATCGTGAATCAGACCGCAGACGGCGACGTCCGCTGCGTCAACGAATGAGCGGTGCCGCGGGCCGGAGTGCGGCCAGGCATTCCTGAACCAGGCGGACCGCCTCGGGCAGTTCCATGTGGCGCTCGGGATAGGCGGCGAGGTGGCCGCCGTCGGGGAGAACCATGGCGACCGCGCCGAGTTCGCGGACCAGGATACCGACGTGCTCGAGCGGATCCGGTGCGTTGACCGGGTCGTCGATGGCCTGCAGGACCCGGAACCCGGTGGCGGCGGCGCGGATTCGGTTCCAGTCGAAGCCGCCTTCGAAGAATCCGGCGAGCAGGTCGTAGCCGACCTCGTGGGCGGAGGCCGAGACGAGCACGACGCCCGCGAAAGTTCCCACGCTCACGTCGTGAGCTTCGAGCACACGCAGTACGTTCACCGCGCCGAAACTGTGCCCGCCCAGCACGGTGTCCTCCGGGGGGGTTGCCCGCCGCGGCCGCCGCCAAGGCCTCGCGCCACGGATCACATTGCGGCGTATCGATATCCGGCAGATTCGGGATGACGACCTGATGCCCCAGATCACTCAGCTCCGCGCGGAACGCCGGGAACCAGACACTGTCCTCACGGGCCTGCAGTCCGTACGAGACCACGATGGTGCTCACTACTCGATAGTCCTCTCGTTGTCGGTGCGAGTCAGAACGGCACAGCCTGCACCACGGCACTGGCATTCGACTGGCAATGCCCGTACCGCCTTCGCAAGGCGGCGCGAGTAGTCACGGGCGCTCCGATCCGTCCCCCGTTGCCAATCGGCTCCGAGCACATGGTGACCGAAAAGGCATCGAGTTCGCCACGAATTCGGCCGGCCGGATCGGGCAAACAGGAAGCGATCGAGCAAGTGAGCGCACGCTCAGGACATTTGACCAGTTGCGAATGAATTGCCAAGTGGGCCGATAAGTTACATCAAACCCTTTGTTACACATACAGACTCGAATAGCTCGGAGGTGACCATTCCCACAGCGCTGAAACAGCGGTTCCGGTTGAACGCCCAACCTGGAATCCGTAAAGTTACTCACTAGTTAGGCACGAAGGTGTTCCTACCTCGGCCCGACATTCTGCTAGGGGGCCAATCAATCACCGTCCGCATCCACCGACGCATGTCGGACGAACATCGTTGGATACCAACAGGTTCGTATTTAAGGAGGGGACGATGGTCTCGTACATCGTCACGGGCGGAACTGGATTTCTGGGCCGGCGCGTTGTCGCCGCGCTGCTGGAGCGCGACCCGGAGGCCGTGGTCCATGCACTGACGCGTGAGGCCTCGGTGGCCAAACTGCGCGAGCTGGCGACCGGATGGGGAGCGGCGGACCGGGTGCTTCCGCTGGTCGGAGACCTGGCCGCGCCGGGACTGGGGTTGCAGGACGAGGCGCCCCGGGCCGATCACGTCATCCACCTCGGCGCGGTCTACGACATGACCGCCGACGCCGAGGTCACCTATGCCGCGAACGTGCAGGGCACCCGCTCGGTCATCGACCTGGCTCTGGAACTCGGCGCGGTCCTGCATCATGTGTCCTCGGTAGCGGTCGCGGGCGATCACAAGGGCAAGTTCTTCGAGGACGACTTCGACCTCGGCCAGGGCCTGCACTCCCCCTACCACCGCACCAAGTTCGAGGCGGAGAAGATGGTGCGCGAGGCCGCGGGCCTGCGCTGGCGGGTGTACCGCCCGGCCATCGTGGTCGGCGATTCCCGCACCGGCGAGATGGACAAGATCGACGGTCCGTACTACTTCTTCCCCGCCATCGCGGGGCTGGCGGCGCTGCCCTCGGAGCTGCCCATGCCGATCCCGGATCTGGGCGCCACCAATATCGTTCCGGTGGACTACGTGGTCGACGCCATGGTCGAGCTGATCGGCAAGCCCGGGCTCATCGGCCGCACCTTCCACCTCACCAACCCGGAACCGCAGCCGTTCACCGAGATCTACAACGCGCTGGCCCGCGCGGCCGGCGCGCCCACCGCGATCGGCACCGTGCCGGGCTCGCACGCCGCGCTCAACGCCCTGGGTGGCATTCCGGGCGTGCCCACGGTGCGGGACTTCCTGCTGGAACGCTTCGGCATTCCCGCCGAGGTGGCACCGCACACCTCCTTCGAGTCCACCTTCGTCTCCGACTCCACCCGGGCCCAGCTGCGCGGCAGCGGCATCGAGGTCCCCGCGTTCGAGGACTACGCGGAGACCCTGTGGAAGTACTGGCGCGCCAACCTGGATCCCGATCGCGCCCGCCGCATCGAGGGCGATTGCCTCGCGGGCCGCATCGTGCTGATCACGGGCGCGTCCACCGGCATCGGACTGGCGACCGCGCACGCGGTGGCCAAGCGCGGCGCGACCGTGCTCATGGTGGCGCGCACCGAGGAGGACCTGAACGCGGCGGCCGCCGAGGTACGCGCGGAAAGCGGTGCGGCGCAGGCCTACATCTGCGACATCACCGATGAGAAGTCGGTGGAGCTGCTGGTCAAGCAGGTGCTGGCCGACCACGGGCATGTCGACTATGTGGTGAACAACGCGGGCCGCTCGATCCGCCGCTCGGTGCTCAACTCCACCGATCGCATGCACGATTTCGAGCGGACCATGGCGGTCAACTACTTCGGCGCGGTGCGGCTGATCCTGGCGCTGCTGCCGTCCATGCGGGAGCGCCGCTTCGGGCACTTCGTGAACATCTCCTCGATCGCCGTGCAGACCAAGGTGCCGCGCTTCGCGGCATACGTGGCCAGCAAGTCGGCGCTGGACAACTTCAGCGAGATCGCCGCGGTCGAGAACGCCGATGCCGGCATCACGTTCACCTCGGTGCGCATGCCGCTGGTGCGCACCGCCATGATCGCGCCGACCGACCTGTACAGGTCGATCCCGGTGCACAGCCCGGATCAGGCCGCCGGCATCGTGGTGCGCGCGCTCGAGCACCGGCCCAGCCGCATCGACACCCCCATCGGCACCTTCGCCCAGTTCGTCGACACGGTCATGCCCTCGGTGAAGCGCGCCATTCTGCACCAGGGTTTCCGGATGTTCGGTGAGTCGAAGGCGGCGCGCAGGCCTGCGCCGGTCGCCCCGCCGAGTGCCGAAACCGCCACGGTCAGCGCCGAGACCGCCACGGAGAAGCCGGAATCACGCAGCCCGCTGCTGGCGCTGGCCCCGATCGTGCAGCCGCTCATGGGCCTACCCGCCCCGGCCGCGCGCATCACCAACCGCATTCCGGGCTTGCACTGGTAAAGGCTTGTCCTGCAACACAGTTCGGCCCGGTGTGGAACAGCACACCGGGCCGAACGTGATTCGGTATCCGCGGTCCGGTGGTGGGTGAGGCCCCAGATGCCGTGGCACCTGACGCCCCTCGAACCGCGGATACCCGGACCCCGCTCCGGGGTCTCGTCAGCAAGTCCACGAGACCGTCCGGGAGCCGGGCCCTTTCCCCTCCCCGGGGTCAGAGGTGGCCGGCGGCGAAGTTCGCCGCGTCCACCAGATCGCTGCCGTAGGCGACGTGCGCGTTGGCGTCGACGCCGGAGCCGCAGATGGGATCGCCGCCGGTGCACCAGTCAGCGGTGCGGGACAGGTACGCGCCGGGCACATTCCAGCCCAGTCCGCGCGCGGGGTCGCCGAACAGCAGGACCGCGGCGATCCGCTCGACGAGGTAGTCCGGCAGCTGGACCCGGCCCGGGTACCAGGACACCACGGCGGTGCCCAGGGCGGCGTGCACGACGGCGGCGCCCTGCGAGTAGCCGACCAGGACGAACTCCTGGTCCGGGCAGGCGGCGGCAGCAGCGGCCAGGTGCCCCACCAGATCCGCGCTCCCCGCGCCCACGTCGAACGAGTAGTCCGCGGGGTAGCTCACGCGGTACGAACTGATCGAGACGGGCAACCGATCCTGCAGCATGCCGTAGAGCGGATCGCCGATCTCGTCGCCGAGCCACCCGGGTTCGCCTGTGCCCCTTGCCACTACGACGTCCACGGCGGCGCATCCCTCGTCCGCGTGGGCCTTCGATTGTGGAACGAACACGGTCGCGATCGTGAGCATGATCGCGAGACCCCAAGCCGTACGCCATTTTCCAGGCAGCTGTACCTTCCGGTCGCCCATTGTCCTCACCTCTCACGTCGTTGTGAGAAGCCCAGTGACTCTTGTCATTGACTAGAGACCGATCACCGGGCCATGTGACCCACGGTAGGAAGAGTCCAGGAGGGTGGCAACGAATTCTACTGGAGAGACACCTGATTGGTACCCAAACGTTTCATCATGAAACTTGTTATCTACGTGCTACTTTGGGGCAACAAATCGGCCACGGACCGGATCCGGAGTACACCGCGAACCCCACGCAAAATGGAACTAGTTCTCATAGTGTGTTGGTATGGAACGACTTACCGGGCTCGACGCGAGCTTCCTCTATCTCGAAACGGACACCCAACTCCTGCACGTCTGCGCAATGCTGATACTCGACCCCGCCGCCGACGGGGTCAGCTACGAGCACGAGGCCTTCAAGGCCGAACTCGGGCGGCGGCTGCACCTCATTCCGGCCATGACCCGGCGGCTGCACGCGGTGCCGCTCAACCTCGATCACCCGGTGTGGGTGCGGGATTCGAACTTCGATCTGGACTATCACGTGCGCCGGCTCGCGCTGCCCGCCGGCGCCGGCGACCGCGGGCTGGCGGAACTGGCCGCCGACATCGCCGGACGCCCCCTCGACCGCGACCGGCCGCTGTGGGAGATGTGGGTGGTCGAGGGCCTGCCGCACGGCAGGGTGGCGGTCGTCTCGAAGTACCATCACGCCATCGTGGACGGCATCACCGGCACCAACATGATGATGCACCTGTGCGATATGCAACCCGGGGTGTCCTACACCCCTCCCGCCGAGATCCCCGCCGCCGAAGCGGAACCCAATGATCTGCAGCTGGCCGGCGAGGCGCTGCTGAAGATCCCGGGCCGGCTCGGCATGGTCGGCATGGTACCCAAGACCGTCGGCATCCTGGGCGGTCTGGTGCAGCGGCGGCGCGGAAACGGCAGCCGCGGCATGCCTTTGCCCTTCACCGCGCCGCGCACGCCGTTCAATCGGGCAATCACCCCGCATCGCGCCATCTCCTTCGTGCAGACCGAGCTGTCGGATATCAAGGAGATAAAGAGCGCCTTCGGCGTGAAGGTCAACGATGTGGTGCTGGCCGTGGTGGGCGGCGCGCTGCGCAGCTACCTCGAGCTGCACGACGAACTGCCCGAAACCTCGCTCATGGCCTCGGTTCCGGTGTCCACCCACGAGACCTCACGCCACGAGGAGGGCACCAACAAGGTGTCGACCATCTTCGCGCGGCTCTACACCGAGATCGAGGATCCGGTGGCACGGGTGCTGGCCATCGCCGAGGACAATCGGGGGGCCAAGGAGGAGCACAATCTGATCGGCGCCGATTTCCTCCAGGATTGGGCGAAGTACGCGCCGCCCAACACCTTTCAGCTGGCCGCGCGGGCGTACTCCTCGCTGAAGCTGGCCGAGCACCACCCGGTGGTGCACAACCTGGTGGTGTCGAACGTGCCCGGGCCCAACTTCCCCATGTACTTCCTGGGAGTCCGGGTGGCCTCGATGTATCCGTTCGGGCCGGTGTTCCACGGCGCCGGGCTCACCGCCACCGTGATCTCCAACAACGGGCACCTGGATTTCGGATTCATCGCCTGCAAGGAACTGGTGCCGGATGTGGACACCATCGCCGACGCCGTCCCCGAGGTGATCACCGCGCTGCTCAAGGCGGCACGCGAAAAGGGCTGACCCCGGGCCGAATCCGCTAGACCCGATCCACCACCGATTGAACGGCCTCGAGGAACACCGGGACAAAGACGTCCGCCTCGAGTGCGCAGGCCGCGTGACCGGCCTTGGCGAGAAAGATCTCCGCCCCCGGAATCGCCTTCGCCATCTCCAGCTGACGGAAGACGGGCAGTGCCCGATCCCGCGTGGTGATCACCACCGCCGTCGGCACTTTCAGAGTCGGCAGCCATTCCGACGCATCGAAACGCCCCAGCACCGCGAGCGCCTGTGCGAGCGCCCACCCGCTGGTGGCCCGCAGCTCCGCCATGGCCCAGCGATCCATGCGGCCCACCGGCCACGAGGATTCCGGCAGGGTCGGCAGTCTGTCGCGGCGCAGTTCGGCACGGCGGAAAGACCATTCGGACAACAGCGTGGCGGTGGCCGACCAGCCGCGATGGAAGGCGCGCTCGCGCCACTTCTCCTGGAAGCGGTAGGTGGTGGCGGCCAGCACCAGCCCGCCCACGCGGTCCGGGTGGCGGTGCGCGGTCAGCTGCGCGACCACGCCGCCCATGGAATAGCCTGCGAGAATGGGGCGTTCGACACCCACCGCATCGGCGACGGCGACGACGTCATCGGCCAGATCGTCGAGATCGAAACGCTCGGAACGGATTCCGTGACCGTGCCAGCGCTGATCGAACAGGATCACGCGGTAGCGCTCGTTGAGTTCCCGCAGGCACGGGAACCAGTTGAGCATGGCGGTGGTGGCCATGCCGTGCAGCAGCAGCACGGTCGGGGAATCCGCGGCCGGCCCCGGCAGGTCCACCACGTAGGTCGAGCCCCGGCCGGACAACTCCACCATCGCACCCTGCGGCACCTCGGTGAGCCGGGAGATGCGCGGTGAGAGCCGCCGGCCTCGGCGGGGCGCCGCGGCGGGCGTGGTCAGATCCAAGCTGGGGTTCGTCATCGAAGGCCTCCCGGCACACCGTCTCGGCGGTCGAAATGGAACACGTTCCACTTGATGATGCCATATTGACAGGGGTCGGCGGGTTACGGCTTACACGGGGCCGGGGCGACGACGACCGTGGTCGCGACCACCGGAACCGTCGGCGGAGGCGGGGTGACGGACGGGTCGGCGGCGATCTCGTAGAGGTGAATTCCGGTGCGGCGCACCTGTCCCGGCTCGAGCGTGACACCCGAGACGAAGGCTGCGTGACCGTAGACGTCGACCACTTCGGCCGTGAAGGGGCCTGGACCCAGACCGGAGATGTTCCAGTAGTTGTCGTTG
Source organism: Nocardia niigatensis NBRC 100131 (assembly GCF_000308655.1). Taxonomy (GTDB): domain Bacteria; phylum Actinomycetota; class Actinomycetes; order Mycobacteriales; family Mycobacteriaceae; genus Nocardia; species Nocardia niigatensis. Next base: position 210,383 of record NZ_BAGC01000113.1, on the reverse strand, counting down.
CCGCGGCGCAGCGGCCGGTAGTCACCGCCCGAATCGGGGCGCAGCGCGACCTCCCGGATGGGATTCCCGGTGCCGGAGAACAGGATTCCGATCCAGCTGGGCGAGGAACCGGGCTGGACCCGGTAGAAGAGTTCGGGCGCCGGATCGGGGTCGCGCACCTGATTGATCCGAATCGGCGCGACACCGTCGGTGGCCTCGGCGATGACCTCGAAAGCCGCACGGCTCAAATCGTATTGGTCCGGGCCGCAGCCGGGGCAGCGGTCCACGACCTGGGCGCGGACGCTGCCCAGCGGGCCGTCGATGTCGACATAGGAGCCGCACGGGGCGGAACCGTCGTACCGATCGCTCGGGACTCCGACGTAGTAGCCGTCCATCGGCAGATCCGGCAGCGAGCACGCCACACCCTGATTGAAGGCGTAAAACCGGGCCTCGCCCGGTTCCGGGGCCGGTTGCGACTCCTGAGTCTGAATCTGCCGCGAATTAACTGAAGTCAATGCCGCGGCAGCGGGAAGCGTGACGACGGTCGCCGTGGGTGACGCTGCACCACAGCCCGAGGATTGGGGCCTGATCCACCACGTCGCCAGCCCTACCACCACTGCTCCCGCCACAATCGTCCACAACCATGGCTTGCCAGAATGGACCTCTTCGTGCCCCGTGCGGTGCATGGCCGGTGCCCAAACCTCCCGTGATATGTTTGCTGACGCGATGCTGCACTCTCATCAGGAAAGCAGCCGATGCCGTTACGCCGGGCTCGAATGGGCAAGCCCGAGGGAAGAGCGCGGCGTGTTGGCGGTGTGTCATGGAGTTAGAACCGCAGGCCACAGCATTTCGTATGCCCGGATATCCCGCATCTCCGGATGCCCGCTCGCCTCAGGAGAGATTCCGTCATGGCCCAGCTCGCACCCTTCTACCGGCAGGTGCAATCCCACTACGACCTGTCCGACGCCTTCTACGCCCTGTTCCTCGACCCGAGCATGACCTACAGCTGCGCGTATTTCGACCGCACGGGCATGACCCTCGAGGAAGCGCAACTGGCCAAGATCGATCTGGCCCTCGGAAAGCTGGGACTCGAACCCGGCATGACACTGCTCGATATCGGCTGCGGCTGGGGGTCGACCATGATCCGGGCGGTGCTCACCCACGGCGTACGGGTGATCGGACTGACCCTGAGCCGCAACCAGTTCGAGTCGGTGCAGACCCGGCTTCGCGAGCTCGGCATCTCCGAAGCCGAGGTGCGGCTGCAGGGTTGGGAGGAATTCGAGGGCACCGCCGACCGGATCGTCAGCATCGGGGCGTTCGAGCACTTCCGCAAGGCGCGATACGCGGAATTCTTCACCCGATGCCATCGGATGCTGCCCGCGGACGGGCGCATGCTGCTGCACACCATCATCGGGCGGACCCTGGCCGAGTTGCGCGCCGCGGAGATCCCGGTGACCCGTGAGGACGCGCTGTTCCACATCTTCGTCAAGCGCGAGATCTTCCCCGGCGGCCAACTGCCGCAACCCGATACGGTCCCGCGGGAAGCGGAGGCGGTGGGCTTCCGGACCGCGCGGATCCAGTCACTGCGACCGCATTACGCCAAGACTCTGGACCTGTGGGCGGCGGGACTGGAGGCGCATCACGCCGAGGCGGTCCGGATCACCTCCGAGGAGGTCTACCAGCGGTACATGCGGTACCTCACCGGGTGCGCGGACCGCTTCCGGGCGGGCCACCTGGACGTCAAGCAGTTCACCCTTCAGAAGTAGGCGTCAGGACGGCCGCGCCCGCGAATCGGCCGTGGGACAGATCCGCGAGCGCCTGATCGGCGCGCTCGAGCGGGTAGGGGTGGATGGTCACCTCGAGGCGATGCTCGCCCGCGAAGGCGAGGAATTCCCTGGCGTCGCGGCGCGTATTGGCGGTGACGGAACGAATCTCCCGCTCCTGGAACAGATGTCGCTGATAGTTGAGCGGCGGGATATCACTGAGGTGGATTCCGGCGATCGACAGCACGCCGCCGCGATCGAGTGCCGCCAGGGCGGGCAGCACCAGATCGCCCACGGGCGCGAAGAGAATCGCCGAATCGAGGGGTTCGGGCGGTGCGTCGGCGGCGCCCTGCGCGGAGGCCGCGCCCAGTTCCAACGCGAGGTCTTGTGCCTGCTTGTCGCGGGTCATCACGTGGACTTCCGCGCCCTGCGCGAGCGCCACCTGCGCCGCGAGATGGGCGCTGCCGCCGAAACCGTAGATGCCCAGCCGCCCGCCCTCGGGCAGCGCCGCACGCCGCAACGCCCGATACCCGATGATGCCGGCGCACAACAGGGGCGCGAGTTCGGCATCCGCGTAGCCGCCGGGCAGCGGCAGCGCGTAATCCGCTGGGACGGTCGTGTATTCGGCATAGCCGCCGTCGGCGTCCCAGCCGGTGTAGCGCGATTCGGGGCACAGATTCTCATCACCGCGGCGGCAGAACCGGCACACCCCGCAGGTGTGGCGTAGCCAGGCGATCCCGACCCGATCCCCGACCTGGATCTCGGCGTCCACCCCGTCCCCGGCTTCGACGACCACGCCGACGACCTCGTGCCCGGGCACCACCCGGGCCCGGTGGACCGCGAGATCGCCCTCGGCGACATGGAGATCGGTGCGGCACACTCCGCAGGCCAGGACCCGCACCAGCAACTCTCCGGCACCCGGCGCCGGGATCGGGACCCGATCGAGGCGCAGCGGCCGCTCGTCGATCGGACCCGGGTGCTCGACCTGCCAAGCTCTCATGGTTGCCATCCCCCTAGTCTCCTCCCCGTCTCACGGCCGGAGACCTCGCACGCGCCGACCTCGATTTCGGACCCGGGCAGGGCCCGCCGTCCGGGCCGGCGACCCGAGGTTCCAGCAGGCGCATCGTGGGCGACCGGTAGCCGTCGAGCAAGCCCCGGAAACGATTGGGTGACCGATTCGCCCGAAACCAGTTATTCTGCAGCCTGATCGACGCCCGGCATTGCCGAAATGCGGTTTGTGCCGGGCGTCTTTGCGTGGCCCGGGAGGGGATGGATGTCAACGATCGACGCGGCGCCCGAGGTGAAGGCCGCCGAACCGGCGGCCGAACCGGCGCCGTTCGCCTGGCGCGGCGTGCTCGCCGTGTCCCTCGGCTTCGCCATTGTGCTCGGCGTGCCCGCGGCGCGAATCAACTATTTCGGCGATGAGCTGTACTTCCTGGCGGCCGGCCGGCGGCTGGCGTGGGCATATCCGGATCAGGGGCCGCTGGCGCCGTTCGTCGCGCACCTCATGGATGTGATCGCGCCGGGTTCGGTGCTGGCGCTGCGGATTCCGGCGTTGTTGCTGATGGCGGCCGCCGCGGTGGTGGCGGCCGCTACGGCGCGGGAGCTGGGGGCGGGGACGCGGTATCAGGTGCTCGCCGCCACGGCCTACGCGGTCTCGCCGCTGGCGTTCAACCAGATGCAGCTGATCACGCTGACCTTCGACATTCCCCTGCAGGCAACGATCATCTGGTTGCTGATTCGCTGGGTGCGGACCCGGCAGGACTGGCTGCTGATCGTCGCCGGTGTGTGCGCCGCGTTGGCCTTCCAGGCCAAATGGATGATGCCGGGTGTGTGGGCGCTGCTCGGGCTCGGCGTGCTGGTGGCCGGTCCGCGCGAGATGCTGCGCCGACCCGCCCTCTACGTCGGCACGCTGATCCTCACGGCCGCCATGATCCCCGGCATCCTGTGGCAGATGGACCACGACTGGGTGGAATCCAAGATGACCGCGATCATCGCCCAGGAGCAGTACGCGGCCCATACCGGACCGCTCATCTGCGCGGTGGAGATCGCCGTCCAGTGCGGCCTGCTCGGCGGCCTGCTCAGCATCCTGGGCCTGTGGGGCCTGGTGCGGCTGGAGTCGTTGCGGCCCTACCGTTTCGCCCTGGTCGCGGGCGTGGGGCTGCTGGTGATCGTGCTCGTGGAGAACGGCCGTTCCTACTATGTCGCGGGCTTCTGGCCGGCCCTGATCGGCGCGGGCGCGTTCGCGCTGAGCACGGTCGAGGCGCGGCGACAGGTGCGCAAGGCCGTGAACGCCGTGGCGGTGGTGTCGGCCGTCATGTTCACCCTGTGGATGTGCGCGATCCCGGTGCCGTACAGCTGGGCGTGGGCCCGGGACTTCACCGGGATCGATCGCCCGATCACCGACCAGGCCCAGTACTGGCAGCGCGAGTCGCTGACCGGCCCGGCCGGCTACGAGACCTTCACCAAGGCGGTCGCGGACGCGGTGGCCGGACTGCCCGAATCCGAACGCCGCGACACCGCCGTGGTCGCGACCGCGTATGTCCAGGCCAGCGCGCTGGAGGAATTCGGCCGCGCGTACAACCTGCCCCCGGTGTACAGCCCCAACCGCGGCTTCGGCTATTTCGGCCCGCCCTCGGACTCGGCCCGCACCATCGTCTACCTGTCGGTGGACGGTGTCGGCGACAAGGAGTTCCTGTCCAAGTTCGCCTCCACCACCCAGGTGACCCGAATCGACGAGCCGAACGGTCTGCCCGGTCTGGAGCGCCTGATCACCGTCTATGTCTGCCGTGAGCCGCTGCGTCCGTGGGCCGAGGTCTGGCCGGGTCTGATGACCCTCACCTTCCCCAACGGCATCTGACGAGCACAGTCTCAGTGCGGCCGCGGCATTCGATGCCGCGGCCGCACTGTTTTCCGGCCGAGCGGGCGAGACCGACAGTGGCTATGCCGACCAGCGGTCGTGGGGCTGCTGACGCTCGGGGGTGACCGGGCTCAGACGCCGGACGATGGTGCGGCGCAGTGCGTCCAGGGCAGCGCCGGTCAGTGGCGCGCGGGCCAGGGCGAGCACGGTCGTCGATTTCGCGGGGTCCGATGCCTCGGCCAGCAGGGCACGGCGGGTGGCGGGGTCGAGACCTGCTGCGGCCATGGCCGTGGCGATGGTATCGAGGTGGCCGGGGCCGAGGCAGTGGGCCGTGGAACGGGCCAGGGTCCAGAGGTCGTCGGCGCGGCGGTGGGCCGGGGGGACGGCGGCAGCGTGGCGGGTTTCGAAGTCGATCCAGTGGGCGGTTCGGGTCGCCGGGTCGACGAGGACATTGCGGAGGATGGCGTCGCCGTGGGATTCGCCGGCGGCGTGCAGGGTTCGGAGCGCCCGGGCGGCGGTGGTGATCACCAGAGCGGGATCTGTGCTGCCGGTGCGGAGCAGGTCGTCGGCCGGGACGCCGGGAAGCAGCGGGACCAGCAGTGATCCCGGGATCGATCGCACGGTGTCGAATCCCGTGCGGGCGTGGTGCATTGCGCGTTCGCGCTCGTGCCAGGCGGGTCCCGACAGGACACGCACCGGTTCCCCGAAGAGCGTCAGCCAGCAGTTCCAGAGTGGCAGGAGGATCAGAAGTCCTGGGCGGCGGCGCTTTTCGACCCAGGTCGCGCCGTCGATCGTCCGCAGGCGCAGGGTGTGCATCGGGGCAGCGGAAACCGCACGCGCGAGCGCGAGCGAGATGGCCGAAGGTCGCGGGCCGAGCCGGAATTCGCCGACAGGTGCGCGGACGGTGTCGGTGTAGTGGGCGCGGCCGCTCGGATGGAGAACGGCCCAGACATATTTCGCGAAGGTGCGCGTGTAGCCGAAGCGCTGGAGTTGCATGCGGCGGCTGGAGGAGCGGACGGTCAGCTCGCGATCGTGGACGAAGCGGGTGCGCCGGGCCCGCCACAGGCCCGACAGCACCGGCCATTCCTCTGAGATCTGGACCTGTTCGTCGAACGGGCCGAAGGCGTCGAAGGCCTCGCGAGTGCAGAACATGAAGGCGGACATGGCCTTCGCGCGTGCGAGCGGCAGCAGGCGCACGTGATCCCAGAACAGCCACCACAGGCGGGCGCGCAGGCCGCCGTCGAGGCCGGCGAGACGGGTCAGGCCGCCGTCGGCACCGTTGCGGTGGTGGGCGAGCACCCGGGCGAGGGCGTCGGCCGGGACGTGGGTGTCGGCGTCGACGAAGACCAGCAGCTCGCCGTGAGCGTGCCGCGCACCGAGATTGCGTGCGCGGGCGGCTCCGGGCAGCGCGGATTCGACGACGCGAACGCCGAGCGAGCGGGCCAGCGCGGCGGTGCCGTCGATGCTGGCGCTGTCCACGACGAGGATGTCGATGTCGTGCTCCGGGCCCACGGCGGCGGCCGCGTCGAGCAGGGCGCGCAACGTCTCGCCCAGCGCCGCTTCCTCATTGCGGGCGGGGACGATGACCGACAGCGTCATCGCGCGCGGTCGAAGACGAACAGGTCGCGCCCGCCGAACGGCACCGGCCAGCGGTCCGGTTCGAAGGCGACCTCCCGCAGTCCGGCCGCCCGGGCCGCCGCCCGGACGTCATCGCGGGACAGCACGCGCCGCACGTGCAGGGCGACACCGGCCGCCATGCCGGAGTCCACGAAGCCGACGAGCCGCGACAGCTGAAATGCCAGGCGGCCGAGGAAGAATCCGCGCACCACCAGCGAAGCGCGGCCCAGCCGACCGCCGGAGGTGGACTGGAGCACGATCACGCGCGACGCCACCCGGGCCGTCTCGGCGAGCACAGCCGCGGGGTCGGCGGGGAACTGCAGCACGTGCAGGACCAGTGCCGTGTCGAAGTCGTCGCCGGGAAACGGCAGCACGCCGTCCGCGCACAGCACCGGCCCCGGCCCGACGACATGCATGTCCACGACATCGGTTTCGACGACGGCGAGCCCGGTGACCTTGCAAAGCAGGTCCGCGATGTGCCCGGTCCCGGAGCCGACGTCGAGCACCCGCCCGGTCACCGGCAGATACGGTGCGATCCGATCGGCGATCCGCGCGGCGCGCTCGGTCGCCGCCTGCTCGAGCCGCGCCTTCACGCCACCCGCTCCGCTGCGAGCAGCTCCCGCACCAGCGCGGGCCGTCTGCCCCTGTCGAGCATCGAGCGCACCGTCGTCACCGCCCTGGGCAGTAGCCCGCGTCGCACGTCCAGGGGATGGATCACGATGGCGGGCACCGTGTTTCGCCGCATCTCGGCCAGCCGGCCCGCGCCCGCGCCGAGCGCGGACAGCGCCGCCACCGGCGACACATCCCAGCTCCGCGTGGCCAGCCGCACGGATGTCCCCCGCACGTCCGCGGCCCGCGCCCATCCCACCCGGTATCGAAAGCCGATTTCCGCCAGCAGTGCCGGATCGACTGCCCCGAATTGGTATGCCGGAGGCAGGAATCCGTCGATCGGCCGCGCGAACACCGTCTCGAGGAGGTCCCGTCCGCGCTCGAGCCGCCGGCGGGCCTCCGCCCGCGCCAGACCCGAGAACTCGTCGGCCCCACCGGTCAGCAGCGAGATCGGGCCTCGCCCGCCGGCGCGCCGATGCTCCCATCCGTGCAGCAGCAGTTCCTCGGCCCGCCCGCCGACCAGCGCGTCATCCCCCGCCCGCAGCGGTTCGCCGTGCCAGCACGGCACCAGCCCCGCCGCGACGCGCGCCCCGACCAGCGGGCCCAGCGCCCCGAAGATCTCGTCGATCTCGGTAGCCCAGACGGGCGCGACATCGTGCACGGCGATATGGAACAGCCGGGTCATCTCGAAGGCCACAGTCGATCTCCTCCCCACCCGGCGAACATAGCACCGCCCACGGATGCCCCTGGTCAACCGCGTTCACGCCAGGTCACCGGCGAGCGCGGTCCGCAGAAAGGAGACCAGCTGATCGCGCACCCGGTCCTGGGTGAGCCCGTCGGATCCGGTGCGCAGGGCCGACAGCAGCGCCGAGACCAGGATCGAGAGCAGCACCTCCCCCGCGATCTCCGGATCGAGCGACGGGTCCAGGTACCCGTGGGCGATGCCGCGCACCACCACGTTCCGCGATTGCGCGCCGTAGGCGCGGGCGTGGTGCAGGCAGCGGTCCAGGACACGGTCGTCGATCGAAGAAGCTTCCAGCAGAAAGAAATTCACCAGTCCGCGCTCGGTGGCGACCAGGTCGTAGCAGCGGTCGACGACCCGGGCGTAGCGGTCGCAGAAGTCGTCGAGGGTGGCGGGGATGTCGTTTCGCTCCGGCCCCAGCAGGCGGACGCGGATGAGCGCGAAGCAGTGGTCGATGACGGCGTCGAGGATGTCGCGTTTGTTGGCGAAGTAGTTGTAGAAGGTGCCGTGGCTGACGCCGGCGGCGGTGGCGATGTCGTCCACCCCGATACCGCGGAAGCCGTGGGTGAGCACCAATTCGTAGGCCGCGCCGACCAATTCGGCCCGCCGACGCTCGCTGCGGGGCCCGCGGCCGCGCTCGGTCGGTCCGGCTGTCACGGCCGAACGCTCCGGGGGCGCAGGGTCCGGTCGAGGAGTTCGCACACCGCGCTCATGCTGCGTTCCCGGATGCCGAGATCTCCCGCGCCCAGCAGTTCCCGCATGATCGACGGGCCGACCATGGTGAGGATCATGTGCCCCAGCACGTCCGGGTCGATATCGGAACGGATCCACCCTTCCTCCCTGCCGCGCGTCAGTTCCCCCGCGATGAGCGAGGCGGTCAGCGCCTCCAGCCCGAGCAGCCGGTGCGCGAGTTCCGGATCGATGGCCCCGGCCTCGACCACCAGCAGCCGCAGCACCCGCGGTTCCCGCTCGAGCAGGTTCCAGAGCCGGTTCAAGGCCGCCCGCACCGCCGCGACCAGTTCGCCGACCTGGCCCGCGGTACCGAGGACGGTGTCGAGTTCCATGGCGTCGGTCACCTTCTCGACGCCGAGATCGATGACGTGGTCCAGGATTTCGCGCTTGCTGCCGAAGTAGCGGTAGACGGTGCCCTGCCCGATGCCGGCCCGGGCGGCCACCTCGGAGATGGCGGTGGCCTGGTAGCCGTTGGCGGTGAAGACTTCGAAGGCGGCCTCGATGATCTGCCGGCGCCGCCGTGGGGGGAGTTCGGGCTGGGGTGGCCGTCCGATGCGTCGCGAGGTTATTTCGCGGCCCCGCCCTTCTGGCCGAGATCCTTGGGACCGTAGTCGGTGACGACCCAGTCGCCACCGCCCTTGGCCACGGTCAGCACCAGCAGGTTCGGCACCGTGGCCGGATCGGGCTGCTGCACGTTCCGGGTCTTCTGGGTGGCGTAGACGGTGACGATGTACTGGTCGTTGTCCTTGGCCTCCACCGAGGTGCCGACCACGGCGCCGGTGGCCACCACCTGAGCGTCGGTCATGATCTTGGCGAGGGTGTCGTGAACCTGAGTGTACCTGTCGCGCAACGTATCCGAGGCGCCGCGCTCGACGCCGTCGAAGAAGGCGGGCAGGTTGCGGTAGTCGTAGGTCAGCGAGCGCAGGGTGTAGTCCTCGGCGATTTGCGCGGCGCGGTCGCGGTCGGCCTGGCTGTTCTTCAGGGCCTGGTAGTCGCCGGACGAGTTGTGCCAGAACACGCCGAGGACCACAGCCACCACCGCGAGCACCACCGCGGCGGCGGTCATCACCGGATAGGCGCGCTCGCGGAAGCTCGCGGGGGTCTCGGCGGTCTCGGGGGCGGGTTCGGTTACCCGCTCCGGCTCGGCGACCGGTGTGGTCTCGTCGTTGTGCGCGGTGTTCTCGTTCTCGGTCACGAATTGCCTTCTCTCTAGCGAGGAATGTCGATGGCCACATGGGCGGCGCCGTCGCCGGGGAACACCGTGGACAGCAGGTCCACGATCGAGCCGGCGTCGACGCGCAGTGGTTTGATCACGCTGGTCGCGGGTTCGAGCACGGTGGCGATGTGGCTCAAATCGGGGCCGATCAGCTGCAGGTAGTCATTGATCTTGGTGACCAGCGGCCCGATCGGATCGTCGAAGATCTTCTCGCCGATGTAGGAGTAGTTCTGAAAGGCGGCGATGATGTGCAGCAGCTCCGGCAGCGCGCTGTCGATGTCACCCGCGGCCGCGCTGAGAGTGGGGGCGCGGCCGTCGAACTTGTCGCCGAGGTTCTGCACGTTCGAGTACAGCCGCGCGATGGCATCGTGCTTGTCCCGCAACAGGTTCGCGGTATCGACCAGCGCCTTGGTCAGATTGGCGACATCGGCGTCGCGGCCCTCGAATCCGGCGGCGACCGTGGTGGCGAGGTTCTGCAGTTTCGCCGGATCCAGTTGCGCGGTCAGCGCGTCCAGCTTCGCGAGCGCGTCGCCGACCGTGGTCGCGATCCTGACCTGCCGGTTCGGCACCACACTGCCGTCGTGCAGGTACGGACCTTGGGTGCCGCTCGGCCGGAAGTCGAGAAACTGCTCCCCCGCCGCCGACAAGTTGGCGATCTGCACGACGCTGTCCACGGGAATCCGGTACCTCGCGTCGTATTCGAGGGTGACGGCCAGTCCGCGTCCGGTAGCACCGATATCGCGCACCTTGCCGATCGGCAGGCCGCGCAGCGTCACCTCGGAGGTCTTCATCAGGCCGCCGGAGCTGTCCAGCAGCACGGTGACGGTGTTGTGCTGGCGGCGCGGATCCAGATCGAGCACCCCAACGGCCATGTAGCTGCCGCAGACCAGGGTGAGCACCAGCAGCATGACCAGTGAAACCGGCCCGGAGAGTGAGAGTTTCATCTAGGGCACCATCCCGATCGAGCGCAGTGTGGTGATCAGCTGGTCGGCCTGCGCATCGGCGGAAACGTTCCCCACCTTCACATTCGGGGCGCTGAGGAAGGGAATGATCTTCTCCTTCAGCAGCGTATGGAAGGCGTCGAGGTCGGCGGACAGCGTCAGGTCGGCGTATCCGGCCGTGACCGCGGTGGGCGCGAGAACCGAGACGATCGACCGGAAGTCGCCGACGTGCGGCAGCAGCAGATCGCCGGCGTTCTTGGCCAGCGGGCCCCCGCTGATGATCAGATTGACCACGGCCAGCAACACATCCGACAGGCCGGCGGCCCGGTCGGGCCCGAGGGTGAGGATCCGATCCACGGCCCCGCGACCGGATTCCAGCTTGGCGGTGATCTGCTGCGCCGAGGTGAGGATCCGGTTCAGATCGTCGGTGTGCGAGGCCATGTCGTGCAGCGCCGCCCGCCCTGCCGCGTTGATGCGGTCCAATTCGGCCGGGTCCGACGGGAACGCCGCGTTCACGTCGGTGACCAGCTTCTGAATATCGGACCAGCGCCCGCCGGTGATGATGTTCGACAGCGCCCGCAGAATGTCCTCCACGTTCGTGGCGGGAATGGTCTGCGCCATCGGGATCACATCGCCATTGGCGAGGAACGAGGTGTCCGCGTTCTCGGGCGCCTCCAGCGCGATATGGATATCGCCCAGGATCGTGGACTGCCGCAATTCCGCGGTGGTGTTCTTCGGCAGTTTGGCGTCGCTGTGCAGTTTCACCGTCGCCACCACGGTGGTACCGATCAGATCGATGTGGTCGAGCATGCCGACCTCGACGCCGTCGGCGACCACCTTGGCCCGGTCGGGCAGGTTCAGCACCGAACCGAATTCGATGCGCACGGTGTAGGTGTCGCCGGACGGATAGGTGCCGGGAATGGGGATATCGGTGGCCTTCACCCCGCAGCCGGTCAGGACCAGTGTGGCCGCCGTGAGGAGGGGCGCGAGCCGGATCGCGGTGCGTCTCATGAGCCGTCGCCTCATTTCGCACCCGCCTGCGGGAGCTGGGCGGCGAGCGGCGGCAGGGCGCTGAGCAGCGAATCGATATCGCCCTCGTGCTGCTGGATGACGGTGTGCAGCTGCGGCAGTACCGCATCGAGCAGGCCGTAGACCTGCTGATCGTATTTGCCGGCATTGCGGGCGATCACGGGCAGGAATTCCACCGCGATATCGACCGCGCCGGAGAATTCGGCCGAGAACTCCCCGATCAGCTGGAGCCCGGCGCGCAGATTGTTCAGCATCCGCGCCATGTCCGGCCAGTTGGTCACGAACATGGTGGTGAGCTGGTCCAGATTGTCGACCAGCCGGCGGAAGACGGCGTCCTTCTGCGTGGGGTCACCGATCACCGCGGACAGCCGCTGCAGCAATTGATTCCACTGCTGCCCGGTCCCGTCGATGGCATCGTTCGCCGCGGTCAAGGTGTCGTCGAGCAGCGTGTCCGGTTTGCCGCCGGTACCGCCGCCTCCGGTCAGATCACCGGCCAGCTTGCCGATGGCGTCGAGCGCCTCGCTGATGCCGATCGGCGTCTTGGTCTTGTCCAGGGGAATGCATCTCGAGGTGTCGAAGCGGGTTCCGCCGGTGTACGGCTTGGTCAGTTCCACATGCCGGTCCGTCACAATGGAACTCGACATGGTGACGGCCTGGATATCGGCGGGGAGTTTCACCGAATCCTCGACACTCATGGTGACCCGCATGCGGTCGCCCAAGGCCTCGATCTTGGACACGGTACCGACCTCGACACCGAGCATGGTCACGCTGTTGCCCTTGTACAGGCCGACGGTGTCGGTGAATTCCGCGCACACGCTCTGTTTCGGATCGCGTTTCGTAGTCGCCCACGACACCCCGGTCACGCCGGCGGCGACCACCGCCACGGCCACCCCGGCGACGAGTGCTGCTCTGCCCCAATTCATTCAGCACGCCTTGCCTTCGTAGGGAATGCACAGCCGGATTCCGGCGGCCGGTTGATCGACCTTGATCTGGGTGCCCAGCATCCCGTTGAGCCGGTCGATGACATCGCGCATGCCGTTGATGACGGTGTCGATCCGATCCGGGTCCGCGGTCAGCTTGGAGACCAGCTGTTCGAACTGCGTGACCGACGGCTCGATGCTGTCGCCGTAGGCCATGATCGGCCGGTGCAGGACGACCAGCAGCCGCTTCAACAGGTTGAACATGCTGACGATGTCGTCCTTGCGATTGCCCAGCTGGTCGGCCACCGTGCCCAGCTGTTTCACGAAATCGGCCAGCAACGCCTTGTCGCCGGCGACGGCGGCGATGTATTCGTCGGACACGGTGAGCGCGCTGTTGAGCTGGCCGGTGCGCTCGCCGAGCAGCCCGGTCAGCTCGTTCGCGTTGCCGATGACCCCGCGCAGCGCGTCCGGCTGTTGCGCCAGCGCCGAATTCAGCTGCCCGATGGTGTCGCGCATGGTCCCGGCGTCGATCTTGCCGAATACCGGCGTGCCCTTGTCGAGGATGGCACTCAGTTCGAAAGGGGTGGCCGTGCGCTCCGGCGGAATGTGCTTCGACGCCAGATCCTTGTCCCCGGTCGGGGACAGCGCCAGGTAGTGGCCGCCGATCGGGGTCAGCATCTTGACCTCGACCGCGGACCGATCTCCCACCCGCACATCGTGATTCACCGTGAAGCTGACCTCGACGTGGTCGCCGACCAGGTCCACGGCCCGGACCTTGCCGACGTTGATGCCCGCCACCCGCACCTCGTCGCCGGAGCGCGCGCCACCGGAGATCTTGAAGTCGGCGACGTAGGTGCGCTGTCCGAACGGGATCACGTACAGCGCACCGGCGATGCCCAGCGCGATGACGCATACCACGACTCCGGCCACACCCCAGCGCAACTGGGTGTTCTGGTCCCCGCGCCCGGCGAGTACGTCGCGAATCAGCTCGCCGGCATAGGCGATGAATGCTCTCATCAGTTGCACACCACCAGTTTCTGAGTGGACAGGATGACCCCGGCCACGGCCGGCAGCGCGGCCTCACCGTGCGAGCACGTGATGCGCGGCCGATAGCCCTGACCGGGCACCGACTGGTTGAGCCCGGCCACCAATTGCGGTGTGAGAGCCAGGATCTGGGTCAGCTGATCGGTCTGCGGCACCAGCCGCCGCAGCAGTCCGTCGACCGGGCCGTAGCCGGTGTCGTAGGCGTCGCGGCCCTCCTCCAGGATCGGCACCATCGGCCCCAGCACGCCTTCGGCGGTGTCGACCGCGCTCAGCATGGTCTGGGTCTTGGCCGTGAACTGGTGCAGGATGCCCGAGAGCTGCCGCACCAGATCCCCGACCGCCTGAGACTTGCCGCCGAGCGAATCGGCGACCACGCCCAGGTTCCTGATGAGCAGCACGATCACCGCCTCGCTGTTGCGGGCGTGCTTGGTGAGCGTGTCCAGATCCGACAGCACCGGGCCGATGCCCGAGCCGTCACCCTGGATGACCCGCAGCAGATTGGTGCCGAACTGGTTGAGCTGCGCCGGATCCAGCGTGTCGAACATCGGCTTGAAGCCGTTGAACAGCTTGGACACGTCGAAGCTCGGGATGGTCCGCTCCACCGGAATCATCGCTCCCGCAACAAGTTTCGTACCTCGCTGCCCGTCGGTGAGCAACTCGACATACCGCTGGCCGATGAGATTCTGGTACCGCACCGCGGCCTTGGTGTTGTCGTACACCGGCCGCGTCCGATCCACCGTGAAATGCACGCGGGCCTTGGTGCCGTCCAGCGACACCGACTCCACCTTGCCGACGGCGACGCCCGACATGCGCACCGAGTCGCCGGCGAAAAGCCCGGAGACATCGGTGAACACGGCGTCATAGGAGACCTTGTCGCCGGGAATCGGGGTGCGCAGCGCCGTCACGATGAACGTGGTGCAGGCGGCCACGATCACCAGGAATACGGTGAGTTTGAGGGCGGACTTGGTGATGTCGCTCATTTCGCCCCTCCCGCCAGCGAATCGGCCAGGTACGGCATGGTTTTCACGATCAGGTCGAGCTGCAGCCGGACGTGGTCGTCCACCACGGGGAACGCGCCGTCCATGGCCTGCAGCAGAATCGGGACACGGTTGTAGGCCGGGGCCACCGAGCCGATCGACACGCTGATCGGCACCGCCAGGTCCAGAATGCTGTCGAGGATCTTCGTCAGATCCGGATTGTTCTGCTGCAGCAGGTTCGACAGCCCCACCAGCACCGCGTCGTTCACGCCATTGGTGGCCTTGTTGGTGCGCGCGCGGTTCTCCGGATCGCCGAAGTAGGCGCTCTGTTCGAGCACGGCCAGGATGGCGTGCCCGGCCGAGGGAGTCAGGTCCCGGAACGCCCCGGTCATGTCGCCGCCGATGCGCAGGTAGTGGGCCAGGGTGTTCTGCTGCCCGTCGGCCAGCAGCTTCGCGGTCGCGAAGAACGACTGCAGCACCGGGCCCATACTCGAGGCATTGTCGAGCAGCAGGTCGAACAGCCGGTGCACCGACGCCGAATCCAGCACCTGGGTGAGGCGCGCGGCGCGGCGGAAAACCCCGGCCACGGTCGCGTTGGTGGCGTTCGCCCCGATCTGCAACACCGTGTGCTCGCGCAGCTTCCGGCCGCCGGTGCCCGGCACCAATTCGATGGCGCTGGAACCGAATACGTTCGACGAGGTGAAGCGCGCACTGACGTCGTCGGTGAGCGCGCCGGCCTGGCGGCGCTCGATCGCGAGATCGATGCGCTGATGCCCGTAGCCGACGGTCTCGACCTTCTCGACGGTGCCGATGGCATAGCCGCGGAACTTCACCTCCGCGCCCGGAGCCAGGCCCTCACCCAGTGTCGCGGCATCGACGGTGACCTCGAAGCGATCCGAGAAAGCGCCCCGCGCATAGGAACTCACGACAATCGTCACGGTGACGAGGACGATGGCGACCACCAGCCCCCGCGCCCGCAACATCCAGGGACCGGCGCTACGGCCGGAATAGTCCTTGAACACGGCCATGTTTCACCCCGAAATCCGGATGCCGACATCCAGGCCCCAGATCACGATCGTGAGGATCATGTCCAGAATGACCACCAGCACCAGGCTGGCGCGGATGGCGCGACCGGAGGCCCGGCCCACACCCTCCGGGCCGCCCGAGGCGTAGAAGCCCTGGTAGCCGTGGATGAGAATGATGACGACCACGAAGATCGTCGCTTTGACCAGCGAAGCCAGCACGTCGCCGGGCTGCAGGAAGGCGTCGAAATAGTGGTAGTAGGTGCCCGATGACTGCCCGTGCAGCACGTTCACCACGGTCGCGCAGGACAGGTACGACAGGATGAGCGTGAGCAGGTGCAGCGGCACGATCGTGATCACGCCGGCGATCACACGGGTGGTCACCACGAACGGCATCGGCCGGATGCCGATGGCCTCGAGCGCATCGATCTCCTCGGAGATGCGCATCGCCCCGATCTCGGCGGTCATGCGGCAACCCGCCTGTGCCGCGAAGCCGATGGCCGCCACCATGGGCGCCATCTCGCGAGTATTGGCGTAGGCGGAGACGAACCCGGTGAGCGGGCCCATGCCGACCATGTTCAGCGCGGTGAAACCCTCCACGCCGATGGAGCCGCCGACCGCGATGCCGAGGAAGGCGAGCACGGCGACGGTGCCGCCGCCGACGATGATCGCCCCGGAACCCCAGGTGATGTCGGACAGGATGAGCATGGTCTGACGCCGGTAGATCCGCAGGGTGTGCGGGATGGCGGCGAGCACGTCGTAGACGAAAGTCGCCTGGTGGCCCAGGGATTCGAGGACCGACATGGGCGCGTGCGCGCTCGCGCCGATCACCCGGCCCGCCGTCCCGAGCGGCGTGTATCGGGCTGGTACCTGTGTCATCAGCCCACCTGCGTCGGGACGAACATCGACACCAGCTGGGTGATCACCAGATTCACGCCGAAGGCGGCGATCACGCCGATCACCACCGCCGCGTTCACGGCATTGGCCACCCCGCGCGGACCGGCGCCGGCCTCGAGTCCGCGCTGGCAGGACACCACGAGCACGATGACCCCGAAGACGATCGACTTCACGATGGCCACCCACAGGTCGGTCATCTTGGCGAAGGCCGCGAAGGCCGACAGGTAGGAGCCGGGCGTCACGCCCTGGAAGCCGACGGCGATCACGTACCCGGTGAACACGCCCATGAAGATGATCAGCATGCACAGCAGCGGCGTGAGCGCGATCATGGCCGCCAGCCGCGGCGCGACCAGCCGGCGCACCGGGTCGATTCCCATGACGCGCAAGGCATCCACCTCGTCGCGGATGGTGCGCGCGCCGAGGTCCGAGGCGATGGCCGATCCGGCCGCGCCGCCGAGCAGCAGCGCGGTCACCATGGGCGCGCCCTGCCGGATCACGCCCAGGCCGCCGGCCGCGCCGGAGACCGAACTCGCGCCTACCTGCTGGGTCAGGCTCCCCACCTGCACCGCGACGATGACGCCGAACGGAACCGACACCAGCACAGCGGGAATCGCGGTCACGCTGACGATGAACCAACCCTGCTGTAGCGTGTCACGCCACGGATGCCGCAGCGTAACGATATCGCCGATCAGGAACCGGAACGCCGCGATCGCCAGCTGAATGGTGCGCCCGAATGTCCGCAGCCCCGAGAGCACGAATTCGATTGCCTGCCGTATCAACGGCTCCGGCCCCCGAACAGCCTTGTCGACCAATGTTCACCACCCCACAGCCCCACTGCTGGTCGATGCCGACCGGTCCCTCTGCTGACCGGCGCGGACTGACCGAGACAGTAATACACATTTCGGACTGACGTGTCAGTCTTCACGGAAATCGCCACGCTCTTGACAGGGGTCCGTGAGCAAGGGAATGATGCGCGCGCCGCGCGGATAGCACGCTCTACCAGCAGGTTTCAGCAATGGGTCGGCAAATGCGAAATGCCGCCGAACCATTCGAATGGTCCAGCGGCATTTCGGATTTTGCGGGCTGTTAGCTCAACTGCGGGCGTCCGCCCTCACGACTGTCCGGACAGTACGAGCGCCTCGGCCAGCGGCCGGGATTCGTCGACGCAGGCGGCGGGGTCCACCGGCCCGCCCCGGGCGATCAGGTCCCGGGCGGCCCGGAACTCGGCCGGGCGGGCAATGGCCACCACGCCCGTCGGACGACCCTCGCGGAGCGCGAGCACAGTCGCGTCGCCGTCCTGGACACGACCCCGCACGACCAGGTCATCGCCGGCCTGAATCACGCCCGCGAACTGCACGTTCCTGCCGTACTGCAGCGACCAGCCCCACGGCACCTCGGCGACCGCGGCGGGCAGCCCGAGCATCGAGCGGGCGGCGGCGGCCCCTTGCGCCTGCGCGCTGTTCCAATGCTCCTCGCGCCGATACTCCCCCGTCCCGGGATCGAATCGGCTGACCGCGTCACCGGCCGCGTACACCCCGGGCGCTGATGTCCGGTAGCCCTCGTCGACCCGAATGCCATCGGCCACGGCCAGGCCGGCGGCCTCGGCGAGCCGAGTGTCCGGGACAGATCCGATCGCCACCAGCACCGTGCCCGCGATCCAGGTGCGGTCATCGTCGGCCACCGCGACGACCTCCGCGCCGTCGCGGGCCAGCTGGGTCAGCCGGACATCGGTCCGGATGGCAACGCCGTTGTCCGCGTGCAGCTTCCGGACGTAGTCGCCCACCACTGCGGGCGCGACCCGCTCCAGCGGCGCGGCCCCGGCATCGAGCACCGTCACCTCGGCCCCGAGTCCCCGTGCGGTGGCGGCGACCTCGCAGCCGATCAGGCCCGCGCCGATGATCAACAGGGACCCATCACGCTGGATCGCCTCCCGCAACGCCGCGGCATCCGCCCGGTGCCGCACGGTATGGATACCGGGCGCGTCGGCCGTGCCGGGCAGCGGGCGCGGGCGCGCGCCGGTGGCGAGCAGCAGGGTGTCGTAGCCGACGGCGGTGCCGTCGGCGAGCCGGACCAGCCCGGGTTCGGGGGCAATGGACTCGACCTCGGTGCCGACGCGCAGATCGATGTCGTGGGCCTGCCAGAATTCGGCGGGCTGCAACAGGGTTCGACGATCCTCGACGGTGCCGGCCAGCAATTCCTTCGACACCATCGGGCGGCGGTACGGCGCTGCGGGTTCCGCACCGATCAGGACGATCTCACCGGTGTAGCCCTCGGTACGCAGGGTGCGGGCGGCGGTCGCGCCCGCGACGCCCGCACCCACGATGACGGTGCGACCGCTCACGCGCGGCTGACCTCGACCATCTCGAAATCGCTCTTGGCCGCACCGCAATCCGGGCAGGACCAGTCGTCGGGGATGTCGTCCCAGCGGGTGCCGGCGACGATGCCGTCCTCGGGCCAGCCCAGGGCCTCGTCGTATTCGAAGCCGCACTGCAGACAGCGGAAGAGTTTGTAGTCGGTGCTCATGAGTGGTGTCCTGTCGAGGTGGAGGTGGGTTCGAAATCGAGCTTCTCGCGCACCCCGCAGTCGGGGCAGCACCAGTCGTCGGGGACGGCGGACCAGGGGGTGCCGGCCGGGAAGCCTTCGCGCGGCGCGCCTTTCGCCTCGTCGTAGACGTAATCGCAGACCGGGCAACGGTAGGAAGCCATCACGCGACCCCGTACTTCGCCAGGACGCGCTCCCGCTTGCGGGGCTGGATGTTCATCTTGCCGGCATCGCCCGAATAGTGTTCCAGCACACGGTGATCCATCACCCGCCGCCACAGTGGCGGGAAGTAGGCCAGCGAGATCATGCTCGCGTAGCCGCTGGGCAGGTTCGGCGCGCCGTCCATACTGCGCAGCGTCTGATACCGGCGGGTGGGGTTCGCGTGATGGTCGCTGTGCCGCTGCAGGTGGTACAGGAAGATGTTCGTGACGATGTGGTCGGAGTTCCAGCTGTGCTCCGGGGTGCAGCGCTCGTACCGGCCGCCGGCGGTCTTCTGCCGCAGGAGGCCGTAGTGCTCGAGGTAGTTGACCGTTTCCAGCAGGGTGAAGCCGTAGATCGCCTGGATCACCAGCCAGGGCAGCACCGCCGGGCCGAACACCGCGGCCAGCACGCCCCACAGCACCACCGACATCAGCCAGGCGTTGAGCACGTCGTTCCGAATCGTCCACGGGCTCTTGCCGAGTCGCTCCAGCCGCTTGGCCTCCAGTTCCCACGACGACCGCAGGCTGCCCCACACGCTGCGCGGCAGGAAGGCCCAGAAGGTCTCGGCGAAGCGGGCGCTGGCCGGATCCTCGGGCGTGGCCACCCGCACATGGTGGCCGCGGTTGTGCTCGATGTAGAAGTGGCCGTAGAAGGTCTGGGCGAGCGTGATCTTCGACAGCCAGCGCTCCAGCTCGTCCTTCTTGTGGCCGAGTTCGTGCGCGGTGTTGATCCCGACGCCGCCCATGACGCCCATGCTCAGCGTCAGGCCGATCTTGGAGACGACCCCCAGGCCGCCGTCGATGCCCAGCCAGGACAGGTCGCTCGCGGTCCACAGGTAGCAGGCGACGGTCAGGCTCAGCAGCTGGAAGGGAATGTAGGCGTAGACGCAGTACCGGTAGTACTTGTCGTTCTCCAGGTACTCCATCACCTCGTCGGGCGGGTTCTGACCGTCCGGGCCGAAGAAGCGGTCCAGCACCGGCAGCAGCCCGTACAACAGCAGCGGGCCGATCCACCACCACACCGGGGCGACGACCGACCAGCCGAGTTGGTTGAACGCCCACACCAGCGCCAGCGCCAGGAACAGGGCGGTCGGGGGGACGAGACCGACCAACCACAGATACCGCTTGCGGTCACGCCACTCGGGGCGGGCCGAAGCCTCGGGCTCCCGGCCGCGCCCAACTCGAGAACGAGACGTCGTCATTGCCGTACTCCTTGCGTTTACACTTTCCGAAGATCTGTATTCATTAGATACACTGTAATCCAGTCTGTCAATGACGGGACGAAAGTTGAGCTCATGTACCATCGGGACGTGGTTGAAGCGCCGAACTTCCAGACAGAGATGCGGCAGTTGCTGCGCGAGCGGATCGTCGACGCGGGCCGGCGGATAGTCATCACCGAGGGCTGGGGTGCGGTGAACATGTCGCGGCTGGCCAAGGAGGTCGGCGTGAGTCGGCCGGTGCTCTACAAGGAGTTCGCCAACAAGCACGAGCTGGCCGAAGTGGTGATCCAGCAGGAGGTCGACATCTTCCTGGTCGGCATCGCCGAGAGCCTGGCCGCGCATCCCGCGGACGTGGCGGCCGGCATGACGCAGGCGGTCGACTACACGCTGCGGACGGGCGCCGACAACACCCTGCTCAAGGCGGTGCTGGCCGGACGGTCGGAGACCGACACCGCCCTGCTGCCGGTGCTGATGACCGAGACCGAACCGGTGCTGGGTCGCGCGATCACCGCGGTCTCGGGCGCGCTGCGCACGCAGTACGGCCTCGACGACATGAGCGATATCGAGCTGACCTCGATGTCGGAGGTCCTGGTGCGGCTCGCCCTGAGCCATCTGTTCCAGCCGACGGGCCCGATCGACCGGGCCGTCGGCCAGATCCGCCGGGTGATCGTCGGCGCCTTCGGCGCGGCACTGGAACAGTCTGCCGCGCAGTCGGATCGGTCCGGGTCGGGCGGATCCAGCTAGGTCAGGCGCGCGGCCAGCCGGGTGGCGTTCATGTGGGCGATGGCCTCGATGCTGACCATCGGGTTCACGCCGGAGGCGGTCGGGAAGCAGGAGCCGTCGGCCACCACGATATTCGGGACGTCCCAGGTGACGCCGTCGGGATTGGTGGCCGAATCCGCGGGTGAGCCGCCCATGCGAGCCGAGCCCATGATGTGCAGCGCGCCCATCGAGCAGCGGCCCGGCGCGTACCCGGCCGCGGCGGCCTGCGCGGTGAACTCCTCGTGCGAGCCCTGTACGCCGGGCTCGTAGGCGACGCCGGCCTGGTGACCGGAGAAGATCCGTTGGGCGCCCGCCGCCTCCAGAATGCTTGCGGCATTGACGATTCCGGTGTGCATGTGGGCGGCGTCGCGGGCGGAGAGGCGGTAGCGCACCACCGCTTCGCCCTTGCGGTCGGTCTCGACCGAGCCGTGGTCGCGATCGCGGGTGATCACGCCCACGGCCACGGTATTGGCCAGTTTCAGCATGCGGTCGCGATGGGCGGCCGCGCCGGTCCACGCCTGGAAGCCCACCGACATGCCCGGGGTCATCGGGCCGGTCTCGTAGATGACACCGTAGCCGTTGCCGTCGAGATCGTGGTCCTGCTCGGAGTAGCGGGTCTGCAGACCGCCCTCCCACGGGCGAATGTCCTCGTCGAAGACGCCGAAAACCGCTGTGGCCGGGTGCAATCGGAGGAAGTCGCCGATGGCGCGGTTGCCCAGCCCGGAGCGGCGCAGCAGGGCGGGGGTCTGGACGGCCCCGGCCGCGACCACGACCGCGCGGGCGCGCACCCACACCGAACGGCCGTCCGCCGTCACCGCTTCCACGCCGGTGGCGCTGCCGTTCTCGACGACGATGCGCCGGACGTCGGTGCCGACGAACAGGCGCGCTCCCGCCTCGGCCGCGTCCGCCAGCCAGGTCTTGACCACCGACTGCTTGGCGCCAATGCGGCAGCCGAAACCGCAACGCCCGCATTCGATTCCGGCATCACAGTTGGTCACATTGCGGGGCAGCGGCTCGACGTGCCAGTCCAGCTTGCGCAGGCCGCGCTCGAGGATCTCGTCACGGTGCGAAGCGGGCGAGTGGTCCATGGTGACCCCGAGACGCGACACCACCGCATCGAGAGAGTCGGTGTATTCCTGCTCCGCGAACTGCCGTGCGCCCAGTCCGGCCCATTCCTCGCGGACATCGTCCGGGGTGCGGAAGGAGGTGGTCCAGTTGACCACCGTGCCGCCGCCCAGTGCGGTACCCGCGACGAGTCCGAGCTGGCCTTCGGCGGTGGCGGCCGGGCCGGGGGCGTACAACTTCAGCAGGCCCTCCTTCTCCCCCATGCCGAAGTCCGGATCGTCGTAGTACTCGCCGCGTTCGAGCACCACCACGTCGAGCCCGGCCCGGGCCAGCACCGCCGCGGCGGTTCCGCCGCCCGCGCCCGACCCGATGACGACCACATCGCACCTCACGGTGGTGTCGGCATCGGGCCGCTGCGGGCTGAGCCCACGCCGCGCGCCCTCGACCGGACCGAACGCGGGCGGAATCCCGATCCGATCCCACACCGGGTTGATCCCGGTGGGCCCCGGCGTCAGGTAGTAGGAGGTGACCGCCGCGCCCTTCAACGCCTGGAACAGCGCCCGCTTCTGTTCGAGCCGCGAATTGGCCATGCCGAGCAGCCAGCGCTCCCGGTCCTCGGGGCTCAGTTGCGAGAATTTCCGCCAGCCCGCGCCATTGAGCGCACCGAACAGGCGTGAATCCCACACTCGCATGAGCAGTTCGAACTGCCGCCGTTCCGCCGCCCGCGGATTGCGCCCGAGCAGTTCGGTCACGGTGTCGACCACGCCCAGTGCGGAGGCCGCCGGCAGATCACCCCCGTCCCCCGGCGCAAAGCTGTCACAAATTATTCCGAGTACCGCACGCCGCGCCGCGTCTGAAGCCATGCCGCCATCATGCGCCACGCCCCCGCCGCTGTCCCGGCAATTGCGGCACGCCGCCCTCACTTGTCTCACCGGAATCCCGTTACCCTCGAATCGCCCCACCCGCCCGAACCGGTCAGGATCAACCGTGACACTCGAACAGAACTGGGATCGCGTCCGCGACACCGTATCCCGCGCCGGGCACTGCGCCATCGCCTCGGTGGACGCCGACGGTTCACCGCATGTCACGCCCATCGGGACGGTCTTCCTGCGCGACACCGCGACCGGGTTCTATTTCGATCAGTACACCGAGGCGCTGGCCTGCAATCTGGACACCGATTCCCGGGTGTGCCTGATGGCCGTCGACAGCGGTCCGCTGTTCTGGTTCCGGTCCCTGCTGACCGCTCGCTTCCCGGCCCCGCCCGGGATCCGCCTCTACGGCACCGTGAGCGCGAAACGCCCCGCCTCCGAGGCGGAGTTACGGCAGGTCCGCAGGCGGGTGCGTCTTCCCGTGCGGCTCCCGGGCGGCCGGTTGCTGTGGTCGGATTTCAGCCATGTCCGGGACATCACCTTCACCGACTACCGGCCAGTTCGATACCCGTACATGATGTCTCACCTCTGGCCGTAACCGGGGTCGCGCTGGAACACCGAGTTGGCACGAATCGACACTTCTCTGCAGGCGTCGGGCGTGCGAAGGTTGCTCGTCGAGCAAGTACGGCAAATGACTCTGTGGGATGTGGGCATGATGATCGCGCTGTGGGTGGCGCTGCCCTACGCCGCCCTCGTGTCGTGCGTGGCCGGACATGTGTGGCGGTATCGGCGGGACGGGTTCCGCGGGTACCTGTACGGACCGCACCTCGATCGCGCGCAGCGGGCCGGAATCGCGGCGGTGCGCACCGGGTTCCCGATCGTGTTCGTGGTGCGGGTCGTGGAAATGGTTGCGTCCGGGCCGCATTCGCGACCCGACCACGGAATCCAGCTGATGCTGGCCGCGATTCAGATCGTGGCGGTGCCCGTCACGATCACAGGGGTCGCGCTCATCCTGATTCCGCCGCTGATCTCCGCCGATGTCCGGCATCGGGTCACGCCGGTGGATCGCCTCACCCTGCCGCTGCTGGCGGCGGCGCTCCTGTCGGCGGTCCTGGTGACCTTCGACGGCGGCTCCACCGACAGCCGATACCGCACCGCCGAAACACTTTTCACGTGGGCGCGCTCAGTGATCGCCCTGCATCCGGAATCGGCGGTCATGGACCACGCCCCGCTCCTCTATCAGGTGCGCGGACTGATCGTGGTGCTGATCATCGCGGTGTGGCCCTATACCCGCCTGGCCGGCATCCTCATCGTCCCCCTGCTGCGCGTCGCCCGCCAGGTCGCCGCCGTCCCCTATCGGTCCGCGCCGACGGTCTGATCAGGTCGGCATCGCGATTTCCGGGAGGTAGCCGCATTCTTCCGGGCGGCGATTTCACACCCTCGGGGTCGCCGAGTTTCGTATATACGCGGGATATCACCTTGGGTCCGAGTAATGCGGTACTCATGACGCGGCCGCCGAAGGTGGCGACACTCAGGGAATGGCGCGCATCTTCCTCAGCCATTCCAGCCGGGACAACCGGCAGGCTATCGCGCTGAAGGCCTGGCTCGTCGCGCAGAATCCCGATCTTGCCGACGAGATCTTCCTCGACCTGGACCCCGACACGGGGATCGCGCCCGGGGTCCGTTGGAAAGACGCGCTGGTCCGCGCCGCTTCCCGGTGTGAGGCCGTGATCTGCCTGATGTCGGAGCACTGGGATTCGTCGCCCGAATGCCGCACCGAGATCCGGACCGCGGAGAACCTGAACAAACGCATATTCGCCGCCCGCCTGGAGCCGCTCGTGAGCCGCGAATCCACCCGGGACTGGCAGCAATGCGATCTGTTCCCCGCCGGCCCGACGACTACCATCGCCGTGACCGGGGGACCGCCCGTCGAATTCGCGACCGAGGGACTGCGGCGGCTGTGGCGGGGTTTGCGGGAAGCGGGCATCGGGGCCGAATATTTCGAATGGCCACCGTCGAATGATCCCCGGCGCGCGCCCTATCGGGGGTGGGAGCCGTTCGAGGCGATCGACGCGGCCGTGTACTTCGGCCGGGATGCGCAGATCGTGCGCGGGCTGGACATGATGCGCGGCATGCGGACCTCCCGCGTCGAGAATCTGTTCGTCATCCTCGGCCCGTCGGGCACGGGCAAGTCCTCGTTCCTGCGGGCGGGACTACTCCCCCGCCTGAGCCGGGACGACCGGCATTTCCTGGTGCTCGACATCGTCCGGCCCGAACGGGCCGCGGTCACCGGTCCGGTCGGCCTGGCCGCCTCGGTCTTCGCGGTGCGTCAGCGGCTGGGTCTCACGCAACCGACCCTCGGCGCGGTCAAGGCGGCCTGCGCCTCCGATCCCGGGCAGGTCACCACCTGGCTGCGTGAGGCTCAGACCGCCGCGACGGACGGGCCGGCCGAGTCGAGCGACACCGTGCCGCCGACGATCGTGCTCCCGGTGGATCAGGCCGAGGAACTGTTCGGCGGCGAGGCCGGACCCGAGGCCGGGATGTTCCAGTCGATTCTCGCCCGGCTGGTCGCCGACGGCCTGGATATCATTGCCGCCCTGACCATTCGGGCCGACCGCTACGAGCCGCTGCAGACCTCACCGGCCTTGGCGGCCGTGAAGAGCGTGGTGTTCGACGAGCTGCGGCCCCTGCAACCCGCCCGGTTCGCCGAGGTCGTCCAGGGCCCGGCACAGCGCGCGACCGCGGCCGGCAGTCCGCTCACGGTGCGCGAGGACCTCGTGGAACGACTGCTCGCCGACTGCGCGGACAGCGCGAACCCGCTGCCGCTGTTGTCCCTGACCCTGTGGCGGCTGTTCCTCGACTACGCCGCCGACGGCGAACTGACCGTCGCCGACTACACGGCGATGGGCGGGATGGCGCACGTGGTCGAGTCGGAGATCGATTCGATTCTCGCCCAGGACGACTCGCAGCGGCAGCAGCAACTGGCCGAGTTGCGTGCGGCCTTCGTACCCTGGCTCGCCACCATCGCCCCCGACAACGACCAGCCGCTGCGCCGCATCGCCCGCCTCGCCGACCTGCCCGCCACCAGCCGCCCGCTCATCGCCGCGTTCGTCGACCACCGACTGGTGGTCCAGGACGAGCGCGGCGGCGAGACCACCGTCGAGGTCGCGCTGGAAAGCCTGCTGAGCGAATGGCCCGTACTCGCCCAATGGCTGCGCGAGGAGGCCACCGATCTGCGGACCGCCGACGGCCTCGACCGGGCCGCCACCGAATGGGAGAGCAGCGGACGCGACCCCGCCTGGCTGATGTCGGGCGCCCGGCTCGGCGAGGCCGAAAAAGTGGCGGCCACACCGGCATTCGCCAATCGACTGGCCTGTGCGCGCGAATTCCTCACGGCTTCCCGGCAGCGGCAGGATGCCGAGATGGCCGCCGAACAGCGTCGGCACGAAAAGGAACTGAGCGACGCGCGTGCCTACGCCGACGGACTCCGCCGCCGGTCCCATATCCTGCGGGCGGTACTGGCACTCACCGTCATAGCGGCGCTGGTCGCCGGATTCTTCGCGGTCCGAACCACATTGGCGCAGAACGAGGCCGATCGGCGGCTCCACGAAGCGACCGCGCTGCGCCTAGTCTCCGAAGGACAGGCCATGCTCGCCGGGGTCCGGCCGGGCGGTGACACCCGAGCCATCCAACAGATCCTCGCCGCGCGCCAGATCGGGTCGCATCCCGACGACGGCGCGGTCCTCGACGCGCTGGCGACGACATCCGCCCAGGTGAAGGTATTCGACACGCCCGCACAGGATTCCGTCACAGCATTTGCCGTCAGCCCCGACGGGCGACATGCGGCGTCGGCGAGCGCGGGAAGGGTACAACTGCGGGACGGAGTCACCGGCCGAACTACAGGCACTCCATTCGACTCGAATAACAGGAGTGCCGTGACCAGCCTGGCATACAGCGCGGACAGCACCCGGCTCGCCTCCGCAGGCAATGACGGAACGGTCCAGGTTTGGGATGCGCAGACCGGTTCGCATATTGCCGGTCCCTTCCAGACAGGACGTGCGGCGGTCTTGTCGGTGGCATTCAGCGGGGATGGACAACGTGTGGCCGCCTGCATGTTCCCAGGCGCGATCCAGATATGGGATGTCATTGCGGGACAACAGGTTCGCACAATACCGAAGACCGATATGGCCTTTCAGATCGCCTTCCTGCCCGGAGGAAACCGGGTCGTCGCCGCCACCAATTCCGGAATCGAACTCTGGGACGCCGAATCCGGTGCGGTGGTCGCGAAAGCCCCAGACCAGGAGGACCAGTCCGCGTTTGCCGTCGTGGTCGCTCCGGGCGGCGGCCTGATCGCTTCCGGCGGCTCGGACAAACTAGTGCACTTCTGGGACGCGACAACCCTGCAGCCGGCCGGAGCGGTGCTCAGCGGTCACGACGAAGCCCTGGGAGCCATCGCATTCAGTGCAGATGGGCGCACTGTCGCATCCGGCAGCTCGGACGGCATGATTCGCCTGTGGGACGTCGCGTCCCGGCAGCCGGTCGGCACCCCTTTGACGGGGCATCACAGCGGTGTGAAGGGTGTCGGCTTCACCGCCGACGGGCACGGGGTGCTGTCGGGCGGCGATGAGACCGTCCGAGTGTGGAACGCCAATTCCGCCGCAACGCTTGGCACGGTGATCGCGGCGGACGACACCGCGGTGATGTCGGTCCACTACAGCGCGGACGGCACCCGCTTGATATCCGCCGGCGCCCGGAACGATCCCGGTTCGAGTATGCCCGGCGTTATTCGCATCTGGGACGCGGCCACGGGAGCCGTCGTCACGAGCATCTCGACTGACCCCTTTCTACCTGCCAATGCAGTGTTCAGCCCCGATGGTGACCGTATTCTTGCCCTGGAGATGGGTTACAGGAGGCCGACCGATCGGGAACCGGTAACTATCGATGACCTGATCCTCTTCTACACGCTCGCAACGTTCGACGCGAAAACCGGTGCGCCTGTCGCTGAATGGGAGATCGACGCGCAGAAGGTGGTGACCACATCGGTGCTGAGTCCAGACGGAACCCAGCTGGCCACGGTCGGTGGCCTGGTGCCGAAGAACTTTTCGACCGAGGGTTTCCGCGCCTATGACCCGACATCGCCCACCTTCGGGCTCGACTTCAGTGTGATGCTCTGGGATCCGAGCACCGGGCAACGTCTCGGCACTCCGATCGACGAGCACTCGATGGTCAGCGCCGCGGCGTTCAGCCCAGACAGCCAACACATCGTCACCAACGGTGGATCTGCCGAACTCGAGATCTGGGATTCGCAGTCCCATCGTCAGATCGGGGATCCGTTCTCCGACACCAGCAAGTCGACAGTCCTCGCGTTCAGCCCCGACGGACGGCGCATCGCCTCCGCGAGCTACGACTCCATCCGGCTGTTCGACACCGACTCACGGAAGCTGATCAGTGACTCGATGACAGATCCTCTGGGAGCTATCAACGCCGTATCGTTCAGTACCGATGGCCGATACGTGATCGCGGGGGCCGGTAAGTCAGTTCGAATCTGGGATGGTAACTCCGGCCTTCCGGTCGGCAAACCGATGATCGGCACTGCCGACGCCATCCAAGCGCTGGCCGTCAGCCCTGACGACCACCAGCTCGCGACCATCGGCTCACCGCTCGGCGTAGACGACCACGCGGTCATCCACACCTGGCCCGGACCAGCCGTCTGGCCGGATCGGTTGTGCGACAAGCTCAGCGCGAACATGAGCCACAAGGAGTGGAACGAGTGGGTGTCGCCCGGTATCCCGTACCGCAAGGCCTGCCCCGGCCTGCCGATCGCACCGGACTCGGACTCATGAGCGCGGCAGACGACCGGGTCGTCGCGGAACTCTGGGCCCATCGGCTGCGCTGGTCCCGGACGGCCTGCCGGCTGAAGCACCGGCTCGATCAGGCGCGGATCACCGCGTTCGCGGCTACCACCATCGGTGCGCTGTGCACGACCGCGACCACGACCGTGCTGCATTCGGGTGGCGCGGCACGGACCGGGATCGCGGCGGTCGGCGCGGTGTGTCTCGCTCTGGCGGCCTTCGTCGGAATCCAGTACCTCACGCCTGATGCCGTGCGAGCGTGGACGCGGGCGCGCGCGACGTCGGAGGGCATCAAGCGGTTGATCTTCGAATTCCGGGCGGGCGCCCGGACCGATGTGAATGCGCTACGCCACGAGGTCGCCGACATCGTCGCCGCCGTGGCCGATCTGCTGCCCTCTGTCGATACCGATGCGATGCCGATTACCCCGCCGCCGGCCACCCTGACGCCGGAAGCGTATGTCCGGCAACGAATTCAGGGGCAGATCGACGACTACTACCGGCCGATGGCCCGCCGGTACACACAGCGCACGGCACGCTGGCGCAGATTCGCGATCGCTCTGGGTATGGCGACCGCGCTGGTCGCCGCCGCGGCAGCCCTGGCCCCGGCCTCCGGCCCCACCGCTCTGGCTCCGTGGGTGGCGGTCCTCACGACCGCCACCGCGAACATCGCCGCCTACCTGACCGCGCAGCGCTACGACTACCTGGCCATGACCTATCTCGCGGCCGCTCACCGCCTCCGCAACCTCGCCGACGACTGGGCCGCGGGAGGGCTCTGCGACTGGCCCGCGTTCGTCTCCGCCTGCGAATCCGTCATCGCCACCGAGAACACCGCGTGGATGGCGAAGTGGACCGAAAGCACCAACGCCCGCTCCTGATCATCCCGGCAGGCAGGCCCCGCGGCCGATAGAGTCGGGCGCAACACGGTTTGCCGGTCCCGACCCACGTTCGAGGGAGCCACCGTCATGCACGATGACCGCCGGTTGATCGAGGACAGGCTCGGGCGCGTGCTCGGCCGCATCGTCCCCGCAGTCCATCCCGAATCGGTACCACTACAGGTCTCGATCTGGGCAGCGCCGGGCGAACCGGTGCCGGTCGCGGAAGGGCTGGCCGCGCCGCGAACCCCGACCGCACCGGGCGCCCGCTGGGGAGCGCCGTGGGGCACCAGCTGGCTGACGGTCGAGGGCACCGTGCCGCAGAGCTGGGCCGGCCGGACGGTCGAGGCCATCATCGATCTCGGATTCGACCAGGGCATGACCGGATTCCAGTGCGAGGGCCTGGTGTATCTCCCCGACGGATCACCGGTGAAGGGATTGCATCCCCGCAATCAGTGGGTGCGGGTGGCGGCCCCGGCGACCGGCGGTGAGCAGGTGCTGCTGCACGTGGAGGCGGCGGCGAATCCGGTCATCCCGTTCTTCGGGCCGACCGGGCTGGGCGATCGGGAGACCGCCGGGCACGAGCCCCGATACCGTTTGGGCCGGATGGATCTCGTGGTGTTCGACGAGGAGGTCTGGCAGCTGGTGCAGGATCTCGAGGTGCTCGGGGAGCTCATGCACGAGATGCCGGAGGATCCCGCGCGGCGCTACGACATCGTGCGGGCCATCGAACGCGCCCTCGACGCCCTCGACCTCCAGCACGTGAACGCGGGCGCGAGCGCCGCCCGCGCCTGCCTGGCCGAGGTGCTCGCGCGGCCCGCCACCGCCTCGGCGCACCGGATCTCTGCGGTCGGGCACGCCCACATCGACACGGCCTGGCTGTGGCCGCTGCGCGAAACCGTGCGCAAGGTCGCGCGTACCGCCGCCAATATGACCGCCCTGCTCGACGACGACCCCGACTTCATCTTCACCATGTCCCAGGCGGCACAATACGATTTCCTCAAGCAGCATCGGCCCGAGGTATACGCGCGGGTCAAGGCGGCGGTCGCCGAAGGGCGGTTCGTGCCGACCGGCGGCATGTGGGTCGAATCCGACACCAATATGCCGGGCTCGGAGGCCATGGCGCGGCAGTTCGTGCACGGCAAGCGGTTCTTCCTCGAAGAGTTCGGCATCGACAACAAGGAGGCCTGGCTGCCCGACACCTTCGGCTTCGCCGCCGGGCTGCCCCAGATCATCAAGGCGGCGGGCTCCAAATGGCTGCTGACGCAGAAGATCTCGTGGAGTCAGACCAACCAGTTCCCGCACCACACCTTCCTGTGGGAAGGCATCGACGGGACCCGCATCTTCACCCACTTCCCGCCCATCGACACCTACAACTGCTCGATGCAGGGCCGCGAGATCGCCCACGCGGCACGGAATTTCAAGGAGAAGGGCCGGGCCACCCGGTCGCTCGCACCGACCGGATGGGGCGACGGCGGCGGCGGGACCACCCGCGAGATGATCGCCAAAGCGGCCCGCATGCGTGATCTGGAGGGTTCGCCGACGGTCCGCTGGGAGCGGCCCGCCGACTTCTTCGCCGCGGCCCAGGCCGAATACCCGAACCCGGCGGTGTGGGTCGGCGAGCTGTACCTGGAGCTGCATCGCGCGACCCTGACCAGCCAGGCCAGGACCAAGCAGGGCAATCGGCGCAGTGAACATCTGCTGCGCGAAGCCGAGCTGTGGGCGGCCACCGCGGCTGTCCGGGTCGGGGCCGAGTACCCCGCCGCCGAACTGGACCGGCTCTGGAAGACCGTGCTGTTGCACCAGTTCCACGACATCCTGCCCGGATCCTCGATCGCGTGGGTGCATCGGGAGGCCGAGCGCGCCTACACCGAGGTCGCCGCCGAGCTGTCGGCGATCATCGAGCGCGCGCAATGGGCGCTCGGCGGTGAACGGTCCGGGCCCAATATCTTCAATCCGGCCCCACACGCCTGGCGCGGGATACCCGCCGGCGGCGCGGCGGTCGAGGAGACGGGCCGGAACTGCACGGTGACCGAGCGGGCCGGCGGCGGGTTCGAGCTGGAGAACGGCCTGGTGCTGGCCGAGGTCGATGCCCGCGGGCTGCTGGTGTCGATGTACGACATTCGGAATGATCGCGAAACCCTGCCACCGGGTGCGACGGCGAATCTGCTGCAGCTGCACCAGGATTACCCGAACTCCTGGGACGCGTGGGATGTCGACCGGTTCTACCGCAATACCGTCACCGATCTGATCGACGTCGACTTCCTTGCGGCGGAGACGGATTCACCGGCCTCGGTCGCGGTCCGCCTCGGACGATCCTTCGGGTCCTCGACGGTCGAGCAGACCCTCACCCTGAGAGCGGGCGACCCGGCCCTGGAGATCGCCACCTCCGTCGACTGGCACGAGACGGAGAAATTCCTCAAGCTCGCGTTCCCCCTGGATATCCACGCCGACCGGTACGCGTCCGAAACCCAGTTCGGCCACCTCTTCCGCCCCACCCACACCAACACCAGTTGGGAGTACGCCAAATTCGAGGCGTGCAATCACCGTTTCATCCAGCTGGCCGAACCCGGCTGGGGCGTCGCCCTGGTCAACGACTCCACCTACGGCCACGACCTCACCCGCACGGTCCGTCCGGACGGGGGCGCCACCGTCACCGTGCGCGCCTCGCTGCTGCGGGCGCCGCGATTCCCCGACCCAGACACCGACCACGGCACCCACCGTTTCCGGCACGCCCTGGTTCCCGGCGCCTCGATCACCGACGCGGTCCGGGCGGGCTACCGCATCAATCTGCCGCCCTTCACACCCGGGGTCGCCGAACCCGTCGCCCCGCTGGTCACCGTCGACAACGACGACGTCGTGACCAGCGCCGTCAAACTCGCCGACGACGGGTCGGGTGATGTGATCGTGCGCGTCTACGAGGCCGGCGGCGGCCGCGCCTCGGCGCGGCTGACCCCCGAATTCGAGAACACCGGCTTCCAGTGCTGCGATCTGCTGGAGCGACCGCTACCCGACGAGCCGAGCGCGACACCGGAGGACCGGGGAATTCGATTGCGCCTGCGGCCTTTCCAGCTCGTCACTCTCCGATTCGGCCGCCCGTGACGCCATTCGCGTACCGAACTCCGAAAACCCGTGTCCCACAGCGGACGTGGTTCGTTCAGCTCGACCGCACATAGTTGAATCGCCGGCCGCTCTGATCCAGGGAACTGAAATTCCCGACGGTGGGACCGGGCGTCGGGCAGACGAACGCCGTACTCTTCACCATCGCCCGCTCATTACCCGGTCGCGCGACATCCTCGCCGCTGTCCGTCAGGCGCAAAGTGGCCGAGAATCCGCCGGTGGGAATGACGGTATAGATGCCCTCGCCGATCCCGAAGCGAGAACTGCGAAATGCGATGCCGCCCGCACCGTCGAAACTCAGCACATTCGAGGGATCCTCCGCCGCGACGAACTCCCCGCGATAGTCCCCGAGGCTCGCTCCGCACGATCCCGCGGCCGCCCCGACGGGCGCCGCGCCGATCACCGCGGCGGAAACCGCCAGCGTGAGCGCCGCCGTGATGGCGATCCTGGAACCCGGCCCTACAGTCATTCGATTTCCTCCCGGTCGGTCCTCCGACTGGCAGGGAACAACAGAATCGGACGAATCCACCGCAGACACGCCCGTTCGTGATCGAAACGTGCACTGAAGCAGCCCATAGCCCGATAATCCGGGAGCGAATTAATCCGACCAATTAGTCTGCTTGTGCCGCAGCTCAATTCAAAGCCCAGTACATACGATCGGCAGGTCCGCGACATTCCGAGACGACGTTGCTTGCCACGAATTGCGTTGAGCTGGTTGTAGCGTCATATTCCATGACACGAAAGAAAGCCATCGGCCTGCTTGTCGGTGCGTTCGTTTGTGCAACCGTATTCACCCTGAACCCCTCCGCGGCGTGGGGTTCGGGCGATATCGGTACGCCACCCGCGAGTCCCGGAGCTCCCCACGGCCCCGCCGGCAACGGCCCGGCGGCGGTGGCACCGGAAAGGATCGTTCCGGTCCCGCCTCCCGCCGGTGGATTCCTCTGCAACACTCCCTGACAGTTCCATCCGACCTACTGCCAATTCCCACGTCCCCCGTCCATCTCCCGTCTCGTGCCGTCGCCACGCGAACAGGCTTGCGGCACGAGCGGCATACACACAGCCGCGGCCGCCCGAATCAGGCCGCGATCGCCGAGGACAGCTGCCGCAACACGAGCTGCGGATCGGCGACATCCACGACCAGGCGGGTGATCTCCGACCCCGCCAGATCGATCAGCACGCCCTGACCGTCGAAGCGCGTATCCCAGAATTCCTTGCGGCCCTTGCCGCGGAAGATGCCCGCGGCGATCACGCCCGGGAAGAACGTGCCCGGCGCCCGCACCCACGGCGGACGCAGATCCACCGGCGCCGGCGCGAGGGCGGTGACCTGGGACAGATCGAAGCTGACGTGCTCCCGCAGCGCGAGCAGACGGTGAGCGCCGGTGACGTGCAGCGTCACAGTGGTTCCGGTGACCTCGATTTCGACCATTCCGCACCTCACGCGCTCGCCCGACACTGTTTCCGTTCTCCACAGTGCCGGGCGAATCTGGTCGTAGCCTGAGCGTTTCCTGGCTCTTCTCTCAGGCTTTCCCGCCCAGTTCGGCGGCCGGCCGGGCGCCATGTGCGGGCAGATCCGCCCGCAGCTTGCCGGCCCGCGCCTTCGCCTCCGCGCGCCGCTGCTCGATCTCCTCGTTGGTCAGCCGCTGTGGTCCGAACCGCTCGGCGGCCTGCGCGTGCGCCTGCACCGACGCCGCCCGCATCATGCGCTCGGCCCGGTCGCGGGCCTTGTCCGGGTAGCTGGTGATCAGGTCGGCGTGCCGGAGCTGGTATTTCCGGCTACGAGAAGAACGATGACGGTCGCCGCTGACCGGATGCCGACAGCGCGCGCTGACGGCAACATGGCCGTCAGCGCGGAACGCTGTCAGTCGGCGGGAAGGGTGAGGCCGTCCTCGGCGACCTTGGCGGCCACCTCGGCGGGGAAGATATTGCGGAACAGGTACAGGTCGCGGCCCAGCTTCCAGCCGGGAGCCAGTGCCACCGCGTAGCGCTCGAAGTAGCCGAGCTGCTTGCCCATCATGACCAGCTGTTGCGGACCCGACGCGCCGCGGCGCTTGCCGAATTCGAGCAGGCGGGCCGAGACCACACCCAGGTCGAGCCGGTCGAGGCTACCCGAGAGCACCGGGCCCAGGGCCACGGCCAGCTGGCGGCCGATGGTGGCGTCGTCGCCGCTGTCGTCGGAGACCAGGTCCAGTTTGCGCAGGGCGCGCGCGACCGGACGGAAGTCGTTGTCGATGGAGCTGGCGAAGAACAGGGCCCGCACGAACTCGCGCCACTCGGTCTCCATGCGTCCGACGATGCCGAAATCGAGCATGGCAACCCGGCCGTCGTCGAGCAGCCACAGGTTGCCGGCGTGCACGTCACCGTGGAAGAGACCGTGCACCGCAACCGATTCCATCCACGCCTTCACCAGGCGACGGATCAGCAGCTCCGGTTCCGGATGCGCCGCGCGGATGTCGTCGAAGCGGTCCAACGGCATGCCGCGCATGCGTTCCATGCACAGCACCCGCGGCGCGCAGTACTCCCAATACACCTCGGGCACGGCCACATTGGTGTTGTCGCCGAAGGCCGTCAGATGGTCGCGGGCCTGGGTCTGATTGTCGGCCTCGATGAGGAAGTTCAGTTCGGCGACGGTCGCCTCGTACAGGTCCCGCACCACCGCCTGGGCATTGGCGACGCGGGCGTTCTCCGACCGCTTCTCCAGCGCGCGCGCCAGCCGCATGGCCGCGCGCAGATCAACGATCATGCGCCGGGCGATCTCGGGCCGCTGCACCTTCACCACCGCGGGTCGGCCGTCGGCCAGCACGCACGCGTGTACCTGCGCGATGGAGGCCGCCGACAGCGGTTCGTCGTCGAATTCGCGGAACAGCTCCGCGATCGGCTTGCCCAGATCGGCCTCGATGATGGCGCGGGCGTCCGCGGCCGGGAAGGGCGGGACGTCATCGAGGCAGCGCAGGCAGGCGTCGGCCAGCTCGCGCGGGAACGCGCCCGGCGAGGACGCGATGAGCTGGCCCAGTTTCACGAACATCGGGCCCAGCGTCTCGAAGCCGTTCACCACGCCCTCGGCCGCGGCGCGCTTGCGCTTGGCGGGACGCAGGCCGCGGCGCAGCACGCTGCTCACGACCGAACCACCCAGTACGGCACCGACCATGGAGGTCCGCCGCCACTCCGAGAACCCGAAGGTGTCGAGGTCGGGCCGAATCACCTCGGGCGTCCCCGCTCGCACAGTCATAGGTGAACTCACGGGCCGCAGTGTATCGCCGACCTTGCTAACAACACGGCATAGGTTACCGACACGTTTATTGGTTCGCGGTCGGCAGTGCACGGTACCGTGGGCGGTCGAGCCGCGATCCGGCTCGAAACGGGCGCGATCGAGCCCGCTCCGATGTCGGCGGAAAGGCAAGACCGAGGTAATGACGGGTACAGCGGAAAAGCTGGCGGAACTGCGCAAGCTCCTGGAGATCGCCGAAGAGCCCACCGGCGAGAAGGGCATCCAGAAGCGTCTTGCCAAAGGCGTT
Organism: Nocardia niigatensis NBRC 100131; assembly: GCF_000308655.1. Classification (GTDB taxonomy): domain Bacteria; phylum Actinomycetota; class Actinomycetes; order Mycobacteriales; family Mycobacteriaceae; genus Nocardia; species Nocardia niigatensis. Next base: position 174,022 of record NZ_BAGC01000113.1, on the reverse strand, counting down.
GCCAGCGCCCGAAAACGGGTCAACATGCTGCTGGACCAGGGCAGCTTTGTCGAGATGGGCGCGCTCATGCGCTCGCCCGGTCAGCCCAACGCGCTCTACGGCGACGGTGTGGTCACCGGTCGCGGCACCATCGACGGCCGCCCGGTCGTGGTCATCTCCCACGAGTCGACGGTGCAGGGTGGCTCGGTCGGTGAGAGCTTCGGCCGCCGCGTCCGCGTCGCCATGGAATTCGCGTACAACAACGCCTGCCCGGTCGTCGTCATCAACGACTCGGGTGGCGCGCGCATCCAGGAGGGCGTGACCTCGCTGGCCTGGTACGCCACCATGTGCCGGCTGCAGGAGGACCTGTCGGGTTACGTGCCGATGGTCGCGGTCATGTTCGGCAAGTGCGCGGCCGGTTCGGTGTACGGCCCGGTCAATATGGACGTGCTCGTCGCGACCGACAAGTCGTACATGTTCGTCACCGGGCCCGAGGTCATCAAGGGCATCACCGGCGAGGAGATCAGCGCCGACGAACTGGGCGGCGCGGCCGTGCAGTCCCGCAACGGCCTGCTGCACCATGTCGCCGACTCCGAGGCCGCCGCGCTGCAGTGGGCGCGCGAATACCTCAGCTACATGCCGACCAGCTGCCTGGAGCAGCCGCCGATCATCAACCCGGGCCTCGAACCGGAGATCACCGACTCCGATCGGGAGCTGGACCGGATCATCCCGGACTCCGACCGCCAGGGCTACGACATGCACGAGGTGCTGCTGCGGCTCTTCGACGACGGCGCGTTCCTCGAGGTCGGTGCGGGCGCCGCGCAGAACCTCATCACCGGCTTCGCCCGCGTGGACGGCCGCCCGGTCGGCGTCGTCGCCAACCAGCCGATGGTGCTGGGCGGCGCGCTGGACGCGGCCTGTTCGGACAAGGGCGCGTACTTCATCCGGCTCTGCGACGCCTTCAACATCCCGCTCGTCTATGTCGTCGACACCCCGGGCGTGTTGCCGGGCGTCGAGGAGGAGCGGCTCGGCGTCATCAAGCGCGGCGGCCGCATGTTCCGCGCGCTCATCGAGGCCACGGTCCCGATCATCACCATCGTGACCCGCAAGGCCTACGGCGGCGGCTACGCGGTCATGGGCTGCAAGCAGCTGGGCGCCGACATCAACCTGGCGTGGCCGACCGCCCGCATCGCGGTCATCGGCGCGGACGGCATGGTCACCGTCACCGGTAAGAAGACCCTCGCCGCCACCCCGCCGGAACAGCGCGACACCGTGCGCCAGCAGATGGTGGACTTCTACAACGCGCTCATCGACAACCCGTGGGTGGCCGCGGAGCGCGGCTACATCGACGCGGTCATCGAGCCCTCCTCGACCCGCCTCGAGATCCGCAAGGCGCTGCGCCTGCTCCGCGACAAGAACGCGGTTCGCAAGCACAACCCGCGCAAGCACAACCTGTTCCCGATGTAAGGGACTTTCCCCGGAACCCCTTTCACCGCCGCGAGGCCGTGGAAGGGGTTGGCCGCGTTCAGCATTCGTCGGGCGCGGGTATGCCCTGCAGTCGTGCGTCGAGCCAGGTGAGGGATTCGGGATAGCCGGTGGCCGCGGCGACGAAGTGCTCGCCGAAGACGCTGCGGTAGACCGCCGGCACCCCGAGCGAGCACTGCTCCTCGTAGAGGTTCTTCGCGCCCACCGCGGGCACCCAGAATTCCTGCTCGCCGTTGTAGATGAACAGCGGCACAGGCGATTTCTTTCCGTCCATGCGGGTGACGCGGTAGATCTCGTGGGCCAGATCGCTGTTCAGCGGGTCCGGGATATTGGCCGCGATGTCGATGGGCAGCTGCAGCACGCCCGGCACCGCGAACACCTCACTGCACTGGCTGTTGATCACCGACACCGCCGCCCACTGCGCCAGATGGTTCATGCGGGCCAGGATTTCGGGCCGCTCGCGGCCGATGCCGAAGACCGCGGCCAGGAACACCCCCGAGGCCAGATTGGCGTTCATGGAGTGCGCCAGCAGGCTGAAATCGGCGGGCACGCCGCCCAGGGCCGCGCCGACCACCACCTCGGAGAGCTCAGGGGCGTACTCGGACATGAGCTTCACCGCGCCGTTGGTGGCGATGGCCCCGCCGGAGTAGCCGATCATGCCGAACCTGCTGTCGCCCAGCTCATCCGGGAGCTGATTGCGCACCGCGCGAATGGCGTCGAGGATGGCGTGCCCGGCCACGATGGGCTCGGCATAGGCCATGCGCGGGCCCTCGTGGTCGGTGATCAGCACCGCGTAGCCGCGCAGCAGCGCCAGCTGGGTGGTGGGCAGGATATACCCGGTGAAGTTGGAGACCCGGGAGAAGCCGTGTGCGAGCGTGTAACTGGGGTTGCAGTCGCGGCCCAGCGCGTCGATGGGCAGGTTGTTGACCACCACCGGCCGCTCGCCCGGCCCGGTCCAATCACCCACCGGCAGCACCAGACTGACAATGCCGTAGGAGGCCTCGTCGTGAGAGTCGTTGGTGCGGTATTTCAGTTGCAGGACCTGCCGCACCGGCACGATCAGTGTGGGTGCGGCCGTGGCGGTTACATCGCGGACCGCGACGATGCCGCCCGGGTCAACACCGTCGAGCCCGTCGGGCCAGGCGTCGACGAAGGAGTCACCGATGGCGGCGGGCATGGCCGCGGCCCGCAGCGCCGCCAATTCCGGTGTCAGGTCCGGAGTGTCGACCAAGGGTGAGTTCGCCGGAGCCGGGCTCAGGGCCGGTGCGGGGATCACCTCGTCGATCCACTGTTGGATCTCGGGCAGTGAGGGCAAGGCGATTCCGGGCGGGATCGTGGGCGCTCCGTTGTCGGGTGGTTGTGCGAATCCCGGTGCGGCGCCGTAGCCGAGGATCGTGCACCACCCGATCATCAAGGCACCAACAATATTTCGCAGGCGACACAGCACAAAAACCCCTACGGATCAGAAATTGTCGGGCGAACCGGGCAGCTCCTCGTCTCTCGCGCGCCCGAGCCTACTGGGACAGTCTGATCCGCACTCCGGACTCGTCGCTTCGACGCAACATCGAGACCGTGCCGTGCCCGGAAATTGCCGTTTCACATCCGCCGGCGCATCACCATGTCCAGCTGCGCGGTGCTGATCTGCCGTCCGGCATTGGACACCGAGGTCACCATGCAGCTGCCGAAGGAGCCGATCCGGTCGAACAGGGTGGCGACGCCGACCGCCAGGCCGCGCTCGCTGAAGTGGCTGTCGGCCTCCACACCGATCTCGGTGCCCACCGGCTGACGGGAAAGCCCCAGCGTCATATCGGTATTGATGAACCCGATGCCCTTGTCACCCCAGTTGGTCATCATGCTGGCGGCCTCGGCCACCACGCCGACCCGCACGAACGGGGTCAGCTCCTCGCCCGTCACCACCCGAATCGGGTTCTGCCAGGTGCGTTTCCGGAGGTTGTTCTCGTGCTCGGTGGGCACCGAGCTCCACGCCGGCGAGTTTTCCCCGCTGTGGAACAGCGGTATCTGCGGCAGCGGCGAGGGCGGCGCGATCTCCAGCGACGGCGGCTCCGGCTCCCGCTCGCGCCGCCACAGCTCCCCCGGCGGCTGCTCGGCCGGCTGCAGCAGCACCGCGGTGGCGCGCGCGGCCACCGTGCCGCCCTGCACCACGCTCACGTCCGCGACCCGGATCCGCCGGCCGTCGCGCACCCGCACGCTCGGGGTGGTGGCGTGCTCGAAGCGCGCCGCGCTGAACAGGTCCACGGTCAGCCGCACCGGCACGAACCCGTCGGTGGCATGCCCGCGCTCGAGCTCGCGCGCCAGCAGGCCGGTCAGGGCCGGGCCGACCACCTGCGCCGAGGACCACTGGCTGGCCGCGAACGACGTCGGGAAGAACCCGCCGTCCACCTCGTCGAAATACGCGGGCACATCCACCACGACACCGGCTCCGTCCACTCAGGTTGATCGATCCACTACTTCTCAGACCTAACACACGCGAGGAAACCGCTTCAATCCAGGGCCCGCTGGATGGGCACGGCACGTTCCGGATTAGCCCGCGAGATCACGGGTACGCCATCACTATGGTCCGTTCCATCGACCGGCTGCTCGGCACCCTCACGCGCACCGTCCACGTCCTGCAGGACAACGACATTCCCTGTGCCGTCACCGGCGACTGCGCGGTGTACGCCCGCGGCGGACCGGTCACCGGCCCGCAGTCCGAGGTCGACGTACTGCTGCGGCCCGCGGACGTGACACGCGGGCTGAGCCTGCTGGCCGCCGCCGGACTGCGACCGCCGCTGAAGACGGCCGACACCGAGCGGACCACACTGTACGACCGCGACATTCGCGTCGACCTGGTCTTTCGGCCCAACTATCGTCCCGTCACCGACGCGCTGCTGGCACGGGCCGAGCGACTGCCCATCGGCTCGATCGCCGCGCCCGTGGTGACGGTCGCCGACTTCCTGGTGGACGAACTCACCGTGTCCGATCCGCAGCGGGTGGATTTCACCCGGCTGCTGAACATCGCGCGGGAATTGCGTGCCCAGGTCGACTGGGAGCGGGTGCGGCGCGAAACGGCGGGCTCACCCTATGCGCGCGCGTTTCTCGGCCTGCTGGACGATCTGGGGATCACCGACGGCCGTAGCGAACGCGGGTCCCCCGCGGTGTGATTCACCCACACCGGCCCGGGTATCCCGGTTGTTATCGCCACCGCATCACCCGGAGAAAGGACAGCCTCGATGCCTGTCACTCCGCCCGCCTACGACGAGACCCACAATCTCCCCGGACCGATTCTGGCCGCGACCGGAATCGTCGCGATCGCTTTGACTTTGACCACCGCCGGTTACGGCGCACTCAGCTGGAGCGCCCTGTTCGGGCTCGCCGGCGCGGTGTGCCTGCGTTTCGGAATCGGCCTGATGGTCATCGAGCACCGCCGGATCAAAGCCGCGATGCGCCGGGACGCGGCCCGTCAGGAGCGAGTTTGAGCGCTTCGCCGGCCGTGTTTGCGCCCGTCAGGGCCAAGTTTGATCTTCCGCAAATTCCTGGATAAAGCGGAACAGTCCATTCCCTCCGGAACTTTCGATCGGAAGTACTGGAAAAGCCCTGCTCGGGGCCGAAAGCAACCTTTTGCCAACCCTGGTTTCGCAAACTCATAGCATCCCGAAAACTACTCTGGCGCTGGGAATTCGATGTTGCAGATGTACTTGCATCTGCGCAATGCACGGTCATAGACTCGTCGTGCAAGGCACTAATAAGGGGACAACCAGAGAGCCGAGCGGTGAATCACCGGCGATTCTTCGCCCACGGTTAGCCGTCGGCCTGGCGTCAGGGGCGTTCGAATGAACCAGCCAATCAACCTCAGCCGACTCGGGTTTGCCGACAGAAGTCAGCCGGAGCAAACCTATTCACGTGAGACGGCAACCGCTTTCGTCATCCGCCAGGTCGAATCCACCGGAGCGGCCACTCGGTATGACTTCGACATCGAGCGGATCGTCACCACGGCGCATGCCATGGTGAACGACTGGGATCTGCACACCATGCAGCCGGAGGCGTTCTGGCGTATCGCCTCCAGTTTCATCAGGCAGTAATCCGAATCCGGCCGTGCCGCAGGCCCACTCGTCAAGGTCGGCGGCACGCTGATAGGGGCCCCGTAAGGGGCCCCTTATCCGTATGTACGGACTTTCAGTCGAGCTCGGACGCGATCCGCGCCAGCTCCTTGCGCGAGCGCTCCGGCGGCTCCGCCTGCACACTCAGCTGGTCCATGACCTGACGGTAGAGCTCCAGATCCTGTCGGCGGTCCAGATACAGCGCGCTCGTCAACTGCTCGAGATAGACGATGTCGGGGAGTTCGGACTCGGCGAAGCGGAGCATGGTGAACGAACTTCCCGCAGCCGCATGGCCACCCGCCGCGTAAGGCAGCACCTGGATGGTCACATTGGGCAATTTGGACATATCGATGAGGTGCTCGATCTGACCGCGAAGCACGCCAGGACCGCCGACGGGGCGGTGCAGCACCGCCTCGTCCAGGACGGCCCAGAAGCTCGGCGCGCCGTCGCGGGTGAGTAGCTCCTGGCGACGCCGGCGCAGCGAGACGCGGCGCTCTCCATCCGCGTCGTGCCCGAGAGCGACGACCGAGCGAGCGTAGTCCGGGGTCTGCAGCAGACCCGGGACCAGCTGCCCCTCATAGGTACGAATGGATTTCGCCGCGTGCTCGAGGCCCAGATAGGTTTCGAACCAGGGCGGCAGCAGATCGCTGTAGCGATGCCACCATCCCGGCTGGTTGGCCTTGCGAACCAGTTCGAGGAACTGCTCGCGCTCGCCGGGATCGTCAACGCCGTACAGCGCCAACAGATCCCGGATATCGCGCTCCTTGAATCCGGTCCGACCGAGTTCCAGACGACTGATCTTCGCGTGAGAGCCGCGGATGTGATCACCCGCGGCCTCACGTGTAATACCGCTCTGTTCCCTCAGCTTCCGTAGCTGGCTACCGACCGCGATGCGCAGTGCGGTCGGGCCACGTTCGGCGACAGCGGAATCCGCCCGATCGTGGGCAACGGGTTCTGCGATCATGGGGTCCACTCCGATGCTCGGGTTTGCCGTCAGTGGACTCACAACCGTCTGTCGCGAACCACCGCGCCGATTGCCAATGCTACCGCTCAGCGCGCGAGGTCGTCGAATTCTCCACTCTTCGCGCCGCGCAGGAACGCGTCGATCTCCGGTCGCGTGTACACGATCAGCGAGCCCTCGGGGTCGCGGGAGTTGCGCACGGCCACCTGTCCATCGGACATGGGGGCCATCTCCACGCAGTTCCCACTGGGATTGCTGAATGTGCTCTTGCGCCACAACAGGTTCGAGCGATCGATCGGGGTTGCCGAGATGTCCGTCATTTCAGACTCCTTGCCAGTACCGCCCGCAGACGGTGGTCCCAGTACTTGCAAATGTTCGATCAGGTGTACTTACAGTTGCAACCGCAAGCACGACGATAGCACGCAGATTGCCCGGCATCGATGGCCTCGGAAGAGCACATCCTTTGCAACACAACAGGTTTGATCTTGGTTCACCGAAAGGCCAAGCAAAGTTGCGAAGGATTTCGGACAATACCGGCTCGCCGATCCCGTTCGTCCGATTGCTCCCGGAAACTCGATGTCCGAATAGTCACGTGACGCCAGAGTTCGCGGCCGACAGCGGGATTGGAGCCGGCGGGGATCCGGGCCTCAGCCGGGGAAACCGGATTCGAGCGTGCAGATGTGCTTGCATCTGTACGATCCGGGATCCTAAACTCGGTGGATCATCCCCTAATCGGCCAGAGGCATCCCATGACGCAGATGCTCGTCCGTTCCACCGATGTGGCAGCTCGGAACGAAATTCCCAACGATTGCGCGGTCGAACCGCGCACCCTCACCTATCGCCAGGCCCGCGCCATCCTGCGCGCGCACGATCAGCACTTCGCGTGCCGACAGTATCTGGCGGCCGTAGCCTATCTGTCCGCGGACAACGACGTGGACTGAATGTACCGGGCGCGCGCACTATTGCTTTCGCGCGTCCACACCCGATGACCTTTCAGAGCACGACTTCCCTTGCGCGGCACCACGTCCGGCGGGTACTCCGGAGATGGACATGCCATCACGCGGAAGAGCGCCGAGATGTTTCTTATTGCCGCCCACGAGCTGTTGACGCAGCTTCAGCACGCGCAGATCTCCAATCCGACCCCCGAGACCCCGCCGGTGGCGGACAAGCTGATGCGGCTGGTCCGGTACTTCACCTGGTTCGTCCTGCTCTCAGGGGTGCTGGCCATCACCTATGCGGGTGGCCGCTTCGCCTGGGAGAAGTGGAGCGGCGGCGGCGTGCAGGCGCCCAAGCAGGTGGCCGGCGCGCTCGTCGGCGGGATCATCGCGACGAGCGCGGGCACCATCATGAATGCCGTGATCGGGCAATAATTTCTGCCAAGCGGGGTTGTCTGAGACGAAACCGACCCGTCGGATTTGAAACGGGCGTGATCGGATCGGTCCAGTCTCTTCAGGCCGTCGCGGCCACCACGTCGGCGGATTCGGCCCCGGCCGCCCCGACCAGTTCCTCGAAGCGCGCCACCACCTTCCGGTGGTACATGCCGAACAGATCCTCGAACAGCGCCAGCTGCGCCTGACTCGGCCCGCTGTCGGACTCCCACACCGCGACCAGCGCCCGCCACACCAGCACGTGCAGGTCCGGCGAGACCGCGAAGTAGGCCTGCACCGCCTCCGGCACCTCCAGCACCATCTCGCCGATGGAGTTGAGCACCGCGCGCTGCACCGTGTGCCCGAGCGCGGTGAGCAGCCGGCGCAACAGCCCCAGCTCGATGCTCAGCATGCGATGCGGATCCGGGTCCGCGCCGCGCGCAAGGGTTTCCAGTTCGTCGATCTCGTCCTTGAGGACCGCCGGATCGATGGCGCGTTCGCCGCCGGTGTAGGCGAGCAGCGCCTCGAGCGCGATGCCGCGCTCCTCGTCGACGATATTGCCGAACATGTCCGCGGCCATGTCCGGGTCCGGCATGGACAGCCGGAACAGCCGGCGGTACACATCCACGCCACCCTCGGCGCGCACGTCCCGGATGACGAATCCCTTGCCGCGGTACGCGTCCACGAATCCGTAGGATTCGAGCCGGCCCAGAATCAATTGCGCCGTCGCACGATTCAGGTCGAATTCGTCGGCGACCTGCCGGACGGACGGCATCAGACCACCGGGCTCGTACTCCCCGGATGCCACACGGCGTGCCAACTCGTCGGCAACGTCGGCGACGACCGTCCGGTCTCCCATCGTGTCACCTCTCCATAAAACCTCGACCACGTCCCAGACAGTCTAGGTGGTTGTTCGATCAACCGCACAAGTCTCGGAACCTGCAAGGGAAAGCACCGGACCGCTCAGTATCTTTACGAAATCCCTACGGCATGGGGTTCCGACTCATCCGGTTTTCCGCCCTAGGCTCCGAACGTGGTTTCACCGATCGACGTAGCCAAACGACTCGTGCTCGGACGCCCGTTTCGCAGCGATCGGCTCGGGGAGACCCTGCTGCCCAAACGACTCGCACTGCCCATTTTCGCCAGTGACCCGCTGTCGTCGGTCGCCTACGCCACGCAGGAGATCCTGCTCATCCTGACCCTGGGCGGGCTGGCCTACCTCCATCTCACCCCGGTCGTGGCCGGGGGCGTCGTGGTGCTGCTGGCGGTGGTCGCGCTGTCGTATCGGCAGGTCGTGCAGGCGTATCCGTCCGGCGGCGGCTCCTACGAGGTGGTGGCCGAAAACCTCGGGGCGCTGCCCGGCCTGGTCGTGGCGGCGGCGCTGCTGGTCGATTACGTCATGACGGTCGCGGTATCCGTGGCAGCCGGAGTGGACAACATCATTTCCGCCATTCCGGATCTGAATCCGTACCGGGTAACCGTCAATCTCGCATTCATCGTCTTCCTGACCGCCATGAATCTGCGCGGTGTGCGGGAATCCGGGCGAGCCTTCGCTATTCCCACCTATGGATTCGTTCTCGGCGTGTTCGCGCTCATCGTGGTCGGGCTGGGTCAGACACTGCTCGGGCACACGCCGGTGGCCGAGAGCGCCCACTATCAGATCCACGCCGAACAGGTCGGGCTGTCCACCGCGGGCGTGGCGTTCCTGCTGCTGCGGGCGTTCTCCTCCGGATGTACCGCGCTGACCGGCGCGGAGGCCATCTCGAACGGGGTGCCCGCGTTCCGGAAACCCAAGGCGCTCAACGCCGCCCGCACCATGACCGCCATGGGCGTCATCGCCATCGCCATGTTCTCCGGGGTGACGGCGCTGGCCATGATCACCAAGACCCGGATGGTCGAAAACACCTGCGACCTCATCGGATTCGAGGGCGACTGCCACACCGACGCGCAGAAGACGGTCATCGCGCAGATCTCGGCGGCGGTCTTCGGCGGGCACAGCATCGCCTTCTACTACCTGATGGTGACCACGGCCCTGATCCTGATTCTGGCCGCCAACACCGCCTACAACGGCTTCCCGCTGCTGAATTCGATCCTGGCGCAACGCCGCTACATGCCGCGGCAGTTGCATACCCGCGGCGACCGGCTGGCCTTCTCCAATGGCATCATCCTGCTGGCGGTGGTGGCCGGCACGCTGATCTATGCCTTCGACGGATCCACGACGCGGCTCATCCAGCTCTACATCATGGGCGTGTTCACCTCGTTCACGCTGTGCCAGGCGGGCATGGTCCGGCATTGGAATCGGGAGCTGCGGACCGGCGAGAGCCGGAGTGAGCGGCTGCGAATTCACCGGGCCCGCCTCATCAATGCGTTCGGCGCCTGCTTCACGGGCGTGGTGCTGGTGGTCGTCATGATCACCAAGTTCACCCACGGTGCGTACCTGGTGGTCATCGCCATGCCGATCCTGGTGGTGGGGATGTGGCTGATCCACCGGCACTATTCGTCGGTGCGGGTGGAGCTGGAGATCGACCCGGACGATCTGGAGACGCTGCCGGGACGGGTGCACGCGCTGGTGCTGGTGTCGGGATGGCACAAGGCGACCCAGCGGGCCGTGCAGTTCGCGCGCGCCACCCGGCCCGACACGCTGACCGCGGTGACCGTGAACGTGGACGACGCCGACACTCGCCACCTCGCCCAGGACTGGGAGACCTACCACGTCGGGATTCCGCTGAAGGTCATCGAATCGCCGTACCGCGAGATCACCCGGCCGGTGCTGGAAGAGATCAAACGCCAGCGTAAGTCGCGGCCCCGGGATGTGGTGAGCGTGTTCATCCCCGAGTACGTGGTCGGACGCTGGTGGGAGAACCTGCTGCACAACCAGAGTTCGCTGCGGCTCAAGGCGCGACTGCTGTTCGAGCCGGGCGTGATGGTGACGAGCGTGCCGTGGCAGCTGCACTCCTCGCGGGCGCGAGCCGTGCCGCGCGAGGCGCACACGGCCGGCGAGGTGCGGCGCGGGATCACCGGGTCCGGGGGCGCGGCCTGAAGGTCAGCGCGCGAGCAGCTGGGACACCGTGACGAAGGTGTAGCCCTGGTCCTGCAGCGCCCGGGCGATGCGGGGAATCGCGGCCAGGGAGGGCGCGCCGGTCGCGTACATGGTGTGCAGCAGGATGATCGAGCCCGGGTGCACCTTCGACAGGGTCTCGGCGACGATCTGATCGGTGTTCGGCGACTTGCCGGAGTCGGGCTCGACATCCCAGGTGACGGTGGTGCGGTCGTGGCGGGACAGGTACCACGGCAGAGCGAAGAGTTTCTTGCCGTTCGGCGGGCGGAACGTGATCGGGCCCCGGTAGCCGGTTTTCGCGATCTCGGCGTCGGTGCGTTCCACCTCGTCGCGCACGAAACCGGGGGTCACGAAGACCATACGCTGGTGATTGTAGGTGTGATTGCCGATCTCGTTGCCGGCGGCGGCGATGGCGCGGCCCAGGTCGGGGTGGGCGGCCAGTTCACTGCCGATGAGGTAGAAGGTGGCCGGAATACCTACTTCGGCAAGGGTTTTCAGGATATCGGGGGTGCGCTCGCTGGGGCCGTCGTCGAGGGTGAGGGCGACGATCTTGTCGGTGGTGTCGACGCGCGGGACGATGCGGCCGGCCACCTGGAAGGTGCGCGAGTTCATCAGGGTGTACAGCCCGACGGAGATCAGGGCCAGCACCACCAGTGTGAGCGCGCCGCCGATGAGCAGCCTGCGTTTCATCCCGTTCCTAGCTCGTCCTCGCCCCCTGCCCGCTCGAGGCTACCCGCCCAGCGCTCCGACCACCGCCACACTCGTTCCAGGGCGTAGCCCAATTCCACTCCGGCAATGGTCAATTCGTAGGACTTGTCCGGCTTCTTGTCCACCACACCGGATTCCACCAGCCGCTGCAGTCGCACCGACAGCATGCTCGACGAGCAATTGCCCATGCGGCGACGCAGTTCCAGAAAGCCGAGCGGGCCGGGCTCGAGTTCCCAGATCACGCGCAGCATCCAGCGCTGACCGAGCAGGTCCATGGCGTCCAGCAGCGGGGTCGCCGAGGCGTCGGCACGGCTGTTGGCAGGGGGTGGCTGACTTGCGCTTCTCATTTCGAAGTACCAATGTAGTGCTTCTGGATTAGAAGCAACACAGTGGATGGAGGTCGCGGATGGCGACAACGGATACCCGGCGGCGCATCGTTCTGATCACGGGAGCGTCCCGCGGCATCGGCGCGGAAACCGCGCGGGTGCTGGCGGCTCGCGGCGACCACGTGGTGATCAACTACCGGGAGAAGCGCAAACGCGCGGAGAACCTGGCCGCCGAGATCGCCGCCGCGGGCGGCAGCGCCTCGGTCGCGGGCGCGGACATCGCCGACGCGGACGGCGCACGAAGCCTCATCGAGACGGTGGCGGGCGAGTTCGGCCGCCTGGATGTGCTGGTACTCAATGCCTCCGGCGGTCTGGAACGCGATGCCGGGCCCGGCTACGCCATGCTCCTCAACCGTGACGCGCAGACCCGGCTGACCGGGCTGGCGCTACCGCACCTGCCCGCGGGCGGCCGCATCGTGTTCGTCACCAGTCATCAAGCCCATTTCTCCCCCACCCGTGAAGTCCCGCCCGGCTACGAGCCCATCGCCGCCAGCAAGCGCGCCGGCGAGGACGCGCTGCGGGCCATGACCGGCGAATTCGCCGCCCGCGGTATCGGTTTCACCGTCGTCTCCGGCGACATGATCGACGGCACCATCATCGTGCGCCTGCTCGAACGCCGCGACCCCGACGCCGTCACCGCCCGGCGCGACCAGGGCGACCTGCCCACCGTCGCGGAATTCGCCACCACCGTCGCCGATGCCACCACCCTCGAGGCTCCTCTCGGCCACACCCTGTATGTCGGCGGTCGGGACTACCTGTCCGACGCGGTCAGGTAGTCCCGACCACCCACCGGGCCGACCATCGCCGGCCGAGGCGACGGCGTCCGGAGCCGAGTCTTGCCCAAGGGTGCCAAGTCGGTCCGGTCCGGGCAAACCGCTTGGCCGGGCCGGGTGGGTGGTGTCAGCATCGACGGATGCCGCATTGGATCGAGGTGCTTCCCGCCTTCACACTCGCCTGCCTGATTCTGGCCGCGCTCCCCGGCCCGGCCACCGCGCTGTTCCTGCAGCGCTCGGTCCGGGACGGCCGGGCCGCCGGGTTGGCGGCGGTGGCGGGAAATGAGATCGGCATCGTTGGGTGGACGCTGGCGGGCGGCGCGGGATTGTCGACGCTGCTGGTGGCCAACCGCGTGCTCAATGTCAGCATCCACGTGCTCGGAGCGGTCGTGCTGGTGTGGCTCGGCATTCAAGCCTGGCGCGGATCCCGGGGCGACGACGCCTTCGGCGCCGCCCTCACCGCGGCTCTGCCAGGCGGCCGCACCCCCGCCGCCGCGTTCCGCGCATCGCTGATCTCCATCGCCGCCAACCCGAAGGCCGCCGTCTTCGGCCTCACGATCCTCCCCCAATTCCTACCCTCGGCCGGCCCGGTCCTGCCCACGGTCGTGATCCTGGCCGTCATCCAACTGGCCATCGACACCGCCTGGTGCGTCGGCGTCGTCCTCGCCGCCGACCGCGCCGGAACCTGGCTGCGCCGCACCGGAATTCGCCGCCGCATCGAACGCGCCCTGGCTGCCGTCCTCGTAGCCCTGGGCCTCGGCCTCGCTGCCGACGCCCGCTGAACCTCCGGCCCACCACCAGCCGTTCGACGTGTCAGCGATTCCTATCGCCCGCTCTTACCGAATGCAGAGTGCGTATCCGTAGTACTCCGTTGCGGCACTCTCGCCATTAACTGATCGATAGAATTCCGCTCAGCTCGTCAATCAACGAAAGGAGCGCATGATGTCGGCGAAGTGTTTCATCGAAGGTGGACCAGATGACATGCCCACGCGAATCGTCCCGATCACGCCGCCCGGTTTCGAGGTGAAGATCGAGCGTCGCGCCGGCTACGAACATTACAAAACCACCCCAAGGTTCACAGATACCGCCGAAGGCCGACTGCCTGTATACGAGTGGTTCGAACGAACCGAGTTTGCGGAGTAGAGACAACCGCCACGTACCGCGTTGACCGACCCGGCCAGCGCGGGGCGGAGCGGCGGAAGATCAAATGGCCGTGGCCGTCCGAAGCCGGTTGAGCGTGCCATCACGCCGAGTCTGGAATAGAGCCGGTGCAATCGCGCCCTACTGGCTGCAAATCGCCGGAATCTCGCCAATTCCTTCATGGTTGTGCGTGTTCGGAGCGGATCAACTTCGACATCTGCCAATACCCAGCCACACGCTGATCTGCCGCATGATGCGCAGTCCGAGGCGGGCTACCCGGATAGCACCCACGATTACTCAAAGCCGGTAGACGATAGTCCCGCCTGGTTGGATGCCGGTGTGCAGACCGCCGGGAAGGCGCCGACGGCCGCTGCGACGAAGTGGGCCCGGAGCTTCTCGGTCATCGGTGCGGTTTCCACACGCCCGGGATCCGCTCCGCAGGCGGCGCAGAGGTGTTGTCCGCGAATCGGATTCGCAACCATGCTTCCCGATCATCGGCTTGCCGAATGCGACGGGAGTTGACGATCAACGTGAGATCGGGTGTCGGGCAGGCGGTTACCACGATTCGATCAGTGGGGCACCGTGCTCCTGCCGCTGCCATTGCTGGCGCGGCCACGTGGAAGGCATGCTCGGCGGCGCCGGGCACGCCGTGGTCAGCCGCTGCGGGTGGCGCGGGTAACCTCCGGCGGAGAAGGCTCCGGCGTATCCGGCCCCGAGGACGACGATGCGGTGCTGCATGGTTCGCTCCTGTCTGGTTCGCATGCTCCCTGAACGAGGCAGCCCCCGAATCCCTGATAGCGGCCACCGGTGACTTGGATCACCTCCACGTCAGGTCACGGTCTCGGCGCGGAGGCGTGGAAGATCAACGGGCAGGGACCATCTCGGACCCCGGGCTGATGCGGCGCGCGGTGATCGACGGTTCAGGCGTTGTGTGCCGGTTCCGCGCGCAGGGCCAGTATCTGTCCTGTGGTGGCCTGCTCGCGTGTGATCGCTACGACACCGGTGGGGCCTCATGCTGTGGGCTCGACGTGGCGAGGGGCGGCGGGTAGGACGACGATGGTGGTATCGGCGAGGTCCGGCGTGTCAGGAGGTGGGGTCATGGTGAACGACGTGGAGAAGCGGTGGAACGATCCGTCGATGTTGCGGCATGCGACCACCTATGTGCTGGGCGTGCTGGGTGGGACCGCGGTCGCGGCGGTGATCTCGCTGGTGTGGGCGGCTGCTCGGCCTGCGTGTCTGAATGCCGGGTCGAGTCTGTGTGACGGGACCTCACGGGTCGTGGTGGGCCTGGTGCCGGGTGGGATTCTGCTGTTCGGGGGAATCGGGGCGTTGGTGATCGCGTTCCGGGCGTGGCGGGCGGAACGGGCGTGGCCGATCTGGCAGGGGGCGGCGTGGTTCCTGTTCACGATCATGGTCGTATACCTGAGCATTGCCGAGACGCAGGGCTAGAGGGTCGGGCGCTGTCGGATCGGGCTGCGGGCGAGTTCGGCGGAGGGGGTCAACGGCGACTGCCCGAACGGTCCTCGATCTGCCGGGCGGAGGGCAGGGCGAGCAGTAACTCGACGGCCTTGGCCGCGCTCTGGGCCGCACTCTCCATCGTGGCCGACCAGTCGGTTCGGGTCCAATCCCCCGCCAGCACCAGCGTCGGCACCGACGTGCGCTGTTCAGGCCGCAGCCCATCGGTGCCGACCACCTGTGAGAAGGTCGCCCGCGGCATCGGAACCACCTGCGCGTGCAGCACTTTCGCATCCGCGGCATCCGGGTAGTAGCGCCGCAGCAGCGCCATCTGCTCGTCCACCACCGCATGGTGCGGTTTGTGGATCTGCTCGTAGGCGCCGCTGGTGGTCAGGCAGTACAGCCAGCCGTCGAGGGTGCCGCGCCCGTGCATGCGCTGCCGGTCGAACACCTCGTCGATGACGCCCGCGCCGCCGATGAGCGCCTCCATGGCGGCCTTGGTGCCGAGCGGGCGGTCCAGGTACGGGTTGGTGCTGACGATCGGCGTGTAGCCGAGTTTGTCGGCGGCCGAATAGATCCGGTCGTGTTCGGGCAGTTCGTCGAGCAGGCCGCCGATGTAGGAGTTGGGCACCGCGCACACCACCGCGTCGGCGGGCTGTACCTCGCCGTCGGCCAGTACGACGCCGGTGACCGCGCCGTCCTCGATGCGGATGCGCCGGGCCACCGCCCGGTAGCGCACCTCCACCCCGTGCCGGTCGAACACCCGCTGCGCGCCGGAGACGAAAAGGGTGTCGAGGTCGGTGGTGGGATAGCCGATACTGACGGGCCGCAAATGCCGGACGCCCAGCCGGATTCCGGTGGCCAGTACGTCGGCGAACACCTTGGCCGACTCCTGCCGCACCGGTTCGGCGGCGATGCCGAGCGCCAGCCAGTCCCACAGCGCCTCCCGCGCGGTGTCGGGCATGCCGAGCCGCCGGAACCACTGGTCGGTGGTGAGGTCGGCGAGGTCGCCGGGCTGCCGCAGGCACTGCCAGCCCATCCGGACCGTGGCGGTCGCAGCGCGCAGCCGATCGCGGGTGGTCGCGTCGGGGTGGGCGCCGAACAGGGCGCGCAGCGCGGGAAAACCGGTGGTGCCCATGGTCGCGGTGCGCCCGCCGGGCCAGCGCAGCACGCCCTGCTGCGGAAAGGTCACGTACTGACGGGTGCCGACACTGGTCAGGTATCGGAACAGATGCACGTAGCCGCTGGCGATCACATGCTGCCCGTTGTCGGGAATGTCGCGCAGCGGAGCGACCTCCAGTGCGTGGGTGCGCCCGCCGAGCCGCCCGCGCCGTTCCAGGAGCGTGACCTGTTTGCCGGCCTCGGCCAGCCAGACCGCGGACGCCATGCCCGCCAGCCCGCCGCCGATGATCACATAGCGTCGCGGATCGTTCATGTTCGCCCCTCGAAACTGGCCTGCACCAAGAAAGCTACGCCCGCCGCGCCCGGGGCACGCGCGAATTCGGTTACCTCACACAGGGAATGCCGCCGGTGTCCATCTGCGACAGGTCGGTGGCCTCGGGCGCGTTGGAGCCGGGGGCGGTGGCCGAGACCGGGGCGGGCGGGGTGGTGGACGTGGCCGGGGTCTTGGTGCGGGTGGCGGAGGTGGTCGGATCGGCCTGGTCGATGGGCAGATTCGCGAGGGGGCCGGTGCGGGCGTCGCTGCCGAGGGTGAGCCGGACGGCCTGGGCTGCCACGGCCGTCGATTCGGTCGCGGTGAGTCCGAGTTGGGCGGCGAGGGCGGTGGCCGCGGATTCGGCGCCCGCACCGTAGGTGAGGGTGGTGGTGTCGCGGGCGGCGCCGGTGGTGGCGGTGCCCTGGGTGAAACCCTGTGCGGCCAGGGCTTGTTCGACCTTGGCTGCCAGGCCGTTCTCGCCGGAGCTGTTGACGACGTTGAGCACGATCCCGGCGGCGTCCGGGATTGCGGCGGTGGTGGCCGGCGCGGGCGTGGTGGTCGTGGTGGCGCCGGAATCGCCCGGGGACAGCAGGTTTTTCACGATGCCCTTGATCTCGTCCGGGTCGACGATATTGATGGACTCCCCCGCGTCGTCGGTACCGAAGTCCTTGACCGGCAGCGTGTACAGCGACAGCCCGTCGTCGAGCAGGGCGGAGGCGCGCTGCGCGAACGACAGCGGGTCCAGGCCGCTGTCGATGGCGGTGTTCTGCTTGGCGATGTCCAGCAGCGCGCGCAGCTTGCTGGTGCTGCTCAGCGTGCCGCCGTCCTGCAGCTGCCGGGCCAGTGACACGATGAACGCCTGCTGGCGGCGGGTGCGGTCGAGGTCGGTGAACAGCGGCTGGTCGGGATCGCGGCGCTGGCGCACGAAGGCCATGGCCTGCGAGGCGTCGATCTGCTGCTTGCCCTTCTTGAAATTGGCGCCGGAGAAGCTGTCGGAGGTGTCCTCGTTGAGGCACACCGTGATCGGCTGTTCGGCCTCGGCGATCTGAAAGAAGGCGGCCAGGGTGATCTCGACGAAATGGTCGACGGGCACATTGCCGAGGAACTTGCCGACCGTATTGCTCTCGGCCAGCCGGCCCGCGTCGCGGGATTTCCGATCGAGGTCGAGGGGGTCCTTGATCCCGGCGGCGGTGAGCTTGTCCTTGGCCCGCGCGTAGGCGAATCCGTAGGCCTGCTTGATCTTTCCCTTGCACGGGGAGGTGGCGCAGGAGGCGGGATCGAGGGTGACGTAGTCGTCGCGGGGAATGGAGATGGCGGTGGATTTGGAACCGTCGCCCGGAATGTGCACCAGGATCAGCACATTCGAGTTGAAACCGCCCTCGCTGTCGTCCCCCGCGTGCAACGCGTCGTACATGTCCTGGGGCAGTGGATTGCCGTGCTCGTCGAGGCGGCTGTCCAGGCCCATGACGAGGATGTTCTGTGTCTTGCCACTCGATTTGGGGCCGTCCGGGGTCACGCCGGAGATGGTCAGCCCGCTCAATTCCTGATGGTATCTGCGCCAGGCCGCGCCGGTGGCGGTCAGCGCCGCGACCGCCAGCAGGGCCATTGCCACCCGCCCGGCAGCCAGCGCCCGGCGTGTTCGCTCGGGGCGTTCACGGGGGCGGCGGGCGGCGGGCGGGCGGGGTCTGGATCGGCTGCGTCTACTCGGGCGTAGCGGCACCGTGTCGGGGTCGTACGCAGCCGATTGCCTCCCCCGGCGATCTCGAGCGTGCGTCATGCCCACCGAGGTTAGCTGTTCTGAAGGGCTTCCCGAGAGTACTTGCGGCTGAGCAGCGGGTAGCCGGCGCAGACGAGGGCGCCCCAGACCAGGCCGACCACGAGGGCGCTGCGACCGTCCTCGGTGAAGAACAGCAGCACCACGACCAGGGCCAGGAAGCCCAGGGCGAGCACCGTGGTGACGGGCGCGCCGGGCAGGCGGTAGTCGCTGGCGGGCAGCACACCCGCCTTGACGCGCAGGCGGTAGAGCAGGTGGCAGACCAGGATGACGCCCCACACGAAGATGATGCCCATGGTGGACACCGACGTGATGTAGCCGAATGCCTTGTCCGGCGAGAAGTAGTTCACCGCGACACCGATCACCATGACCGCCGCCGACACCGCGATACCGGCCGCGGGCACCGATCGGCTGCTGAGCGAGCCCAGGGCGGCCGGGGCCTCTTCGCGCTGCGCCAGGCTGCGCAGCATGCGCCCGGTCGAGTAGATGCCGGAGTTGCAGGACGACAGGGCCGCGGTCAGCAGCACGAAGTTGATGATGCCGGCCGCGCCCGGGATGCCGATCTGCTCGAAGATCTCCACGAACGGGCTGCGGCCCGCGTGGAAGGTGCGCCAGCTCGACACCGACATGATGATCACGAGCGCGCCGACGTAGAACAGGCCGATGCGCAGGGGCAGGCTGTTGATGGCCTTGCGCAGCGTGTGCTTCGGGTCGCGCGCCTCACCGGCGGTGACTCCCACCAATTCCACACCGACATAGGCGAATACCACGATCTGCAGGGCCAGCAGCGCCTGCCCGAAACCGTTGGGGAACACGCCGCCGTCGTTCCACAGATTCGTGACGGTCGGGTTGGTGGCATGGCCGAAGTGGAAGATCAGCACGCCGACGCCGATCACGATCATGGACACGATGGCGGTCACCTTGATGGCGGAGAACCAGAATTCGCCCTCGCCGAACAGCCGCACCGACACCAGGTTGGCGACGAACATGATGCCCAGCACCACCAGCGCGGTCACCCACTGCGGGATGTTGAACCAGTACTGCACGTACTTGCCGGCCACGGTGATCTCGGCCATGCAGGTGGCCACCCAGACCGCCCAGTACGTCCAGCCGGTGGCGAAACCCGCGAAGCGGCCGAGGAATTCATTGGCGTATTCGGCGAAGCTGCCGGTGACCGGGCGGTAGGTGAGGAGTTCGCCCAGGGCTCGCATGATCACGAAGATGGCGAGGCCGGCGGCCAAGTAGCAGAGGATGAGTGCCGGCCCGGCCTTCTGGATCGCGCCGCCCGCGCCGTAGAACAGGCCGGTGCCGATCGCGCCGCCGATGGCGATCATCTGGATGGTGCGCGGCGACAAGCCGCGGGAGTAGCCCTCGTCGTCCGTGGATGCGCTACCGGTGGCCGGCAGCTGCCTTTCCGAGGCTGTCAAATGTGGTTCCTCTCACGTGCGTGCGGCCGGAACCCGCCGTTCGTGATCGGGAACCGCCGGCCGCGCCGAGCCTGCCGGCGGTTTGCCGGGCTCGGTCCAACGGCGTGCCACGCTACCGGAGTGGTATCGGAGGTCACAGTCGCCGCGGCGCGTGGCACAGCCGGGGGCGCGTGTCTAGCCGGCCTCGTCGATCAACTCGAGGCCGGTGACGATCTCGGCCTCGATGCGGATGACATGGTCCATCGGCATATTGATCCAGGGATCGAGCAGGGTCTCGTAGCGCTGCACCTGCTCGGGGTCCATGACCACGCGGGCGACCCCGCTGACGATCACGCTCCAGCCCTGCCGGGTGTGCTCGTCGAAGGAGTCGGCCTCGTATGCCACCACCTGGCCGTCACCGCGCAGCAGGCTGGCGCCCAGATGCGCGCGCACCACCACGACGTCCTCTTCGACGATGTGATTGACCGGCCGGATGATCGGAAGTCCGCGGCGCGAGTACACAATTCGCCCGTATTGCGCGCCGGCCAGCCGTTTCAGTGACTCGGCAGCCGAGAGCTCGCGCAGTCTTCGTGCTCCAACGCTGCCCATTCCTTCGATTGTGGTCGATCGCCTGCGATTTCGCCAATTGCGTTGCCGCATCACATGGTTCGTTCGCGGGGCGGATGCTCGATCCGGGCCGGCCGAGGGCCGGCCACGGAACTCGCTGAGCGCGGAGCCACAGAACCGACCGGGTTCTTGGTTTCATAGATCGGAGTCCCTGGTGACCGGTCGGGAAGTCGAGCTGAGGGAGGCATTCGAATGTCGCTGATTCGACAGGCCTCCACGAAGGTCAGGGACTGGATGCGCGCGACGCCCGCGGGCCGGACCCTGTGGCGGGTGGCCGAGACCCTGATCGAGATCGAGCTCGTCGACCGGTCGCTGGCGCTGGCGGCGCAGATCTTCACCTCGGTGCTGCCCGTAATTATCGCCGCGTCGGCGTTCACCGGCTGGCATCCGACCACCGGCACCATCCGCGACCAGTTCGGTTTCGATCCGCGGGCGGTGGCGGTCGGGGATGCGGCCGAGGTTCCGGAGTCGTCACTGACCGGGTTCGGTGTGGTCGGGTTGCTGATGGTGATCCTCAGCGGCACCTCGTTCGCGCGCGCACTCGGCCGCGTGTACGGGGCGGTGTGGCGGGTGCCGTCGATGGGACCGCGCGATGCCTGGCGGTGGTTCACCGCGCTGCTGGCGGTGGCGCTGTCGGCAGCGCTGGTCGAGCAGACCCGGGATCTGACCGATATCCGGTACGCGGGGCAGCCCCTCGCGGCGCTCGGTGAGATCGCGGTGTGGACGCTGGTGTGGGCGTATGCGCCGTTCCTGCTGACCAAGGGCGCGCTGAGCGGGCGGGTGGTCTGGGCCAGCGGGCTCCTGACGGCGATCGGTTTGACCGCGGTCCATATCGGCGCCCGGATCGTGCTGCCCCGGATCGCGGCGAACGCGGAGCACCACTTCGGGCCGTGGGGGCTCGCTTTCACCTCTGTCAGTTGGCTTTTCGTGATGTCGGTGGTGATCGTGGGCGCGGCCGCGGTCATCCGGGCGTTCGCGTTGGACGAGTCCGCGGTCGGGCGCTATCTGCGCGGTCCGGAACCCGTCGGCGGCACCTGACCTCAGGGATGCGCCCGGTCCCCGGTGGCCGCCAGCTCCACGATGAACAGTGCCGCGAGTGCCGCCAGGACTATCCCGGCGACGACCAGGCCCGTCGGATACCGCCAGGCGATGAGGACGATCACGGCGAGGGCGACGATGCCGCCGCGCAACGGGCCACGGAATCGGGCCACGGCGGATTCGACGGCATTCGGTTCCCGATCGGTGCGCTGTGACCGCAGTGCGGTGACAGCGCGGTAGTACCCGGCACGCACGGCGACCGCGGATCTCGACGGCCCGCTGAGCACCCCGAGGAACACGATCAGCACGGCGACCGCGAACAACGCCCGTACGGTGGTCCGCAACGGCACGAGAAAGACATCGATCACCACCGCGGCCGTCGGCGTGGACATCACCTCGGCGGGAACGGCGTCCAGGTAGGCCGATCGGGCGACGCCGAGGGCCACCGCGAGCAGGGCCATCGCCAAGGCCAGCGCCACACCCACCCAGAAGGTGGCTCGTCTGCGGGCGCCATGCGGTGCGACCCACACCGCGCAGGCCGCGACGAGCACCGTGATCCACGGCAGCACCGGGGCGACGCGGTCGAGGACCGACACCCATCCCCGCGCCTCGACGAGCTCCGGCGAGCGGAACAACACGAAGGACCGGTCGATGGCGGGCACCCGGTCGGCGAAGGTGAATCCTCGTGCGATCAAGGCGGTCCGGACCTGGTCGATGATCGGGCCGATGGACACGCTCACGGTGCCGTCCGCGCTCATGCCCACCGCGGCATGAGCGCGATCCCTCAGCACGGCAGCGACGCCCTGGTGCGCCTGCCGGTTCGCTTCGATCCACAAGCCCCGGAATTGGCCGGAGGCCAGCACCGATTGCGTTGTGTCCCGGACGAAGTCGCGCGCTTCCTTGCCGACCAGCGGAGCCACTCCGACCACAGCCGACGGCACCCGGGAGTTGGATTCGGCGATGGCCGCCAGGGCCTGGGCGGTGATGTTCTGGACGTCGACGCGCGCCATGATCGCGTCGGTGATCCGGTCGGCCAGCTCGCTCTGCAGTGTCGGGTTGGTTCCGAGTGGTTCGACGGTCTGGACGTAGCGGTCGGTGTCGAGCAATTCACCGTGGGCGAATCGAGCGAGCACCGAACCGATGGCCAGCACGGCGACGAGGATCAGCAGCGCGGCCGTGGCCGTCCAGCGCAGGGCGCGGCGACGTGCGCTGGGTGGCTTCTCTTCCGGTCCCGTTACCGGGTCGCCGCCGTCCGAGCCGCCACGCGGCGCCGCGAGTTCTCGGCGCAGTCGCGTGAGTTCCTCGCGCTCGTTCTTGCCCGGCGGGCGTTCCGGTTCGGCGGCCTCCACGGGATTTCAGCCTCGATCCTGCAATGGTCGAGCGAAATGGCTATGGCGTGGCGACAAGTCTATGCCGGGTGGGTGCTGTGCAGGCGCAAGGCGGCCTCAGCGCCCGGGCGGCACTTCCACCAGCGCCGGGGGCTTGTCGGTACGCAACCCCTTCCAGCTGGGCTGGCGCAGTCGCTCACCGGAGAATTCGCGGTACTCCACGTCCGCGACCAGGATGGGTTCGACCCAGCGCCAGCCGCCCGCAGCGGATTCGGGCGGGGGCGGATCGAAAGGGCTTGCGGGGACGGTGATCTCGTCGAGCGCGTGCCGCAGTGCGCGACGGGCGGCCAGGGTGAATCCGGTGCCGACATTGCCGATGTAGACCAACCGCCCCGTCTCATCGTGCGCGCCCATGACCAGCGATCCGAATGTCGCGCCGAATCCGCCCGCCCCCGGCGTCCAGCCCGCCACCACCACTTCGGTGTTCTGCCGCAGCGGCGTCTTGATCCAGGCCGGCGACCGCCGCCCCGGCAGGTACACCGAATCCGTCCGTTTGGACACGATCCCCTCGATCCGATGCTCCCGCGCCACCTCCAGCAACTGCTCCGCATCCGCATCGAGCCAGTGCGGCGGCACCGACAGCGGCTCGGCCGGTTCCAGCTCCAGCAGTCGCGTCCGGCGTTGCAGATATGTCTCCCCCGTGACGTCGACCCCCGCCACGCGCAGCACGTCGAAGACGAAGTACCGCACCGGCACCTCGGCCACCAAGCGCTCCCCCGGCTGCGCCACATGCATGCGCCGCTGCAACAGCCCGAACGACGGCGCCCCGTCCCGATCCGGCGCCACGATCTCACCGTCCAAGATCAGAGATCCCTTGCCGGACAGCACTTTCAAGCCCGCGATGATCTCCGGGTACGCCGCACTGACGTCATTCCCGTTGCGGCTGAACAAACTGCATTCCCCGCCCTCGCACACCGCGATGATGCGGACCCCGTCCCACTTCATCTCGATCGCCCACCCGGGCCCGCCCGGCGGCGACCCCCCGGTCGCCAGCATGGGCGCGGGACCACGGCGGACGGACGCGGCCATCCTCGGCGCTACCCGCGCCAGTAACCGGGCGAAGGAGACATGTCCGGAAGTTTGCTACTCGATCGCCAGCCCGTCCCAGCGCCGCGCCGGGCACGACCGGTTCGTTACGGTTCACGTGCCGGGCGTCCGTCTACGTGGCCGAGACGACCCCGGGCGGATGGCATCGCGGACCTCGCTGTACATGAAGCGAGGGGGTACATGCCACCAGCTCAGGTGCGGCAGGATGCGCGGCATCGTCCGGGATCCGTATCGGAGTCGGGGTGGCGGGCGTGGGCCGGACAGCTCGAGGGAGTCGACGTGTCACCTGCTCCCGCGAATGATCCTGCGGCAGCGGTGTTCCAGCAGGATGACGGCGAGCCCGAAGAACCGGAACGCCGGGTTGGTGGTCTGCTTGTGGTGGTACCGGAAGTAGATCTGCTGGCAGATGACCGCCAGCCGGAACAGGCCGAAGACCTCGTAGAAGGCCCATTCGCGATCGGTGAGACCGATTCCCGTTCGCCGGCTGTAGTATTCGACGACCTCGCGGCGCGTCAGCATGCCCGGGGTGTGGGTGGGCTGGCGGCGGAAGAACTTGAACGCGGGGCCGTCGTCCTGCTGTACCCAGTACGCGAGCGCGCTGCCGAGATCCATCAGCGGATCCCCGATGGTGGCCATCTCCCAGTCGAGCAGCCCGATGGGCCGGGTCGGATCGGAGTGGTCGAGGACGATGTTGTCGAAGCGAAAGTCGTTGTGGATGAGCACGGCCCCGCGATCGGGCGGCTGATTGGCGGCCAGCCACGACATCACCGATTCGAACGAGCCGACATTCCAGGTTCTGGCCCGGCGGTAGCGCTTCGACCAGCCGGTGACCTGGCGGGCGACGTAACCGGGCCCCTTCGACATCCAGCTCAACCCCGCCGCCTCGGGATCGATCACGTGCAGATCGACCAGTACGTCGAGGACGTTCGTGCACAGCTCGCCGACCTGCGGCATGGTGAGCCTCAGGTCCTGGGGAAACTCCTTGCGGGGGATGACGCCGTCGAGTCGCTCCATCAGATAGAAAGGGGCCCC
This sequence comes from Nocardia niigatensis NBRC 100131, assembly GCF_000308655.1. Lineage (GTDB taxonomy): Bacteria > Actinomycetota > Actinomycetes > Mycobacteriales > Mycobacteriaceae > Nocardia > Nocardia niigatensis. The sequence goes on along the minus strand of NZ_BAGC01000113.1, from coordinate 148,866 downwards.
GAGGATTTCGGGGTCCTGGCACAGCGCGACGGTCGACGGCGCGTAGTCGAACACCGGCCCGAGTGCGGTCTGCACGCGATACTCCCGGGCCATGTCGTGCGCACCTTCGCCGTGCCGCCCGGCCGGGGGCCGCCGCAGAATGAGGTCACGGTCCGGGTACTCCAGCAGGTACGTCAGATTCGAAGCGCCACCGGAGAACTGACGCACGGCGGGGATACCGCTCAACGTTTCGTCGCCGAGATGAGTGCGAGACCAGGCGGCCAGCGCGTTCACGTCGAAGGCGTCCTCGGACCGCACCTGCCGGGCCTCGGAGGAGATGGCGCGGCAGTTCGCCGCGCGGGGGTCCAGGTGCACCTCGTCGGGCCCGTCGGCGAACTCCCGGTGATGCCCGGGCTCGACGGGGAGGATCTCGTGATCGACGAAATGGCGAACGCGCTCGACGAGATCGGCAGCGCGAGGGCTCGGCACAAAGTCCATGACTCCTCGATTTCCTCTGGCTGGATGTGCATATGCCATTCTGAATGGGTCAGAACATCCAGAGAATGGGCACGAGGACCCCCCTTGGTGTGCATATGCACAGGAGTGAGCTCATGAGGAACCCGCGATGACGATGAACGCCGGCCGGCCGGCTGTGCCGCTCGAGCCGGGCCGGAGAGAAACCGCGGCCCGGATCGCGACGCTGATCTCCGCGGCCGATCCGGAACTGCGCCAGATCTCGGCGGAGCTCACCCGCCTGTACCGAGCCAGCATTCCCGTCTACGACCAGGTCGACCCCGGCTCGATCGAGCAGAACACGCGTGCCGTACTCCAGATCGCGGTCCGTCACCTGAACGCCGACCTGGCGGAATCGAGTTTCGACGAACTGGCCGACCTCGCCCGCGTCTGGGCCGACCAGCAGATCCCGCTCGAGCTCGTCGCGCACAGCATCCAGATCGGGGCACGCCGGATATTCGCCATTGTCCGTGCACGCGCGGTCGCCGCCGGGATACCGGCCACCGAGATCGACGCCATGCAGGACCTCATGTGGGAGTGGGCAACCGCCTCGGCCACCGCGGTGCACATGGTCCTGCAGGACCGGGCCATCGCCGGCGCCACCCGGCGCGCGGACTTCCTGCGTCGTCTCGTCGACGGCAGCCTGTCCCCGGCGGCGATCACCGCCGAGGCCGCGAACCACCGGCTGGACCCGGATCACCGATACCACGTCGCCTATGTCGCCTGGGACGAGACCAGAGCCGCCTCGGAACTGCTCGCCTACCTGCGCGCACGCGGATCGACCGCGAAAATGCCGGTCGTCGACACGGTCATCGACCGCCACCTGGTCGCCTTGCTCCCCCACACCCCGGACGACCCGCCCCCGGCGGGGACGGTGGCCCTGGGGCCCTCGGTGCCGCTGACCGAGGCTCCGATGTCCTATCGCCGCGCGCGCCAGGCCCTCGACCTCGCCGCCCGCACCGATCGCACCGGGCTGGTCGATCTGGCGACCTTGGGGCCGCTACCGCTGCTCGCGTATCCCGACGAGGCGGTGGAGGCGCTCGCCGCGAAACACCTTGCGCCGCTGCTGCGTCACAGTGCCGGCGCCGAGGTCGCGGCCACGGTCGAGGCGTACCTCGAGTGCGACCGCCGCGTCGACGAGACCTCCGCCAAGCTCTACCTGCACCGCAATACCGTCCGAAACCGGTTGCTGCGCTTCGCCGAGATAACCGGCCTGAACCTCGACCGCACCGACGACCTGATCGTGGCCTGGTGGCTGCTCACGTATCGCCGGAACAGTGAATCGGACATCGGGCCATAACGCCCGAGTCGTCATTTCGATTCGCGCGGAAGAGAATTCGAGCCGCCGGGGCGGTGCAGAACACCGGTCATCAACGTCGCCAGGGATTCCTCGAGCGCGGCGCCCACGTCGATGCGCAGGGCGGCCAGGCCGGGGTCGGCGTCGTAGGTCGCGAGCGTGCTCGCCGACGGCCGGGCGTGGGCGTACAGCGACCACGGCCACGCCCATCAGGCAGATCGTCAGCGCCTTGTCACCGAGTTCGGGCACCGCCTGGCGAACACGATCGGCGAGGACGGTGAGGTTTTCGAGGCTGGAGCGCTTGTGTCGCACGACCACGTCGACCGACACATTGTGCTCGAGTACGCCCGCCTGCGCGCTCACCAGATCGGAGAACGCGGTGTGGTCCCGCAGCGAACAACTCGGGGCGGCCGCGAGCCGATCGGTCCGTTCCTCCACCGGCGATTGCTGCGGGCCGCGCGTCCGGGGATCGATCTCCTGATCAACAACGCCGGACTCATGTACCCGCCACGCCAGAACACCCGGGACGGATTCGAATTGCAGTTCGGCACAAACCATCGCGGGCACTTCGCCCTGACCGGATCGGTGCTCGATCTGTTACTGCAGACCCCGAATCCCGGGTGGTCACAGTGGCAAGCCTCGCGCACCGCTTCCGCGGCAAGATCCATTTCGACGACCTGGCCATCAGGTCGCCGGTCAAGGTGTATGCGTTGGGGCCTTCGACATGGACCTCGACCGGTGCGGCGCCCTCGGCTGAGGCGACAGCGACGACATGACTCCGGGTTCGCGATCACTCGTCGGCGTCGGGGCCGCCTGCCGGGCCGATCATCGGAACCGCAGCGCGGCTGACCGCGCAATGTCGCCACCGTGCAGCATGTGCCGGCCAACGACATCGCCCCGGCCACCGTGAGCCCGCCGCCCAGCGCGTTCGTCTACGCGCAACGGGCTGGCACGACGCGGAGTTCCGCTCTCGGCGCTGCTCCGCGCCTACGGATTGGGACAGTCCCGAATTCTGAACGCGGCCATCGCCGAGATCCTCGCCGCGAACCGTTCCGGCCGATGAGATCGAGACGTTCCTCGCCTTCGCCGGCGAGATACCCGACCGCGTAAACGCATTGATGGGCCACATCTACGACGCCGAGCGGGACCTCTGGGTCAACAGCCGACAAGCGATACGACAACAGTCGATCGCCGGATACTCGACGACCGGACCGTCGATGTCCCTGCCGCACAAGAGGCTCCGGGATATCAGCTCGGTGGCCTGCATCTGGCGGCAGAGCTGTGGACCGGCGGCCGGGGACACGGCGATGAGGTAGCGATGCATCGCCGACGAGTCGATCCGAATCCGAGAGGATGGACCGATGCTCGATTGTTGATCGTCCTGCCGACCGGGCGGACATCGACGGGGCTCGCCGGACAACCCACCGGTCCGGGGTTTCACCTGCGGATGAACGGGCATAGCCCCCATATGTTCACAATCATCGGACTCATCGCTCTCCTGGGTGCTGTGACCGTGGGTGTGGCCGGGATCCAGGCCAACAGCGGTAGCACACATGCGCTTCCCGCCGGCTTCACTGTCTTCGACCACACGTATCACGGGTCCACAGGGCTGCTGTTCGCCTACGGGATCCTGATCGGCGCGATCGGCACGGCGGGATTCCTTCTCATGGCGGCCGGAATCTGGACCACGTCGCGGCGCGGCGCGGTGGCGCGCCGCGAGCTGCGGCAGTCGCGGCGCGAGATGGCCGCGGCGCGAAAGGAACTCACGAAACCGGCGCCGGCGGTCAAACTCGCCGGTGGGGTGAAGCCCCGGAAGCCGGTCGTCCCCTTGGCCAAGACAGACACCGCGCCGAAACACGGGATATCGAAGCCGAATTGGTCGTTCACCCGTTTGATCCACCGACCGGGGGCGCCGGCGAAAACCGAGCCCGCCGCCAAGTAGCGCTCGGAGCCGGCGGCTACCTGCCGGGCGTCACCGTGTCGGCGGCATCGTCGAGGTCGACGCCGACCTCCTCGAGCCGTTGGCGGAGCAGCAACCATATCTGGGCGACGAGGCGGTCGATGAGTTCGTCGCGGGTCTCGTGGGGATGGTCCAGCCACCACTGGATGGACGCGTCGATCAGGCCGTGCACGGCGACGATGAAACCGTCTGCGGCATCCCGGTGTTCGTAGAACGCCGGGATGTAGCGCCGGCCGGCCGAGGCGATCTCGAAGGCGAAACCGCTCTGCTCGGTGCGGGGTTCGTCCTCGGTGCGGGCGTAGCGGCGGCTGACCAGGAAACGGAACAGATTCGGGTGCTCGTGGGCCCAGGTGACGTGGTGCACGATCGGGCCGCGGATGGCGTCCAGCGGCGTGGCGTGCACGCGGATGCCCGCCCGGATGCGCGCCTTGTGCTCGCGGTACAGCGCGAGGGTGATCTCGCGGTCCAGCTCTTCCTTGCTGGCGAAGTGCCGGTAGATGTGGGCGCGGTTGAGTCCGGCGCGGGTGGCGAAATCGCCGGTGCTCGCGGTGGGCCCGCGGTCCTCGATGGCCTCGATGGCGGCCGCGATGATCTCGCCGCGGCGCTGCTCGCCGCGGTTGCTCCGGCTCGCGGCGCGGCGCGCGCGCAGGCTGTCCGCCTTTCCGTCCATGTCGACCACCCGATCAGCGTATCGGCCGGAGGTCTTGCGGCCACAGCCGTCCTGGTACACCATGTACCCGAAACGGGTACATGGTGTACCCATGATGGCGATTTGGGAGAACGACGATGTCCGCCTACCGCTCCAGCTGGCTCGATGACGACCTCGACGCACTACGGGAGCTGGCCCGTTCCTTCTGCGAGAAGGAATTGGCGCCCCACGCCGAACGGTTCGCCGAGCAGCATCAGGTCGACCGTGAGGTGTGGACCAAGGCCGGCGAGCTGGGCCTGCTGTGCATGTCGATCCCCGAGATCTACGGCGGCGGGGGCGGCACCTTCGCGCACGAGGCCGTGGTCATCGAAGAGCAGGCTCGATGCGGCGACTCGTCCTGGGGAGCGAGCCTGCACAGCGGGATCGTCGCGCACTATCTGCTGGCCTACGGCACCGAGGAGCAGAAGCAGCGGTGGCTGCCGAAGATGGCCAGCGGAGAAGTGGTCGGCGCCATCGCGATGACCGAACCGGGCACCGGATCGGATCTGCAGAACGTCAAGACCCGCGCGCTGCGCGAGGGCGACGAGTACGTGATCAACGGCGCGAAGACCTTCATCACCAATGGCCAGCAGGCCGGTCTGATCATCGTCGTGGCCAAGACCGACACCGCGGCGAAAGCGCAAGGCATTTCGCTGATCCTGGTCGAAGCCGACCGCCCCGGATTCCGTCGTGGCCGGGCGCTGAACAAGATCGGCCAGAAGGGTCAGGACACCTCCGAACTGTTCTTCGAGGATGTCCGGGTGCCGGTGAGCAATCTGCTCGGCCCGCAGGAGGGGCAGGGGTTCATTCAGCTGATGCAGCAGCTGCCGCAGGAACGGCTGATCATCGCGGTGAGCGGGGTGGCCGGGATGGAGTCGGCGCTCGAGCAGACCATCGCCTACACCAAGGACCGGCAGGCCTTCGGGAAGCCGATCTTCGCGTTCCAGAACACCAAGTTCACCCTCGCCGAGGTGGCCACCGAGACCCGCGTCGCCCGCGTGTTCGTCGACGACTGCCTCACCCGGCATCTGAAGGGCGAGTTGGACATTCAGACCGTCGCCATGGCCAAGTGGTGGGTCAGCGACCGCGCGATGGCCGTGGCGGACGAGTGTCTGCAACTGTTCGGCGGATACGGGTACATGACCGAATACCCGATCTCACGCATGTGGGTCGATGCCCGGGTCCAGAAGATCTACGCTGGCACCAACGAGATCATGAAGGAGATCATCGCCCGGACCCTGTGACCGGACAACAGGTTTCGGGGGTTTGAGCTCCGGATGAACGGGCATAGCCTCCTATATCCGACTGCCGCCGAACAGGACTCCGGTCCGCAGAGGACGATCGAATGCTCGCCGTGCTCGGCCTCGCGTTGCTCGACGCGGGCTGGCTCATCGCCACCCCGGCGCTCACCGCCGTCGGGATCATCGTGCTGACCGTGGCCCTGATCCGCTGGCTGCTGGGCGCGCCCGCCCGGTACCTCGCCCATCCCCGATACTGACCGCGACCGACCGGGTTCCGCCCGGTCGGCTAGCGTCGCTGACATGACGGTGACGGTGCTGGTGCCCGACGATCATGGTTTCGCGGCGGTCTCCCGGCTCGAGGGGGCGCGGCCGCTGCGCTACACCCTCGGCGAGCCGCTGCCCGCGGGGGCGGACGAGGCGGAGGTGCTGGTGCCCGCGTTCCTGGCGAGCCGGTCGGACAGTATGGCGCTGGCGCGGTCGCTGCCGAAGCTGCGGCTGGTGCAGCTGCTGACCGCGGGGGCCGAGGCATGGGTGGGCGTGCTGCCGGATCAGGTGCGGATCTCGACCGGCCGGGGTGCGCACGGCGCGAGCACCGCGGAGTGGACGATCACCGGATTGCTCACCATGTACCGGGAATTCATCGAATTCTCGGTCGCCCAGCGCGAGCATCGCTGGATCCAGCACCGCACGGATACCTTGCACGGCAAGCGAATCCTGATCATCGGCGCGGGTGATCTGGGGACGGAGTTGCAGCGCATGCTGCTACCCTTCGACACCACCGTCGAGCTGGTCGGCACGACGGCCAGGGAGGGCGTGCACGGCGTCGCCGAAATTCCTGATCTACTCCCGCATTTCGACGCCGTCGTGCTCATGGTCCCGGTCACCTCGGCCACCATCGGCATGGTCGACGCCTCCTTCCTGGCCCGTATGCCCGACCGCGCGATTCTCGTCAATGCCGCCCGCGGCCCGGTGGTGCGCACCGACGACCTGCTCGCCGAACTGCAATCCGGCCGGCTGCGCGCCATTCTCGATGTCACCGACCCCGAACCGCTGCCCGCGGACCACCCGCTGTGGGACGCGCCCGGCCTACTGCTGACCCCGCACGTCGGCGGCAGCAGCAGCGGAAACCTGCAGCGCGGCTGGGCCATCGCGACCGCGGAGATCGCGCGCTATCTGGCGGGTGAGCCGCCACAGAATCTGGTCGTCGGCGAATACTGAACCGGCGCAGCCGATCCCACTCCCTACAGGGTGTCCTTGCCGATCGGCCGATTGATGCCGCGCCACTCGCGCTCCCACCGCGAATACCGCCGGGCGTCGAACACCGTGCCCGTGAACCACACGGTCGCGGCGGCCGCACACCAGGTTTCGACCAGGACCGCGAGCCCGGTCCCGATCCCTTCGGCGGCCGCGGCTCCCGGTCGCGCGGGCGCCAGCGTCGGCTGCCCGTTCTTGATCCACATTGTCACCGTGGCCCCGGCGACCTGCGGTCCGGGCACGTCCACGGTGGCGGTCTCGGTCTTGCCGTCGCTGCTCCACTGCACCGGCGCCTGATAACGCACCTGCGTGCCCGCGTAATGATCCGATTCCGGCACGCGCACGGCGTCCGCGGTCTCGGTAGCCGTCACCCGGACCTTCCCCGCGTCCTGCGCCGCGATCCGATCCTGCGCTCCGGTATAGCTGACGCTCCCCACAGCCCCCGCCATCGGCACCGCCGCGGCCATGACCACCACGGCCACCGCCCGCAACAAGACTTCGGCCCGATCCGAGACACGCAGTAGCGGATTCGGGTTCCACGGCCGCACCCGCCAGAGCCGAGTCGGCAACGAAGGACGCATCGACACCTGGACCGCCTCTCTCCACGCGTCGTCGTACGGACTACATCGGTAGCTGTACCCCATTCGATACGCCACCAACCAGCCGAACGTCAAGGTCAGCGCGTCGTGGCCGCTTCACGCGGCCGCCGGATTCGAATGGGATCGAGTTCCGGCGGCCGGCCGTGTGGCGTGCTCAGACGTGCGAACTGCGAAGGTGGGCAGCCAGTTGCGCGTAGAGCTGGTCGGCGGTGTACCAGCCGGGTGAGAGGGTGGTCAGACGGGCGGCCAGGCGGAGGGCGCCTTCCGCTGCGGGGTGGAGGTCGCGGACGGAGTGGGTCAGTTCGAGTGTTTCGGACTGACCGGTGAACAACAGCCGGTGATCGCTGACCGGCAGGCCGTATCGCTCGGAAATGACCATCCCGGCGCCACCGGCCTGTTCGAGCAGGAGGCGGGCGGTCGCGGAGGGGGCGTCCTGTTTCGTAGCGGGGTGTCGGTCGATCACGGTGGTCTCGACGTCGTAGCCGATGGCGGCGGCGAGGTGGGCGGCCGTGGCCGCGGCGCGGGCTTGAATCCAGTGCAGCGGACTGAGATTCGCCGCCATGGCCACCGGGATCCGCTCGCTCGCCCGGCGCAGCTCGCGCAGTTCTCGCTCGGGCGGGTTCGACACGCAGTACAGCAACGCGCTGCCGTTGGCGTCGCAATAGTCGAGCGTGTCCGGCAGTGCGGAGGCCCGGCTGGCGTCGATGACGACCTCGGGACGACCATCACCGATCCGCCAGCCCGCTGTGGACGCGGTGGTCACGATCGGTGTCGACGTGCGCCGGCACGTCTCGGCTATCGCGGAGCCGAGGCGGCCGGTGACGCCGACGATGCCGATGCCTCCGCTGATCAAGCGATGGCTCCGGGAGTGCCGGATACCAGTTCGCTCGCGCGAGCACGGATCAGCACCGCCATGACGATGGTCGTTACCGCGAATATCGCTGCGCCGCAATAGAAGACGACACTGTAGCTGTGGATGGCCGCCTGCTCGGCGAGATGATCGGCGTTCGGGTGGTCACCGGCATACCGCCGGGCGGCCTGCACCGCGACCGTTGCCAGCAGTGAGGTGCCGATCGAGCCACCGACCTGCTGCGACGCGTTGATGAGGCCACTGGCGACGCCGGTGTCCTCGGGCGCGACCCGATACAGGGCGGTGGCCTGTACCGCCACGTATATCGGCCCCATGCCGAGCGCGATCACCGCCAGCGGCAGCCCGACCGTCCAGTAGCCGGCTCCGGGATGGATCTGTGCGAGCAGCAGGTAGCCCGCACAGCCGATGGCGCCGCCGCAGACCATGACCGGTCGCGGCCCGAATCGCGGAATCGCCTGTCCGGCAATCCCGGCGGACACGGCCAGCCCGATCGGGAACGGCAGGAACGCGAGACCGGCCTGCATGGGCGAATAGCCCAGCGCCTGCTGGAAGAAGTAGCTCACGAACAGGAACATGGCGTACATCGCGATCGGCAAGGTCAGCATGGTCAGATACGAACCGCCCCTGGTGCTTTCGGCGGGGATCCGCAGGGGCAGCAGCGGCGCGGCGACCCGGTGCTCGACCACGATGAACATCACCAGCAGGAAGGCGCCTGCGGCGAGCAGCGACACGGTGCCGCGATCGGACCAGCCCCAGTCGGCGGCTCTACTGAATCCGTATACCAGGATCGACAATCCGACCGTGGCGAGGACCGCGCCCAGCACGTCGTAGCCGTCCCGGCGCGGTTGAGCGGGATCGGGCCGGACGAATGCCAGGGCCCCGGCTACTCCGATCAATGCGACCGGGGTGTTGATGAGCATGCACCAGCGCCACGACGCATGCTCGGTGAGCATGCCGCCGACGAGCAGACCGAGGACCGCGCCCGCGCCCGCCACGCTGCCGAACACCGAGAAGGCTTTGGCCCTCTCCTTCGGCTCGGTGAAGGTGACCGATAGCAGTGACAGCGCGGCCGGCGCCATCAACGCGGCGCATGCCCCTTGCAGACCGCGGGCGAGGAACAGTTGAAAACCGGTGTGCGCCATGCCTGCCAGCGCGGACGCCACGGCGAAGCCCAGCAGCCCGGCGATGAAGACTCGGCGTCTGCCGAGATAGTCGGCAAGGCGACCGCCGAGCAGCAGCGTGCCGCCCAGCAGCAGCGTGTACGCGGTGATCGCCCACTGCTTGTCGTGATCCCGGATGTGCAGATCACTCTGCGCGAGCGGCAGCGAGATGGTGACGATGGTGGAGTCGACGCTGACGATGAGTTCTGCCAGAACCATGACCAGCAAGGCCCACCAGCGGCGATCACTGCCGGAAGCGGTCGTGGTCCGGACCGAATCCTGTTCGAGCTTCATATTTCCCCGATTCCGGTCTCAGGCGGCCGACGCGGCGAGCAGCACGACGGCCTTGCCGGTGACATTGCGGCCTTCGATGCTCGACGCCGCCCGCGCCACCGCGTGGGCGGCGTAGACGGTGACCGCCGGCGGCGCGATGGCGCCGCTCGCGTACAACGGCTCCAGCTGTTTCCACTGCTCCTGGACGAGCCCCTGCGAGCTCATCAAGCTGCCGCCCCAGGTGACGCCCACGACGTCGAGGTTGTTGAGCAGCAGGCGATTCACCTTCACCTCGGGGATGTCGCCGGCGGTGAATCCGATGACCAGGTACCGTCCGCCCGACGCCAGCAGCCGCAGGCTGTCCAGCATCCGCCGGCCGCCCACCGGATCCAGCACGACGTCCACGCGCCCGCCGGCGGCACGGACGGCGTCGGGCCACTCCGTCTCCAGGACAACGATATCCGCGCCCGCCTCGAGCGCGAACTGCCGCTTCGCCTCGGTGCTCACCACGCCGATGACCCGCCCCGCGCCGAGCGCCTTGGCCATCCGGACAGCGGACGAGCCGACGCCGCCGGCCGCGCCGTGCACCAGGACGGTCTCCCCGGTGGCGAGCCGGCCGCGCAGGACGAGCGCGAAATGCACGGTGAGATCGTTGAACAGCAGCCCCGCGCCCGCGGTCAGCGGGATCGAATCCGGCAGCGGCACCACGAATTCGGCCGGCAGGCTGACCGTCTCGGCCCAGCTTCCGCCGGTAATGGAGACCGCGGCGACCGCCTGGCCGGGCCGCAGGCCGCTCTCGGGCGGCGCGTGGCGGACGACGCCGGACAGCTCGCTGCCGGCGATGAACGGCAGCTGTGGCTTGTACTGGTAGAGGTTCCGCGAGATCAGCAACTCGGGGTAGGCGATCCCGCCGCCGTGGACATCGATGACGACCCGTCCCGCCGGGTCGGGCTCCGGTGCGTCGATGACCTCGAAAGATTCGGGTCCGTTGAAGGCGTTCAGTGCGATTGCCCGCATGCTCGTTCGTCCTCGTTCCGTGAAGGCTGTGAAATCGGTTGTCACCAGGAAAGTTCCGACACCGGCGTCGGCTGCCGCCGTGGCGGTGTCGGCGTACCGGTCGATGTCCGTGAGAATCGCGGCGCCACCGCTGCCTGCGGCACTCCGTCGACGGACACGAACGAGGCCCGCTTGGCCAGATGCTCGTCCTCGAGCGCCTCGGTCCAGGTCAGCACCGGGCTCACGCAGGCATCGAGTCCGTCGAAGACCTCGACCCATTCCGCCCGGGTCTTCCCGGCGAAGGCCCGCTCCAACGCCTCGTGCAGCACCGGCCACCGCGCCGCGTCCAATTGCGGTGGCAGATCAGCGTCCGCGAGTCCGAGTCGGTCGAGCAGCAGGGCGAAGAAGTGGGGCTCGAGCGCACCGACCGCCATGTACTGTCCGTCGGCCGTCCGATAGCTGCGATAGAACGGTGCGGCGCCGTCGAGCAGATTCGAGCCGCGCCGGTCGCCGAGCATTCCGGCGTTGCGCAGCGACCAGGCGTACTGCGACAGCGATGTCAGACCGTCAACGACGGCGGCGTCCACCACCTGTCCCATCCCGGACCGGGCGCGCTCGAAAAGCGCTGCCAGAATCCCGATTACGGCATAGAGGGACCCACCCGCGTAGTCCGCCAGCAGGTTCAGCGGCGGCAGCGGCGGACGGTCGGGCGCGCCGATCGCGTGCAACAGCCCGGTGGCCGCCAGGAAGTTGATGTCGTGGCCGGCCTGCTGCGCTCGGGGGCCGTCCTGCCCCCAGCCGGTGACGCGCGCGTAGATCAGGCCGGGATTCGAGGCCAGGCACACCTCCGGTCCGATCCCGAGCTTCTCGCACACCCCGGGCCGATAGCCCTCGATGAGGACATCGGCCGCACCGATGAGGCGCCGCAACGATTCCGGGTCGTTCTTGATGTCCAGGTCGATGACCGTGCGGCCGCGCAGCACCAGGTCGTCCTCCTCGGCGGGCAGCGCGAGCGCACCCGGACGGCGCACCCGGACGACCTCGGCGCCGAGGTCGCCCAGCACCATGGCGGCGTGCGGGCTCGGACCGAGCCCACCCAGCTCGAGGACCTTCAATCCGGTCAGGGGACCCATTCGCATTCTCTTTCTTCGGCTTTCGATGTCACGACTGGTCCGGGAGCGTGATCCCGGCCAGCAGCGCCGCGCGTTCGCGCACGGCGCTGACGCCGCCGAGGTAGGCGGCCGTGGTGCGGGCCCGCTTGAGCAGCAGCCCGGGTAGGTAGTCCCAGCGCAGGCCGCGGGCGCCGTGCAACTGCACGCTCTCCTCGGCGGCCAGGACGGCGGTGCGGGAGCAGAGGGCGAAGGCCGTGCAGGCCGCGAGTTCGGCGTCGTCGGCCCGGGCGAGCGCCCGGTCGACGGCTTGGTGCGCGGCGGCGCGGGCGAGGGTCGCCCGCACCCAGATTTCCGCGACCCGGTGTTGCAGACTCGGCAGGCTGCCCAGGACCTGCCCGAATTGCCGGCGGTTGTTCAGATGCTCGACGGTGGTGGCCAGCGCGCGCTGCGCGGTGCCGACCTGTTGGGCGGCGAGCGCGGCAAGCGCCATGGTCAGGGTCGCCCGGATGGCCGGCGTGGCGTCGTACGACAGCAGCCGTCCCCGCACCCCGTCGATGGTGATCGCGGACAGTCTCCGGGATATGTCCAGCGTGGTCAGCTGGGTGGTGTCGACGCCCGGTCCGCCGGCATCCACCAGGTAGAGGGAGCCTTCGGCCGGAACCAGCAGGCACTGGGCGGACTGGGCGTCCACCACGTACTCGACCGTCCCGTGCAGCCTGCCTGACCGCACGGTGAAGCCCGAATCAGCTGTGCGCCAGAGAACTTCGGTGATGGGTACCGCCAAGGCCACGGTGTGACCGTCGCCGAGCGTCCGATCCGCGGTCACCCGGCAGCCGAGTTCGCCCAGCAGCCGCCGACCGAGAAGATGGTGTCCCAGTATGGGAACCGGGGCCAGGGAAGCGCCGCAGGCTTCGAGCATCGCGGCTACTTCCCCGGCAGCGGCATCCGCGAAGTAAGGCTCCAGATCGCGTGCGACGAGCGGCCCCCACAGCTCTTCATCCACGCCCGACGGCGATTCCATTGTTTCGAGAAGTCGGGGGAGGTATTCCGGTACAGCCAGTTTCGCGAAAACCTCGGTGAGGGAATCCGCGGTATCGACCGGTCGGCTGACAATTGCGGCGGCCACGCCACTCGTCATGATCAACTCCAAACAGGATCGAAAAGCACTGTCAGCTACTTGGGCATGCCGAGCACGCGCTGCGCGATGGTGTTCAACAAGACTTCCGACGTTCCGCCCTCGATCGAATAACCGCGTGACCTGAGATAGCGGTAGGCGGCCGGTCGGGAATCCTCGGCATCGAGATCGGGCCGCCGGAATTTCCAATCGTCGTAACGCAAGCCGAGGGGTCCGAGCATTTCCATTTCGATACTGGCGATACGCTGCCAGGAGCGGGAGACGGCGATCTTCGCGGCGATGCCGCTCAATCCCATACCACCCGCGGCCAGCTCGCGCTGCGCGGAACGCACCGCCAAGCGCGCGGCCTGGGACTCGATCCACAGATCGACCACATCGTCGAAGATCGCCCGTCTCCGGTATCCCGCATCCGACTTCCACAGTTCGACGAGATGGGTCGCGGTCCCCGCGCCATCACTGTCCGCGATGACGCCGATGGTCGCGCGGTCACTGGAGAGCGTGTGCTGCACGACCCGCCATCCCGCGCCCACCTCGCCCAGACGGTGACCGTCCGGGATCACGGCGCGATCGAAAGTCACACGGTTGAATTCGGCCTGGCCGGTAACCTGGCGAATCGGCTCGATGTGCACGCCGGGTGCGGTCACATCGCACACGAAGCACGTCAGCCCGGACCGATCGCTCGCCTCGACATCGGTGCGGGCCAGCAGCAATCCCCAGCTGGCCGTGTGTGCCAGCGAAGTCCACACCTTCTCGCCGGTGATCTCCCAGTGATCGCCGACCCGCTCGGCGCGCGTCTGCACTCCGGCGAGATCGGATCCGGCACCGAGCTCGCTCAGGAGTTCACACCACAGTTCGGCACCGGACCATATGGCCCGCAACCAGGCTCGCGCGTTCGCGGCTCCGGCGAATCGGACGAGGGTGGGCGAGACCATCCCGACCCCGATCATGTGCTGCCGGCCCGATCGGGGCGGCACGCCGGCCGCGGCCAACCGCTCGTCCACCTCGTGCTGCAGCGACTCCGGAAGTTCGAGACCGCCGAGCCCGCGCGGGTGGTGCACCCAGGCCAGTCCGGCATCGAACTGGGCCTCGAGGAATTCTTGTCCCGGCGTCGATTCCGGCGGTACCCGGGTAATCAGATCGTCGATCAAACTATTCAATTCACGCACGAAACAACCTATTGGACGCAGGTGATTCATCGGTCGCCGTGGAAGCTATCCGAGAATCCGACGCCGCCCCATGGCCGTCTCGCCCAATCCGTGGCGGCGCACCTTGTGCCAGATATCCAGAAACCGAGGCCGAGCCGAACAAGCCCGCCCCCGAACGGGATCGGTGTGTTGACTAACGACTTGTGTCCGTGAGAACTTTCATCGGCCGGAAGCACCGGCGATCCCCTGGATTCGAATCGCTCGCCCGCGAATGCCGCCGGCGATATCCAGACCTCCACCCGCACAAAGAGGTGCCCATGCAACCGACCTCCCATCAGCGATATGTGCTGGGACTCATCTGCGATGCGTTCACGCCGGGTGACGGCGCGCAGCTACCGAGCGCATCCGACATGGATGCGCCCGACACGGTCGTGCGATTGCTCGCCCGCAATCCCAGCACGGCCGAACAGCGCACCTTCCTTCGGCTGCTCGACATCTGGGACACCCGCGCCTTCTCCATGCTGACCGGCAACGGCCCACGGCGCTTCTCGGACTCGACACAGCAGGAGCGGGAACGGCTTCTGCTGAGGCTGGCCGAATCACGGTTCGAACCGGTCCGCGGTGTCTTCCAAGCGCTGAAGACCGCTGCCCTGACCGGCTACTACGCCGCACCGAATCCCGCTGGGCAGCACCCGTATTGGGAGTCGATCGGATTCCCGCCCGCTCCCGGCCCGCGGCCGGACGCGCCCGCGCCGAGGCTGGTTCCGCTGCGCCCCGCGCGCGACACGGATTTCGACTGCGACGTGGTGGTCGTCGGCTCCGGCGCGGGCGGCGGCGTCGCCGCCGGCGTCCTCGCGGAGGCCGGGCTGGATGTGATGGTCGTCGAGCGCGGCGAGTACTACGACGACGCGGACTTCGGCCGGCCCGAGATCGACGGTCTGCTGAACCTGTACGCCCCGGGCCCGGCGCGGACGGCCGAAGGGCAACTGGCGCTCGTCGCCGGAACCTGCGTGGGCGGCGGGACCGTCGTCAATTGGTCGACCTCGCTGCGCACGCCCGACGATGTGCGCACGGAATGGGCCGGGCTGGGCGCCACCCAGTTCGCCTCGGCGGAATACTCGCGGGCGCTGGATCTCGTCTCGGCCCGGATCGGGGTGAACGTCGACCATTCGCCGCCGTCCGCCCGCGACACCGTCCTCGAGCGCGGACTCCGGGCCCTCGGCTGGCATGTCGATGAGCTGCCTCGCAATGTCCGGCACTGCGACGCCGGAATCGAGTGCGGCAGATGCGGTTTGGGCTGCCGTCTCGGCGCCAAGCAGTCGGTGGTCAAGACCTGGCTCGACGATGCCGCGCAGGCCGGCGCGCGATTGCTGACCGGAACCGAGGTCCGCGAGATCGAGCTCCGACACGGCCACGCGACCGGCGTCACCGGGATCACGAACGGCGGACACCGAATTCGGATCCGCGCCCGCGCGGTGGTGGCCGCGGCCGGCGCCGTGCAGACCCCGGCGCTGCTGCGGCGGTCGGGCCTGCGGAACGAGAACATCGGCAGGTACCTGCGATTGCACCCCGCCACCGCCGTTTTCGGGGTATTCGGCGAGGAGATCAGGGGGTGGGAGGGCGGGATGCAGACCCGCTATTCCGCCGAGCACCGCGACCTGGACGGGGCCGGATACGGGGTGATCTACGAAACCGGGCCCATGACACCGGCCATGACGGTGGGTTTCACCCGCTGGACCGGCAGCGCCGCGCATCGCGCGATCATGTCGCGGTTCGCGCATTCGGTCCCGGTCGGCATCATCACCCGCGATCGCGATCACGGCACGGTCGGTGTCGACCGGAAGGGTAATCCCGTTGTCCGATACCGGCTTTCCGCGCACGACACTGCCCACGTCAGGGCCGGCATCGAGGGCGCGACCCGGATTCTCGAGGCGGCGGGCGCCCGGCAGATCTTCACCGGGCACCAGAACTCGACCACCTACGACCCGCTGCGGCCCGAAACCCGGGCCGCTTTCCTCGAAGACACTCATCGGACGGGCTACGCACCGGGTCGGTGCGCGATGGGAGCGCTGCACATCATGGGGTCGGCCCGGATGGGCGGTTCCCCGGACTCCTCGGCCACCGACCCCGACGGCGCGACCTGGGACGTGCCGAACGTCGTCGTGGCGGACGGTTCCTGTTTCCCGACCGCGTCGGGCGTCAATCCGATGGTGTCCATCGAGGCCATCGCTCATATGAACGCCACCCGATTGGCCGGTCGACTCGGCAGGTAGGGGGCTACTTGTCACTCTCCAGCGCGATGCCGCGGGTTCCGAGCGTCTCCGAACATTTCAGCGCGACTTCGAGTTTGAGCCGCCGGCTCTCGATGGAATGTCCGAGCAGCTGTTCGATGCGCTCCAGGCGGTACCGAATCGTATTGCGGTGCACGCCCAGTTCGCGGGCGGTCGATTCGATGCTGCACATGGATTCGAGATAGCAGCCCAGCGTCTCGCGCAGGCGGACCGAGTTCGCGTCGCTTCCGCAGATCCGCGCGAGTTCGCGTTCGACGAAGGCCCCCATGGCCGCGTCGTCCTGGCTGATCAGGTGCTCCAGCTCGACGGAGTCGTAGAACACCACGTGTCCTGGCCTGGCCGCCCGGCGCAGCATCCGCTGCGCCGCCAGCGCTTCGAGATGACTGCGCCGGAAACCCGCGGTTCCGGCGGCCGGCAGGCCGAAGGCCACACGTACCGGGCTCCCGGCGATCACCGCCGACGTCTCGATCCCGGGCCAGCGGGCGGTACGGGCCCACCCCCAGACCGTGCGATCACCGCCCGGGACCGTGCACACGCCACGCGAGTCGAGTTGCGCCGCTATCTGTCTGGCGCTCCGCTCCAGACTCATCGGCTCGTCGCCGTCGTCCTGCCAGAGGATGAAGGCGAGATGTGAGTCGTCGAGCCGGTATCCCAGGCGCATGTCGGCCACGCCCGGATCGACCCGGGCTCCGGCAATGAGGGCCCGGACCGTCTGACGGCGCCGGGCCACGCTGCTGGGCTGGTCCAGCCGCTGCTCGGAAGCGAAAGTGCCGGTGAGATTCTCGACCGCCACACCCGCCCAGTCCGTCACCCGGGCGGCCAGGTGCATGGACAGCTCGGCGGTGGTGGCGATGTCCAGCCCGGCGGATCGGACGTGTTCGGAGAACGTCCGGATCATGGCCTGCTGACCGGACCGGTAGACCCGCAGCAGCACTGTCAGGTCGAGGTCGCTGCGAGCGATCGACTCGGCGAGGGCGTGGGCTTCATCGGGCAACTCGTGGGGCGTGACGGCGGTGACGAGGGTCGGCAGCATGGTCCGGCCCAGTGCGGCCGAACTCACGTGCAGCCGGGAGCGCAGCTTGTGGGTATCGAGTTCGGGCACATCCCGCAGGATATGGAGGTCGGTGTAGTCGACCATCGCTTCTAGGCGGGTTCCCTCCAGCAGCTCGGAGATCAGGCGATGCAGCCACGCTTCTGCGGTCTGGCTTACAACGGACACGTTCGGCAACCCCCAGGGTGAGACGACTACCCAGAGTATGTGACGGCACCCGCCATCACACCATGGAATTCGATCGAAATTCGGCGCCGGTCTCGGCGGCGCGCCGACCTTGCCGATCGGATCGTCTGCACAAATCGCCGAGCCCGCGTTCGTCGGATTCGTCCAGTCCCGATCGCCCGTTCCCGTGCCACCATCCGGATCGGCGCGGCGATCGTCGCCGGGCCGATCGTTCGGACCGCCGCGTACAGGAGCAGACGTGACGAATACTCAAGCCGCGCCGCAGAACTCGCACGAGAGCAGCCTCAGCTCCGGCCAGCGAGACTCGGACAGCATCATCGAGGTACGGAACCCCGCCACCGGGGAGGTCGCCGGCACCGTGGCGATCGCCTCGGCCGAGCAGGTCGGCGCGACGGCCGACGCATTGCGGCGCGCGCAGCCGGAGTGGGAGGCCATCGGGGCGGATGGCCGCCGCAAATGGCTACTGGCACTTCAGGACTGGGTGCTCGACCACGCCGAGGAGTTGGCGGATGCCATTCAATCCGAGTCCGCCAAACCCCGCATCGACGCCCGCGTCGAGATCGCCTTCGCGGTCGACCAGCTCGGCTACTGGGCCCGCCACGCGGGCAAGTTCCTCGCCGACCAGCATCCGGCGCCGCATACGCCGCTCATGCGCGTCAAGCGCCTGACCACGGTGTACCAGCCGTATCCGGTGGTCGGTGTGATCACCCCGTGGAACTTTCCGCTCGGTATGGGCATCGCGGATCTGGTGCCCGCGCTCGCCGCCGGTGCGGCGGTGCTGCACAAGCCCTCCGAGGTCACCCCGCTGACGCCGCTGGTGCTGGAGCGCGGCTGGGCCGAGATCGGCGCGCCGCCGGTGTTCGCGGTGGTGTCCGGCCGCGGTGACACCGGCCGGGCGGTCATCGACAATGTCGACTACGTGCAGTTCACCGGTTCCGTGCCGACCGGGCAGAAGATCGGTGTGGCGTGTGCCGAGCGGATGCTGCCCTACAGCCTCGAACTCGGCGGCAAGGATCCCGCCATCGTGCTCGCCGACGCCGATCTCGACCGGGCCGCGTACGGAATCGCCTACGGCGCCTTGGTCAATGCCGGCCAGCTGTGCATCTCCATCGAGCGGGTCTACGTGGAGGCCGCCGTCTACGACGCCTTCGTCGACAAGCTCGTCGCGCACGTGAAGGAACTGCGGCTGGGCCAGGATGACCGCGACTGCCGATTCGATGTCGGCGCGCTCGCCAACGAAACTCAGCTCGGAATCGTGGAACGCCATGTGAACGAGGCGATTTCGGCGGGAGCCAAGGCGCTCACCGGCGGCCGGGCCACCGGTGTCGGCACCTTCTTCGAGCCCACCGTTCTGGTGGACGTCGACCACACCATGTCCTGCATCACCGAGGAGACCTTCGGACCTACCATTCCGGTGATGAAGGTCGCCGGCGAGGCCGAGGCCATCGCGCTGGCCAATGACTCCGTCTTCGGATTGTCTGCCACGGTCTGGACCCGCGATCGGGCCCGGGCTCAGCGCATCGCTCGCCGGCTGAATGTGGGCGCGGTCAATATCAACGACTCGGTGATCAACCTGTTCAACTTCACCATCCCGCACGGCGGCTGGGGGAAGTCCGGCACCGGGTACCGCTGGGGCGGCGCCAACGGAGTGCGCAAGTACTGCCGTCAGAAGGCCATCACCGCCCCGGCGCTGCCCACCCAGAAGAAGGAACTTCTCTGGTTCCCGTACTCCCCCGGCAACTTCGGGATCATGGAGTCCGCCATGCGCGCCCTGTCCGCACGGGGTCTGCGCCGCTTCGGTCTCGGCGGAGCCGGCAAGAGCTGACGCCGGATTCGGCGTCGAAGGCTGCGGGCCCGCGCGGCCCGCGGTCGCCTGTGCGGTGATACACAGGCGATTTCCGGGTCGCCGTCGTCGGGTGAGTAGTTTCTTGGCGGAATCCCCTCCACCCGATGGCGGCGACTCAGGCGACCGGAGTCGCGGCCATCGCGGCCCGTACCTCCGCCCGCCGCCCGGCCTGCGCCCGGGCGGTCCGCTGGGCCTGGTCCACGCCGGCATGGGCGCCGCGCAGCGCGGGGACGACCTCCCGGGCGAATGCGGTGAGGCTCTGTCGCACCGCGGGTTTCGGCAACCAGCCCGGGACGAAGACCGTGACATTGTCCAGCCCGCCCAGCCGGTCGGCGAGACTCCGCAGCTGCGCGGCACAGTCGTCCGGCGGTCCGACGATGTAGCTTCCAGTGTCGATCAGCCATTCCAGCGCGGCGCGATTCGTGGCCTCCGACTTGGGAATCGGCATGCCCAGGGTGTCCCGGTACATGCCCAGCCGCTGATCCAGCCAGCCCGGCAGGACCTCGGCGACACCCGCCGCGCGCGAATCCGAGACGTGGACGAAGACGCTGAGCCGGATCGGCCGGGGCGAGCGTGCACGCCAGGTAGCGACTCGATCGGCGAGGGCGCCGACCGGGTCGTTGTCCCCGCCCGCCCGGACCACGCCCCAGGGCTGGGCGAGGTGCACGAGCGGGGCCGCGTCCACACCGGTCAGTTCGGTTATCGCGGCGTCACCGAGTGAGGACGCGCAGACCAGCTCGACCGGGTCGCGATACGGCCGCAACTGCAGATGCGCCTCGGCGGCGGTGAACCACGGCGTCCGGACGTCCACCAGCTCCCCGCGCAACAGCGCGGCGACGGTGTCCAGGGCGGCGGAGAAATGCGCTCTGGCGGTGAGCGGATCGACTCCGAGCATCTCGAAATCCTGAACCAGCGCGCCCGGCCCGCAGCCCAGCATCGTCCGGCCGCGGCTGAGGTGATCGAGCAGCAGGGCACGCTGCGCCACCTGCAGCGGGTGATGCAGCGGGAGCGGAACGACCCCGGTTCCCAGCCGGATTCGCCGGGTCTCCCGGGCGATCGCGGCGAGCAGCAGGTCGGGTGAGCTCAGGGTGGCCCATCCGCCCGAGTGATGTTCACCGATCCAGAGTTCGTCGAATCCGAGTTCTTCGGCGAGCAGGCACAATTCGATGTCGTCGTGCAGTGCGTGCCAGGGATCCGCGGCGGGGTGGTGGAACGGCGGGAGGAAACAACCGAACGAGGTTGGCAGCATGGGCGATTCGTCCTAACCCAGGTGAGACATGATGGCGAGTTTCTGAATTTCCGGTGTGCCCTGCACGATTTCGAGCAGGTGCGCTTCCGCCGACCACCGCAGCACCGCCTCGCGCTCGTCGAAGGTGCGCGAGGCCAGCGTGCGGATGGCCAGGTCGGTGGCTTGCCGGGCCGCGGCCGCGGCCTTCAATTTCGCTTGCGCGGCCAGCAGTTCGGCGGCACGGTCCCGGTGCTGGACGGCGTCGCACGCTTCCCGCAACAGGGCCCGCGCGGCCGCGATCTCGGTGCTGGCTTCCGCGATCGGGAAGGCGATGCCCTGGAAGTCCGCGATGGGGCGGCCGAACTGCTCGTGCGTGTTGCCGTACTCCAACGCCCGTTCCAGCGCCGCACGTGCGAGCCCGAGCGCACAGGCGGCCACGCCGAGGCGGCCCTGGCCGAACAGCTGGGATCCGGCGACCATGCCCCGGTTGATCCGGCCGACCACCGAGTCCGGTGACAGCACCACCGAGTCGAAGTCGATGTCGCCGGACGGAAGGCTGGACGCACCGGCGGTTTTCGGGCGCGGGGTGATGGTGACGCCGGGGTTGCCGGTTTCGACCAGGAAGCAGGTGATGCCACCCAGCCCGCCCTTTCCGGTTCTGGCGTAGACGAACAGGATGTCGGCGATCTGCGCGTGCCCGATCCACTGTTTGGTGCCGGTCAGGACGAATCCTTCGGGCACCCGCTGCGCGGTGGTCGTCATGGCCGCCAGATCCGATCCGGCGCGCTCCTCGTTGAAGCAGTTCGCGGCGATCACCGTCCCGGCCTTCATGGCGTCGAGATAGCGCTCCCGCTGGGCCGGGGTGCCGCCGGCGGCCAGGCCGCAGGTGGCCAGCACCTGGTAGTGGATGGACTCCCCCAGACCGACCCAGTGCCGGCAGATCCGCGCGATGCGATCGCAGAAGCGCCAGCGATCGCCCGGGTGAGGATCGGGTGAGACCACGAGATCTGCCAGGCCGGTGCCCAGCAGTCCGCGGAACAGCTCACCGGGGTGTTCGCCCGCACGTTCGTACGTGGCAACCGATTCCGCTGTAAGCGTGGACAATACGGCGTCGATACGGTCGTCGGCAGGATCGGTGTGCATCCTGTCACTCCCTTTCCGGTCCGGTGTCGTTCTTGGTGTCCCGTGCGGAAGGGCCGCCGAACGCGATGGCCATCACGGGCAGCATCGACTGGTCGAAGAGGGACGCGAGGGCAGGGTCGTCGAAACCGCCGACGATGGTGTGCGCCGAGCCGGTCGCGGTGGCGATCAGGCCGACGCCCGAGGCCAGGACCCCGCAGTGCAGCAGTTCGGGGCGGAAGTTCGCCGGGCGCTCGGATCCCCCTGCGCGGGGAAGGCCGACGATCAGGAACAGATCCGAGTCCGCCAGCAGCGGCTGGTTTCCGAACAAGCGAGTGATCGCTTCGGAATCGGCATCGAGCAGTCGGGTCATCGAGCGGTCTTCCAGCCCGGCGGGCAGCAGCCGTTGATCGCGGACCAGGTAGCCCAGGCGCAGGCCGGGCGCTCCCGGCCAGGCGGAGATCAGGGTCGCCACGTTTTCGCGCAGAGCCGCGAATCGGTCCGGGTCCACGAACCCACGCCGGAATCCCCGCGCGGACCTGCGCGCCCAGAGCAGTTCGATGGTTTCGCCCGCAGCACACGGGAACCGGCTGATCAGTGTCACCGCGCCGCTCGGCGAGCCGGGTGAGCGCAGCGTTCGATCGAGCCGGATACTGCGTTCCAGCTCGGCGGCCATGCGTGGAGCGCTCTCCAGTGGGATGCGCGGTTCTCGCGTGCCCGGCGACCGCACCGCGAGCCCGCCGGATCCGGCGAGGCAATCGAAAACGACTGCGCCGACGACGATTTCACACTCGGGTAGCTCGAGCATCGTTCCAATGCGATCCGAAAGGTATTGCGGCAGTGCGGATATCTCGAATTCCGTGGCACTGGCGACCGCCGCGAGATTTCCCATCACGACCCCGGCGTCCAACAGGCAGTAGCGGTAGCCGCGATAGCCGTAGCGCTGCACCGTCCGCCAGAGTGTGCTGGTCAGCACCAGTGCGGCCCGGCCGGGCACCAGCCCGCACTGTGCGGCCAGCGCATCGGCGTCGGCGGGGAACTCCCGGAATCGGCCGACCCGGAAGTCGTAGCCGAGTACCGTCCAGCCGCTCGAACACCATGCCACGCACAGCACTTCGGTCGGGTAGAGCCCGCCCGCCGAGGGCGCGTGGCGGCGCAGCCGGCCACCCTCCACCGCGCGGTATCCGTAGGCGGCTTCCAGCACCGCCTGCACCTGGCACAATCCGGCTTCGCGGTCGTGATCGAGGAGGGGTCCGCGCACGCACACCGAACCGATTTCCTTGAAGCGCGGGCGGACTCGTGACGTGGAGGCGGTGAGGTGCTGGCGCGCGAGGACCTGTTCGAGCCGGATCATCCGGCGTCCGCCGGATCGTCCCAGCTCGCGACTTCGGGCATGGTCACGCGGATCTCCCGCACGCAATAGTCCCAGTAGCTCTTGACCGCGGTATCGCTGTAGATGAAGGCGCGTTTGGCTTCGATGTCGGCTGGGGAGGAGTGCGAGAACGGCACTCCCGCGGCCATCGCGCGCAGTTGGAGGTCACAGGCGCGTTCCAGCAGCTGTGCGGCCACCACGGCATGCCGCAGGGTGCGCCCCGCGATGACTCCGCCGTGATTGCGCAGCAACACCGCGTCGTTGCCGCCGAGTTCGGCGGCTACGGCGGCGCCGGTCTCGAAGTCCAGAATGGTGTTGCTGGTCAGGGTGAATCGCGGACAGCGCTGGACGAACGGGGCGGCGTCGTGCGACACCGCCCGCAGTTCGGCCTCCAGGGCCCCGAACACGAGCGTGTTCGGGGCGTGGCTGTGCACGATCGCGCCCACATCCGGACGGGCCGCGTAGATCGCCTGATGCAATGGCAGTTCCGGTGGCGCCATGGGATCGGCCGGCCGCTCGTGGTCGACATCGGCGAAGATCATGTCCCCGGGCCTGGCCTCACTGAAGCCGCACAGTGCGCTCTTGATGAGAAACCGGCTCGAGCGCGGCAGCCGGGCCGAGATCTGGCCCTGGTTGAAATCGTCGTGTCCCGCGGCCGAGAGACGGCGGCTGCCGAGCGCCAGGTTTCGCGCGAGGGTCCGTTCAGCGGGCGTGCACGGCTGACGATCGACCGGCTCAGGCATGGGCGCCGAGCAGTCCGACCAGGTGATCGCGCATGGCGTGCAAATCACTGAGGATCGTCTCGTCCACATTGTCGTCCCATTCGATGCCGAACGCGTCCTCGATGGCGACGAGGATGCGCAGATGCGTCAGGGAGCTCAACCCGAGATCTCGCAGCGACCCCGGACCGAAGCCGATCTGCGCGGGCTCGACCTGGCCCTCCTCGGCAACGATCGCGATCAGGCTCTCCAGTACTTCCTCAGGCGTCATGTGTGGCCATCCCTTTCATGCTCAGACGGCCGGCCAGCACCTTGCCGGCCGACGATCGTGGCAGCGCGGGCCGAATCGACCAGTGCTGCGGAATCTTGAACTGGGCGAGTGTCTTCCGGCAGTGATCGACGAGCTCCTGCCGCGAGGCCGTCGCCGATTCGACATAGGCGCACAGGACCGGACCGGACTCCGTGTCCTCACCACGCACCAGCACCTCGGTCACCGCCGGGTGGGCGCGCAGTACCAGTGCGACTTCGCCAGGGTCGATCTTGCGGCCGGCCAGGTTCACGATCTGGTCCACGCGACCGGCGACGAACAGGTCACCGTCGACCAGGTAGCCGTTGTCCTGGGTACGGAAGAAGCCGTCGGCGTCGATGCGCTCGGCGAATTCCGGTTGCCGATCGTCCAGGTAGCGCAGGGCCATCGAGCGTGTACGGACCCGCAGTCGCGCCGGATGCGCCTGCGTCCCCTCGGCTTCGATCTCGACGCCCGGCAGCGCGCGGCCCAGTGAGGCGTCGACGCGGCCGTTGTTGAAGGTCACCGGGCCGACCTCGGCCAGCCCGTAGTAGTTGCAGATCCCGGTTCCCTGCGTATCGAGCCACTGCTCGGCGGTGTCGGGCCGCAATCTGGCTGCTGAGCTCACCGCGAGTCGAATCGTGCGGAATCGGACCGGGTTTCGGGCCATCAGGGATTCGTAGACGAAAGGGAACGCCACCAGCACAGTGGGCGACAGGGAGGCGATGGCGTTGGACAAAGAGGACGGAATCATCCTGACCTTCGGCAATACCAAACGCGCTCCCGCCTGAAATACCGGCAGCAGTGAGGTATTGAAGGCCAGACCGTTGTTCAGGGAGGCCAGGCACACGACGGTGTCCGCGTCGGTGAGGCCGGCGGCGCTGCGCCAGGCCTCGCCCGAGTTGAGCATCGCGTCGATCGGAAAGCCGAGACACCGGGGCGTTCCAGAGCTTCCGGAGGTGAATCGGCCGAATCGTACTCCGCTCAGGTCGGCGGTGTCCGCGGACGGTGATACCCGGTCGACGCCGCGCGCCTCGCCGTTGTCGAAAGTGCGCCGGTCGGCGGTGGCGTCGGCGCTGACCAGGGCCGACGCGCCTGTGCACCGGATGATTTCGGAGACCTCGTGGTCGCTCCAGGCCCGGTCGCCGATCATCGGCACCAACCCCGAGACCAGGGCTCCGAGAATCAGGACCACGTCGTCGACGGAGTTCCCGGGCAGCAGTAGGCATGGTCCCCGCGGGATCTCGCGGCGCAACCATGCCGCGGCGGCACTCACCGCGGGAGGCAGCTGCTCGTAGGTGCAGCTCTGGTCGCCGCCGTCGGACAGCGCAATCCGAGCACCGTGTTTCTCCGCCGCGCGCTGCAGCAGATCACTGATCGGATCCATGGAAGGCGTTCAGTCTCGGATCGACTCGACGAATCGGGCGATCGTCGCCTCGAATTCGGCTGTCGTCTCGAAGAATACGGCGTGCCCCGCCGTGGGAATCGTTTCCACGCGCGCATCCGGAATAAGTTCGGCGAGCTCGCGCAGCATCGGCGGAGTGGCCTGGAAATCGTGTTCACCCGCCGCCAGCAATACCGGGCACCGCAGTTCGCGCAGGCGGGCGGGATCGTCGTCCACGGTCAGCGCGGCACTCAAGTTGGCGATGAGCTGCTCGTGCCGGCAGTGCGTCATATACCGCTCTTTCAGCGCGAGATAGGCCGCGCTGCCACCGTATTCGGTGGTGTAGTGCGAATAGATGAGCGGATAGACGATGTCGTACAGATAGGTGAATCCCACTTCGGTGAGCCCGGTCCGCCAGGATTGCATGAGCCTCTTACGGCGACGACCCCCGACCGCGTTGAACACCGGCCCGAACAAGGCCAGACCCCCGACCATCTCGGGGTAACGCAGCGCGAACTCCCTGGCCAGCAGGGTGGAGTCCGAAGTCGCGACCAGGATCGGACGTTCGACCCCGAGCTCGGTGATCAGTGTCCGCAAGTCCTCGAGATGCGAGTCGTACGAAACCTCTTCGTACGCGGTAGATTCCCCCTGATTACGCAGATCGTAGGCCACCACCCGATACTGCTTCGCCAACTCCGCGCTGAAATTCTTCCACAGCGGCGCAACAATGAAGTAGTTGTTCAGAAACACCAGGTCCCGCCCCGATTCGGCCCCGTACTGCTCGTAGTACAGCACCGCCCCATCAGCCATCTCCAGCCGATTGCCGGACCCATACCCGAAATCCAGCTCATCAACTTTCTCAGCACTCATGATCTCATTCAAAACGATTCCTTGCTTTCCCACATCCAGGTATCCAGACAACCCAGCTGCCACCGAACACTAAGCAAGTTCCCCCCTCACTCCAATGTCCATCCCACCCAACCCCACCCGAACATCCTTGGACGACTTATCCATTCCCACAAGAACATGCAGAACAAATCCCTTTGGCGACAATCGATTCAGGACCGAAGGACCAACGTCAGCGGACCTGGCACAGCGGTGGGCGGTACCGATCGGTGAGCGTATCGTCGCGCTGGGGTATCGAGAACGCCGAAGGGATCGATCGCGGTGGCTTCAACACCTGAGCGTCTACCTGGATTGACGGCTGCGGAGAAAGAGCTGGCGCACTATCTGCTGCGGGCGGTCGATCTGCTGGGGAGGATGAATCCGTCTCGGGAGCCGGGGCGGATTCCTACCAGTTCGTATCGGCATTCGGCGCAGGCTCTCGTAGCCGCGGCGAGGGAGATCAATGCCGCGGTCGAGCGGATGATCGAGCGGGGTGAGGACGAGCTGTTCGCTCCGACTTTGACCCGGGCAATGGTGATGCTCCGCGCCGAGGAGAGGTCGGAGCGGGTCGTGATTCGAAACCGGTTCGGGGACAGCGGGAGTTGACCGTGACCGTGGCGAGTCGAAACCTGCTGCCGAGCAGCCATTTTCAGATCATGCCGGGATCAGCCCGTGGTCGCCGAGCCCACCGTCAGCCTGACCGCTAAGGTTCGGGAATGCCGGACAAGATTCTCCGTAACGCGTTCACCGTCCCCGCGCCCGTGGAAGCGGTCTATGAGCATCTGATTCGGCCCGAGAACTACATCGGCCTGTCGCCGCTGGTCGTGGCCGTCGAGGACGTGCGGGACGACTCCTACGTGGCGGTCGAACGGTTCCGGCTCCTCGGCCTGAAATACGACAACCGCATCCGAGTGTCCCTTCTCGGGGCGCCCGGCAAGGCCGTCTGGGGTGAGGTCGACAGCCCTGGTGGGGTGCACATGGCCTACCGCTTCGACCTCACCACCACCCCGCAAGGGACCCACATCGAAGACGAACTCCGCCTCCGGACCCCCTTCGGCCTCATGGCCTTCGCCTCCGGCCAGGCCCGCAAGGTCCAACTGGCACGCGCCACAGTCCTGGCCGACCGACTCAGCAAGGCCTGATCGGTCCGTTCCGGACCGAGTACTGGCGGGCAACGCCGGCCCCTGCCCCGCCGCTACGGCGGCGCAGGGGCCGGGACACGGTCAACGCACGTAGGAGAGGATGCTCATCATTCCCGCTTCGCCGTGGTAGGCGTTGTGGCAGTGCAGCATCCACTGGCCGGGGTTGTCGGCGTCGAAGTCGACTTCGACTGTTTGCATGGGCAGCACGATCGACGTGTCCTTACGGGGGCCGGATCC
The DNA here is from genome assembly GCF_000308655.1 of Nocardia niigatensis NBRC 100131. Classification (GTDB taxonomy): domain Bacteria; phylum Actinomycetota; class Actinomycetes; order Mycobacteriales; family Mycobacteriaceae; genus Nocardia; species Nocardia niigatensis. Next base: position 120,897 of record NZ_BAGC01000113.1, on the reverse strand, counting down.
GGCTCGGTTGACGAGCTGGAAGGTGTGGCCGTGCAGGTGCATGGGGTGGAACATCATGGTCTGGTTGCGGAAGCGCAAGCGGATCCGCTGGCCCTGGGTCACATCGAGCGCGGTGTGGTCGGGGTAGGCCTTGCCGTTGAGGGTCCAGATGTACTTCCTCATGTCGGAGCCGAGGGTGACGTCGAGGGTCCGGTCGGGCCGCTTCGCTTGCAGGCGAACCGGTTCGGCGGCGGTGAGGCGGTCGGCCGTCAATGGCGCGACGGCGAGTTCGGCCGGTTGCACGTCGACCGGGGGTGGGGTGCCGCCGCCGGTGCGGATGAGCGCGAAGCCGCGGCCGGTCCTGCCTTCTGCGGCGGCGATCAGCGGGAAGGCGCCGTCCGCCAGTTCGACGACGACGTCGTAGCGTTCGCCCATGCCGATGAGCAGGCTCGCTGTCGTGATCGGCTGGACCGGGAAGCCGTCCGTGTGCGTGACCCGCATCTGGTGCCCGCCGAGGGCGATCCGGAACGCGGCGTCCGCGGCGGCATTGATGATCCGCAGCCGCATGCGCTGACCCGGTCGCGCGGTGAAGACGGCGGGGTCGCTGCCCAACCGGCCGTTGATCAGGAAGTACGGGTAGGTGACGTCGCCGGTGTCGGAGCCGAGTGGCGCGTTCGGGTCTGCGGGCGTGGACATTCCGGAGCCCATGGTCATTCCGGCGTGGTTCATGCCCGGCATGCCGCCCATGTTCATGCCCGTCATGCCCTTGTCGCGCAGGGCTTGCAGCTCCTTGTCCGGGTCGCGGCCATTGACGCCGTCGAGCCAATCGTCGAGCACCACAATCGCTTCGGTGTCGTAGTCGCGGCCGTCGGCGGGATCCTCGACGATGAGCGGCGCGTACAGGCCCCGGTCGAGTTGCACCCCGACGTGCGGATGGAAGAAGTAGGTGCCGGGGTCCGGCGCGGTGAACTCGTAGCCGAAGCTGCTTCCGGCCGCGATCGCCGGCTGGGTGACGCCGGGGACGCCGTCCATATCGTTGCGCAGCGCGATACCGTGCCAGTGCACCGTCGCCGGAGCGGGCAGCGCGTTCGTGACCTGGGCGCGTACGACATCGCCTTTGGTGATGCGGATTTCGGGTCCGGGCACCGCGCCCCCGAACGCCCAGGTCGGCACCTGCACGCCACCGAGGTCGACGGTGGTCGGTTCGGCGCGCAGCGTCACGTCGCGGACGGTGGCCCCGGCGGTGCGGCGCGCGGCCTCCGCGACCCGGACGGCGTCGGAGTCGGGCTGCACGAGAGTCGATGCGGCCGTGGTGTTCTTCGTGCACGCGGCCAGTGTCGCGGCCGCCGCGGCGCCCGCTCCGAGCGCTAGGAATCCGCGCCGGTTCAGCGGTAAGGCGAGGGGAAAACGATTGGAGGACATGGCTTTTCCTGGTTCGTCGAATGGGGGGCACGCCGCGCGCCGGCGGCGGCCGGGATCACGAAGTCGGCCGCGACCCGAGAGGGCGCGGCGGACCTGTCAGATCCGCAGAATCGACAGTTCGGCCAGGGTGAGAATGGTCCACGGCGGTGGACGGGCTCGATGGATCCGCCCGGTCTGGGAATGAGGCGGGTGGGCGTCACGCGGCCGGTCTCCGGCCCAGAGCAGCAGGACGAGGCCGATCGCGATCGTCACAGTGGAGAGCACGAAGAACTCGCAGGCGTGGGTGAGCCCGTGGCCGCCGGGGTGGGCGCCGTGCGTCCCGCCGTCGTGTGCCGGCTGCGGACCGGAGGGCATCGCGACCATCGCCGAGGACATCTCGGAACCCGCGGCACCGGAGTGGGCCGAGAACACGCCCGCATGCATGGCGGCGATTCCGACCAGCAGCACCAGCACTCCGAGCAGCCGGACGTATCCGGTCGCTCCCGGTGCAAGGCGCTGATCAGCCACGTCAGCCATCATAGCCCCGCACGGCACATCACCCCCTGGGGGTATCAGCCACGGTTCACGCACACGGTGGCCCGCCGCACGGAACCGACACTTGCATATACCCCCTGTGACGGTCGCGCCGATCGTTGCCGCCTACGCCGACCGTTTCCCGCGCCGGACCTTCCTGACGGCCCCGCACCGCACGCGCGGCGCCTCTGGGCGTCGCGGCTGTGAGCCCGAGGGCCACTCGCCATGGGGCGGATCAATTCGAGCGGTTCAGGGCGGCTTCGAACATCGGCCAGGACTTGTGCAGATCCTCCTGCCAGTACCCCCACGAGTGCGTTCCCGTCGATCTGAAGTCGAAGGTGGCGGGAATCCCGAGCTGCTGCAACCGATCCCGCAGGCGGTGAGTGCAGCCGTCGGCGAGCACCTCGAGCGGGCTGCCGAAGAGCAACTGCCAGGTCAGCTGGAGCAGGTCGCCGTGCAGCGCGTCGGGCGTGTCGAGCGGACCGGGTATCCCATTGCCCGCCGAAACGTACACCGCGGTGCCGCGTAGCCGGTCGGCCTGCAGGTACGGATCCTGTTCCCGCCATTCGGGATCGCCCGGCGGCCCCCACATATTGGCGACGTTGCCACCCCATCGGCCGACGACCGCGCTGACGTACGCCTGACCCTGCGGATCACTGGTCTGCACGCAGCCGCTGTAGGACCCGATCGCCCGATAGAGCCCCGGCGCGCTCTCACCGAGCTGGAACACCGAGGTGCCCGCCATGGAAATCCCCGCGATCGCATCGGCGCCGGACCCGTTCAGCGCGCCGTCCACGATGGGCGGCAGTTCTCTGGTCAGGAACGTGGACCACCGCACCCGCCCGAGCACCGGATCGTCGGCTCGCCAGTCGGCGAAGTAGCTGCCCGCGCCGCCGATCGGGATCACCACATTGACCTGCTTGCCGGCGAAGAACTGCGCGACATCGGTTTCGTCGTACCAGCTTCCGCCCACTCCCCCGTTCGCGCCATTGAGCAGATACAGCGCGGGGGCGGGCCTCCCGGGATCGGCGGCCCGCAGCACCCGGACCCGGATAGTGGTGCGCATCGAGCCCGAATGGACGAACAGGTCCTGGACCACGGGTGTGACCGTTTCGACCCGCGCGAGGTAGGAGCGATCGGAATTCTCCGATCCGGGTGCGGGATCGGCCCCTGCGACAGCGCTCGTGGCACACAGCGCCGCCACGGCCAGCAGGTGCGCCACACCCCGCAGTACCCGGTGGCGGAGGCGAATTCGCCGTTCGGACGCAAGTGTCATGGAGCCCTCCAGCGCCGGTCGTCACCAGCGACAGTTCCGCCCGAACTCGCCGCCGTGCGGCGAAGTCAACTCCGTCGGCACCGCCGGCAGCCACACTCTGTGCGAATCTTGTGATCCACTCCAATCCGGAGGGACCGGCGATGTGAGGCTTCGGAAGGCCCGGCGCCACGATCACCGTGCCGTCGCGGCACGAGTCGGCTAGATCCAGCTCAGCAGTTCGGCGACCGAAAGACGCCCGCTCGGAATCGCGTTCGGCGCGCCGGCCAGGAGTGCTGGGTACCCGAGGGCAATGGCGTGCCGTGGCAGCCAACCCGGGCCGAGCCGGAGCAATTCGGCTGCGCGAGAAACGTTCTCGGCGGGAAACAACGTGGTCGGGCAGCTTCCGAGCCCCTGCTCGGCGGCGGCCAGGCACACGGACTGAGTCAGGCGGCCCATGTCGAATTCGGTGTCGGCGAAGCCGTTGTCCCGAGAGGCCAGAACCAGTACCAGGGGCGCCGCAGCGAGGTGGACGGCATAGCCGCCGAGTCGGGACAGCGCGCGCCGCGCATCCGGATCGGTGGCGGCGACGAAGCGCCAGGGTTGACGGTTGCGCGCGGAACCGGTCCAGCGGGCCGTATCGACGATTCGCTCGACCACGGAGACCCCGACGGGATCGGCCCGGAAATGTCGCACCGCCCGCAGTCCCCGGATCGCCTCATCCACGCGGCAACCCTATAGCCATCCCCGCGGTCCGGACAGAACGGCCGGTCTCAGATCCAGGCGGTGTGCGCCGGGTCGGGGAGGTGTTCGGCCCGGCGCAGCGTCTCCGCGAGCCCATCGAGGTAGAGCAGGGTGCGTAACGGCATGCCCTGCGCGAGCCGGGCGAGCCGTCGCAGCGACCGATTCTCGAATTCCGCGACAACACCGTCATCGGCGGCGTGGGACAGCACCGGGTTGACGGCGAAGAAGCTCGGATCGACATCGAACACCTCCGCCAATCCCCGCCGCAGCACCGCGGGCGCGCCGCCGGATGGGCTGCGGCGCAGGCTGCCCAGATAGTCAGCGGTGACGGGATAGCCTGCGGCGGTGAGCCATTCGGCGACCATCTGATCGGACAGCGGACGTCCGTGCCGCCGCTCCCACATCTCGAACACCAGATTCAACCGAGCCCCAAGATCATTCGCATCCACGAGGAACCTGCCCTTTCCTACCTCGCAGCAAGCAATGCTGCTTACATCAGCGAACCCCAAGCTATCGGCTGATACTCAGATACGGGACAAATCGACAGCACAACCACCAACCATCGGCCACCCCGGGGACCTTCACCGACCCCGAGTCCACACAATCGGACACAAACAGACCAAACGTTTGGTTCGGTCTGGATCATGCACGGACAACAGCCGAGTTCGGTGCATCGCCTTCGAGTTCTGCCCATTCTCGTTGCAGAGCTGGATGATCGGCTGCCTCCAGCAGCAGCGCGTGGACGAATGCCTGCGGGAGGTTGCCGCGAAGCTGGCGCTGGGTGACGTCGAATTCCTCGGCAAACAGGCCCGGGGTGCCGCAGGCAGCGCGGTTGCGTTCGAAATAGCGGGCGGCCAGGACGGGTCGGCCGAGGTCGGCTGTCGCGATCGCCATGGCGAATCCGCACAGCAGGAACGCGCCCTCGTTGCCGCCCAGTGGGGTCGATCCTTCGCGGTAGCGGTACACGTAGAAGTCGCTGGACAAATCGCGTGCGATCGCGGCGACCGTGGCTCGATCGCGTGGATCGCCGGGCGGAAGGGCGCCCCGGATGATCGGTAGTAACAGAGCGGCGTCCACTTCCGGATGCTGTGGCGACCGTTGCCAGTGTCCGGTGGGGTGCAGGCTGGTACGGGCCGCCTCCGACACCAGCGTGTCTGCCAGGTGAGTGCAGGCCGCGGGGTCAGCCCCGGTGGCGGGGTGTTCGGCCACCGCGCGCAATCCGGCCGCGCAGATCAGTCGTGAGTGCGTCCAGTGCTCATCGTCGATTTCCCAGATGCCGGCATCGGGGCGATCACGGCGCGCGGCAATGGCTTCCACTGCGAGCGTGACCGCTCGGCGATAATCGGCGGGCAGGTGGTCGTGGCGGGCGGCGGCCGCGAAGGCCAGCAGTGCCTCACCGAAGACGTCGAGCTGGAACTGGTCCCGCACCCGATTGCCGACGACCGCCTTGCCGCCCGGGTAGCCCGGCAGGTCGACGTCGCGGCCGGCCGGCACCGCATCGCCTCGGAGCGTGTACGCGGGCATCAGGGCGGGGCCGTCGGCGAGCAGCCGTTCGGCGGTGAAGCGGACAGCCGAATCGAGCAGCGGCAGCGCTCCGGACGCGGCGGCCGACTGCCCGGCCAGGCACTGGTCGCGGATCCAGACGTATCGATAGTCGTAGTTGGCGCCCCGCTCGGCCCGTTCCGGCAATCCCGTGGTGGCCGCGGCGACCATGCCGCCGCCGGCACTGGTCATACCGCGCAGAACGGCATACGCGTGGGACGCGTCGCGGGGAGCGGCATTCGCGCGCAGTGCGGGGGTCTCCCGCTTCCATCCGGATTCGGTTGCCGTCCAGCAGGTTTCCGGATCCGGCACCGTGTCGGGCAAGCCGGTGTCCGACAGCTCGAGCACCAGGTCGTGATACCGACCGGGCGGCACTCGAACCAGCAGCCGCCAGCCCGGGCAGCGCGGGTTCTCGTCGAACACCGCTTCGGCCGCCCCACTCCACCGCACTCGCAGCCGGCCGCACCATGCCTCCCAGGCCGCTCCGGCGCGCCGGACGTCGCGGAGCGGAGCAGTTCCGAACTCGTGAACCGGGTTCAACTCCACCATGACCCGGGCTTCACCGTGCACCGCGCGGATCCGGCGCAGCAGCACCGCGCGGTGCACGTCTCCAGGAAAGGCCAGCGCCTCGCGGCATTCGATGACCGCCGAGTCGGTAACCCAGCGGGAGTTCCAGATCAGGCTGCCGGAGTCGTAATAGCCGCCCCACACGAAGCGCTCGTCCGGGGTCACCGAGTACACGCTCGCGCCCCCGATCAGCGTGTCGAATACCGGCGCGCCGTCCCACTGGGGTGCGCACAACCACGCGATGTCACCGCGCGGACCGATCAGCGCGCCCCGCTCACCGTCGGCGACGAACGCGTATTCACGCAGCACATGCGGCTGCTCGACCCAGGTCGCTTCCACGCTGACCGGTTACCACGTGATTGCGCGAGTAATCGCTGCACGACTGGTCGCCGGCGAGCGCGGGGGGCGTTGCCTCACGACGTTCGCACGGTCAGTTCCGCGGCGATGGCGTCGACGAAATCGGGGAGATCGTCGGGATTGCGGGAGGTGATCAACGTCCAGCCTTCGGCGTCGCTGCGGACGACCGACTCGTCGATCCAGACCGCGCCGGCATTGATCAGGTCGGTGCGCAGGGACGGATACGAGGTCAGCGTCTTGCCGGCCACCACGGCGGCCTCGACCAGCAGCCACGGGCCGTGACAGATGGCCGCGATCGGGCGGTCGGCCGCTATCGCCGACCGGACGAGTTCTATTGCCTTGGCGTCGGTCCGGAGTTTGTCGGCATTGACCGTGCCACCCGGAATCACCAGCACGTCGAACGCGCCGGCATCCACATCGCCGAGTGCGATGTCCGGCCGTACCGGTTCGGACGGGATGAGGTCGTGCCGATAGGTGTGCACATCGATCTCTTCCGCGGCCGCGTGGATCACGTGGGCGCCACGGGCACGCAGCTGATCTCGGGGTATCAGGAGTTCATCCCGCTCCACCCCCGTATTGGAGGTGACGATCAGGACGCGCGCGCCTTCGAGTTCTGCTGACATCGGAGTTCTCCTCTCGTCTGGCCCGTGGCAATGCCTTGCCGCGCAACAGGATCGAGTCACTGCCGGTACGTCGTAGCGGTTCCGCTCAGGCGGCGATGCGCCGCCTCCCCGCCGCTGCTGTCGCGATTCGCTCGCCTACCTCGCCGTTGCGGAACCGTCGCCGTTGACGGTGCGTCGCACGGACCACGACTGCTGCCCGGAAGTAGTGCACTGCCAGACCATCCGGTCTGGGCATCCTTGGCCATACCCCGCACACCCGGTCCCAATCCCCATCCGGCGGGGCAGCGTGGAACCGCATTGAACAGCGCTGTTTAATGGGGCAAAGAATGGGCAAACCGCTCGCGGCGGTCCGATTCACCATCGTCCAGGAGGCTGTCATGGTCGACGAAGGCGTTTACCGAGTGCGTTTCTGCGAGTCGTGTCCAGCGACCGACGACGGCGCCACGAACTTCCGCCGGCTGCTCAGGGAGCTGGGTGGGATGGTCGTTTACGGCGCCTATCCCGGCCCGCTGGTGATCGATATCGCGGCCGACGCCGCCGGGGACGTCGCGTCGCTCCCGTTCGTCGAGTCCGTGGTGTCGGTCACCGACAACTCGCCCGTGGGCGGGTAGCCGTCTCCTCGCGCCGCCGACGGTGCACGGGTGTCACGACACGCCCGGGCCACGCACTAGGGTTCGTTGGTGTCCTTCGCGCCCGTGTCGCCGCTCCCTCCTTCCGCCTACCTCGCCGCCGATCCGATCGTCGAGGTCGATCACCCGGCGGTGCGGGCGCTCGCCCGAGAGATCCGGTCACGGTCCGGCGATGACATCGACTGCGCCCGTAGGGCGTTCGAGTGGGTGCGGGACGAGGTCGCGCATTCCTACGACGCGCGGGACTCCCGGGTGACCTTGCGGGCCTCGGAGGTGCTCGAGCAGCGAGTGGGCCTCTGCTATGCGAAGTCCCACCTGCTCGCCGCGGTGCTGCGGGGGCAGGGCATCCCCACCGCGCTGTGCTATCAGCGACTCACCCACGGTGATGGGCACGTGCTGCACGGGCTGGTGGCGGTTCATCTCGAGGACGCCTGGCATCGGCAGGATCCGCGCGGGAACCGCGAGGACGTCGCGGCCGAATTCTCGCTGGGCCCAGAACGACTCGCGTTTCCGGTCGACCCGGGGCTGGGCGAGGTCGATTATCCGCAGCTGTACGTCTCGCCGGCGGATGTCGTGGTCGATGTCCTGCGGCGGGCCACCGACATCCTCGCGGAGTACGACGACGGGTTGCCGTCGGGGTTTGCCTGACGCGACATCGTCCCCCTCACACGACATACAAACCAACCAGTCTGTGTAGGCTGAAACGGGCTCATGGACTACGTCTCGACGGGTTCGAAGCGGGGAGGTGCGCCGTGACAGGCAAGGTCGACGATCCCGACAGCGCGTTCGATCTCACCGTCGCCGCCTCCAACGCGCCGATGTGGATCGTCACCACCATCGCCGACGGGCAGCGCGCAGGCTGCCTGGTCGGGTTCTCCGCACAGGTCAGCATCGAACCGCGGCGATTCGTCGCCTGCCTGTCGAAACGGAACCACACCTACGGCGTCGCGTCCCGGGCAGACCACCTGGCGGTCCATCTGCTCTCGGACGAGTCGCTCGCGCTGGCGCAGCTCTTCGGCTCCGAGACCGGGTTCGATCTCGACAAGTTCGAGCACAGCGACTGGCAGGAAGGACCACACTCCCTGCCGATCCTGACGGCGACGGCCGGCTGGTTCATCGGCGAGATCCTGAACCGGACCGATTTCGGCGACCACGTCGGCTTCCTGCTCGCCCCCACCGCGGCCCGGGCGCCCACGCCGGGCATCCCCCCGCTGCGGTACGCCGCCGTCGCCGACCTCGTGCCCGGCAATCAGCCCTGACACCGCGGTCGTCCCTGCCGAGCCGCTGGGACAACTCCCCGGACAAGCGACTGGACAGGCAGTCCCCGGTTCCGGGGGGACCAGCGCTGTCCAGTCGCTCGATCGATCTCATCACCTCGGCATGTTCGGGGTCATCATGTCCCACATCCGACGGATGATCTCCATCATCAGCTGGTACATCACGATCATCACCTCCTGAAATCGCGAGGCCGTTCGCCTTCGCGATACCCGGCGATGCGGAAGGTATGCGAAGCGCGTTCACCCGATCGTGACGTCGGCCGACGAGACCGTGGAATGCCCTGTCACACAGTCGGACAGGAGTCCGTTCCAGCGTCGATGAAAGGTGCGGATACCGACCCGGGTCAACCGGTGGCCCACCGATCTTCGGCCGGCGGCTAGGGAGCGATCGGGATGTCCGAGCCCTGCAGACGGGCGGCCAGCAGTCGTTTGCCCAGCTCGCCGCCGGTGCGGCTCTCGGTCTGGGCGCGCCGGAAGAAATCGGCCAGTTCGGTGTCCGCGTCGCGTTCGGCATCGGCGATGAAAGTGTCGAGCCGCAGTGCGTTGTCCAGTGACGCCTCGACGAACCAGATCAGGTTGTAGTCCTTGTCGCGGGTGCCGGTGACGATGCCGGATTCGCTTGTCTTACCCATGGCGACGGTCCCTTCCACTGGGATGTTCGTTTCGTCTCCCCGCTAGCCGCTTACCCTCGCCCGCACCGGGTAAGCAGGCGATATGGAACTTCTGCATGCCCATCTCGGCGTTGCATCGTCCGCGCTGCCGGTTCCGCCGATTCCACCGCCGGAACCGATCCCGCCGGTGGAACCGGGACAGCCCATACCGGAACCCGGACCGCCCGTGCCCTTCCCCGCACCCGGTCCGCCGATCCCGACGCCGCCGGATCCGCTCACGCCGCCCGTGCCGCCGGAACCTATTCCGCAGCCGCGGCCCGGGCTGCCGGCGGGTTGGGGTCGTAGTCCCGCTCGGAGAAGGGCTGAAATCCGGAACCGCACCGCTGTTCCTGGGTGTCGTCGAAGGTGTTCTTCCACGCCTGTTCGTGCACGCCCGCGGTGTCGGTCAGCACGCCGTCCATGTCGAACAGCACCGCACTGATCGCATCCGGCAGCCCCAGGCGGTCCCCGCTGTTCCGGCCATCGTGATTCATGCCGCCGCGGTACCCGCCACGGACCGGGGCAAACCCGATTCCGCCCGCCGCGCGATGTTTCGCGGTGAATCGAGCGGTTACTCGAACCACTGCCGGCAATCCGGCCGGCGCTCACGACAGCGGAAGGCAAAACAATGCTGATGCTCACCCCCACTGCCGTCGAGGCGGTCCGCGACATCACCTCCGGGGACGGCGCCCCACAGGACGCCGGCCTGCGCATTTCCACTCCCGACGACGCCGAGAGCTTCCAACTGGCCGTCGCCGACGGGCCGGCCCAGGACGACGAGGTGCTGAGCGCCGAGGGCGCGCGCATCTTCATGGACCCCAAGTCCGCCGCATTCTTCGACGACAAGATTCTCGACGCTGGTCTCGACACCAACGGCAACGCCACCTTCGTGGTCGGACCTCAGGCCACCACTCCCTAGACACGGTTCCGGCGATGTCAGCCAACCTGGCTCGAAAACTGATCGAATCGCACCTGGTGTCCGGTGCGATGACACCGGGTGCGGAGATCGCGATCAGGATCGACCAGACGCTGACCCAGGACGCCACCGGCACCCTGGTGATGCAGGAACTCGAGGCCCTCGGTCTGGAGCGCGCGCGCACCGAGGTGAGCGTTCAGTACATCGATCACAATCTGCTGCAGACCGATGAGAAGAACGCCGAGGACCACGACTATCTCCGCACGGCCGCCCAGCGCTTCGGCCTGTGGTTCTCCAAGGCGGGCAACGGCGTCTCGCACCCGACGCACATGCAGCGGTTCGGCATACCGGGCAAGAGCCTGGCGGGTTCCGATTCGCATACGCCGGCGGCCGGTGCGCTGGGCATGCTGGCCATCGGGGTGGGCGGATTGGAAGTGGCGCTCGCGATTTCGGGCGAACCCCTGCACCTCCGGATGCCGGAGGTGTGGGGCGTCCGTCTGGAAGGCGAACTGCCGCAGTGGTGTTCGGCCAAGGACGTGATCCTGGAAATGCTGCGCCGCCACGGCGTGAGCGGCGGGGTCAACCGCATCATCGAGTATCACGGACCGGGGCTGTCGGGCCTGTCGGCGATGGACCGGCACGTGATCGCGAACATGGGCGCCGAACTCGGCGCCACCACAACGGTATTCCCGAGCGATTCGGCCGTGCACGAGTTCCTCCGGGAGGAGGGGCGGGAGGACGACTGGGTCGAGCTGGCCGCGGACACCGACGCCACCTACGACCTCGAGAATTCGATCGACCTGTCCACTCTGGAGCCGCTCATCGCGAAGCCGTCCTCACCCGGGAATGTGGTTCCGGTCCGCGAGGTCGCGGGCACCGATATCGCGCAGGTGGTGATCGGCTCCAGCGCCAATCCCGGACTGCGCGATTTCGCGATAGCGGCGGCCATGGTGGCCGGGCGGCAGACCGCGCCGCAGGTCAGCTTCGATGTGAACCCGACCTCGCGGGAGATCCTCACCGATCTGACCGCGATGGGCGCGCTCACCGATCTGGTGGCCGCCGGGGCGCGGATCCACCAGGCCGGATGCCTGGGCTGCATCGGCATGGGCCAGGCGCCCGCGGTGGGCCGCAATTCGCTGCGCACCATGCCGCGCAACTTCCCCGGCCGCTCGGGCACCAAGGAGGACGCGGTGTGGCTGTGCTCCCCGGAAACCGCCGCGGCGTCGGCGCTGACCGGTGTGATCACCGATCCGCGGGAGTGGGCGCGCACCGTGCACATGGCCTATCCGAAGCTCGACCTGCCCGCGCGCGCGGCGATCAACACCCGGATGCTGGTCGCCCCGCTGGATCCGGACCAGGCCCGGCAGATACGGCCGGTGAAGGGTCCCAATATCTCCAGCCTGCCGCGCCTGACACCGCTGCCCGACCGGATCGAGGCGCCGGTGCTGCTGAAGGTCGGCGACGATGTCTCCACCGATGAGATCTCGCCCGCGGGAGCCCGGGCGCTGCCTTTCCGGTCCAATATCCCGAAGCTGGCGATGTTCACCTTCACCCCGATCGATGAGACCTATCCGCAACGGGCACAACAGGTTTCCGAATCGGGTCACATCGTCGTCGGCGGTGAGAACTACGGTCAGGGTTCCTCACGGGAGCATGCGGCGATCACGCCGCGCTATCTCGGGCTACGCGCGGTCATCGCCAAATCCTTCGCCCGCATCCACTGGCAGAATCTCGCCAACTTCGGTGTCCTGGCCCTCGAATTCGAGGATCCCGCCGACTACGACCGCATCGACCGCGACGACTTCCTGCAGATCGACGAGCTGGACGACCTCGCGCGCCGGACGACGCTGGAGGTGCTCGATATGAGCAAGGAAACCACTTTCACCGTCCGGCACCATCTTTCGCCGCGACAGGTCCAGGACGTCCTGGCCGGCGGCCTGATACCCCGCCTGGCGCAACGTGCGTAACCGACTCGGAAGGGAGGCGGGCCGTGCTATCCCGCCTGATCGGCCTCACCACCGATACGGCACGGGGGCTCACCCGGGGCCTGGGAACCGCCGCCGAGATCGGCGCACAGCTGCGCCACGATCTCGGGACGCTGCTCGATCCCAGCCTGCACCGTGACCGCCGGGTGGCGCGGGTGGGCGATCGGGTGTTCGTGGAGGTACACGGCCTCGGTACCGGGCACAGCCCGAAACTGACTGCGGCACTGCGCGACTCGCTGGGCGCTGTCCCCGGAGTCCGGCACGTGCGAACGAACTCGCTCACCGGGCAGGTCGTCATCACCACCGACGCCGAGCTCGGGGATCTGGTGGCGGCGGTGGCGGAGATCGAGGACGACTTCGGGGTCGCGGACCGGCCCTGGGATCCCTCCACGCCGTATCCCGGAGACCTGGAACCGGCCCTGTCCGCGGCCATTTCGCTCGCCGGCGACACCCTGGCCCTGGGCCTGGCGGTCGCAGGCGCGGTGACTCCCCGGCGGGCGCCCGTGCAGTTCTTCCAGGCCACCGCCGCCATCCTCGACACCCAGCCGCGCCTGCGGGCGGTGCTGGAGCAGCGCCTCGGGCTCGCGCGCACCGACCTGCTGGTGACGACGGCGAATGCCCTGGGGCAGGCGGCCGGTGAGGGTGTGGGCGGGGACCCGGCAATTCCTGCTGGTCAACCTGCTCACCGACATGTTCCCGGCCATGGCCGTCGCGCTCTCACCCGACCCGGCGGCCGAGGATGATGCCGAAAGCTCCAGCCGCGCAGAGACATTGGGAGCGCGGCTGGCGGCCCGGCCACCCGCCGATCTGGGCGCCGAACTGCAGCGCGCCATCCTGTCCCGAGGTGCCACCACGGCTGCGGGAGCGACCGGCGCGTGGCTGGTCGGCCGGTACACTGGGAGCGCGCGACGCGCCTGCACGATCGGGCTCGTCGCCCTGATCGGCACGCAGTTGGGCCAGACCCTGCTGGCCGCCCGGCACAGCCCGCTGGTCTGGTTCACCACGGCCGCCAGCGGCGCCGTCCTGGTCACCGTCGTGATGACGCCGGGCATCTGTACCTACTTCGGCTGCCGCCCGCTCGGCCCCTGGGCTGGGCGACGGCAGCCGGCGCGGCGGGTCTCGCGACCGCGATCAGTGCGTTTGACCGCGGGCCCGCCGGGAACAGCGACAACGTATTGCCCACGTGAGGCCACCTGCTGGAAAGGAATCCACCATGCTGCGGCGCATTGCCCACCCCATGCTGGCGACCGCCTTCGTCGCCGACGGAATCGACACACTCACCAATCCGGACTCCCGGGTCAAGTCCGCTTCCGCGGTGCTGCAGAAGGGCGAGCAGAAGCTGCCGGCGCAGCTGTCGAAGTACCTGCCCGAAAACGCGGCGCGCGTGGTCCGGATCAATGCTGCGGTCCGCATCGGCGGTGGCGTGCTGCTGGCCTTCGGGAAACTGCCGCGCCTGTCCACCGCGGTACTCGCCGCGACCGTCGTCCCCACGGCGCTGTCCGAACAGGGCTTCTGGACCGAGGAGGACCCCGAGCGGCGCGCGGCGAAACGCACTGCGCTGCTGAAGGATGTGAGTCTGCTCGGCGGTCTGCTCATCGCCTCCACCGATCGACAGGGCAAGCCCTCGCTCGGCTGGCGTGGCCGCCGTGCCCTCGACAAGCTCCAGTCGGACAGCGGCCCGGCGCACGATCGGGTCGTCCAGCTCGCCGATGCCGCGAAGGAGCATGGGCCGGAGCTGGCCGCGTCGCTGCGTGCGCGCGGCGAGCGCCTCGCCGATGCCGCGCGCGAGCACGGACCCGAACTAGTGACCGCAGTACGTGATCGGGGCGAGCGCCTCGCGGATGTCGCGCGCGAGCACGGACCCGAACTAGTGACCGCAGTACGTGATCGGGGCGAGCGTCTCGCGGATGTCGCCCAGCATCGCGGTGAGCAGCTCGCGGAGACCACCCGCGAGAAGGGCGCCCATTGGGGCCGCACCGCCGCCGATCGCGGCGGACAGCTCCTCGAGGCCGCGCGTGAGCATGGCGGCAGCCTCGCCGAGAGCGCCCGCGAACACGGTGAGCAGCTGGCGGACATCGTCCGTGAGCACGGCGCGCAGTTCGCCGACACCGCGCGGGAACAGAGCGGACAGCTGGTCACCAGCGCCCGGGAACAGGGCGGCCGCTTCGCGCATGTCGCGCGGGAACGAGGCGGGCAGGCGGCGGACGCGGCCCGCGACGCCACCGCCCGCGGACGGTGACAGGAGTCCGATCATGAAGTCCCAGCACATATCCCGCCCAGCTCGGACGGGGTTGTGGCTGTGCGCGGCGGCGACGGCGATGGCCGTCGCCGCCGGCTGCTCGAACAGCACCGCACCGGGCGTTCCGGGAACCGGCGGTCCGCAACCCTCCGGGCAGTCGTCCGGACCGCTCATCACCGCCGATGCCGCCAAACAGCTCTGCGACATGATGCGGCCCGAGGTCGACAGGTGGCGCGCCGACGGCCCCACCGAAGCGCGGCTGAAATTCAATGCCACCGTGCAGGATTGGGCGCTGCGCAACAACGGCGTGAACATCGCGGTGATGCGCAATCGGTCCGTCATCGATCAGACCACCACCGCGACCTGCCCCGACGTCCGTGACGCGGCCGTGCGGGCCATCCAATTCCCTGATCTGGCATCGGGATTGGTCGGCTTCTGAACTCGGTTCGCGTTGCTGAACTCAGTTCGCGAGGGAATCCTCGCGGAGCCGGGCGAGGGTCTTGGACAGGATGCGCGATACCTGCATCTGTGAGACGCCGAGCCGTTCCGCGATCTGGTTCTGGGTCATCGACTCGAAGAACCGCATCGTCAGCACCCGGCGTTCCCGGTCCGGGAGTTCGGCGATGAGCGGGCGGACCGCGAGGAGCTGGTCCACGTGTTCGTAGCCCGTCTCTTCGGCCCCCAGCGCGTCCAGCATCGCCAGCGGAGCGTTCTCCCCGTCATCGGGACACGCCGCCTCCAAAGAGCTGCTCTGGTAGGCGTTGGCGGCCAGCAACGCCTGCGTCAGCTCGCCCTCGTCCACCTCCAGTTCGGCGGCCAGCTCGCGAGCCTTCGGCATCCGCCCCAGGCGCTGGGCGAGCGCTTCGATGGCGACGCCGAGCCGGACCTGGGTCTCCTTGACCCGTCGCGGCACCCGCACCGCCCAGGTGCTGTCACGGAAGTAGCGGCGAACCTCACCCATGATGGTCGGGACCGCGAAGGACAGGAAACGGGAGCCCCGCGAGACGTCGAAACGGTCGATGGATTGGACCAGGCCGAGGCGCGCGACCTGGAGCAGGTCCTCGAACGCCTCGCCGCGGCCGGAGAATTTGCGTGCGATGTGGTCGGCCAGCGGCAGGCAGCGATCTATCGCTTCCTCTCGCAGGGCATTTCGATCGGGAGCGCCGGTTTCCACGGCGACCGCCAATTGCTTGAGCAGCGGTTCTATATCGTCGTAGCTGTCACCCGTCATCGGAATCACCCCATATTCGGCTGAAATGCATGAATATGGGGTACCCAGTCCGGCCACTATCGAACATATTTCCCACAATTGGCCGCGAATTACCAGGTCAAGCGCTGTTGCCGCGATGCTGGTGCCACGGATGCAGCATCCAGACCGCAGCGAACAGCGTGCCGAAGACAATTCCTGCGACAATGCCGGCCCAGGTGCCGCTGACGGTGGCGAAAATCAGCACCGCCACCCCGGTGAGCGCGACGCCGAGCAATCCGAGGCCCACTATGGCGTACCGATGAGCGGCGGTCACGACATTCTCGATCCGGTGCCGGCGGAACAGCATCCGATGCGCGGCGACCGGCGCTATCAGGCAGATGGTGGCGCCGATCGAGGCGGCGACGACCACCAGATACACCATGCGGAGCGGATCGGACAGGGTCGTGAACCGGTTCTGGAACGGCAGCGTCAGCAGGAATCCGGTCAGCAACTGCACACCCGTCTGCACCACACGCAACTCCTGCATCAAGCTGTTCCAATTGCGGTCCAGCCGTTCGGTAGGGGTTTCGTTCCGGCCGCTCCTCATTTGCCCCGAGTACCCGCGACCGCCGTGATCAAGCGCTGCGACAGAACGTATTTCAAATGCGCCCGAATAGTCGGTGGCCCACGTTTGAGCACCGGCACACCGGGAATTGCGTCACTGTCACAATCGCCCGCACGAAGGAACTATCATGATCATCCTGGGTGTCATCCTGCTGATCTTGGGAATTGTTTTCGGTATCCCGATCCTGACGACCATCGGTGTCATTCTGATGATCATCGGCGCGGTGGCCTGGCTGCTCGGCATGGCCGGTCGCCCGATCGGCGGACGTTCCCACTATTGGTGATTCGCTCGATTTGGTTGATTCACTCGCACAATCAGAAATCCCCTGGCCTGTTCTCTTGCGGGCCAGGGGATTTCGGTTTCGGACCGCAGATCGGCAAGCGCCACCGCGCGTCCTCGGTCACTCATTGACTGGGCTGCGGCACCTCGACATGGCAATTGCCGATCTTCGGGTTCACGCCGAGGTAGTTCAGCGGACCCGCGACAATGGTCACCGCGATTGTTCCGGCGCTGGCGCAGTTGGTCGGCGCGCTGTCGTAGTAGTGCCGTTGTCCCGCGGCCACGGCACCGATGATCAGCCACGCGAGCACCAGTACCAGCACCAGGCCGCCGGCGCGCGTGCGTCGTCCGCCACGCCACAGAAAACGGTCATTCTCATACGTTCTCACTTCGCATCTCCTTCTCTCCTGCTGGGCGGATACCCCACCGAATACGGACCTAACGAGGCCATTTCCCCGGTGCTCCGGACGGGAACGCGGGACCCGGGAGTAACCTCATGGCAATGGACGCGGCCCAGCCGACTGTCGGCGTCGAGGAAGAGTTTCTGCTCGCGGACAGCGCGACAGGTGCGCCTGCCGCGAAGAACGCCGAGGTCGCCAGGACCGCGGCCGAGTGTGGAATCGGACTGAAGCTGGAACTCACCCGATGCCAGGTGGAGACGAATACCCGCGTACATTCCAGCACTGCCGAGTTGATCCAGGAATTGCGCGATCTGCGTCTCGGTGTGGCGTCCTGCGCGGAGGAGCACGGCGCACGGCTGCTCGCGGTGGCGATTCCACCGACGGTGCCACGCGAATTCCCGGTGACCGACACGCCACGCTATCGGCGCATCGCCGCGGAATTCGGCTTGCTCGCCCGCGAGCAGGGGCTGTGCGGCTGCCACGTGCACGTCGCGATTCCGGATAGGGAGACCGCCGTCCAGGTCAGCAACCACGTGCGCCCCTGGTTGCCGCTGTTCCTGGCACTGACCGCGAATTCCGCGATCTACCGCAGCGTCGACAGCGGGTTCGCCAGTTGGCGGAACATTCTGTGGCAACGCTGGCCCAGCGCCGGACCTCCGCCCTATTTCGCGTCGACGAAGGATTACGACGCCATGGTCGACATGATGGTTTCGAGCGGCAACATTCTCGACGAAACGATGGTGTACTGGGACGTCCGGCCGTCCATGAGGTATCCCACCGTCGAAATCAGGGTCAGCGACATCCCCGCCACGGTCGAGGAGACCGGCCTGCTCGCCACCCTGGTGCGAGCCACGGTGATGACCGCGCGAATGTCATTGGAGCAAGGGGTCATCGCATTCCCGGTCCAGCACGAGATACTGCGCGCGGCGTACTGGAAGGCCGCGCGTACCGGCATCAACGGCAATGGCATCCACCCCGTGGACGGCAGTGTCATCCCGGTTCAAGCGCGCCTCGCGGAACTCGTCGATCACATCGGGCCGGCACTCGAGGAATTGGGCGACCGCGACTTCGTCACCAGCGCCATCCAGGCCGTTCTCGCCCGCGGCAACGGCGCATGCCGCCAGCTCGAGGCCTTCCGCCTGCGTCGAGACGTCGGTGATGTCGTCACCGAGTTGGCGAATGCCACCCTGGAGGGCTGCCACCGGCATCCGGCCGACCTGTATTCCCGGGAAGGGAATATCACCGAAGGCCGTCCGCACCGGAAATCCCCCGGCCTGTTCAGTTGTGAGCCAGGGGATTTCGGTGCGGATACCGCTAGAGACGGCGTGATCTAGGCGTCGCCGCCCCGTCTACGCCACTCGCACGACGTGGGCCATCATCGATTCTGCTGCGCCCGCTGACGCAGTTCCTCGGCCTGGGCCCGGGCACGATCCTTCTCGGCCTGGGCCTCCCGCTTGGCGGCGTCGCGCTGAGCTTCGGCCTTGTCCTGCTGAGCGCGGCCCTCCTCGCGCAGCCCCTCGTTGCCGAAGACCTTGCCCGCGGCTTCCTTCGCGGCGCCCTTGACGCCCTCGACCGCGCCTTCGACGCCCTCGCGAGCTCCGCTCTTCTCGTGCTCTGACATGGGATATACCTCCGTATACCGATTGCAGGGACATCCGGAGACCTACCCCGGTCTCCGAGCCTGAAACAGTTTGTCCGCCATATTGTTTCGATACCGGCGTATCCCGGTCAGTGACGAGCGGGGCGCAGCTCCTGGGCCTTGGTCTTGGCGCCCTGGACGATGAGGTGCCAGCCGCCGGGGTCGCCGCGGAGGATGGCTTCGGCGGTGTCCTTCATCTGCTCCCAGGTGGCGTGCGGCGGGATGGGTGGAACCTCCGGGTCGGTGCGGAAGTCCAGCAGCACCGGCCGATCCGCGGACAGGGCGGTGTCCCAGGCGGGGCCGATCTCGTCGGGGCGGTCGACCGCGACGGCGGACAGACCCATGCAACGGGCGACGTCGGCGTAGGAGATGTCCGGAATCGTTTGCGACTCTTCGAATTTCGGCTCGCCGCCCATGGCGCGCAGTTCCCAGGTGACCTGGTTGAGGTCGTTGTTGTGGAAGACGCACACGATCAGGCGCGGGTCCTCCCAGCGATCCTGATACCGCTGGACGGTCATCAGCTCCGCGAGCCCGTTCATCTGCATCGCCCCGTCGCCCACCAGGGCGATGACCGGCCGGTCGGGGCAGGCGAACTTGGCGCCGATCGCGTACGGCACCCCGGGCCCCATGGTGGCCAGCGTGCCCGACAGCGATCCGCGCATGCGGCCGCTGAAGCGCAGGCAGCGCGCGTACCAGTTGGCCGCGGAGCCGGAATCGGAGGTGAGGATGGCGTTCTCGGGCAGTCGCTGCGACAGCTCCCAGGCCACCCGCATCGGATTGACCGGGTCGGCGTCGAGCATGGACTGGTTCTCGATCGTCTGCCACCAGCGGGCGACGCTCTCCTGGATGTCGATCGTCCAGGCCCGGTCCGGATTCGGCGCCAGCATCGGAATCAGCTCGGCCAGTGTGGCTTTGGCGTCGCCGACCAGGTTGACCTCGGTCGGGTAGCGCATGCCGATCATGGTGCCGTCGATATCGATCTGGACGGCGCGGGCCTGTCCGAAGTCCGGAAGGAACTGGGCGTAAGGGAAATTCGAGCCCACGATGAGCAGGGTGTCGCAGTCGCGCATCAGTTCGTAGCTGGGCCGGGTGCCGAGCAGGCCGATCGACCCGGTCACGAACGGCAGCTCGTCGGAGAGCACGTCCTTGCCGAGCAGTGCCTTGGCCACTCCGGCTCCGGTCAGCTCGGCGATGCGGGTGAGTTCGGTGGCGCAGCCGCGCGCCCCCTGTCCGGCCAGGATCGCGACTCTGGTTCCGGCATTGAGGATTTCGGCCGCACGCTCGATATCGGAGCGGGGCGGAACCACCTTCGGCGGCGCCATGGTGCCCGGTGCGCTGGACGGCACCTGCTTGAATTCGTGTTCGGGCGCTTCGTACTTCTCCTCCTGCAGATCGGAGGGAATGATCACCGTGGTCGGCGCGCGCCGGGTGCGCGCGGTGCGGAAGGCGCGGTCGAGCGCGTTGGGCAACTGGCTCGACACGTTCACCTCGACCAGGTAGTCCGAGGCCACGTCCTTGAACAGGCTCTGCAGATCGACTTCCTGCTGATAGCTGCCGCCCATGGCGCTGCGCGCGGTCTGGCCTACGATCGCCACCACGGGCACATGGTCCAGTTTCGCGTCGTACAGCCCGTTCAGCAGATGGATCGCGCCGGGACCCGAGGTCGCCGTGCACACCCCCACATTGCCGCTGAACTTCGCGTACCCGGTCGCCTCGAAGGCGGCCATCTCCTCGTGACGGGCCTGGATGAAGGCCGGCTTTCCGTCGGCGCGACCGAAGGCCGCGATGAGGCCGTTGATCCCGTCGCCGGGATAGCCGAAGACCTGCTCGACACCCCATTCCCGCAGCCGCTCCACGACATGATCACTCACTTGCCGGGTCATGGCGCCTCCTGTCCCTGTTGCCGGATCTCTTCGAACAGCGCCCGAGTACCCGCGCACCCGCGCCCCAATCGGCAGGTGATTACGCGGGCGAAGCGGGTATCCGCGCGACAGGAGAGCCGAAGACCGCAGCATGTGACCACCGGATGGAGGCGCGCCGATGACGGCCGGAGCCGATCACCAGCTACGACCCGGGCAACGCGCCCGGCTACCCCTCGATGCCGTCGCCGCCGACCTGACGCGCGCGGTCGCCGGGGAGGTGCGCTTCGACCCGGGATCTCGGGCGGCGTACTCCACCGACGCCTCCAACTACCGGGCCCTGCCGCTGGGCGTGGTCGTCCCCCGCACGCCCGACGATGCCGTGGCCGCGTTAGCGGTGTGTCGCGAGCACGATATGCCCGTCCTGTCCCGGGGCGGCGGCACCAGTCTGGCGGGCCAGTGCTGCAATGCCGCGGTCGTTCTGGACTGGACCAAGTACTGCCACGGGGTCACGAGCCTGGACGCGCAGGCGCGGACCGTGGTGGTCGAGCCGGGCATCGCCCTGGACGCCCTCAACACCGAGCTGCGCCCCTACGACCTCATGGTCGGACCGAAGCCGTCGACCCATGTCAGCTGCACAATCGGCGGGATGATCGGCAACAACTCGTGCGGTTCCACCGCGCAGGCGTACGGCAAGATGGCCGATTCGGTGCGCAGGCTGGAGGTGCTGACCTACGACGGCACACGCATGTGGGTCGGTCCCGGGATGGCGGGCCTCACCGACCCGCTGCGAGACGCGTTGCGCGGCCTGGCCGAGCGCTATGCGGACGATATCCGCAGCTCGTATCCCGACATCCCGCGCCGGGTATCGGGCTACAACCTCGATTCGCTGCTTCCCGAGCACGGTTGCGACGCCGCCAAACTGCTGGTCGGCAGTGAGAGCACCCTGGTGACCGTGCTGCGTGCCGAGCTCGACCTGGTCCCGGTCCCCGCCGCGAAAGCGCTCGTGGTGCTGGGCTTCCCGGATGTGTTCACCGCCGCCGACGCGGTGCCCGCAGTACTGCGGCATCACCCGGCCGCGCTGGAGGGGCTGGACGGCCGGCTCGTCCAGCTCGAGCACAGCCGGCATCTCGCCGCGCACGCGATCCAGCAGCTGCCGGACGGGAACGCCTGGCTGATGGCGCAATTCGACGGTGACACCCAGGACGCGGCCGATAGCGCGGCCAGGGAGATTATGCGCACCGTCCAGCGCCACTCCGGCGCGAGCGCCACCCTGGTCGACGAGCCCGAGCGTGAAGCCGAGTTGTGGTCTGCACGGGAAGCCGGACTGGGCGCCACCGCCTATCCGCCCGGCGGCCGCGAGACGCACGAGGGCTGGGAGGACGCCGCGGTGCCGCCCCACCGGCTCGGCGACTATCTGCGCGACTTCGAGCGGCTGCTGCAGCGGTTCGACTACGAATCCAGCTCGCTCTACGGTCATTTCGGCCAGGGCTGCGTGCACACCCGCATCCCCTTCGATCTGCGCACCGCCGACGGTATCGCCCGCTACCGCGAATTCGTCACGCAGAGCGCGCATCTGGTGGTGCATTACGGCGGTTCACTGTCGGGTGAGCACGGTGACGGACAGTCGCGCGCCGAACTGCTGCGAATCATGTTCGGCGAAAGGGTGATCAACGCGTTCGGCGAGCTGAAACACCTGTTCGATCCGCGTAACCGGATGAATCCGGGCAAGATCGTCCAGCCCCGCCCCCTGGATGGCGATCTGCGCCAGGGGGCGGCCTACCGGCCGTGGGAACCCGCGACGCACTTCGCGTTCCCCGCGGACGGCTTCCGGTTCAGCCATGCCGCCAATCGCTGTGTCGGCGTCGGCAAATGCCGCGGTGAGAGCGGTGGCGTCATGTGCCCCAGCTACCGGGCCACCCGGGAGGAGGAGCATTCGACCCGTGGCCGCGCCCGCCTGCTGTTCGAGATGCTCGAGGGTGATGTCATCACGGAGGGCTGGCGTTCGACCGAGGTGCGCGATGCCCTCGATCTGTGCCTGGCCTGCAAGGGTTGTCGCAGCGACTGCCCGGTCGACGTGGACATGGCGACCTACAAGGCGGAGTTCCTGTCTCATCACTACCATCGCCGGCTGCGGCCGATGGCTCACTACTCGATGGGCTGGATTCCGCTGTGGGCCAGGCTCGCCACTTCCGCCGCGCCGGTCGTCAACGCGCTGACCCACACGCCCGGACTGCGGCGTGTCATCGCGCGCGCCGGCGGGGTGGATCCGCGGCGGCAATTCCCCCGGTTCGCCCGTGCCCGGTTCACCGAGACATTCACCGGTGCGGACGGTTTCGCCCCTGCTCCACACGGCCGGGTGCTGCTGTGGCCGGATACGTTCACCAACAACTTCGAGCCCGGCATCGCGCAGGCCGCGGCCGAGGTGCTCACCGCCGCGGGATTTCAGGTCGAGATCCCGGCCCGCACCGTGTGCTGCGGCCTGACCTGGATATCCACCGGTCAGCTGCCGACCGCCCGCCGGATCCTGAAGCGCACCCTTGGCATTCTGGAACCCGTACTGCGCGAGGGGATTCCGGTCGTCGTGCTCGAGCCCAGCTGCGCGGCGGTATTCCGATCGGACCTTCCCGAGCTGCTGCACGGCGACGAGGACGCCCACCGCCTCGCCGGGCAGACCCGCACGTTGGCCGAGCTGCTCGCCGAACGGGCCCCCGAGTGGTCGCCCCCGCTGGTCGGCGGATCCGCTGTGGTGCAGCCGCATTGCCATCAGCACGCCATTCTCCACTTCGACCGGGATCGTGAGCTGCTCGCCGCCACCGGCGCCCAGGTGGATGTCCTGGACGCCGGATGCTGCGGTCTCGCAGGCAATTTCGGCTTCGAGAAAGGCCACTACGAGGTCTCGGTCGCCTGTGCCGAGGACGCCCTGCTGCCCGCATTGCGGGCGCGTTCACCCGAGACGGCCGTCGTGGCGGACGGGTTCAGCTGCCGCACCCAGATCCGTGATCTCCTGCCCGAGGCGCGACCCCATCATGCCGCCGAGTTGCTCGCGGCCGCGATCCGAGGCGAATCCCTGTGAGTACCCCGCTCATCGACGACATCACCGTCGAGACCTATCGATTCCCCACCCCGCAGCCCGAGACGGACGGGACGCTGACCTGGGACGCGACCACCGCCGTCGCCGTGTCGATCCGGGCCGGGCACGAACGCGGGCTGGGCTGGACCTACAGCTCCCCCGCGGCCGCGACGGTCGTCGAACATCATCTGGCGTCGTTGCTGCGCGGCACCTCACCCGATGATGTCACCGACACCTGGCTGCGGCTGCGGCGCGCGTGCCGCAACTTCGGCACGCCGGGAGTCGTGGGGCATGCGCTCAGCGCCGTGGACATCGCCCTGTGGGACCTCAAGGCCCGCCTGATGGAAACCGCCCTGGACACCGTGCTCGGCTCGGCGGGCCGGGCCACGGCCGTCTACGGTTCGGGCGGGTTCGTCGATCTCACCGACGACCAGCTCACCGATCAGGTCATCGGCTGGAAGGCCGCGGGCTGCACGGCAGTGAAGATCAAGATCGGCGTCGACGCCGAGCGCGATGTCGAACGAATCACACTGGTGCGCAAACTCCTCGGAGGTCGGACCGCCGTCATGGTCGACGCGAACGGCGCGTACACGCCCGGCGAGGCCTGCCGGATCGGCGCGGAACTCGACCGGCTCGGTGTCGTCTGGTTCGAGGAACCAGTCACCAGCGATGACATCCCCGGGCTGCGCACGGTCCGCGACGCCGTCCGCTGCGACGTCACGGCGGGCGAGTACATCTACAGTGAGTACGAGGCCGAACGCCTGATCGATGTCGTCGACTGCCTGCAACTCGACATCACCCGCTGCGGCGGCTACACCGGATTCCTGCGCGCCGCCGCCGTCGCCGCGGCCAATCACCGTGACGTCTCGGCACATTGCGCTCCCGCCCTGCACGCGGGCATCGCCGCGGCGGTGCCGAGGCTGCGGCATATCGAATGGTTCATCGATCACGCGCGGCTCGAACCGCTGCTCCTCACCGGGACGCCGACGGTCGTCGAGGGCCGGATCGCGCCGCGCGGGCAGGACGCCGAACCGTACGGCCACGGCATGCGGCTGTCGGAATCCGCCGCGCCGTACCGGATCTCACGCCCTGCCGAATCCGCCGAGTGACAGCACCCGCCGGGTGAGCCACGACTGCGGGCTGCGCGGGTGAGCCCGACCGTCGAACACGCCGTGCGCGCCGTAGTCGTGGCCGTCGCCCTCGTCCAGCGGCGTCCACAGATTGTCCGCCCGCGCCGGGGCGGGGGCGTCGGTCTGCTGGCTGTCGAAGCCGGTGCGGGCCAGATACCGGTCCAGCAGCGCCGGGGCCAGCCGCTGCGCGAGCACGGTGCCGACGGTGCTCGCGCCCACCCAATACTGTTTGTGCCGTGGATGTTCGGCCGCGAAGGCGATCGTGCGCGCGACCACCTCCGGCTGGTAGATCGGCGGCACCGGCTGCGGTGTGCGCGGCAGCCGCGACAGCACCCACGAGAACTGCGGAGTGTTCACCGCCGGCGCCTGCACGATGGTGATGTGCACATTGCTGTGCTCGTGCAGCAGTTCTACCCGCACGGCCTCCACGAATCCGTTCACCGCGTGCTTGGCTCCGCAGTACGCGGACTGCAGGGGAATCGACCGCTCCCCCAGGGCCGACCCGACCTGCACGATCGCACCCCGGTTCCGCGGCAGCATGCGCGCCAGCGCCGCCCGCGTCCCGTGCACCGAACCGAGATAGGTCACCTCGGTGACCCGCCGGAACTCCAGCGGATCGATCTCCCGGAACGGCGCGAATACCGAGGTGAAGGCCGAATTCACCCACACGTCAATGGGTCCCAGCTCCGCCTCGATCCGGCTCGCGGCGGCATCCACCGCGGTGTGCTCCGCGACATCGACCGGAATCGCCAGCGCCCGCCCGCCCGCGGCGCACACGTCCGCGGCGGCGGCCTCCAGCCCGGCCCGGCCCCGCGCCAGCAGCGCGACCGACGCCCCCTGCGCGCCGAATATCCGCGCTGCGGCCCGCCCGATCCCCGCGCTCGCTCCGGTGATGACGACGACCTTCGGTTCCTTCCTCGCATCCGCCTTCATGCCCGCCGGATACCACCCCATCCCCGCACTAACCGCCCTGCCGCGTTTCGAAGCCCCCGAGACAGCCGTTTCGACCCCCGACGGCGGGCTATAGCAACACCATGACCCCAGTCTGGAAGATCGAGAACCCGACCCCTGCCCGTCTGCGAGTGACCCCGGGAGGGCGTTTCGACGTGGTGGTCGTCGGCGGCGGCCTCACCGGCCTGGTGACGGCGCTGCTGCTGGCCGAGAACGGCGTCGAGGTCGCGGTCCTGGAGGGACGGCGCATCGGTGACGGCACCACGGGCGCCAGCAATGCCAAAGTGAGCCTGCTGCAGGGTGTCCGGGGGCAGCGGATCCGGCATCGCCACGGCGCGGGCATGCTGCGCACCTATCTCGACGCCAATCTCGCGGGGCAGCAGTGGCTCCTGGAGTACTGCGGTGGGCACGCCATCGACTATCAGTCCGGCGACGCCTACACCTATGCCCAGTCCGAGCGCGAACTGGCGCTCGCCCGAAGGGAATTCGGGGTACTGCGGGAGGCGGGAATGCCGGTCGAGTTCAACGACCGGATCGACGCGCCTTTCCCGGCCCTGGGTGGCGTGCGGCTCGCGGCACAGGCGCAGCTGAATCCGATGTCGTTGCTGGCCGTGCTCGCCGCCGACGTGGAATCGCACGCGGTGCCCATCTACGAATCCAGTCTCGTGTACGGCGTGCGCGGCGCCGCGACCGGCGACCACGTCATCGAGACCGAGCACGGCCCGGTACGGGCGGGCAGCGTCGTCCTCGCCACGGGGACGCCGATCCTGGACCGCGGCGGGTTCTTCACCCGGCTGGTGCCGCTGCGGTCGTATCTCACCGCATACCGGCTGCCGCGGTCGCTGTCCCGCGATATGTACATCACCGCCGGCGAACCCACCCGGTCGGTCCGTACGGTTCCCGATCCCGAGGGCGACGTCCTGCTGGTCGGCGGCAACGGCCACGTGGTCGGGCGCGCGGACCACACCGACGACCGGATCGCCGACCTGCACGACTGGACCGAACGCTGGTTCCCGTCGGCGACACCCGTGACCAGTTGGTCCGCCCAGGACTACCGGCCGGTCGGTGAACTCCCGTACGCCGGCCCGCTGCTTCCCGGCCGCGACGGAATCCTGTTCGCCACCGGTTACGCCAAGTGGGGCTTCACCAACGCCATCGCCGCGGCCCAGGTCCTGGTGGGTCGGATCACCGGCAAACGACCGGACTGGGCCGACGCCTTCACCACTTGGCGGCCGGGCGAGGTGCGGTCACTTCCAGCGGCCGTGCGCGCGAATACCGCCGTCGCACTGGAATTCTGCGCGGGCTGGTGGCACATGGCCCGCACCGGCGGCGACCCGATCCGCGCCCCGGAGGGCACCGGACGCGTCGAGCGCCGCTTCACCGGCCCGGCCGCCACCTGCACCGTCGACGGCACGACCACCACCGTCTCCGCCATCTGCCCGCATCTGGGCGGCATCCTGCGCTGGAATCCGGCCGAGAGATCCTGGGACTGCCCGCTGCACGGCTCCCGCTTCGCCGCCGACGGCACCCGCCTCGAAGGACCCGCCACCCGCCATTTGTCCCCCCTGTCGCCGCCCAGCACCGGACCGACGGACCTCTAGCGGGCCCGCCGGCCGACATCCCCTGAAGTCTCCGCACCCCACGTTTCCGCGCCGACAGGCCCGGGAACCCTCCCCTCCAGGTGAGCACTTCACGGCAGGAGTCGACCGGCCCGGACCCACGGGCCGATCAGCCGCTGAAGAGCGTCGCGGCACTGGTCTCGCGGGCGCTGTCGGGGCGGCCGATGGTCGGGATCACCGCCTACGATCATGGCGAACTCACCGCGCTCGATTGGTCCAGCCCGCGGGCGAAGCTGGTCGAAGAGGCGCCGATGCTGTGTCGGCTCAGCCCCTGCCGGGCCGCCGCGCGTTCCGAGCACCCGATCCTGGTCGCCGATATCACCCTCGAAAAGCACTGGGCCGACTACGCGTTCGAGATCAAGCCGCTAGGGGTGCGCTCAGTGCTGCGAGCCGGTCTGGCGAGACGGCAGGGTGATCGGTGTGCTGATTGTCTACGGCGAACTCCGCAACGGTCTCGGACCCACCGGCCACACCGCCGTGGAAACGGCTGTCGAACAGTCCGCCGAGCTACTGGTGGCACACCGGACGGCAACCGGCGGTTGACTTACCGGCCCTGATCCAGCGCAACCCACTGACCTGAATCCTGACCTGAAACGGAGCGCCCGAAAGGGGGCCGCGCGGTGGACAGCCCGCGCGACCCGGGGTGCCACGGCCCGAATAGGGCAGGATCGGGGTCATCGGACCGTGGCGGTCTTTTGGTCAGGCCGGGACGGCGTGCGTTGCCCGCCGCCAGACCCGGTGCTGGGCAAGAAGTTCCGCGAACATGTCGGCGAACCGGGCCGGTATGTCACTGCCGGACGCCGGCGTGACGACGACCCCGTTGCTCTCGACAAGTTCGGACTGCGGGAGTTCGGGGGTGAGTCCGACGACCCGCAACAGGTCCGCTCCCGCCCCGAATCCGCCGATCGGCTTGGCGTGTTTGAATGCCTCGAGGACGAAATGGACCGCAGGGCCGTCGCTGCCCAGCGCATCCGCCGCCGCCGGGCCGCCGGCGACGAGGACACCGTCGTACAACACCGAGGACACGGTCACCAGGGAGCGGTCGACGGTGACGGTCTCTCCGTCCGCGCCCTGGGCGCGCACGAATCCGCCGTGTGCCGCAAGGGTTTCCAGCAGCGCGCCGCGGCCCGTCAGCTGTTCGCGGACTCGGCGCAAGCCCTCCGAATCAACGCCGTCGGCGATCAGCACCCCGATCTTGCGAGTGGCGATGCCGGTGCCCGACATGCTCAGCTGCGACAGCGCCGGTGACATCATGGCCTCGGCCGCGCCGTCCTGCACCGCCGGGGCGGGCATGCCGACTTCGGCGGCGACGCGGACCGCCAGATCCGGATCGACCCGCGCGAGATGTTCGAGCACCCGGGTCCGGATGACCGGCCGGGTCACCTTGCCGAGTTCGAAGGCGAAGGCGGCCACGATATGGTCGGCCTCCGGTTCGGACATGCTGTGCCAGAACATCCGGGGCTGCCGGTAGTACTCGCGGAACCGCGCACCGCGGTCCCGGACCGGAGAGCCGTACAGCGGTTCGGGATAGTGCCGGAAGGCGCCCTCCTCGGCCAAGGCCGGGCAGCCGCCGCCGATGGCGTTCTTCGTGTAGGCGGCCTGGCCCTGGGGAATCGTGTGCTGCCCGTAGCCGTCCTGCTGATGGTTCCGGACATCGGCGACCGGCCGGTTGATCGGCAGTTGCGCGAAGTTCGGCCCGCCCAGCCGGATCAGCTGCGTATCGAGATAGGAGAAGTTGCGCAGCTGCAGCAGCGGATCGTCGGTGAAGTCGATGCCGGGGACCAGGTTCGCGGTGTGGAAGGCCACCTGCTCGGTCTCGGCGAAGAAGTTGTCCGGATTGCGGTCGAGCACCATGCACCCGACCGGCCGCACCGGAATCTGTTCCTCGGGAATCAGTTTCGTCGCGTCCAGCAGGTCGAAATCGAAGTCGAACTCGCGGTGCTCGGGGATCAGCTGCACACCCAGCTCCCATTCCGGGAACCGTCCGGCGTCGATGTTGTCCCACAGGTCGCGCCGGTGGAAGTCCGGATCGTGCCCGGCGATCTGCTGACATTCGTCCCACAGCAGCGAGTGCACGCCGAGTTTCGGCTTCCAGTGGAACTTCACGAAGATGCCCTGCCCCTCGGCGCTGACCAGCCGGAAGGTGTGCACCCCGAAGCCCTGCATCATGCGGTAACTGCGCGGCAGCGCCCGATCCGACATCAGCCACATGATGGCGTGCAGCGTCTCCGGCTGCAGCGCCACGAAGTCCCACAGGGTGTCGTGCGCGGAGGCGGCCTGCGGAATCTCGTTGTGCGGCTCGGGTTTCACCGCGTGCACGAAATCGGGGAACTTGATGCCGTCCTGGATGAAGAAGACCGGGACGTTGTTGCCGACCAGATCGTAATTGCCCTCCGTCGTATAGAACTTGGTCGCGAACCCGCGCACGTCCCGCACCGTATCGGCCGACCCGCGCGACCCCGCGACCGTCGAGAACCGGACGAACACGGGGGTCTCCACCGTCGGATCGGTCAGGAAACGCGCCGCCGTGAACCGGCCCAGCCATGCCGAATAGGGCCGGAAGTGCCCGTAGGCCCCCGCCCCGCGCGCGTGCACCACCCGCTCGGGGATGCGCTCGTGATCGAAATGCGTAATCTTTTCCCGCGCATGGAAATCCTCCAGCAGTGTCGGCCCGCGATCGCCCACCTTCACCGCATCGTCCGTGCCGTCGACCCGCACGCCCTGCTGGGTGGTGAGGTCCCCCTGCTCGCGGGCGACTCGGTACAGGTCCAATTGCCGCTGTTTGTCGTTCGATACACCCTCCATGTGGCGGCCTCCTCCGATTGCCGGGATTTCGGATGTCTCCGTACTGCCGCCATACCCCGGCAACGGCGCTTCACACCCGCGCGGCCGTGGCGCGTTTCAGCGGGCGCACGGGCGTCACACCTCGATCCGCTCGCCGAGGATCACCGTCCGGTGGCGGGGCAGCCGGAAATAGTCGGCCACGTCGGCGGAGATGTAGCTGATGGCGATGAAAAGCCTTGTGCGCCAATGGGACATCACGGGCTTCTCGGCTGCCCGCAGCTCGACCTCGGACAGGAAGTACGACGCCTGGTCCAGATCGAGCTCGCCCTCGGTGTCGTCCGGGTTCAGCCCGGCCAGCGCCGCCGGGATATCGGGGGTCTCCATATAGCCGACCCGCACGGTCACGTGGATGATCCCGTCGTCGCGGTAGCCGAGGTGGTCGAGCCGCACGCGGTCGTCCGGCGCGGCCCGGGGCACCGGCTCGGTGTCGACCGACACGATGACGGTCTGGCGATGGCGGACGCTGTTGTGCTCGACATTGGCACGCAGGGCCAGCGGCACGGTGTCCTTGCCACGGTTGAGGAATACCGCCGTCCCGTCGACGATCGTCAACCGCGACGCGTCATGCCACAGCTCGTCGACGAACTCGCGCAGCGACCCCTCCAGCCGGCCGCGCTCGTCCGCGACCACCTCGCGCCCGCGCTGCCAGGTCGTCATGACCAGGAACGCGGCGAGCCCGATCAGCAGCGGCAGCCAGGCGCCGCGCACCAGCTTGGTGAGATTGGCCGCGACGAACAGCAGGTCCACCGTGAGCAGCGGCGTCCAGACCACGACGACGAGCCACCGCGGCAGTCGCCATTTCGCGTGCGCGACGTAGCCGAGCAGCAGGGTCGTGATGGTGATCGTGCACGTGACCGCCATGCCGAACGCGAAGGCCAGCGCGGTCGAACTGCGGAAGGCGAAGACCAGCGTGAGCACCGAGACCAGCAGCAGCCAGTTGATCCACGGTACGTAGATCTGCCCGGGCGTCGACTCCGAGGTGTGGGCGATGCGCAACCGCGGCAGGTAGCCGATCCGCGCGGCCTGGGACGCCACCGAGTACGCGCCCGTGATCACCGCCTGCGAGGCGATCACCGTCGCCGCGGTGGCGAGCGCGACCATGGGCAGCCGGCCCCAGCTCGGAACCAGGAGGAAGAACGGGCTCACGACGTGCCCGCGGGTTCCGAGTACCAGGGCGGCCTGTCCGAAGTAGCTGAGCACGCAGGCGGGCAGCACCAGGAAAAGCCAAGCGGTGGTGATGGATCGGCGCCCGAAGTGCCCCAGATCCGCGTACAGCGCCTCCGCGCCGGTGACCACCAGCACGATGGCGGCCAGCGCGAAGAAGGCGATGGCGAAGTGTCCCGCGAGGAAGCCGAGCGCGTAGCCCGGCCACAACGCCTTCAGGATCGCCGGCTGCTCCCGGATCCCACCGATGCCGCATGCCCCGATCGCCAGGAACCACGCCACCATCACCGGGCCGAACAACCGGCCCACCGACGCCGTCCCGCGATGCTGAAAGAGAAACAGCAGCACGATGATCAGCGCTGTGATCGGCACGACGGCCTTCGCCAGCGGCGGTTCCACCACCTCGATCCCCTCCACCGCGGACAGCACCGAGATGGCCGGGGTGATCATGCTGTCGCCGAAGAACAGTGCGGCGCCGAAGATGCCGAGCGCCGACAATATCGCCGCCAGCCGCCGCCCGCCTGTCGCCCACCGCCGAACCAGCGTGATCAGCGCCATGATGCCGCCCTCACCGTCGTTGTCGGCGCGCATGGCCAGCAGCACATAGGTGACCGTCACGATGATCAGCACCGACCAGAACACCAGCGACACAACGCCGTACACATTCCCGGGTGCGACCGGGACGGGATGTGGATCCGAGGGATCGAACGCCGTCCGCAGGGTATAGATCGGACTGGTCCCGATGTCTCCGAACACCACCCCGAGCGCCCCGATCACCAGACCCGGACGCACCGCATCACGCACGCTCGCACCGTCTCCCGCCGCCGCGCCGGACTGCCCGGCTGACCCCTGGTCATCCGAGACCGTCGAGTCGTGGCGCTGGGACACGGCTAACCCTCGTCGCTGTCACCCCGGGTACGGGTGAACTCCACGACCACCCGGTATCCGTTCCGGGCGGGGTCGAAGTCGTCGCTGCGGACCGCGATCGACTCGGTCAGCATCTCGACGACCTGCCAGCCGAAGCTGTGTTCCAGCACGCCGCCATCGGAATGGGTCACCGCCGCGACCCGCACCCGTACCCGCTGTTCGTCGAATAGGAATTCGCAGTCGATCGAGGCGTCCGGGACGGCGCCGGCGATCAGGGTGGTGGCCACCTCGTCCAGCGCCACCCGCACGTCGATCACCACGTCGATCGTGAAATCCGCTGTGAGCATGACGGTCTCGGTGAGGGCGCGCAGCATCCCCAGCTGCTCGGCGTCGGCCGGAACGCGCAGCGCCACCCGACCGGACAGCGGCCGCGACTGCACCACGGAGCTCTCGGTGATCAGGCGCCCCTTCCCGTTGTTCCGCGGATCGGTGCGGGCTGTTCCGTAGTCGGCCCCGTTCTGCTGTGGCGATTCACTCATACCTCACCACCTCGTCAGCGATCTTCGCCCGATTCCTTCTTCGCGTACCCCGTGTGGCCGCGGGGAAACCAGGCGGGCTTCATCGTTCGGGAACTCGCTCATGGGCGGTCAGGAGCAGGTGGTCGAAATGAGTGCGGATCGGCATCGCCGAATCGGCCAGCGATTGCAGGTCTTCCATCAGTTGCGCGGCCAGGGCGCGCAGCTTCGTGTTCGTCTCCTGCGACCGCCAGGTCAGCACTCGGAACGCCGTCTCGGCGCTGACACCGTAGACCAGCATGATCGCCCCCTTGGCCTGCTCGATCACGGCGCGCGCGGCGTACAGCTCGGGCAGACTGTCGTCGAGGGCCTCCTGCCGGTGTTCGGCGAGCACGGCGGTCACGTCGATGTAGTAGCCGGCCGACCCGACGACCTGGTCGTCGGCGTCGAGCATCTGATCACCCACCACGATCACGTCGTGCACGGTCCCGGCGGTGTCGATGATGCGGTGCCGGCTCGAGAACGGCAGAGCGTTGTCCACCGAGCGCGCGATCGTACTGGCGACCTGGGCCCGATCGTCGGGATGCTTGTGCGACAGCAGTAGATCGGTGGTCGGCAGCACCGAACCCGGCTGATATCCGTGCATCAGCGCGACCTCGTCGGACCACTCCCACCGCTGGTCGCCGAACCAGAAGCGGAAGCTGCCGACGGTCTGCGAGCGGCCCACGCCCATCACCTGTCCGAGGATCTGCGCGTGGTCGGGAGGGACCTCTCCGCCTTGTGTCACAGCCGAATTATCCGCTGCGTCAGCGGCTCGGGGAAGCCACTCGATGCGGCGGTCGCGCGCCTGTTCCGATCAGTTGCCCGACGGAACGCGATCCCGATGGACCAGGTTCCGGACACCGGTCACGTCGAGCACCCGTTCGATCTGACGGGGCGCGGCCGGCATCACGATTCCGATGTCGTCGCGGTCGGCGCGCTGCACGAAATCGAGCAGCACCACCGCATTGCGGACGCTCAGGAATCGCGCGCGGCGCAGGTCGACCACGACCACGGGCGGTCCGGCATCGACAGCGGCGTTCAAAGCGGTACGGAACGCGGGCAATCCGTTGACGTCGAGTTCGCCCGTGACTTGGATGACCAGGCAATCGTGTAACCCGGTCCAGTCCGCCGGCCGGCTGTCCGCGTCATGAGTGAATCGTGATCGGCGAGCCGGAATCTCGTTCGCCACAGGACGTACGAGTGACACCGTTGACATGGCGCGACCTCCCGAGGGGGGTGTCCGATTCCGCCGCGTCGACAGAGCATGCGAGCTTGGCCACGACGGCAGCCGCAACTGTATGGAGGCATACGGGACCGGGATCGGCTGGAGTCTCAACCTGTCCTCAGTCTGCCACCGGCCCGCCGCGACGGCCACCCCCGCCCGGTTTCACGACCCGGTCACCGGGTATCGCCGCACCGAGCGAACAGGAGGAGTCATGCCCAGAGCATGGACCGACGAGAACCGGGCTCCCAGGGGCATCATGCGAGATCAGCTCTACAATGAGGCCGAGCAGCGCAACATCGAAGGACGCTCCGGCATGTCCACGGCTCAGCTCGCGCACGCGCTCGGGCGCGCCTGAACCACCGGGGCAGGAGGCGAACGACCATGGCGCGCGTGGTGCCGCTGCGACTTCGGATTCACCGGTCCGCTCCCTGGAACCGGAACCGGCTGATGCGCGCCTCCGACCGGGTCCAGGCCGCCTGGCGGCTCTTCGCGGTACTCGCGGCCCTGGCATCCATTCCGGTGGCGGTCTTCGTCGGTATGTCGGCGGCCGCCGCCAGCGGCGCGCACATTCGCGCCGAGAACGCAGCCAAGACCGGCGTGACGGCCACGATCGTGACCGATCCCTTCCGGCTCGCGGTTCCGGTCGGCCAGGGGGTGGTGGCCTCCGCGCCGCCACAGGCCACCGTGGCGTGGAATATCCACGGCCGCAGTGATATCGCCGTGGTGACCGTCCCGGACTCGGCGAAGCGCGGCGACACCGTCACCCAGTGGCTGGATGCCGGCGGCCACGCCACCACGGCGCCGCGTCACGGGTTCGACGCAGTCGTCCAGGGCCTCGACGTCGGCGTCCTCACGGTGATCGCAACCTGCTGCGGCGCAATCGCTCTCGTATGGTGCGCCGACCGCGCTATGACACACCGGCACAACGCCGAGTGGGCCCGCGAATGGCGGGACCTGTCCCCGGGGATCGGGCACAACAACCCGTCCTGACTCGGGCCACCCGCGGCCGGCGGAAATGCACACCTTCGGGCGAATCGCCAAATCCCACACGCGACCTCGTATTTTGACGCACCGGTTACGACGGGTCTGCCACGCGGTAACGAGAAGCACCGATCTCGTTGACAGACAAGTCTGTCCAATAGAATTTGCTGATAGTGAGCAAGGGCACTGGCCGATTCCGCCACCCTCCGGTATAAGCGAGGCGTGCCGACACGGCGAAACACCATGAGCTGCAAGAATCTTGGGACACGCCAGCGAAATTGACAGCGTCACGCCCTGGCGATAATGTCGCTCCAACGTTGCCGGTCGGATGACCAGTAGCCGTGAAAGCGTCGGAGTAGTTTCTCTGTGAGCAGTTCTTCCATTCGATCATCCATGCCATCGGTAATTTCTTCGGTGGTTATCGACGAACTCATCCGCAATGGCGTGGAATGGTCTGCCTATTGCGCCGGTTCGCGCAACGGACCGTTGGGATTCGAGCTCGCGCGACGGGCGCGAGCCGGTGAGATCAAGCTCCGCGTCCG
Organism: Nocardia niigatensis NBRC 100131; assembly: GCF_000308655.1. GTDB lineage: Bacteria > Actinomycetota > Actinomycetes > Mycobacteriales > Mycobacteriaceae > Nocardia > Nocardia niigatensis. The sequence goes on along the minus strand of NZ_BAGC01000113.1, from coordinate 85,257 downwards.
GCTGGACCAGCGGTCGTCGGCCTTCGTGGCGCTGCGGCGGTCCCGCCGCGCCGTGCTCGAACGGCTGACAACCGGATCGGAACAGACCATTGCGTGAACCAGTGCGATTCCGCCTCAGCGGGGTGAACGGCCGAGTGGGCGTGGATGGCCCGCTCATCTGTTATCGGAACCTCTCCGAGGCCGAGGTCTCGGTCCGGGAGGGGACATACGGGAACATCGTCGCCGGGTCGATTCCCTTCGACGGCGACATCGCGATCCCGTCGCTGTACCTGGGCTGGCGAACAGCGGTGCGGCCCAAGGCCGTTCCCACGCCCCGCCTGAAGACCGACTTCCGCTGCGATATCGATTTCAACGACGCCGCGATCGCCGACTACCTGCGGCTGATCGACGACGCCCTGGCCCTGCTGCGATCCCCCGATGCCGAACTCGAGAAGATCGTCGTCGCGCGGTCCGAACGCTACTTCTACGACGGCGTCGTCGACCCGATGGTGCTGTTCGAACGGATCGTCGCGCTGTACCCGAACGCGCAGAGCTACTTCGTCGAACACCTCGACCACCCGGGCGTGTACACGATGGGCGCGAGCCCGGAACTGTTCCTGCGCAAGTCCGGTGCCACCCTCACCATGACGCCGCTGGCCGGCACCATCCCGCAGGACACCCGCCTGCCGGTCTGCGAGGACAAGGCCCGCGCCCGCGCCGCCCTCTTCGACGAGAGGTACCTCGCCGAGCATCGACACCTGGTCGACTTCATGGTGAAGGGCCTGGCGCCCTACTGCCCGGACCTCGACTGCCCCGACAAGCCCGAGCTGGTGAGCGCTCCGGACCTGTGGCACTTGGGAACTCCGATCACCGCCCACCTGCTCGACCCCGAGACGCCGGTCGCCGACCTCGTCGCCGCCCTGCACCCCTCCCCCGCCGTCTGCGGGGTACCGCAGGCCGACGCGCTGCGCCTGATCGCCGGCTACGAGTCGCCGCGCGAATACTACGGCGGCTTGGTCGGCTGGCTCGACAGCGACGGCGACTGCGAATTCCACATGGTATTGCGCGGATTCGAGCTCGATTCGCACCGCAGCGATCTCACGCTGCGCGCCGGAGGCGGGGTCATCTCGCGCAGCCGCATCGACATCGAGTTCGCCGAGACCTCCGCCAAACTCGCGACCATGCGCCGCGTCCTCGGGATCCATTGATGCGCGACGCGGTGATCGTAGCGGCCGTCCGCACCCCGATCGGACGTGGCAAACCCGGCGGCGCGCTCGACGGCGTGCACCCGGTGGACCTGATGGCGCACAGCCTGCGCGCCGTCGTGGACCGGGCGGGCATCGACCCCGCCCTCATCGACGAGGTCATCGGCGGCGTGGTCAGCCAGGTCGGCGAACAGGCCGCCAATGTGACCCGCCGGGCCGCGCTGGCCGCCGGCTTCCCGGAATCGGTGCCCGCCAGCACCATCGACCGGCAGTGCAGCGCCAGCCAGCAGGCGCTGCGCTTCGCGGCACACGCCGTGATCGCCGGCGACTGCGATCTGGTGATCGCGGCGGGCGTCGAGTCGGTGAGCCGGATCCCGATGGGCACCAGTCTCCTCGACACCGACAACCTCACCGGCGCGGCCTTCCTGGAACGGTATCCGCAAGGCGTGCCCTGGCAGGGCATCAGCGCCGAACTCATCACCGCGCGTTGGGGATTCGGCCGCACCCAGCTCGACGACTACGCGCTGGAGAGTCATCGCCGGGCCGCCGACGCCGCCACCGCCGGCCACTTCGACACCGAACTGACCGCGCCCATCAACGGCCTGGCCCACGACGAGAACATCCGATTCGACACCACCGCAAAGAGACTCGGCGCCCTGACTTCCTCGTTCCAGAACGAGGCCATCGCCCGCCGCTTCCCCGAGATCCAGTGGCACATCACCGCGGGCAATGCCAGCCAGCTCGGCGACGGCAGCGCCGCCGTCCTCGTTACCACCAGCGAACACGCGAAGCGGCTCGGCCTCACCCCGCTGGCCCGCATCCGCAGCCACATCGCCGTCGGCGACGACCCGTTCCTCATGCTGACCGCCGTCGTCCCCGCCACCGAGAAGGCGCTCGAGCAAACAGGTTTGAGACTGGACGACATCGACCTCTTCGAGATCAACGAGGCCTACGCCAGCGTCGTCCTGGCCTGGGCGCAGAAAACGGGAGCCGATCTCTCCCGCGTCAACGTCCACGGCGGCGCCATCTCCCTGGGCCACCCGCTCGGGGCCAGCGGCGTCCGCCTCACCGCCACCCTGGTCCACGCCCTCCACCGCCGCGGCGCACGCTACGGCCTGCAGACCATGTGCGAATCCGGCGGGCAGGCCAATGCCATGATCCTCGAGGCCCTCTGACCGATCGCGTTCCGGCGCCCGGCCATCGGTCCGGGTCGAGCACACGATGATCGGTAGTGTCACGATCGAGGGATGAGTGTGCGGAATTTCCGGGACCTCGCCGCGGTACGGCTGCGCGACTTCAGCTTTCGAACGGTTCCCGAGACGCCCGGCGTGCGGCGCGCGACAGTGGTGTTGTGCGTGCTCGAGCACGACGGGAAACCCTGCGTGATCGTGATCAAGCGGGCGTATCGCGGGCGCAATGCGGGGCAGTGGGCGATCCCGGGCGGACGGGTCGACGGCGACGAGACCGCCGTCGCGGCCGGGTTGCGGGAACTGCGCGAGGAGATCGGCCTGACCGTGTCGCAGGACGAGGTGCTGGGCCGGCTCGACGACTTCCCGGCAGCCTCCGGATTCGCGATCACTCCGATCGTCGTGGCCCTCGACGACCCGGGCATGCTCACCCCCAACCACGAGGTGCACGCGGTCCACTACGTCGCCCTGGACCGGCTCACGGCCGAGGACACACCGCACTGGGTGGAGGGGCACGACGGGACCCGCCTCCTGCAACTCCGACTCGGCGACGCGATGACCATTCACGCGCCGACGGGCGCGATCCTGTTGCAGTTCCGCGACGTCGTCCTGCTCGGGCGCGAGACCCGGGTCGCCGATCTGCAGCAGCCCGATTGGACCCACCGATAAGGGCGGTTCAGCCGAGCGCGGCCGTGCGGAGGGCGGCCGCGCGGCGAGCCGCGGGCTCGGGCACCGGTGTGTGCAGGCGGGCCGGCAGCAGGCGCCGGGTCTCGGTGGGACCGCCGCGGCCCGGCAGGGCCCGGCCGCCGTCAGCCGCACCCCATCGTGCCGCCGCTGCGAGAGCTGGACCCACGACCGCCGCCGCGCTCGAGCGACGCGATCTGCCGCGACACCGCCGACTGCGTGTATCCCAGCGCGGTCGCCGCCGCGGTGAGCGTGCCCCGCTCGGCCACCTCCCGGAACATCCGCAGCGCGGTCAGGGACGCGTCACGTTCACGCATACCACGCACGATGTGATCTCGCCGCTGTGCTGCCGTGGCCGCGTCGCGACTCCCGAGCGGGCCGCCGGGCAGTTACTCCACCGTGCGCGGAAAACGGCCGCCTCACGCACGGCCCGCAATTGGTCCGCTAAGGCCATGAACGGCCGTGATCCGCCGACTGGAGCCGATGAGGCGGTAGCACCGGCCCTGAGCGGGCGATCCGCTTCCGGAGATCACTGATGTGCCAGGTCACGAATTCAACGGAACGGCAAACAACAGATGTCTCATAGGTGAACGAACTACTGCAGCGATAAGAAGATTCCAGCGAATGTCCGGCAAATTTTACATTTTCCTGGCATAACGGACGGGCAACGAGATAGCGTCGGGTTCCGTCGGTTGCACACGGGCAAAGTCGGAACAGACGCCCAAGCGGTGAAGTTTCGCGCGACGGATGACGGCATGGGTCGGGGGATCCCGCCGAGCGGAGGACCGCAGATCATGAACAGTGTCCCGAAATCGACTACAACGGCTCACGTGCGTTCACCACAGGGTGAGCGAACCACTTCGCCGGCGAAAATCCTGGTTGTCGAGAGCAATCCGGCCGTCGCGGAGATGACGGTGCTGGTACTCGCGGCGGCGGGCTACCACACCTTCCAGACCGCCAGCGGTCAGCAGGCCCTGCGCACACAGGATCGCCTGAGTCCCGACGTGATCCTGCTGGACCGGGCGGTGCCCGACATCGAAGTGGCCGACCTGTGCCGCGAGCTGCGCACGCGGACGGGCGCGCCCATCATCGTGCTCAGCACCGATCACGATCCCGAAGCCCTGGAATCCATCCTGCTCGGGGGCGCGTCGGAATGCCTGCTGCTGCCGGTGCACACGCGCGAACTCCTGGACCGCATCGCCTTCCAACTGCGGGCGCGCCGGGAGCCGGGCGCGAACACCGACGCCAAGCACGAAACCACGCCCGATCCGAGGCCCTACGCCGCGGCCTGACACCGCGGCCCGCGATCACCGCGACACCTCGGCCGGCGATGCCGCCGGAGCAGGGGATGGGATTCCGGCGGCATCGGCTGTTCGGGGACCCTGTCTCGGGATACCGACGAGACTCACCCGGGCAGTACCGGACGGGCACCCGGTGTCACTGCCGCTCTGCAGCGTAGTCACCGAAACGGTTGTGCACGTTGATATCCGCCGTCCGGGACCTGACATCTTCGTTAACTGAACTCGCTTGCGCCCCGGCCGCTCCACGCCGAGGAAGACCGGTCACCCGATCGCGACCGGTGGTCGCTCCCGGCCGGAGTCGATAGGGTGCGGCGGTGAATACAGCGGAATTCGTGCAACACGGCAGCTCGGTGCTGGATCGGCTGTCCACGACCCAGACTCCCCCGCCGTGGCAGCTGGTGGTCGGAACCGGCGTGGTGGCGCTGCTACTGGTGGCGTTCCGGCCGACGTGGCGGATTCTGCGCAATGCGGTGACCATCGCCCACGAGGGCGGGCACGCGTTCACGGCGCTGCTCACCGGACGCCGGCTGAACGGCATCCGATTGCATTCGGACGCTTCGGGACTCACGGTGTCGAGCGGGAAACCGTACGGGCTCGGCATGATCCTGACGACCGCGGCCGGCTATCCCGCACCGGCGCTGCTGGGGCTGGCCTACGCGGCGCTGCTGGGCGCGCATCGCATCACGCTCATGCTGTGGCTGACCATCGCGCTGCTGGTGGTGCTGCTGCTGAAGGTGCGCAACTGGTACGGCCTGCTCTCGATCCTGATGACCGGCGGCCTGGTGTTCGCGGTGTCCTGGTTCGGCACCGACACCACTCAGGCGTCGCTGGCGTATCTGGCGGCCTGGTTCCTGCTGCTGGCGGCCGTGCGGCCGGTGATCGAGCTGCAGCGCAATCGCGCGCACGAGCCCGGCTCCGACGCCGACCAGCTGGCCTACCTGACCAAGATCCCGGGTCTGCTGTGGGTGCTGGCCTTCGGTGCGATTGCGCTGTGCTCGCTGGTCTTCGGCGCCCGCCTGCTGCTCGCCGACGTGACCGGGGTCTGCGTGCCCCCGCTCACGCACAGCACGTGCGCCGCGTCAACCGCCGGGTGAGCATTCTCCCACCTCAGAGCGAGAGTGGTATCGCTGCAAGGTTTCTGGTGAACGAGGGCTAACATTCGCCTTACACCGTCCGGGTGATCCCGAACACCGGATTTGCCCGGATCTTGGCCCGCCCGCAACGCCGGCGGGCGCTCGATCGTTGCGGCAAGGAGGGATTCGGGATGGAACGACCGGCATGGGCCCCGGAGGGCGTGGACATGAACCGGCCCAGCCCCGCGCGCATGTACGACGCGCTGCTGGGCGGCTCGCACAACTTCGAGGTGGACCGGCAGGCCGCCGAGGCGGGCAAGTCGCTGGTCCCCGACCTACCGCGGCTGGCGTTGAGCAATCGGGCCTTCCTGCGGCGCGCGGTGCGCTTCCTGGTGGATTCGGGCGTGCGGCAGTTCCTCGACATCGGCTCCGGCATCCCGACCGCGGGCAATGTGCACGAGGTGGCACAGGCGATCGATCCGGAGTGCCGGGTGCTCTACGCCGATATCGATCCGGTGGCCGTGGCGCATGCTCGCGCGATCCTGCAGGGCAACGACCGGGCGGCCGCGATCGAGGCCGATCTGCGCGAGCCCGAGGCGCTGCTGGCGCAGTCGCGGCAGACCGGCATCATTGATTTCGACCAACCGGTCGGCGTTCTTCTCATCGCGGTCCTGCACCTGATGAGCGACGACTATTCACCCATCGACAAGGTCAACGCCCTCCACGACACCATGCCCACCGGTAGCTATGTCGCGATTTCGCATCTCACCTCGGCCACCCGCCCGGACGACGCGGCCAAGCTGGTCGAGAACTCGCACAATGTCAGCAGGATAGGACTGCAGTTCCGCACCCGCGACGAGATCGCCGCGCTGTTCGGCAAGTGGGAGCCGATCGAGCCCGGTGTGGTGGAATTGCCGCTGTGGCGGCCGGAATCCGACCGTGACCAGCACGAGGCGCCGGGCCGGTCACTCGGACTGGCGGGTGTGGGCCGCAAGGCCTGAGTGGTTTCGACGTGGCAGGGGCAGGGGGTTAGCGGTGGGAGCACACGAGTTGGCGGTCCGATGGGCCGACGTCTTGGACGGCGCGGTCGCGCCGACGCTGACCCGGGCCCAGGTGGAGGATTTGCTCGACAGTTTCGGTGACCGGCTGATCGCGGCCGTCCGCGGCACGGGGGACATATCGGTGGGGCGTGAGGCCGCGGCCGCGCTGGTGGCCGCCAACTATCGCGATCCGCTGGCCGTGCACCGCTCGGTGCTGGTGCTGTGCAAGGACCTGGTCATGGACGCCTGCCCCGACCCCGCCTGCGCGGATTACGGGCCGGTCCGTGACCGCGCCATCGAACTCGCCGCGGAGTTCGCGGCCGAGTTCACCGCCGGGCTGCGCAACGCGGCGCTCGCCGAACAGGAGAAGACGCTCAGCGCGGCCATGACCGCGGCCCGGGAGGCCGAGTCGAAGCGGCAGCTGTCGGAGGCCAGGTTCCAGGCCATCTTCGAGGGCGCGTCGGTGGGCATCGGCACCATCGACATTCACACCGGACTGGTGGTGGACGTCAACAACGCCATGGCCGAGACCCTGGGCGTGCCCGCCGAGGAGATGCCGGGACGCTCGGTGGCCGACATTCTCGGGCCCGTGAACATCGGTGACGCGTACGGACTGTTCCAGCGGCTGCTGAGCGGGGACATCGACCGCTTCCGCTTCGAGAGCGACCACACCAAGCCCGACGGCGCGCACACCACCGTCGACCTGTCCATGACGGTGGTGCGCGACAGCGAGGGCAATCCGCGTTTCCTGGTGGGCGTCACGGTCGATGTCACCGACCGTAAACAACTGGCCGATCAGCTCTGGTACGACGCGCACCACGATTCGCTGACCGGACTGCCCAACCGACTGCTCTTCTTCGACCGCCTTGCCGCGGCCACCGGCCAGGTCGGGGTCTGCTACCTGGATCTGGACGACTTCAAGGAGATCAACGACCGCCGCGGCCACACCGCCGGCGACCGGGTGCTGTGCGAGGTGGGCCAGCGACTGCGCCAGGCGCTGCCGCCGAGCGGGGTGGCCGCCCGGCTGGGCGGCGACGAGTTCATCGTGCTGGTCGAAAACTGCTCAGGTCGGTACGAATTGGACATCGTGGCGGAGAAACTGCTGGCCGCGCTGCAGGATCCCTTCGATGTGGCGGGGATGCTGGTGCACGTGGGCGCGAGCATCGGCACCGCACTGGTGGACACCGATTCCACCGCCATCGACGAGCTCATGCACGCCGTGGACGTGGCCATGTACCGCGACAAGGCGATACGCCACGGCGCGCTCGGCGACGCTAGATGACGAACGGCACCAGCGCTTTTCGCTGCGCCGGATAATCCTCGAACTTCTCCCGGTACCAGGTGTGGGTGGCGAAGGCGCGCGGCACCAGGTTGCCGAAGGTGATCAAGAAGATGACCACGCCGGGCAGCGCCCAGGTGAGGATGGCGAACCCGGCCCAGGCGACCAGTTCGCCGAGATAGGTCGGGCTGGTGACGAATCGGAATCCCAAACCGTACGGAATCTTGTATTCCGTTGCGCCCGGGTTGTTCTTGTCGCGAAGATTCCGGACGATGCCCTCCGAGCTCACCAGCAGCGCGAATCCGCAAAGATAGATGATCGTTCCGATGATGAAGCGCGGATCGGTCAGCCAGTCGGTGCCGTACTGCCCGAGATAATCGTGGCTGAAGAGCGCACCATTGAGGTAGCCGTGCATCGCGGTCACGAACATGCCCATGCCCAGCACCGAAACATTGAAACTGCTGGTCTTGCCGGGCACTTGGCGAATGGAGAGGGGGAAGAACCAGCCGCGGTTGCCGTAGTGCAGAATCCAGATGGCCGCCAGCACCAGGGAAGTCGGCTCGAAGCGGCGCGGACCGCTCAGGTACGCGATCGCGAAGACCACGGTGGCCGGGATCTCCATCAGCCACCAGCCGAGTTTCGGATTGAGATTGAGTCCGAGTTTGGCGGTGGCGAAACGGCCGTAGGGGCTCTGTCCGAAGAGGCCGCCGATCAGCACGAAAGCGGCGAACGCGAAAGCGATCGTCAGCACGGTGTCATAGACGGTATTGCCGGTGTACCAGTTCATTCGTGGTCCTTCAGATGAAAAAACTAGAACAGGTTCTACCATAGTGCGCATGCCGACCGATACCCAATGGCGGGCACGAGAGATGACCGGCGGGTAGGTTGGCGAGAACCCGGAGGGAGGCAAGGTGGGTTCACAGGGATGGGATGTACTACTCAAATGGATGCCGTTCTTTCTCGAGGAGGACGAGGACGCCGACGAATCCGGGCTGGGATGGAACCCGCGCTTCATTCAGATTCGTGACGAACTCACCGGCCGCCGTGTCCATTTCGCGCAGCAGGGCACCGAGATCGAAGTGCTCGTGGCGGTCCCCGACGACGCCGCCGACGCCGAGGCGCTGCTGACGGTGCTGCGCGCCCAGCCCGACGGCACCTGGGATCCGGTGCCGTTGCCCTCGGAATCCGATGCCACCGCACCGGATCCGCAGTGGCGGGCCATGCAGCGGGTGCACCAGCAGCCGCGATTGGCGCGCGAGTGGAGCACCGGATGGCAGCGCGGTGAGTCGGTGGATCATCGGCGCGGCGTCGCCGAATCAGTGGTGTCGGTACTGCGCGACGGCCTCGACATGGACGGGGACCGGCTGCGTTTCGCCACCTGGAGCATGGACGCGCCCGGCAGCGGCAGCTACGGCCTGCCCGCCGATCGCCCCAGCGAGCGCGAGGCGCCGGTGGCGTGTACGGACTGGGCCGATTTCGAGGCGCGGCTGAGCTGGGCGCTGACCACGCTGCCGTGGGACGGGGTGATCAACCTCAGTACCCCCCACCCCGGTCCGGACCCGTGCTTCGTCCAATTCCTGCACGGCAGGCAGCTTTTCAACGAGGCCAGCGGCTGGGACGTGGCCGGGCTGGGCTCGGGCGAGTTCGACCGGCGCATGCGCGAACTGGGCTGGAGTTTCGCCCCGCACAGCGTGCCCGGCGGCGCGGCGCTCATCTGGGAGGGACCACTGGCCAAGGCCGGGTTCAATCCCAGCCTGGAGGGCGCGCCGCGGCGGACGGTGGCCACCTTCACCGAGGTGTTCACCGTCGGGCACCCGCAGGATCTGGTGTTCCGGGCGTTCCGCAACGGCCGCCGCCGCGATCCCGAATTGCGCTATTTGGACATCGAACTCGGGATTCCGCGCGACGTGCGGTGAGCCGCCACGCGGCCGGGTGATCAGAGCCGGCGCAGGTGGATCGGCAGGCCGTCCGCGGGGGTGGGGCCGGTGCCGGCGACGAGAGGCACCTCGTAGCCGTCCGGCACACTCCAGCGGTAGTTCAGCAGCATGCGGTGCATGGTGGCCTTGACGGTCATGCCGCCGAAGTACCGGCCGATGCACTTGTGCGCGCCACCGCCGAAGGGCGGCCAGGCGAAGCGGTGCGACTTGTCCTCGGCGCGTGCGGGATCGAAGCGTTCCGGATCGAAGACATCCGGATCGTGCCAGTACTCCTCGTTGCGCATCATCGAGTACGACCCGACCATGATCAGCGTGCCCTTGGGGATGAAGTACCCGGCGATATCGGTGTCCGCCAGCGTTTCTCGCACCATCTGCCCGACCGGCGCGTACATGCGCAGGGTCTCGCGGAAGGCCATCTCCAGGGCGGGCAGCCGATCCAGATCGGCGTAGTCGAGGGTGGGCTTGCCGAGCGCCTCGGATTCCTTGCGCAGCCGCTCCTGCCACTCCGGGTGCCGGGCCAGTTCGTAGGCCAGCATGGAGATGGCGAGGGTGCTGGTGTCGTGAGCCGCCATCATCACGAAGATCATGTGGTCGACGATGTCGGCGTCCGTGAAGGATTCGCCGTCCTCGGTCTCGGCGTGGCAGAGCACGCTGAACAGGTCCTCACCGTCGCCGGCGCGCTTGGCGGGCAGCTCCCGGCGGAAGTAGTCCTCGAGCAGTTTGCGCCCGCGCAGGCCCCGATTCCACACGCCGCCGGGCAGATTGGTGCGGATGATGGCCTTGCCGCCGTACACCGCGGCCTCGAAGGCCTGCGCGAGGCGGTTGCCCTCGGTGCCGAGTTCCGCGCCCGCGAAGACCACGGTGGCCTGTTCCAGCAGCATGCGCTTGACGTGGTCGTAGAGCGGGAAATCGGGGGCGGGCAGCCAGGAGTCGACGCCGCGCACGATGCGCGGGGTGGTGAGATTGAGGTAGCCGATGAGCCGCGGACGGGTGAAGGCCTGCTGCAGGATGCGGCGGTGGTACGCGTGATCGTCGAAGTCGCGCAGCAGGATTCCGCCGCGGAAGAACGGTCCGATGAGGAATTCCCAGCCCTGCTGCGCGGACAGCACGTGCTTGCGGTCCAGCAGCACCTCCTCCACGGCGGCCGGACTGCCGATGCCGACCACCTGCCGACCGAAGACGCCCATCCACTGCACGGGGCCATAGCGGCGCATGCGATCGCGGCTGAAGGTGAGGGGATCGGCCAGGGTGCTCAGCACGTGGCCGATGCCGGGCGGGCCGAAATCACCCATCACCGGCTCGAGCCCGCTCCCCGGCGGCGGTGTCGCCAGCGCCCGCGGCGCGGAAGGGTAGCGCTTCAGGACCCCGGCGGCGCGGCCCTGAATGCGATGGTTCAGCACGGCCTTTCGTACAGCCATTCCTCAACGGTAGCGGAAACGATTGTTTCCGTAAACGGTCGTTTCCCGATATCTGTGCCAAGCTGTCAGGGTGACGCGAGCTTTCAACGGGACCTATCGCGGCACCACGACCGATGAGCGCCGCGAGCAGCGACGGCGACGACTGCTGGACGCGGCGCTCGAGATCGTCGGCACGCAGGGGCTGGCCGCGCTCACCGTGCGCGGGGTGTGCGAGCAGGCGAAGGTGGGGCCGCGCTTCTTCTACGAATCCTTCACCGACCTTGACGCTTTGGCCTCCGCGCTGCTGGACGAGGTGCAGGGCGCGGCCCTCGACGCCGCCCGCACGGCCATGACCGAGACCCCCGGCGGGCCGGAGGAGAAGATGCGGGCCGGGGTGGCGGCGCTCATCATCGCGGTCACCGACGATCCGCGCCGGGCGAACATCGCCTTCGCGCAGGCCTACGGCAGCGAGCTGCTCATGCGCCGCCGGTTCGAGGGCATGCGCCGGGTCGCCGAACTGCTCATCGAGCAGACGCGGATGCTGCTCGACATCCCCGAGGGCGACGACACCGCCCTGACCGCCCTGGCCCAGCTCATCACCGGCGGCGCCGCCGAGCTGATCCTGGTGTGGCTCGACGGCGGGCTGAAGGTGGATCGACCCGTCCTGATCGGAATCCTCGCGGATTACGTGGTGGCCATGGTCGATCGGCTACCCGGCATGCAGCTGCGCCTCCCCGAGACTTCAGCGCCGGACTGAGGAGCCGTTGCCGGCCTCGCCTGCGTGCCGCCGGTCAGCTCCGAACCGATCCTGGGGGTACCCTGCGAGTTGCCCCATCGCCGCGAAATCCGTTGTCACATTTCGGATCGGCCCACGCCGCTGGCGATGATTTCATCGACGACGATCTTGGCGGTTTCCATGCAGGCGGTGATGCCGCCGTTGGCGTACTCCTTGACCGCGTCGCCGACATTCCAGAGATTCGCGATCGGGGTGTCGTGGGGCAGGTCGTAGCCGGCGACCGCGCGCTGCGGTGGCCAGTCGTCCCGGGTGACCGCGATGGACAGGATGCGGGCGGTGTCGAAGCCGGGAATCTCCTCGCGCAGATCCTGGAGTACGAGGGCGGTTTCGGCCTCGGCGTCGAAGTCGCCCACCGAGGGCTTGGGGAGCCCGGTGCCGACGTAGAGGTGCCAGCCCTCCGGCGCCATCTCCGGACAGGTGGCGGTGAAATTGGCGACATAGCACAGCCGCCGGGTGCGGGCGAAGCTGAGCAGGCCGGGCGCGTCGATGAGCGGTTCCCGGCTGGCGAAGTTCACCGAGATCATGGCGCACGGCAGATCGCGTTGCAGCACCGAGCCGACATAGTCGGACGGGAAGTGCTCGGGGCCAACGAGATCCAAGGTGGCCGAGGGCCCGATGTCGCTGATTGCGAAAGCGCAGGAGACGTCGGAGATTTCGCCGTCGTGGCGGATGCGGGCCCCGGTGACGCGATCGCCCTCGACGAGCAGCTGCTGCACCTCGCTGCCCAGACGCACCTGTCCCCCATTGCGTTCCACGACCTCGGCCAGGGCTTTCCAGAGGCCGATGGTGCCCTCGGGACAGAAGCCGAGCTTCTTGAACGCGGACTTGCCGGTGATGTAGGTGAGGAACACCCGCGCCGGCAGCTCCTCCGAGCCGACGGCGAAGATCGAGCCGCACATATTCCGGAAGATGCCTTGTACCGCATCGTTTTTCGTGTACCGCCGCACCCAGTCGGCGGTGGACAGTTCCCGGTCGGGCGGCCCGCCCTCGGTGCGGGCCGCGCCGGTGAGCAGCTTGGCGCCCTGCCGGGTGAGCTGGGAGATGAGCAGTCCCCAGCCACCGCCGGCGACATCCACGTCGCGGCCGTTGATCCGGTACAGGATCGGCGGATCCGCCGGGCGCACTTCGAATTTCGCGCCCACCTCCCCGAAGGTCTGTTCGGTGAGGCCACCGAGTTCGACGACGACCGCGCCGGTATTGACGGTGAAGCCGTCGATCTCAGTGGTGGAGGCTCGGCCGCCGATCCGATCCAGGCGTTCGACGACCAGGGTGCGGAAGCCGTGGTGCGAGAGCCGGGCGGCCGCGCACAGCCCGCCCGCTCCGGCTCCGACAACCAGTGCGTCCCACGTGTTCTCGCTCATGGCGAGCCCCCTAGAGCAGGCTCAGCCCGCTGGGTTCACCCCGGGCTGAGCGTCGGACATATCGGTAATACGGCTCCAATTCTCCCGCACCTGATCCACCGTCGGGACCTCACTGAAGAAGACGGACTTGTTGGCGAAGAGCTGGACCCGCTGCACCGAGCCGCCGCCGACCACCAGCACCATGCCGGAATCGGTGCAGTCCTCACTCATCAGGTGGCCGACGACGGGGGCGACCTGGGCGGGCGGCAGCTTCTCGAGCATGGCCTCCGATGCGATGTCGGCGGTCATGCGGGTGGCGGCGATGGGCGCCACGGCATTGACGGTGATGTCGTACTTGCGGCCCTCGATGGCGAGGGTGTTCATCATGCCGACCAGGCCGAGCTTGGCCGCACCGTAATTGGCCTGGCCGAAGTTGCCGTACAGCCCGGAGGTGGAGGTGATCATGACGACGCGACCGAAACCCTGCTCGCGGAAGTGCGGCCAGGCGGCGTGGGTGACGTGGAACGAGCCGAACAGGTGGACCCGCTGCACGGCCTCGAAGGCCTCGGAGGTCATCTTGGCGAAGCTCATGTCGCGCAGGATGCCCGCGTTGTTGACGATGCCGTGCACCGCGCCGAAGCTGTCGATCGCGGTCTGGACGAGGGCCTTCGCGCCCTCCTCGGTGGCGACGCTGTCGTAGTTGGCGACCGCGGTGCCGCCGGCCGCGCGGATCTCCTCGACCACGGCGTCGGCCATGCTGTGGCCGGAGCCGGACCCGTCACGCGCGCCGCCGAGGTCGTTGACCACCACGAGGGCGCCCTCGCGGGCGAGCAACAGCGCGTATTCCCGGCCCAGGCCGCCACCGGCTCCGGTGACAATGACGACGCGATCGGTTACACCAGGCATGAGTTCTCCTTGCCGTATCTAATAGCTTTTCGAAACGTAGCAGGACGGTTTGCCGGGCCCGTGTGCTGCCCGCCACACTCGTCGCAGAACTGGACAGTCGATAGGTTGGAATGGTGACGCCCTACCTGCACCGCCTGCACCCCGAACTCACCGGGGCCCTGCCACATGTGCGGCTGGGAACGGCCCCCACACCGGTGCGGCGACTCGACGCGCTCGACACGGTCGGCGCGGACATCTGGCTCAAGGACGACAGCACCTTCGGCGACGGCGGCTGGGGCGGCAACAAGGTGCGCAAGCTGGAATGGCTGCTGCCCGACGCGCTGCGGCAGCGGCGGACCACCATCGTGACGGTGGGCGGGCTGGGCACCAACTGGGGTCTGGCGACCGCGCTGTACGGGCGCGAGCATGGGGTGAAAACCGTTCTGGCACTGGTGGATCAGCCGATGGACGACCATGTGCGGGCGCAGCTCGAGCGGCTGCGGGCCTCCGGAGCCGAGCTGCACTTCACGCGCACGAAGGCGCGCACGATCCTGAGTGCGCCGTATCTGCTGGCCCGGCATTTCACCGGCCTGCGACCGCCGTACTTCCTGACCGCAGGCGGGTCGTCGCCGGTGGGTGCGCTTGGATATGTCGAGGCCGCACTGGAATTGGCCGATCAGGTCCACAACGGGGAACTTCCGGAGCCGGGCCACATCGTCATCCCGGTCGGGTCGGGCGGGACGGCGGCGGGCCTCTCACTCGGACTGCGGCTGGCGGGACTGCGCACCCGGGTGGTGGGGGTGGTCGTGAACGACACACTGCGCCTGGACGAACCGACGCTCGCCAAGCTGGCGGGCCGCGCCGAACGGCTGTTGCGCGCCCGGGGCGCGCGACTGCCCGAGCACCTCTCCCCCACCGACAATCTGGATATCGTCACCGACTACCTTGGGCCGGGATACGGCTATCCGATGCCGGAAGCCGCTACGGCACAGGCACTCTCGGCGGACCGGGAGCACATGCGGCTGGAGCCGGTGTACACCGCCAAGGCGATGGCCGCGCTGCTGGACATGAACGCGCACGGCCGGTTCGGCGACGGTCCGGTGGTGTATCTCAATACCAACGGACCGCGCTGACACCGGTTTCCGGACGCCGGCCCCTCAGGCGGCCGCGAGCTTGGCGGCCAGGAACTCCTCCCAGGTCCGGGCGCCCACGGCGTGCTCCGGGGTGAGATTGCCGCCCGCCGCGTAGACGCGGGCCGCCTTGCCGGGGGCCTTCAACGTGAAGACCGGACGGCGGCGGCCGGTAGCCTCCAGATAGCTGCGCTCCAGCTCCTTCATGGTGTAGATGCGCGGGCCGCCGATCTCGTCGACCAGGCCCGCGGGCTCACCCAGCGTCAGCTCCACCAATCGCGCTGCCACCTCGGCGGTTTCGATGGGCTGGAAACGGAAGTCGAAGACCGGCACCAGCGGCATCCTGCCCAACGCCGACACCATGGTGAAGAGCAGGTCGTGGAACTGGGTGGCGCGCAGGGTGGTCCACGGCAGGCCCGAATTCTCCACCACCAGTTCGGCTTCGCGCTTGGCGGCCATATAGGCCATCACCTGGCGGTCGAGGGCGCTCTCGACCGGCACGCGCTCCGCGCCGACGACCGAGATGTAGATCAGATGCGGCACGACCCCGGCGGCGTGGATGGCGTCGACGAGGATGCGCGCCTTCTCGCCGTCGCCCTTGGTGCTGCCGGCCAGGTGCAGCACGGTGTCGACGCCGGCGACCGCCTCGGCGATGCCGGCGCCGGTCTGCAGGTCGCCGGCCACGTATTCGATGCCGTCCCGCGCCTCGCGGGCGGTGCGGCTCAGCACGCGCAGGGTCACGCCGGCCTCCCGCAGCAGCGGGGTGACCAGGCTGCCCAGGGTGCCGGTGCCGCCGGTGACCAGAACCGTCTGCGCCATGATGACCATCTCCTTCGTTCGTCGCGCCGCCGCTGTGGTGGCGTCCTGCCCTGATGACGACGCAGGGCCGGCCGGTGTGACACGACGTGACCGGCGGCACAGCACGGGCAGGTCGTAGGCTGGCCGCATGCCCGAATCCGGTTCCGCGCAGCAGCTCGAGCGCCTGCTGGACCTGGTCTCCGGCCGCCGGGTGGCGGTGCTCACCGGCGCGGGCATCTCCACCGAGGTGGGTAGTCGATAGGGGTCTATCTGCCGACGAACGACCCGAAAAGGCACTGAGCGGAGGAGGATGGGCCGATGACCAGCCATCGGAAATCCAGGACCGGCGTTCAGATCAACCGCGAGATATACGACTCGATCGACATCTCCCGCGCCCTCGAGCAGCTAGGCCCCATGCCACCGCACATCCGCGAGCGACTCCGAGCCTTCATCGCCGCACACCCGTACTCAGGCGGTACCTACCGTCACGAAGCCCCTGAGCAGGACAGCGCCGACGAAGCCTGACCTGGCGATATGACATGGCCGTGTCTACCACATAAAAGAACCCCCGCAATATCAAGATCTGCGGGGGTTCTGCTCTGCGGTACCTACCGGTCGAACTTGCCAGCCTTCACGGCCGCATTGAAGGCGTCCCAGTCTTCCGGCGCAAACGCCAGAACCGGGCTCGTCTCTCCCAGCTTCGAGTCCCTGACTGCAACCCTGCCCCCGCTCAGGTGTGCCGCTTCCACGCAATCCGCATTCGACCCGCTGTAGGTGCTCTTGAACCAGCGTGCTCCGGACAGGTCGATACTCACGCTTCATACTCCTTCGCGATTGACAGCAGTAGCTGCCGTGTTGTGTCCCGGTCCAACGCTACCCGGCCGATTTCGGCGAAAGCGTCTCGATACTGCATCACGTCTTCGTCTTGTTCCAGGTAGAGATCACCGGTGTAGCTCTCAATGTAGATCACCGGGGGCTCTGTCTGCTGTGTTGCTGGCAGCTTCGGAAACTCCAGCATGGCAAACGAACCCACCCGTGAGCCAAGGTGTCTGCGTGCGTCGAAAGGCACGACGCGGATGGACACGTTCGGTTGCTGCGAGATATCCGCCAGTCGCTTCAGCTGTTCGACCATCACAGCCGCCCCGCCGATCTGCTCCAGGAGAACCGTCTTCGAGACAATGACATCCACCGCGAAATCCGGGTCATCCAAACGGGTTTGACGACGGACGGCCATCTCTACGCGCTTCTCTACCTGGTCTGTCGGCATCTCCGGGGATTCGGTCCAGGCGATCGCACGGCGGTACTCGGGCGTCTGGAGCAGACCCGGAAGCAGGTTCGTTCGCCAGACCGACAAGGCCCGCGCGGAGTCTTCCAGGCCAAGGTAGTAATCGAAGTGCGGCTTCATCTCGTCGGCGTAGGCCCGCCACCAATTCTTCTGAGACGTTGCGAGTTCCCGGGCCAGTCCGAGCATCAGCTTCCGATCGTCGTCGCTGACCTTGTAGGCGTCGGACCACACGTTGACCCAGAGCAGGGAAACCTTGCTCTTCTGGCCGTACTCGATCCGAGCAACGGTCTGCTGAGACGTGTCAACTAGTTGTCCCGCTGCATATTTGGTCATCCCCGCACGCTCGCGATGTCCCGCCAGGAGTCTGCCGAGCGCCCTGGCCGGAAGCGTGGAACCAGACATTTCTTAGCCTCGCTATCGAAGGAGAACTGGAATCTGGAAGTACCCAATATGAAAGTCTGGCACTTTTTGCTTGGCTGGCCAACCTGGAACTTCCAGAACCAGACGACAGCGCGTGTACTTGTCTTACCCCCGGTGGACGAGAAGGCCGGACAGCTCCGACAGGACGGATCTTGTTCGGAGTTGTGTCCCCCCTTCGCAAGTCCGGTCGGTACCGCTCATCGGGGGACCCAAACGTCAACGCCGATAACACAACCGGAAGAAGCCAGCCATGGTGTGGGCGATACCCATCGAGAACCACGAGGCCATCAGCTTTATGACCCTGGCCTACGCACGGGACGTACTTCGTGTGCACAACTGCTGCACTCTGCTGGCATGTCCCAAGAAGCGGCAGGCAACCGCCTTGATCAATCAGGCGCGCATAGCAGCAAGGCAAGAACTGGGGTTGCGATGAGTACGCACATCTCTCATGAGCCGCCGGACTACCCGATCATGAACCTGGAAGCTGCCAAGCGAGGGCAAGAGATTCATGCATCGTGCGACGAAACATGTTCCGCCAAACGGTATTTTGACAAGGTGACACCTCGGCTCGAACGGGAGTCCCGCACGCTCAGAAGCTCCCACAACAGCACCTCAATCAGGGGCGCATGGAACATCTGGTAGCACCAGCAATCCTTTAGCGAAACACCAGAACGCCTCGAAATGCCCTCATTCCGGACCGCCAGCCCTCGCAGGTCACCCAGGTATATCAAAAAGTTACCAAAAATGACCTGACGAGGCCAACAAAAATGGCCTCTGAACTGCGGTTATGCACATTTTGGTAGTGGAGAGAGAAAAAAGGGGACCCGGGTCTTCCTGCGTCATCGAGACCTACCGAAGACCCACCCCCCTGTAGCAATGCCGGGCAACCATGGCAACCCTTTGGCAATCGCTATGATGGATTGCTTCCCCACCCCTTCACAAGCCGCCGCGACAATAGAAAACTGCGAACATCCCCGGCTGCCACGTGAATGGATTGCCACTGCGATACCGAGCCGTTCCCTTTGGCCCGGATTGCGCAAAAGTCGGTTTCTACCGGCGCGCGTCGATTGCTCGAGTTTCGTCTTCTCTCGTCCATGTCGCGAATGCGCGCGCTTCGATTTCTAACCGTTCTTCGGATCGCCGATACGCGGGTTCACAGGAAGAACGTCGGTGCGCGAATTCCTTCCACATCTCACGAATAGAAGAGAAGGATTGTCACCGAGAAACCGAGCTGTTCCTTTTGGCCAAAACTGCGCAAAAGTCGATTGCAAAACGCGCTTTGTTTGCTCGAGTTTCGTTTTCGTTTGTCTATGGGTGCAGGCGCGCATGGGTGCTGCTATGACTGAGCGTTCAGTGGTGTGGATAGACGCTCAGTCATGCGCTCGTGTGTGCTGCTACAGCGTGCGGTGTTCTGCGTTTCTCTGAGTAATCAATCTATCGAGCAGCGCCAAGGCTGAGACGTTGCCAGAACGTAGTGCATATTCGCGCAGTGCGACCAGACGGTACAGCGGGATAGAACGGGTCGAGTTGGTCATCGTGGGTTGCTCCATTGGAAATGCAAACAGGAGCGCTACCGAGGTACGAACACGCCGTTGTCCGCGCATCTCTGGCGTAGCGCTCCTGTTTGGTGAGGAGCGGATCACTCGGGTGCAAGGTTGGTTACCGGAGCGACTGAAGGGCACTCCGGACCATCCCGAATGATCCGCTATTGATGTTACACGCCGGGTACGTCGAGCATCCGGAACGCATTGGCGTTGGTGATATCGGAACCAGTGCGGTACCAGAGAATCGCGCCACGCTGACCGTTCGGGCGACGGTTGGCCCCGAACAGATGCGGAACCATTTCCAGCGTGCTGCCGATTCGATCCACGATCACGAACTGTTTGAAATCGCCGTAGATGGCAATGTAGTTGTGCGCGACAGCGTTGATTCCGGACATGGCGCTGTTCTCGTGCAGTGAACGGCCCAGAAGCATCGGCGGGTTATTGCGCGCTTCCGGGAATTCCAGAGCACCGTTGGTCGTCTCGAACTGGCGCACGGAATTGATGGTCGTCAGATTGGCGTTCCAGGCAGCCTTCGACTGGGAGCGGGGCGGCAATGCGTTCTGGAGTGCGAACAGGTCGGCCTTCGCCAGCACATGGGTACCGCTGCCGGTAACGATGGTCGAGCCACCAGCATTGGCCAGCGCCGTAACAATGCCCGTGGGCTGACCGCTGCCGGTACCGACCGTGTACGCCTGAGCGTTGAGCTGTTCTGCCGCGTCCACGAGAAGTTCGGTCAGTTCCCCGATGAACTCCGCTCCATCCATCGCCAGTTCGAACGAGAACGGTACGAACGCATCGCCCTTGTAGACAGGGATATTGGGGCTTGCCAGGGTTGGGCTCGCGTCGGCGAATTCCGTGGCTTCTGCGGTCCACTCAGCGGTCACACCGGCCGAAGTCACACCGCGCCACTGTGAACCGACCGTCTGCACAACACGGGCGATCTGCCGCAGCGGGTTCACACTGCCGCTGTTGGTGAGAATCACGGAAGGGTCGAGAACGAGCGGGACCATGAAACCACCGGTAGCGCCCGAAGCGATGCCCATAGCGCGCTGCTCGGTCTTCAGCGATTCGACCGCACGGAACGCCGCGGCCTCCTGCTCATCGAACAGCATGTGCCCACGCTCCGGGTCGGCGAGCAGCTTCCCGAAGGCCCGTTCGTACGCGGGAGATCCAGCCGCGATAGCCCAACGCTGGGCCCAGTTCCGATCCTGCCCGGTGCCGGTCTTCACGAGTGCCTCGACGGTTTCCGCACCGCCAGCGGCGAGCTTGCCCGACTTGTTCGCCGCGTCGATAGAACGCATGGCCATGTCGGTCTGAGAGTTGCCGCGCCGATCATCGGTGAACGGGGTTCCGCGCTCGATATGGCCACTCTCGGCCGCGTCGCGAAGGTTGCTCATGCGCCCCTCGATACCGGCGATAGCGGCGCGGTGCTGCTCGATCGCGGTCACGAGATATTCGCCCCGGTCGGCATCCTCAGCGCTCAGGTCAGCGCGGGTGGAAAGCTCGGTGGCTTCGCTGCGCATGATGGCGAGTTCTGCCTTGTACTCTGCGAGTGTCTTGCTCATGTTGAATTCCTTGAATTGGTGTTAGTTGGGTTAGTCGAGCGATGCGAGGGCCAGGCGCAGACGGCGCTGTAGGTCGAGGCCGGCCGATTCCGAGCGGACACCGACCGAGGTAGCGGCGTACGCGGGAAACAGGACAGGCCCGGCTTCCATCAGTCGGACGGCCTTGATTTCACGCTTCAGCGAAGGTTCTCCGTCAGAGCTGGAATTGCTCAGCGCGCGCCAGACGGAATCGCCGGTGAGGGTTTTGCCGGTAGCCCGATCGCGCCAGCTCTCCTGTACGACCTGGAACGAGAAACTCATGCTCGAGACAGCGCCAGCCGCAATGGCCTGACGTACCGCATCACCTTCGGGTGTCTGCAACAGGCGGCCCTGCACTTTGAGCCCGCGCTCATCCTCTTGGAGTGACTTCCAGACGCCGATAGGAAGCTGTCCGACCTTCGGGTCTTTGCCATGCGACCATTGCATTGCGACTTTGGAGCCGCGTTCTTGGAGTGTCTTGCGGAATGCGCCCGGGGAAATGGACTCGAGAAAACTCGCGCCAGCCTCACGAATGATCGTCGGAGAATTCCAGATGGCGGCATAGCCGGAGATGTTGAATCCGTCGTCTTCGGTGGACGGGTCATCGAATGCGCGAGCCTCGAATGCCGTGTCGAGAGTGCGGTTCCGGAAGTGGGTAACAGGGGCCATAGAAGCGCCTTCAGTTCGGCCAGGGTTGTTCCTGGCGATGTTCTGAATGTTCGTGAGGACGTTCATCCCCGGCGCTATCAGGTTCTGTTCTCGACCGGCATTTCTGGGTGCTCTCGCGGCCCGCATATGTGGTCTTGTGTTCAGAATAGCTCATAGCGCCGGGGATTACGCACTACAGTTCGTCGATGTCGTCTGGCAGGAAATCGGGAATGTCGTCCACCCGCTCAGGTTCGGGTAATTCGGTACCGTCGTCGAGCAGGGCTTCACGCTGTGCGTAGATCAGGGGCAGGGGTTCGCCGGTATTCGGGTCGTAACCCCACGTGAAAGTGAGCCCTTCCCCGCCCTCGATATGGACGCGAATGCAGTCACCCTGAGCTATGCGCCGTTCCAGGTCGTCGTCCTCGAGGTGCGCCACAGCGAAATGCAGCAGCTGTTTCACCTTCTGGGTGCTGAGTTCATCGCTGGTCATAATTGATCCTTCCTGTGCCTTCGGCGCTCGAGCGCTTCGGTTTGTCTTCGGGCTGTTCGATGCCCATGAGTTCGTTGGTGAGGCGCTGGTCTTCGCGAGCTTTTTTGCGTGCTCGTGTGCGCCTTCTGCGTGCGTTTGCTTCCCGGAGTGTGATCCACTCGATTGCCATGGAGACTTCCCTTCGATGCTTCTGAAACGAGCTTTACCGTGTAAAATCGAATGACAGAAGACCATTCCCGCAACCCGCAGGAGCGCTTTGATGTTGGATCGAAATCCGCTGCTCGACTGTGTAGTGCCCGACGCGATTGTGTGCGAATACCAGGGGGAGCTGGTTGTCCGAGGTAGGACTTATCGGCAATTCGAGCTCAGGGGTATCAGGGAAGTCATCGGGCGTGATGGCGAGAGCGAGTGGCGCTACGCGTCTCGTGGCGGCCGTCGCGCTGCGGTAAAGGTCCCTGCCTAGGCAGACCCTCGAAGCAAGGCCCCGGAAGCTCGCAGGTGTGTTTCCGGGGCCTTGCTTGTCACATCCGGGCTACCGCGCCAGTGACGGCTTCTTTCACGCCGGGGGGCATGGCGTCGAGAACGTAGGGCGTAACCAGGTCGGAGTAATCGGACAGGTACCCGTACTCCTGGAGTCCGAGCATGTCTTGGGCCAGTGCAACCAGGGCCAGGTGTTCGAACTGCGGGGCGAGCCCGTCAATGATGGCCTGTAAACCGTCACGGCTATCCCGGTCGAGTTCTCCCCAGACGGACTTGAAGACCATCGGCCACCAGGCATCCCCGCTGCCGATCAGTTCGTCCTCTTCGAGCTTCCAGCCCCTGGATGCAGACCGGTCGTTGATGGCCTCGAAAAGCGCGTAGGTGGCATCGCGAGCTGCCGCGCGGTAGCTCATCTCGAGGTCGGTCCGATCACGCAACCCACGCTGATCGATTGCGTAAATGTCTGCGCCGCAACGGAATTCGACACCAGATGTCGTGGCCTTGGCGGTGATCCCCGCAACAGCGGCCTTGGTCAGCCTGACCTGCTGGGCCACGTACGCCTTGGCCACCTCGGGACTGATCAGGTTGCCATCGTCGTCACACAGGTCACGGTCAGGATCGATGTAGCCCGAAGGTGCTGCGGCAGTAGGGATTTCCGGAGTGACCGGCGCGCTGGGCGTAGCCGTTGGCTTTGGCTTCCCGGCCTTCTTCGGGGCGCTCGTCTCGGCGACGGGAGTTGTTGCGGCAGAGTTGGTTTTGGCCTTTCGGCACGTCCATGTCATCGGGCAGATGCTGTGATCGCCGCGCTTGTGCTTGTCCCTCTGCCGCCACTGAGCGTTCTGGGCGTCGCGCTCGTCCTTCGTCTTCTGCCCCGACCAATCGATCTGGATGCCGTCTTCCACGACTTCGAGGAGCCCGGCGTCTGCGAGCAATTCGAGCGCGCCATCTCGGTTCGGAGCCAGTGTGGCCAGAGGGAGCGCGTAGGAGGGCACGTGACCGTCTGTGCGGGCGTGAGCACTCCAGGTTCGGAGTTCGAGCAGAAGCAGTAGCGCCGAGCGGCCGTCCTCAGTCGAGCGCAGTTGAAGCTGGGGAAGTTCTGTGAAGAATTCGGCCTGTAGGTTGGTTCCGTAGGTCATATTTAGTTGTCCTGCTCGGTGGTGGCGGAGGCGATGTTCCGCTTGCGTTCACAATCCTTCTTGGCGCGGTCCAGGTAGATCTGAGCCAGTTTGAATCGTTCGTCTTCGCTGTAGTTTCGTGCGTCGTACCTATCAGTCGCGCCGGGTGTCAGGTAGGGCATCTTCAGTTGTCCGTTCACGTTCTTGCGTTAGATCCAAGGCCATTCCTTGGACGACATAATTGATACACCCGACCTCTGGGGTAATTCATAACTTACGACACCAAAGCGTGCGTTCCCACCTGGGGAAACGGGGATTTTCTCGGCGTTTCGGTGTTCTGGATCACTCCACGCAGTGACCTAAATCACTTTCAGGGCCTGACACATCCGAATCGACTATGCGCGTGCTTGTGCCCCTACGGGTCTGCGGCGGCTCCGAACCCTCTGGGCACCCGTTCATCCCAGAAGGCCCCCGTGGAGCGCCACGGCCTAATGATCGGGCAGGAATCGCTATCTGTGCGCGAAGGGTGGGGCTGTCCAGGGAGCGCCGCACACTGGGTAGCCCGAACAACGGGGTCCCCGCCGGTCGGTCGGGTGAGCGCCCCGGCGCGATATCCCGATCCGGTCCGGTGGGGGGTACCTAAAGAATCTTCTTCTATCAGTTGAAAGATTAAGGACGAAGTCCTTCGGACTTACCTTAACTTTCCTTAACTTACCTTTAACCGGTGGTCTCCCCTGGGGGAGATGGTCAGCCACCTTCTGGGATCGCAGGAAGTGGCTGGTCAGAGAATTTCCTGCGATCCCAGTAATTCCCTGACCAGCCACGTTGTTGACGTCACCACTCTGGTCAGGAAGTCTTCACACCCCGCAGGATGGCCCCGGTGAGCGCTGACCGGTCGGGGAGAATGGACTCCACCCGGACGGACCCGGGATCGAATTTCCGCGCACCCTTCTTGGCCGGGAGGATAGTAACTCTTGCAGATCTGCGGATAAGGTCCCGTTGCTCCAGAAGTGTCATGTTCTCCCAGATGATTTCGGGCGCTGACGCCATGGCCGCGAGAATAGGGCTCAGAAGCTCACCACGCGCCTTTTCCTCGAGCGCCTCGATTTGGGGTGTCAGTTCCTTGTTCGCCTTCACCAGAGCGGCCATGGGGAGGTCACCAGCGAGCGCCGCATCCTCGAATTCGGTCAGTCGTTGTTTGAGGGCGCTCGCTTCGGCGCGGTATCGGCTGTAGTCGCTGCCGTCGTTGTGCGCCCATTCATATCCGACTGCTTCCCCGGTCTCATCCTCTGCTACTCGCAGATCGAACAGTAGCGTGTCAGCTTTCCAGTGTTCGACGATCTTCAGGACTTCGGATATGACGTGCTTGTCGGTGTCGTCGGCTTGCCGGGATACATGAGCGCGCTCGCAACGGTATTGATCACCTCGGTTGTATCGCTCCGCTGTCCTGATATACCGAACTGGACCCTCGCACTTCCAGCAGACCGCAATGCCCGTCAAAAGGTGCACGACTTCGGAGCCCCGGGGCGACTTGCGGGCGGGATCGGCGAACAGGGCCTTGATGCGTTGGTGCTCGTCCTCGGTGATCAGCGCTGGCCAGTTCCCCTTGCCGACAACCTGACCGTTGAGCACCCTCAGCGCCGCGTAGGCCGGATTTTCGATCATCTGGCGCAGTAGGCGCGGCTCCCAGGGCTTTCCGGCGTCTGCGGCGATCCTGCGGCCCGGTTTGGCGATCCCCCGGGCGTTCCAGTCCTTGGAGATGGCATAGAGCGTCTTGCCGGTCAGGAGTCCGTCCGTCAGTTCACGGATGAGGGGCGCTGCAATCGGGTCCGCCTCCCAGTGGCTCGAGCCGTCCGGGGCGTAGATCTTGCGGTAGCCGAAGGGCAGGACGGAGTGAGGTTCACCCGCCGCTGCGCGAGCCCTGACAGACCGTCGTACGCGCTCCCTCGTCTGGTCCGACTCATGTTCTGCCACAACGGCTTTGACTCCAGAACTGAGACGGGCCGATGGTTGGGTCAGGTCGAGGACTTCCCCGCCGGAGCACAGCAGAACCCCACGGTCGGCGCAGAGGTCACGCAGTGCGGCGAATTCGCTGAGTCTCCTTGCGGCCCTTGACTGTTCCCAGACCACGAGAACATCCCCGGGCCGTAGCTCCCCCAGCAGTTCCTGATAGCCGGGGCGCTTCTTGGTTTTCGAGTACTGGCTAGCGCTGATGTCGTTGTCGGTGATCACCGGTCCCTGGGCCCACCCGTTGGCGCTGACCTGAGCCTTGCACTCGGCTACCTGCTGTTCCACCGAGCGCCCCACACCCGACTTGTCCTGACTGACTCGGGCGTAGATAACGGCTCTGAGCTGTGTGTTCATCGGTCCATCCTTCAGGCGCTTCAGCGGTGGCGTTGCTGTCATCCAGCTTAGGGGACATAGTCCCCTTGATGCATCTCCACCGACAGCGGCATCCCCGACTACCGCAGTCCCGGCGCGCCGGCCCGGACGCCGATGACCTATCAGCAGTTCGTCGGCGATCCCGTGTTCCGCCAACGCTATTGGGCCCGCAATCATGTGGGCTGGCGGCGCATGGACGCCGCCCGCCCGAATCCGTCGCATCACGCGCTGGCCCGGCTGGAACGCGCGGGCCTCGTCACCGGGCTGCTCACCCAGAACGTGGACCTGCTGCACACCAAGGCGGGTCATCGCCGGGTGATCGACCTGCACGGCGTCTACGCGCGGGTCCGCTGCCTGGCCTGCGACACTCTCACCTCCCGTATGGCCCTCGCGGATCGTCTCGAGGCCGCCAATCCCGGCTTCGCCGAATCGCATCCCGTCGACGGCCTCGAGGTGGCGCCCGACGCCGACGCGATCGTCGCCGACACCGCGTCCTTCCGCATGGTCGACTGCCTGACCTGCGGCGGCCTCCTCAAACCGGACATCGTCTACTTCGGCGAGTCCGTCCCCAAACCCCGCGTCGCCGCCGCCTTCGACGTGGTCGACGCCGCCGACGCCCTCCTGGTCGTCGGCTCCTCCCTGACGGTCATGTCGGGCCTCCGCTTCGCCCGCCGCACCGCCAGATCCGGCCGCCCGGTCATCATCCTCAACCGCGGCCGCACCCGCGCCCACGACCTCGCCACCCTCACCCTCGACACCGGTTGCGCTCCCGTCCTCACCACCCTCGCGGACACCCTCGCACCCGGCTGATTCGGATACCCGATGCCGAGTGGCAGGAATTCCGGGGACGTTCTGCCCTTGGACAGGTCGTCGGCGGAGGCCAAGCTTGATTCAGGCCAAAGGCCGAATCCGCACGCGGATAACGCAATTCGAGAGGACAAGAGTATGAAACCGTTGTCGGAATCGCTGATGGATCTCGCGGCCCAGGTCAAGCGCTTCGAAGAATCGTCCGCCGCCGCACGGGAGAAGAGCCAGGCCACGATGCAAGCGCGACGGGAGGAGTTGCAGGCCGCCTTCGAGCGTGAGGGCAGCGAGTTCGAGAAGACCACGGCGGACCTGCGGGAGTCCGCACAGAAGTGGTGGTCGGACACCCGCGAAGCCCTCGAACATCAGATCGACGTGATGCGCGCCGACTTCGAGAAGTGGCAGGCCGACATCAAGGCGCAGCGCACGGCGGATGCCGCTCGGCCGGCCGAGAATGGCCAGACCACCGAACCCCCGGCCCAGAGCTGATCGGGAGCGGGTCGCCGCGGCGGCCCGCTAGTCCCGCACCTCGAGGCGGCGGACCAGGGTGACCAGGGCTGCACGCAGAGCGTCCGGGTCGTCGGTGTCGGGGCCGAGGATCATCCGGACCACCTGGGGAGCCGCGAACCACCAGGCGGCGAGGGCGGCGACCGCGTAGAGCAGGTAGCCGGGGGCGACATCGCTGGGAAGGGTCCCGGACTGCTGGGCGGCGGCCAGCGCGGCGACCTTGTCGGCGTAGTGCGAGGCGCGGGCGGACTCGGCGGGCAGCTGACCGTCCTGCGGCTGCAACCCCTCCCAGTACATGAGCCGCAGGAACTGTGGGTGGGTGCGGTGGAAGTCGAAGACGTGGCCGGCGTATTCGGCCAGGTCGCCGGCCTTGTCGGCGGTGAGGGGGCTGGCCGCGGCGAGTTGCTCCAGCTGGTCGGTGAGCACAGCCTCGAACAGGCCGCGTTTGTCGCCGAAGTACTGGTAGATGCGTTCCTTGTTGATACCGGCGCGGGCCGCGATGGCGTTCACCCGGGCGCCGTCGGGTCCGCGCTCGGCGAACTCGAGTACCGCCGCCTCGAGCAGCAGTCGTCTGGTCCTCTCGGTATCCCACGCCATGGGGTCCATCCAACCATCTCCAACCACACGGTTGCGGTTGGGCTCACGGCTGTGACAAACTCCAACCACAAGGTTGCAACCACATGGTTGGAGTTTCAGGAGGAGGTGGCGTCGTGCCCGCATTGCGCTCCCGCACGGTCACGCACGGACGGAACATGGCCGGGGCCCGCGCCCTCATGCGGGCCAGCGGCGTCCCCTCGGCCGATATCGGCCGCAAGCCGGTCGTCGCGATCGCCAACAGCTTCACCGAGTTCGTGCCGGGTCACACCCATCTCCAGCCGGTCGGCCGCATGGTGTCCGAGGCGGTGCGCGCGGCGGGCGGCATCGCCCGGGAGTTCAACACCATCGCGGTCGATGACGGCATCGCCATGGGGCACGGCGGCATGCTCTACTCACTGCCGTCGCGGGATCTGATCGCGGATTCGATCGAGTACATGGTCAATGCGCACTGCGCCGACGCGCTGGTGTGCATCTCCAACTGCGACAAGATCACTCCCGGCATGCTCATGGCCGCGCTGCGGCTGAACATCCCGACGGTGTTCGTTTCCGGCGGCCCGATGGAGGGCGGCACCGCGGCGCTGGTCGACGGCACGGTCCGCAGCCGGCTCGACCTCATCGTCACCATGGCCGAGGCGGTCTCCCCTGACGTGTCGGACGCGGATCTGGAGCGCATCGAGGAAAACGCCTGCCCGACCTGCGGTTCGTGCGCGGGAATGTTCACCGCCAACTCCATGAACTGCCTGACCGAGGCGCTGGGCCTGTCGCTGCCCGGCAATGGCACCACGCTGGCCACCCATACCGCCCGGGCTGGGCTGTACCGGGCCGCGGGGCATACGGTGATGGAGCTGGCCCGCCGCTACTACGACGAGGACGACGCCGCGGTGCTGCCCCGGAACATCGCCTCCCGCAATGCCTTCGACAATGCGATGGCCCTGGATCTGGCCATGGGCGGGTCCACCAATACGGTGCTGCATCTGCTGGCGGCCGCGCAGGAGGCCGGGCTGGACTACACGCTCACCGATATCGAGAAGATGTCGTTGCAGGTGCCGTGCCTGTGCAAGGTGGCACCCAACGGCGACTATCTGATCGAGGACGTGCACCGCGCGGGCGGTATCCCGGCGCTGCTGGGCGAGCTGGACCGGGCGGGGCTGCTGCATCGCGACGTGCACGCGGTGCACGCGGATTCGCTCGGCGCGTGGCTGGCGGACTGGGATGTGCGCGGCGGCCGGCCGGCGCCCGCGGCGGTGGAGATGTTCCACGCGGCGCCGGGCGGGAAACGGTCGTCGAGTGCCTTCTCCCAATCCGAGCGCTGGCACACCCTCGACCTGGACGCGGCGGAGGGCTGCATTCGGGATGCGGCCCACGCGCATTCACGGGACGGCGGCCTGGCGGTGCTGCGCGGCAATCTGTCGCCCGACGGTGCGGTGGTGAAGTCCGCCGGCGTGGCCGCGGACATGCACACCTTCACCGGCCCGGCCGTGGTGGTGGAGTCGCAGGAGGACGCGGTCGAGGCGATCCTGTCCGGTCGCATCGAGTCGGGCGATGTGCTCGTCATCCGTTACGAGGGTCCTCGCGGCGGGCCGGGCATGCAGGAAATGCTGTATCCGACGTCGTATCTCAAGGGCCTGGGCCTGGCCCGGGAATGCGCGCTGATCACCGACGGCCGCTTCTCGGGCGGTTCCTCCGGTTGCTCCATCGGCCACATCTCTCCCGAGGCCGCGGCGGGCGGCCCGCTGGCGCTGGTCGAGGACGGCGATTCCATCACCATCGACATCCCGTCGCGAACCCTCACGCTGCACGTGGCCGACGCCGAATTGGCCACGCGCCGCACGGAATTGGAAGCGAACGGCGGCTACCGGCCCCGGCATCGCGACCGTCAGGTGTCACCGGCGCTGAAAACCTATGCACTGCTGGCCACCTCGGCCGACCGCGGGGCCGTGCGCGACACCTCGAAGCTCAACTACTGAGGCCCGATCAGCCGGCGACGGATTCGACGATGAAACTCGCGACGGTGGTGGTGCTGCCGCCGATGTTCACCGTCCCGTACCGGTCGACGCCGGGCAGCTGGCATTCGCCCGCCTGACCGGTGACCTGCTTGTACGCGTCGAGCAGCATGCGCACACCGGTCGCGCCGACCGGATGCCCGATGCCGATGAGCCCACCACTGGGATTGATCGGCAGGCTGCCGGTGCGGCCGATCTCGCCGGATTCCACGGCCTTCCAGCTCTCGCCGGGCGCGGTCAAGCCGAGGTGGTCGATGGCCACGTACTCCGACATGGAGAAGCAGTCGTGGACCTCGACGCCGCCGAGCTGGTGGATGTCGGCGAGGCCGGCGCGCGACAGCGCGTCGAGGACCGCGGTGCGCAGGTGCGGGAAGACGTAGGGTTCGGCGGCGGAGGCCCGGAACTTCGTGGCCAGCGGGAGGCCGACGGTACGGTGGCCCCATCCCGAGATCAGCGCGGTGGCGTCGGCGCGAATGGCGCTGTGCTGCTGCAGGAATCGATCCGAGACGAGAACGACGGCGGCCGCGCCGTCGGTCATCTGGCTGCAGTCCTGGCGGCGCAGCACGCCCGTCACGGGCGGGTTCGCGGTGTCGTCGTCGGTGAAGCTCGCCTCGGTGTAGTCCCAATTCCGGGTCTGGGCACGCGGATTCGAGCGGGCATTGGCAATATTGAGCGCGCTGATGGCGCGCAGGTGGGCGGGGTCGAGCCCGTAGCGGCGGTCGTATTCGGCCGCGATCGCGGCGAACTGGGTCGGCCAGACCAGGTCGGTGTCCTGCGCCTCGTGGCCCGCCCAGGCCGCCGCGCCCATGTAGGCCGCAGCCTGCCCGCCTGGGACGGTCTTCTCCAGTTCCGCGCCGAGCACGAGCGCGCAGTCGTAGCGGCCGGATTCGAGATCGGCCATGGCGGCGAGGGCTGCCATGCTGCCGGACGCGCAGGCGGCTTCGTGCCGGGACGACGGGACGCCCCACAGCTCGGGATGGATGGTGGCGGGCATGCCGCCGAGATGGCCCTGGCCGGTGAACAACTGACCGAAGGCATTGCCGACATGGATCACCCCCACGGCGGTGGCGTCGAGGTGGACGGCGGCGAGGGTCTCGTCCAGGACGGCCCGGATCAGGGCGTCGAATCCGAGGCCGAGGCGATGCCAGTTGACGGCGAAATCGGTCTGGGCGCCGCCCAGAATATGCACGGACACGGGGTCCTCCTGCGATCGAAGGGAATCAGAGCCGGGCGCGTAGTTCACGGCGCAGCAGTTTGCCGACCGGATTGCGCGGGAGCGCGTCGGTGATCTCCAGGCGCTCGGGCAGTTTGAACGAGGCGACCTCGCGAGCCTGCAGGTGCGCGATCAGATCGGGGAGGGCCACGGTGGCGCCGGGTGCGGGAACGACCACGGCACAGCATTTCTCGCCGAGCACCGGGTCCGGGTAGCCGACCACGGCGACGTCGGCGATGGCCGGATGGTCGATGAGCAGGCCCTCGATCTCGGCGGGCGCGATATTCATACCGCCCCGGATGATGATCTCCTTCACCCGGTCGACGAACCGCAGATATCGGCCGCCGTCCCCGCACAGTTCGAAAACGTCACCGCTGCAGAGGAATCCGTCATCGTCGAAGGGCTCGGCGGTGGCGGTGCCGGGCAGGTAGCCGCCGAACACGGCCGGGCCGCGCAGGCGCAATTCGCCCCGCCCGCCGATCTCGGTGACCGTCTCCCCGGTGCGGACATCGACCAGCTTCACCGCCGTCCGGTCCGCCAGCCGGGTGGACCAGCGCACCCCGGCCGAACCGTAATAGGGCAGGTGCTGGGCGCGCAATGTGGGATCGGGAATGTCGGCGGGCGCGCCCAGCAGGCTCACGCCCTCATTGGATCCGAAGAAATTGATCACCTGAATGCCCAGGTCCTCCTGCCAGCGCCGCACCACCGGCGGCGGCAGCGGCGCACCGCCCGAGCCGACGGTGCGCAGCGAGGACAGGTCGGCGCGGGCGCGCAGTTGGTCATTCTGCAACAGCATGGTGAGCAGGGCCGGTGGCATGCTCGTGTGGGTGACCCGGTGCTCGGCGATCTGGCGGAAGAACACCGGCAGATCCAGCGGGTGATGCTGGACCAGATGCCCGCCCGCCAGCAGCCACGGCAGGAACGAGCCCGCGAATCCGGCCATGTTCACCATGGGAAAGGGGTTGAGCACCACCGAATCCGGTGTCATGCCGAGCCCGTCCTGGACGCCGCCCGCTACTGCCAGCCAGTCGCCGTGACAGCGCGGAATGCCCTTGGGCGCGGCCTCGGTGCCACTGGTCCAGCAGATGGTGATGCGATCGTTGACGGTCACCGGGAGCGTCGAGACGTAGTCGCGCACCCGATTGCGGGCGCCCGGGCCGACCGGACCGTCGAGCGCGATCGCCGCCCCCGGAACCCCTGGCCCGAATGCGAATACGGTGCGCTGCGCGCCGGTGACGGCCAGCGCCTCCGTGGCAAGTTCCCGATCTCCCAGCGCCCCCACGGTGATGACGGCGTCGGCGTCGGTCGCGGCCAGGATGCCGGACAGTTCGTGCCGGCGGAAGGACGCCGGCATGGGTGTCGCCACCGCGCCCAACCGCCACAGAGCGAGATAGACGGCGGTCAGGGCGACCGAGTTGGGCAGCTGGATCGCGACGGTGGCGCCCTGGCGAATCCCGTTGTCCAGCAGGACCGCCGCGATATCGGTGACATGATCGTCGAGTTCACGCCAGGTCAACGTACGGGGCCGCGCACCGGTCAGGTCGGCCAGATTGGCCGGATCGGTGATGGCCGGCGCGTCGGGGGCCTCGGTGACGCGGTAGCGGAAGACGTCGGGAATCGTCTCGGGCTGCCACCAGCCGCGTTCGAGGTAGGTGTGCACGGTGTCCGCCGGATGGCAGGCCGCCACCGGATGGGTGGGAGACGTGGTTGCGGAGGAGGATATTTCGACCATCGGAGTTCCCTGGTGGTGAGTTGGTCCGGTGACGGGGCGGGCAGTGGGTCAGCTCAGGCGGCGCAGCACCACGGCCGAGCCGAGCCCGAGTGCCGCGGGGATGGTGACGAGCGCGTGCTCGCCGTCGCGGCGGCGCAGTCCGTCGAGCGCCTGGGCGATGAGGATGCCGCCGGTCGCCCCGAGCGGATGCCCGACCGCGACCGCGCCGCCGGACGGATTCACCCGGGCCGCGTCCAGGCCCAGCTCACGCATGAGCACCAGCGGTGTGACGGCGAAGGATTCGTTCACCTCGATCACGTCGAGTTGTGCGGGCGAGACGCCGGCTCGTTGCAGCGCCACCCGGGCCGCGCTGGTCGGCGCGGTCAGCAGCGGTGAACGAACCGCAGTCTGCGCCGTGCCCACGATCTGCGCTACCGGCGGCCGCCCGAGCATGCGCTCGGCACGCCGATTGCCCAGCACCAGAGCCGAAGCCCCGTCGGCCAATTGCGGCGCGGTCGCGATGGTGTGCAGCCCGCCGAGCGGATGCCGCGCCTGCGGCATGCGCCGGGCCACCCGCTCCCAGGAGGGGTCGGCGCCGAACAGGGTAGGCAGGGCGGCGAAGGCCGACGCGCACGCATCCGGCCGCGCGCCCTCGTCGGCAGCGAGGAGCACGGTGCCGCCCTTGCGGACCGGGATCACCGAATCCGACGAGGCTGCGCCACTGGCCTTCCGATGCGACCGCACCGCGAACGCGTCCAGTTCCGGCCGGGTGATGCCGTATTCGGCCGCGGTCAGATCCGCCGACACCCCGATGGTGACGAAGCCGGTCCGCTCCCCCAGATCCGGGTCCACGGCGATGGCGGGCTGATCGCTCAGCATCGGCACCCTCGACATGGACTCCACACCGCCCGCGACGATCACGTCGGCGTACCCGGCCGCGACCCGTGCGGCGGCGCCCTCCACCGCGTCCAGTCCGGAACAGCACAGCCGCGAAACCACCGCTCCCGGTACGGAATCCGGCCAGCCCGCCCACAGCAGCGAGGCCCGGGCGACATTGCCGCCCTGCTCCCCTACCGCGGTGCTCACCCCCACGAGCACGTCGTCGACCGCTGCCGGCGGACATCCCCGGTCCTCCAGCGCCGCCAGCAACTGCCCGAACAATTCGTACGGCG
Source organism: Nocardia niigatensis NBRC 100131 (assembly GCF_000308655.1). Taxonomy (GTDB): domain Bacteria; phylum Actinomycetota; class Actinomycetes; order Mycobacteriales; family Mycobacteriaceae; genus Nocardia; species Nocardia niigatensis. The sequence continues at coordinate 51,272 of NZ_BAGC01000113.1, read as the reverse complement.
GGATCTCCGCCAGCGTGCCCCCACCCTTGCGCACCCGCCCTCGCGGCAACCGCACCGCGTCATAGACGAACGCTTCACTCATCGACATGCCTCCGCTGCTCCGCCGAGTCCGGGTCGGACTCGTCCCCGTCAGTCTCCGGCACACCGGGGCCCGAACTCGGACAAATCCCGCTGAGCGCGTCGAGGGTCCGGAAACCGGCCGGGTCGCCGGCCGTCGTCACCGGCACGATGACCACCTCGTCGGCGCCCGCGTCCCCGTACTCGCCGAGGCGGGCGGCCAGGGTGCGGGCATCGCCGAGAATGCCGACGGCCGCGGGCAATTCGTCGGGGACGGCGGCGAGCACCTCGCGCGGATGGACGCCGCTGTGCGCGAGCCGGACCACGTCCCCGAATCCGGCCTCGGTGAACATGGCGTCGTACCCGGGAGCGCGGAGATAACCGACCACGCCCTGCCGGACGGTCGCGTACATGTCCGGGCCGGGATCGGCGGCGGCGATCACCCACACGGAGACCGGTGGCGGTGTCCGGCCCGCCCGCGCCGCGAATTCCCCTATCGCGGTGACACATCGCGCGACCTGGGCCGGGGTGACCAGATTGAGCACCACCCGGTCGGCGCAGCGCGCGGCAACCTGCAGTGCCCGCTCGCCGAACGCCGCCAGCACGAGCTCGCCACCGGCCGGCGGACCGTCGCCGGACCCGTCTTCCGGACCGTGCCCGTTCGAGGACACCCGCCCGTTCAGGGATCCCACACCGGGCCAACCGATTTCGGGGACCGTGTCCGATCCGTGGACACTGCGGGCCGGGGCCGGACGCAGGGCGGGCAGGCGGAGACGGAACCCTCGCATACGTTCGATCAGGCCGTCGTACTCGACCTTCTCACCGGCCAGCAGGGCCCGGACGATACGGGTCGTTTCCTCCAGATGCCGTGCGGTGCGGTGCCTTCGGCGGCCGTGCCAGTCCCGGACCACCACCGTGCTTGAGGTGCCGAGGGCGACGTCGACCGGGCGGCCGGTGAGGGCGGCCACGGTGGCCGTCCCCATGGCGATGGTCGCCGGGGTGCGGACGCCGACGGCCAGCGGGCCCAGGCACAGCGGAATCCGGCCCGGGCCCCGGCCGATGGCGGTCGCCAGGGCGAAGGCGTCGAAGGTCGCCATCTCGCCGATCCAGAGACGGTGGAAGCCGAGCCGGTCGGCGGCCTCCGCCACCAGCAGGGCGTCGAGAGGTTCGCGATCCTGCCAGTACGGGAGGCTGACGCTCAGATGCGGAAGGGGCACGCGGGCAACCTTTTTCAGGATAGGGGGCGGGCGGCGGCACGCATCCGGTCACCGCTGACCCAGGTGGCGTGAAATCCGAGCGGGACGCGAACGGGCAGGCCGAGGCGGCACACGGGGCCGGCGGTGAGGTCCGCGGCATCGTAGATCCACACCTCGCCGAGTCCGGTGTGGTTGTTGTGGGCGAACATGGTCAGCCAGGCGTCGTCCTCGGCGGTGCCGCCGGGGCGCGGGACCACGGTGAGCTCGCTGCCGTAGATGCCGTCGCCGAAGGGCGCGGTCTGCTTCGCGCCGGTGCGATAGTCGTATTTGATGACGGCGTCGAAGATCAGGGTGCGGTCGACCGACAGCCGCATCTGATACGAGTAGCGGCCCGGGCGGCCGGTGCTGCCCTGGTCGATGGCGGGGAACTCGGTGTTGACGTCGTCCATGGCCTCCTCGGTGGTGGCGCCCGTGCGGAGGTTGAAGCGGTACCTGTGCAGCTTGGCCTCCGGCCGCAGGTAGGCCAGCAACTGAGCCAGGGGGTGGGCGCGGTCGGACACCGGGCTCGGTTCCGAGACCCGGCAAACCACCAGGACGATCTCCTCGCCTTCCTCCCACGAGTTGACGGTGTGGTAGATGTAGCCGGATTCGGCCTCGAACCACTTCGCCTGCGCCCCTTCGCCGTACCGCGGCAGCACCGCGAACCGGCTGGGGAGCGTGCGGTCGAAGAAGATCTTGAAACGGCCGGCCGCAGCCGCGCGCGGATCGTTGTAGAGCGGCAGATCCATGAGGATCGAATGGTTCTCGGTGATCGCCATATCGTGTGGCAGGCGCGGCCCGGGCAGTTCCAGCCCGGTGAAATGGGTGACCGTGCCGTCCGGATCCGCCACCCCGTAGCGCAGGTACGGCGAGTGGATGCCGTAATCGAAGAAGAGCAGTTCCTCGGTGCGCTCGTCGACCTTGGCGTGCGCGGACACCTCGCCGCGCAGGGTGCCGTGGAAGGTGTCGACGCCGCGGGTCTCCAGGCTGATCGGGTCGAGCGCGTAGGGCTTGCCCGCCCGGTACCACAGGGCCAGCAGATTGCCGTGGTGGTAGATGACGTCGGTATTGGCCGAATTGCGTTCGCGACGATCGCCGGGCGGATTGTGGTCCCAGGGTTCGATGACGCCGCGCCACAGCGCGGTGCCCGCCGCGCGCTCGGCGTCGAACTCGCCTGTGCGGATGAAGCGATTGCGGTAGGTGGCCCGGCCGTCCTCGAAGTGGACCGCGTGCAGCATGCCGTCACCGTCGAACCAGTGGTAGCGGCCGAGCGGGGCGAACTGCGGATTGGGGCCGTTGCGCACGTAGACGCCGTCGAGGTCGGCGGGCAGTTCCCCGTGCAGCACAGTCAGATTCGTGGCCGTGGTCTCCTGCGCGCAGGGCGCGTACGGACCTTCCAGGTACGGGTTGGTGAGCGCCTCGGCGGCGGGCGCGATGAGTTCTTCGTTGAGCGGCATGCGAAGCCTCCAGCAACCGGGCATCGACGCCCGGCGAGATTCACTACAGTTAATGAAGTGATACGCGTCTCAGTGGAGACTGTCAAGAGCCGGGCGCCAGGCCGGCGGCTCGAAACGCACGTCGCGCCGGCCGAGTACGGCCGCGCAGCCCCGGCAGCGCAGCGCCGGATCCAGCACCGCGCCGCACTCCTTGTGCCGGATGCGCAGACCGGGCTCCGGGGTCTCCGGATGCGCGCGCTGCGACCAGGCCAGCAGGAACGCGAAAACCCCGAACAGCGCCCGCCCGCGCGGGGTCAGCCGATAGTCGCGCCCGCCCGCCTCGGGCCGCAGCAGGATGCCCGCGTCCACCAGGCGGGACAGCCGCTCGGTGAGGGTCGTCGGCGACATGTCCAGTGCCGCACGGAAATCCGAGAACCGCCGCACCCCGGCCAGGGCCAGCCCGGTGACGGCCGCGCTCCACCGGTCGCCGATGGCCTCCATGATCTCGTCGAATCGCGCGTCGACGCGGGCGAGTCCGGCCGACCGCGCCGAGCGCCGGCGGCCGGAGGTGAGCTGCCACAGCGCATCCCGATCCAGTTCCACCTCGGTGTCGTGGGCGGAGACGTCGCGTCCGCAGCTCCGGCACATGACGACCGGCGGACCGCGATGCCCGCACTCGGTGTGCGTGAACTCCGGCAGCAGTGCCCATTCCGACGTCCACTCCCGTTGCCAGGCCCAGACGCAGACCAGGATCTCCCAGGTCGCCAAACCGAGGCCGGTGAGCCGGTATTCGTAGCGGTCCGCCGATCCGGGCCGCGGCGTGCGCGCCAGGACCCCGGCATCGACGAGCGCCGCCAGCCGGGCGGTGAGCACGGCGGGCGGCGCTGCGGTGCGATCGGCCCACTGGGTGAACCGGCGGGCGCGGTCGACGAAGGCGTGCCGCAGGATCGTCAGCGTCAGTCGATCGCCGAGCAGATCGAAGGTCGCGGCTACGGAGTTCGGCGACGTCACTTCAATAACTGTACTTTATGGCTGTTCCGCCAGTTCTTCCAGCTCGCGCCGGACGGCCTGATCGTGCTGGGCCGCCTCCTCCGCAGCCTTCTTCGGGCTCCAGTGCCCGGACATGAGGAATACGAACGGCAGGAACACCACCTGTGCGATCAGGCAGATCCACCACCAGCGCTTCCACTGCTTGGCCGAATCCGCCTGGGCCTGCTGCACATCCTTGCCGTGCGCGGACAGGTACGCGAGGTCGTCGGCCGGTATCGCGCTCACCGCTTTGAGCTGCGCGCTCGCCGCCGCGAGTTGCGGACCGACCTGGGAGACCACGGCCAGCTGGTCGACCGGTACCTTCTCGGCGGCCGCGATCCGGGCGGCGGCCTGATCCGGCGGAATATTGAACTTCTTCGCGACCTGCCCGACGGCGGTGGCCGCGGCCTGCTGGTCGTTGGGGTTCGTCATCAGCTTGACCAGCAGCTGCGTATCGATCGCTTGCAGGGTGGCCAGTTCGTCCGGGTATTCGGCGTTCACGGACAGCGCGGTCTGCACATCCGAGGCCGCGGCTCCGGTCAGCTTGACCAGCGCGTTCACCTGTGCCGCTTGATCGTTCGGATTCTTGCCCAGCGCGGTCAGCGTGTCCTCGCCGACCTTCTGGATGGTGGCGATCTCGTCGCGATACTTGGTCGAAATCGTCTGCAATCGTGGACCGTAGTTCACCAGCGTGCCCGCCGCGGTCACCACCACCAGCAAGCCGAAGAGCACCAGGGTGACGACCGTGCGCAGCAGGCCACCCCACACCGCCAGTCCCACTGCCGTGGCCGCGGGATTTCGCTTCTCCACGGTCTCGGTGAAACCGGCCATCCAGGTGGAGTAGACGATGCCGCTGCCCAGGGCGATCAGGGTCAGCACCGCCGCGAAGGTGTAGTAGTCGGTGCCGGGTTTGTCGGTGTACCCCAGGAAGGTGAAGATACCCACGATGCTGACGAGCGCGCCGAAGATCATGAACGGTTTTCGCACCTTCAGCCGGTCGGACACGATGCCGGTGGCCACCAAGGCGATCGCGCTCGCGATCCAGTACCAGTTGCCGAGCCCGTTGGCCTGCGCGGAGCTGAACCCGAAGTTGGTCGCCATGTACACCGCAAGGAACGAGATGATGGTGTAGAAGAACGACAGGAACACCGAGATCGCGAAGGCCGAGCCCACGACCTCGATGTGCATCATCTGCCGCCACTGATGCCGTTCCAGCCCACTCACGTCCAAGCCGCGCGCTCGTGCCTCGATGAGCGCGCGGTCGCGTAGCGACACCATGATCTGATCGCGCAGCGCCGGGCTGAGTTCACGCAGCCCTACCAGCGCCAGCACCGCGATCACCACGCTGATCACGCCGCACAGCCGGTAGGCGTACTGCCAGTCGGGGTGGGCGTCGAGGGTGTGGTTGGCGATCTCAGTGGTCAGGAGCGCGCCCAGTACCGGGCCGAGCGTCCAGAATCCCATGGCCGAGGCACGGTCCAGCTGCGGCGAGAAGTCGCGCACCAATGCGGGAGTCGCGACCAGCACCGCGCCTTCCACAATGCTGACCAGGCTGTAGGTGATCAGATACTCCACTTTGGTGGTGCAGGCAGGCACCGCGAAGAGCGTGAGCAACGAACAGATCGCCATCCCGTAGGCGACGATGTTGGCTCGCCCCCACCGGTCCAGCAGGCCGGTCACCACCGAGGCCACCGCGCCGAACGCGGCTCCCACGATGAAGATGCCGACGAAATACCGGAAGGTCAGATGGAAGTAGGCGATCAGCTGATTGCCCACCGCACCCGCCACGATCTGCTGGTAGTAGAGGGAGACCGAGGTGATCACCACGACGAACAGATACCAGGCACGAGCGGGCGTGTCCGGATAGTGCGGCAATTTGCGCTGCCACAGGCCGGTCACCAGCGTCGGCGGGGGGAATTCCGCGGCCGGGGTGACCGCGGTCGGAGTGCTACTCATGTTCGAGACGCCTTTCTCTCCACGGCGTTTCGCGCAGTCGAAATGCCCTTCGCGACGCAGCACGAGCGGCCGGGTGAAAACAGGGTAGCTGTCAGGAGTGACTTGAATCACGGTTACCGATGCAGCAAACAAGATCGGGGAGCTCTCGGCGCGGTGTCCGGACGATTTCGGCGCCGGCAACTCCCCGATCGAGCCGTTCGACGTGGGGTCAGCGACCGACATGAGGCAGCGGTACTTGTCGTCGGCGAAGTTCGCCAGGCTCACCGACTTCGGGAGCTGGTGCTCCTTGATCGGGTTGCCGTTGACGTCGCGCGGCCAGACCCAGTCGTTCTGCCGCATGCTGTCGCAGAACCTTCCACGCGGCAGGGCGCTCAGATTGCTGAGCATGCGCAGGGGACCGGGGTCGGCGCTGCCGTCGGGGGTCTCGTGGGACGAGGTCAGGGTGTGGTGGCGGGCGGTCGGCCCACGCGTCGGCGACGCCCCATAGATCGACGACGGTGCGCCCGTCCACGATCACGGCGACCCGCGTTCTGCCCGTCGGCGAAGCTCGCTTCGAAGACCTCGCGCACTGCACGGAAGGCGGGATCGACCTACCGTTCACGAATCCGCTCATGACCGAATTTTGAACACGTTCCAGTCCTTGACGGCTGGTGCTCCGCACGCGAAAAGGCTCCGCCGGATACCTCGTGGGGATACCCGGCGGAGAGAAGCGAGGAGCGCGACGCCTATTCGTCGACGCTGCGGAAATACAGGATGTTCGAGCCGTACGACGCGAGCGGTCCGGCCTCGGCGGCCTGACGGATGCCGCTGCCGGGCAGGCAGGTGAGCTTGGTGAACATGGTGGTGTTGCCGAAGGCCGAACGGACCTGGGTTTCGGAGGCGTAGTCCGCGCCGTAGTCGGACAGCGCCTTGAAATCCAAGGGGGCCAGCGGCTTTTCGAGCGGCGTCTGGGCGGCCGGGAGCCCGAGAGCGGCGTACTGGGTGGCCGCGCCGCCCTCGTACCAGCACAGTTCGTAGGACATCTGCTCGGTCGTGGTCACGCTGACCACCGGCCATTCCCGGGACAGTCGCAGCGCCAGCGGATGCCGGCCGACGGGGGCCACCTCCCAGTTGAGGCTCTTCACCGAGACCCAGTGCTCGGACGCCTTCTCGATCAGGATCACGTCCTCGCCGAGGCGCTCGGCGCGGTTGGGTTCGGGTTCAGGTGTGCTCCAGTGCTTTTCGTCGACCCCGAGATAGGCCGAACTGGGCACGGGCTGCGCGCCGTCGGCGGTGTACGCGGCGAGAATGGCCGCGCGGATCAGCGTCACCGCATTGCGCGAGGAGCAGCGCACGCTCAGCGCGCCGAAGGAGGTGCTGATTTCCACCGGCTTGGAGGGCTGGTCCGGCAGCGCGCCCGCGGCGAGCGGTTTGAGGCCGACCAGCGCCAGCTGCCAGTTGATCTCCTCGATGGTCGCGAGGTCACCGGCCGTCTGATAGAGAATCTGCTGCTGGGTCAGGTAACCCGCGCGTTCGAGGGTGGCGCATTCGAGTTTGCGCAGGGCCGTGACGGTCTTGCTGGTGAATCCGATGTCCTCGACCCGGATCTCGCGCAGCCGCTGCGTCATGGCCGAGCTGGTGACGCCCGCGTAGCACTCGCGGTACATGGCCAGCGCCTGCTTGCGCTGGCGGCCAACCATGAGGGTGCGCAGCAGCGTGTTCAGCGAGGCGAGGTAGCGGTTGGCCTGATCCGGGTCGGCGGCGAAGAGCCCGGCGCGGATGCGCACCGCGTCCTCCCCCGCGGCGACCGCGGCCTTGGGGTCCAGCCGGCACAGCCACACGCTGCACTTGGACAGCGCGTCCGCCGACGCGCCCGCCGCCAGCGGATAGTTCTGCGCCACATGCCGATACGCCTGGCAGGCATTGCGAATGGTGGAGGTGGCCAGCTCCCGGTGCCCGATGGTGCGGGCGGCCTGCTCGAACAGCCGCAGCGCCTCGGTCACCTCGGCGGCGAAGGGCGCGGTGACGTGGCCGGCGGTGAGCCAGCGCAGCCGGATGAGCACCGCCTCCTGCGCGGGCTCCAGGGCCGAGGCCGACCGATCCCGCTGTTCCGGGTCGTTCTTGGTGGCCATGAGCGCGCGGGCCAGCTCACACAGCGAGGTGGCCAGGGCCAGTTCGGTTTCGGGCGTGCGGTCGCGCGCGGCCCCGCGATCCGCGGCCACCTGCCGCTCGATGGCGCTGAGATCCATTGCGACCTTCAAACTCCCGTACCCCGTGCACACCGCGTGCGGTTCGATCGACACCGCCGGTCGCCCATCGGCCGACGCGTATTCGCGCCGAGTCTGCCATAGATTCGGCGCGCGGGTCACCCCTCCGGCGGTATGCCCCGATTTACCCTGACCCGCCACCGGGGGCGCCGGATTACGCGGGATGCGTGTAGCGCAGCTGACCCGGTTTCACCCGGTCGAATTCGGCGCGGCCCGAGAGATGCGGCGGCACACCGACTTCCCACCAGGCCCCGGCCTCGGTCCAGGTCGACGGCCGGGTGCGGACCACCACGACGGCGGGCCGCCGCTCGCTCCGGGCGGCATCGCGGGCGCTCGCGTACGCCGCACGGAAGTCGCCGAGTTCGCTCGCGGTGAACACCGCACAACCCAGCGCCCGCGCGTGGGCGGCGAAGTCGACCCGGGGCGGAGTGGCGTGGGTGGTGCGGCAATCGGCGTAGAAGTTGTTGAAAGGCTCGGCCCCTTGTCCCTCCTGCAGTCGCGCGATGACCGCGTATCCGTCGTTGTCGCACACCACCGCGACCAGCGGGTGCCCGGCGAAGGCGGCGGAGTAGAGCTCGGAGTTGAGCATCAGGTAGGAGCCGTCCCCGAGCAGCGTGGTGACCAGGCCCTCCGATGCGGCGCCGCCGGACTGCGCCCGGGCCAGCGCCGCGCCCCAGGCGCCGGCCAGCTCGTATCCCATGCAGGAGAAGCCGTATTCGACGTCCATGGTCGGCACGCCCCCGGCCGCGCGCCAGCCGCCCACCAGCTCACCGGGCAGCCCGCCGGATGCTGTCATGACGTAGTCGGCGGCATCGCTGAGCTCGTTCACGGCGCCGACGATCTGCGCGTAGCTGGGTGTCCCCGGCGTCGGCGCGCGGAGTTTGTCGATGTGCGCGTCCCAGTCCGCGCGGACCGCGGCCGCCCGGGCCGTCCAATCCGGGTCGGCAAGCCACTGGGCCAGTTCGGGTTCCAGGTCTCGCAACGCCGCATCGGCGTCGCCGACCACCGCAAGCGCGCCGTGCTTCACAGCGTCGAAGCGGGCGGTATTGATATGGACCAGACGGACTTCCGGCGCGAAGACCGTCCAGGACGCGGTGGTGAAGTCCTGCAGGCGGGTGCCGACCGCCAGCACCACATCCGCGGCCGCGGCGAGGGTATTGGCCGACGCCGCGCCGGTGATGCCCAGCGGTCCCGCGTACAACGGATGCTCGTGCGGGACCAGCGTGCGCCCCGCGGTGGTCTCTGTCACCGGAATCCCGTGGTGCTCAGCGAATTCCAGCGCCTGCCCGCCCGCCCCGGAAAACCGGACGCCACCACCGAGGACGAGCAGGGGACGTTGCGCGGCGCGCAGGACGCGGGCGGCCTCGGTGACACCGCGCCGATCCGGCCGCGGGCGCGGTACACGATGCACGACCGGTTCGAACAGCGCATCGGGAAAGTCGCAGGTCTCGGCCTGGACGTCCTGCGGCAGAGCCAGCACCACGGGCCCGGCCTCGGCCGGGTCGGTGAGGATCCGCGCCACCTGCGGCAGCGTCGCCAGCAGCTGCTCGGGCCGGGTGATCCGGTCGAAATAGCGGCTCACCGCCCGGAATGCGTCGTTGACCGTGACGGTCGGGTCGCCGAAGTGCTCGACCTGCTGCAGTACCGGATCGGGCGCGCGGCTGACGAACGTGTCGCCGGGCAGCAGGAGCACGGGCAGCCGATTCGCGTGTGCCACACCGGCGGCGGTCACCATGTTCAGCGCGCCCGGCCCGATCGAGGAGGTGGCGATGCCGACCTGCCGCCGCTGCGTGGCCTTGGCCAGCCCGACGGCCGCCAGCGCCATGCCCTCCTCGGTGTGCCCGCGCCACAGCGGCAGCGCGTCCCGATGCTCGGCGAGCGCGGTGCCGAGGCCCAGCACATTGCCGTGCCCGAAGATGCCGAAAGCCGCGGGGAACAGCGGGACTTCGCCGCCCTCGAGGGTTTCCGAGCGCTGCGCGACCAGCCAGGTCACCAGGGCCTGCGCGGTGGTGAGCATCATGCGAGCCGTCCTTCGTGGGAGGTGACCGGGCACCGCGGATCCGCCGCCTCGCTCGCCCATCCCGCCCGCACCCAGGCGTGCGCGGGGTCGTCGCAGAAGGCCATGGAACGCTCGGGCGCGGGTCCGGCCAGCACGTTCAGGTAGTACATGGGATACCCGGGCGCGGCGATGCACGGACCGTGATAGCCGTGCGGCACCAGGAACACATCCCCGTCCCGGACCGCCACGTTCTCGTCCAGGGATCCGTCGAGGGTGTAGGTGCGGTGCATGCCGAAACCCTCGGGGCCCGGGGTGATTCCGTCGCGTCCGGCGATGCGGAAGTAGTAGATCTCCTCGTTGACGACCTCACATTCGGAGGCCTCGTCGTGCTTGTGCGGCGGATACGAGGACCAGTTCCCGTCGGGGGTGAGGAGTTCGCACGCGTTCAGCTTGTCGGCGTGCTGCCAGGCTCCCGGCGTCCCGAAGTTGGTGACCTGCCGCGTCGCTCGTCCCGCCCCGCGCACCTCAACCGGAACCTGCTCGGCCGGACCATATTTCGGCGTCAGGCGGTTTCCGCACCGCGCCATCGGCAGCGCGACCTCGATGCCCGCCACCGTCGACAGCTCCACTTCCGCATCGCGTGGCACATAGGCGAAGTCGGTGACCCGGCTGAAAACCGAAGCCCGCCCGGCAAGTTCGAACACCAGCCCATCGACCCGCACGGCGCAGGACCCGGCCAGCGGCAGCACGAACGCCTCGAATTCACCCGTGCGCACCACCCGCCGCTCCCCCGCCGACAGCCGCAGCACCCGCAACCCGGTATAGGTCCAGCCCGCGTCCTCGGGGGTCAGCAGTACGGGATCGGTCGAGTCGGCCAGCACACCTGCCGGGCGATGCAGATGCTTCATCGCGCCGCCTCCAGCACCTGGGCGGCCGCGTGCACCGCGCCGGCCACATTCCCGTCGGGCGGGTAGAGCAGGCTGCGGCCCACCACCAGGCCGCGCGCGACATCGTGGCGCAGGGCCGAACCCCAGGAGGCCAGATCGGATTCCGGATCACCGGAGGGCGCGCCGCCGAGGACGACGACCGGCAGGGTGGTGGCGTCGAGAACCGAGACATCCTCGGGGGCAGGGATTTTCAGCCAGGTGTAGGCGGAGGTGACACCCAGTCCCGAGGCGACCGTGATGGCGCGTTGCAGCGCGGCGGCGTCCTTGTGCATGGTGAGCGTGCCGGAGGCGTCGCGGGCGTAGGGCAGCGGTTCGACCATGGCCATCAGCCCGTGCTCGGCCAGTTCGGAGACCGCGCGGGCGCAAGCTTCCAAGGTCGGTATGGTGCCTGGATCCGAATCGACCAGGCGCAGTAGCATTTTCCCGCCGTCGAGGCGGAACTTCACCAGGGATTCGGCGTCGTACCCGGTGAAACGGTCGTCTATCTCCCAGTCGGCGCCGGCCAGGCCGCCGCGGTTCATGGAGCCGATGACGATCTTCTCGTGCACCGCATCCAGCAGGAGCAGTTCCTCCACGATGTCGGGCGAGCCGAGCACGCCGTCGACGGCCGGGTTGTCCAGCGCGATGAGCAGCCGTTCCAGCAGGGTGCGCCGATCGGCCATGGCGGTGCGATCCGCGCCGACGCCGAGCGCGCCGCGGGCCGGGTGATCGGCCGCCACCAGGAACAGGGTTCCCCGGTCCGACAGCAGATTCGGGCGGCGACGCCGGTCGGCGTACGCGCGCCGGACGGCCTCGGGATCCGTGGCGCGGGTTTGGAGCAGTTCGTCCCAGCGCGCATCGGTCAGGTGCATAGCATCTCCTCGATCTCGGCATCGGTCGGCATGGCGTCGGCGCAGGCCAGCCGGGACGCCACCAGCGCGCCGGCGGCATTGGCGTAGGCGGCCAGGCGATGCGGCGACCACCCGGACAACAGCCCGTGAATGAGCGCGCCGCCGAATCCGTCGCCCGCGCCCAGCCCGCACCGCACCTCCACCCGGCACGGCGGCACCGTCCAGCGCTCGGCGGCGGTGGCGATGAGCACCCCCTCCGCACCGCGTTTGACCACGGCCAGCCGGACCCCGCGGGCCAGCAGCCGATCCGCGGCGAGGTCGGGATCGGCGGTGCCGACCGCCACCTCCACCTCGGTTCGATTGCCCACCACCACATTCACGTGATCGACCATCCAGCCGATCTCGGCGCGCGCGGTCGCCGCGTCGGGCCAGAACATGGGCCGGTAGTCCAGATCCAGCACGGTGTGCCCGCGCCGGGCCCGGCGGGCCAGGATCGCCCGCTGGGTGGTGCGGCCGGGCTCGGCGCTCACCCCGGTCCCGGTCACCCACAGCAGCGGCACGGAATCGACGACTTCCCAAGGGATCTCGCCCTCCGTGAGCGTGAGGTCCGGTGCGATCGGCGCGCGGTAGAACAGCAGCGGCGGGTCGGCGGGCGGATTCAGTTCGCAGAACACCACCGGCGTCTGCAATCCCGGCGCCGTCCCCACATACCGGGGCGATACCCCGAAACCGGCCAGGGCATTCCGCACGAAATCCCCGAACCCGTCCGGCCCTACCTTCGTCAGCACCGCGGTGCGACGGCCCAGCCGCGCCGCCGCCACCGCCACATTGGTGGCCGTGCCGCCGAGGAATTTCGCGAAGGTCGACACCTCGGCGAGCGGCACCCCGCTCTGCTGCGGATAGAGGTCGACGCCGACCCGGCCGATCGTCAGCACCTCCAGCTCGGTCACGACTCCACCCGCTCCAATTCGTGTTGCAGTGCCTCGAGTTCCGCGCCGCCCGCCATCTGCCGGGTCAGCTCGGTGAGGTCGATCTCGGACTTCTCGTAGCTGCCGAGCACCGACCCGCGCTCGAGCAGCAGGAAGCGGTCACCGACCGGGTAGGCGTGATGCGGATTGTGGGTGATCAGCACAACGCCCAGCCCGCGATCCCGGGCCTGTACGACATACCGCAGCACCACGCCGGCCTGTTTCACGCCCAGCGCCGCGGTCGGTTCGTCGAGGATCAGCACCTTGGCCCCGTAGTGCACGGCACGGGCGATCGCCACGCACTGGCGCTGACCGCCGGAGAGCGTGCCCACCGGCTGTTCCAGATCGGGAATGTCGATCCCCATGTCCGCCAGCCCTTTCCGGGCGATGTCCTGCGCTTGCCTGCGGTCCAGCAGTTCGAGTGGGCCGAAGCGTTTGACGGGCTCGGAACCGAGCACGAAGTTGCGCCACACGCTCATCAGCGGCACCACTGCCAGATCCTGGTACACCGTGGCGATACCGAGGTCCAGCGTCGCACGCGGTGAGGACAACCGTGTCGGCTCGCCCTCGATACGCAGCTCTCCGCTGTCGTGCTGGTGCACGCCGGCCAGGATCTTGATCAGGGTCGACTTGCCCGCGCCATTGTCGCCCAGCACGCAGGTGACCTCACCGGCTCTCACCGCCGTCGACACGTCGCGCAGCGCCACCACGCCGCCGTAACTCTTTCCGATGCCGATCGTTTCGATGAGCGGCACCGCGCTGTCGTTGTCCGTCGCGGTCATCGGCGTACCCTTTCCGCCCGCTTCTTGAATGCGTTGTTGACCAGCACGGCCGAGAACAGCAGCACGCCGAGGAACAGCATGAACCAGTCGCTGTTCCAGCCCGCCAGCACGATGCCCTGCCGCGCCATGCCGAAGATGAGCGCCCCGATGGCCGCGCCGACCACCGAACCGAACCCGCCGGTCAGCAGGCAACCGCCGATCACCGCGGCGATGATGTACTGGAACTCCAGTCCCACACCCTGATTGGCCTGCACGCCGGCGAACCGCATCAGATTGCACGCGCCCACGATCCACCCGGCGAACGCGGTGGTCATGAACAGCAGGATCTTGGTGCGGGTGGCCGGCACGCCCACCGCGCGGGCGGTGGGCAGCGAGCCGCCGACCGCGAAGATCCAGTTGCCGAACCGCGTCCGCGCCAGCACCAGCGCCGCGACGGCGGTGACCACGATCCACCACACCACCGACGCCTGGATACCGGCATTGCCGATCTTGGTGGTGGCGGCGAAAACCCAACCGGCGGACTGATATCCGTCCGCGCCGCGCACCCCGGACACCTGCACGGTGCCGGTGGCCCAGCGCGTCACCCCGAGGTTGAGGCCCTGCAACGCCAGGAACGTGCCCAGGGTGACGATGAAACTGGGCAGCCCGGTGCGCATCACCACCCAGCCGTTGAGCGCACCCACCGCGAGCGCGAACGCCAGCGAAACCACCAGCGCGAACCACACATTCCAGCCCGCGTGCACCGCCAGCAGCGCGGTGATGAGCGCCGTGGAGGCGGTCATCACGCCGGTGGACAGATCGAACTCGCCGCCGATCATGAGCAGGGCCACCGCCACCGCCATGATGCCGAGCGTGGAGGCGTCGTCCAGCCAGGTCGAGATGCCCAGTGGCTGCAGGAATTTCGCGGTGACCAGGCTGAAGAACACGAAGACCACCACCGCGCCCAGCAGCGCGCCCGCCCCGGGTCGGGTCACCAGCCGGTTCGGAATGGCCGACCGGTCCGGCGGCGCGGCCACGGGGACCTCGGATGTCGTTGTCGTAGTAGTCATTTCCACGTCTCCCGGCCCGTTCACCGTGTGCCCTGGCCGACCAGTGCGGCGACGGCATCGACATTGCCCTTGTCCACGAACGCCGGACCGGTCTGCGCCGGATGGCCGCCGCCCACGGTGTTCAGGTTCGACTTGTAGAGCTTCAGCATCACCACCGGGAGATAGCCCTGCTCGTATTGCTGCTGATCCACCGCGAACGACAGGGTCCCGGCCCGGATCGCGCTCACCACATCGGAATTCAGGTCGAAGGTGGCGACCGTCGCCTTCGAGGCGGACTCGCGCACCGCGTCCACCGCGCGGGCGGCGATCTGCGAGTTCAGCGTCAGCACCGCGTCGATGGCGCGATCGGCCTCCAGCGCGCCCTTGATGCGCGACTGCACATCGGTCGGGTTGTTGATGTCCACCTGCAGCGTGGTCGCGGCCCCGAAGCCCTGGGTGGCGCCGCCGCAGCGTTCGTTCGCGCCCACATTCCCGGCCTCGTGAATCACGCACAGCATCTTGTGTTTTCCGGCGTCGGCCAGCCGCTTGCCCGCGGACTCACCGGCCATGCGCTCACTCTGGCCGACATGGCCGATGGCCCCGAACCGGCCACTCTCGGCCTCGCCGGAATTGATGGTCACCACCGGAATCCCGGCGGCCACGGCCTTCTCGACCGACGGCTTCAGCGCGTCCGGATTGGCCATGGACACCACCAGCCCGTCCACGCCCTGGGCCACCGCATTGTCGATGAGCTTGGCCTGCTGGGTCGGATCGCCCGAGGAGTTGTACTCGACCCGGACCCCGAGATCCCTCCCGGCGGCTTCCGCGCCGTTCTTGACCACGTTCCAGAAGGCGTCGCCGGGTGAACCGTGGGTCACCACGGCCACCGACTTCAGGGTGCCCACCGCGGCCGGGGCCTGGGCGGGTCCGGTGACATCGGCGCCGGGGCCGCTGCAGGCCGCGAGCACCGCCGCCGCCGCGAACCAGGGCAACAGGCGCAGCCGGCGCGGGCGGCGGCCGAGAAGGACTCGGCGCGATCGGGAGATTGCGGACATCGTCGTCGTCACCTCCTCACTGCATCCGGGCCGAGGCGACGCCGGCGCCGATCTCGGCCAGGTGCCGCAGACTTTGCCGGGCAGCGGCCGTCGGGACCTCCGCCGTCGCGCCGGGACGCAAGGCGGTGTCCTGCTCGATCACGTACCAGCCCCGGTATCCCCCGGCGTGCGCTTCGCGGACCAGGGCCGCGATATCGACATCCCCGGTACCCAGCGGAACGTAGAGCCCTCGCCGGACGGCCTCGCTGTATTCGGCACTGCCGCTGCGCACTTCGGCGGCCAGGCGCGCGCGGACATCCTTGAGGTGGATGTGCCCGAGCCGATCCGCGTGACGGCGCGCCAGCTCGACCGGGTCGGTGCCGCCGATGAGCAGATGCCCGGTGTCCAGGCACAGATCCAGCTCGGAGTCGGCGAGGAAACGCTCGACCTCGGCGGCCGTCTCCACGTGGGTGCCCACGTGCGGGTGCAGGACCGCGCGCAGACCGTGCTCGGCGGCGATCTCGCGAATCGCGGCGGCGGTGTGCACGAGGGTCTTCCATTCGTCGTCGCCGAGGGGCGTCCGGGTGTCGTATCCGTGCTGCCCGGTGGCGGCGGCCAGCACCAGGATCTCGGCGTCCGCCGCCGCGAACCGCACGGCGGCGGTGCGGGCGGCGACCAGGGCCCGGTCGGGTTCGTGGTGCAGCGCCAGCGCGAGGAAACCGCCGATCGGCTCGATACCGTAGGCGCTCAGGGTCTTTCGTAGCTCGACCGGGTCCTCGGGCAGGTACCCGGGTGGGCCGAACTCGGTGGCGGTGAGGCCGAGGCTCGCCATCTCGGCCAGGACGGTGTCCGGTTCGAGGACATGCCCCCAGCCGGGAACTTCGCAGACTCCCCAGGAGATCGGCGCGGCGGCGATACGCAATGGATGGAGCGGTTCGGTCATCGGCACTTCCCAGACCCGTCGTTGGCCATCGTGGAGGCTCGTTGGAGCGCTCCAACAATGTAACCTGGCTCACTATCATGTCAAGGGTCCGACATGCGCTGGAAAGTAGCATGCAGCCACGGAAAACACTGCCTTCCAGGCGAAATGGAGCCGTGAACCGCTGACCAGAATATCCGATTAGAGCGCTCCATTGCCTCGGTCCACGGCAACGCTGTAGCGTGCGACACACATCGATTCCGACGGGAGGCGACCATGACCAGACCGACCATGGAGGACGTCGCCGCCCGGGCCGGCGTCTCCCGGGCGCTGGTCTCGCTGGTCATGCGGAACTCCCCCAAGGTCAGCGAACACCGCCGCCGCGCGGTGCTCACCGCCGCCGCCGAACTCGGCTACCAACCGCACGCCATGGCCCGGTCACTGGCCAGCCGCACCTCCAACATCGTCGGCGTCATGGTGTCCGACCTGCGCAATCCCTTCTTCGCCGACGTGGTCGAGGGCATGGACGAGGCGGCGCAGCGAGCCGGGCTCGAACTCGTCCTCAATACCGGCCGGCGCAGCGCCACCCGGGAACGCGGGGCACTGGAGAGCCTGCTCGGATTCCGCCCGGGCGGGGTCATCCTGCTCTCCCCGGTACTGCCCGCCTCCGCCATTCGTGACGCGGCCGCCCGCTGCCCGGTCGTGCTGGTCTCGCGCACCTCCACCAGCCCGGCCGTCGACACCGTCAACGACGACGGCGAGCTCGGGGCGGCCCTGGCCGTGGATCACCTTGTCGCCCTGGGCCATCGGCGCATCGTGCACCTCGACGGCGGCGCGGCCTTCGCGGCCCCGCCGCGCCGCAAGGGCTACACCGCCGCCATGACCCGCCACCACCTCGAACCCGTGGTGATCCCCAGCGAGCACACCGACGAGGCGGGCGCCGCCGCGGTCCGCACCCTGCTGAACATCTTCTCCCCCAGCACTTTTCCCACCGCACTGGTGTGCGGCAACGATTTCAACGCCGTGGGCGCGATGGCCGCGCTCGAGCAGGCGGGACTGCGGGTGCCCGAGGACGTCTCGGTGGTCGGCTACGACAACACCTCGCTCGCGGCGCTGCGGCACGTCGCACTCACCACCATCGATCAGCCGCGCAACAGCATCGGCCGGCTGGCCGTGGAAGCCCTCACCGAACGGCTGCGCGCCGACCGCACCGAACCGGTGCGCAGCCGCCTGGAGCCGTCCCTGGTCGTCCGCTCGACCACCGCCCTACCCCGCGACTGACAGGAGCCATCGCCATGTCCCCGATCACAGTGGGCCTCGCCGGCACCGGCCGCATCGGTACCTCCCACGCCGAAACCCTCAGGGCCCTACCGGGTGTGGGCGCCGTCATCGTCACCGACGTCGACACCGACCGCGCCCGCGCCACCGCCGACAAGCTCGAGGTGGAATTCGCGCCCGACCTCGAGGCACTGTTCGCCGCCGGCATCGACGGCCTGGTGATCACCACCGCCACCGACTCGCACCCGGCTCTCATCACCGCTGCCGTCGACCGCGGCATCCCGGTCTTCTGCGAAAAGCCCATCGCCCCCGACATTCTCGGCACCCTGCAGGTGGTCGAGCGTGTGGAGCGCTCGGACGTCCCGGTCCAGATCGGCTTCCAGCGCCGCTTCGACGCCGGCTACCGGGCCGCCCGCGCCGCCATCGCGGCCGGCGACCTGGGCTGGATCCACACGCTGCGCGCCACCACCCTCGACCCGGCGCCGCCGCCCGCCGACTACATTCCGCGCTCGGGCGGGCTGTTCCGCGACTGCGGCGTCCACGACTTCGACATCATCCGCTGGGTCAGCGGCCGCGAGGTGGTGGAGGTCTACGCCACCGGATCCAATCGCGGGGAACACTTCTTCGCCGAAGCGGGCGATGTCGACACCGCCGCCGTGGTGCTGCGCCTCGACGACGGCTCCCTGGCCAATGTGTCGCTCAGCCGCTACAACGGCGCGGGCTACGACGTGCGCCTGGAAGTGCTGGGCTCCAAGGGTAATGCCATCGTCGGGCTCGACGAGCGCGCCCCGCTGCACTCGGTGGAACCCGGCCAGCCGCCCGCGGCCCTGCCCGCCTACCCCGGCTTCATGGACCGCTTCCACGGCGCGTACACCCAGGAACTGGCCACTTTCCTGGGCGTGATCACGGGCCGGCTGGCCAATCCGTGTCCGCCCGCCGACGCCCTGGAGGCCTTCTACATCGCCGAGGCCTGCGAGCTTTCCCGGCATCTGGGCAAGCCCGTCCGGCTCTCCGACATTCGCCGATAAATCCGGCTACCGCGCGGCAGGATCGCCGTTTATCCTCCGGGGTGCCCGGTAATGACAGCGGGACCCGAACGAGAGCTATTGGGATGAACGGCAATTCGATACCACCGGGCTATCATCCGCAGGACGAGCTGTGGACGCAGGACACCGTCGTGTTCGACGCGGTACGCGACGACCACGACGGGCAGCAGGCCGGGCCCGGAGGCGGCCGGCCGCCCGGTTCGCAGACCAGCCGCTACGTGATCATCGGCCTCACGGCCACGATCGTCGTGGCCCTGCTGGCCATCGGCGGCCTGCTGCTGTCCGGCCACGGCAGCTGGGACGCGGCCCCGAACGCCGCGAAGGGCCCCCCGCCGACGCGCATCGTGCTCACGACCACCACCTCCGCGCCGGCCACGACAACGGCGCAGGCGGCCGAGGTGACCACGGCGCCCGAAACCACCACCACGACCACGACGACGACCACGACGACGACCACCACCACCACGGCCGCGGTCAGCGGGAGCTGCACCCAGGCCGGGCAGACCGCGGTCACCGCCGACGGATCGGTCCTGACCTGCAACGCGGCCGGAGACGGCACGCTCCGCTGGCTGCCGGTCAGCACGCCCTCGCTCGGCTTCCCGTGCAACGCGACCGAAGCCGGGACCTTCAGCTACGCCCCGAACGGCACCCAGCTGCTGTGCTCGCGCCGCGCCGGATCGACCACACCGACCTACGCCTGGGACAGCCCGGGCCCGCTGGCCGGCGGAACGCACGAGCCCGGCCAGATCTGCAACCTCAGAAAGGACGTGGTGGCCAAGTCCGCCAGTGGCCGGGCCGTCTACTGCCTGCCCACCAACGGAAACAACAACGGCAACTACATCGGCGCGTGGAAAGCCGTGTCCTGAGCCCGATTTCCTACAGGGTGACGACACCCAGCTGAATCAGCTGGGTGAGGGTGTCGGCCACGCCCCACACCTCGGCGATCCGGCCGTCGGTGAAGCGCATGATGAAGATCTCGTTGTACCGCACGGCTTTCCCGGTCGCGGGGCGGCCCAGGAACGCGCCGTCATTGGTGCCGGTGACAACGGTCCGGCCGACCACCTTGTCGCCCTCGGCGATCATGTCCACGACCTCGAGCTCGATGTCGGGATAGCCGGCGACGAAGGCGCGCATGATCTGTTCGAGCCCCGCCGCGCCCGGCTGATCGACCGGGAACGGAACATTGAGAATGGCGTCCGGCTGCGTGATCTCGTGAATGGTCTTCGAGATCAGTTCCGTATCACCGGTTCCCACCACGTCGTGCAGGAGTTTGAAGGTCGCCTTGTTCTGTTCTTGCTGCATACCCATGAGACACCGGCCCGCGCCGGCGCGTGACAGGTCGCCGATGTGACCGCTGTCACCGCCGACGGTCCGGGTCAGCTCACCAGCAAACCGGCAGCGAGACCGGTCATGACGAGGGCGATCACCGAATCCAGCACCCGCCACGCCTGCGGCTTCGCGAAGACCGGGGCCAGCAACCGAGCGCCGAAACCGAGCGAGACGAACCAGATCAGGCTGCCCGCGATGGCTCCCGCGGTGAGGAACCAGCGGTCCGGGGTGGCATAGGTATTGGCGAAGGAGCCCAGCAGCACGACCGTGTCCAGATACGCGTGCGGGTTGAGCCAGGTGACGGCCAGGCAGGTGGCCACGGCCGCGCCCAGCGCGATGGGCGCGCCCCCGCCCGCGGACAGGCCGGAGGCGGAGAACGCGCGCTTGGCGGCCAGGGCGGCATACCCCAGCAGGAAGGCCGCGCCCGCGTACTTGGCGACGGTCATGACCATCGGCGTCGAATTCACGATCGCCCCGAAGCCCGTGACGCCCAGGGTCATGAGGATCACATCGGAGCCGACGCACACCGCGACCACCGGCAGGACGTGCTCGCGCCGGATCCCCTGACGCAGCACGAAGGCGTTCTGCGCGCCGATCGCCACGATGAGGGACAGCCCGAATCCGAGTCCTGAGATGGCCGCCAGGGCCGCCGATGATGCGTTCACAGGATCGAAAGTAAGACACCCGTCCAGCACCAAGCCAGCTAAAGATTCTGAGGCACCATTACGATTTCTTACTATGGACCTGCAGCTCGACCAACTGCGCGCACTCGACGCCGTCATCAGCGAGGGCACCTTCGACGCCGCCGCCCGCAGGCTCAGCGTGACACCTTCGGCAATCAGCCAGCGCATCAAGGCGCTGGAGGACGCCGCGGGCCGCATCCTGGTACAGCGCACCAAACCGGTGCAGCCCACCGAATCGGGGCTGACCGTGCTGCGGCTGGCCCGCCAGATCCAGCTGCTCACCGGCGACACCGCCCGCGAACTCGGCGATGTGCACCAGCCGGACGCCGGGCGGGTGGTCATTCCCATTGCCGTCAATGCCGATTCGCTGCAGACCTGGGTCATCCCCGCGCTCGGCCGCGCCGCCGCCGGGGTGTCGTTCGACATCCATCGCGAGGACGAGGAACACACCACGCGGCTACTGCGCGACGGCACCGTCATGGCCGCCATCACCTCGACCGCCGCACCCGTCCAGGGCTGCACGGTGCGGCGATTGGGGGCCATGCGCTACCGGCCCATGGCCCATCCGGAGTTCGCCCGCGCCTGGTTCCCGGACGGCGCGAATGCGAAGTCGTTCGCACACGCACCCGTGGTGCTGTTCGACCGCAAGGACGATCTGCAGTTCCGGCTCATGCGGCACTACTCCCGCAAACCGGTGGATCCGCCCCGGCATTACATCCCGTCCTCGGCCGGATTCAATGACGCGGTGCGCGCCGGCATGAGCTGGGGCATGATCCCCGATCTCATGATCAGGCCCGAGGACGGGCTGGTCTCACTGGACGAGAAGGTATTCGTGGACGTCCCGCTCTACTGGCAGCAATGGCGGCTCGATTCACCGGCACTGACCCTGGTCGCCGCTACGATCGCCGAAGCGGCCGGGAAATCGCTGTTGTGAACGGCCACAGGTTGTGATCGGCCACAAGGAGATTCATTTTCCGTCACCCGGGGTAATAGATGACGTGGGCGGGGTCGGGTGCCATAGTCGAAGGCATTGCGGTTAGCCAGGAAGGAATTTCGTTGTCCCAAACTGTGCGGGGCGTCGTCGCACGCTCGAAGAACGCCCCGGTGGAAGTCACCGACATCGTGATCCCGGACCCGGGTCCAGGAGAGGCCGTGGTGCGGGTGCAGGCCTGTGGGGTGTGCCACACCGATCTGCATTACCGCGAGGGCGGAATCAACGATGAATTCCCCTTCCTACTCGGGCACGAGGCCGCCGGCGTCGTGGAATCGGTGGGCGACGGCGTCACCGATGTGGAGCCCGGTGATTTCGTCATCCTGAATTGGCGGGCGGTGTGCGGCTCGTGTCGCGCCTGCCGCAAGGGGAAGCCCTGGTACTGCTTCTCGACCTTCAATGCGGCCCAGCCCATGACGCTCACCGACGGAACTCCGCTGACCCCGGCCCTGGGCATCGGCGCGTTCGCCGAGAAGACCCTGGTGCACGCCGGGCAGTGCACCAAGGTCGATCCGAGC
The DNA here is from genome assembly GCF_000308655.1 of Nocardia niigatensis NBRC 100131. Classification (GTDB taxonomy): domain Bacteria; phylum Actinomycetota; class Actinomycetes; order Mycobacteriales; family Mycobacteriaceae; genus Nocardia; species Nocardia niigatensis. The sequence continues at coordinate 28,961 of NZ_BAGC01000113.1, read as the reverse complement.
GTCTCCCCCGCCGCGGCGGGGCTGCTGGGCTGCGGTGTCATGGCCGGGCTGGGCGCGGCCATCAACACCGGCAATGTGAGCCGCGGTGACTCGGTCGCCGTCATCGGCTGCGGCGGTGTCGGCAACGCGGCCATCGCGGGCGCGAAGCTGGCCGGCGCGACCACCGTCATCGCCGTCGACATCGACGAGCGGAAGCTGGAGTGGGCCACCGGATTCGGGGCCACCCACACCGTCAACGCCGCCAAAGAGGATGCGGTGCAACGGGTTCAGGAACTCACCGACGGCTTCGGCGCCGATGTGGTGATCGATGCGGTGGGCCGTCCGGAGACCTGGAAGCAGGCGTTCTACGCGCGCGATCTGGCCGGCACCGTGGTGCTGGTCGGCGTGCCGACGCCGGACATGACCCTCGAGATGCCACTCATCGACTTCTTCTCGCGCGGTGGCTCGTTGAAGTCCTCGTGGTATGGCGACTGCCTGCCCGCGCGGGACTTCCCCTACCTGGTCGAGCTCTACAAGCAGGGCCGGCTGGATTTGGACGGGTTCGTCTCCGAGACCATCGCGCTGGACGAGGTGGAGGCGGCCTTCACCAAGATGCACCACGGTGACGTGCTGCGCTCGGTGGTGGTGTTCTGATGGCACACATCGACCACGCCGTCACCATCGGCACCTTCAGTCTGGACGGCGAGACCTTCGACGTCGACAACAACGTCTGGGTGGTGGGCGACGACCTGGAGTGCGTCGTCATCGACGCGCCCCACAGTGTAGAGGTCATCCTGGATGCCATCGGCACCCGCAAGGTGAAGGCCATCCTGCTCACTCACGCGCACGACGACCACATCCGCGTCGCACCCGAATTGTCCAGGGCCACCGGCGCTCCCGTGCTCATGCATCCGGACGACCTGGTGCTGTGGCAGCTCACCCACCCGGGGACCAGCCCCGACGGCGAGCTGGCGGACAAGCAGGTGATCGAGGTCGGCGGGACCGAGTTGCACGTGCTGCACACCCCCGGGCACGCGCCGGGCTCGGTCTGCTTCTACTCGCCCGATCTGGGCGCGGTGTTCACCGGCGACACCCTGTTTCAAGGCGGTCCGGGCGCGACCGGGCGGTCCTACTCGGACTACGGCACCATTGTCGAGTCGATCGCCGATCGGCTGCTCACGCTGCCGCCGGAGACGCTGGTGCACACCGGGCACGGCGAGTCCACCACCATCGGTGCGGAGTCCCCGCAGCTCGAGGAGTGGCGCGCCCGCGCGAACTGAGGCTTCGTGACAGGATCGGTCCGGCGACCTACCGGACCGATCACCTGTCAAGATCCCTAATCCATCCCCCACTTCGGCGTGGCATTCCCAGACACGCCGGAATCGCCGGTTCTGCAATCTCATTTTCAAGATTTTCCTGGTCAAGCCGCCCCCAGAATTGTCCATGAGAAAACTGACAGCCGCTCTGGCCTTATCGTTCGTGCCCCTCCTCGCCGTGGGATGCTCGTCCAGTTCGGACTCGGTGAGCAAGAGTGACGTCCAGGCGAAGGCCACCAGCTTCTACAAGGACAAGTCGCATGAGGACGCGAAAACCGTGACCTGCGACGGAAGTCTGCCCGCCAAGGTGGATGCCACCCAGACCTGCACCGCGACCGCGGCCGACGGGCAGACCTGGGCCATCGCCGCGAAGGTCACCAAGGTGGACGGCAAGGACGTCTACTACGACCTGAACTTCAGCGACATGTATGTCAGTCCCGACGACGTGGCCGCCAGCGTCTCCAATGCCTACCAGGAGAAGGTGGGCTCCGCCCCGCAGTCCGCCACCTGCAACGGCCTGCTGCGCGGCGCGACCGGCTCGACCATCCGCTGCGTCGTCACCGAGACCACCGGCACCCGCTGGGGCGTCACGGCCAAGACCACGAACGTCGAGGGCAGCAAGGTCAACTACGACATGAATCTCGACGACAAGCCGATGCCGTAATCCCGGCAGTTCCGGATTCCGCTGTACCCCAGGGGTCATCGGCACGAATAGAGCGTGGCCTCGGCCAGCTCACCGACCACGTCGGCGAGCTCGCCGCGGTTTCGGAAAGCGTTGAGCTGACGGCGTGCCCCGTTGCCGCGCACCAGGAGCGCGGCCACGGTGTCCGTCACGAAGGCGAGGTCGTCCAGCTCTTCCAGGGCGGGCCGGATCTGGTCGATGAGCCGGGTCAGCAGGTCCCCCACCGGTAGCGTGCGCCCGTCGAAAGGATCGATGGCGGTGCCATCGATACCCTCGTGCGCCGCCTTCCAATAGGCCGCGCGCAGCGTGTCTTCCGCCACCCGCGGCACGGAATCGGTTGTGCGGGCGGTCATCGCGGAGGCGCGTACCAGGCAGGCCAGCAGCGCCGACTCCTCGACGGTGGCGGGCACATCGCTGACCCGCACCTCCACCGTCGGAAAGGTGCTGGAGGGCCGCACATCCCAGTAGATCATCTTGCGGTCCAGGATGACGCCCAGCGACAGCATGGACTCCACGGCCGTCTCGAACTCCCCGACCGAGCCGAAGTGCGGCGGTGGGCCGGCGCTGGGCCAGCGCCGCCACAGGATATTGCGCCAGCTGTGGTAGCCGGTCTCGGCGCCGCGGTAGATCGCCGAGTTGGCGGTCAGCGCCAGCAGCAGGGGCAGCCAGGGGCGCAGGAAGTTGCTCACCTGCAGCGCGGCGGCCCGGTCCGGGACCGCCACGTGCACGTGGCAGCCGCACAGGCCCTGTTCGTGCGCCAGCCGGCCGAAGCTCTCGGCGATCCGGTGATAGCGCGGGATGGCGGTGATGGAGTATTCGTCGGGAATGGTCGGCGGGACCGCCGCGGCGAGCAGCAGCGCGTCGTTCTTCTCCGCGCAGGCCGCGGCGCCGCGCCGCAATTCCCGCAGTTCCCGAAGCAGATCACCGGTATTCGTGTGCACGCGGGTGCTGGTCTCCACCTGGCACCGCATGATTTCCAATTGCAGGTCCATGCCGGAATCCGCTGCGCTCCGGGCGACGTCGGCATTTCTGCCGACCGGCGTACCACTGCGCGGATCCACGAGGAGAAATTCCTCTTCGACACCCACTGTCGGCGGGGCTTCCACCAATCATGTGTACCTCACCGGAGACCCGCCGACACCTGCCGGAATGGTCTCTCCGGAGTGCCCCACCGGCGCGTGCGCACCCCGAACTGTCGGTCCGGAGGGACACAATGCGGGTATGGCATACGACGAGGAACTGGCCGACCGGATCCGGGACGCGCTCGGGCCCGAACTGGTCGATGTGGTCGAGAAGAAGATGTTCGGCGGCCTGGCGTTTCTGGTGGGCGGCAATATGGCCGTCGCGGCCAGCGGCAAGGGCGGGCTGATGGTGCGCACCGACCCGGACACCTCCGGGGACCTGCTGCGCGCCGGGTCGGTCGAGCCGATGGAGATGGGCGGCAAGCAGATGAACGGATGGCTGCGCGTCACCACCGCGACCGTCGCCGATGACGACGCCCTCGACGAGTGGGTGCGGCGCGGGGTCGCGTTCGCCAGGACATTGCCGCCGAAATAGCAGGCTATCGATGTGCGCCGGAGCACAGCTCCGGGGCGTCTGTGGCCCGTTTCACCGAATGACCCGCTGCCGCAAAGGGATTGTCGGGTTCCGTCACCCCTTCTTTACACCGCGCCACCGTGCAGGAAATCTGTATCGAGCACTGTGGTGAACATGAGGCAAACCGAGATCCATGCGCTGGCCTGCGAAGTCTGCGGTCGACTGCCCCATCCGACACGTACCCGCCTGGCGCTGGCCAAGCTCGCCGCGGTCCTCCCGGTCGAGCTCGCGCTGCACGCGCTGGTCATCCACCTCGAACTGCCTTATCTGGCAACGGTTTCCGTGCTGGCCGTCGTCGCCACCATCCTCGTCATCTGGGTGGTCGAACCCGGCGCCATGCGCTATCTCGGCCGCTGGCTGCACGCGCCGGAACTGCGGCACCGCCACCGTCTCGACAGCGCCGAGCGGCTCTGGCGCATCCGGGTTCGCTTGGACGACAAGCCCGGTCGGCTGGAACTGCTGGCCAAGCGGCTGGCCGACCGGCGGGCCAACATTCTCGCCGTACACGTGCATCATCTGGAGAACGGGGTGCTCGACGAGCTGGTGGTCTCGACACCGGCCGAGATCGGCCCGCAGCGGCTGACGCAGGCCATCGCCCGCGCGGGCGGGGTGGCCGTGGGCATCTGGCCCGCGTCGGCGCTCACCCTGGTCGACGGCCAGACACGGGCGCTGGAACTGGCCGCGCGGGTGGCGGCCGATCCCGCGGAACTGCCGCTGGCGATCGCGGAACTGCTGGGCGCGCAATATGTTCCGGATCCGGACCCGGGTCGTACCCCTGGCGGCACGCTGCTGGAGATCGGCCCGCCCGAACAGCTGAAGGCCATGACCTTCCTGCGCACCGGGGAGCCGTTCACGCCCGCCGAGGTGGCCCGGGCGCACCGGCTCACCGATCTGGCCGTGGTCACGGTCCGCCAGCCCTGACCCGTCACCAGCGGATTCGCTTCGCCGATCCCACTATTCAGGATGCCGTACCGAGGCGTACAGAATTTCGTACCGCTTAGTTTCACTTCGTGGCAGACTCCGTGATGCGCATTCGATCCAAACGCGCGGTAGGGGTTGGTTGATCGATGAGTGTGCGGCGAAGTGGTGCGCGGCGGGGGGATGCGGACGTCGGCGGGAATCCGCCCACCCGCAAGGCGATTCGCACCGCCAAGCTGGCCACGGTGCCGCTGGCCTTCGCCGGACGGCAGGCGGCCGGGGCCGGCAAGCGGGCGCTGGGCCGCCCGGCCGGCGAGATCGATCGCGAGATCCAGCTGCGCACCGCCGAGCACATGGCCGAGGTGCTGGGCGAATTGAAGGGCTGCGCCGCCAAGCTGGGCCAGGTGCTGGGCATCTACGAGCTGGCACTGCCGCCCGAGCTCGCCGAGCCCTATCGCATCGCGCTGGCCCGGCTGCAGGATGCCGCGCCGCCGATGTTGCCGCGCACCGTGCACACCGTGCTGGCGGAGTCCTTCGGCCCGGATTGGCGCGAGAATTTCCGGGAGTTCGACGATCGCCGGGCCGCCTCGGCCACCATCGGCCAGGTGCATCGCGCGATCTGGCACGACGGCCGGGCGGTGGCGGTGAAGGTCATGTACCCGGGCGCCCGGGCGGCGGTCGACAGCGATCTACAGCGACTGCGCGGACTGGCTTGGCTGACACCGGTTTTCGCGCCGCACACCGATGGGCGCGCGGTGGTGGACGAGCTGGCCGAATGCCTGCGCATGGAACTGGATTTCACGGCCGAGGCGCAGAATCAACGACGCTTCGCGGAGGCGTACGCCGGCGATCCGGATTTCCGGGTGCCGCGGGTGGTGGCGCAGCGCGGCGATGTGATCGTGAGCGAGTGGCTGGACGGAATTCCGCTGTCCCACTTGATCACCGCGGGCGCGCAGGCCGAGCGTGACCGGGTGGGTATACTGGCGGTGCGGTTCTTCTGGTCGTCGGCGCCGCGTGCGGGGCTGCTGTACGGGGATCCACACCCGGGCAATTTCCGGGTGCTGCCGGACGGCCGCCTGGGTGTGGTGGATTTCGGGGCCTGCCCCGTGTGGCCGCCGGCCCAGTTCCCGGCGCTGGTGCACGACCTGGCGGACGCGCTGATCAATGGCGGTCCGGCCGAATTGGAGGTGGTCACGCGGCGACACGGGTTCACCGACGGGCAGCGCGGTCTGGACAGCGCGGGGCTGGCGGAGAAGCTGCTGCCGTTCACCGAACTGCTGCGGCACGAGGTCTCCCGGGTCGATACCGAGTGGCTGCGCGGCCGCACGCGCGACACCATGAGCCCGAAGCTGAGCAATGCGTATCGGCAGCTCGGGATACCCGCGTATCTGACGCCCTTCCAGCGCGGGCTGGTGACGCTGCTGGGTCTGGTGGCACAGCTGGGGACGACCGGGCCGATGCGCGCCGAAATCCTGCGCTGGTCACCGGAATTGAGCGCGGTCATGGAGCGCCATCGGGCGCATGCCGGGCAGCCGGTCGATTTCGAGGCCGCGCGGTTGCGCCGGGCGGGCGCGGGGGCCGCCGGGTTCGCGGCGGGCTGAGCCGGTCCGGGCGGACGGCGGGAACACCGTCGCCACCAGGGACTTGATCACTGTCCCAGACAGAACTACCCTGGAGTCTGGCGCGATGTAGCGCCGGAGTCCGCCCGGAAGGTCCTATCGTGACCAGTGCATCCAAAGACATCCGCCCACCTGAGCTTTCGGCTCCGGACCACGAGGTGGTCGTAATCGGAGCGGGACCAGGCGGTATCGCCGGGAACTGGAACAACCGGCCGGTCGACTGGGCGGGGCCGATCGGGCGGGTCGAGCGGGCCGCCCATCTGCTCGACGACGCGGTGACAGTGGCCGGGTGGATTCCGGCCAGTGGCGCGCTGAACCTGGTGCCGCCCACCCGGATTCCCCAGCTGGCCAGGGCACTGCGTGGCGGGGTCGGCCTGGCCACGGCGCTGTCGGTCTTCGCCGCGCGGTTCCCGGATCGGCCCGCCCTGATCGATGACGACGGCCCGGTCACCGCTGCCGAGCTGGACCGGCAGGTGCAGCGCCTTGCGGCGGCATTGCGGGAGCGCTGGAACGTGCGGCGCGGACAGCGGGTGGGGGTGCTGTGCCGTAATCACCGCGGATTCGTGGTCGCGACCTATGCGGCGGCGCGACTCTCGGCGGATCTGGTGCCGTTGAACTACGGGTTCGCCGGGCCGCAGATCGGTGAGGTGCTCAACCGGGAACGCGTGGAGTTTCTGCTCTACGACGGCGAATTCCACGCCGCGATCGACAATTCCGGGTACCAGGGCCGCCGGGTGGTGGTGCGGGGCAGCGCCGACGGCCTGCCGACCGTCGCGGAACTGGTCGCCGCGGGCGGGCCGCCGGTGCGCGAAGCCGCGGGCGGTGGCTCGCTCATTCTGCTCACCGGCGGCACCACCGGAGTACCCAAAGGCGCGCCCCGCATACTCGGCGCTGCCTCCGGGCTGAGTGGGCTGAGCCCGCGTATGGTGCTCGCACTCGGTGATCTGGCCCGGATCGAGCCGATTCCGCGCCTGGGCCGGCCCATGGTGATCGCGCCGCCGCTGCATCACACCTACGGGTTCCTGGCGATCGCGGCGGCGTTCCTGCTCGGGTCGACGGCCCTCGTCCACGACCGGTTCGACGCCGAAACCCTGCTCGCCGATATCGAGCGGCACGGTGTGCAGATCGCCTGCCTGGTGCCGACCATGCTGAAGCGCGTCATGGATCTTCCGGCGGCAGTGCGCCGCGGCCATCACATCGAGAGCCTGCGCATGGTGATGTGCGGCGCGGCTCCCCTGCCGCCCTGGCTGGCCACCGCTTTCATGGACGATTTCGGGGACGTGCTGTTCAACGCCTACGCCTCCACCGAGACCGGCGTGGGCACCTTCGCCACGCCCGCGGATCTGCGGGCCGCGCCCGGAACCGTGGGCCGGCCGCTGACCGGGATCGTGGACATTCGCATCGTCGACGCCGAGGGCCGGCAGCTGCCCGCCGGTGTCACCGGGCGCATCGTCAACCGGAATCCGACCATGTTCACCGGTTACAGCGACGGCCGGACCAAGGAGATGGTCGGAGAGCACATGGACTCCGGCGATCTCGGGCATGTCGATGCCGAGGGCCGGTTGTTCGTGGACGGCCGCTCCGACGACATGATCGTCTCCGGCGGCGAGAACGTCTTCCCGCAGGAGGTCGAGGAGGCGCTACTGGCGCATCCGGCGGTGGCCGACGCGGGAGCCGTCGGGGTGCCCGACGACGATTTCGGGCAGCGACTGGCGGCGGCCGTGGTGCTGCGGGCCGGGGCGCGGGCGGGGGCGCGAACCCTGCAACGGCACGTCAAGGCGACGCTGGCCGGCTACAAGGTGCCGCGCGACATCGTGTTCGTACCCGAACTGCCGCGCACGACCGCGGGCAAGCTACGGCGGCAACAGCTTCCGGAGGTCATCGCGCGGGCGCGCGCGGCGGCGGAGCCCGGGGCCGCTCTCGAATCCGATCCCTCCGGGACATGACGTCTCAGTCACGAGCGCTGCCAATGGTTCCCAGCCCCTGCCCGGCTACCCGGCGATGATCGTCGGCGCGGGTGTGGGCGGTATCGGCGCGGGTGTCGCACTGCGGCGGACCGGGATCGAGAACTTCGTCCTCGTCGACAAGTACCCGAAGGTAGGTGGACCTGGCTGGCCAACACCCATCTCGTTGTAGCCATGGACATTCCGTCGCCGGTGTACAACTTCTCGTTCCAGCCGCGATCGCCATGGTCGCGGTTCTTCGCGCCCGGCGCGGAATTGCAGCGGTACGCCGAGGAGGTCGCCAACCGGCAGGGACGGCGCGGCAAGCTGCGGCTCGGATTCGGCGCCCCGGTGCGCGAACTTCAGGAAGCGGCCTGCTGAGGAGCCCGGCCGATCACTCCTCCTCGGCCAGTGCGGCCAGCCGATCCACGGATCCGCGCAGCATCTCCGAGGTGGTGGCCCGCGCCCGGACCAGGCGCTTCTCATCGGCGAGATTCGTCCAGTCGTAGGTGTGCGTCACGCGGGTCCGGTTGTCGTCCAACGGTTCCAGCTCCCACCGCCACAGGTGCCCGGGCGGCTGCGCCCCGGGCTCCGAAGGCAGCCAGGCGATCCGCCGTCCCTCCTCGAATTCGACGATCCGGTTCTCGCGGACCGCCCCCTGGGTGAGCGTCATCTCGAAGACGTCACCGACCGCCCCCACCCGCTGCCCGGTCTCCGCCCGCGCGAGATTGTCGTTGCCGTCCCAGCGGGGCTGCTGGGCCGGATCGGCGATCAATTCGAAGATCCGCTTCGCCCCGGCAGCCACCTCACGACCCGCCGACACCACTCGCCCGGACTCTGCACCGTCTTTCATGCCCCGATCGAACCACCCCGCCGGGCCGGCCGCTACCGCGATCCGGCCCGTGCCGTGTCAGCCACGGTCGGCGGGTGCCAGGCGAGGATCGCCACGCTGCTCACGCCCATCGGTACCCCGCCGGCGGCCCGCTGCATCCGGAACGGCTTGCGGCCCTGATGGATTGGGTGCGCGCTGCTGACGCGGCCTTCCGACCACGGTTTCGGCCCCGCACATTGGAGACCCTGCGCCATGTTCTGCCCGACCGCTGAGGCAGCCGCGCCTGCACGCTGCCTACCGTCCAGCCTTGTGCAGAATAGGACGATGACCGGTCGTCAGCTTGTTTCCTCAGGTGCCCAGTGGGAGCCGATCGTCGGCTATTCGCGCGCGGTTCGCGCCGGCCAATGGATCGCGGTGGCGGGCACCACCGCCGCGACCCCTGACGGCCCTCCCGTCGGTGGCGACGATATCGCCGAACAAACCCGTGAAGCCCTTCGTCGCATAGCCGCCGCTCTGGAAGAAGTCGGCGCCTGCCTCGAAAACGTCATCCGCACCAGAATCTTCGTCACCGACATCTCGCGCTGGGAAGAAGTAGGCAAGGCGCACGGCGAGGTTTTCGCCGACATCCGGCCCGCCGCCACGATGGTCGAAATCTCCCAGCTCATCGACCCGTCGCTACTGGTCGAAATAGAGGCCGACGCAATCCTCCCCTAGCCCTTCCCGCACAGCCGGATTCAGGAATCGATCGGATCATCCGGCGTGGGGACGGGGGGCCGCTACCTCGGCTTGGACTTCGATATGGAGTTCGGCGCGTCGCGAGGCCGGGTCCCACATGCCGACCGGACCCTCGCCACAGCCGAAGCCGTCGGTCAATGCGTTTGCAGGGCTTCGATTTGCCGGCGGAGGTGGTCCAGGAGTTTCTCGAAATCATCGAAATCGGCGAGGTCGATCGGGGCACCGAAGTGGATCGTCACCGGGTGGCGGCGATTGAACATACGGCCTTCGGCAGCGCGGCGCATGGGGAGGACTTTGTCGGTGCCGGTGGTGCCCACCGGAATGATGGGCACGCCGGTCGCCAGCGCGAGATTGGCCACGCCGGGTTTGTAGGGCTCGTGGTCACCGGGCGGGACCAGGCGGCCTTCCGGATAGATGATGAGAACCCCGCCGTGATGGAGGATTTGCTCGGCCTGTGCTATGGCATTGCGCCCGGAGTCGGGATCGCGGCGAATCACCGGAATCTGGCCCAGCCGACGGACAAGCCGGCCGACAACTGGCCACGACCACAGTTCGGCCATGGCAATGGCGATGGCACGGCGGCGGAGCGCGCCCCACAGGAAAACCGCGTCGAGCATGGAGATGTGGTTGCTCGCGATGATGACGGGGCCGGTCTTCGGGATCCGGTCGCGGCCGATCACGGTGACGTGGACGAAGTTCGACCATGCCAGCGTGCGGAGAATGCGTCGGACGAGGTGCGTTGCCACCCAGGCTCGCTTGCCCAGCCCTTTGGGGCGTCGCGCTTCGGTATTCATCGTTCTCCCACATGGACCGTCCGGCAATGGTTTTCATCTTTACCGGGCGGCAGTGTGCGCGCCACCGCAGAACTACTCAGAAGCCGAATCGAGGCAGGTCATAGCAGATTGCTATAGCGATATTTCGGGCGTAGCCTGGAGATTGCTGTACTCACAGCAGAATCGCAAAGGAATTCAGCAAAGAGCCGAGTTCTGCCATGACTGGAAACTGGTGGCGTAACACCGTTTTGTCCCAATTGTCCCGATCGCCGGCGAATGCGGCGGTTATCTTCCTCTCCCTGGAGGACGGTACCAAGGTCATCACCTTCCCGAGACTCAACTGGGGAATCGTGGCGGCCGCCTCCGCCGCGGTGCTCGGATTCGCCATCGCGATCATGCTGTTGGTGTGTAACGCGCACTTCGACGATCCGCAGACGCCGGTGCCGACCTCGCCCGCCTCGTGCGAGCCGTTCTGCGTCGCTCCGACGTGATCACCGGTCGGGGAAATGAAGATGAAAACCGTTCCCCTGGAATCCGATTCGACCTCCGGCCTGCGTGGTGCAGCGTCGCGGCCGATGTCCGGTACGGCGATCGCGGCAGCGAAGGACGCGGGACACCCTGCAGGGAACCATGATTCGTGGGCCGACGCCCGCGACCCAAGCCCTCGCCAGACTCCGTTGCTTATAGTTACTTGCTATGCTTGATCGGGAGGCGTCGAAGGAGTGGGCTCCGGCCTCGACGACGCCGCACAGTCGAGCGTGTAACGGAGAGGTTCGCGAGAGAATCCCGAAAGCTCTACGGCGCGATTCGGATTCGCCGAGCATGTGATAGCGGCTCAGCCCGAGATCCCGAGGTGGGTCATGTGGCTGTACTAGCGCAACCCATTCATGTGAGTGTGTTGGGAACCCCAATCTGACGCGCAATCAGACAGCTTGTTCACTCCCTATTCGGCCGACCGGCGTATCGAAGGAGTGTGGCCATGCCTGAAGGTGACGATGTCTACCTGACGATCGCTGAAGCCCTCCCTTACGGCGACTACGTCTCTACGGCGTACAACATCGTCGACGGGATCCTGAACTTCGGGAAAGAGAGCAAAGAAGAGCAAGCGATCCGTGAACTCGGAGAGCGTGTCGCTCATCTTGAGCAGTTTGTCACAGACCAGGACAAGTGTCGGTGCCAGTACAGGTCTCCCGCACTATCGATGCGGTAGAACACGCCGGAGCCACCGCCGAACACGGTCGGGTAGTCCGGCCATTTCTTGACGACGCTCGTGGTGTTGCCGAACGTCCCGTTGCCGTCCCCGACGTCCAGGTGGGACGCGAATGAAAGCGACTGCGACTGGTACACGAAGGGAGGCAGGGGTTGTTGTAGGTGTCGACCGTGTAGAACGTTCCGTTTCCGCCGTTGACGTGGCGACGGTCCTCGCCGGGATGGATCAACGCGTCCGGCGGCTTCACTCGCTGAGGACCCGTCCATCCTGCGGGTCTCTCGGCGACGTTGTCTTCGCGGTACCAGTCGACGGCGCCGTCGGTGGAGAAGGCGTAGACGACGACGTCCTGCGCGCCGAACACTTCGGTGAAGTTCTGCCAGCCGGTCCCCACGACATCGCCGACGGGTGTCACCTTGGGAGGTTCGACGAGTGCGGTCGTTGTCTCGGAGTTGATAGCGGCGCAGGATCCCGCTCGGCTCGATCGCGTACAGCGTCAGCTCGTACATGGGATGACGCGCAGGGTGAACATGGAGTTGATCCGCCGAACACTGGGACGACCTGCGATATCGCCACCGGCCACCTGTTCGCGCCCCCCGCGCCCGGGACCGGCCCCGAGCTGGACGACAGCTGGTTCGAACGCGGGATCGCCGCCCGCTGGCGTAGCAAGGAGGTCTTCGACGAGCTCGACGATTTGCTCGACCGTGTCGACGCCATCACCGCACGCTACGGCATCGACTGATCCACGCAGCGGCGTGGCGAGCCGCGGGGGGCGTCTGCGTGGTCGGGCAGGCTCGGCCACCGGTCAGGGAGCCGCTGCGACGCCATCGGTCGCGGAATGGGAGCTGGTGATTACGAGGAGTCCGCAATCTTGTCGATCCCGCCGCCCGCCTAATGTAAGGTAACTTATAGTACGTCTCAACGAACGAGGAGGTTGAGGCCGGATGGCCTTTCAGAACAGTGCGGAAGTCGAGCGTTTCATCGGTGGGGTGTTCTCCGCTGCGTTCGCCGATCCTGAGATCGGTCCGAAGCTGCGCAATACCGGGTTGGTACTTCGTTTCGCGTTCACCGAACCTGATGCCGATCTTGTGGTGGATATGGTCGGTCAGACCGTCGGCGGCGGCGAGGGGCAACCGGCGCCGCATGCGACGATGCGCATGACTGCCGACACTGGCAGCGCCTTCTGGCAGGGCAAAGTCAACTTGCCTCTCGCGATGGCGCGGCGTTCGATCGTGGTCGAGGGCAATATCGCGAGCCTGCTCAAGCTCGCCCCGTTGAGCAAGCGCATGTTCCCCGTCTATATCGCCTCGCTGAAGGAGGCCGGACGCAATGACCTTCTCGTCTGAGGGAGAACAGCGTTGAAGATCGTGGTTAATCGAGCGACCTGCATGGGTATGGGCGCCTGCGAGGCTGCGGACCCCGCTCGATTTGAGGTCGGTCATCAGGGGGAGCTGATTATTCTCGCGGCCGAATTCGACGAGTCGCGGCGCGAGCAGATCGAGCGCTGTGTCCGGTCGTGCCCGACCGGATCGCTATCGATCGCCGACGACTGATTCGCGGATCAGCATCCCGGGCGGGTGACCCCGCTCTGTCCGCCACAGCCGAACCCGGTCGATGACAGTCGAATGTTCGGCCCCGCAGTCCCCGACCGGCACAACGTGACCAGGTCCCCACGCGGGGCCGGAACATGTACGCGGCGAGGTGCCGATCGAACCCTCGACGGGCGACTCGGAATTCCGACACGCACTCGGCGGAAGTGCACACATGAACTAGTAGTCAAGGAACACATACATGCCCCAACTGCCTGTGACCGACACCGGGTTGCTGATCAAGACGCCGGAGGGAATCACCGGCGACTGGCTGGCGGGGGTCCTCGCTCTGGACTCCGCGGACATCACCGGAGTCGAGCGGATCGGCACCGGCCAGATGAGCCAGAACTACCGCGTCGAGTTCACCCACGATGCCGGCGGTGGTTCCGTGGTCGTCAAGGTCGCCTCCGACGACGACGGCAGCAGGGCGACCGGTGTCGGTATGGGTGCCTATTTCCGTGAGATCGCTTTCTACCGGGAGCTCGGTGGACGTCTCGGTGGCTCTCTTCCCAGATGTCACCTGGCGGTCTACGACCAGGCCGAAGGATGGTTCACCCTGGTCTTGGAGGACATCGCGGACGCGGCAGCAGGTGACCAGATCGCCGGATGCGCCCCGGCAACGGCACATACCGCGGTGCGGGAACTCGCTCGTCTGCACGCGCCCGTTTTCAACGACGTCGCGGTCGGAACGGCCGACTACCTCAATCTCGAGACGCCCATCAACCAGACGTTGATGGCGGCGCTGCTGCCGGGCTTCCTCGACCGGTACGCCGATCGGATCAGTGCCGAGCAGGCCGCGATCTGTGGCGCGTACGTCGCGGTCGCCGACGCGCATACGGCCGACCGGCGCCCCCCGCTCGGGCTCGTCCACGGCGATTTCCGGCTCGACAACCTGCTTTTCGCCGGCGACCGATGCACGGTCGTGGATTGGCAGACCATGACCTGGGGACCGGTGATGCTCGATGCTGCCTACTTCCTCGGCGGCGCGCTGGAGCCGGACGTGCGCAAGGAGCACGAACACGACATAGTGCGCACCTACTACGACGAGCTGATGGCCCAGGGCGTCACCAATTTCACCTGGGAACAATGCTGGGAAGAGTACCGGCGCCAAACCTTCTGGGCGCTGGCGATGATCATCGTTCCGGCCATGGTCGTGGTCCGCACCGACCGCGGTGACGACATGTTCATGGCACTGCTCGAGCGGGTCTGCCGCCAGATCTCCGATCTCGGCGCGCTGGAACTGCTGCCCGATCAGGGCAGCGCCCCGGCGCCGCTGCAGCCGGATGCCGCCGACGAGCGTCCGCACAGCACCGGCAGCGAACCGCTGTGGAACGAGAGCTGGTACTTCGACGCCGTCACCGACAATGCCGACACCGGTGTCTACGCCCGTCTCGGCCGACTCCCCAATCAGGACGAATCGCTGGTCACCGTGTCCGTCGTCCGAGCCGGCCGCCCGGCTGTCATGCTCGTGGACGCGCACGCGCCAATGCCGGCCGGCGACGGGGAACGGCAGATCGTCGAGGGGCCGGGATACCGCGTCGAACTCGGCTGCGACGAGCCGCTGCGGTCCTATCGTGTCGTTGTCCGCGGCCGCGGCGAATCGTTCGACGACCACTCTGCGCCGCTGCGCGGCGAGGCCGGCGACCCGATCGATGTCGAGTTCGACCTCACCTGGACCACCGAAGGGGTGCCCTACGCCTGGCGCGCCTCCACGCGCTACGAGATCCCTTGCCGCGTCACCGGCAGTGTCCGAGTCGGCGACGAGACCTTCCGGCTCGACGCGGTGGGCCAGCGCGACCACTCCTGGGGTTCCCGCGACTGGTGGGCCAACGACTGGATGTGGAACGCCTTCCACCTGCAGGACGGCACCCACACCCACGCGGTGACGATCCCGCAACTGCCCGGGTTCGCGGTCGGTTACGTCCAGAAGAACGGGCAAGTCACCGAGCTCACCGGGGGCACCACCGAACAGGACATCGCAGACAACGGGCTCATCACCGAGGCGACCATGGCGGCCGCACCCGGTCCGCAGTCCCTCGCTATCGAACCCATCGCGTGGGGGGCGTTGCGGATGCTCGCTCCCGACGGCCGGGTGGCGTACTTCCCACGAGCCATGGCAAAGGTCCGGACCTGCGACGGCATCGAGGGCGTCGGCTGGATCGAGTGGAACATCAACCAAGAGCAAGGAGCGTAAGTTCGATGGAACCGAATGTGAACGGAGAGCGCGAGTTCGATCCGGTGAACGTGTCCAGTCGCGCGTTCTGGGCGCTATCGCCACAAGAGCGGGACAAGTCCTTCGCCGATCTTCGGCGTCGTAGTCCGGTGAGCTGGCAGCCGCCGGTGGACAGTGTCATCGCGGTACCGGAAATTCCCGGTTACTGGGCGGTGGTCACCCACGACTTGATCCGGCAGGTCTCGATGGATGCCGAGACCTATTGCTCGGGTGAGGGCGTCCAACTCGAGGACATTCCCAGCGACGTGCTCGAGGCGGCGTCGTCGTTCCTGGCGATGGACGGCGAGCGTCATCAGCGGCTGCGGAAGCTGATGAGCTCGGCGTTCACTCCTCGCCAGGTCACCAAGATCGAGGATCGTATCCGGGATCGGGCAATCACGATCGTCGACGACTTCCTGGTGGTGAGGGAGGGCGACTTCGTCGAGCATGTGTCCAAGCAGATGCCGATGAACACCTTCTACGACATCGCGGGATTGCCGCCGGAGTACCGGGACGAGGCCGCACACCATGCCGACGTGCTGGCCGGCTGGAACGACCCGGATATCACCCAGGGCCGCGAGCCCGGCGAAGTCATGAGCGAAGCGCTGGTCGGGAACCTGACGCTTGGCCTGCAGTTCGCGGAGATGACCAAGCAGTGTCCACGGGACGACGTCTGGACCAACCTGGTCCAGGCGGAGGTGGATGGCCGACCCCTCACCGAGGACGAACTGGCGTCGATGTTCGTGCTGATGTCCTTCGCCGGCAACGACACCACGCGGTCGACCATCAGCCTCGGGACCAAGGTCTTCCTCGAGAATCGCGACCAGCTTGCCTACCTCATGGAGGACTTCGAAGGACGCATCGACGCCGCCGTGGAGGAAGTCGTTCGCTGGGTCACCCCTGTGATGACCTTCCGGCGCACGGCGACCCGCGACACGGTGCTGGGCGGGCAGCAGATCCGCAAGGGCGACTGGGTCGTGATGTTCTATTCATCCGGGAACCGGGACGAGACGGTCTTCGACAACCCGTGGCAATTCGACATCAGCCGAAACCCCAACGGCCACGTAGGGTTCGGCGGCGGAGGCCCGCACTTCTGCCTCGGCAGCTTCCTGGCCCGCAAGATGCTGAGGCACATGTTCGATCAGCTGTTCCACCGGATCCCGAACCTCGAACTCGGCGAGCCGGAACTGTTGGTCGGTAACTTCGCAGGGGCGGTGAAAGGCATGCGCGCGAGCACCGGATGCCCCATCGCGCACTGACACGACCGCACACTGACGGGGCAACGGCGGGCCGGGACGATGATTGTCCCGGCCCGCCGTTGTCGTTCGCTACGGAGACGGCCGCATCGAAGCGGCTCAGCCCGTCATCTCACACAGTTGGCGCACCTGGTCGACCTTCGCTTCGGGCGAGCCCGCCAGCGGATTCACCAGCAGTGTAGTCACGCCCGCGGCGGAGAACTTGGCGACCTGTGTGGCGATCTCGCCCGGCGTGCCGATCAGTGACACCGCACGCACCAGCTCTTCCGGAACTGCGGCAGCCGCCTCGGACTTCCTGCCCGCCAGGTACAGGCTCGAAATTTTCTGGGCCGCCGCATCGAAGCCATAGCGCCGGGTGAGCTGGTTGTAGAAGTTCTTTTCCGGTGCGCCCATGCCACCTATGTAGAGTGCGAGCTGCGCCCGCACCGCGCCCAGCACGCCGGTGGTGGCATTGCCCACGAAGAACGGGACCTGGAGCATCACATCCAAGGGGCCCAGGGCTGGGTCGCGCTCTGCGAAGCCGGCCCGTAGTGCATCGCCCCACACCTTGTCACTGTAACCCGGGTGAAAGAACAACGGTTGCCAGGACTCCGCGATCTCTGCGGCCAAGGCTACGTTCTTCGGTCCCAAGGCGGCCACCGACACCGGGATGCGCGCCCGCACCGGATGGTTGATCAGCTTCAACGGCTTCCCCAGACCGGTTCCTCCCGCACCGGGGGGTAGCGGAATCCGGTAGTGGCGTCCTTCGAACCGAACCACCTCGCGGGCCCAGACGCGACGGCAGATTTCGACGATCTCGCGTGTGCGTCCCAGCGGCGCGTCATAGGGCACGCCGTGAAAGCCCTCCACGACCTGCGGACCTGAGGCGCCGATCCCGAGTGTGAATCGGCCCTTCGAGACCTTATCGAGGCCCGCGGCGGTCATCGCTGTCAGCGTCGGAGTCCGGGAGAACAGTTGCAGGATAGAAGTGCACAGTTCAATCGTGCTGCTGCGTGCCGCCAGGTAGCCAACCATGCTTACGGCGTCGAACGAATAGGCTTCAGCGACACTGACGAGACCGAGACCTGCCTGCTCGTAGGCCGGCAGTAATTCAGCGGCTTCCTCGAACCCGCCCGAGTAATCGATGATCAGTCCGACGCGCATCAGGAGTTCTCGACCCGGGCGTCGTAGGCGGCGCGCGCTGAGTGATCGATCGTCAGGAAGGTGTCGTAGGCGCCTGTCCGCCGGTTGAACACGTCGCGGATGTGGCGACCGAGGAGCGGCTGCGTTTTCAGCAGCGGGCCGAGGACACGGGGCACGAACACGTCCTTGCGCCCTGTCTCGACCGCTTCCGCAATCGCCTCGGCGACCTCGGACGGCTCGACGTTGCGAATCAGCTTCAGGCCCGCCGTTCCCGACACCAGCTCAGTGTTGGTGAAAGCCGGCATGACGCAGCTGAAACGGATCCGGTCGGAACCGAACTCGACCCGGGCCGCTTCGGTCGCGTGGATGATCGCAGCCTTCTCCGCACAGTAGGTGACCCCGCCCGGGATCGGGGCCAAGCCGGCGGTGGAGGCAACGTTGACCAGATGACCGTGTCCCTGCGCGACGAACCGCCGCAGCGCCAGCCGCATACCGGTGAGCACGCCGAGGACATTGATCTGCAACGACCGCGCTTCGGTCTGAGCCGACAACTCCAGGAACGGCCCGATGGGCATTACCCCGGCATTGTTGACGAGGACGTCGATGCCGCCGAGGCTACTTTCCGCCTTTCCGACGAAGGTGTCGAACGAGGCGACATCGGTGACATCCAGAGGCAGCGCGATCGTGCCGGCCCCGAGGCGCTCGGCACTCGCTTCGGCCGCGTCCAGATCGATGTCGCCGATCACGACCCGCGCGCCTCGGGTGAGGAACACGTGCGCGGTGGCTAGGCCGATGCCTCGCCCCGCTCCGGTGATGACGACGCGCTTGCTGCGCAGACTATGGCTGGTGGGCATGAGATTCCTCCACATCGTGCTACTGCAACAAATGAACTATAAGTTACATTACATTGGCTATGGATAGTCCCGTGCGTCCTCCGGGCCCGGCCGGTGCCTCACATCGAACATAACGGCGCCTACACTTCACTCGGATTTTCTCGACCGGCCGTTCAAGGGAAAGGGCATATGCGCCAGCTCGTCACCCGCGAGGACTACTTCGATACCGCCCTGCGGATTCTCGGCACCGACGGAGCGGGACGGTTGAAGATCAACGAGATGTGCCGCGCCCTCCAGGTCACCACAGGCTCGTTCTACGGCTATTTCGGTTCTTTCGACGGGTTCGTCACCGAGTTCCTCGCCTATTGGGAACAGTCTCAGACCGACCGGATCGTCGCGTTGTCGAACGTGCCGGAGGATCCGGTCGCTCGAATCCGCACCATGAAGAAGCTCTCGGCGACACTTCCCCATGCGGCCGAGGCGGCAATCCGGTCCTGGGCCCACACCAACCCCGTCGTCGCTGACGCGCAGAAGCGCGTGGACGAACGGCGTCTGAAAGCGGTGACCGAGCTGCTGCGGCCGGCCGTCCGCACCCGCGCCGAGGCCCACCGCCTGGCTATCATGGCGATCACCTTGCTGGTAGGACTGCAGCAGTGGCGATCGCCTGTCACGACCAAGGACTTCAACGTTGTCTTCGACGAGTTGGAGCGCGTCGTCATGGCGCGACTGGAATCGCTCGCGCGGGATCCGGCGCCTGAGACCGATCAGAAGATCCGTCGGAGCAAGCGCTCCGCCAGCCTGCCGTAAGGCGGATAGACGATTCGCGGGTCGATAGTGGTCGGCCGATCGAGATTCGCTTTCCGGTGGCTGAAGGTCTCGAAACCCCATTTGCCGTGGTAAGCCCCCATACCAGAGTTGCCCACGCCACCAAAGGGCAGCGCGGGTGTTAACACGTGCATCGCGATGTGGTTGGCGACCACCGCGCCCGCCGAGACGGCGGTGCGAAAACGGCGGCGCAGCGCACCGGACTCGGTGAATACGTAGGCCGCCAGCGGCTTCGGGCCGCGACGAATATATGCCAGCGCGGCGTCGAACGACGAGATCGGGACGATCGGAAGCAGCGGACCGAAGATCTCTTCGGTCATCAAAGCCGATCCCAGGTCGGGCGACTCGATGATCGTCAGGTCCGCTCGGGCATGTTCGGCATCGATACGGCCGCCCTGGAGAATGCGGCCGCCGTGACCGTCGAGCAGACCCTGCAATCGGGCGGCGTGGCGCGAATTCACGATCGGCAGTTGCTTGCCGCCGTCGCCGTTCGGGCTCATGTCCCTCACCGCCGTCGCCAGCTCGCGCTCGAAATCGGCGAGCACCGAGTCCGCGACCAAGAGGTAGTCCGGCGCGACGCAGGTCTGACCCGAGTTCATGAGCTTCGTCCACGCGATACGGCGCGCGGCGACTTGCAGATTCGCATCCTCGGCCACCACGACCGGGCATTTGCCTCCGAGTTCGAGAACGACCGGCGTGAGATAGGGAGCCGCGGCGGCCATCACGGCTTTTCCGACCTCGGGTCCCCCGGTGAAGAAAGCGAGGTCCACTCCCTGTGCCAGGACGTCCCGCGTGACGTCCGGCCCGCCTTCGAGCACCGCGAACGCGTCGGGATCCAGGTGCTCTGCCACCAGTTCCACCAGCACTCGCGCCGTCTCCGGTGCGTGTTCCGAGGGCTTGATCACCGCGCAGTTACCCGCCGCGATGGCGGCGACCAGAGGTCCGAGTGCCAGGTAGATCGGGTAGTTCCACGGCGCGATGAGGAAGGTGACGCCGAGGGGCTCGTACTCGTACCATGCTCGCCCGGGGAACTGGGCAAGCGGAAGATGGACGCGGGCCGGCTTCGTCCATGACCTCAGGCGCTTGCGCGCGTACCTCGCCTCGGCGGCAGTGGGGGCGATATCCCCGAGAAAGGTGTCAGTCGGGGGCCTGCCGAGATCCGAGGCGAGGGCTGCTGCGATCTGGGCCTCCCCGGACGTCAGGAGACGCTCCAGAGCCGTCAGCTGTTCCAGTCGCCAGCGCAGCGGCCGGGTCTTCCCGGAAGTGAAGGTCGCCTGTAGTCGTGCGACCGCCGCTTCGGGTGTGACATCGCGAGCGGGTGTGTGCGGGTTGTGGTGAGTGTGGGTCGACATCGGAGTCTTTCGGGTCGGGTACGGCCGGGGCGGCCGATCAGAGGTCGAGGACGAGACGAGCTGATTTGGATCGGGAGACGCACGGCAGGAAGGCGCCTTCGGCGTGGTCTTCCTCTGACAGCACGGAGTCGCGGTGATCGGGCTCGCCGTCGCGGAGCTGCGTCTCGCATGTACCGCAGACACCCTCGCTGCAGGACCGCGGCACGAAGATGCCGGCCTTCGTCGCTACATCGAGGATGCTGGTTCCCGCGGGCACCGTCTCGGTGATCCCGGAGCGTGCGAAGACCACCTGGAACTCGTTGTCCTGCACATCGACTCGGTTTTTGGGTGCGAACCGCTCCGTCCTGAGACTGCAGGCGGGCCAGTGCGCCGTAGCAACCTCGATCGCAGCCAATAGGGCTTCCGGACCGCAGCAATAGATCAGCGTGCCGGTATCTACGGTGGCGAATTCCGAACGGAGGTCGAGCAGTCCGCATGTGTCCTGCGGCCACAGGCGAACCCGATCCGGAAACTCGTCGGCGAGGTCCCGGGCATAGGCCATCGACCGCAGCGTGCGGCCCCCGTAGAGCAGGCGCCAGTCGGCGTTCTCGGCGGCCGCCTGCCGCACCATCGGCACGAGCGGGGTGATGCCGATGCCGCCTGCGACGAATACGTACCTCGAAGCATCGGTTAGCGGGAAGTGGTTGCGCGGGCCCTGGACCTCGACCGCGTCGCCGACCGCCAGGTTGTCACATGCCAGGACGGATCCTCCGCGGCCCTCGGCCTCACGCAGGATCGCCACAGTGAAGCTGTGCCGATCCTCGGGCGAACCGCACAGCGAGTATTGGCGCACATGGGGGCCGAGCACGAGATCGATGTGCGCCCCTGGCGTCCACACCGGCAGGTCGGCTTCGTATTCGAGAACCAGCTCGACTACGCTCTCGGCGATCTGAGCACGTGCCGCGACTCGCATGATTCGCACCTCGCCGGTTGGTGCCCCGGTATTTGTCCCACCGGAAACGATCGCCGTCATGGAACCTCCTTCAGTCGTAACCCTGGTTGTGTCAGGCCGATCGGACCTTGCGGAATCCGCGCCGGGACCCGAAGATAATATAAGTCATATTACATCTGACGTCGGAGGGTCCGACCGCAACCGCGAACGCAATTGACGGGTTTGCCTCGTCGGTCCTGAAACTCACCGGAGGAAGTAGTCCGCATGTACCCAGGCGTCCACGCAGCCATCTACCCGGCCAAGCCGGCCGTAATCACGGCCGAAACGGGTCGAACGCTGACCTATGCCGAGCTCGAGACACGGAGCGCGCAGCTCGCGTACGCGCTGTACGAACTCGGTCTGCGGCAGGGTGACGTGGTCGGAATGCTCAGCGACAACGCGCCCGAATGTCTGGAGATCTACTGGGCCGCGCTTCGATCGGGCATCTATCTCACCGCGATCAATCATCATCTGAGCGTCGACGAGGTGGCTTTCATCGCCACCGACAGCGATGCCAAGGTTCTCATCGCCTCGGCTGGTGTCGTCCTGTTGGCGGAGCGCGTTCTGGACCGGCTCCCGCAGATCGAGCACCGTTTCGTCTTCGGCGGCTCGGCCCAGGGGTACGCCGACTACGAGGAGCTTCTCGCCGGTGCGGGCATGAACCGGTTGCGCGACCAGCCACGCGGTAGCGACATGCTGTATTCCTCCGGTACGACCGGGCGTCCCAAGGGCGTCAAACCGCCGCTGCTTCCGATCCAGGTCGACGAGCCGGGTGACCCGCTGACGATGCTGGCCGGAGCGGCCTTCGGCTTCGGCCCTGACGATGTCTACCTATCGCCTGCGCCGATCTACCACGCCGCGCCGCTGCGCTGGTGCGGGGCGACCCATGCCCACGGCGGCACCGTCGTCCTCATGGAGAAGTTCGACGCCAAAGGCGCCTTGCGCGCGATCCAGGACTACAAGGTCACGGTCACCCAGATGGTGCCGACGATGTTCGTGCGGCTGCTCCAACTCGGAGACCTCCGAGACTCCTACGACACCTCCAGTCTGCGGCTGGCGGTCCACGCGGCAGCCCCGTGTCCGCCCGACGTCAAGCGGCAGATGATCGACTGGTGGGGACCGATCCTGGTGGAGTACTACTCCTCGACCGAGGCCAACGGCCTGACTCTCATCACGTCGGCCGAATGGCTCGAGCGGCCGGGATCGGTGGGCCGCAGCATGTTCGGGCCGGTGCACATCTGCGACGACAACGGCGCGGAGCTGCCCGACGGCGAAGTCGGCACCGTCTATTTCGAACGTGAGGTCAGGCCGTTCGAGTATCACAAGGACCCGGAGAAGACCCGCGCCGCCGAGCATCCCGAGCACGACAATTGGACAACCGTCGGGGATATCGGTTTCGTTGAGGACGGCTACCTGTACCTGACCGACCGCAAATCCTTCATGATCATCAGCGGCGGCGTCAACATCTACCCGCAGGAAACCGAGAACATCCTCACCCTGCATCCGGCCGTTTTCGACGTCGCGGTGATCGGCATCCCGCATCCGGAGATGGGTGAACAGGTCAAAGCCGTCGTCCAGCTCAAGGAGGGTGTCGACGCCACACCCGCCCTCGCGGACGAACTCATCGCGCATGTCCGCGAACGCATCGCCCATTACAAGGTCCCCAGGACGCTGGACTTTGTCGACGACTTACCGCGCACGCCCACCGGCAAACTGGTCAAGCGCATGCTCCAGCAGCGCTACGCGGAGAGCGGTCGTTGAACGGTCGTCCACCTCGAGGCCGCCACCCCCATCGGAGACCGCGCCGATCTGCCGGATCTCGCGCATCGGCTTTCGGACTCCTAACAGAGTGAAAGGGTGGCCAGTCGACCCGCGACGACATCCACGAGGCATCCCTCAGCCTCGCCCGGAGCCGGAATCAGCCAGATGGTGCCGTCCTCGGCTCGGACGCTGCGATACAGCCCGGTGGGTCGGGTGACACCGAACTCGGCGGCGATCTGGCCGACGGGGGTCAAGTCCCAGGGCGTGGTGTAACTCGGGTGGTCACCGCATGATCCGGTGTTCGGTCAGGCGGTGAGTTCTGCTGGTGCGGTGTCGTCCTGTTCGTCGGCGGAGGTGAGCCCGCGGGAGCGGGCCACAACGTCCAGGCCGAGGTAGCGGCGGTCTTCGATCCATTCGTCGTGCTGGCCGGCGAGCACGGCGCCGACCAGGCGGATGATCGAGCCGCGGTCGGGGAAGATCCCGACGACGTCGGTGCGACGGCGGATCTCTTTGTTCAGCCGTTCCTGCGGATTGTTGCTCCAAATCTGTCGCCAGATCTGTTTCGGGAACGCGGTGAACGCCAGCAGGTCCGCGCGGGCTGTGTCGAGGTGGTCGGCGACCTTCGGCAGCTTCTCTGCCAGGGCGCCGAGCATCCGATCATATTGGGCGGCAACCGATTCAGTGTCTGCTTGATCGAACACCGAATGCAACAGAGTGCGCACCCACGGCCAGGACGATTTCGGGCAGACGCTCATCAGGTTCACGGTGTAGTGGGTGCGGCAACGCTGCCAGCTCGCGCCCGGCAGCGTCGCCCCGATCGCCGCGACGAGCCCGGCATGGGCGTCGGAGGTGACCAGTACGACGCCGGACAGGCCGCGCGCGACCAGGTCGCGGAAGAACGCCAGCCAACCGGCCCCGTCTTCACCGGAAGTCACTTGGACGCCGAGGATTTCGCGGTAGCCGTCGGCGTTGACACCGGTGGCGATCAGGCAGTGAACGTTCACAACACGCCCGTTCTCGCGGACCTTCAGCACCAGCGCGTCCGCGGCGACGAACGTATATGGGCCTTGGTCGAGTGGGCGGGTGCGGAACGCCTCGACCTGAGCGTCGAGATCGCGGGCCATCATCGACACCTACGACTTGGAAAGGCTTGTGATGCCCAAGGATTCGACGAGTTTCTCCATCCGCCTCGTCCAGACGCCGAGCAGATAGCAGGTGGCGACCACCGAGGTCAGGGCCCGTTCGGCGCGTTTGCGGCGTTCGAGCAGCCAATCCGGGAAATAGCTGCCGGACCGTAGTTTCGGGATCGCCACGTCGATCGTGCCGACGCGGGCGTCGAAGTCGCGGTGGCGGTAGCCGTTGCGGTGGTTGACGCGCTCGTCGCTGCGTTCGCCGTAGCCGGCGCCGCAGGCGGCGTCGGCCTCGGCGCTCATCAGGGTCTGCACGAAACTCGACACCATGGCGCGCAGCAGGTCCGCGCCGGCCATCGCCAATTATTCGGCGAAGGGCTTGGCAGGGTCGATAGGCTGGAGACTGGTCATCGCGTGGTCTTCTTCCTTCGGAGCGACTTGGTAGGTCTTCTGAAGGATCACGCGGTGGCCACCCTGCTGTCCGGGGATTACGACAGACTCAACAACCGATCGCTGCTGCTACACCACGCTATTGGACGCAACCGGTAGCGGCTACGGCGTGCGCCGGATCCGGGCGCGACGCAAGAACCTTCACGCAATACCGAGTAGCTTGGGCTGCTTCCTTCGTGGCATGCGAGCGAGTCGGATCGATTGGTAGGGCCGGGGGACGCGGGTCAGGCCCAGCACTTCGACCGGGAAGACTTGGGAGAGGCCGTCTCGCCAGGCTTGGACTTGCAGATCGGTGGGGGCGGGGACGGACAGGGTTGCCGACAGGACATGGATGACAGCGTCCAGGTTGGTGTAGTCGTCGGAGGACGAAGGCGGGTAGAGGTCCTTTGCCCAATTCACCGTGCCGTTGTCCGGCGGTTTCGACCAGCCGCGGGCGCGCATGAGGGCTTCCTGTTCCGCGGACATTCGGTATGGCGGGTCCAGGTAGCGGTTGGATCTGCCTCGCAACATTTCGCCGGGCGAGGTGACAATTTGGGCGTATCTGTTTCCGGTCGCCTGGAGGGTCAGGTAGGCGTGAGCGGCGACCGATGCTCGCGCGAGTGGGCCCGCACTGTACGCGGCCAGAAGCATGGTAGAACGGGTTCTAGTATTCGCGGTCGGGTGGCGCGGAACGCGCTTTTTGGAGGGGAACGCATGACATCGACCAGCAGTACAGGCTCCGGTCAGCGGGTGATCGGCTCCGGGTTCGTCGCGACGAGTACGGCGGCGGAGGTGCTCGAGGGTATCGATCTGACGGGACGCACGGCCATCGTCACGGGCGGATATTCGGGCATCGGGCTGCAAACAACAAAGGCGTTGTCCGATGCCGGAGTTCGGGTGATGGTGCCGGCGCGGCGGCCTGAGCAGGCCGCCGACGCGGTTCGAGACCTCGACAGGGTGGAGGTCGACGAAATGGACCTCGCCGATCTCGACAGTGTCGCCGCCTTCACCTAGCGATTCCTGGCCACCGGGCGGGCCGTCGACATCCTCGTCGGAAATGCCGGTGTCATGGCATGCCCGGAAACCCGTGTCGGACCGGGATGGGAGGCACAGTTCGCCATCAACCACCTCGGACACTACGCGCTTGTCAACCGGCTCTGGCCAGCGATCGCCTCCGGAGGACGGATCGTATCGGTTTCATCGCGGGGGCACTTCGCCGCCGGAATCCACTGGGACGATCTGCATTTCGAGCACGGATACGACAAGTGGCAAGCCTACGGCCAGGCCAAGACCGCCAACAGCCTGTTCGCGGTGCACCTCGACTGCCTCGCCGAAAGCCAAGGAGTGCACGCTTTTTCGGTTCATCCTGGCAGTATCGCCACTAATCTCGCGCGGCATCTCGATACCGACGAGTTGGTCGCGCAGGCAAAGGCGGGTGCTTTTATCGATTTCAAGACTCCGGAGCAGGGTGCGGCAACACAACTCTGGGCCGCGACGAACGACAAACTCGACGCCCTGGGTGGGCTCTATTGTGAAGACTGCGATGTAGCCGAACTGGCAACCGGAGACCGGCGTACCGGGGTCAAACCGTATGCCGTCGACCCCGAACAAGCCGCCCGGTTGTGGGCTGTTTCTGCTGAACTGACCGGGGTGGATGCCTTCCGGTAGGTACGGGCGAATCCGAGGGGCCGGACCCGGCACCGGTTGCGTCGGTCGGGTTGTGGTGCACCGCGCCGAAAGCGACTTCACCGCCCGGGCTCGATATGGAGCCGTCCGGGCCGACTCACCCCGACCGGCATCCTCGCCGTCTTGGTAATCCTCACCCGAACGGCCAGGGGACGAACCATCGAAAGGCACTCAATTCGGCAGTTGCGGACGTTCCGCCGACCTCGGATCGGCACGGCCACTTGATCTTCCGATGCCCCGCGCTGGCCGGTTCGGTCAGCGCGGTATGCGGCATGTCCGTACGTTTCCTCGGTAGTGGCCGATAGCCGTAATACTGGTCGGATGAGGTGGATTCGCGACTACTACGCGGACGAGGACATCTGGCTCCTGATCGAACTCGATGACGATGGCCGGCCGAACCGGCAGGTCGATCTTCGAGGTGCTGACGGTGGTCCGGTCACGGCCGCGTCGCTCGCGGAGGTAATGCATGCACGAGACCACGGGGGCATTGCTGCAGTTCAGGCATATGAAGGCAAATACGGTGTCCTCGCGGAGAGCAGCGCCGACGATTGGGACGTCGAGGGAAGTGCCCTCGACGAAATGACGGCTGAGGAATTCGAAACCGCCTGGACGATGGCTCGTCAGGCAATCGAGCACCGATGGTTTACACGTAGCTGAATAGGTCTTCGGGCAACAAAAGCCGCTCGGTCATCGGCATAGAGCGTTTGCAAACGGCATTGCCGCTGCAGAGGTTTCGACGCCGAACGCAGCCGCTCCAGCAATCTCGGACGGCACGGCGTCACACCGGCATGTCGGCACATGGGGTCCAGTGACGCGGAAAGTCGCGCTAAGCGTTTCGGCTGGTGATTCCCGACTCAGGGGTCGTGATTGATCATGACGACGGCCTCGGGGAGCAATGGAACAGTGGTTGGCGTTGAGCATTGACCGACGTCATGGACGCCGTTGACGGCGGGCGTTCCCGCCGGTTACCCGTGCTTGTCCGGTTCGGCGTCGGCGAAGGCGCGGTACAGCGAGGCGACAGAGGGATGTCGCCCGGCGTTCTTGCCGGTCTTGATCGTGATCTTCTTGGCGATCTCGGGCACGGGGACGCCCTTGTCCTTAAGCGCCTGCGCGAACGTCGGCATGTCTTCGTCGATGACCTTGGGGCGTCCGCCGTGGTTGCCTTTCGCCGCGGCGGTGGCTTGGCCTTCGAGAGTCTTCTCGCGGATGTAGTTGCGTTCGATCTGGGCTGCGGCGGCCAGGACGGCGAAGAACATGGCGCCCATGCCGTTCGGGTCGTGGATGCCGGTGAGCGGGTCGGTGAGCAGTGCGCCGTCCTGGCGCAGCCAGGCGCGCCCCTGGGCTACTTCAACAACAGCGAAACCGCAGATCGAAACCCCTCGAAAGAGGTCTTGAACTGCGGTTCTTCAAACTGTATATCAGTACTCTGAGTAGCCCCGACGGGGCACACGGCAGATGGATGCAGGATGCGCCCCTGGTCATCGAAGCCTTGTGTTCGCTGGACCGATCTGTCGTGTGAGAAGCGGTTCGCTTCGGGCGAGAGTGAGTTTCGTCGACGAGGTCAGCGAGACAGTCCAGCTGGCCCGGACCTCGCGTCGCTTCTTCGATCCGCCCGACAGGGATCAGGCCGTCGAGGACGTCGACGACGAACTGAGACGGGGGCATGGCTTCGAACTCGTCTCGTGAGTCGTCGTTCAGCACCGTGTGCGTATCAGGTGACGGATGCTCAGCGATGGCTGGGCCCGCCGGTCAGTCGATGCCTTCGATGATGCGGAAGTCGCGCTCGACGCCGTCGGGGAGGGCCACCAGCGCCTTCTGGTATGCCTCGCTCTCGTATGCCGCGACGGCCTGTTCAAAGCTGTCGAACTCGATCAGAACGACGCGTTGCGTGATTCCGGCCTCGTGGGCGACGACTCGACCGCCACGGGACAGGACGCGCCCGCCCCCAGCGTGGACAGCCGGACGGGCCAGCTTGTTGTAGGCAGTCAGCCTCTCAGGGTCGGAAATGGCGGGGTAGACACTGACCCAGTAGCCCTTAGCCATGGAAACCTCCTGTGTTCGGCCGGACACGTCCGACTTCGAATTGACACTCAGATCGATCGATCCCGGCGACGGGTACCGCGGTCAGTTGAATCGTCATATGCGCAGGTTAGGGCTTGATGTGTGGTCGAGGGAAAGACCGGGACGGGATAGGCT
>NZ_BAGC01000114.1 GCF_000308655.1 Nocardia niigatensis NBRC 100131 | reverse complement strand
GACACCGCAACCATCGGAACTGCCGCTGGTCAGGCCAGACAGAGAGCCGTCGTCGGCTACTCGGATCCGGCGCGCGAGAGTCGCATCCGATGCGAGTCGGCCAGCAGCGCGCGCATCTGCTCGACAGGAACGAGGTGATGGTCTTGGGCTGCTGCCCGGGCGCCGGCGATCCCGACCCACACGTCCCCGTCCAGCGGCGGCGGGCCGAACAACTGCCCGCCCGTAAGGGGTTGGCCGGCGGCCCACGCGGCGCCCGGTTCGGCGACGAGCTGCAGGCCGTCGCCGACGGGGCGCGAGACCGCACCCCTCACCGGAACTTGGCGGAAGAGACACTTGTTCTCAGGATTATTCTCGATGGAGTAGGGAATGACCGAGGGAACGCGCGATGGAGGAACTCGAGCGCGTAGCGCTGGTGTCGCAGTGGTCGCGGGCACTGACGGCCACCGGTGAGATGCCGACGCCGCAGCCCGCGCGGGGCGTGCTGGACACGTTGGTCGATGATCTGGCTGCCGGGGTGAACAGCGAGCCCTTCGACGACGCGGTGGGCGCACGGGCCGGCGCGGCCCTGGTGGCTGCGGGCCTGCTCGATCCGGCGGCACCGGCCACCGCGGGCGGCAGCGGTGCTGTACCGCATCGCCGCCCGCAGCCCGCGATCGGATGCCGACGAACGTGCCGGCACGCTGCTCGACGCGATCGCTCGAGGCCACCGGCAGGCACTGCGGCAGTCACGGACCCCGACGACCGAGCCCGCCGCGCACCCGGGGCCGCCGTGGCCGGTTCCGGACGAGATGTTCCGGATCGCCGTCGAGAACTCGCCGATCGCGATCGCTTTCGGCGACACCGACGGCGAGCTGCTCTACGCCAACCGGGCCATGAGTGCGCTGCTCGGTGTACCGATCCAGGCGCTGGAGCGGATCACGGTTCACGAGTTCTCCCATCCGGAAGATCGGGCCGAGGTCAACGCGATGATCTTCGGCCGATTGCTCGCGGCGCGCACGGGTACCGTGTGCATGGAGCGGCGGCTCGTGCGCGCCGACGGCAGCATCCGATGGGCTTCGTTCGCGGTCACCTATGTACCGGCCACCGGCGGGCAGGACGACTTCGGCCTCGGCGTGGTCGAAGACGTCACCGAACGACACCGGCTACAGGAACAACTGCACTGGCAGGCCCGCCACGATCAGCTCACCGGCCTGCCCAACCGCCGCCAGTTACTGGAACGGATCGAAACGATCGCTGCCACCGCGACCCGGGGCGACCTGATCGGGCTGTGTTTCACCGATCTGGACCGGTTCAAACAGATCAACGACCACTACGGCCACGCCACCGGCGACCAGGTTCTGGTCACCGTCGCCGATCGGCTTCGCGAGAGCCTGCGCGAATACGACTGTATGACCGCTCGTCTCGGCGGCGACGAATTCATCACCCTCGTCGCCCCGCCCGCCGACGACCGCAAGGTCGGCGCGGTCGCCGACCGACTGCGATCCGCGCTGACCCCACCGGTCACCGTCGGCGCACACCGGCTGCCGGTATCAGCCAGCATCGGCGTCGTGGTGAGCCCCGTCGCGGGCAAAGCGGCCGACACCCTGCTCGATGCCGCCGATCGCGCGCTCTACCGCGCCAAAACCAGCCGCACACACCAACCCGTGCCCCCACCCACGCGAGGTGAATAGGCCCGTGGGGTTCGCACGGCTGGAAAGTCACGGTAAGGCCGACCATGCAGAGGGTGGCAGCTATCTGCGGAAACCCTTGTAGTGCAAGGGTTCGATGGGTTCCACGCGCCTGAAGTGACTTTTCGCCCAGTTGGACCCCACGGGCCGTGCGCAGGTGTGCTCCCGCATCCGAAATGTCTTGCCTTGCCACTGGGCGAGCTATCCGAGTAAGCGAGATCGACTGCGATACAGGACTTCCGGTCATGCCGCGGGATGCGCTTTCTCCTGATAGCACACCCGACCGCATATGTGCTTTAGTGTGCCGGCCGGCTACGTCCGCCTCGACGGCCGGATCGACTTCCAATTCAACTGCCGAGGCTGTTTCGAAGCGCCGCAAGCACTCTCGCGGCGCCCACATCAGCCGTAATCACGCGGGGGTTTCGCGCAGGAAGGTCGTCAGCAGGTCTGTGACGCGCTGGGGCTGTTCGAGCGTGCTGGTGTGGCCGCAGTCGTCGATGATGTGCAGGCTCGCGTGCGGGATCAGGTCGGCGAGGCGGTGGGCGTGGGTGGGCGGGGTGGCGTGATCGTCGGCGCCGACGGCGATGAGGGTGGGCGTGGTGATCGCGGAGAGTTCGGCGGCGACGCCCGGGCGGTCGGCGACGGCGTGCACCGCTTTGCGGAGGGCGGCGCGGTCGGTGCGGTGCACGCGGGACGACCACTCGTGCAGGAGTGGACGGTGTTGCCGGGCGGTGCGGAAGGCGGGGCCGAACATATGCGGTTCGACGCGGGATCGCAAGGGGCGGAAGCCGATCAGGCGCACGGCCAGGGCGAGGCGTTTGTATTCGCCGATCTTGGCCGGATGCTCGGGGTCCGCGCTGGTGTCGAGCAGGGTCAGCGAGCGCAGGAGTTCGGGGTTGCGGGCGGCCAGGCGCTGGCCGATGAAACCGCCCATGGACAGGCCGACCCAGTGCACCGGCGCGAGGCTCAGGGCGGTGATCAGGCCCGCGGCGTCGGCGGTGAGGGTGTCCATGTCGTAACCGCCGGAGGTAGCGGGGGTATCGCCCTGACCGCGCCAGTCGAGGGTGACGCAGCGGAATTCGTGACGCAGCGCCTCGATCTGGGGTTCGAACATCCAGCCGCCGAAGAGCAGGCCGTGACCGAACACGATGGTGTGCGCGTCCGGCCGTCCGGCGGGGACCCCGGTGTCGGAGAAGGCGATCGGGACGCCGTGGATGTCAGCTGTCGGCATGGTTCTCCTCGGTGGATGTTCGCCGCTCAGCCCAGCTTCACGTTCCGCATGGTGACCAGTGCGGTGGCGCACAGGGTTTCGACGCCGTCCTCGACCGAGAACACGTCGGCGGCGGCATTGGTGACGAGCGCGCCCGGCTTGAGCACGCGCCCGCGCGCGATCACCTGCTTGCCCTTGGCCGGGGCGAGAATCTTGACCGTGTAGTCGATGGTCATGTTCACCCACCCCGGCTGCAGCAGGGTGCCCGCGGCCGATCCGGCGGCGAAATCGGCCAGCGAACCGAGCACCCCGCCCTGGAAATAGCCGTTGTGCTGCGTGAGTTCGGGCCGGAAGGGCTGCACGATCTCGACTTCGCCCGGCTCGACCCGCCCGAACTCGAAGCCCAGATGCCGGGCCGCGGGCATGGTGAGCACGGCCGCCGTCACAGCCGCCGCGAAATCCGGATTCGATGCCTGCCAGGTCATGGTCAACTCCTCGGTGTGGGGGTGAGTGTGTCGGCGAGCGGATTCCAAGGCTCGAATTCGCCTGCCAGATAACGGGTGCGGGCGGCGGTGCGCATGATCTTGCCGCTGCTGGTGCGCTCCACCTGGCCGGGGGCGGCGAGCACGATCTCGGCTGGGGCGAGCTCGTGTTCACCGAGTGCCGCCGCGTTGATCGCGCCGCGCACCTCGGCGGGCTCGGCGAGTGCGTCGCGCCGGATCTCGGCGACGATCACCAGCTTCTCGCCGGCCGCGGACGCGATCGCGAAGGCGGCGCAGGCGCCCGCTCGCACTGCCGGATGGGCGGCCTGGGCGGTCCGTTCGATGTCGTGCGGGTAGTAGTTGCGGCCCCGGATGATGACGAGGTCCTTCGACCGGCCCACCACGTAGAGTTCACCGTCCACGAGCGCACCCAGATCGCCGGTGCGGAGGTACCCGTCGGCGAAAGCCCGCGCCGTGGCCTCGGGATTGCGCCAATAGCCTTGCGTCACATGGGCTCCCGAGATCTGGATCTCCCCGACCCGGCCCGGCGCGCAGGCCGTGCCGGTGGCGGGATCGACGATGCGCAGGTCCTCGTTCGCCAGCGGGCGGCCGGAACCGGCGACGGTCGTGGCGCGTGGACCGGCGGTAGCGGAGACGCGGCCCGCGCGGAGCTCGTCGATGTCGGCGTCCAGCAGCCGGGGACCGCGGCCGGGCGTGCTGCCCGTGACGAGCAGGGTCGCCTCGGCCAGCCCGTAGCAGGGGTACCAGGAACCGTCGCGGAAACCGTAGGGGCCGAAGGCATCACCGAAGCGGCGCAGCGTGTCCGGCCGGATGGGCTCCGCACCGTTGAAGGCGACGCGCCAGCTGCTCAGGTCCAGCCCGGCCAGGGCGGCCGGCTCGGTACGCATCGCCCGCTCGACACAGGCGTCGAAGGCGAAGTTCGGTCCACCGCTGGTGTGCGCGCGATAGCGGGTGATGGTCGACAGCCACAGCAGCGGACGGCGGATGAACGCCGATGGCGACATCAGGATCGCCGTCGCGCCGATGTATACCGGTTGCAGGACATTGCCGATCAAGCCCTGGTCGTGGAAGAACGGCGCCCAGCCGACCACGGTGGAGTCGCGGTCGTGGCCGAAACCGAGCCGGATCATCTCCTCGTTGGCGACCAGATTGCCGTGGGTGACCATCACACCCTTGGGCGCGCCGGTCGAGCCGGAGGTGTACTGGAGGAACGCCAGATCCGCGGGCGCCGGGCGGGCGGGCTCGAATCCCGTCGCGTCCGTCGGCATCCGGTCGACTCCGAGCCACACGGTCGCATCGCACAGTGGCGCGAGCGCGGCCCGCAGCGGTTCGATGACCGCGTCCAGGCTCAGCACGGCCGCGGGCGTGCAGTCGCGCACGATCGACAGCGTGGCCTGCTGGATGCGGTCGCGCCGTGGCGGATTCAGCGGAACGGCGATCACCCCGGCGTACAGGCAGCCGAAATAGGCGACGATGAACTCCAGGCATTGCGGGAACACCAGGATCGCGCGATCGCCACGGGCACATCGGGATTCGAGGTGCTGTGCGACCGCCAGCGCGCGTGCGTGAAGTTCTCCGTAGGTGAGGGTGGCCGCCTCGGCGCCGGTGTCGTCGAGCAGGATATAGGCGGTGCGGTCCGGCTCGTCGGCGGCGCGGCGGCGCAGGATCTCCGGCAACAGTGCGGGGCTCATGCGGCGGCTCCGATCGCCACGGGCAGGGTTTGCAGGCCACGCACGATGAAACTGTGGTCCTGCCAGGTGAATTCGCCGGTCGACGGGCGCAGGTTCAGCTGGATCAGGTGGGTGAAGGCGACCTCGGCCATCAGCTCGGCCAGCTGCCCGCCCAGGCAGCCGTGCATGCCGTGCCCGAACGCCAGATGCCCGGCACCGCCCCGGGCGAGATCGAATTCGTCCGGCCGGGCGAAGACCTCGGGGTCACGGTTGGCCGCACCCAGGCACACCAGGACCTGATCGCCGGCGCGGATGGTCTCCCCGCCGAGTTCGACATCGCGGGTGGCCAGCCGTTTGGTGAGCTGCAGCGGGCAGTCGTAGCGCAGGGCCTCGCTCACCGCGGCCGGAAGCAGTTCGGGGGTGCGGCGCAGTGCGTCCGCCTGATCGGGATGGTCCAGCAGGGCCAGCAGGCCATTGCCGATCAGGGATTTGGTGGTCTCGTTGCCGGCGACGAAACTCATGATGCAGACGAAGATCAACTCTTCCTCGCTGAGCGCGTCCCCGCCGGCGGTGCGGGTGGCGAGCAGACGGCTGATCAGATCCGGGCCCGCGGTGCGGCGACGCGCGTCCAGCACGCCCGACAGTGCGGTCGAGAACTCCTCGACCACCACGCGGACCCGGGTGAAGTCCTCTGCTCTCATCATCCCGGGTTCGAGCAGGAACCGGATGTCGTGGGTCCACCCGGCGACCTGCTCACCCAGATCGGGCGGCAGCGCCATCCACTCGCACAGCACCGAGACCGGCAGGGGCGCGGCCAAATCGGCGATCACGTCCATGCCCCCGGCGTCGTGGGCGCGTCGCAATGCCGCGGCGGTGAACGCGGTGGCGGCCGGGCGCAACGCGGCGACGGCCTGGGCGGTGAAGACCCGGTTCACCAGCCCGCGCAGCCGCGCGTGATCGGGATTGTCGGTGAACACCAGGGACTTTCGACCCAGCCGTTCGATGCGTGCCACGTCGTCGTGGCCGAGCCGGCGGGCCTGCTCACCGACCAATTGCGGGATCAGGCCCGCGCTGAAGGAGCGGTCGTGCAGGACGGCTTTCGCGTCGGCGTGCCGGGTGATCACCCACATGCCGAGGGTCTTGTGCACCGGCCGGGTCTCCCGCAGCGCCCGGTACATGGGGTAGGGGTCGCGGCGGAACTCGGCGCCGAACGGATTGAACCGGGGGCGCGGGCGCACCGGATCCGCCGCCCGCGTGGCGTGCACGGTCATGCGGCGGGCTCCCCGGCGGCGAAGAACCCGTCCCCGTAGGGTCGCAGGATCAGCCGGAACAAGGCCAGTTTGCCCATGCGGAAGCCCAGGGCGGACATCTTCAGGTAGCGCAGATACCGCTCCACCACCTCGGGGCCGACCAGCTCGGTGGCCGCGGCGCGGTTCTCGCGCAGTCGCCGCGCCCACTCGGCGCAGGTCCACGCGTAGTCCAGGCGGCCGTTGGTCACCGCGCTCACCTCGAACAGGCCGTCGGCCGCGGCGGTGATCTCGGGCAGCGTCGGCAGCTCGGCATCGGGGAAGATCTCGCGCTGCATGAACGTGTTCGCCTGCGCCGCGGTCATATTGGCGTACGCGATCGTCTGCAACGACAGCGCGCCGCCGGGTTGCAGCCATTCGCGGCAGCGGGTGAAGAACTCCCGGTAGACGCCGATCTTCTGCTCGGGCGTGTCATCGGGGCGGGCGAAATGCTCGAACGCACCGATGGAGATGATGCCGTCGAATCGCTGCCGGGGCTCGTAGTGCAGCCAGTCCTCGACCCGCACCTCCACACCGGAATACCGCTGCGCCCGAACATAATCGGCCTGCTCGGCACTGAGCGTGAGGCCGACCGCGTGCTGGCAGGCCGGCTGCCGGGAGACCCGCTGCAGGACCGCGCCCCATCCGCAGCCGATATCGAGCACCGTGCGGGCCCGTTCGGCCTCGATGGCGTCGAGGTGGTGGCGCAGCTTGCGCTTCTGCGCGATCTCCAGTGTGTCATCGGGGGATTCGCGCAGCGCGCAGGAGTAGCTGAGCGTCCGGTCCAGCCAGAGTCGGTAGAACTCGTTGCCGACGTCGTAGTGATGGCGGACCGCGGCCGCGGCGGCCGCGGTCCGCTCGGTATCGACGGCGGTCATATCAGGCAACGTTCCGGGTGGTCTGCTGATGCAGGTATTCGGCGACCGCGTCCAGGTTCGGGTTGCGGTAGAGGTCCTCGGGGGAGAGGTCCACGCCGTAGCGCTCCTCGACCTCGATCAGCAGGGCCACCGCCAGCGCCGAATCGACGCCGAGCCGGTCGAAGTCGGCGAGCGGATCGATGGCGGTGGCGGGCAGCTCCATCAAATCGGCGAGATATTCCTGGCACCAGCCGACGATGGCCGCTTTGCTGGTATCGACTGCTTCGGTCATGGCGAGTGAACCCTTTCTCAGGCAATGCGTTTGGTGGCCATGCGGGCCTCGGAGGGCAGCTTCAGATCCCACGCCAGGCCCAGGGCCGACAGCGTGCGGATCAGCCAGTAACCGGGATCCAGCCGGTACCAGTCCAATCCGAAGGAGGGGGATTCGGGGAAGGCGTGATGATTGTTGTGCCAGGATTCGCCGAGACTGATCAGGGCGAAGACACCGCCGTTGCGGCTGTTCTCCCGCGATTCGTAGGGCCGGGTGCCGAACATGTGCAGGAACGAATTGATCGCCCACACAATGTGTTCCAGCACGAAGATGCGTGCGAGACCACCCCACAGCAGCCCGCTCACCGCACCGGTCCAGCTCAGGGTGACCACTCCGCCGATCACCGCCGGAATCGCCAGGCCCAGCGCGACCCACCAGTAGTACAACCGCGCCACCCGCACCAGCCGGCGATCCCGGATCAGATCGGGCGCGTAATGGACGATATTCGGATACTCGTGCCGTCGCATCCATAGGAAATGCGAATGCGCCAGCCCGCGCAGCGCGCCCGCGAACCCATCACCGGACAGGTTGGGGGAGTGCGGATCCCCCTCGCGGTCACTGTATTCGTGATGGCGGCGGTGCAGCGCCACCCAGGACAGCACACCACCCTGCCCCGCCATCGACCCCAGGATCGCCAGCATCGTCGCCACCCATGGCGCGGCCTTGAACGTGCGATGGGTGAACAGCCGGTGATAGCCGACGGTCACGCCCAGCCCGGTCAGGAGCCACATCGTGAACAGCAGCGCGAATTCGAGAATCCCGAACGGCCGCACCCACAGAAACGCCACCGCCGCCACCGTGCCGATGATCGGCGCGATATCGAACAGCAGAAAATGCCGGCGTTGCAGCCGGTGGATATAGGGATTGCTGATCGTCTTCTTGCGCGGCTCGGACTTTCCGGTGTCGAACGCCTCGGAATAGTCCCCGACCGACAGTGCATTGTCCTCGATCATCGCAGGCGACCGGACCCCTCGTCATCGACGGTGTGACGGCGCCAATTGCCCGGCGCCGAACGTGGTTCCGAATCTACCGCCGGCCTCTCCTAGCAGAGGCTTCGGATTTTCTTTGCCTGCAACGCGATTCGTTGTTCCTATCGCCGGGCGGACCCGCTACCCGGTGCGCCGTCGACCTCGCCCCGATCGGGATTCGGGTTGTGCGGTGCGGTGGTGGTCGACCTGTCCAAGGTCACCTTGTTCAGCATCTGAGCGCCGCGGGCACTCCTCGACGCCGACGGCCAAGCTCCCGACGCGGCCGTGGGTCGGCACCGACTGCCCTCCGCCGCCGCGCGGTACACCACACGCGCGCCACAGCCGGAACCGGCGGGGATCCTTCAGCGGGGAATGCGTTCGTGCATGGTCAGCAGGATGTGGTCGAACGCCGATACCGTTCCGGGCTCGGCCGGCGGGACGTTGGGCAGCTCGCACAGCAGCTGTTCGGCCAGGGCCCGGACTTTGGTGTTGGTTTCCTGGGACCGCCACACCAGCAGCTTGAACGCCTGCTCCTGGCTGATGCGGTACATGCGCATCAGCACACCCTTGGCCTGCTCGATCACCGCGCGCGCCTCGACCACCTCGGGCATCCGCTCCTCGAGCGCGTCGTGCTCGGCGCGGATGAGGGTGCCCGCCAGGTCGACGTAGAACCCTGTCGTGCCGACCGCGCGGCCCTGGTCGAGGATGCGGTCGGCCACCACCATCACATGGTGTTCGATCCCGTGGGTGTCGATGAAGCGGTGGCGGCTCGAGAACGGCTCTCCCAGCGAGACCGAGCGGGTGATCGTCTCGGCGACCTTGCCGCGATCATCGGGATGTTTGTGGGCCAGCAGCAGTTCGGTGGTCGGCTCGACCTCGCCAGGGGTGTAACCGTGCATGCGATACAGCTCGGCAGACCATTCCCAACGGCGGGTGGCGAACCAGAACCGGAAACCGCCCGTCTGCGGTCCCGGATATGCTCCCGCAGCCCACACCAGCGATTCCGCGGGCAGTTCGGCCGGAGTGTTCATGACCCGATTATCCGCTATGCCGGGTTTCCTGAGGCGCTCAGGGGCGGTATCCGAACTGGCACGCCCGGTCGCCGCCCTGGCCCGTCGGCCGAGTCGGGATGCGCTGTCGGCGTTGATTTTCCGCTTCGGACTTTCCGGTGAGATCGCCGTCGAACCCCGAGAGAGGCCGGGCGGTGTCTTTATTCCCCGGCGGCGACTGCCGCGACACTCTGGAGCGCGCCCCCGATGGCTTGCGTCTCGTTGGCGTAGAGCAGGCCGTAGGTGAAGCCGTTCTCGTCGCCTGCCGTGCCCGCCGCTGTCGCGGTTCGCCATAGGAATTCGGTCGAGACGACGCTGTCGTTGTAGTCGCCGAGTAGCCGCTGAATTCTCTTGTAGTGCTTCATATTCGACTTCGCACGGGCGGACTTTCGGACCGGTTGGTGCAATTCGGCGGCGTAGCGTGCGCGTTTGGCGGCTTTACGCGCGCGGTGCAGCGATTCGTGCCGGTGGTTCTGCAATGCGGTCGCCAACCGCCGGTCGGCTTTGTCGGCGGCACGGCGGGCTCGGGTCACCAGCTGTCGCCCCCGGATCCGCTGCGCGAAGGGCGGCCGTGTTCTCCACGTCTGCAGCGTCGCGAGCAGTCGCAGGTAGCGGGGCGAGTTCATTGCCTCGGCGAGGGCATTGCGGCTCGGCAGCTGCCGTGCCAGCAGCGTCGCGTCGATCCGCGCAGCGACCGGACCCAGGACGAGCTCGGGCGGTAGGGCGTTGAGCTTGTCGGCGAGCCGTCGCCGTTGGACGTGGCAATCACGGATGTCGCCGAGCAGCGCTGCGTACCATCTCAGCTCATTGTCGATCTCGCCGATCGCGTCCCGGTCCAGCAGCTTGCCGAACACGCGCAGCGTGCTACGCAGTCGCCGCGTCGCGACGCGGGTGTCGTGGATCGGTTCCTCGCCTCGGCGTAACCGGACGTCGCCGACGAAGATCAGGTCGATCTGCGCGGTCATGTAGTCGTGCATCGCATGCTCGGCCCGTGAACCGGTGACGGGCGGTCCGGATCGCTCCGGCAGAACGCGCGACAGCTTGGAGCGATCGCCCGACGCGCATGCGCCCGCTTCGGTGAGCCGGTCCCGCAATATGGCCGGGATCTTTTCGGTGTGCGGGCCGAGTTCGACCTCGATCTCACGCCAGGCAACCAGTTCCGCAGGCCGGTCCGCTGCGGTCGAGTCCACAAGGTCGTCATCGATCTCGACGATCAGTTCGCCGTCCGAACCGAGGATGCGGTGACGACGGCGCAATGTATGAATCCTGGCGACCGCGTTCAGCGGCCTGCCGAGCGTCGCGCCGATGACGACCTCGGCGAGTTCAGGCGGTAGCTCGTCCGATAATCGGGCGGTCACTTCGACGCGACCGCTCGTATGGGGGATCTTCAGCTGCCAGCCCGATTCATCGTCTCCCTCACGGCGGCGCAACGTCAGATCGTGAGCGAGCAGGTCTCGCTCGGCGGTGTCGAAATAGGTACTTGTCAGCTCGACCAGCCTCTCCTCGGTGCGGCTGTTCGCGACAACGTCGTCCAGTCCGGGAAAAGTGAAGTCCCGGTCGACCGCCCATTTGCTCTCACGTTCGAGTACGTCCTTCATGCGTCCCCGAATTCCCTGGAAATCGCACGTGAAACAGGGAAGGCCCTCTCGATTGCCGCGGATCGCACATTCCGGGGGTGCCATCGGACCGGCAGGCGGATACGCGCAAGCTACTCGTTCCGCTGGCGTAGTCGCGCGGTTGCCGGGCCGTCAGGGACCTCCCACGCTGTGCGGAGCCGGTCGAACCGGGCCCGCAAGGTCTCCGATATCGGTCCGTGTGGTGTCTGCCTGATCAGCGTGGCGGCCAGGTGGACGAGTTCGCGTTCCAGTGGCGCCGGGAGCGCGCCGAGCACATCGCGATCATGTTGTGCGGCAGCTTGTTCGGCGGGTGTGGCGTCGCGACCGCGGCCCCGCAGGACTTCGGCGCGAGCTCGGGCGACCTTGAGCTGGGTGGCGTCCAGTGCTTGTTCTATGGGTCCGGTCATGAGCGCTTCTCTCCTGCCGCCATTGTCGGTAGCTCAGATTCCGGGGGTCTTGCCGTAATACATTTGATCTTCTCGATAGCCGCCCTGCCCCATCCCGATATCGGTGATGTCGTCGACGAATTCGATGGCTTTGATCCACTTGATCATCTTGTAACCGAGCTGGTTCTCCAGGCGCAGTCGCAGCGGGGCTCCGTGTTCGATGGGCAGCGGCGCGCCGTTCATCTCCAGGGCGAGCAGGGCTTGTGGCGCTCTGGCGATAGCGATCGGAACGGCCTCGTAGAAATAGCCGTATCGCCCGCGACCCTCGGTGAGTGCCTTGTCGTCCATGGCGTAGAACACGATGTGGCTCACCGATTTCGACGGACGGACGAGGTCGATGAGTGCCGACAGGGGCACGCCGCCCCACTCGGCGATGCCGTTCCAGCCCTGGATGCAGTTGTGGTTGGTGATCTGGTGAGTCATGCCCAGCTGGGCCAATTCGGGTAACGACAGCGTCATCGGATGGTCGACCAGGCCACCAACGGGTAGTTCGTACTCTCGGAATCCGCCGGCGGCCAGCTGCCGATAACCGGGGTCGGTCGGCGGGTAGCCGTTGACGCGGTGGTATTCGGAGATGTCGCGTCGCCGGTAATGCTGGCGAGACCGGCCCAGCCGCGTCAGCAGGAACTCGAAGCGGTACACGATCTTGCCCAGCAGACGCTGGGTGCGGCGGGGATTGATCCGGGAGTACACGGTGGCCGCGACGTGAACGATCACCACGGCCAGCAATGTCAGCGAGCCGACCACGGTGGCGAGAACCCGGTTCGCGTCCTCGGAGCCGAGGAAGATCTTGGCGAATTCGGCCGGAATGCCGTGCACGACGACCATGAACAGGTGGACGACGATGAATGCGAGCATCGCGCACAAGCCGAGGAAATGGACGCTGCGCGCGCCCTGCTTCCCGCCGAACAGCCTTCCGTACCAAGGGAATCGGGCGAGCACCGCCGGTGACATCGCCGCGCCGGAGGCGATCTGCAGCGGGGCCAGCACGAAGACCACACCGAAATAGGTGAGCTTCTGGGCGGCGTCGAACGGCTGCCCGGGAAGCTGGGGCGCCAGCTGGAAATGCAGATACGTCCCGATATCCCGGATGGCCTGCGACACGATGCTCCAGTGCGTCGGCACCAGATAGTTCCAATATCCGGAGACGAAGACCATCACGACGTACACCGAACCGGTGAGAATCCAGAATTGCACTGTCAGGAAGTGCCAATGCCGCCCGAGACCCAGATTATTGCGGCCCGGTAGCGCGATGACCGGATGCCAGGGCTCCTCTTCATCCAGCGACACCCATGGCCGGCGCGAATCGGCGCCGAAATTCTTGCCGGACAGTCGAAGCCATTCCCGGCCCGGCGGACAGCCGTCGCTCCAGTAGAGCTTCGGCATCGACGACAGCACCTCGACGCCCGAGCGCATGAGCAAGGTGACGAACAGGATGTTCAGCCCATGGGTAATGACCACGAACAGCGGATAGTGCGGAACCTGCCCCATATTCCCTCCCTACGAACCGCTGCTGCAGCGCAATTCGCGCTGTCGGCACTACTTGTCCAAGGAGACGATCGTGGAAGCAACTTCGATCAAACCACCGATGATCCTGTCGCGTTCCCGATCGAGCAATACATGTGCGTTCGCCGGGGAACCGAACTCGGCACGCGAGCAGCGTACGAGCGAGATCGGTATGAGCGGCATGTCCCGGTTATGCCCTGATCATGACCGCGAAAACACAGCTCCTTTCCCGGGGCATCGAGCCCCGGTCAGCGGCATCTCGGCCCGTTCGAGGCTGGTTCTGTGACACCTGCGGATCGGCCGGCGAGGCGATCAGCGTTCCGGCCGGGCCCCGCGGTCCGGTACGCCTGCATAGTCGGGCAGCTCGATGCCGTTGATCGCGCGCTCGATCAACTCGAGGTCCCATTCGGTGCTCGGCTCGGCGCCGGGGCCGGGGACGTCGCGGCTGCGCGCGTGCAATCGGCCGATCTCCTGGTTGGCCTCGACGAACGAGCGCATCCGAGCCTCGTAGGCGGCGAACCCGGCCGCCGGGTCCCACCCGGCCGCGGCCAGCTCTCCGGCCAGCAGGTAGGCGCCGACCAGGGCCAGCCCGGTGCCCTGCCCGGACATCGGCGACGAGCTGAACGCCGCGTCCCCGAGTAGCCCCACCCGTCCGCTCGACCAGCGGTCCATCACCACCTGGGCGACCTGGTCGAGGTAGAAGTCCGGGGTGTCGTCCAGGTGCGCGAGGATGCGCGGGGTCAACCAGCCCAGGCCGGCCATCCGCTCGCGCAGCAGGCGTTTCTGGGCCTCGATGTCGCGGTAGTCGACGTCGAGGTCGGCCGCGGGGAAGGAGAACATGGCCATCGCCCGGGTGGCGTCCTGGATGGGCCGCAGGCCGGCGGAGCGCCCGGCCTCCTGGTAGTCGATCAGCCAGCCGTCGAGCCCGAACTCGTTGGGCACACTGTAGAAGGCCAGCACGTGCCCGAGATGGCGGACGAACCACTCG
The DNA here is from genome assembly GCF_000308655.1 of Nocardia niigatensis NBRC 100131. Taxonomy (GTDB): domain Bacteria; phylum Actinomycetota; class Actinomycetes; order Mycobacteriales; family Mycobacteriaceae; genus Nocardia; species Nocardia niigatensis. Next base: position 255,401 of record NZ_BAGC01000114.1, on the reverse strand, counting down.
CGCGGCCCGAAGACCATCGCGCGCAGCGCCGAGTGCAGCCCGTCCGCTCCGACCACCAGGTCGAAGCGCCGCCGGTCGCCGCCCGCGAAGGCCACATCGACCCAGTCCGCGTCCTGGGTGAGCTCGGCGATCCGGTCGCCGAAGACGTACTCGACACTGTCGCGGGTGTCGTCGTAGAGCACCCGGGACAGGTCCCCGCGCAGGATCTCGATCTCCGCGATGTACCCGTCGCCGCCGTCGTCGTCCGCGCGGTAGGTCTCCAGCACGTTCCCGTCCACGTCCACGGTGTACGCGCCGGCGGTCTCGGTGCGGGCCGCGCGCACCGCCGCGTCCAGCCCCATTCGCCGGATGACCTCCTTGGTCACCCCGCGCGCGTCCACCGCCTGGCCGCCGGGACGCAGCTCGGGAGCCCGCTCCACCACGGTCACCTCGGCCCCCCGCCGGCGCAGCCAGTGGGCCAGCGCGGGCCCCGCGATGCTCGCCCCCGCCACCAACACCCGCGGACCGCTCGCTGCCGCCCCCCGCTCACCCATCCAGATCATTTGCTCCTGCCCGGGGCCGTCCACGCTCGTCATCCAGTGCCTCCCTGTGTTCTTCCGCGCTGGAAAGAGCCCAGCACGGACCACCGCTGTCGGTGTGTCCAGAGGTGCCGACGACGCATCCACCCAGAATTCATCGGTGCGCCCGAGATCATGTCCACTCTCCTGCGGATGCCCTGAACCCGACGGCAGAGGACGTTCCGCGCCGTAGCTGGTCTCGCTGCCGACGGCACCCGCTCGTTCGAACCACGCGGGATGCCGCAGTAGCGAGTGCTTCCGGATGGCGGACTTCTGGCGGCGACGAGTAGGACGGGTTTCGGTGCAGGATCAGAGATTTCGACTTGCGGTGGGGTCGAGTCCGTGAGCCGGGCCAGGGCGGCGAAACGGTCTCCGGCGCAGTAGCCGCGACCTACGGGCCGCCTGCGATGGTGGCGGTATGAGCGACGACGCGCAAGGTGCCCAGTGACGGGTCGGCGGGGTCGGGGACGTTCATCCCGGCCGCGAGACCGGATCGGAGGTAGTCGACCACGGCGACGTCGATCAGTTCACCGGGCACGATCACCGGGATCCCAGGCGGGTACGGGGTCACCTGTTCAGCGGCGATTCGACCGGGTGCGCGGTCGATCGGGACGGTCCATTGCCCAGGTCGGAAGGTCCTCGTGGAAAGGCAGATGCGCGCCCCACGCCTCATCCACGATCAGGGGCTTGCCATGGCGGTGACAGACCGCGGCGATCTCGGCGATGTCGGCACACGTGCCGTACGGGGTGGGACTGACGATCAGCGCACCGGCCGCTTCCGGGTGGCGCTCCCATGCCAGGTGCACCTGTTCGGGAGACGGCGGATGCGAAAAGTGCCGAGCCGCATCCCATCTGGGTGTCACCCAGTAGGGCTGCACACCGGCGAAGATCAGACCGGCGACAATCGATTTATGGCTGTCACGGCCCACGATGGTTCCACCGTCTCCACCCGCCACGGCCATCATCGCCGCCTTCACCGACAGCGAGCTGCCGCAGGTCGAGAAGAAGGCGTACTCGGCCCCCACCGCGTCAGCCATCAGTTCCTCGGCATCGGCGAGATGATGGCCGCGAGCCAGGCGATCGTCCATTCCCGGACCGGCGAGAATGTCGGCTCGCAGCGCATCGCCGAGGACATTGTTCACCCTCGGATCCGCACCCCGCGATTGCCGGTGTCCAGGCGGGGTGAACCCGTAACGGCCCAGTCGCTGATAGTCGGCCACAGCATCGAGTATCGGTGCGGCGGAATGGTTCACGGTGGTCTCCCTGAGGCTGGGGCGGTGGTTCGCTGTACTCGGGGGCGAAAGGACGTCAAGAAGCGCGCAGCTTGTCCAGGAGCGGTGGGGCGGCTTCGGCCAGGAATCGGTCCTGTTGCTCGTCGCCGACCTGGACCAGTGCGATGTCGGTGAAGCCGGCGTCCCGGTAGGGGCGCACGGATGCGGCGATGGCGTCGAGGTCGGGGCCGCAGGCGATCTGCTCGGCGATGTCGCGGGGGCGGACGAACCGCGTCGCGGCCGCGAATCCGGCCGGTGTGGGCAGGTTGGCGTTGACGTCCCAGCCACCCGCGGACCATCGGAACTGTTCGTGAGCGCGCTGAATCGCCTTGTCGCGGTCGCTGTCCCAGCTGACCGGGACCTGTCCGGTCACTCGCGAGGGCCCCGTTCCGTACTCGTCTGTTCGGATGAGCTGCCAGGAATCGACGAGGTCGGCGTCCGGATCGGTGGTGATCATCTCGTCGGCCAGCGGGGCGAATCGCCGGACCGACTGCGGCCCGGAGACCGCGACCGCGATCGGCACCGGCTGGGCGGGCAGATCCCAGATCTTGGCCGCGTCGACCCGATACCAGTGCCCGCGGCGGCTGATCGTATTGCCGGTCAGGAGATCGCGGATGAGGCCGATGGCCTCGGCGAGGCGGTCCTGTCGTTCGTCGAGGCCGGGCCAGCCCACGCCGATCACGTGTTCGTTGAGGCTTTCACCGCTGCCCAGCCCGAGGGTGAACCGGCCCTCGGCGAGGATCTGCAGGGTCGCGGCCTGTTGCGCGACGATCGCCGGGTGGTAGCGCATGGTCGGACAGCACACGTAGGTCATCAGCGGGATGTGGTCGGTGGCCTGCGCGACGGCGCCGAGCAATGTCCAGGCGTGCGGTGCGTGGCCCTGGGACGCGAGCCAGGGCGAGAAATGATCGGAGCTGACCAGGAAGTCGAATCCCGCCTGTTCGGCGGCGACCGCGTAGCGGACGAGCTCGCGCGGTCCACTCTGTTCGGTCATGAGCGTGTATCCGAACCGGGTCATGGTCGTGTCCTTTCCGAGGTGGATCTTCGCTCCGTTCGGGCGATACCCGGGCTTTCCTCGATCACACGACCGCGCGATGAATAACTGATCATGAGCGGGGTAGGCGGATCGATATGGCGGCTGCCCGCTCTCGATCAAGGGCTCTATCCATTCATAAGGGGTGCGATCATGAATCCATATCAGCCTGATCCAACCGGAGATCCGGAGATTCCCTCTACGGCCGAGCAATTCGACGAAGACGCCCTCGACGCCGATCCGCTCGAGGAGGCTGCCGACCCCGCCGATCGGTGGGAGCCCACCGACGAGGAGCTCAGCGATACGCCCGGTGATGACAGCCTGGCGCGGCGGCTGGCCGCCGAAGAACCTGATGTCACACCGGAGCGGGGTTGATGGCGGCGATGCCGGGTATTGCCAAGGATGCCCAGACCGGATGGTCTGGCAGTGCACTACTTCCGGGCGGCAGTCGCGGTCCGTGAGAAGCACCGTCAATGGCGGCGGCACCTCAATGGCGAGGTCAGCGAGCGAATCGTGACAGCTGAGGCGAGGAGCACCGACTCATCGCCGATGAAGGGAATTGCCGTGACGTATCGGCGCAGCGACGTCGATACCGTTGCGTGGCAAGCATTGTCGCGGGTGGGGTTCGCGGACCCGATACTGCGTGCCGCTGCGGCCCGGCATCCACGCCGTGGTCGCCCGCGTACTCGGCGGTCGCATCGATATCGGCTCGGTAGCGTTCGGCCCCGGCGAGGCAAATCGTTTGGACCCGAAGGGGCGGACATGGGAGAGCTGATCGGCCGGTGTCCGACCGGGAAAGGGCTCATCCGGAAGATGAATCCGCAATCGCGGTAGTAGCTCGCGGTTGACGGGGTACCGCCGGCCAAAGGCGGCATCGCAGATCGGAAGGTCGAGTGCGGTCCGCACAATACGGCAGAGAAAGGCAAGGCAATGGCTGACCAGGACGTGGTCGATCTGCCGACCGAACAACACGAACAGATATCCACCTTGCTCGAACAACTGAAGTCGGGGCGGGAGGACCGGCGGGAACTGTTCACCGAGTTGGTCCGGCTGCTCGCGGTGCACGAGAGCGCCGAGGAGGAGGTGGTGCATCCTGTCGCCAAGCGCGCCCGGTTCGGCGCCGAGGAAATGGTCGACGCCCGGCTCGACGAAGAGAATCACGCCAAACGCGCGCTCGCGGAGCTGTATGACCTGGGCGTCGATCATCCGGATTTCCCGTCCAAGATCGCGGACTTCGCCGCCGCGGTCGCCGATCACGCGGCGCACGAGGAGGCCGAGGAATTCGTGCTGCTGCGTCGCCAGTATTCGGCGAGCCAGCTCGAACACATGGTCGGATCCGTGCGTGCCGCCGAGGCGATTGCCCCTACGCGGCCGCATCCGCACGCCGGATCGTCCGCCGCGGCCAACCTGATCGCGGGACCGCCCCTGGCCGTGTTCGACCGCATGCGAGACGCGGTGCGCGACTGGAGATCACAGGGCTAGCCGGCAGGACCCCGTCGGTTCGGGGTTTCGGCGGGACGTCGGCAATTCTCCCGCCCGGGATCAAATAGCCGAGAGTTAGCCGAGAGGATCGCGGGTACAGTGAGATTGTGGAACAACGGTGAGATGGCGGACCACCGGCTGCGGCGGCAGCCGGTGATCGCCGCTTGGTGGGCATCATCGCTCCGGGTGATGTCGACCTGGCGAATCGTGATTCCGGCGAGGTCGCGCAGCGATTTCGCAGGGATAACCCGATGAAGGAAGGTGCGGCCGGTCGACTCCGGCCGCACAGTTGTCCGTCAGGAGGTGTTCACCGTGTGCCCTACGCGTACACAGATACCGGACCGAAGGCACGTGCTTCCGCAGCCGTGTGGCGAACTGTCAGCGGGGGTGACCGAGGCGCTGGGAGCGAGCGCCGGGTCGCCGGTGCCGACAGTGCCGGGCGACGCCGCCGCGGACGGTCGCGATCTGCAGCTGGCTCTGCATACCTGCTATGCCCTGCACTATGCGGGATTCGACGGGGTGGACGAGGGCTGGGAGTGGGACCCCGGATTGTTGGGCGTGCGCGCTGAATTGGAGCGCCGGTTCCTGGGGATGCTGCGCGACGATGTCGGCGCAGATCTCGACCTCGACGCCGAACTCGATGCCTTGCTGTCCGGGCCCGACGAAGATGCCGGGGTAGCGGTGTTCCTTCGAGAGGAGGGACGGCCCTGGCAGGTCCGCGAGTATTTTGCGCAGCGGTCGATCCTGCACCACCAAGAGGCCGACCCGTACGCGTGGATGATTCCGCGGCTGCGCGGTCGTGCCAAGGCCGCGCTGGTCGCCGTCGAATTCGACGAGTTCGGAGGCGGGCACGCGGACCGGATCCATCAGCAACTCTTCGCGGACCTGCTGGCCGGCGCGGGCCTGGACCCCTCGTACCTGTTCTATCTGGATGTGGTGCCGGCCCCGATGCTGGCGATCGTGAACATGATGTCGTTGTTCGGGTTGCACCGCGGCCTCCGCGGTGCGGGTATCGGCCATTTCGCGGCCGTCGAGATCACGTCCTCGCCGGCGTCGCGACATCTGGTCGGTGCGCTGGAGAGGTTGCACGCCGATGCCGCCTGCATACGGTTCTACCGCGAACATGTGGAGGCCGACGCCGTGCACGAACAACTGATGCGGCGTGAGGTGATCGCCGATCTGCTGACAGCCGAACCCGAGCTTCGTACCTCGATCGCCTTCGGAATCGGCGCGACCGGTCTGCTGGAAGATCGCTTCGCCAACCATGTGCTCGGATGCTGGCGCGAGAATCGCACATCCTTGCTCATCGACGAGTCGGCCGGAGCCGCAGGCGATTCGTTGGCGCGTTCGCGAATAAACAGTGAACTCAGAGCTATTCCGAGTTCATGATGTTGATTCGCGCGCCCGGGGTCTACCGCCCGCAAGCCGATACTCGGCTGCTGGCGCGTGTGTACGCCGATGCACGCATCCCACCACGCCGGCGCGTGGTCGATGTGTGCACCGGAACCGGTGCGCTGGCCATTGCTGCTGCCCGGTTCGCCAGGTCGGTTACCGCAGTGGATATTTCACGGACTGCGCTGGCATCGGCGTGGCTGAACTGCCGCCTCCGTGGCATCGACGTCGAACTGCTGCACGGCGACTTCCGGAAAGTACTGCGCGGCAGGACCTTCGACGTGGTGGTGTGCAACCCGCCGTACGTCCCGTGCTCGAGTGGCCGTTCACCCCATGGTGCGGCGCGCTCCTGGGACGCGGGCGCCGACGGGCGTTCGGCCATCGACTCGCTCTGCGGGCTGGCGCCTGAATTGCTGTCCGACACAGGCACATTGCTGATGGTCCAATCCGAGCTGTCCGGTGTCGACAGCACTCTGGCGCTCCTGCGGTCTGCCGGGCTGAAGGCCGCGGCGGTCGCTCGGGCGACCATTCCGTTCGGTCCGGTGCTACGCAGCCGCGCCGCCTGGCTGGCCGACACCGGACGGATCCAACCGGGGCAACATCACGAGGAACTGGTGGTCATTCGTGCCGATCGACCCCGACAATGACAGGCGGACAATCACTTTCACCGCCGATGGCCCCGCACTCGTGGAGGGCCCGCTGGAACTGGTGACCGCCGAGGGCCGCACCATCCGCTGTGACCGGTGTGTCGTGGCACTGTGCCTGTGCCGGCGATCGAAAATCTATCCACTGTGCGACACCAGCCACCGCAAACACCGGCACACCGCCGAGTAGCCGAGCCCGGCGAAGGCTTCCGGCCCGGCGTGATTGCACATCCGCCCGGAGCCGCATACCTGCAACTTGAACACTGGCCGACTTCGCGATGCTCGACGGGACAGAACGGACTGTGACATCCGTCAGCCGCGCAAAGCCGGCCCGGCGCAGTAGACACCGTCACGCTACTTCTTCGGCACCAGAATGCCGGTCAGGTCCGCGTCCCGGATCGGGGTGTCCGGATTGCGCTGGGCCTGGCACATGAGCGTGATGGCCGCGATGGAGGCGTCGACGGTGTCCGGATCTGCTGTCGGCGTCACCTTCGAGTCCTGCTCGAGGTATTTGCGGACGGTGATCCGCTGCTTGCTCTGGTCCTGGGCCGTGAACTCGCTGCACGGGGTGCTGCCGCCCTTGTTGACGGCCTCTTTCGCCTGCTCACAGGCTCCGAGCAGGGGGATGAGCAGGGCAACCGCCGCCACTGTGGTGCTGCGGATCGCGTATCGGTTCATCGAGAACACTCCCTCGGTTCGGTCACTCCTGCTCATCGATTGCCCGGTTCCCGAGTCTCGAAACGACATGACCGACAGCCCGTTTCGGTGTGGATGTCCGGGGTAGGTCTCCGGATGTCCCTGCAATCGGTATACGGAGGTATATCCCATGTCAGAGCACGAGAAGAGCGGAGCTCGCGAGGGCGTCGAAGGCGCGGTCGAGGGCGTCAAGGGCGCCGCGAAGGAAGCCGCGGGCAAGGTCTTCGGCAACGAGGGGCTGCGCGAGGAGGGCCGCGCTCAGCAGGACAAGGCCGAAGCTCAGCGCGACGCCGCCAAGCGGGAGGCCCAGGCCGAGAAGGATCGTGCCCGGGCCCAGGCCGAGGAAGCGCGTCAGCGGGCGCACCAGAATCGGTGATGGTCCATGACCGATCCGAATGACAAGGACGTGATCGACCTGCTGGTGTCCCAGCACGGCCAGATCAAAGCCCTGCTCCAACAGGTCCACCTGACCGTGGGCCCGGTCCGGCAGCAGGCCTTCGATGATCTGGTGCGGTTGCTGGCCGTGCACGAGTGCGCGGAGGAGGAGGTCGTGCATCCGGCCGCCCGGCATCATGCGGTGAGCGGCGAGATCGTCGACAGCCGGCTGCGCGAGGAACAGGAGGCCAAGCATGCCCTCGCAGCCCTCTACGACCTCGGCCTCGACCATCCGCAATTCGATTCGAAATTCACGGCTTTCGCGGAGAAAGTGATCGAACACGCGGAGCTCGAGGAGAAGGAGGAGTTCGGTCAGCTACAGCTGCAAGCGTCCCAGGACGAGCGAGTCCGGCTCGCGACCGTGACGCGCTTCGCCGAGGCCTTCGCGCCCACCCGCCCGCATCCGGAGGTGGGCGGTTCCCTGGCCGCGAATCTGCTGATCGGCCCGCCGCTGGCGGTGTTCGACCGGATCCGCGACGCCCTCCGCGAGTGGCGTAGGCAGAGCAGCAACGCCTAGCCCACTCCATCTCTCGCGGTATCCGCACCGGAATCCCCTGGCCCGCAATGGAACAGGTCAGGGGATTCCGGCTTGCGCCAGGGAACCGTCACCGCTGTTGCGGGGCGGGGCGCTTCGATCGGTCCGCGCGGGCAGGAGGACGATGGCGGACTATCGAGGATCGTCGGCCGAGCCTGCGGCAGTGAGACGATCCAGTCTGGGATAGAGCAACTCCCGGACCAGAAGGAGCAGACTCGCGGCGGCGGGAATGGCGAGGAGCGCGCCCAGCACGTCCAGGATCGAGCCACCGATGAGGACCGCCACCACTGTGACCACGGCGGGCGCCTGCACGGTGCGGCCGATGACGCGGGATACGAGCAGATAGTCTTCGTGCCAGCGCAGCACGAGGAAGAAGACCACCGTGGCCAGACAGACCGGCAGCGAAACCGTCAGTGCGGCAAGCGCTATGACGATGCCGGCCAGCGTGGAGCCGATCAATGGGAGGAGATCGAGCACCGAGACCAGCACGGCCAGGACCAAGGGAAGCGGGACCCCGAAGGCCGCCGGCCAGATGAACGTGACTGGATGAGCCGATAGAGGTTGGCGCGCAAGGCGGGGAAGGGCTCCATGCCGATCGCGAGAAACATCGCCGCCGACACCAGCGGCAGGGCCTCATGCGCGGCGAGAACGACACGCCCCGTCCCGACGGTGATCAGGACACCTGCGGAGGCCGTCAGGCCGATCATGAACGGCGAGTGCCGGTCGAACCTGCGTCCGGGACTACCCAGCGGATGCCGCTCGCTGGACTGCTCGGCGGCGCGTTTCTCGGCAGCCGATATCGGGGCCGGTTCACTGTCGGAATGCGGCTGCCCCACCCAATGATCGTGCTGTTTCGTCCTTCATCGGTTCTCTGTCAGTGACCGCCCGGGTCGCCCAGCTTGCGGCCTTCGCGGTGCTTGACCCGTCCGTGTTCGATGACGACCAGCGCTGCGCCTACCGCCAGACACACGACGCAGATCACTCCGGCCACTATCGCCCAGCCCCCGAACCCGTATCCGGCTGCGGTCAACGTGGCCACCAGTGCGACGATTCCGAGTGCGAACACGATGAGCCCCGGCCAGTTTCGCGGGTCCACCATGGACTCGCCGGCGTGAGACCTGGTGGTCCGGGCAGAGTCCGGGAATCGGTCGACGCGGCTGGTCTGCCCGGCATCGCCCGGGTTGTCGAAATACTGTGGCTGGTTGGGCATGACGCCTCCTTCAGGACGGGGCACCGGCCGCGGCGAGGGTGGCTCGCCTGGGGCCGGGGCCTGCGGTCACCGGCGCTTCGACGGGTCAGTCGCGGCCGAGGGCGTGCGCGAGCTGTGCTTTGGACATTCCCGAGCGGCCCTTGATGTTGCGTTGCTTGGCCTCGTTGTAGAGCTGGTCTCGGGTCAGTCCTTTGGGCCCGCGCCGCCCGGAGTGTTGGCCGCCCCGCTGCTGCGGAGACTTGCCCTGCACAGACGTGCGGCTGGCGGTCTTGGTCTCGCCGGCGCGGGCACGGTTCTTGTTCACCGTGCGTGCACCGATTTCCCTGGCCCGCTTCGGGTTTTCGCCGCGCTCCTCGGCGGAGTCGCGGACATGCTCGTATTGCCGTTCCTCTTTCTTCGTCCATTCCTTGGGCATGACTGGGCCTTTCGTTCAGGGGAGTGGAGGCCGCGTCGACGCGAAGATGTCGATCTTGCCGAACTCGCGCAGCGCCGCGTCGATCACGGCGTAACAGTGGGCGGTGTCATTGAGGTCGCCTTGAACCAGCACGGCCCGGTGTCCGCATTCGAGAACTCGCCTGCGCGTCCACGCGGCCTGCTGCGGTTGGTTCTTGTATTCGATGACGACGTCGGCTCCGGCTCGGGCGAAGGCGATCGCCAGTGCGCGGCCGGTGGCGCTGTCGGCGCCCGTCACCACGGCGACCGTACCCGCAAGCTCGGCCATGGCCGGCTCGACGTACTCGGGTTGGTGTGGGTGAATCAGCGTCATCGGCTTCTCCTATCCCGTTCGGTTCGGCCATACCCGGACACGGGACGGTGAAACGGCGCGGCAGCTGAACCGGAGCGAGGTCTGGAGGGCTTGGTGTCGCCGCAGGAAATGGGCCTCGGTAACGTCAGTGCCGAGGAGGTGGCGACCGGTGGTGAACGGGAGAATGGCACAGGCCCGGCAGGAGCGGCGGCGCGTGATCATGACCGCGGCTGCGGGGTTGTTCGCTGCCTGCGGCTATCGGGCGGCGAGTATGGAGGAGATCGCCTGCCGGGCCGGAATCAGCAAACCGGTCCTGTACAAGTCGTTTTCGAGCAAGCTGGAACTGTATCTGGCTGTGCTGAGCGAAGCGGTCGAGGCGTTGGACGGCGTGCTCGCCGGGGCGCTCTGCGGTGCGGAGGATATGGGTTCCGCCGTCACGGCGACCGTGTCCGCGGTATTCGACTTCGCCGACATTCACCCGCGTAGTGCCGCGTTGCTGGCCGGCGCTGCCGTGGCGGAGGAGCCGTCGGCGCAGCGCATGGCACACCGGGCCGCAGCGGTATGCACCGACGCTGTTTCGCAGGCGATGGCGCCGTACCCGATGCCGCGGGGCGACCGACGAGGGCTGATCATCGCCGAGTTGGTCGCGATCGCGCAGACGTGCGCGCGAGACTGGGTGGCCACCGGCAAGCCATTACCCAAACCCGAAGCCGTCGCCACGATCGCCGGCCTGTGCTGGAGCGGAATCGCGGGTATCCAGCTGGCGCGCACGGCCCCGCACGCTGTGGCGGCCGACATGAATCAGGCGCTACGCCTGTGCTCCGACCAGCAGGTCTCCGCTGAGCAACGACCGGTGGTCGAACCGAACTGCCGGCTCACCTGATCGGCGCCGAGGATCCGCTGCACCGTGGAGACGGTCGCAGGGGAGACGCCCGCGACGGCCGCGCCGAGCCGGATTTCCCCCGGCGCCACCACGACTTCGTCGATGTCCTCGTGGATAGCGCGAACCACCGCACGGGCCACGTCGCCGGGTGCGGTGGTGCGGATGCCGTAGGGGAGTTGGGCGCCGCCGTCGGCGAACATGGCGATGTCGCGGACGAATCCCGGCTCGATGATGGAGACGCCGATTCCGTCGTTTCTCATGTCGTGCCGCAGTGCCAGGGAGAATCCTCGTAGCCCGAACTTCGTCCTGCACCATGCCCTCATCGACGGGATGTCGGGCCGGAAACTGCTGCAGCGCATCATGAGTACCGACTAGCAGGCTGCGGCGCTCCCTCCGTGGAGTGCTCCTCGGCCACGCCGCCGCTCGGAATCCGCACCGGCGGGGCGCGGGGTCCTCGAGGCGCTCCGGCAGGGTGTTCGGGAAGTGACGACAGCGCTGCCCGCCGTGGTCGCGGTGACGGGTGCGGTGTGGTCGGATCGTCTCACGCTGCCCCTGTCGGCACCGGCCGGCCCGCTCAATGTCCCATCGGCGGTGCTCGGCAGGTCGCGGTGGGATCCTGGCCGCTGGAGCGAATTCGCCTGGTGCGCAAGGCGACCGGCGTGACCGTCAATGACGTCGTGCTCGCGATGTCGGGCGCGGCGCTGCGCCGGTATCTCGCCGAGCGGGGCGCGCTGCCCGACCGGCCGCTGGTGGCGATGGTGCCGGTTTCGCTGCGCGATGCCGGCGCGGAGGCCCTCGAAGAGGGGCTCCACGACCTCGGGCAGGCGACGCGCTGAGTTCTCGGCAGACCGGGATAGCATCGGCGGACGCGCGGCCGGTGTCGCGGATCTACTGGAACAGCCCGTGCGCCAGTAACTTCCACGCGTGCTGTCCGACCGCCTTGCGATCCCTCGGTTCGGTCTTCACCAGGACCGCGGCCAGCATGGCGAGGGCCATGATGATGTCGGAGGCGGTCATGCTGCCTCGGATGGGGCCGCGCTGGTGAGGATCGTCGAGCTTGGTCGTGATCAGCGCGAGCATTCGGGCAGCGGTTTCCGCGAGGCGTTCATCGTTGGTGCTGACCGGATCGAGCATCACGATGAACGCCGCGGAGTCGGTGAGCTGGTCGACGATGAAGGTGAGCAGCTCCTTCAGGTTGACGTCCGGATCGGCGGCCAGGGCTTCGACTTCGGCGAAATTCTCGTCGAACACCGCCATCGCCAGATCGTCACGCGTGGGGAAGTGGCGATAGAGCACACCCTGGCCCACCCCGGCGGCGCGCGCGATCGCGCTCAGCGGCACATCCAGGCCCGCATCGGCGAACTGGGTTCGTGCCGCGCGAATCAGAGCCGACCTGTTGGACGCGGCCGCGCTGGGACCCCGGTTGGTGTGCGGTGACCCTGTCATCGTTTCCACGGTATCGCAACGGTCGCCGCCGATACCGGCCCGCGGCACGGGAAGTCGGCGGCGGCGGGAATGCCGGAATTCGCGCCGATAAGTGCTCGGACAGCCTGAATCGATTCCCGAACAATGCGATTCGGCCAGATGAATTCGACGATTCGAAAGGCAAATTCTCGGCACGCGGGAGCTTCTACGGCCATGCGCTGGTGTGTGATGGTCGGCAGTTCACACTCACCGGTAGGCGGAATTTCACATTGTCGAAGCAGGTCAGATGCGGTATGACGGACCGGACTGTACTGTCCGGTAGGGCGAGAGTCAAGCCCTGGTGGCAACATTGCAATGATGTTTGTTGCACTGTAGTTTCGGTACCTGGACGTCAGGCCTTGCAGTGCAGCTACCTGCGGAAAGGTGTTCGTCAAAGTGAATTGTGGCCAATGCCTGGAAGGGGAGTGTGATGACCGCGGAAGTCGATTCGTCGATGCGTCTGCAGACCGACGACGTGGCCGCCCGAACGGTTCTCCCGGGCTGGCACGAGGTCTTCGCCGCGCTGTGCGGCCGCGTCGGCGACGAGCCCGGGGCGCATCCGGTCACTCGCTGCGCGCGGCGGCTGGCCGAGTTGCACGCCGCTTCGCAGCGTGAACCCGACATGGTGGGCGTGCACGGAGTGCGGATGGTCTTGATCGCCAGCATCGACGATTGGGTCGCGCATCACGCCCCCCATGCCGCTCGGTGTGGCGAGTCGCTGGGCAGGGCGGCCGATCGGCTGGCGCAAACCCAGCAGGAAGCCGTGGCGGCGCTCCGGAACGAAACCGACGAGGAGTGCGTCCATGCTGTCTGGCACGCGCTGGGCCTGCTGGCGACCGAATGGTCCGATCTGGTGGATGAGGTGATGCACGGCCAGAAGCGAATGCGAGACTCCGGACACTGAGAGATGACCAGCGGCGCACCTGAAGCGATATCGGCCGGACCGATATGAGCTACGCCGACCGGAGTCGGCGCGCTCATTGTCTGTCGCGTTTCGGCGGTTCGGTCGCGACGATCCCCGAATCACGCAAGTGGATGATCGACGTACGGGACAGTCCGAGCCGGTCGGCGAGCACGCTCTCGGTGTGCTCACCGAGGCGGGGCGCCGGCCGGGCCGGGATGTGCACCCCGTTGATCGTCATCGGCGTCCCCGGTGCCGGGTAGTGACCGGCCTCGGGTTGATCGATCGTTGTGAACAGCGGTTTCGATGTGGTCCGCGGATCGGAGGCGAGTTCGCCGAACGTGCGATATCGCTCGCGGAGGACCGACGTTCCGGCCAGCGCGTCGGCGATCTCGGCAGCGCCGCGCGCGCCGAACCTCGGCGGCGAGCATGTTCACCACGGCGGACTGTCGGGGCGCGCCGTGCCTGGTCGCATTGTGCTGGGGTGGCGAGGATCTCGCGGAGGAACTCGGCGCGCTGGCGAATCGCGACAGCGACGGCACCGAGGCTTTCACCTTCGCGCTCGCGAGAAGCCTGTGCCAAACTTTCGCAGCGGCGGCCGGTCTCTCGGCTGTCGACACCGTGTACCCGGACTTCCGCGACACGGAGGGGCTGTGCCGACGCGCTGAGCAGGCCCGCCACATCGGCGACCGCGGCATGCTCGCCATCCACCCCGATCAAGTGGAACTGATCAATGCGGCATTCACTCCCACGGCGGCAGAAGTGGCCGCCGTACGAACGGTCATCGACCTGTTCTCGGCGAATCCCGGCACGGGCGCAGTGGGGTACCAGGGAGCGATGCTCGACCGGCCGTACCTGGCCCGGGCGCAGGCGCTGGTCGAGGCCGGTCGCGGTAAGGCCGATTCCGACTATTGACGCGATGGTTCGGTTGGGATCGCAATCGGGATATGGGCCTACTCTGGTGTAGATAGCTACCGTGTCTGAACGTAAATGCGTTGCGCGACAAGCGTTTCGAAAGATGCACCGCTACGGTGGCGGTGTGTGGGCACCGCGGCGCGTGGGTGTCGTGCGCAGCGGGACTGCGTTGGCGGCTATGGGTCCATACCCCATTCGGTCGGTTCAATCAATGATTGAAACAGTGATTGAAACCATGCTTAGCTGCCCTCATGACCGAGAAGCTCTCGTTGGACAGTCCGAACATGAACAAGCGGGTCGCGGGAAAAGTGGCCCTGATCAGCGGGGGTGCGCGCGGCATGGGCGCGGCGCACGCGCGTGCTCTGGTCGAGCACGGCGCCCGGGTGGTGATCGGGGACATCCTGGAGGCAGAAGGGAAGGCGCTGGCGGCCGAGTTGGGTGCGGCGGCTCGCTTCGTCCATCTGGATGTGACCGACCCCGAGCACTGGGAGCAGGCGGTCGGCGTCGCCGTCGAGGAATTCGGCGCGCTGACCGTCCTCGTGAACAATGCCGGAATCGTCAACGGCAATCTCATCGTCGACTACGAGCTGGCGGCGTGGCGGCAGATCGTCGACATCAACCTGACCGGTACCTTCCTCGGTATTCAGGCCGCGGCCAAGGCGATGATGAACGCCGGCGTCGGCTCGATCATCAACATCTCCTCGGTGGAGGGTCTGCGTGGCAGCCCGGGACTCCACGGCTACACCGCCACCAAGTTCGCCGTGCGCGGCCTGACCAAGTCGGCCGCACTCGAGCTGGCGCAGCACAACATTCGCGTGAACTCGGTCCACCCCGGCATGGTGCGCACACCGATGACCGAGGGCATCCCCGAGGACTTCCTGCAGATCCCGCTGGGCCGTGCCGCCACCGCTGACGAGGTCGCGAATCTCATCGTCTACCTGGCAAGCGACGAATCCAGCTATACGACCGGCGCCGAGCACGTCATCGATGGCGGACTGATCGTCGGCGTTCCCCACAAGACTTTCGGATAACGCCCTGCCTCACGGATTCGAAGGACTTGATTCATGACCAACGCTGTTGATCTCCAGGCTCTGGCCGCCCAGGTGGTCGGGAAGCTGACCGGGCCGGGCGGGTCGTTCGAGATGACAGTCGAGCCGGTGCTCGGCGCACCGCTGCCGGTGTTCAAACATCGCCGCCGTTCGCTGCTGGAGTTGCTGGAAGCGTCTCGTGAGCTGGGTGATCTCGAGTATCTGGTGTCCGGGCGGACGCGCTATACCTTCGCCGAGCATTACGCCGCCGCCGGTGCTCTGGCTGCCGCGCTGGCCGAACGCTACGGCGTGGGCAAGGGCGATCGGATCGGCATCCTGGCCGCCAATACCCCCGAGTGGGTGCTGACGTTCTGGGCCGCACAGCGATTGGGCGCGATCCCGGTCGGCTACAACGCGTGGTGGGTGCCGCGCGAGATCGCCTACGGCCTCGAGCACACTTCCCCGAAGGTCGTGATCGCGGACGCCAAACGCGCCGCGCCGGCCGCCGAGACCGGCACCGGCATCCCGGTGCTGACCATCGAAACCGATCTGCCCGCGCTGATCGCGGAATTCGCGGGCGGTCATCCGAGTACCGCGGTGTCCGAGGATGATCCGGCGATCATTCTCTACACCTCCGGGACCACGGGCCGGCCCAAGGGCGTGGTGCACTCCCAGCAGAACCTGGTCGCCGTGGTGGACTACCACCGGTTCATGGACGCACTGGCGGCCGGCTTCCTCGGTCGAACCTGGGATGGCGCACCCGCCGCGCGTCGCTACCTGGCCACGATGCCGCTGTTCCATATCGCGAGCCTGCACAATCTGGCGATCCCGCGTCTGGCCACGGGTGACGCCGTGGTCTTCCCGGTCTCGGGGGAGTTCGACGCCGAATCACTGCTGAGGCTGGTGGAGACGGAGCAGGTCACCAACTGGGCTGCGGTGCCGACCTTGGCGAGTCGGATTCTGGGCGTGGACATCTCGAAGTACGACCTGTCCTCGCTGACCGCGTTCTCGCTCAACTCCGCGCCGTCGTCTCCCGTGCTGGTGCAGCGGTTGCGTGAACGGTTCCCCGTTGCCCTGCAGGGCCTTACGACCAGCTACGGGTGCACGGAGTCCGGCACCGCCGCGACGGTGGCGACCCCGCCGGAGTTGGCCGCCGATACGGAGACCGTGGGCCGTGCGGTGGTCGGTGTCGCCGTCGAGGTCCGCGATCTCGAGGGGAAACCGGCTCCGGACGGCGAAGAGGGGGAGATCTGCATCCGCAGCCCGTACGTAATGCTCGGCTACTGGAACAACACGGATGCGACGAACGCGGCGATCGACGAGAACCGCTGGTTGCGCACCGGCGACTACGGCACCTTGCGTGAGGGGAAGCTCTACATCTCCGGTCGGCGTTCGGATCTGATCCTGCGGGGTGGCGAGAACGTCTATCCACAGGAGATCGAGAATGCCCTGGACGAGCACCCGCTGGTGCGGGAGTCGGCCGTGATCGGTGTCCCGCACGAGGATCTGGGCCAAAGCGTGGCCGCCATCGTGGTGGTCGACGATCCGGAGCAGCTGTCCGAGGACGAATTGCGCGATCACGTGGCCAGGCGGCTGGCCTATTTCAAGGTGCCCGCCCACTGGCTGGTCACCGCGGATCCGTTGCCGCGCAATGCCACCGGTAAGGTCCTGCGCCGCGACCTGCCCCGGGCATTCCGCTCGGTCACCGGCTGACGCTGAATTTCCGTTCGCCGAACCGTCGCCGCGGCAGGTCCTCGAAACCGCGCTGCGGGAACGGATTCAGCCGGTTTGACGAGAGGTCACGGGAGGTGCCCCGGTACTGCGGGGCATCGTCGCGCCCCGCGTCGAACCCGCCGTCCGCAATGCGATGGCGGTGTAGGTGCGAACGCCCACCCCGGATCCCGTCACCTCATCACACCTGTCGTCGATATCGAACCAGCGAACCAGAGAACCGAGATTACTCGGTTCATCCGGCTCGGATCGTGGATCGGCCGGCGACCGGGGCTGCTCAGCGGGTGATACGCGGGGTCCGGTATTCGGCGGCCGGCAGGTCGGCGAAGACATCGGGGAGGTCGGCGGTCACCCGGTCGGTGAACTCGGGAGTTCGCTTGTCCGAGAACGCGGCGACGCCCTCCCGGATGTCATCGCTGATGCCGCGGACGTTCACCGCGTGCGTCTCGATCTCGTGGGCCCGCATCGGGTGATCGAGTTGCCATGAGCGCCAGAGCATCTGCCGCGTGAGTGCGGCCGACACCGGTGCGGTGCGGGTAGCGATCCGCCGTGCGATCGCGTATGCCTCGTCGAGCAGGGTCTCCGGCGAGTGCACCGCGTGCACGAGTCCCTTGGCGCAGGCCTCCTCGGCCTCGATGAGCCGCCCGGTCATCATCCATTCGAGGGCCGTGGTCATGCCGACGATGCGCGGCAGGAACCAGCTCGAGCACGATTCCGGGACCAGCCCGATCGTCGTGAACACGAACCCCAACTTGGCCTTCGAACTGACCAGCCGGATATCGGCCGGCAGTGTGAAGGTGACCCCGCCCCCGACCGCCGCACCGTTGATCGCCACGATCACCGGGGTCAGCGAATCGTAGATGCGCAGCGCCACCCGTCCGCCACCGTCACGGCGGACCCCGCCCGGCGCGGTGATCGGATCGTCGAGGTCCGATTGCAGCCAGTCGGCGAAACTGTCGATCCCCGCGCTCAAATCGGCTCCCGCGCAGAACGCGCGGCCACTTCCGGTGATGACGACGACGCGAATGTCATCGTCGGTATCGCAGCGGTCGAGTGCGGCGATGATCTCGTCGGCCATCGCCTCGGTCAGCGCGTTGAGCTGCTGCGGCCGATTCAAGGTAATGGTGGCGACGTGATCGGCCACCTCGACAAGGATGTTCTCCACGGATTCCTCCTTCGGGCGAGCCGGCGATACCGGCTCGAAGCACGACCGCGGGTGCCGCGAAGGCTCAGGCTATCGAAATCGCCGTCGGTCGAGAACACCGAGCGACTCCGTCCGCGGCCGAGTCACCGGTCCAGGTCCGTGGGGTGCGCCTTCATCTGCTCGGCCGCGGAGGTGATGTTGCGGACCATGCCGCCGAAGATCACCGAGTGGAATGGGGCGATGGCGTGCCAGTAGAGGTGTCCGGCCAAGCCGTGCGGCTCGAACAGGGCGCGCTGGCGATAGTGGGCACCGCCCGAACTCGCCGGTGCGACCGACAATTCCAGCCAGGCGCGGCCGGGCACCCGCATTTCCGCGCGCAACAGGATCCGGCGGCCGCGCTCCAAACGCTCCACGCGCCACCAGTCCAGGGCGTCGCCTTCACGCAAGAGGTGCGGATGCCGGCGGCCCCGGCGCAGTCCCGCGCCGCCCATGAGCCGGTCGATCCAGCCCCGCAGCGCCCAGGCGGGCGGGAAGGAGTACCAGCCGTGGGCGCCGCCGATGGCCTCGAGCACCGACCACAGGGTGGCCGGGTCGGCGATCGTTTCCCTTTCCCGCACATCGCGATACACCGAACCGCCGGACCATTCCGGGTCGGTGGGCAGGGGATTCGACGGTGCGTCCGGCGGATTCGCATCCGACCAGCGGGTCGGGACGTCCAGCGTGCGGACCCGCTGCAACGCCAGCGCCACCGCGCGCCGATAGGGCGTGAGTCCGCCGGGTGGGTCCGGAATCAGCTCGGCGACACGGTGATCGGCGCACACCACGTCGTTGACCAGCGATTCCATCAGGGGCACGGCAATCGCGCGGGGAACCGGAGTCACCAGATTCACCCATTGTGCCGACAACCACGGGGTGAGCACCGGGACGGGCACGATCAAGCGATGCGGGAGCTCGGCGACCGCGGCGTAGCCACGCATCATGCCGAGATAGGTGAGCACGTCGGGTCCGCCGATATCCACGGCGTCGTTGACGCTGCCCGTCAATGTGGCTGCGGCCGTGAGGTAGTAGAGCACGTCGCGTACGGCGATGGGCTGGATGCGGTTGCGCACCCAGCGCGGGGTCACCATCACCGGCAGCCGTTCGGTGAGGTAGCGCAGCATTTCGAAACTGGCCGAACCGGATCCGATGATCACCGCCGCCCGTAACACCAGCGCGGGCGTGGCGGCCCGCAACAGGATCTCGCCGACCTCGGCACGCGAGGCCAGATGCCGCGACAGCACCTGACCGGGCGGTGTAATGCCGCCGAGGTAGACCATCCGGACCAGGCCCGCGCGGTCGGCCTCGGCGGCGATCACGCCCGCCGCCTCGCGATCCACATTCGCGAAATCGGCGCGGGTCAGCGAATGGACGAGATAGTAGAGCACCTGCTGTCCGTCCAAGGCGGCACGCACGTCCTCGGCGCGGGTGACATCGCCGCGCAGCACGGTCACCCGCTCGCGCCAGGGCACGTCGTCGAGCTTGCCCGGGTCACGCGCCATCACCTGCACCGTGTGCCCCGCCGCCAGCAACTCCGGTACCAGCCGGCCACCGATATAACCGGTGGCCCCGAACACCACACACCGCACCGTGCTCACTCCTTCCGATGGCGGACAGGCACAATCGAGACATGCCGCACCAACCGACACCAGTACCCGAGCAGACCGGCATGCCTGTCCGCGCGGTAGCCGAACGGCTCGGCATTCCGACTGCGACGCTGCGCAGCTGGAATCGGCGCTACGGCATCGGGCCCGCTCAGGACCGGCCCGGGCGCCACCGGCTCTACACCGAAGCCGATATCGCGCTGCTCGCCAGGATGATCGGTCTCATCCGTGCCGGATCCACGCCCGCCGGCGCGGCGGTGGTGGCCCGCGGGCCCGCACTCTCCTACGGTGACGAGGCAGCCCTGCTGGCAGCCGCGTTCGCGCTCGACACCGGTGTGGTCAGCGAACTGCTGGACAAGCATCTGCGCACCTACGGCGTGGTGGGCACCTGGGATCGGCTGTGCCGCAGCGCCTTCGCCGAGATCGTCGACCGGCAGCTCGGTGGTGAGGGCTGTGTGGACGTGGAGCATCTGCTGTCGTGGTGCATCATCGCGTCCCTGCATCGCACCGTGCCGCCCGTCCCCGCCGACGCGGCCATGCCGCTGATCCTCGCGTGTACCGGGGGCGAAACCCATTCGCTGCCACTGGAGGTGCTGCGCGCCGCGCTCGCCGAGCGTGGAGTGGGCGCGCGCATGCTCGGCCCGGATGTCCCGACCGCGGCCCTGATCGACACGCTCGCGCGTCTTCCAGCTCCCGCCGCGGTCGTGCTGTGGTCGCAGCAGGAGGAGACCGCGCTCAGCTCGGCGGTGCGGGCCTGCGTCGATGCCGGGGCGCACGTCTTCGTCGGTGGTCCAGGCTGGGACACCCTCATCCTGCCCGAGCATGCGCAGCGGCTCTCGAGTCTCGTCGAGGCGGTCGAGCGGTTGCTGCACCCCGACTCGGAGTGAAAGTGCTCGAGCCGAAGCGACTTTCGGTGCGGGAAGGGTGTCGTGACGCACCGGGAGCGGGTCAGGCCAGCGCATCCACCGCCTCCTCCAGCGAGTGCAGCCGCCGCGGACCGGCCTCGCCGGGAATATCGGCCCAGCCCGGTCCGGCGAGGAACACAGGGCCGTGCCAGGTTTCGGCGACGCGAATGGATTCCGGCGCGGCGGTATAGGGCGACTGCGACCACAGGACCACCGCGGCGGTACCTCCGAGCAGCGACAGCGCACGCGCGAGCGCGTCCGGCGGGACGGACGCGCCGAGCAGCAGTGTGGCCCGGCCGTGTTCGGCCAAGGCGGCACGCAGGACCTCCAGGGGAAGGACATGCTGTTCGCCCGGTGTGCACGCCAGCACGATCTCCGGCTCCACTCCGGTGTCGGCAGGCGCCGGAACCCCACGGTGCAGGCTCGTCGTCACCGCCCACGACAGCAGATGCTCGACATCGACGTACCCCTCGCCACGGCGCTGGTGCTCGACGATGTCGGCGAAAGCGGGACGGCACAGCAGATTCCAGGTGGCGCTCACGCCATGATGACCGAGGTGCGCCGCGAGCAGGCTCAAAAGCCGGGCGGGGTCCAGCGACTCGGCGGCGGCGAGCACGGGCGCGACATCGCCGACGGGCGGTGCGGGCGTGCGCACCACACGAGCTGCCCGGGCCGCGCTCGCCGGGCTCGCGCCCATCCGGATCAGCTCGACCATGCGGGTCACCACCGCGAGGTCGGCTCGGGTGTAGTAGCGGTGGGTGCCGGGCCGATGCCCCTGCGGGCCGATGCCGTAACGCTGGTTCCAGCTGCGCAAGGTGGTGACCGGAATCCCCAGCCTGCGCGCGACCGCGCCCACGCTGAACTCGGTCGCCGTGGGCGGTTCGGCACCGCCGGACGGCTCGATCACGGCCGTACGGTGGCCGGCATCGCCGGGCTCATCGGGCCACTTTCGCCGGGCTGCTCGGTGGGGCTGTGTCGCGGTGGCTCATGACCAGGTGCACCACATCGAGGTAGCCCGATCGGAAGCCGGCCTCGGAGTAGGCCAGGTACAGCCGCCACATGCGCTGGAAGACCTCGTCGAAGCCCAGCGCGTCGATGGTCTCGGTGGCCGCGCTGAAGCGGTCCAGCCATAGTCGCAGGGTGTGCGCGTAATGGGGTCCCAGCGCCCGCCGCCGGCTGACCTGGAGGCCGGTGTGCGCCGAGGCCAGTTGTGCGAGAAGGGTTTCCGAGGGCAAAAAGCCACCCGGGAAGATGTATTCCTGAATCCAGGTGTGGGTGCGCCGGGTGGCTCGCATGCGGTCGTGCGGCATGGTGATGACCTGCAGGGCGATCTGTCCGCCGGGTGCGAGCACCCGTTCCAGGGTGGCGAGATAGTCGGGCAGGTACTCGTATCCGACCGCCTCGATCATCTCGACCGAGACGACGGCGTCGTAGTGCCCGCCGGCGCGGCGGTAGTCGAGCAGCTCGACCGTCACCTGTCCGGTGACCCCGGCCTCGGCTATCCGGCGCCGGGCCAGGCATTGTTGTTCGGACGAGAGGGTGAGCGATCGGACCGTCGCCCCCCGCTGCGCCGCCCGGATCGCCAGTTCGCCCCAGCCGGTACCGATTTCGAGCACCGAGCTGCCCGGTCCCACACCGGCGTCGTCGAGCAGCCGATCGATTTTGCGGTGGTGCGCCGCGGCGAGATCCTCCCAGGCCGGCGCCGGTTCCAGCCGTTCGAACACTGCCGACGAGTAGGTCATGGTCTCGTCCAGGAAGGTGGCGAAGAAATCATTGGACAGGTCGTAGTGGTGGGCGGCGTTGCGGCGGGCCCCGCTGGGGGTAGCCCGGGTGTCCCGCGGGTGCCGGGGCAGCAGCAGCGAACGGAAGGCGCGCAGCGGTGCGGGGACCAGGTCGCGCACGTCCGCGGCCAGCACGGTGAGCACCCCCGGCAGATCGGGTGCGCTCCAGTCGCCGGCCATGTACGCCTCGCCGAACCCGATGAGCCCGGAGACAGCGATCCGCCGTGCGAAGGC
The DNA here is from genome assembly GCF_000308655.1 of Nocardia niigatensis NBRC 100131. Lineage (GTDB taxonomy): Bacteria > Actinomycetota > Actinomycetes > Mycobacteriales > Mycobacteriaceae > Nocardia > Nocardia niigatensis. Next base: position 232,775 of record NZ_BAGC01000114.1, on the reverse strand, counting down.
GTCGGGATCGTGCAGGATCAGCAGGGGCGCGCTCGGGTCGTCGACCGCGCCGCCGAAGCGCACACCCCCGGGCAGTTCCACCCGCAACCGAAGACGTTGCGCCGCATGCCGGAACAGCGCCATCGTCACCGGCGCGCCCAGGTCGGACCGCACCCCGGCGGGCACCGAAGGTGGTGCGAGCCGGGGCGCACCCGGGGCGGTAGCGGCGGTGACGTCCGCCGCGAACGAAGTGTGAGTCACGAGAGGACCTCCTGCAGGAAAACGGGGGTTCGGGGGAAAATCGGCAGTCCGCGAGCCCACAGTCGCAGGCCTTGCAGGCGGATCAGGGCGGAGATGCGCAGGGTTTCCAGCGGATGGGCGACCAGGACGCTCGTCAGGGTGCGCCGGTCCGCGACGAGCACCCGCCCGCGCACCGAGGCCGCGAACAGGGGCCTGCCCTCCGGGCTCTCCAGCGCTATCGCCACTCGCAGCCGGTCCTCCGGAACCGGGGCCCGCAGCAGATAGCGGCCCGCCACCGGATTGAACGGGGAGACGTAGAACTGTTTGGCGACAACGGCTTCCGCATCCGGCGGCAGCAGGTAGCGATGACGTCCGCCGTAGGTGTTGTGCACCTCGGCGACCACGCAGCGCAAGGAACCGGAGTCGTCGTGGCACCAGTAGACGGTGAGCGGATTGAACACATATCCCAGCACGCGGGCGTTGGTCAGCATGAGAATCCGCCCCGCACCCAGTTCGATTCCCGCGTCTGCCAGATAGGCCGCGACGTTCTCGCGCAGGCCGGCGCCGGGGTCACCGACGTGATCAGGGGCGCGGATGTCCGCGAACCAGCGCCACGGCCACGGCAGCACGGGCAGGTCGTCCAGATCGACCAGCCAGCTGTAGCTGCGATAGGCGAAGCGGTGACGCACCGGCTCGAGGCGAGTGTGCCGAATGACGGTGCGCACCAGTCGCGCTCGGGTCACGACGACTCCCGCACGGTGGCCGCGAGCCGGTCGGGCAGCCCGTGCCAGCGGCCGCCGATCCGTTCCGCGGCGCGCAACCCGGACAGCGCGCCGTCCTCGTGGAATCCCCAGCCGTGGTAGGCCCCGGCGAAAGCCACTGTTTGATCACCGATTTCGGACAGACGCCGGCGCGCCCGCACGGATTCGGGGGTGTACTGGGGATGCGCGTAGCGCATGGTCGCGAGCACTGTGCCCGGTTGCACCCGATCCTCGTCGCCGAGGGTGACGAGGAACCGGCGGCCGGTGTCGGGCAGCCGTTGCAGCCGGGTCAGGTCGTAGCTGACCAGGACCCGATCGGGCGCGGCGGTGCAGTGCGGCAGGCGGTAGTTCCACGACGCCCGGGCGCCGGATCGCCGGGGCAGCACCGCGTCGTCGGTGTGCAGCACGGCCCGGTTGCTGGAATAGGGCAGCGCGCCCAGGATCTGGGACTCGGTGACGGTCGGTGAATCCAGCAGGCGCAGTGCTTGATCCGGGTGGGTGGCGATGACCGCGGCGTCGAAGAACTCGACCTCGTCCGCCTCGTCACGCACGGCGACCGTGCGCGCGCCCCGGTGTACCGCACGCACCGGCACCTCGGTACGGACGTCGTGCAGGCGGTCGGCGACGGCCCTGACATAGGTCGCGGAGCCGCCGGTGACGGTACGCCAGGTGGGTGAGCCGAACACGGTGAGCATGCCGTGGTGTTCCAGGAAGGTGAACAGATAGTGGGCCGGATAGCGCAGCGCCAGCCGCGGCGGGCAGGACCATACCGCCGCCACCAGCGGCACCAGGAAATGCGCTGTGAAATACGGTGTGAAGGCGGCGTCGGCCAGGAACTCCCCGAGCGTGCGCAGATCGTCGGTGTCGGTGGCCAGCTCGGCGCGCGCCAGCCGGTGGAAGCGGGTGATCTCGCCGAGCAGTCGCAGATACGCTCCGCGCAGCAGTGTCCCGGGCGTCGGGAACAGCCCGCGGGGGCCTTTCGCACCCGCGAATTCCAGCCCGCAGCCGTCGCAGCGGACCGACATCGACATGTCGGAATCCTGTGTGCGGATGCCGAGTTCGTCGAACAGCCGCAGCAGCGTAGGGTACGTGCGGTCGTTGTGCACGATGAACCCCGAGTCCACCCCGAGCGGTTCGCCCGTGCCGTCGGCGCTCGCGCTCACCTCATGGGTGTGGGCGTGGCCGCCCAGTCGTGAATCCGCCTCGTACAGCACCACATCGCAGTCGCGCGCGAGCACCCAGGCCGCTGTGAGGCCGGATACCCCGCTGCCGATGACCGCCACGCGGCGGGAAGCTCCGGTCAACGCACGCACAGCGGCTCGATTCCGTCGAAGCCGTCGCTGACCGGTGAGGTCAGCAACAGGCAGGCGTCCATGCCCGCCGCGTCGATCCCCGCACGGATCGCGGACCACTGCCCGGCGTCGGGCGCGGGCTCGCGCGACAACACGAATCCGGCGGTGCGGGCGGGGTCTACGACGAGGGCCCAGCGGTAATCGGGGTCCAGCGCGGTGACCACATGGTCGGTCGCCGGAGCGGATTCGCCGCGGAAGGTCACCGCGAATTGGGCATTGGTGTCGGAATCGGTGATACGCGCGAAGCCGGTGATGTCGTCGCGGGTGCCGAGCCAGGTGGTGCAGGAGTTGTGGACGGTGTGCATGTTTCCTCCGCCAGTCGGAGTGAGCCGGACGGTTGTTCCCGTCTTGGACTCCCGACGCTACCATGAAAGCGATGCAAAAACGATGCATCGCGTCGATTCGCAATATCCGCGAGAGAGGTGACCCGACGGCATGAGCAAACCGTCCGCCCCTGTCTTCGATCGACTCCTGGACCGCACGGTCGTGCTCGGCTACAGCCGCCCGGGCTACCGGCTCCGCAGTCGGCACTGGCAGCCACTGCCCGGCGGCGCGCTCCGCGACCGCACCGCCCTGATCACCGGCGCGAACTCCGGCATCGGCCTGGCCATCGCGACCGGATTGGCGCGACTCGGCGCGCGAGTCACCCTGGTGGTGCGTGATCGCGCGCGCGGTGCGGCGGCCGCGGCGCGAATCGCCGACGCGGTACCCGGCGCCGTGCCGCGAATCGAGCACTGTGACATCTCGGATCTGGCCGGTGTGCGCGAATTCGCTGCCGGTATCGCCGAGCGGATCGACCGCATCGACGTCCTCGTCCACAATGCGGGAACGCTGCCGGCGGTTCGCACGGAAAGCCCGCAGGGCCACGAACTGTGCGTGGCGACCCACGTGCTCGGACCGCTGCTGGCGACCGAGTCGCTGGCGCCGCTGCTGGCGCGTGCGCCCGCCCCGCGCGTGATCCTGATGTCATCCGGTGGCATGTACACCCAGGCGTTGCACCCCGAGGACTTCGAGTACCGCGCGAGCCCCTATCGCGGCGCGACGGCCTACGCGCGCTCCAAGCGCATGCAGGTCGCCTTGACGCCCATCCTCGCCGATCGCTATGCGCCCCAGGGAATCTCGGTGCACTGCATGCATCCCGGCTGGGTCGACACCCCGGGAATCGCGGCGGCGCTGCCGCGCTTCCGGGGGCTGACCGGCCCGCTGCTGCGCACGCCGGCGCAGGGTGCGGACACCGCGATCTGGCTGGCCGCCACCGACGTGCCGTCCGGCCGGCTGTGGCACGATCGGCGGGCCCGGCCGGCGCACTACCTGCCGTGCACCCAGGAGTCGGCGGCCGACCGGGAACGACTCTGGCAATACTGCGCCGCGGCGACGGGACTGACCGCGCGGTGAATCATGGTCACATACCGTTGAATTCGACGATCGGGGGCGGATAGTCGGCGGCGGGCACACCCGCTCGCCACGGCCGGTGGATCTCCGCGCCCGGCAGGTGCGCCAGCTCGGGCACCCAGCGCCGGGCGTAGTCGCCGTCCGGATCGAACCGTTCGGCCTGGCGCAGGGGATTGAGCACCCGGCTGGATCGGGTGTCGGTACCCGTGCCCGCCATCCACTGCCAGTTGAGCCGGTTGTTGGCGACATCGCCGTCCACCAGCCAGTGCTCGAAATGCCGTGCGCCGACCCGCCAGTCCACCCGTAGCGTCTTGACCAGGAAACTCGCGGCGATCAACCGGGACCGGCCCGGCATCACGCCCTGCGCCAGCAGCTGGCGCAGGCCCGCGTCGACCAGGGGATAGCCGGTGCGCCCGGTGATCCAGGCGTCCACCGCGTGCGGATCCGCGCGCCAGGGTTCGGCGGCGGGCCGGTAATCCGACTCCGCGATCTCGGGCCGGTCCGCCAGGACCTGGTGATAGAAGTCCCGCCAGGCCAGCTGCCGGATGAACGCCAGGCCGCCGGTGTCGGACGCGTCCGTGCGCGACACCACCTCCGCGGCGGACAGGCAACCGAAGTGCAGGTAGGGCGACAGTCCCGAGGTGCCGTCCGCGGCGGGCACGTCCTTGGTGTCCGCGTAGCCGGTCACCGGTCCGGAGAGCCAGTGCTCCAGCAGTTTTCGCCCGGTCGTCTCGCCGCCGACACTCAGCTCCGGCGAACCGGGCCCGGCGCTCAGCTCGGCGGCGTCGGGCAGGGTCACGCTACGCAGGCGCGGGACCGAGAGGGTGGCGGGTGCGGGGAGCGGTGATCGCATCGGCGTCTCGAGCCAGCGCCGGAAATACGGGGTGAACACCGCGTAGTGCCCGCGCCCGGTGTCGGGCCGGATGCCGTGGGGATCCACCGCGGTGATCGAGGCCGCGTGCACGAGCAGTCGGCAGCCCGTCCGCGAAAGTCGTTCCCGCAGTCGGCCTTCCCGGACGCGGCTGTAGCCGGTGACATCGCCCGCGACATGGACGGTGTGCGCCCCCAGCTCCCGGGCGACCCGTTCGACCTCGTCCGCCACGCGGCCGTGTCGCAGGATCAGCCGCCCGCCGCGGGCGCGCAGCGCGTCGTCGAGTTCGTGCAGCGCGGCGATGAGGAACCGCAGCCGGTTCGGGGCTTCGCGCACCTTGGCCAGCAGATCGACGTCGAGTACGAACAGCGGGACGACCGCCGTGGCCTCCCGGCACGCCGCGCTCAGCGCCGGATTGTCGTGTACGCGCAGATCCCTGGTGAACAGCACGATGGAGACAGTCATACCGACAGCCTATACACTTATCGATGCGCAATCGATGCAACTTGCGGACCGGCGCCGGTGCAGGGTCTGAGCCGCCCACCGGCGTCCAGCGGTCTGCCGGCCCCACCCTGCACGCGGGAGGGAGATCCCGCAGGGGCCGGCAGACCGTTTCTCGGCACTCAGTGGTGGCCCGGGCAGTCGGCGGTCGGCCCACAGGCCGGGAGGGCGGTGGCAGTGCCGGGGGAGCCGACGGTGAGTGCGGTCGCCGCGGGTTGCCTGGGCCGGTCGAGACGGGTGCCGAGCCAGCCGAACGCCTTCGGGTACATGGCCCGCCAGGTGTGCCAGTTGTGGCCGCCGTCATCGGCGATGAGCGGCGGAGCGACCCGGGTCGGGGCCTTGGCGGCGGCGCGGAGGGCCTCGGCATTGGCGGGGGTGCTGGACGGATCGTTGCGGCTGGTCGCCACCATGAGTGCGACCCGGGATCCGGTGGCGGCCAGGCGAATCGGATCGGTCAGCCGCCGCAGGGTGCGACTGGGGACGATGGCCGGGTCGCCGTGGAAATCATCCGGACTGAACGCCAATCCGGTCGCGAAGTCGCCCGGGTACTGCAGCGGCAGCGTGGTGGCGCAGTAGCCGCCGGTGGAGTCCCCGGCCATGGCCCACGCCGCGGGATCGTGCAGCGCCCGGAAATGACCGAGAACGAGGGTGCGCACGTCCTGCGCCAGCCAGGTCGCGGTTTGCGGGCCGTGCGGAATGTTGGTGCAGTCGGTATTGCCGCCCGGATCTACGCGTGGCATGACCAGAATGGCCGGTGGCAGTTGGCCTTTGGTCATCATGTCGGCGAGTTCGGTGGTGGCGTGCCCGCCCTTGATCCAGGCCTGGGGCGTGCCGGGGACGCCGTGCAACAGCATGATGACCGGGAAACGGTCGCCGCTGTAGTCGGACTGGTCGTATTGCGGTGGCGTCCAGACCAATACCTGTCCCCGCAGGTGTGATTGCGGGCCATGGAAATCGGTAGCGGTGAGCCCGTCGCCGAGGTCCTCGAAATCGGCCGTCCCGGGCCCGCCGGGGGAGTTGTCGGCGGTGGCCGGTTCGCCCAGCAGGTCGTGCCATGAGCCGTACAGCGCGAAGTCGTCGTTGATCCAGAGGCCCAGCACCGCAACGGCGGTGGCCTGGCACATCCCGATCATGAACAGCCGCGTGAGCAGTCGCACCGGCCGCGGTCCCCGCACGGAATTCCAGGCCACCACGGTGATCGCCACGGTCGCGACCGCCAGGGCGATCACGGCATAGAAGAGGTAGTCGCTGGTGAGACTGATCAGGTCGTGCGGCACGGGTTCGGAGGCTACCGGATCGATGCTCAGTGCAATAGTTGCCATGTGCATGACTTGCGGTGGTCGTCCGTTGCGGTGCCGCGGCGAGGGCGAGGGCCGCGGTGCCGAAAAGTTACTCGATTCCGATCCACAGCGCCGGCGACAGAATGGATTCCAGGCCGTCGCGAACCTCGAACCAAGTAATGCGACGATGAACAGCTAATGGCGGGCAATGTCAATCGAATGGCGCCTCCGCGCATTCGGAGGGTAGTGGTTGCCCCGGAACCCGTCGCGTGACCACGGGTTTGCCGGGCGCATATGGAAATCGGCATTTTGTCACGATCTGGCCGGGCCTGCCGCTTAAGCTGTTCACGCCGTCCGACAAATGCTCGAAGCGGAGAAGCTTTCAGTCCAGGAGGTGCGGAATGCGGGAAGCCAGTCGTTGGTGCCTTTCACGTCCACTTTTAATTGCTGGCATTTTGCCGGTTGCCGTCATCCTCGGCACCGGAGTCGCCGCGGCATCGCCGGATGGCACCGCACCCCCACCTCCCACGCTACCGACCCCGGCGGACTGGCTATCTCTCAGTAGATTTCCGCTGACGCAGGATCCGCTCGCGCTGCCGGCCGAACTCACGTCACTCGGCCAGTCGCTGCTCGGCATCGCACCCGCGGTCGATACGGGCCGCGGTGACGGAGCTGCCGACTCGGCGAATCGGGATCCGAATCCGCTCGCGGCCGACAGCTGGACCGGAGCTCAGCCGGTGGACACGCCCACGCCGGTCATCGACCAGCAGCCGGTCGAGACGTTCTGCGGGTACATCCCGGCGGATGCCCAGCGATGCAGTGTCACCGTCGTCGACGCGGGCGTCGGCGCCGCTATCGGCGCGGGCATCGGCGCGGGATTGTCCGCGCCTCTGGCGATCGGCGCCGGGCTGGCCGGCGCCGCGGCCGGCTTTGTCGTCGGAATCCCGTTCCTGCCGACCGGTCTGGTAGTCGGCCCGCTGCTCGGCGCGGCCGTCGGCGTCGCCGTCGTCGCCGGACCCGCGGCCCTGCTCGGCGGTGCGGTCGGGGCGGCGGTCGGGGCGATAGTGGGTCTCACTACGCCTCTCACTCCGGTGGGCGGCCCCATCGATGATGGAGCCGCGGCACCCGTCACCGCGCCGTAACGGGCGCGGTCATCGCTCCAACCAGGTGTTGAGAATCCGGGCGATCTGAGCAACCGCGCCCGGTTCGGTCATCGCGAGGTGGGCCGCATCGATGTCGAAGGTCGAGATCCGACCCCGGACAACGTGCGCCCACCCCTCGTGACCCAGAGCATCGGCTCGCCTTTCCTGTGTCGCAGTGAAATAGAGCATGTCGCTGTCCAAGACCCCGGGCCGCCAGGCACTGGCCGCCCGGACCGCCACGTTGTAGGCGTCGGTCAGCCGCTCGATCACCGCGGCGTCGATGCCCAGGCCGCTCCCGAGGTGCTGTTCGATCAGATCGGCGGCCTCCTGGGCGGTGGCATCGGGGCTCACGAAATCGACGCCCATGACCGGGCCGAGATTGCTGATCAATTCGCCGGCCGTGACCGTGCGGACCGTCGACTCGTCGACACCGCCCACCTCGGCATCCAGCAGTGCCAGCAGCGCGACCTCTTCACCGGCCGTGCGCATCTCGACGGCAATCGCCTGGGCGATCGCACCACCCAGCGACCAGCCGAGGAGGTGATACGGGCCGTGCGGCTGCACCGCGCGGATCTCCTCGAAATAGCGTTGCGCCATTTCTTCGATCGACGTCGGACCGGGGACCTCACCGGCGATTTGCGGCGCCTGAATGCCATAGATCGGCCGATCCTCGGCGAGGTACCTGTCGAATGTGCGATAGCACCACGACAGGCCCAAGGCCGGGTGGATGCAGAACAGCGGTGGTTTCTCACCGCCGGTCCGGATGGGCAGCAGCACGTCGAAGCCGACATCGGCCGGTTCGACGGTGGAATCGGAGCGCATTCCGGATTCGATCCGCTTCGCGAGGTCGGCCGGGCAGGACGCGGACAACATCCAGCGGATCGGAATCTCGTAGTCGAGCTCTTTTCGCAACTCGCTCACCACCTGTACCGACTTCAAGGAGTTGCCGCCCAGGGCGTAGAAGTCGTCATCGGCGCCGACCCGATCCACGCCGAGTACCGTTCCGAAGGCTCGGGCTATCTCGCCTTCCAGCCACGACGAGGGCTCTCTGAACTCTCCCACCGCGAGCACCGGCTCCGGGAGCCGCGCGCGGTCCAACTTGCCCGACACGGTGAGGGGCACCGAGTCGAGCGCCATCACCGTGGTGGGCACCATGTAGTCGGCCAGTTGGCGGGCCGCGTGCGCCAGCACATCCGCGGTGTCGATCGTGGCGCCCGCCGCGGGCACCACATAGCCGACGAGCTGTTCCGCCGCACCGGTGGAGTGCACCAGAGCGATCGCCCGGGCAACGCTCGGGTGCTCGGCGAGTACCGCCTCGATCTCACCCAGTTCGATCCGCAGACCGCGCAGTTTCACCTGGAAATCGGTGCGGCCCAGGTATTCCAACTCGCCGGTGCGTGTCCAGCGCACCAGGTCGCCCGTGCGATACAGGCGGCCGCCGTTGTCGAACGGGTCGGGTACGAACCGTTCCGCGGTCAGGCCCGGACGTGACCGATAGCCGCGCGCGAGCTGGGCGCCCGCCAGGTACAGCTCGCCGGCGACACCGGGCGGTACCGGATGCAGCCGGTGGTCGAGCACGTATGCCCGGGCGTTCCATACCGGTGAGCCGATCGGCATGCTCGCGATGTCGGCGCCGGTGACCCGATGGGCGGTCGCGGCCACCGTGAACTCGGTCGGCCCGTACAGATTGTGCAGCTCGACCCCGGGCATGGCGCGTCGCGCCTCGGCCACCACGTCGGGACCGAACGCCTCACCGCCGACCAGCAGCGTCCGCACCGACGCCAGCGACTCCGCGGGCACCGTCTCCGCGAATACCGCCAGCATCGACGGCACCAGCGCGGCGATCGTGACCCGCTCGGCGGCAATGGTTTCGCCGAGATAGGCCAGGTCGGTATGCCCGTCGGCGCGTGCGATCACCAGCCGCGCCCCCATCGCCAGGGTCGTGAACAGCTCCCATACCGACATGTCGAACGTGGCGGGGGACTTCTGCAGCACCACGTCGTTCGGCGTCAACGCGTAGGCCTCCGCGTGCCACCGCAGCTGGTTCACCACCGAACAATGCGATACCGCAACGCCTTTCGGCCGACCGGTCGACCCCGAGGTGAAGAGCACGTATGCGACGTTGTGCGGTCGAAGCGGTGCGAGCCGATCGGCGTCGGTGACCGGCGCGTCATCGAATCCGGACAGCTCGAGCCCGTCGAGGGACGACAGCTCCAGTACCGGCTCGGCAATGGACAGCATGTACTCGATGCGGTCGGCCGGAAGGTCCGGATCGATCGGCACGTACCCGCCACCGGCCGCGTGCACCGCGTACATGGCGGTGACCTGATCCAGTGAACGCCGCATACGCAGCGCCACCAGCGACTCCGGACCCACGCCACGGCCGATGAGCCACCGCGCCAATCGGTGGACGCGAGAAGCGAATTCCGCGTAACTCAGCGACCGGTCGCCGAAGGTCACCGCCGGCCGATCCGCGTGCGCCCGCACCGAGTCGGTGAACAGCGAGGCCAGCGTCTCGTCCGACGGGAGCCGGTGATCGGTCGAATTCCACTGCGTCAGTACGGTTTCCAGTTCCTCGGTGCCGAGCAGATCCACGTCGTACACCTGCTGCGTCGAATCGGTCACCAGTGCCCTGAGCAACCGCAGCAGGCGCTCGGCGATGGTGGTCGCCGTGGTTTCGTCGAAGAGGTCGCTCGCGTACGTCACCGCGCCGCTGACGCCGGCCGGAGCGCCGGCCGAGTCGTAGGAATCCGACATCGTGACCAGCAGATCGAACAGTGCGGTGTCGGTCTCGGCCGTCACGCCCCCCACCGAGAGCCCCGGCAGCTCGAACTCGGCCTTGTCGAGGTTCTGGAACGCCAGCATCACCTGGAACAGCGGATGGTGCGCATGCGACCGCACCGGGTTCAGCTCCTGCACCAGCCGATCGAACGGCACATCGGCGTGCCCGAACGCGGCCAGATCGGTCCCGCGCACGTGCTCGAGCAGCTGGGTGAACGTCATCCCCGGGGTCAACCGGGTCCGCAGCACGAGGGTGTTGACGAACATCCCGACCAGATCATCGAGTTCGGGTTCGCCGCGTCCCGCGTACGGCGTGCCGATCGCGATGTCGTCCATGTCGGCCAGCCGGGCCAGCGTGGCCGCCAGCGCGGCGTGGAAGACCATGAACAGCGTCGCGTTGTGCGCCTGCGCCACCTGCTGCAGTCCCGCGTGCAGCTCGGCGTCGACGGTGATCGGCACGGTCGCGCCCGCATAGGTCTGCACGGGCGGACGCGGCCGGTCGGTCGGTAGCTCCAGCAGGGTCGGGAGCTCCGCCAATTCGAGTGTCCAGTAGTCGATCTGGGCGCTGAGCAGCGATTCGGGATCGTCCTCGGTCCCGAGCACCGCCCGCTCCCAGATCGCGTAGTCCGCATACTGCACCGGCAGCTCCGGCCAGCTGGGGGTCTCCCCGATCAGGTGTGCGGAGTACGCGGCCATCATGTCCCGCGCCAGCGGGCCCAGCGACGATCCGTCGCAGGCGATGTGGTGCGCCACCACTGCCAGAACCCACTCGTGCTGCCCGAGCTCGAACAGCCGGATCCGCATCGGTACGTCTACCGTCACGTCGAACACCGTCGAGGCGAATGCCGACAACGCTTCGGCCAGTTCCGATTCCGTGACCGGGGTCGCGGTGATCGGCGGGATGGCCTCCGCTGTGCGGAGGACTACCTGCGACGGTTCGCCCTCGGCATACGGGTAGACGGTCCGCAGTACCTCGTGCCGGTTCAGCACATCCGCGGCGGCCGCGCGCAGCGCGTCGAGATCGAGCTCTCCGGACAGCCGCAGCGCGATCGGAATACTGTAGGCGGCCGAGCCGGGTTCGAGCCGGTTCAGGAACCACATCCGCTGCTGTGCGTAGGACAGGGGAATTCGCTGCGGCCGTGGCTGTGCCGTCAGCGCCACCCGGCCGGTGTGGGCACGCGATTCGGCGCGCGCCGCCAACCTCGCGACCGTCGGCGCCTCGAAGATCATCGACACCGGGACGGTCTCGTCGAGCGCGGCGCCGATCCTGGCCGCGACACGGGTGGCGACCAGGCTGTTGCCGCCCAGTTCGAAGAAGTCGTCGTCGGCGCCGATCGGACCGTCGATGCCGAGGACCTCGGCGAAGACGCCGGCCACGATCTCCTCGGCCGGTGTCGCCGGGGCCCGGAATCGCCTGGCCTGCACGACGGGTTCGGGCAGGGCCGCGCGGTCGAGCTTGCCGTTCGGCGACAGGGGGATGGCGTCGAGGATCATCACCGCGGCCGGTACCAGGTACGACGGCAGCACCTCGGCCAACGCCGCCCGCAATTCCTCGGCCGACAGACTCGCCCCGGATTCCGGGACCACGTAGGACGCCAGCTGCGCCGGACCCGTGTCGGTGCGCCACGGCGTTGTGATCGCGTATGCCACGTCCGCCCGTGCGGTCAGCGCCGCGTCGATCTCGCCCAGCTCGACCCGGTAGCCACGGATCTTCACCTGGAAATCGTTGCGTCCCAGGAACTCCAGGGCGCCGTCGGCATTCCAGCGCACCACGTCACCGGTCCGGTACATGCGGCGTCCGGGTTCCCCGAACGGGTGCGCCACGAACCGCGACGAACTCGCGGCCGGCTTGTCCAGATAGGCGCGCGCCAGCGCCGGGCCCGCCAGATACAACTCTCCGGCCACGCCCACCGGCACCGGCTGCAGCCGGGAATCCAGCACCAGTGCCTGGACACCGTGCAGCGGGGCGCCGAGCGTCGGCCGGTCACCCGGTCGCAGCGGGCCGGTCGCCGTGGCGACCATCGTGGCCTCGGTCGGCCCGTACAGTTCCAGGAACTTCCGGGTGCCGGCGAGATCGGTTCCGGCCCAACGGTTCACCAGATCCGCGGGGACCTCGTCGCCGCCGGACATCACCACCCGCACGTGATCCAGCCCGGCCGGATCCACCGACGCGAGCGCGGCGGGGGTCATGAAGGCGTGGGTGACCTGTTGCGCGCGTAGGAGTTCGGCCAGTTCGGCGCCGCCGTAGATCTCCGTCGGCGCCACGACCAGCGCACCGGCCCCGCTGACCGCCATCAGGGTCTCCAGCAGCGCGGCGTCGAACGACGGCGACGCGAAGTGCAGCACCCTGGACGCGGGCCCGAGGTCGAGGTCGGCGCGCAGCGACGAGACGAAGCCGGCGATGCCGGAATGGGTGACGGCGACGCCCTTGGGCGCTCCGGTGGATCCGGAGGTGAAGACCACGTAGGCCACGTTCGAGGCCCGCAGCGGCCGGAGTCGCTCGGCATCGCGCACCGGGCCGCTCGCCAGCCCGTCGATCCGCGCGGCTACGGCCGCGTCGTCGAGCACGATCCAGTCCACCGAATCGGGCATCCGGCCGGAGGCCGACGACACCGTAACACCCAGCGTCGCACCCGAATCCGACACCATCTGCGCGATCCGGCCTTCGGGATAGCCGGGGTCCACCGGTACGAAGGCCGCACCCGTCTTCACGACCGCCCACCACGCGACGACGGACTCCATCGATCGCGCTGCCGCCACCAGGACCGGGCTCTCCGGTCCGGCGCTGCGGCTGATCAGGAAGCGCGCCAGCCTGCTCGACAGTTCGTCCAGCTGTGCGTACGACAGTGTTTCGTCGCCCGAGACGACGGCGATGCCGTCGGCATTGTCCCGGACGGCCGAGGAGAACAGCTCCGGCAGCAATCCGGTCGGCTCCGGCGCCGCCGCGGGGTGTGTCCCCACCCGCGACGTGAGCGCCGAGCGCTCGTCGGTGTCCAGCCAGTCGATATCCCCGATCACCACGGCCGGATCGCCGGCGACGGCTTCCAGTACCCGCACCAGCCGCCGGACGATCGCCGCCGCGGTCGCCTCGTCGAACAGATCCCGTGCGAAGCTCATCATTCCCGAGATGCCTTGCGCCGAACCGGCATCGGCGGCCGCTTCGGACAGCACCAGTTGCAGGTCGAACTGGGTCGCACCGGTATCGACCTCCGCCCGGGCGATCCGGACACCGGGCAGCGCCACCTCGACCGTCGCCAGATTCTCGAACGCGAGGGCCACCTGGAACAACGGATGCCGTGCCGCCGACCGCTCCGGCTTCAACTCCTCCACGACCCGCTCGAACGGCACGTCCGCGTGCTCGAAGGCCAGCAGGTCCGTGTCCCGGGTGCGCATCAGCAAGTCGGTGAACGGCTCGCCGGCGTCGACCCGGGTCCGCAAGGCCAGCGTGTTCACGAACATCCCGACCAGCGCGTCCAGGCCGGGCTCGCCCCGGCCCGCGACCGGGGTGCCGATCACGACGTCATCGGTGCCGCTGAGCCGCCCCAGCACCGTCGCCAGCGCGGCATGCACCACCATGAACAGCGACGAGTTCTGCGACCGGGCCAGCGTGAGCAGTCGTTCGTGCAGCCGCGCGTCGATCTCGACCGGTACCCGGCCACCCGAGAGCGAGGCGACGGCCGGGCGTGGCCGGTCCGCCGGCAGGTCCAGCCGGTCGGGTGCGCCCGCGAGTGTCGAGCGCCAGAACTCCAGTTGCGCGGACAGCAACGACGCCGGATCGTCTGCGGCGCCCAGCATCTGGCGTTGCCACCACGCGAAATCCGCGTACTGCACGGCGAGTGGCTCCCACTGCGGTGCGTGGCCGGTGAGCCGGGCGGCATACGCCGCCATCACGTCATGAGCCAGCGGCCCCATCGACTGACCATCGCCGGCGATGTGATGCACCACCAGCACCAGCAGGAATTCTCCTGTGTCGCTGTCGTGTTCGGCGTCGAGCGCGAACAGTCCCACTCGCATCGGCACCCGGGCGGTCACATCGAATCCGCGTCGCACGAACTCGCCCACCACCTCCGGGACCGCGTCCGCCGGTACGCGCGCCCGCTCCACCGCCATCGCGGGCTCGTCGAGTACGACCTGTCGCGGTTCACCGGAGGATTCCGGATAGATCGTCCGCAGTACGTCGTGACGTGCGGCCACGTCTCCGATCGCGGCGCTCAGCGCTTCGATGTCCAGTTGCCCGGACAACCGCAGCATCACCGGAATGTTGTACGCCGCAGAATCCGGCTCGAACCGGTTCAGGAACCACATCCGCTGCTGCGCCAGCGACAGCGGCACCGGGTCGGGATGCATTCCGGACCGCAGGGGCAACCGGCCCCCGCCGCTGAGTGACCCGGTGCGCGCGGCCAATTCGCCGACAGTGGGGGACTCGAAGACGGCCCGCACCGGCACGCGCACGTTCAAGGCCGCACCCAGACGCCCGACCACCAGCGAGGCGCTCAGTGAATCGCCGCCCAGCGCGAAGAAGTCGTCGTCGGCGCCCACCCTGTCCACGTCGAGCACCTGCTCGAAGGTGCGCGCGACCAACTCCTCCACTCCTGGTGCCGGCGGGCGGAACTCGCGTGCGACGGCAACCGGCTTCGGCAACCGCTCGCGATCCAGCTTTCCGTTGGCGGTCAGTGGCACCTCGTCCAGCACGATCACCGCGGACGGCACCATGGTCCGGGGCAGCGTCTCGGCCAGCGCCGCCCGCAATTCCGCACCCGATACCTCGATCCCGGTCGCGGGCACGACATAGGACACCAGCTGCAACGGCCGCGCGTCGTCGCGGCGTGGCACGGTGACCGCGTAGGCCACCTCCGCACGCGCGCCCAGCGCCGCGTCGATTTCCCCCAGCTCGATTCTGGTGCCGTGCACCTTCACCTGGAAATCGTTGCGCCCCAGGAACTCCAGCTCTCCATCGGCGTTGTGGCGAACCACGTCACCGGTCCGGTACATGCGCTGACCCGGCTCCCCGAACGGGCATGCGACGAACCGTGCCGCGCTCAGCGCCGCCCGGGCGACGTAGCCGTCGGCCAGGCCGGCGCCGAACAGGTACAGCTCGCCCGCGACACCGTGCGGCACGGGACGCAACCAGGTGTCCAGGACCACGGTCGCGACGGGACCGACCGGCCGGCCGATGGTGATGGCGGCACCGGGCGCCAGCGCGTCGCTGGCGGTGGCCCAGATGGTGCTCTCGCTCGGGCCGTACAGATTGAGCATGGTGCGCCCCGGCGCCCACCGATCGACCAGTTCGGGGCCGACCGGCTCACCGGCGGTCGCCAGCAGGCGCAGCCCGTCGAGACCGTCGGCCGGGACCGTCGCCAGCGCCGAGGGGGTCACCACGGCATGCGAAACATGTTCACGCGCAATCAGATCCGCCAGCTGCTGGCCGGCGTAGACCTCGGCGGGGGAGACGACCAGCCGGCCGCCCGAACCGTGCGCCATCAACAACTCGAAGACCGAGGCGTCGAAGCTGGGCGAGGCGACCTGCAGGACCACCGACATCGGGTCGACGCCGAACAGCCGCCGTTGCGCCGCGACGAGATCGGCCAGGCCGCGATGGCTGACGAGCACGCCCTTCGGCGTTCCGGTCGACCCGGAGGTGTAGCTCACGTACGCGAGCTGATCCCGCCGGATCGGCCCGCCGCGTTCGGCATCGGTGATCGGCCGGGCGGAAGCCGAGTCGACGGCGCTGAGCGTCCGCTCCTCGTCGAGGATCAGCCACTCGACTCCGTCCGGAGCTCCTCTCCCGGTGGACGTGTCGGTCAGGCCGAGCACGGTTCCCGAGTCCGACAGCAGGAAATCGATCCGGTCCGCGGGCAGGGTCGGATCGATCGGCAGGAATGCGGCACCGGACTTCGCCACGGCCCACAGGGTGACAGTGGTCGCCAGGGAGCGTGGCAGCACACAGGCGACGACCTGTCCCCGCCGGGCGCCGTGCCGCAGCAGGACTCGGGCCAGACGGGTGGACCGCTCGTCGAGCTGCCGGTAGGTCATGGCGTCCGTGCCGTACCGCACGGCGATCGCGTCGGGTTCGGCGGCGGAGGCGGCGAGGATGCGGTCCAAGGTCTCCGGGATCGTTTCTGTCCCAGCTGATTCCGGCCACGATGGCCGCGATTCCTCGCCGAGCGCCAGCTCGCCCAGCCGCAGATCGGCGTGTGCGCCGATCCCGCACAGCAATTCGACGAAGCGGTCGAGAATGCGGCGCGCCGACCCGGTGTCGAAGACCCGGTCATGGAATCGGAGGGTGATCCGCAGTCCCTGTACCTCACCGTGCTCGGACGGCAGCGGTTCCACGACCAGGCTCAGCGGGTAGGGCGTCGCGTCCACGCCGCGGAGTTCGTTCACCCGCAGGCCCGCCGAATCGACGAGGTGCTGCAGTGCCATCCGGTCGACGGGGAACGACTGGAACGTGATAGCGGTGTCGAACAGTTCGGACAGGCCGGCGCTGCGGTGGATCTCGGGCAGGCCGATATGGTGATGCTCCAGCATGCCGGCATGCCGGGCCTGCATGCCGATCAGCAACTCCTGCACCGTCATGGCGGGATCGAGCGGGACACGCACGGGAATCGTGTTCAGGAACATCCCGAGCGTCTGATCGACGAGCGGCAGTTCCGGGGGCCGCCCCGATACCGAGGAACCGAAGATCACGTCGGTCTCACCGGTGAGTACGCGCAGATTCAGGGCCCAGGCAGCGGCGACGGCGGTATTGAGGGTGACGGCCGCCTCCGCCGCCACACGACGGAGGTCGCCGAAGCGTTCCGCCGTCAGCTCGGCCCCGACCTCGGCGGCGGATACCGCGCCCGCTGGGTCGGCGTCGTGGGACACCCGGGTGGGTGCGTCGACATCCGAGAATGCCTGTGCCCAGGCCGCTCTGGATGCGGTGCTGTCCTGCCGGCCCAGCCAGGCCAGATAGTCGCGGTAGGAGGGCGCCGGTGCGGCGGAGTCGATGTGGGCGGGAGATCCGTAGTAGTCGAGCAGTTCTCGCATCAGCAGCGGCATCGACCAGCCGTCCAGGATCACATGGTGATTCGTGACGAGCAGGCGGAAGGACTCCGCGCCGAGACGGATCAGCGTCAGGCGTAGCAGCGGAGGAGCCGACAGGTCGAAACCCGCCGCCGCGTCCGCGGCGGCAATCGATTCCGGGTCGGCCGGGGTGTCGGCCTCACCGCGACCGGTGAGATCGATCTCGCGGAAATCGATCTCGGCATGGTCCAGCACGATCTGGCACGGTCCGGCCGAGGTCTCCGCGAAGGCGGCCCGCAGGATGTCGTGCCGGTCGACCACGGCCTGAGCGGCACGCCGCAGACGCTGCGCGTCGACCGCGCCGGAGAATCCGATCATCGTCTGGACGGTGTAGTCGTCGGCGGCATCCGGGTTGAACGTCGAGTGGAAGTGCAGGCCGGATTGCATGGGCGACAACGGCCATACGTCGGACAGGCGGGGATACTGCCGCTCGAGCCGCTCGATGTCCTGCTGGGTGAGCGCGACGAGCGCA
Source organism: Nocardia niigatensis NBRC 100131 (assembly GCF_000308655.1). Taxonomy (GTDB): domain Bacteria; phylum Actinomycetota; class Actinomycetes; order Mycobacteriales; family Mycobacteriaceae; genus Nocardia; species Nocardia niigatensis. The sequence continues at coordinate 214,942 of NZ_BAGC01000114.1, read as the reverse complement.
GAATCCGAATCGCGATACGCGTGACCGCCCTGCGGTAGTCGCGAGGGTTCCTCGATGGACACCGGGGCGGCGGCGCCGCTTGCCATCGCGGCGAGGGCCGCAACTGTCTTGCCTTCGAACACCTCTCGTGGCGTGAGCGTGAGCCCGGCGGATCTGGCCAGCGCCACCAGCCGCATCGAGACGATGCTGTCGCCGCCGAGCGCGAAGAAGTTGCTGTCGGCGGACACCGTGTCGAGATGGAGCACCTCGGCGAACAGTGCCGCCAGCACCTGCTCCGCTGGTGTCGACGGTTGTCTGCCGTCGGTGGCGCCCACCTCGAAGGCGCGCTGCTGCAAGGCTTTCCGATCGATCTTGCCCGTGGGGGTGCGCGGCATGTCCTCGAGCCGCACGATCGCCGCGGGATTCATATAACGCGGCATGCTGCCCGCGAGGTCGGCTTCTATGGCCGTCACGTCGACGGCAGCGCCCGGCGCGCCGACGACATAGGACACCAGAACCGGTTCGCCGGCAGGCCCTTGCGCCACCACGGTGGCGACGCTCGCCACATCCGGGCGCTGGGCCACGCGCGCATCGATTTCGCCCGGCTCGATCCGCAAGCCGTGAATCTTGACCTGCTGATCGCCGCGGCCCAGGTATTCCAGCGCCAATCCGGCGGGGCCGTGCACCCAGCGCACGGAATCACCGGTGCGGTAGATCCGCTCGCCGCGGGTGGATCGCGGATCCGCCACGAAGCGCGACGCGGTCACGCCCGCTCGATCGACGTATCCGCGGGCGAGTCCGGGCCCACCGATATAGAGTTCGCCCGCCACGCCGACGGGCACCGGTCGCAGCCACGGGTCGAGAACCATCGCGGACGCGCCTCGGATCGGGCCACCGATCGTCACCGGGTCGCCAGGTGCGAGGGCATCCGATCCCGTTGCCCAGATCGTGCACTCGGTCGGTCCGTAGTGATTCATCAGCCGTCGCCCGGCGGCCCACCGGTTCACGGTGTCCGGCCCGACCGCCTCACCGACCACCGCGAGCGAGGTCAGCGACGGAATCCGGGACGGATCCATGGTGTTCAGCACGGACGGGGTGATGATCGCGTGCGAAACCCGCTGCGACCGAAGCAGTTCCTCCAGGTCGATCCCGGCGTACACCTCCGGTGGCGCCACCACCAGGCAGGCGCCGCTGCTGTGCGCCAGCAGCAACTCCGACACGCAGGCGTCGAATCCTGGTGACGCGACCTGCAATACCGCCGAGTCCGGGCCGGGCCCGAACGCGTCGGCCTGCGCCGCGACCAGATCGGCCAGACCCCGATGACTGAGCTGGACCGCCTTCGGTGTGCCGGTCGATCCGGACGTGTAGATCACGTACGCGGCATTGTCGGCCGACAGTTCGCCGGCCGCACCCGACGGGTGGGGGAGACCCCCGTCTTCGTCCGATGCCGACGCGTCCAGCATCAGCCAATCGACGGTGTCCGGAAGCTGTGGTGCCATAGCACTTGTCGTCACGCCCAAGCGGGTTCGCGAGTCGGACAGCAATTCCCCGATCCGCGCGACGGGATTGCCGGGATCCAAGGGCAGGAAGGCCGCACCTGTTCTCGCCACCGCCCAGATCGCGACGACGAGTTCGGCCGACCGGGGCAGGACCAGGGCGACGAGCGACTCGGGGCGAGCGCCGTGGCCGATCAGCAGGCGAGCGAACGCGTCGGCGCGACGCTCCAGCTCGCGATAGGTCAACGTGGTTTCACCGCACCGGACAGCGGTGGCATCCGGATATCTTCGGGCGGTCCCGGACAGGATGTCCCGGAGCACGAGATCCGTGGCCGGCTCCTCGCCGTCCACCGAAAGCAGTTGCGCGCGTTCGGAATCCCAGCAGGACGAGATCGAGCCGACCGTCCGGCCGGGATCGCCGGCGATCTGCGTGAGCAGCAGCTCGAATCGTTCGAGCAGCGTGCGGGCCGCGTCCGAATCGAATCGGTCGGTGGCGAATTTCAGTGCCACCGCGTAGGTTCCGGGCCCGTCGGTGTCCGATCCGCCGTCGTGACTCGGCCGGGGCGGGGTCACCTGCAGACTCAGCGGAAACGGCGTGGCATCGTGGGCGTCGATCTCGATGAGTCGTAGTTCGGCGTCGGACAGATCCCGTGCCAGCAGTTCGCGGTCGAACGGATAGGACTCGAGCACCGTCGCGGTGTCGAACATGTCGGTGATGCCGGCGGCGCGCTGCAGCTCCGCCAAGCCGATGTGCTGATGATCCAGCATCGCGGCCTGCTCGGATTGCACGCGGACCAGCAGGTCGCCGACCGTCTCGCCGGGCTCGAGCCGGACACGGACGGGCAGCGTGTTGACCATGAGCCCGACCATGCGCTCGACCTCGGGAATCCGCGGCGGGCGGTTCGACACCGTATTGCCGAACACCACGTCCGTCCGTCCGGCCAGGACGGACACCAGCAAGGCCCACGCCACGTGCAGAGCAGTGTTGGGGGTGACGCCATGCGAGCGGCCGAGATCGAGGATCGCGGCGGTGGTCGCGGCGTCCAGCTTCAGGCCGACTTCGCCGGCGTGCGAGGTGACGCCGCGCTCCGGCCCGTTCGTGACCCGCGTCGGACTGTCGATTCCGGCGAGCATCTCCCGCCAGGCGGTGGTCGCGGCGTCACGGTCCTGATCCTGGAGCCATTGCAGATACTCCCGGTACGAACGCGGAGGCGCGAGCTGTGTTGTGTCGCAATCGGATACGTACAACACGAGTAGCTCGTGGATCAGCAGGGGCATCGACCAGCCGTCCAGCACGAGGTGGTGGTTGGTGACCAGCAACTGGAACGTGTCGACGCCGGTGCGGACGAGATGGAAACGCACCAGTGGCGGGCGCGCCGGATCGAACGGGGCCGCGGCAGCGGTCGCGAGTTGCCGCAGCGCTTCCGCCTGCCGGTCGGAGCCGCTGACATCCGACTCGGCCCATTCGACCGTGGCGTCGAGCAAGACGATCTGCCGTGGACCGGCGTCCGTCTCGACGAACGCCGTCCGCAGGCCGTCGTGCCGGTCGATGAGCACCTGCGCGGCCCGCCGCATCCGCTCCCCGTCCACCTGCCCGGCGAACTTCAGCGCGGCCTGCACGATGTAGCCGTCGTCGCCGTCGCGGTCGTAGATGGTGTGGAACAGCAGACCGGACTGCAAGGCGGTCAGGGGCCACACATCGGTCATCGCCGGGTATTCCCGCAGCCAGCGGTCGATTTCGTCCTGCGCTACCGCGGTGAGCGGGAAGTCGGAGGGTGTGAAGCTGTCCACGGTTCTGGATCGCGCGTGGTCGGCGAGTGCCCCCAGCGCCCGGGCCCACAGCCCGGCGAGCTCGCCGACCTCCTCGGCCTCCAGCACCTGCGAGGCGAACTCCCAGGTCGCGGCGAGTTCGAGCCCGTCATGACCCTCCTCGGCGATCGCATTGACATCGAGCACGGCGGCCAGCGCCATCGCCGGATCGCTCGTCCCGGTCAGCGCGGTGAATTCGGTGGTCGGCGCCCACGGCCCCGAGCGTTCACCGGAAACCACCCGCCCGAGGTAGTTGAAGCTGATCTGAGGCTCGGGCAGGCCGGAGAGTTCGGCGCGCCCACGGGGATCGAGATGACGCAGAACCTGATAGCCGATGCCGTTGCCGGGCACCGCGCGCAACTGCTCCTTCACCTGCTCGAGTGCCAGTCCCGCGCTCGGGCCGCCGGACAGCGCGTCAGCGAGATCGACATTCTCCCAGTCGATCCGGAGCGGGAAGCGGGTGGTGAACCAGCCGACCGTGGCGCTCAGATCGGCGCCGGGCACGGCCTGCTCCTCGCGGCCGTGACCTTCCAGCACGATCGACTCTCCGGCCGCCGCCGTCCCACGCCGGCGGCGCCACTCACCGAGCGCGAGCACCAGGGCCGCCACCAGCGGAACGTTGGCACTGCAGTGGAATCGGTTCGGAATGATGGTCAGAACCGTGTCGGTAACCGCTGCCGGAATACGTGCATGTACCCGGCCGGCCGTGGCCCCGGTATCACGATCGGGGATCAGACGGCGCGATCCGAGCAGCTGATCGTCGCGTTCGAGGATGCCCCTCCACAGATCGAGCTCCGCAGACCGCCTGCCCGGCGCCTGCTCGGCCAGGCCGTGCACCCACCGCCGAAAGGAGGTGGTGACCGGGCCGAAATGCGGCTCGCCGGCGGTGGAAGTCTGCGCCCAGGCCTGCGCGAGGTCGGTGAGGACGATGCGCCACGACACCGCGTCCACCGCGAGGTGATGGATCACCAGCCACAGCAGGTCGGGTCCCGAGCCGGTGCGATCCTGAATCCAGACCGCTTGCACGAGAACGCCATTGGCCGGGTCCAAGCGATCCGCGGCATGCTGCAGGTGGCGGTCGACTTCGTCGGCGTCGCGTCGATCTATCCGAACCTCGAGGAGCGCGGTCTCCGCGTCGACCCCTTCTCGATCGAGTACCTCGACGAACCGATCGACCGAATCGGCCCCGCGCAGTACCGCACGCAGCATGTCGTGCCGGTCCAGCAGGGAGCGCAGCGCGTGCACGAGACCCGCTCGATCGACTCCCGCCGGCAGCTCCACGAGCGCGGCCTGCGCGAATCGGCGGTAGTGACCCCGATCGAGCATGGCGTGCATGATCGGCGACAACGGCATCGGTCCGACGCCACCCCCGGGCAGCTCGGCCAATCCGGGGGCATCGCCGGCTTCGGTCGCCTTGGCTGCCAGGTCCGCGACCGTCTTGTGCACGAACACGTCCTGCGTGGTGAAACTCAGGCCTTCGGTCTTGGCCCGCGCCACCAGTCGGATCGAGAGAATGCTGTCGCCGCCGAGGGCGAAGAAGCTGTCGTCCGCCCCGACCTGGGGCACGCCGAGCACCTCGGCGAACAACCCCGCGATCGTCTTCTCCCGGGCGGTGGCCGGCGCCCGCCCGACCGGCGCGGTGCCGAATTCGGGCTTCGGCAGCGCGCGCCGATCGAGCTTGCCGAACGCGTTCATCGGGAGGCTGTCCAGCGGGAGGATCACCGCCGGGACCAGATGCGGCGGCAGCGAATCGCGCGCGAAACGCATGATGGCGGCCGGTTCGATCCGATGGCCGCTGACCGGGACGACATAGGATGCCAGCACGGTCGTGCCGACATTGTTCTGTACCGGCACCGTGACACACATATCCACGTCGTCGTGGGTGGTGAGCGCGGCGTCGACCTCACCCGGTTCGATCCGGTATCCGCGGATCTTGATCTGAAAGTCGCTGCGGCCCATCAGTTCCAGGGCCGTCTCGCCGTTCTCGCCGGTCCACCGCGCGATATCGCCGGTGCGGTACATGCGCGCGCCGGCGCCGCCGTACGGATCGGCGACGAACCGGGCGGCGGTTTCGAAGAACCGATGGCTGTATCCCCGGGCCAATCCCGGCCCGGCGAGATACAACTCGCCCGCGGTGCCCCTGGGCACCGGCTGCAGCGTGCGGTCCAGCACCATGGCCGAGACGCCGCGGATGGGTCCACCGATCGTGTGGGCGCGGCCGGGTCCGAGCATGGCGCCGGCGGCGGTCACGGTGGATTCGGTGGGACCGTATTCGTTGTACATGGCCGCCGACGTCGTCCACCGCTCCACCAGGTGCGGTGGGCAGACATCGCCGCCGACCACGACGACCTTCACGTCGGTCGGCAGCTCCGGATCCACCGTCGCCAGCATCGTGGGCGTCAGGGTCAGGTGGGTCACGTGCTCGTCGACCAGCAGCTGCGTGAGCGAGTCACCGCCGGTCACCTCGGGCGGCACGATCACCAGCGTGGATCCGTTGGCGAAGCAGGTCAGGAACTGCTCCAGGGATGCGTCGAAACTGGGCGAGAGGGCATAGGACACACGGGATGTCGCGTCGATGCCGAACGTGGCGGCGCGATCGGCGACGAGATTCGCGAGGCCGGCGTGCGTGATCTGGACGCCCTTCGGCGTTCCGGTGGAACCCGAGGTATAGGTCATGTAGGCGACGTTGGACGGCCGCAAAGGGCGGACGCGGTCCTCGTCGGAGATCGGTCCGCTCGAGGCGTCGGAGTCCGTCAGGGTCGCGGGGTCGTCGAGAAGCACCTGACGGATCCCCCGCGGGAGCTGCCCGCGCAGCGCGTCGACCGTGATCGCCACGGTCGCGCCGCTGTCGGCGACCATGTGCTCGATCCGCTTCGCCGGATAGTCGGGGGCCAGCTGGACGAACGCGGCCCCGCTCTTCGCGACCGCCCAGGTGGCGACGACCGAGTCGGTCGAGCGTCGCAGCATGAGCGCGACCGCCGTGTCCGGACCACAGCCGAGAGCTATCAGATGCCGGGCCAGCTGGGAGGATCTCGCATCCAGCTCGCCATACGTCATCGTCCGGCCGCGGGAGACGATCGCGCACCCATTCGTATTCCGGCGCGCGCTCTCGGTCAGAATCTCCGGCAGCAGCCGTGTTTCGACCGCGCTGGGCCCGTGCACCGGAAGTAGTGCGGACCGTTCCTGTACTTCGAGCAGCGGCAGCCTGCTGACCTTGAAATCCGTTCCGCTGGCGAGGAACTCGTGCATGAACATGCGGAACCGCCGATGGTGATCGGCGAGCTCGTCATGACTGTAGGAATTCGGGTTTCCCTGGAAGTCGATCTGCGTGCTCTCTTTGCCCGCGCCCGGGTAGATATTGACGAAAAGGTCGGCGGTCGGTCCCGAGGTGAGGACGTGCAGGCGCCCGGTCGTGTTGCCCAGGACCACCTCGTTCTCGACCATCATGAGATTCACGGCCGGCCCGAAGGATGCCGCCTCGTCGCGCGCGAACCCCATATCGTGGAATATGTCCTCCTGGCGGTAGCGCTGCCGCCGAAGAGCGCTCGTCAACTCACTTTTCACAGCGGCGATCAGTTCGCCGACGCTGCGGCCGGCGACCTGCACCCGCAGCGGGACGACATTTGCCACCATTCCGCCGGAACGGCGCAGCACGGCGGAGTGCCGACCGGACACGGGCAGGCTCAGCAATACCTCGTCGCTTCCGGTCATCCGCGCGAGATAGGCCGCGAACGCCGCGACGATGATCGGGGTCACGCTCGAATCGTGCTCGAGCGCGACACTTTCGAGAAGGTGCGCGGTGTCGTCCGCCACTTCCGTGCTGACCAGGATCGGATGAATGGTGGGCTTGTTGACGCGAGTGGCCAGACTGGCAACGGGGGGCGCGCCTGCCAGATGTTCCATCCAATGTTTGCGGTCATTGTCGAAACGCGTCGAATCCCGGTAGGCCAGATCCTGTTCGGCGACCTGCCGCAGGTCCTGCGCCGCACACGGCGCCGGCTCCTCGGAATTCACCCAGGCGTTGTACAGCTCGGTTATTCGATGCAGCATTGTTACCGCGGCGAATCCGTCGAGCGCGATATGGTGCGCGCGCTGATACCACAGGTAGTGCTCGGCGCCGACCTGGAAGATGACGCTCGTCATCAGGTGGTCGTGCAGGAGGTCGAGGGGAGCGGAATAGTCCTCGACCATCATTCTGTGTGCTGTCGCGACCGGATCGGCGTGCGTGCGCAGATCCGTGATCGTCACCGGGCCGCCATTGTCGTGGTCGACGTACTGGCAGGGCTCACCGTCGACTTCGATCAGGCGCAGGTGTCCGGAACCGAACTCCCGACCAGCGGTTTTGCACGCCTTGGCGAGTAGTTGCGTATCCAATTCGCCGACGATCTCGACGTATTGGGCGACAGATATCGGCGCGGATTCCGCGAGATGCTGGGCGAACCAGATTCCCCGCTGCGCGGATGTCAATGGGAAGACGTCGACGGAACCCCTATTACTGCTGTTCGTCTCGGAATCGTTACCCGAATTCGGTTGTCCTGAGGATTGAAATGTGCCGTTTGGCAACGATCTGGAACGGTCAGGATTGCCTTCGGTTCCACTCTTCGACTGGCGCATTTCGACCTCCGCAAATTTCGTTCATTTCAGGAACTCAAAACGCCCGAGGACCGGCAGATACGCTGTCGCGCGCCGATCCGGGACCACGAACGAGGCCTAGGTGTGGACGATTTCCAACACCCGCATAGTGCTGAATACGTCGGGTCTGCCGGCAAGATCATTACAGCCGAGGCCGACCGCTCCGAGACCCACGATGCCTACTTCCTGGCCACCGGCCGGGATGCGGTCGACCGCTGCGCTGCGGTCGACCGGTACATGATGGGGATATCCCCAACCCCCTCAACCTCCCGATTTCTCAACAAACCCACCCGCATGTCAACGTTCGCGGCGTCGACCACACCCCGTCGCAGACGCCGCGGTACCGACCGGCGAACATTCCCCGGCGGCTCCTCCGCGGGTACGTCCCCGCGGGCCACCTCTTGCTTCGTTCCAGGTTCGAATGAGGTCATGCCCGACATCCCTACTCAAAAAGCGACTGACCACTATGATTCGGCACCGATGCCGCAATCGCTTGATCTTTCGACCAAAATCTATGAAATAGATGTACTCCAGCTGTGTAATTTCATAGAGTCGATTAGCTAATAACCCACTGTGACCTGCGGGATTGACGCTTCTGTCCGGACAGACCGGTTTAGCGGCCTGATCTTGCGACACGCCGAAGACTGCTCCTCCGGGCGGTCGGGACTGGTGTTGAGGGGTAGCTGGCGAACACTGTGCAATCGGTAAGCGCGCCGATTGAACCGGGGCTTCGGTGAGATCGCTGGAACACCCTTGTGTTGAGTACGTGTGCGTTCCACGCTTGTCGCGTGGCCGCATCCAGAGCCCGTCGCTATGAATCGCCGCTCCGGCAGGCGATGGCGGCTCGGACGCGGCAGGTGATACTGGAGGTCGCGACCCGGTCGTTCATCGAGCGGGGGTGGGAGGGCACCTCGATGCGGGATATCGCGCGCGAGGCGGGGTGCTCGGTGGAGACCGTCTACTTCAGTGTGGGCAACAAGACTGCGCTGTTGAAGACGGTGCTCGATGTCGCGGTCGTCGGTGGCGACGCCGCGGTGGCGCTCGATGAGCGGCCCTGGTACAGCGTGGGAGAGGGGCCGCTCGTCGAGCGCGCCGCCGCACTCGCCGACATGACGGGCGCCATCTACCGCCGGACCGCCGAACTGCGGCGCGTACTCGGTATCGCGGCGCAGACCGGTGCGGAACTGCGCGAACTGGATGCGAAAGTCCGTGCGGACGAACGTATTTCGCTCAACAGTCTGGTCTCCGCGGCAGCACGGCGGCCGCTGACCGACCATGAGGCCGACTCACTGCAGTCGGTGTTCGGCAATGAGATCTACCGGCTCCTCACCACTGTCACCGGGTGGAGCCATGAGCAGTACCGGCAGTGGGCGGCCGAGGCCATTGTGCGACTGCTCGACCTTCACGAGCAGTGGTAATGCCATGACCGGGCACTGAGGCTTCGAATGCACCGTGATGCCTTGGGAGCCAGTCGATTTGGCGGATCAGGGCTTGTTCATCATCGGCGGGGTGGACGGCTCGAACCGGCGGGTGATCACCGAATTGATCCCCGCGATTCCACGCTGGATCGTCGTGAACGTCATGATCCACCGCTGTCGGCGCGGCGCGTTCCGGCGATGGCGCACCAGCGAATTCACGTCCTCGGGGACGACCGCGACCGGCTGGTCCGGCTCGCCGAACGATCCGGCGCTCGTGAGGGGGACGGTGACGCTGCTGTGAGAGCCGGCGAAGGTTTCGGGGTCATGGCGGCGGAGATTCGCGCGGGCCTTCTCCCGGATCCCCGGAGCTGCTGATCGCCACGCGGGACGGCGTGGGCACGTTGTCCGACAGCGAAATTCGCGATTGGGTGAAGCTCTTCCTGTTCTCGCGGCGTGATGTCGGCACCCGATTGCCGGGGAAGGCGCGCCGTTCACGGGTGTTCGGTGGCCCAAGCGCAGATGGCGGCCAACGGCGTTTCGAGTGACTTGCCGAGTTCGGTGAGCGAGTACTCGATGTGCTGTGGGGCGGTCTCCTTGTAGACATGACGTTCGACCAACCCGTCGGATTCCATGCCGCGCAATGTCTCCGTCAGTACCTTCTGCGTGATGCCGGGCAGCCGCCGGCGCAGCGCGGCCGGGCGTTGCGGCCCGTCGAGCAGCGCGTAGATGAGCAGGATGCGCCATTTCGCGGCGAGGCGTTCGAGGGCCTGCCGGGTGGTGCAGGATTCCTCGAGTACGTCCGGGATGACCAGTGCCATGTCGCCTCCGTTCGGAAGGGCACCGCGAAGTGCCTTCTATCGGTGGCCGGGGTTCGTGCCTACCGTCTGTGTCACCGTAAGGCGACGACTTCGAGGACGAGGAAACCAGATGACAGTCAGCACAGTACCGTTCACCTTCACCCGGGACGGGGACCGGCTGGTGGGCACGCTGTATCTGCCGGAGGGAGCACCGGCGGGGGTCGTGGTCACGACGGGGCCGTTGACCTCCGTCAAGGAGCAGGCGGCGGGCGTGTACGCCGAGGCGCTGGCGCGGCGCGGATTCGCGGCGCTCGCCTTCGACCACCGCACCTTCGGCGAGAGTGCGGGCGTGCCAAGGCAATTGGAGGATCCGCTGGGCAAGGCCGCGGACGTCGCGGCGGCGGTGTCGGCCCTGGAGGCCGACGAGCGGTTCGCGGGCAGGACCGTGGCCGCGCTGGGCGTATGCGCCGGCGGCGGGTACATGGCGCGGGCCGTCGCCGAGGATCCGCGCATCCGGGCCTTCGCCGGTGTCGCCGGGGTCTATCCCGATGCCGCGGCCAACCCGGCGGATCCGGCCGTGCTCGAGCGGGGACGCCGCGCCCGGGAACACCGGCTGGCCACCGGCGAGACCGAGACCATCCCGGCCGTGGCGGCCGACAACGGAGATGTGGCCATGCCGCTGAGCGAGGCGTTCGAGTACTACGGCACTCCGCGCGGCGCGGTCCCCAATTACACGAATGGTTTCGCGATCGAATCCTTCGAGCACACGGCCGGTTTCGATGCCCAGGAGGCCGCCGCGCGACTGGCGGTTCCGTTCCTGCTCGTCCACTCCGAGAACGCGCTGGTCCCGCCGTGGGCCCGCACGTTCTATGCTGCGGTGGCATCCCCGAAATCGGAGTTGTGGCTGGACTCGGTCGGTCAGATCGATTTCTACGACGATCCCCGCCTGATCGAGCCCGCCGCCGACGCGGCCGCCGCGCTGTTCCGCGACGTCTGCCGAGTCCCATGAGGTGAGCTGGATGTGGACGAGACGCGCGGGCTGGGGGCTGGCCGGGCTGGTCTTGGTCGCGGCCTGCGGCTCCGGGCCGGCCACCACCGGCGGGCCGCTGCCGCTGCGCAAGGTCTCGGAGCTCGCCCTCCCGGGCGGCTCTTCCCGATTCGATTACGCGAGTCTGGATTCCGGGCGCGGGCTGATGTTCCTCGCTCACATGGGGTCCGGTCAGATCGTGGAGGCCGATGTTCGCGCGCACACCGTGCTGCGCACGATCGGCGATACCCCCGATGTGCACGGGGTGCTGGTGGTGCCGGAGAAGCACCGCGTGTACGCGACGGTGACCGGTCGTGACCAGCTCATGGCGCTCGACGAGGACAGCGGTGCGGTGCTGTTCACCGCTCCGACCGGCAACTACCCCGACGGCCTGGCCTACGACCCGGTACGGAACGCGGTGTGGACCACCAATGAGCGGGCGGGCAGCGAGACCGTCGCCGACGCGGACACCGGAATCGTCCGTGGCACGGTGACTCTGGGCGGTGAGGTCGGCAATGTCGTCTACGACGCCGCCATCGATCGGATGGTGGTCGCGGTCCAGGGGCGCGACGAGCTCGCCGTTCTCACGCCGGATTCCCTGACCGTCACCGACCGGATCCCCGCACCCGGATGCTCCGGGCCGCACGGCCAGGCCCTCGATGCGAGCGGGCAGATCATGTACGTCGGCTGCGAGGACAATGCCACGCTGATCACCGTGGATCTCGCGAAACACGCGGTGACCGACCACAACAGTGTGGGAGAGACGCCCGATGTCCTCGCCTACGACCCGGGTCCGCAACGGGTGTACGTGGCGAGTGAGAGCGGCTGGGTGAGCGTCTTCGATCGGCGGGACGGACATCCGGTGCCCGCGGGCGCCGGGCACCTCGCGGATGGCGCGCACATCGTGGTCGTCGATCCCGCTGATCATCACAGCTACTTCCCGATCGCGACCGGGACGTCGGGCAGCGGGCCCGCGCTCTGGGAGTTCGAGCCACCGGCGTAGCCCGGCATGAGCTGCCGCAAAGCCGGCTCCCAGTGCGAATGCTGCTGCGGGAAGCACCGATCCAGCAGGTCGGCCATGATGGCGGGCGCGGTCGAGGCGCCGGGCGACGCGCCCAGCAGTCCCGCGATGGTGCCGTCCGCGCCGGTGACGAGCTCGGTGCCCATGGTCAGGACGCCGAGGCCGTGCGGGTCGGGTTTGACCAGCTGAGCGCGCTGACCGGCCTGTACCAGGTACCAGTCGGCGGGGTCGGCCTCGGGGTAGAAGCGTTGCAGCTGTGCGAATTTGCGGCGGCGGGTCGAGAGCAGTTCGCGAATCAGATAGCGCACCAACGGGAGATTCCGGAGGCCCGCCGCGAGCAGTACCACGGTATTCGTGAGCCGCAGCGTGGTGAACAGGTCGGTGAGCCTGCCGTGCTTGAGCAGCCGCGTGCTGAACGTCGCGTACGGGCCGAACAGCAGCGACGGTTCACCGTCGACGATGCGCTTGTCCAGGTGTGGCACCGACATCGGGGGCGCGCCGACCGGGGCCTGGCTGTAGACCTTCGCCTCGTGCCGGGCCACGACCTCCGGATTGTCGGTGCGCAGGAACTGCGCGCCGACCGGAAACACCCCGTACCCGCGGACCTCGGGAATGCGGGCCTTCTGCAGCAGCTTCAGGGCGTACCCGCCCGCACCGACGAACACGAAGCGCGCGCGGATGGCGAAGCGCTGCCCGGTGCTCCGATCGCGCCCGGTCACCGTCCACACGCCGTCGTCATCGCGCCGCAGTCCGGTGACCTCGTGGCCGGTGAGCACTCGAGCGCCCGCGCCGGTCATGGCCTCCACCAGGGATCCGGTCAACGCTCCGAAATCGACATCGGTCCCGCCCCCGAATCGGGTGGCCGCCACTGGCTCGCCCGGCGCGCGTCCGGTCATGAGCAGGGGAGCCCAGCGCTCGATCGTCGCCGGATCCTCGGTGTACTCCATCGCCGAGAACGCGGGCAGTCTCCGCAACGACTCGAACCGCCGGCGCAGATACGTGACATCCCGGTCGCCGAACACCACATCCATATGCGGCGTCCCGGTGACGAAGGTGGTGTCGGTCAGCACACCGCGCTCGGCCAACCCGGCCCACAGTTGCCGCGAGAGCGCGAACAGGGAGGCCAACTCGGCCGGCTTGCCCGGGTCGTCCGCATCCGGCATGTAGTTGAGTTCGCAGAACCCCGAGTGTCCGGTGCCCGCGTTGTTCCACGGATCGGAACTCTCCGCCGCGACCCGATCGAGTCGTTCCAGCAGGGCGATCGACCAATCCGGTTGCAGCGTCGCGATCATCGCGCCGAGCGTGGCGGACATGATGCCGCCCCCGATCAGTGCGACATCGAGAATCTCTGTCTCCGTGTGGGATTCGGTGATGGTGGGGTGCGCGTCCATCTGACTGACCTCCTCGGCTCCTGATATCACCCATCGTCACGCCGCGACCATTGATCCGTCCAATGTGCATTCCGGGAGGTTATGATCCAAATATGGATGAATTGCCGTCCTCGCAGGTGGAGGCCCTCATTCCGCTGCTCGCGGCCTTCGATGCGGCCGCGGCCGAGGGGCACATCACCCGCGCGGCGCAGCGTCTCGGCGTGCCGCAGTCGTCGCTGAGCCGCAGGTTGAGGGCGGTCGAGCAGGCCGTCGGGGTGAAGTTGTTCCAACCGGTCGGTCGCCGCGTCGCCCTCACCGCCGCCGGCCAGGACCTGTTCGACCGCACGCGCGGATTGGTGCAGGCCCTCGGTGACGCGGTCGACGTGGTCCGCAGCGACGCCGACCCGGACAGCGGCCTGGTCCGCTTCGGTTTCCCGTTCACGCTCGGCCCGGTCAGTATCCCGTCGCTCTTGGCCGGCTTCCATGCCGGCGCGCCCCGCATCCGCCTGCACCTGGTCCAGGCGCACGGCAGCGCCCTGGCGGACATGGTGCGCGATGGCCGCCTCGACCTGGCTGTCACCATCCCGGCGCCCGATGATCTGCCCGCGATCATCCTGGGGTTCCAGCATCTGCACCTCTATGTCGCGAGCACCCATCCGCTCGCGACCCGCGGTGCGGTCGACCTCGCCGAACTCGCGGGCGAGGCGTTCATCGCGAACCCGCCGACCTACCATCTGCGCCGCCTCGTCGACTCCTGGTGCGCGGAGGCCGGATTCATTCCGAAGGTCGGTTTCGAGATCACCGAGTTCGAAACCCTGCGCGCCCTGGTCGCCCAGAACCTCGGCGTCGCGATACTCCCGGCCCCGGAGACCCCGCACCCCGGCCTCATCCGGGTGCCGCTGACCGGAGAGCGTGAACGCAGCATCGGCCTGGTCTCGGGGAATCACCGTCCCACGCCGGCCGTGGCTCGGCTACGCGATCATGTCGCGGCGCACGCCATGTCGTATCTCGGGCACGCGGGCGGCGGCGACGTCACTCGCCGTGCGGAACCGGATCGCCAGGGCTGAAATCCAGCACCTTCCCGGGGTTGAACATGCCGTGTGGATCGAGCGCCCGCTTCACCGCCACCATGAGATCCACCGCGGCCCGGTGCTCCCCGCGCTAGGTACTTCTTCCTGGCCAGCCCGATTCCGTGCTCACCGATGGCGGTACCGCCGACCTCGAGCCCATGCCGCACCACCAGATCCGAGAACTGCTGCGCCGCCTGGTATTCGGCCTCGGTGTAGGGAACGATCGTGTGGACGTTCCCGTCCCCGATGCCCCGCGACCGTGATGCCGAGCCCGAGTTCGGCTCCAGCCGGATCGCGGTGTCCACGGCCCCCGCGATCCGCGAATCAGCTCGTCACCCCGGGACAGCAGATGCCATTCCAGGCTGGTCCCGGCCCCGCGCGCGATCAGCGGCGTGCGCTGTCCACGGGCCCAGTCGACCACGGTCACCACATCCTCGGTGGTGACCGGGTAGACCACGCCGCGCGGCCGCTGACCCGCCCGGCCGGTCTCGTCGACTGTGAATTGATCGAGGACCACGGGACGAGTGTCGATCTCGAAGATGTGGTCCTCCGCGAAGAGTTGCTACTCCTGGTAGGTCATGAGAATACGGCGGATCGACGGGGTGACCGGAAGATCACCCCTGAGCGGAACCCATCGGTATTCGGCGTAATTGGTGACCCGCACCGGCCCCGTGCTCTCCACCTCGGCGACGAAATGCTCTCTGCGGACCGGCTTTCCGGCACCGGAGAGGTAGTCGAAGCTACCGAGATGCCGCACCACGTCGACCACCGCGAGCCCGGTCTCCTCGTGGACCGCGCGCACCACCGCGCCGGCCAGCGACTCGCCCGGGCGCACCACGGTCCCCGGTAGGTGCAGCGGGCTGCGTCCTTCGACGTGCTCCTCGTGCTCGAGCATCAGCACCGCGTCATTGTGTTCGACCACCACCCCCACCCGTAGCGCGACCCCGTCGGCGGTAGCCCGCTCCCGGAGTTGTTCCAGCACCGTCTCGCCGATGGATTGCCTGGGCGAAACCTCGAAATCCCACACTGCACACCACATCCCGTATCACCGGACACCGTCGACCGACACAGACAACGCTACCGGCGGAGAAACGGTCGGCGGCAGAGACATTCGCAAGATTAGACGCATCTCCGCCGAACCGATCCGAGCTCAGGAAACTTTCTGGTGTCGATCGGGTCGACGCGGCCGGCCGATGGAAAGCTGGGGCTGTGCCCGCCTACGAGAGGAGTCGCCGATGAAGGTATTCCAGATCGGAGCGGCCGGTGGCATCGGACGCCGCCTGTCGACGCTGCTGACCGCGCGCGGTGACGAGGTCACCGGAATGCACCGTGATCCCGGCCAGGCCGATGTCATCGCCGCGACCGGGGCGACGCCTGTCCTCGGCGACCTCATCACGGATTCGGTCGACGATCTCGCCGCGAAATTCCGGGGCCACGACGCCATCGTCTTCTCCGCGGGCGCGCACGGCACCGGCATGGACCGGACCTCGCTCATCGACGGCAGGGGGCTGGAAAAATCCGCCGATGCCGCCCGCTTCGCTGGAGTTGCCCGTTTTGTCCTGGTTTCTGTGTTCCCCGACGCGGGCCGCGATCGCGAAACCACGCCCGGGTTCGAGCACTACATGCGCGTGAAGAAAATGGCCGACGCCTACCTCGTCGCCACCGATCTCGACTGGCTCATCGTGCGTCCCGGCACGCTGCGCAACGAACCCGGAAACGGCCTGGTCGCAGCCGGACTCGCGATCGAATACGGCGATGTCCGCCGGGACGATGTCGCAGCCTTCATCGACGTCGCCCTGCACCGCCCGGCCCTGAACCGGATGATCATCGAACTGACCGGCGGTCACACGCCCGTCGCCGACGCCGTCGAACTGGTACTCGACCACGCCACCACGGCCAGGAAATAGCCGAAAGCCACATTTCACGACTGAAATTCGCGCCGCGATCACGGCCGGGTGCGGCAATTGTGCGAGATACCTGGAATAGTTGGGGCGGAACGCACAGGACCAAGGCGAAAGCGGGGATGTTGGTGACTTCGACTGACGGTGTGAGCGGGGTAAGCACGGTGAAGGATGCGCCGCCCTCGCCTTCGAACACCCTCGAGCGCGATGTCCAGACCCTGGAGAAGGCGATCTACGAAGTCAAACGGGTGATCGTCGGTCAGGATCGGCTGGTCGAGCGGCTGTTGGTCGGAGTACTCGCCAAGGGGCACGTGCTGCTGGAGGGCGTGCCGGGTATCGCCAAGACCCTGGCCGTGGAGACCTTCGCGAACGTGGTGGGCGGCAGCTTCTCCCGCGTGCAGTTCACCCCCGACCTGGTGCCCACCGACCTCGTGGGTACCCGCATCTACCGGCAGGGCCGCGAGGAGTTCGACACCGAGCTGGGCCCGGTCGTCGCGAACTTCGTGCTCGCCGACGAGATCAACCGCGCGCCCGCCAAGGTGCAGTCCGCGCTGCTCGAAGTGATGGCCGAGCGGCACGTGTCCATCGGCGGCAAGACCTACCCGATGCCGAACCCGTTCCTCGTCATGGCGACCCAGAACCCGATCGAGTCGGAGGGCGTGTACCCGCTGCCCGAGGCGCAGCGCGACCGCTTCCTGTTCAAGGTCGTCGTGGACTACCCCTCCGTCGAGGAGGAGCGCGAGATCATCTACCGGATGGGCGTCACCCCGCCGGAGGCCAAGCGGGTGCTCGACCCGGCCGAGCTGGTCCGGCTGCAGAACGTCGCCGCCAACACCTTCGTGCACCACGCGCTGGTCGACTACGTGGTCCGCGTGATCGCCGCGACCCGCAAGCCGGCCGACTTCGGCATGCAGGATGTGGCGGGCTGGATCGCCTACGGCGCCTCGCCGCGCGCCTCGCTGGGCATCATCGCCGCCGCCCGCGCGGTCGCGCTGATCCGCGGCCGCGACTACGTGGTCCCGCAGGATGTCGTCGAGGTGATCCCGGACGTGCTGCGTCACCGTCTGGTGCTGTCCTACGACGCCCTGGCCGACGAGGTCAGCCCGGACGATGTGATCAAGCGCGTGCTGCAGACCGTCGGCCTGCCCCAGGTCGCCGCCCAGGCCAACGCCCCGGCCGCGCCCGTCCCGGCAGCGCCGATGCCCGCCCCGGCCCAGCCGGCGATGGGCCCGCACGGCGGCCCGCAGCAGCCCGGCGTGCCCGCCCAGGGCATTCCGCAGCCGCCGCAGGGTATTCCGCAGCCGCCCAACGGTCATGTGCCCGGAGTCTCCGGTCAGCCGCAGCCGAAGTGAGGCCGGTCTCGGAATCGATTGCGCCCGTGACGATCTCACCTCCCAGCGGCTCCACGCACGCCCCGCCCTCGTTCCGGCAGGGGCAACTGACCGACCCGCGGTTGTCGGCGGCGTTGAAGACGCTCGAACTCACCGTGCGCCGGCGCCTGGACGGCGTACTGCACGGTGACCACCTGGGCCTGATCCCCGGACCCGGCTCCGAACCCGGCGACGCCCGCATGTATCAGCCGGGCGACGATGTGCGGCAGATGGACTGGTCGGTCACCGCCCGCACCACCCATCCGCACGTGCGGCAGATGATCGCCGACCGCGAGCTGGAGACCTGGCTGGTCATCGACCTGTCGGCCAGTGTCGACTTCGGTACCGCGCTGTGCGAGAAACGGGATCTGGTGGTCGCCGCGGCGGCCGCGGTCACGCATCTGACCAGCGGCGGCGGCAACCGGATCGGCGCGGTGGTGGCCAATGGCCAGCAGCTGATCCGCATTCCGGCCCGCAGCGGCCGCGTGCACGAGCAGGCGATGCTGCGCAGGATCGCGACCACGCCGCACGCCGCCGACGGGGTGCGCGGCGATCTGCGCGAGGCCATCGAGGCCCTGCGCCGCCCGCAGCGCAAACGCGGCCTGGCCGTGGTCATCTCCGATTTCCTCGGCGATATCGACTGGCAGCGTTCGCTGCGCGCCATCTCCGGCCGCCACGATCTGCTCGGCGTCGAGGTGCTCGACCCGCGCGATCTGGAGCTGCCGGATGTCGGCGATGTGGTCCTGCACGATCCGGAATCGGGCCGGACCCGGGAATTCAGTGTGACCCCCACGCTCCGCGCCGATTTCGCGCGCGCCGCGCAGCGTCATCGGGAGCAGGTCGAGTCGGCGCTGCGCAGCTGCGGCGCGCCCGTGATGACCCTGCGCACCGACCGTGACTGGATCGCGGACGTGGTGAGATTCGTGTCGACCCGGCGCCACACCTTCGGCGCCCCGACTGCCGGGCGGGTGCCGCGACAGTGAGCATTGGCAATGTCACTTTGAGCCTTTCGCATTTCACGGCGCAGTACTGGCTGGGGTTCCTGGCCGTGCTGGCCGCGATCGCGTTGATCTACATCCTGATCCAGCAGCGGCGGCGAAAGCACATGCTGCGCTTCGCCAATATGGATCTGCTGGAGAAGGTCGCACCCTCGCAGCCCAAGCCGTGGCGTCACATTCCGGTGGCGCTGACCCTGGTGGGCCTGATCTTCCTGACCTTCGCGGCCGCGGGCCCGACCGCGGCGAAGAAGGTGCCGCGCAACCGGGCCACGGTCATCCTGGTGATCGATGTGTCGCTGTCCATGGAGGCGACCGACGTGCCGCCGAGCCGGATCCAGGTGGCGAAGAAGGCCGCGAAGGAGTTCGCGGACAACCTCACCCCCGGTATCAACCTGGGCCTGGTCACCTTCGCGGGTACCGCGTCGGTGCAGGTGTCGCCGACGACCAACCGGGAAGCGGTCAAGGCGGCCATCGACAATATGAAGCTGGCCGAACGCACTGCCACCGGTGAGGGCATTCTCACCGCCCTGCAGTCGATCGACACGCTGGCGTCGGTGCTGGGCGGGGCGGAGAAGCCGCCGCCGGCGCAGATCGTGATGATGTCGGACGGTAAGCAGACCGTGCCGGACGACAAGGACGTCGAAAACCCTCGCCACGGCTTCACCGCCGCGCGTCTGGCGAAGGAGAAAGGCGTTCCGGTGTCGACGATTTCCTTCGGCACCACCTGGGGCACCGTCGAGATTCCGGATCAGGACGGCAAGGGTTCGCAGCGGGTGCGGGTGCCGGTGGACGACGATTCGCTGCGCGAGATCGCGAAGTTGTCCGGCGGCGAGTTCTTCACCGCCTCCACGCTGGAGGAACTCAAGAACGTCTACGGCCATTTGGAAGAGCAGATCGGCTACGAGACCACCATGGGCGACGCCAGCCGCCCGTGGCTGTTGCTCGGCCTGCTGGTGACCGCCGGTGGCGTGCTCACCGCCCTGCTCTATCGTCAGCGTCTGCCGTAAATCGGTACCGCGCGCCGAGTCCCGAACACGAACAGATAGGTTTGCCCTTATGTCGAACATCACATCCCGATCGGTACTGGTGACCGGCGGTAACCGCGGCATCGGTCTCGCGGTTGCTCAGCGCCTGCTCGCCGACGGACACAAGGTCGCCGTCACCCACCGTGGGTCCGGTGCGCCAGAGGGTCTTTTCGGTGTGAAATGCGATGTGACCGATAGTGAGTCGGTCGATCGGGCGTTCTCCGAGGTGGAGGCGCACCAGGGTCCGGTCGAGGTCGTCGTCGCGAATGCGGGCATCGTGGACAATGTCCTGTTCATGCGCATGAGCGAGGAGTCGTTCTCGAAGGTCATCGATGCCAACCTGACCGGTGCGTGGCGAGTCGCCCAGCGCGCCAATCGCAATATGCTCAAGAACCGCTTCGGCCGCATCGTCTTCCTCGGCTCGGTGGTCGGCCAGATGGGTTCGCCCGCACAGGTCAGCTACGCGGCGTCGAAGTCCGGTCTGGTCGGTATGGCGCGCGCCATCACCCGTGAGGTCGGCAAACGCAACATCACCGCGAACGTGGTCGCGCCCGGTCTGATCGACACCGACATGACCCGCGAGGACATGACCGAGGAGATGCGCAAGTCCGTGCTCGACTTCATCCCCGCGGGCCGCATGGGCCAGGTCGAGGATGTCGCGGCGGCGATCAGCTTCCTCGTCTCCGACGACGCCTCCTACATCTCCGGCGCAATCATCCCCGTCGACGGCGGAATGGGCATGGGCCACTGAGCTTTCCGCTCAGGCTCGACCCGGACCCCTCCACCCCGGCACTTTTCAAAGAGGAGAACCGACCACCCCATGGCTGGATTGCTCGAAGGCAAGACCGTCCTCATCACCGGCATCATCACCGATTCCTCCATCGCCTTCCACGCGGCCGCGGTCGCACAGGAGCAGGGCGCGAAGGTGATCATCACCGGCATCCCGGAGCGGCTTCGGCTCATCGACCGCATCGCCAAGCGCCTGCCGCAGGAGGTGCCGCCGGCCATCGGCCTGGACGTCACCAGCGAAGAGGATCTGGCCGTGCTGCCGGAGAAGCTGCGTGAGCTGGCGCCCGAGGGCATCGACGGCGTGCTGCACTCGATCGCGTTCGCACCCAAGACCCTGATGGGTCCCGACGCCGTGGCGTTCCTGGACGGCCCGGGCCCGGATGCCGCCAAGGCGTTCGAGATCTCCGCTTGGTCCTATGCCTCGCTGGCCCGCGCGGTGCTGCCCGCCATGAACGAGGGCGGCTCGATCGTGGGCATGGACTTCGACCCGCGCACCGCCATGCCGTACTACAACTGGATGGGCGTGGCCAAGGCCGCGCTGGAGTCGGTGAACCGCTATGTGGCGCGGGAAGTCGGCAATGCCAAGAAGATCCGGTCCAACCTGATCGCGGCCGGCCCGATCAAGACCCTCGCCGCCAAGGCCATCGCCGGCACCGCCACCGATGACGCCAAGCAGCTGAACATGCTCAACGAGTACTGGGACGGCGCGTCCCCGATCGGCTGGGACGTCGACGACCCGACCGTGGTGGCCAAGTCCATCGTGGCCATGCTGTCGGACTGGCTGCCGGGCACCACCGGTTCGATCATCTACGTCGACGGTGGCGCCAGCCACAACACCTGGTTCCCGGAAGCCGGTTTCGGCGCCAACTGATCCGGAAACGGTTCGAGTACAAGGAGGAGAGCGGTGGCCGCGGAGCCCACGGCTCGTGAAGTGGACGCCCTGCTACTGCTGTCCTTCGGCGGTCCCGAGCGCCCCGAGGACGTGATGCCGTTCCTGGAGAACGTCACTCGGGGGCGGGGCGTGCCGCCGGAGCGTCTCGCCGAAGTCGCACAGCACTACCTGCACTTCGGCGGGGTATCGCCGATCAATGCCCTGAACCTGGACATCATCAAGGCCATCGAGGCCGAATTCGCCACGCGCGGTATCGATCTGCCGGTGTACTTCGGCAACCGCAACTGGCATCCGATGGTCGAGGAGACCGTCGCGCGCATGCGCGCCGACGGTGTCCGGTCGGCGCTGGTGTTCCCGACCTCGGCATGGGGCGGGTACTCCGGCTGTCTGCAGTACCACGAGGACATCGTGCGGGCCCGGACCGCGGTCGCCGATGCGCCCGAATTGGTGAAGCTGCGCCAGTATTTCGACCATCCGCTGTTCATCGGCACTTTCGCGGATTCGATCCGCGCGGCCGTCGCGGAGCTGCCCGAGGACAAGCGCGCTTCGGCCCGCCTGGTCTTCACCGCGCACTCGGTGCCGGTCTCGGCCGATGTCGCCTCCGGGCCGCCCGCCGAACAGCGCCTCTACAGTCGTCAGGTCGCCGAGGCGGCCCGATTGTGCGCCGCC
This sequence comes from Nocardia niigatensis NBRC 100131, assembly GCF_000308655.1. GTDB lineage: Bacteria > Actinomycetota > Actinomycetes > Mycobacteriales > Mycobacteriaceae > Nocardia > Nocardia niigatensis. Next base: position 192,679 of record NZ_BAGC01000114.1, on the reverse strand, counting down.
GCAACCGGATTCGACGACTACGACCTGGTGTGGCAGTCGCGCTCCGGCCCGCCGCAGATCCCGTGGCTGGACCCCGATATCGTCGACCACCTCGACGCCCTCGCCGAGCGCGGCGTGGACGCGGTCGTGGTGTGCCCGGTCGGATTCGTCTCCGACCACCTCGAGGTCATCTGGGACCTGGACAACGAGGCGAAAGAGCGGGCCGCCGAACTCGGGATGGCTTTCGCCCGCGCCGCCACCCCCGGTCCGGACCCGCGCTATGCCCAGATGGTCGCCGACCTGGTGGACGAATACCGCACTGCCGCCGCCCCGGCCCGCCTGAGCGACATCACCGCTCTGGGCTGCACGGTCAACGGTGCGCCGTGCGTCGTCGGCTGCTGCGCGCTCCCGCCCCGCCGCCCCGCGGTGGCACCGGCGGCCGCCGAATTGTAGTGTCGCCCAGGTGACTACACCCGGACGCGGAACCCCGCAACGCCGTCAACCCGCCTCGAGCGCTGCCGCTGCCCGCAAGCAGCGCACCTTCGGCCCGCCGGACATGTTCGTCTGGGCGCCCGTGCTGACGCTGTTCCTCGCCGCCGGCATCGTCGGCACCATCGGCCAGTCCATCGGCTTCGCCGCCGCCTTCGTCGGCGTCGCGGTGGTCATGCTCGTCGCGGATATGTGGTTCAACCGCTGACGCGGCACGTTCGAAGGAGGGGGAGAGATATGTCCGCGCCTACGTCCGGATCCGATTCCGCGGAATCCGAGGCACAGTCGATTCCGCCGGCGGCGCAGCCGGTTCCGAGCGCGCCACCGGCGGTGTCGGCGCCCTACTTCCCGCCGCCCGTTCCGCCGCAGTATCACTATGGTCCGCCGCAACCGGTGCCGCCGCGGCGCAGCGTGGTGCCGCTGGTGATCGCGAGCGCGCTGGCGGCGCTGGGTATCGCGGGTACCGTCGCCGGATTCCTGCTCTATTCGAATGAGCGCTCCACGGCGAACGAACTGAGCCAACAGGTTTCGACCACGGGCACCGGTTCGGATGCGCAGCGGACGGCGGCGCTGCAGGCAGCGTGTGACTTTGCGTCGCTGATGGGCACCTACGACTACACGAAACTGGATCAGGACTTCTCGGCGGTGCTGAACGCGAGCACCGGATCATTCCATCAGACCTTCTCGGACACGATCGGCAGTATGAAGGACGTGATGGTCAGAAGTCAGGTCCGGAACACTGTTTCCGACACCCATTGCGGACTGGTGTCGTTCACCGGCCACACCGCGCAGGTCGTCGTGGTCGCGAAGCAGACCACGACCAATGTGCAGAGCAGCGATCCTCGCGACGTAATGCTGAGTATGTCGATGACGGTCGAGGAGCAAGCCGATGGCAAGTGGCTGATCAGCGATGTGTCGATGCTGAAGTGAGTTCGACGGCCCGGTCGATCGTCACTTCAGGACATTCACCGCGCGGGCGATGACCAGGCTCACGGTGACGAGCGAGATCGCCGACTGCACCAACATCAGCGTTTTGGCCCAGCGGGACATCGGCATCACATCCGTCGGGCTGAACGCGGTGGCGTTGGTGAACGACAGATACAGGTAATCCGGAAATTGCGGCTCCCAATCGGGATGCGTGAGTGACGGATTCTGCATCTGCACCCAGAGGAAATCGGGATAGGGCTGGCGGGCGTGGGCTCGGGCGGCCGGGCCGCCGCGATCCAAATCCCAATACCAGAGCGCGAATACGAGCACGTTGGTGAGCCAGATCGAGCCGCCGGAGGCCAGAAGGCCCGCTGGGTTATCGCTGACCGTGCCATTGATCAGTGCCTGCACCAGGCGGTACACCGACCACACCATGGCGAATCCGAGCACCGCCATCAGCAGCAGACTGAATCGCCGCAAACGTACGTCGTCGCGGTCCAGCCGGACCGGACTGCTGACCATCAAGATGGCGAGCAGTAGCAGTCCGATTCCCGGTACCACCCAGCCAGGTCCGACCACGAACTGTCTCGGCAGATAGAGCTGCAGGATCAGAATCCCCATGATGGCCGCCGTGGCGGCCCATCGCGATTCCCCGGCCGTACGCCGGGCCCACGCGGGTACCTGGTCGTCGTCGGTATCGTCCCCGGGCGCGTTCACCTGGTGAGTATGCCCCGGCGGCCAATCGTGACAGAAGTATGACGCGGGGTTGAGGGCGGACTTTCGAGCGGGCAGGGTGGGTTGTAGCTGAGGCCGATCAAGGAGGTCATGTGACACGGGAGTACAACCGGAATCCGGCGGCTGTGGCCGCGCTGTCGCCTGAGCAGTATCACGTCACGCAGGAGAACGGGACCGAGCGGGCGTTCACGGGCGAGTACTGGGCCAACCACGAGCCTGGTATCTATGTGGATGTGGTGTCCGGTGAGCCGTTGTTCGCGTCGACGGACAAGTTCGAGAGCGGATCGGGCTGGCCGAGTTTCACCAGGCCGATCGACTCGGGCAATGTCGTCGAGAAGCGGGATCTGAGTCATTTCATGATCCGGACCGAGGTGCGCTCGGCGCACGGTGACAGCCATCTGGGCCATGTGTTCACCGATGGGCCGCGGGATGCGGGCGGGCTGCGCTACTGCATCAACTCGGCGTCGCTGCGGTTCATCCATCTCGACCAGCTCGAGGCTGAAGGCTACGGGCAGTACAAGTCTCTGTTCACGAAGGAGGAAGCGTGACCGACACACGAACCGCGATTCTGGCCGGCGGATGCTTCTGGGGCATGCAGGATCTCATCCGGAAGCAGCCGGGCGTGCTGTCGACCCGGGTGGGCTACACGGGTGGCAGCAATGACAACCCGAACTACCGCAATCACCCCGGGCACGCGGAGGCGGTGGAGATCGTCTATGACCCGGCGCGGACGGATTACCGTGCGCTGCTGGAGTTCTTCTTCCAGATCCACGATCCGAGCACCAAGGACCGTCAGGGCAATGACATCGGGTCGAGCTACCGCTCCGCGGTCTTCTATCTGGACGACGAGCAGAAGCGGGTCGCGGAGGACACCATCGCCGACGTCGACGCCTCGGGCCTGTGGCCGGGCAAGGTGGTCACCGAGGTGACCCCGGCGAGCACGTTCTGGGAGGCCGAGCCGGAGCATCAGGACTACCTGGAGCGCTACCCGAACGGCTACACCTGCCACTTCCCTCGGCCGGGCTGGAAGCTGCCGAAGCGGCAGGCCACGGCGTAGATCCGAGCGGGCCTCATCGGGGCTTCTCCCCGGTGAGGCCCCTTTTTGTCGCACAAACTAGTTGCGTGGAGACTAGTTGCGTCGATACTATCGCTGCAGGCGGTCGCGTGGGTGATCGAAGGATTCGCGGAAGGCGATAGTCATGAACGGCATCAAGAAGGCACTGATCATCGGCGGCGGCATCGCGGGCCCGGTGACCGCGCTGGCTCTGCGGAAGGCCGGCATCGAGGCGACGGTGTACGAGGCGTATCCGGCGGCGGCCGACACGGGGGCGATGCTCACCGTCGCGCCGAACGGTCTCGCGGCACTGGGGATCATCGGCGCGGACAAGCTGGTGGAGGCCGCCGGGCATCCGCTGCACAGCATGGTGATGGAAACCGGGACGGGCCGCACGCTGATGCGGGTCGACGCGCTGCCCGGTCTGCCGCCGAGCTGCACCATGCTGCGCTCGGACCTGTTCCGGGTGCTGCACGACCACGCGGTCGCCAACGGCATCACCATCGAGCACGGCAAGCGACTGGTCGACATCGAGCAGACCGAGACGGGGGTGATCGCCCAATTCGAGGACGGCACCACCGCTTGCGGCGACATCCTGATCGGCGCGGACGGCATCCACTCCACCGTGCGCACCCTCATCGACCCGCAGGCCCCGGACCCTGAATACACCGGCCTGATGAGCTTCGGCTTCGGCGAATTCACCCCGGACGGAAGGCTTTCCGACGGCGGTGCGGGCGATATCGAGGCCATGCACTTCGCCTTCGGCAAGCGCGCCTTCTACGGTTACTGGCGGCAGCCCGACGGCAAGCATGTCTTCTTCAGCAACTTCCCGCAGAAACAGCCCATGACCCTCGCCGAGGCCAAGGCCGTGCCCGCCGAGGACTGGCTGGCCGAGCTGCGCGCCGCCCACGTCGGCGACACCCCCGGCGAACAGCTGTTCGCCGAGGCCGGCGTCGACGACATGATCATCACCGGCCCGATGGAGCGGATGCCCCACGTGCCCAACTGGTTCCGTGGCCGCGCCGTCCTGGTCGGCGACGCCGTGCACGCCCCGTCCTCCAGCTCCGGCCAGGGTGCGTCCCTGGCCATCGAGTCGGCGATCGAGCTGGCCCGCTGCCTGCGCGACATCCCGGACCCGGTAGCGGCTTTCGCGGCCTACGAGAGCCTGCGCCGCCCCCGCGTCGAGAAAATCTCGGACAATGCGGCGAAGACCAACAACGGCAAGACCTCCGGCCCGGTCGCCAAGGCCCTCTTCGGCCTCATGATGCCGATCGCCACCCGCACCTTCCTCGAGCCGGAGAAGATGTTCGGGCCCGTCCACCGCTTCGTCATCGACTGGGACCGGCCGGTCGATGCCTGAGCTGGCCCGCGGGGTCCGCGCCGTCGCGGGCCTTCGGCGTTCCATCCCGGATGTGGCCGTGTCGATTTCCCGGCTGACCGCCGGTCAGCGCCGTAGCGACCGGTACCCGGTCCAGAGCAGCAGGCCCGCCCCGATCACGACGAGAACCCCACCGAGATAACTCCACTCGGAGTGCCCGGTCATCGGCGACCCGTGCAGGGAACCGGCGCCCTGCGCCATCCAGATCACTCCGACGACGCACAGCACGACGCCGATCACGGCGGAGACGATACGTCTCATGACACCTCCTCGGTGGCCTGAGCTCAGCATAGGACTTCGAGAAGGTCACCGGCTGCGGGGCCGCCACGTCCGTCGAGGATATGGTCGAATGCTGGTCGTGGGGAGATGAACACGTTGTGGCGCAGCCGATTCGGCATCTACTGTCGAGGCGAACCGATCGGCCGAGGGGGAAATGTAATGAGGACATGTTCGATCGTGACCCTGGCGGCCTTCGCAGGCATCGCCGCCACGACTGCACTGCTCGCGCCGACAGCGGCAGCGGACGACATCGTGCCGGGTGTCGCGTGCGCGGGCACCAACTGCACCAATGACAACGATGAGGACTACGTCGTCTCCGGCACCGCGCTGTGCATCCACTGGAACTTTCCGACGTACCAGAACGGGAACGACACCTCGACGACCAGCCTCGAACCCGAGGGCTTCCGCTTCACCGTCCCGGCGCACGGACAGGCAACCCTGACTCCCGGCTGCACGGGCGGTGACGTCATGAGCTCCTGGAACATCACCGGCGCCGCGCCGAGTTCCCAGGTGCCGACCGGCTCCTGGGGCTAGCGCCGCACCGACGCCGGCCTCAGCTGCTCGCCAGGCTCCGGGCGATGACCAGGCGCTGGATCTGGTTGGTGCCCTCGAATATCTGGGTGATCTTGGCTTCGCGCATGTAGCGCTCGACGGGGAAGTCCTGGGTGTAGCCGTAGCCGCCGAAGACCTGGACGGCGTCGGTGGTGACCTTCATGGCGGCGTCGGTGGCGGTGAGCTTGGCGACGCTGGCCTGACGGGAGTAGGGGAGGCCGGCGTCGCGGCGGCGGGCGGCGTCGAGGTAGGTGGCGCGGGCCGAGTCGACGGCGGCGGCCATGTCGGCGAGGACGAAGCCGAGGCCCTGGTGGTCGATGATGGGGCGGCCGAAGGCTTCTCGCTCCTTGGCGTAGGCGACGGCGTCGTCGAGGGCGCGCTGGGCGATGCCGGTGGCGACCGCGGCGATGCCGAGACGGCCGGAGTCGAGGGCGCTGAAGGCGATGGGAAGACCCTGGCCAGGTTCGCCGATGAGGCGGTCGGCCGGCAGGAAGGCATTGTCGTAGGCGGCGGTGGTGGTGGGGACCGCGCGCAGGCCCATCTTCTCCTCGGGCTTGCCGAACGAGAGACCCTCGGTGTCGGCGGGCACCAGGAAGCAGGAGATGCCGCGTGAGCCCTCGCCGGTGCGCGCGAACAGGGTGTAGTAATCGGCCTTGCCGCCGTTGGTGATCCACGCCTTGGTGCCGGTGATCCGATAGCCACCGTCGGCCTCGACGGCCCGGCAGCGCAGGGCGGCGGCATCGGAGCCGGCGTGTGACTCGGACAGGCTGTAGGCGCCGATCAGATTGCCGGACAGCATCTCCGGCAGCCAGCGCTGCTTCTGCTCCTCGGTGCCGTACGCGAACAGCGGATGGCACGAGAGGCTGTGCACGCTCACCGCCACCGCGACCGCCGCCCAGCGCGCGCCGAGCTCCTCGAGCACCTGGAGGTATACCTCGTACGGCTGCCCGGCCCCGCCGAACTCCTCCGGATACGGCAGGCTCAGCAGCCCCGCGGCGCCGAGCGCCCGGAACGCCTCGGCGGGGTAGCGCTCCTGCTTCTCGTACTCGACGACCTGAGGCTCGAGCACCTTGTCCGCGATATCGCGAGTGAGCTCGATGAGGTCGCGGGCTTCGGGCGTGGGCAGCAGACGATCGACGGGCATACCGGTCACATTACGACCGACACCCAATTGCGTGCAAGGCAGCATGCAATTTCGCAAGGCGGCTAGACTGACCAGGTGGTATCCGGTCTACCCCCGAACAAGCATCAGGAGAAGAGTCTCCGCACCCGCGCGCTGCTGCTGGACGCGGCGATCGAGAGCCTGGCCGAGGTCGGGTACGCGAGCGCGTCCATCGCGGATATCACCGCGCGCGCCGGGGTGACGCGAGGCGCGCAGCTGCATCACTTCCACACCCGGCAGGAGTTGTTCGCGCAGACGATCGAGCACCTGACACTGCGGCAGGGGGAGGCGCTGGCGCGGCGGGTGCGGACCTTGCCGGGGGAATCGTCGGCGGGGGAGGTGCTGGTCGAGTTGGTGACCGCGCCGTTTGCGGGGAAGCTGGGCAAGGCGTCGGTCGAGCTGTATGTCGGCATCGCCAATGACAAGGACCTGCGCCGGAACATGCTGCGCGTGCAGCACGACCTGACCGTCGAACTGCTCGACGCCTGCGGCCGTTTCATCGAGGCGCCGCGGGAGCGGCTCGAGGCGGCGTTCTGGCTCACCATCAACCTGGTGCGCGGCGCGACCCTCGACGAGATGGTGGGGCGGGATCGCCTGCGACGCAAGCAGGTTCTCGCCGAGTGGGCGCGGCTCGCCGAGGGCATGCTGGGTTGAAACACGAACGTTCACGGTCGCGATAACCGACCGTTGAATGGTTCGTGTGTGCCCGGAGGTCCGGGCACACCCTCGGGGGAGGGACGCCGTCGTGGCGATCAATCGGCGAATTCTGTTGCGGGCGGCCGGACTCGGTGCAGGGTTGGCCGCACTCGGGTCGGTGACCGGCTGTGTGCCGAGCGTACCGGCCGCCGAACCGACTACCGGGCAGGGCGAACCGACTACCGGCCGGCCGGAACCGACTGCCGGACAGGTGGATTGGGCCGGGCTGCGGCAGCGCCTGGCCGGGACTTTGCACCTGCCGTCCGATTCCGGCTACGCGACGGCCAAATTGGCCTACAACCCCGCGTTCGACGCCCGGCAGCCCGCGGCAATCGCGCAGTGCGCCAATGCTTCCGATGTGCAGGCCTGTGTGAACGCCGCCGCGAGCGCGAAGATCCCGGTGGCGGCACGTAGTGGTGGGCACAGCTACGGCGGATACTCGACACCCGACAACGGGCTGGTCGTGGATCTGCGCGGGATGACCGGCGTCGAGGTGAGGCCGGACGGAACCGCGGTCATCGGTGCGGGCACCCGGCTGATGGACGTGTACTCCGGTCTGGCGAAGGCGGGTCGCTGCCTCCCGGCCGGATCCTGCCCGACGGTCGGGATCTCCGGTCTGACCCTCGGCGGCGGGGTCGGCGTGCTGGCCGGGAAGTACGGCTTGACGTGCGACAGCCTGGTTTCGGCACAGGTTGTCGCCGCCGATGGCACGGTGCGGACCGCCTCCGCGACCTCGGAACCCGAGCTGTTCTGGGCGCTGCGCGGCGGCGGTGGCGGCAACTTCGGCATCGTCACCTCGTTCACGTTCCGGACGGTGGCGGCGCCGCAGCTGGCCTTGTTCCAGGTCCGCTTTCCGGCCGGATCGCTGACGGAGGTGCTGGGCGCGTGGCAGAACTTCACCGCGTCGGCCCCGGACGAATTCTGGTCCACCCTCGGTATTTCCGCCGGGAGTCCGCCTACGTGCCGGATCAACGGCTGCTATGTCGGCTCGGAGAGCAGCATGAACGCGCTCCTCGACAAACTGGTCGCGGCCACGGGAACCCAACCGTCCAACAGGTATTCGCTCTCCAAGGACTACCTCTCGGCCATGATGTATTTCGGCGGCTGCGCGAATTACTCCGTGGAGCAATGCCGTCCGAATTGGAATGGCAGGGGAGTGCTGGGCCGTGAATCGTTTACGGCGTCCTCGCGAATTGTGACGAAACCGCTCGCCGAACCGAGTCGCCTGACCGCATTGCTCACCGGCCGCGAAGGCATGGATATTCTCCTGGACAGTCTTTCCGGAGCTCCCGCACGAATCGGCGCGAAGGACACGGCTTTTCCCTATCGCGGTGCGCTGGCCACCGCCCAGATCTACGTCGGCGCCACCACGCCGGAGGCCCGGAATGCCGTGAACGAGGTCCGGGACCGGCTCGGCGACCTGACCGGGAACACGGCGTTCGTCAACTACATCGACCCGGGCCTCTCGAATTGGGCCAGTGCCTACTACGGCGAGAACGCGTCTCGCCTGCGCGGTGTCGCCAAGCACTATGACCCCGATGGCGTCTTCGCCTTCGACCAGTCGGCGTCGAAGGCGTGACGGCTCAGAACGGTGCGGGTAGCCGGGTGTAGACGGTCGGGTATCCGGGCAGGGCCGTTCCGCGCGACCACGAGGTGATGCCGACCAGCTTGCCGTCGACGAACAGCGGTCCGCCGCTGTCGAGTTCGCCGGTGTCGGCAGTGCTGGAACCGGCGCACACCATGTCGCTGGCGTCGAAGGCGCCGGGGTAGGCGGCAGCGCAGTCGGCATCGGAGACCATCGGCACGGTGGCACGGCGGAGAACGGTGTTGAAAAGGCCGGTGTCGGAGGTGGTGCCCCACCCGAGCACGGTGCCGCTGTCGTCCTGCGGCGCGGCGATCGGGACCGTGGGCCGGTTCTGCGGGGTCGCCAGGGTCAGGATGGCGAGGTCGTGGTGGTAGACGTCGACGCCGTCGACCGTGTCGGTGCGGAAGTCGGGGTGCAGGCGAACCTCGGTGACACCCACTGTCGTTCCGTCGTGTGAGGTCAGGTCGCTGCGGTCGAAGGTGACGGTGAGCGCCCGCGGCAGGAGTTGCGCGATCTGCACGCAGTGCGCGGAGGTGAGCACCTGGTCGGGAGCGATGAGGGCGCCGCCGCAGAACTGCCCCGAGGCCCGCGGGAAGAACAGCGGGGTGCCGACAGCGGCCAGCCAGGGATAGTCGCCGGCCTGGGCTTCGGTGCCGCCGACCACGGCGTTCGCGGGGAGGGTGGCGGGCGTGGCGCAGCCGATGAGCGCCGCGGCGAGCACGGCGATCCGGCGGGAGATCGACATCGGGCCATTCAAACAGAGATCGGCGGGTTTCGACGAGCGGATGTGTCGGACCCTCGGAGTACGGTCGCGACTATGACGTCCTGGACCGAGTTCGCAGCCGAAGCACCCCGTATCTCGACCATCTTCACCCGCCGTCACGCCGCCACCGGCAACCTGTGCATGCTCGCCACCCTCAGGAAGGATGGTTTCCCGCGCATCAGCCCGCTCGAGCCGCGCATCTTCGAGGGCGAGCTATGGCTGGTCGGCATGCCGGGGACCACCAAGTTCGCGGACCTGGCCCGCGACCCGCGCTTCTGCCTGCACACGGCGACCGTGGACACGCAGGTCAGCGATGGGGACGTGAAGATTTTCGGTACCGTTCGCGATGTGCAGGATCCCGGCCTGCAGCGACGCTGGGCCGAGGACCTGTTCGCCGAGAGCGGCTTCGACCTGCGGGGCCGCAAGTTCGAACCGTTCTACGCCGTCGATTTCACAGGTGCGTCATCGGTCGAGATCGTGGACGGGCGCATGGAGGTGACCGTGTGGAAGCCGGGGCAGCCGGAGCACGTAGTCGAGGTCTCCGATCAAGCGGAGCCTGCGACGACATAGCATGCAACGTTGCATCGACTGCAAAGACGCAAACGCTGCAAGTGTGCGCGAGGTGCTGAACAAGGGTGTGTTTCAGGGCTTTTCGGGTTCGGGATGCGGTGAGGAGTGGGTGTGGTGATGGAAGTCCACCCGCCGCGAGGCTATCGGGAGCGACCGTCGGGGGTCGGCGGCGCGGTGGTGTGGACTCGCCAGGGCGTCGCGGACACGGATCTGCCTGTGCTGCCGGACGGCAGCATGGATCTGCTGTGGATCGACGGGCGGCTCTCGGTGGCCGGGCCGGACACCCGCGCCTATCGCCCGGCGCCGGGATTCGCCGCCCGGATCTCCGGGATTCGCTTCTTCCCCGGTGCGGCACCGGCACTGCTCGGGGTGCCGGCGCACGAGCTACGGGATGCGAGGGCCGACCTCGCCGACCTGTGGTCACCGGTGGCACTCCGTCGCGCATCCGAATTGCTCGCCAGGGCATCGGATCCGGCGGCCGGCCTCGAGGCCATCGCGCGCTGGCGCGCAAATGAAGCCGATGCCGCGGATCCAACGGTGCGATTCATCGTGACGTCCTTGGGTTCGGGGATGTCGGTGTCTGCGACGGCCGAAGAATTGGGGACGGGGCCGCGGCGGTTGCATCGGCTTTCCTTGGCGGCCTTCGGGTATGGGCCGAAGACGCTGGGGCGGGTATTGCGGATGCAGCGGGCGCTGGCGTTGGCTCGGAGTGGGATGGGGCTTGCGGAGGTTGCGGCTTCGGTGGGATTCGCGGATCAGGCGCATTTGACTCGGGATATTCGGGAGTTTTCGGATATGTCGCCGAGGCAGTTGCTTGGGCTAGTGGAAATGTCGTCGGTCTGAATATTCGTCTATCACATGGTAATTCGGGTGTTGCGGGCGGCGAGTACGGCGTTGCTGGCACTCCTATCAAGTCCAGCGCCACGACCGGGCAGTGCGGTGAACCCCGCAGCCGGACCGTCCGGCAGATCCTGGACATGACACCACGGTCAGCATCTTTCGAGTCAGGACGACCACCGCGGGGTCCACCCACATCATTACTGCATCTCTTGTCTTGATCTTTCGTCTTTCCGATTTTGCCGTCTCAAGCCAGGGCGGCGTAGAGGTCGACTCCGTTCCCGTCCGGATCGAGGACAGTCGCATAGCGCTGACCCCAGAACGCATCGAACGGCTTCAGTTCAGCGCGATACCCCGCCCCGATCAGCTCTTCGAACTTCTGGTCGACACCAGCAGGCGAGCCGCAGTCGCAGGCGAGACCGATTCGCCCGGCCCCGGGGACCGCTTTCCAGTCCGGGTGAAAGGACCGGACGGTGTCCTCGGTATCCATCATCAGTTTGATCCCGCCGCCCAGATCGGCGTCCACGTGCGGCTGCTGCTCCGACCCGTCAGCGAACTCCACGCCGAGACGCCGATAGAACTCCAGCGACGCCCCCATGTCCGACACCACGATTCCGATCACATTCAGTCGAATAGCCATACGAGCACGGTATGCCCGCGCATCGCGATCGGTCTTGAAGAAATCGGACAGTCAGCGAGCGTGGACCGCTGCCAGCCGCGCGGCGCGGATCGCGTTCCAGAGTGGCCGCAGCAGCGCCTCCTGCGCGGCGACGGCCGTGGCGGACGTGGGCGCCGACGCCGGTTCGCGTTCGGCGACGGTGAGGATCGCGGCGACCTGGTCGGCGGTATCGAGAATCCGGCGAGCCCGCAGCGGCATCGAATCGGGATACTTATGCCTGGAATGTCCGGCTAGTTCGGCTTCCACGAGTTCGCGCGGCCCGACGCCGCCGGACCCGAGCCGCGTGGTCTGGAGCTGCTGGAGCGCATCCGCGGCATCGCGGACCGCCTCCCGCATGGTGTATTCAGCTTCACCCAAAGGCATTTCGGGTGCGGGCGCAAAGGGGATGGGCGTCGTGTAGACCCGCCACTGCAATGCGTCGTCGTCGGTCCAGACCGGCACGAGTCCGGTGCCGCTGGATCCGGCCGTCCCGATGAGGACGCCTTCCTCGGCTTCGGTTGCGGCGGTAGCGAATTCGGTCCCGACGGGCAGCCCGCGCACGTCACCGGGAATCGGCAGCACCAGCCGCGCCTGGGCCTCGGGCCCGTCGAGCGCTTCACGGATGATCTTGAGCAGCACCATGATTCCCGCTCCGGCCACCGCCGCGGGATCGTCATCGGACGCCCACGGCAATCCGGTGTGCCCACCGGTCACAGGATCCCCGGCGGCCACCGTCTGCCGGGGAGCCCAGGCGCGCAACGCGTCCAGCACGTCGTCGGGGGCGCTGCGGCCGGCCAGCCAGGCCCCGGCCCAGACCGTCAGCGATGCACTCGGGGAACTCATGCATTCGAGGATAACTGGCGGGCTACTCCTGCTCGGTGACGAAATCGATCAGTCGTTCGACGGCGCCGATGAGCGGGGTTTCGAGGTCGCGGTAGGAGCTGACCGCGTTGTAGACGCGACGCCAGCCCTCCTGCGGGGTGCCCCAGCGCAACCGCTGGCAGATGCCGGTTTTCCAATCCTCGCCACGGGGGACGTCGGGCCAGGCGGGGATGCCGACGGCCTGCGGGCGGACGGCCTGCCACACGTCGATGTAGGGATGGCCGGTGACGAGGACATGCCGGCCGAGGCCCTGGGTGAGGCCGGATTCCTTGGAGCCGGTGACCAAATGGTCGACGAGGACGCCGACGCGCCGGCCCGGCCCGGGCTGGAATTCGGCGAGTTTGGCACCAAGGTGGTCGAGACCTTCGAGCTGCTCGACGACCACGCCCTCGACCCGCAGATCGTGTCCCCACACTCGTTCTACGAGTGCCGCGTCGTGGATGCCCTCCACCCAGATGCGGCTGGCCTTCGCGACTTGCGCCCTGAGTCCTTCGATGCGGGTGGATCCGGAGGCGGATCGGGCGGACCGCGTGGGCGCGGCGGTGGTCGGCTTCACGAGCGTCACCGGCTGCCCGTCGATCAGAAACGCGGCTTCCCGCAGCGCGAACAGTCGCACCCGCCCGCCGCGATCCTCGAGTTTGACGAACTCGCCATCGTAGCTGCGATCGAAACCCACTACGGCGCCGCAGAATCCGGTGGCCGCGTCCTCGGCGACGAGGTCGCGTTCGGCGACCACACGGGGCACCTCCCGTTTCTGCTTGCGCGCGTGTCCGGAGAAGATGTCGCCGTACCGTTGGTGCCCACTCACCGCGTCGAGGTTACCGGCGGCGCGCGGGAATCCTCCTTGCGCCGCGCCCATTCCGATATGTCGGGTTGTCAGCGCGGAGTGATCACGAATAACGGCCGTAACCCGCGATTACGGTTACTGTTGGTGACGTGGCCGCAATAGTTTGGCTGGTCGCGGGGATTCTGCTCGCGGCGGCCGAGATGCTCACGGGCAGTCTCGTGCTGATCATGCTGGGTGTTGCCGCGCTCATCACCGCGGGGGTGAACGAGCTCACCGGCTCCTCGGTACTCATCGACGCGGTGGTGTTCGGGGCCACGTCGATCGCCCTGCTGGTGTTGGTCCGCCCATTCATGTTGCGGCGCTATGCGATTCCGCCGCCGCATCAGACCGGGGTGGACGCGTTGCCGGGGAAGACCGCGAAGGTGCTCGAAACGGTCGACGAGCACGGCGGTCGCGTGAAGCTCGGTGGCGAGGTGTGGAGCGCGCGTCCCTATGACGCCGCGGAGTCCTACCCCGTCGGTTCGACCGTATACATCATGAGGATCGACGGCGCCCATGCCGTCGTCATGAAAGGGCCGTGATGGCTGTACTGATAGTCGCCGTCGTACTCATCCTGCTGGTCGTGGTGGTGGTCTTCAAATCGGTGGCCCTGGTGCCGCAGGCCGAGGCCGCCGTGATCGAGCGCCTGGGCCGGTATTCGCGGACCGTGTCCGGGCAGCTGACCTTCCTGGTGCCGTTCGCCGATCGGGTGCGTGCCAAGGTGGATCTGCGCGAGCGGGTGGTGTCGTTCCCGCCGCAGCCGGTCATCACCCAGGACAACCTGACCGTGCAAATCGACTCGGTGGTCTATTTCCAGGTCACCAGTCCGCAGGCCGCGGTCTACGAGATCTCCAATTACATTGCCGCCGTGGAACAGCTGACGATCACCACGCTGCGCAACGTGGTCGGCGGCATGACCCTGGAGGAGACCCTGACCTCCCGCGACCAGATCAACAGCCAACTGCGCGGCGTCCTGGACGAGGCCACCGGCCGCTGGGGTCTGCGGGTGTCGCGCGTGGAGCTGAAGGCCATCGATCCGCCGCCGTCGATTCAGGAATCGATGGAGAAGCAGATGAAGGCCGACCGTGAGAAGCGCGCCATGATCCTCACCGCGGAAGGCCAGCGGGAGGCGTCGATCAAGACGGCCGAGGGCCAGAAGCAGGCGCAGATCCTCGCGGCCGAGGGTGGTAAGCAGTCGGTCATCCTCTCCGCCGAGGGTGAGCGGCAGTCGCGCATCCTGCGGGCGCAGGGTGAACGGGCGGCCGCGTACCTGCAGGCGCAGGGCCAGGCCAAGGCCATCGAGAAGGTGTTCGCGGCCATCAAGAACGGCAAGCCGACGCCCGAACTGCTGGCCTACCAGTACATGCAGACGCTGCCGCAGGTCGCCAAGGGTGATGCCAACAAGGTGTGGCTGGTGCCCAGCGATTTCGGCAAGGCGCTCGAGGGTTTCGCCCGCGGCTTCGGCAAGCAGGGCGAGGACGGCGTGTTCCGCTACGAACCGTCGGAGGACGGTGCGGCGACCGAAGCGCCCGAGGACGATGCCGAGGAGGTGGCCGGCTGGTTCGACACCGCCACCGACCCGGCCACCCAGCGGGCCGTCCGGGCGGCCGAGGCGGATGCGCGGGCACCTGTCGAGCCGGTCGGTCTGCCGCCGACGTCGCCGCGGCCGCACCTGGAGCAGCGTCCGATCACGCCGCCGCCGCAGCAGCAGCCGGTGCAGCCGCAGTACCGTCAGGAACCGCCGGACCAGCGCTGGCAGAACCCGCCGCAGCCGCCGCGGCCCCTCGGTCACTGACGGGTCGTTCCTGAGCGATCGACGGCAGCGGATCGAATCACGCACTGAGCGAGGCCCTCTCGACACTGTCGAGAGGGCCTCGCTGTCGACGTGGCGAGCGTGTGATCAGTTCTGCGTGCCGCCGAAGTGCTCACCGGCGATGGACCGAGACGGCTCACCGTCGACGCCCACCGGAACGTCGCCCTCCAGCGTCGTGCGGTAGAGCACGCGGGTGACGTCCAGATGGTCGAGGTCGCTGGGCGCGAGGTGCGCGGTGGCACGGTTGTCCCAGAAAGCGATACTGCCCTTCTCCCAACGGAATCGGACCGTGTAGGCCGGATCGGCGAGTTCGGCGTACAGCAGTTCCAGCAGTGCGCCGCTCTGGCGCGGGCTGAGGCCGATGATGCGGGTGGTGAAGCCCGGGTTCACGAACAGCACGCGTTCGCCGGTCACCGGATGCACCCGCACCACCGGGTGTTCGGTGATCAGCGGGGCGGCCGCGACCCGCTTGGCGTAGTCGCTGTCCGCATCCCAGGCGGGCAGCCTGCCACCGAAACGGTGTTCGGCGCGCAGACCGTCGAGGAAGGATTTGAGCGAATTCGGCAGGCCCGCATAGGCGGCGGCGAGGTTGGTCCACTGGGTGTCGCCACCGCGCTCGGGTGCGATCTCCGCCCGCAGCAACGAGGCGGCCGGCGGGTTGATCAGCGGCGAGACGTCGGTGTGCCAATGGTTGGTGTAGCTGAATTTCTTCTTCCCGAAACGCTTTTCGTACAGCCTGCTGTCGACGGCGAGGATCTCGGGGTATTCGGTGGGCGCGTCATCGTCGTACGGATGCGAGGGCGTGACCGCGCCGAACCGCCGGGAGAAGGCGATCTGTTCAGCGTGCCCGATCTGCTGATCGCGGAAGAACAGCACCTTGTATTCGTGCAGCGCGGCGGTGAGGACCGCGATCTGCTCGTCGGTGAAGTCGGCCCGCAGGTCGATGCCGGTGATCGCGGCGCCGATGTGCCCGGCGACGGGTTCGATGCGGAAGGTGGAGACCGGGTTCTCGGTGACGGTGGTCATGAGCTTTCCTTTCAGATCTCAGGCGGTCGCCTGGGTGCGGGCGGGGGCGAACTGGCTTTCCACGGGCGCGAGTCCGTAGTGGCCGCGCAGGGTGTCGGCGGTGTAGTCGGTGCGGAACAGGCCGCGCTCCTGGAGGATCGGGACCACGCGGTCGACGAAGTCCTCGAGTCCGCCGGGCAGGTAGGGCGGCATGATGTTGAAGCCGTCGGCCGCGCCCAGGTCGAACCAGGACTGGAGTTCGTCGGCGATCTGCTCGGGCGTGCCGGCGAAGGTGCGGTGGCCGCGGCCGCCGCCGAGTTTGCCGATGAGCTGGCGGACGGTCAGCTCTTCCTTCTCGGCGAGCTCCTTGACGAGGGTGAATCTGCTCTTGCCGCCCTCGATCTCGCTTTCCGGCGGCAGGGGCGGCAGCGGTGCGTCGAGGGCGTGCTCGGTGAGGTCGACGCCGAGCAGGGTGGAGAGTTGCCGCAGCGCGTAGTCGGGGGAGATGAGGTCGGTGAATTCCTGTTCGAGGGCGCGGGCTTCGGCCTCGGTGTCGGCGATGAAGGGAACCAGGCCGGGCAGCACCTTGAGGTCGTCGGCGGACCGGCCGTACTTGGGCAGCCGGGACTTCAGGTCACGGTAGAAACGCTGCCCCTCCTCGATGGTGCGCTGCGCGGTGAAGACCGCTTCGGCGTGGCGGGCGGCGAATTCCTTTCCGCTCTCGGAGGATCCGGCCTGCACCAGCAGCGGCCGTCCCTGTGGGCTGCGCGGCGAGTTGAGCGGGCCGCGGACCTGGAAGCGCTCGCCGCGGTAGTCGAGGGTGTGGACCTTGTCCGGGTCGGCGAAGATGCCGGTCTCCGGGTCGAGCACGACGGCGTCGGATTCCCAGCTGTCCCAGAGTTGCACCGCGAGGTCGACGAATTCGCCGGCGCGTTCGTAGCGGCGGGCGTGCTCGGGGATGGCTTCGTAGCCGAAGTTGAACGCCTCGTCCTCATTGCCCGAGGTGACGATGTTCCAGCCCGCACGGCCACCGCTGATGTGATCGAGTGATGCGAATTTGCGGGCCAGGTTGAACGGTTCGTTGTAGGTGGTGGAGGCGGTGGCGATCAATCCGACGTGCTCGGTCACGGCGGCGATGGCGGCGAGCAGGGTGATGGGCTCGAAGACGGCGAGCGCATTGCGCTTGATGCGCGGGCCCACGGCCAGCCCGTCGGCGAAGAACACCGAGTCGAGCCGGCCGCGCTCGGCGATGCGGCCGAGCTCCTGGAAATGCGTCACCTCGAGGACCCGGTGCTCCTCGGTGCGCGGATGCCGCCAGGCGGCCTCATGGTGGCCGACGCCCATGAGGAAGGCGTTCAGATGGAAGGTCTTGCGTGGGTTGGACATAGTGGAGGTCTCCTCGAGGGGTTCAGTGGGCGCGCCAGCGGGACAGCCGTCGCTCGATGGCCACGAGCACGCCGTTGTAGACGAGCCCGACCAGGGCGATGGCCACTATCCCGGCGTACATGTCCGGAATCTGGAAGTTCTGCTGGGCGGCGGTGATCAGGTAGCCGAGCCCGGAGCGCGCCCCGAACATCTCGGCGGCGATGAGCACCAGGATCGATCCGGAGGCGGCCATGCGGATGCCGGTGAAGATGGACGGCACGGCGGCGGGCAGGATCACCTTCTGGAACAGGCGGATCGGCGAGAAGCCGAGCGAGACAGCCGATTTGACGAGTAGTGGATCGACGGTCCGCACGCCGCTGATGGTGCTCAGCAGGATCGGGAAGAACCCCGCGTAGACCACCAGGGCGATCTTGGAGGTCTCGCCGATGCCGAGGATCAGGATGAACACCGGCAGCAGCGCCAGGGCGGCGGTATTGCGGAACAGCTCCAGGATCGGGCTCAGGAACTCCGCGACCGGGCGGTACCAGGCAATGGCCACACCCACCGGAATGGCCACGACCAGAGCGAGGGAGAAGCCGATCAGCGATCGGGCCACGCTGGCCGAGACGTTGTCCCACAGTTGGCCGTTGCGGACGAGTTCGAGCCCGGCCTGCACGACCGTGGAGAACGGCGGCAGGAAGATCTCGTCCACCAGCCCCAGGCGTGGCGCGGCTTCCCACAGGGCGAGGAAGGCCGCGATCACGATGACGGGCTTGCCGATTCGCCAGGCGATCCGGGTGAGCGCCGGAAGTACGGGTGTCGTCCGGCGGGGTCGGGTATCGGTTTCGCCGGTCGTGCCGGTCGGCTCCGGCCGGAGGTCGAGGGCGGCTTCGACGAGTTGCAGTGCGCTAGACATGGGAACTCCTCTTGTCGGCGGTGAGCGCGGCCTGCTCGAGGTCCTGGGCCCGTGCCACCTCGTCGTGCAGCAGCGACCAGACGTGATGGCGCAGATCGCGGAATCGTTCGCTGGAGCGGATATCCGGAGCGCCGTCCCGGTCGAGGTCGATGTCCACGACGGCCTTGATCCGCCCGGGCCGCGAGGTCAGCACCGCGACCCGCTGTCCCAGGTACACCGCCTCGTCGATGCCGTGGGTGATGAACAGCACCGTCTTGCCGGTGGCCCGCCAGATCCGTAACAGCTCGTCCTGCAACGACTCCCGGGTCTGGGCGTCGAGGGCGGCGAAGGGCTCGTCCATCAGCAGCACCTCCGGGTCGAAGGCCAGGCTGCGCGCGATCGCCACCCGCTGCTTCATGCCGCCGGACAGTTCGTGCGGATAGCGGTTCCCGAAGCCGGCCAGGCCGACCAGTTCGAGATAGTGCTCGGCGATCTCGCGGCGTTCGCGGCGGCGAATGCCTTTGGCCTCCAAGCCGAATTCGATATTCGCGCGCGCGGTGCGCCAGGGCAGTAGCGCATACTGCTGGAAGACGATTCCGCGATCCAGGCCGGGCCCCGTGACGGGTGCTCCGTCCAGCAGGATCTGCCCGGAGGTGGGTTCGCCGAGCCCGCCGAGCAGGTCCAGCAGCGTGGACTTGCCCGACCCGCTGGGGCCGACCAGGACCAGGAACTCACCGTCCCGCACGTCGACGCTGATATCGGCGAGCGCGGTGAAGCTCTCCTGATCCCCGCGGACGGGGAACTCTTTGCGGACCGCGGTGAGCGCGAGTTTGACGGCAGCGGAACTCATTTCGCCACCGCCTCACCGCTGGGACCGCTGGTGGCGGGGTAGGTGCCGTTGGAGTACGGATTGTCCTTGTTGGTGTAGAGGTCCTTGGCGGCGAGCTTGCCCGCGGGCAGTTCGCCGTTGCGCACCAGCCAGTCGATCCAGATTTGTAGTTCGCGTTCGGCGACCACACCGCCCGGAACCGGAATGCCCGAGCTCTTGTAGTACTGGAGCAGCGAGGTGTTCTCGTTGCGCCCGCGCTTGTGAATGATGTCGGCGAACCGTGCCACCACCTCGTCACGCGGCGTGACCTGCAGCCAGCGGGTGGCTCGCGCGGTGCCCTGCACGAAATCGGCGACAGCGTCGGCATGCGACTTCAGGTAGTCCTTGCGGAAAACGTAAGTGCCGTAATCGAACTGACCGAACAGGTCCTTGTCCGTGTACAGCGGATGCACCCCGCCCCGCCCGACCGCGGTGTCACGGAAGACGCCCCCGAGCGCCGCCACATCGATCTGGCCGTTGCGCAGCGCGTCCTCGGTACTGGCCGGTGGCAGCACGACCAGCTGGACCTGTTTGCTCTCCTGATCGCTGAGCCCCTGGTCGTGGAGCCACTGCCGGGTGATGAATTCGTGGTGCGCGCCCAGCGTATTGACGCCGACCTTCTTTCCGATGAGGTCGCGCGCGGAGGTGATGCCCGAATCGTCGCGGACGAAGTAGCCGGTGAAGTTGAGTTCATCGGCCCCGTACGAGCTGAGGACCGCGGTCACGGGAGCGCCGCCCGCGACCAGCTTGATGACCGCGCCGTTGAAGGCACTGCCGAATTCGACCTGCTTGGTGGCGGCGGCCTGGATATTGGCCGGTCCACTGGTGGTGTCGCCCTCCCAGTGGAGGTTGATCCTGGTGAAGTAGCCGAGGTCGGCGGCCAGTTCGAAGGCGGAGACCTGACCGGTCGAGCCCTGATACCGGATGACGGTCTTACCGTCGGCGGTCGTGCCCGGGTCGGTTTTCGCGCAGCCGGTGAGCAGGACGACCGCACTGGAGACGGCGAACGCGGCGGCGAGTGCGCGGCGCACCCGGGTCCGGCGGGGAAGGAATGCCATGGGGGGAACTTTCGGTGAATACGACTGTCGCTCGAGGGGATTCGAAGGCGGGGCGACAACAGAGCGTCATGGGGATTCCTTTGCCGGACAGGGGAACTGGCGGTGATTCGGCGGTGGTCACATGCTGCGATGGCGGTCTCGGCGCGGCAACCGGCTTTTCACGATGTGGAAATCAGCGTGAGCGAAACTCGGCGGCGGGGAGTGTGGCGCCGTCGGTGGTCTGGAACAGCGGTGCTATCCGGCCCGCCGCGATCCGCATCGCGGGGACGACGGCCCGGATGAGCTCGCTGTCCAGCCGCGCCGACCGCGCCTGTACCGCGAGCGCTCCGTGTACCTGCCGGCCGGGCCCGACGATGGGCACGGCCAGTGCGCGGATGGGATCGTCGGTCTCGATCAGCTCCGAGGCGAAGCCGGTCCGGCGCACCCGGTCCAGGTCCGCGTCGGCGACGGCCCGGGCGCGGGAGTAGGCCAGCAGTGCGTGGCCCGCCGCGCTGGCGTGCAGCGACTGCCGGGGCCGTGGCACCTGATGGTGGCAGAAGTGGACCGGCGGCCGCGCCTGGAAGACGGTGACCGCCTCGCGGTCGTCCAGCACGCTCACGCTGACCGTGATCCGGATGCCCGCGGCGAGCGCGTAGAGATGCGGTGCGGCCGACTCGAGGCCCAGCCGGGCGAGCGCGGGACGGGCCAGCGCGGCGAGCCCGTGCCCGACTCGATAGCGGTCGCTCGCCGGACCCTGCTCGAGCAGGCCGCCGCGAACCAGGGCCTGGGCCAGCCGGTGCGCGGTGCTGACCGGCAGGTCGGCCCGCTGGGCGAGTTCGCTCAACGACAGCTCGGGATCGTCGCCGTGGAAGCAATTCAGCACCTGGACAGCGCGGTCGACAGCGCGTGCTCCGGAACGTGGTTCATCGGCCATGGAGGCACTATGGCGATGGCTTTGACCTGGGGCAACGGTTGTGCGCAGCACGATCCGAGCCGGTCGGAGGGCAATTCCGGGTGCGTATCGTTTTGTTTCGCGTTTGTATTACGCGATTGGAGTCACTATTTTCCCGTGACCTCCGTCACAAATATGTTTACGAATTCCAGAAATGTCATTAGGCGACACTCCGTAGTGAACTGCGAAAACGTATTGAGTGTGCTCGAGGCCGTTCTGTCAACCCTCCGTGATCGGGACGTGATAAGACGTGATTGATCCGTTACCGTCGCTCTCGGCTCGGATTCAACCGAGTCCAACTCGAATCGACGAACACCGGCAACTCCGTCCCGCGATTCGAGAGCAACCGATAACCCTGGGGACGGGGACCCGCAGCCGAGAGCGCGGGCCGGCGGGCGCAGGCGAGGAAATACCTTATGCATCGCAACCGGAAGCTCACCACCCGCACGTTCGCTGCCGCCGCGGCCATCGGTGCGCTCGTGTCCGTCCCGTTCGCGCTGTCGACGGCGACCGCCTCGGCCGCCGGGCATAACTGGGACGCTGTCGCGCAGTGCGAGAGCAGCGGCAATTGGGGCGCCAACACCGGCAACGGGTTCTACGGCGGCCTGCAGTTCACCCAGAGCACCTGGAACGCCTACGGTGGCGGCGGCTCGGCCGCCAACGCCAGCCGTGAGGAGCAGATCCGCGTCGCGGAGAACGTGCTCGCCGGTCAGGGTGCGGGCGCCTGGCCCGTGTGTGGCGCCTACCTGTAATTCAGGTTTCGCGTCCGTTCGAAACGTCCGATGGCCCGTCCCGCAAATATGCGGCACGGGCCATCGTCGTATTCATATTCAGCGTGGGCGTCGTAGATCGCCTTCGCCAATTCGATCTTCGGAGCCTGGAATTCGGGTGTCGCGGTGACAGCGAGGTCCCGCCTGCACGCCCCGTCGTCGCCCGGTAATACGACCCCTCGGTCCTCGATGTTCCGGCCCGGCCGCGCGCTCACGGCCCGGAAGGAACTGTTGGTCAATGACTTTCGCGGTGACGGGCGGCCCACCACAGCGGGGGGAATCCGGCCGGCGAGAGCGCGCGCACGGCGAGGCCGCGCAGCGGTCCGGTAGGCAGTGCAGCGGTCCGGTAGGCGGTGCAGCGGTCCGGTAGGCAGTGCGGAGGTCCGGTGGGCAGCGCGCGCCGCGCCGGATTCGCGGTGAGGGGGGGTCGGGTCGCGCCGATGGTGCTCATGTGCCCGTTCCGGGCACGCGGTGGGGCTCGCGCGAGAACGCGTCGCTGACGGCGGGCGGGCCTGCGGCGTGGGTGAGACCCAAATCGTCCGGCCAGATCCCGTGGCGGTGCGGCCGGGCGAAGATCGGTGTGATGCTGAGGGCGAATGTGGGTCGGGCGGGAGTCACCCCTCTTCCCAGCGTCTTCACATGTGGCTAGAGTAACCGTGTTACTCGGGTAACACTGTTACTCGGGTGCTCGGCCGTCGCGACACCCACGCTCGGGCCCGGCACGGAGCACAACTCCGGTTCAACACACCGACTTCTCCGTGTCCGAGTGCACGCGAGTCCGCAGAGAAAGCAGAAAATGTCTGGACAACGCCGTCCGTCCCGCCGGAACAGACAGACGCCCCGGAAGGTCAATCACGCGCTTGCCGCCGCCGCGGCGCTGTGCGTGACCGCGGCCGCCGGCGCCGCGGCTGTTCCCGGGCCGGCCTCCGCCGATCCGGTCAATGACTTCTATGTTCCGCCCGCGCAATTCGATTCGACACGCGGCGCCATCATCAAGACCACCGATATCTCGGCCCTGCTGGCACAGCCCGCGGACAACGGGCTGTGGCCGTTGCCCGCCAAGCAGGTCATGTACACGACCCAGATGCAGGATGGCACGCCCGTCGCCGCGACCGGCGTCTTCCTCGATTCCACCCAGCCCTGGCACGGCACCGGTCCGCGGCCGACCGTGGTCATCGCGCCGGGCACCACCGGTCAGGGCGATCAGTGCGCTGTGTCGCTGGCCTTTTCGACCGGCATGTACGCGAGCATCACGCCGCCGACGTTCTCCGCGAACCAGGAGGCGATCTCGGCGCTGGCGTGGAATTCGCTGGGCGCACGTGTCTTCGTGGCCGACTACATCGGTATGGGCACCCCGGGCACCCACACCTATGTCAATCGCGTCGAGGAGGCCCATGCCGTTCTCGATGCCGCTCGGGCCGCGAACAATCTCGCCGGTTCCGGTGATGGCACCCCGCTGGCGTTCTGGGGCTACTCGCAGGGTGGCGGGGCCACGGCCGCGGCGGTCGAGCTGCAGCCCGACTACGCCCCGGAACTGAACCTCAAGGGCACCTGGGCGGGTGCGCCGGTAGCGGATCTGACCGAAGTGTTGAAGAGGGCCGACGGCAGTCTGATCAGCGGCGTCATCGGATTCGCGCTCAACGGCTTCGTGGCGCGCTATCCCGAGTTGCAGCCGAAGCTCGACGAACGCACCACGCCGGAGGGCAAGGCGCTGCTGGGCGAGCTGAGCAACGAGTGCATCGGTGACGTGATCCTGAAGCACCCGTTCCTGCAGAGCACCGAGTTCACGGTCGATCACCGGCCGATGATCGACCACCTGCAGGAGGTGCCCGCGGCCGAGGACATCCTGCGGCAGCAGCACATCGGAAACCTCACGCCGGCGACCCCGGTGCTGATCACCAGCGGCCGCAATGACGACACCGTCCCCTACGGTCAGGCCCGGCAACTGGCCACCGAATGGTGCGGGAAGGGTGCGACCGTGACCTTCCGGACCGATGAGCTGCCCGCGATCCTGCCCGGGGCCACCCTCCCGAACCACTTCGGTCCCGAATTGATCGATGGCTTCGGTACCAACAATGCGATCAGCTACCTGGTCGATCGCTTGAACGACGTGCCGATCTCGGGGTGCACCCTCGCCTGAGGCCCGTCGCGAAAACCCCTGCGCTGTTGTCTGTTTCGCCGCAGTCGCGGTGCAACGCGGACGCGGCGCGGGGGTGCGGGAGGAGCACGAACGGCCGGGCGTCGGTGACGCACCGCAGGATTCGATGGATGCCGCCCATGACGCTCCGCATTCTCGGACCAGGAGCCTGACATGTACGACCTGCCCGACGAGATCGACGTTCGCGCAGACGGGCCGCTGCGGATCATCACCCTCAACCGGCCCGACGCCCTCAACGCCGTCAACGACGACCTGCACACCGGACTCGCCCACCTGTGGCCCCGGCTCAGCGAGGACCAGGACGCCCGCGTCGCGGTCCTGACCGGCGCGGGCAAGGCGTTCTCCGCGGGCGGCGATTTCGCGTATCTGGCCGAGCTGGGCCGGGATTCGCGCCTGCGCGCCAAGACCATCGCCCACGGCCGTGACATCGTCCTCGGCATGGCCCGCTGTCGTGTCCCGGTGGTGGCCGCCGTCAATGGCCCCGCGGTCGGCCTGGGCTGCAGCCTGGTGGCTCTGAGTGATCTGGTCTACATGGCCGAGACCGCCTACCTGAAGGACCCCCACGTCCAGGTCGGTCTGGTGGCCGCCGACGGCGGGCCGCTCACCTGGCCCCTCCACACCAGCCTGCTGCTGGCCAAGGAATACGCCCTCACCGGCGCGAAGATCCCCGCCGCCCGCGCCCGAGAGATGGGCCTGGCCGATCACATTGTGGCCGACCCGATGTCGGAGGCCATGGCCTGCGCCAAACGCATCCTGGAATTGCCGCAGCAGGCCGTCGAAAGCACGAAGCGACTGCTGAACCTGCACCTGGAACGGTCGGTCCTGGCGACGCTGGATTACGCGACCACGGCCGAGGACGTGTCCTTCCAGACCGCCGACTTCCAGGCCACCATCGCCCGGCTCACCGCCGGCGCGAAGTGAACTGATCCCGCCGCGTGCAATGGTCCGGCCGTGTCTCGCGCGGCCGGACTTCGCCGCGTCCTCGGGCGCCGAAGCGCGGATAGCCCTGCGGGACCGGATGTTCGGCGTCGGTGAATCACCCGCCATGTTGAGGTTCCTCACCGATCCGGGCGAGCGGAGGCGAAGCTCACGGTCCGAACAGCCGGGTCGTGTTCACCGGACGGAGCGGGCGAAGCGGCCCGGTGTGGTGCCGCTCCAGCGGGTGAAGGCGTGGGTGAAGGAGGAAGCGTCGGCGTAGCCGAGGCGGCGGGCGACCTCGTCGACGGTGGTGCCGAGGGTGAGGAGTTCCTCGGCGAGGAGGTGACGGGTCTCGGCGACCAGGCCACGGTAGGAGGTGCCTTCGGCCTCGAGGCGTCGGCGTAGTGTGCGCACACTCATGCGAAGGTCGGCGGCGATGTCTTCCTGTGCGGCGGTGACGCCGCGGGCCAGGAGGCCGGCGCGGACGCGGGCCGCGGTGCCGTCGCGTCGGCGCCGGCGTTGCATGATGTCAGCGGCCTGCTGTTCGGCGAGCGCGGCGACGTGTGGATTCGCCTGGGGCATGGGGAGTTCCAAGATCTCCCGCGCGAGGGTGAGCCGGGTGACCGGTGCGTCGAAGAGGGGGGTGACACCGAGCAGTTCGGTGAACCGCGTGGCGTAGGCCGGTGCGGGGCAGGCGAGTTCGACGGTCGTTGGTGGCACCATCGCGCCGAGCAGTTCGCGATCGAGGGTGATGAGTTCGGCCAGGTCGCGTTCGAGCAGGAATTGCCGCAGCTCGGACGGCGCCGCCGAGTAGTCGAGTGTCACCGTGGCGCCGGTGGCGGTTTCCTGGATGCGCCAGCGGGCGAAGGAATACGCGATGTCCATGTGCTCGATGCCGATACGCAGCGCCTGGCGCACGGTGCGGCTCGTCATCACCGCGAACGCCCAGATACCGTGTGCTGCCAGGTGATACCGCTGGCCCGCGGACAGGCCGAGACCGGGGATGTGCCCCAGGCGCGTGACCAGATTCTGGACGACCCGCAATTCCTGTGCGGCACGGACCTCGCCGTTCGCGTCGTCCAGGACGGACAGGGTGACGCCGGAGCCGTCGAGGCATTGTGCGATGGTCAGCCCGTGGGTGAGGCCGAGCTGAACCAGGATCGCGGCACTGGTGCTGGACCGCGGCATGTTCATGTGGACCGCCATGGGCCCATCCTGGGACAGAATGGCCGGAAAGAACAAGTCTTGACCGGTTACGTCATGGATTGGTGGGGGTCCGCTTCTTAGCCTCGTGATACGCGAGACAGTGAGGAGTGGATATGGGGATGCGTCTCCAAGGCATGCGTGTGGCGGTCACCGGCGGTGCGAGGGGCATAGGGCGAGCCACCGCGGCGGCTTTGGCCGCCTCGGGAGCGCGGGTGGTGATCGGCGACATCGACGACGACACACTGGCGGCGACGGCTGCGGAACTCACCGCCGCTACGGGCACCGAGGTGATCGGCGTCCGGCTCGACGTGCGTGACCCGGAGTCGTTCGAGAAATTCCTGGATCGGGCCGAAACGGAGCTCGGAGGTCTGGACGGGCTGGTCAACAACGCGGGCATCATGCCGACCGGGTCGTTCCTCGAGGAGACGATGGATCTGGCCGACCGGCAGATGGATATCAACCTGCGCGGGGTGATCATCGGATCGAAGCTCGCCGCTCGGCGTTTCGCCGGTCGCCGCCGCGGCCACATCGTGAACGTGGCCTCGGTGCTCGGCTTGGTCGGGATACCCGACGTCGCAACATATTCGGCGACCAAGTTCGGCGTCGTCGGCCTCGGTGCGGCGTTGCATCAGGAGTTGGCGAAATTCGACGTGCGGGTGAGCACCCTGTGCCCGGCGTTCGTCAATACGCAGCTGATCGCCGGGCTCACTCCGAACCGGCTCACCCGGGTGATCGGCTTCGTCGAGCCCGAGGACGTCGCGCGCGCGGTGGTCGACGCATTGGCTCGCCGACGGGGCGGGCTGCGAGTCGTCCCGCGCATCAGCGGTATCGCCATCGCGCTGC
Organism: Nocardia niigatensis NBRC 100131; assembly: GCF_000308655.1. GTDB lineage: Bacteria > Actinomycetota > Actinomycetes > Mycobacteriales > Mycobacteriaceae > Nocardia > Nocardia niigatensis. Next base: position 165,477 of record NZ_BAGC01000114.1, on the reverse strand, counting down.
TCACCACGATGCCGGAAGGGCTGCGCAATCGGTTCGGCCGTTTACTGGGCAGCCACGACACCGTGTCCAATGCCGATATGTCGCAGCGAGCGCTCTATCTCGAACGTGCGGGGCGGAGCTGAGAAACGCACCGGCGTTCCCGCCGGAACGTCTTGTCGCAAGGAGGAATTCATTCATGGCACGGAACCTCGAGAGCCTGGCGACCGGGCTCGGTGACGCGGCCGAGACGCTGCGAGCCGTCGTCCGGCTGCACCAGCGCGGCGTGATCGATCTGCGGCGCCCGGATCGCGTGGCGCGAATGGCCCGGGAGAACCGGATCTACGGTCCACCGGCGGCGCTGATCATGGCGGGGGCTCGCCACCATCCGCACCAGACCGCGATCGCCGACGAGCGCGGGGTGCTGACCTACGGCGAGCTCGACGAGCAATCCAATGCCCTGGCCAATGCCCTACTGGCGCAGGGTCTTACGGCCGGTTCGGTGGTCGGGGTCCTGGCGCGTGACCACCGCGGCCTGGTGCTCGCGATCAGCGCGGCCGGGCGTGCCGGTCTGCGGCTGGCCATGATGAACACCGGATTTGCCAAACCGCAGTTCGCCGAGGTGGCCGCCCGGGAGAACGTGCGAGCCATGTTGCACGACAGCGAGTTCAATGACCTGCTCGACGCGCTGCCGCCGACGCTGCCGCGCATTCTCACGTGGGTGGACGAGGGGCACTCGGTACCGGCGGGCGCGCACACCGTGGATCAGTTGATCGACGGTGGCGACCATCGGATGCCCCCGGCACCGGCGCAGCCGGGGGGATTCATCATCCTCACCAGCGGTACCACGGGTCTGCCCAAGGGCGCACCGCGCACCAAGGTGACGCCGCTGGCGAGTGCGATGATCGCGGACCGCCTTCCGTTCCCGCGCAGGGGCTGCGTGGTGATCGTGTCGCCGATCTTCCATTCGACCGGGTTCGGGACGTGGACCGTGGCCACCGCCCTGGGCAACAAGACCGTGCTGTTGCGCCGTTTCGATGCCGAGGCCACGCTGCGCGCGGTGAGCGAGCACCGCGCCGAGATGCTGGTCGCGGTGCCGACCATGCTGCATCGCCTGGTGGCGCTGGGCCCGGAGATCATCGAGCGCTACGACCTGTCGACGCTGAAAACTATTGCCGTGGCGGGCTCGGCGTTGTCCCCGGAGCTGGCGACCCGTGTGCAGGACACCTTCGGCGACGTGCTCTACAACCTCTACGGTTCGACCGAGGTCGCGGTGGCGACGGTGGCGCAGCCGCACGAATTGCGGCTCGCCCCGGGCTCGGTCGGTCGCCCGCCGGTGACGAGCAAGATCGCGTTGTTCGACGACGAGGGCCGCAGGGTCACCGCCCGGAATGTCTCCGGTCGTGTGTTCGTGCGCAGTGGTGCGCCGTTCGAGGGGTACACCGACGGCCGCCACAAGCAGTTCATCGGCGGTTACATGTCCACCGGCGACATGGGCCGAATCGACGACCACGGGCTGCTGCACATCGACGGCCGCGACGACGACATGATCGTGTCCGGCGGTGAGAACGTCTACCCTCTGGAGATCGAGAACCTGCTCGCGGCACGGCCCGACATCGACGAGGTGTCGGTCATCGGCGTGGCCGACGAAGAGTTCGGAAAACGCTTGCGCGCCTATATCGTTCCGGCGCCCGGCGCCACCGTGAGCGTCCCGGACATCAAGGCGTACGTGAAGGAGAACCTGGCCCGTTACAAGGTTCCCCGCGACGTGATCATCATGGACGAACTGCCACGCAACGCCACCGGCAAGGTCCTGCGCCGGGTGCTACAGGAAATGGACTGACCGCGGGAGCCAACCCCGCCCCGTCACCGCGACCGGGTCGGCCCGGTCGCGGTGACAGGTCCGCGCTGATCGACCCTCCGGCTCAGCTGTCGTAGCCGAAAAGCTTGGCCGCCAGATCCGTCATCACTTCGCTGGCGCCGCCGCCGATGCCGAGGATTCGTGCATCGCGGTAATGGCGCTCCACCTCCGACTCCCGCATGTAACCCATGCCGCCGTGCAACTGGACCGCTTCATCGACGACGTGTTTGACGGCCGCGACGGCGGAGTTCTTCGCCAGGCAGGCTTCTCCGACGACGAATTCGCCGGCCGTGGCGCGCAAGGCGACCTGGCGAGTGTAGGTGCGGGCCAGCTCGATGTGCCGGCGCATCTCGACCAGCTTGTGCCGCACCACCTGCCGGGCGATCAGCGGCTTGCCGAAGCTCTCACGCAGCCGGACGTGTTCGAGGGTCAGCTCCAGGCAGCGCTGTGCGATCGCATACGCGTGCACCGCGATGTTGACCCGCTCGGTGACGAAAGCCGCGCCGAGGAGCGCGAATCCACTGTTCTCGGCGCCGACCAGATTGGCGGCGGGTACCCGGCAGTCGGTGAAGGTCAGCTCGGCGGTGTCCGAGCACAGCCAGCCCATCTTCTCCAGCTTCCGTGACACGCTGAAACCTGGAGTGTCCGTGTCTATCACGAGCAAGCTGATGCCACTCGCGCCCGGTCCGCCGGTGCGCACCGCGGTCGTCACGAAATCCGCGCGGGTGCCGGAGGTGATGAACAGCTTCGCGCCGTTGACCACGTAGTGGTCGCCGTCGCGCAGCGCGGTGGTGCGCAGGGATCCGACATCGGAGCCCGCCTCCGGCTCGGTCACCCCGAGCGAGCCGATCAGGTCCCCGGCGAGGGTGGGGCGCACGTACCGGTCGATCAGGGTGGAGTCGCCGCTGGAGACGATGTGCGGTAGCGCGATCCCGTGTGTGAACAGGGCCGAATGGCAGCCCGACGAACCGCCGGCCTCGATGAAAGCCTCGGTGGCGATGGTCATATCGACGAGGTCGCCGCCGTCGCCGCCGTACGCCTCGGGCGTGCCGATGCCGTACAGCCCGGATTTCGCCGCGGTGCGGTGCAATTCGCGTGGCAGGGCGCCCTCGCGTTCCCAGCGATCGAGATTCGGCGCGATCTCGCGGCGGACGAATTCGCCCACCGCCTCTCGCAGAGCGACACGTTCCGGTGTGCGGTAGGGATCGGTGTAGGCGATTGTCATGTTCACTCCTGAGATGTGCGGGATCGGACGCGCGTGGCCCTTTCGGGCGCAGGGGGGTAGCGCCCTGTCGCCGCCGCGGGATACGCGGCGCGACGAAGCGCGGGGCGGTGTATTCGGATGTCGTCGCGGGACGGTCCCGGACCGGTGTCGATCAGTCGATGGTTCCGGTCAGGATCGGCGCGACGGCGGCGCGGGCGACGCGTTCGGCCGCCGCGGGGTCGGCCAGATCGATGGCATGGTGAGGTGTGGCCAGGTAGCCGATTATCAGGTGCACCAGGGCGTCGGCCTGGGCGTCGGGGTCGCGGGCCGGAATCTTGCCGTCGGCTTGGGCTTTGCCGATATTCGCACGAATCGCGTTGAAGGCCAATGTGATCGGTGACGGGTCGCCCTGTCCGAGGGCCTGGATGAGCTCGGCTCGGCGGAGCGGGTCGGCATCGCGGAACAAGATGTGGTCGCCCAGCCCCAGCCCGGTGAGGAAACCGAGCACCACCTGTTCGGTGGGATCGGTGACTTCGGTGAACCGGTCGGCGAGGACGGCCAGTATGCGGCCGATATCGCGTGCCAGCGCCCGTTCGAACAGCTGGTCCTTGCCGGTGTAGCGACGGAACAGGGTCGTGCGGCCGACTCCCGCCTCGGCCGCGATGTCGTCCATGGTCGCCTCGCGGGTTCCGCGGCGCGCCAGGACCCGCAACGCGGCGTCGAGGATCCGCGCATCGGTCGCATCGTCGCTGGGCGCCGACTGCGGGAGCAGGGTCATCGCGCGGCTGAGCAGGCTGGACAGCGGCGCCCCGGGTCTGGTCACAGGCCCATCTTGACATGCGGTACCACTATCCGTCTAATAGTTCCACGGAACTATCTGGCTAGTAATAGTTCCGCCAATCGAAAGGGCAAGGTAGTGGCTGACGTAGGTCGACTTCCCGGGGTGTTGCGGCAGGCGCGTGCTCGAGTGCGCGCGGTACGGGCACTGGCCGACGCCGTGAAGAGTGATCCGGCGATCCTGCGCGACGTCGTCGGCGGAGTGCTGGGCAAGCCCGCCGCGCCGCCCGTCGGCCCGGCCGAGTCCGAGGAATACACCCCGCCGGACGGGATCGCGGAATTCGACAAAGCAGCCCATGCGAGCAAGCATCTCGACCGTCCGGTGGCCGAGGTCGCGGCCTATCTGACCGATCCCGGCCGCTTCGCCGAATGGCTGACCATGCACGCGGCCTTCCGTGGCGACGCACCCAGCGGCGCGTACCCCGGATCGGAGTTCGCTCAGCAGGTGAAGTTCATGGGTATACCCGCCGATGTCGCCTGGACCGTGATCGCGGTGGACGAGACCGCGCTGGTGCTGCGCGGCATCGGGCCGATGGGGCTGACCCTCGGATTCTGGTTGACCGTGCGCGCCGATGCGAACGGAGCGACCGCCTACTTCGACGCCGGATTATCGGGGCAACCCGTCGAAGGCCCATTGGGTGCGTCGCTGGTGCGAAGCCTGTCGGAGGCATTGCGGGAATCACTGGACCGAGTGCCGGACCGGATCGCTGCGGCGGGCCCTTTCACCGGTGCGAAATCGGTACGGAAGCCGGTGCTGCACAAGGCATCCGGTCGCACGATCGCGCCCAACACGCCGGTTCTGGTCGGCGCCGGGCAGCTGGTACAGCATCATCCGAACACCGCCGAGGACCCGGCCGCGCTGGCGGTGCGGGCGCTACGGCAGGCCGCGGAGGACACCGGGGTGGGGCCGTCGCTGCTGTCGGCCGCCGACGCGATATTCGCGGTCGCCAGCGCCTCCTGGCAGTACCGAGACCTGGGCGCCCTGGTGGCGCGGTCGGTCGGCGCGCCCGGGGCCGACACCGTGCAGTCCTCGACCTACGGTGGCGATGGTGGCCAGTTGCTGGTCAATGAAGCGGCGCAGGCCATCTCCGACGGCACCTACGAGATCGTGCTGGTGACCGGTGCGGAGGCGGGCGCCACCATGGCCGCCGCGCAGCGCGCGGGGACCGAGGTGGCGTGGCCGGAACAGGGGCCCGAGGTGGAGCCGACTCGTATCGCCGGGATCGACAAAGAGGCCAACAACGCCGCCGAAACGGCTGTCGGGCTGGGTGCGCCCATCTATATGTACGCGCTCCTGGAATCGGCCAACCGCCATCGGCTCGGCCGGGATCCGAAGGAGCATCTACAGGCGATCGGTGAGCTGTGGTCGCGGTTGTCGGCGGTGGGCGCGGACAATCCGAATGCCTGGCTGCCGCAGCGGTTCAGCGCGCCGGAGTTGACCACACCGACCACGGAGAACCGGACCGTGTCGGCCCCGTACACCAAACTGCTGTGCGCCAACCTGCAGGTGGATATGGCCGCCGGACTGGTGCTGTGCAGCGCCGCCGCTGCCGAGGAGGCCGGAATCCCGCAGGACAAGTGGGTTTTCGTACACGCCGGAGCCAGCGCGCACGACGAATGGTTCGTCTCCGAACGCGCGGAACTGTCTGCCTCCCCGGCGATCCGGGCCGTCGGCGCGGCAGCGCTGGAGCACGCCGGCGTGACCATCGATCAGATCGGTCCCGTGGATCTGTACTCGTGCTTCCCGGTGGCGGTCCAGATCGCCGCCCGTGAACTCGGTATCGCGACAGACGATCCCGGCCGTTCGCTCTCGGTGACGGGCGGACTGACCTTCGGCGGCGGCCCGGGCAACAATTACGGCACCCACGCGATCGCCACCATGGTTCGGCAATTGCGCGACGATCCCGATGCCTTCGGCCTGAGCACGTCGCTCGGCTGGTATGTCACCAAGCACGCACTGGGCATCTATTCCGCCACACCACCGCAGCGGCCCTACGCTCATCTGCGGCCGGTCGTCGACAATCCGCCCGTCCGTCCGGTCCGGACCGAGTACCAGGGTCCGGCGGTGGTCGAGGCCTATACGCTGCCCTACGGCCGTGACGGCGAGCCGGAGGCGGCCATCGTCAGCCTGATCACCCCCGACGGCGCGCGAGCCCTCATGCGCAGCAACAGTTCCGACCTCGTCGCCGAACTGCGCGACGGCGACGCGCTGGGACTGTCCGTAACAGTCCATGATGGCGATATCACGTTCGACGGCACACAACGCCACCAGTTGCCCGCGCCCCCACCGCCGCCCGTGCTGGTGGAGCGCCGCGGCCCCATCATGATCATCACGATGAACCGCCCCGAGGTCCGCAACGCGGTCAATCACGCCATGGCCCTCGGACTCGAAAAGGCATGTGATGCTTTCGAAGCCGATCCGAACGCCCGCGTCGCCATCCTCACCGGCGCGGCCGGCTACTTCAGCTCCGGCATGGATCTGAAGGCGATGGCCCGGGGGGAAGCCCCGCTCACCGAGAGCCGCGGCGCCCTGGGGCTCGCCGGTAGACCGCCCCGCAAACCATTGATCGCCGCCGTCGAAGGCCCGGCCCTCGCGGGCGGCTGTGAACTGGCCTTGGCCGCGGATCTGATTGTCGCGGCGCGTGATTCGCAATTCGGCATACCGGAGCCCAAACGCGGCCTGATCGCCGCCGCCGGCGGCGTCATGCGCCTGCGGGAGCGCCTGCCTCGCAATATCGCCATGCAACTGGCGCTCACCGGCGACCCCATGCAGGCGACCCGGCTGGCCGAACTCGGCCTGATCAATGTCCTCGCTGAACCGGGCCGAGCTCTCACAGCGGCTCTCGAATTGGCCGAACGCATCGCCGCCAACGCGCCGCTCAGCCTGGAGGGCAGCAAACGCATTGTCGAGGAGACCTCCGACTGGACCACGGCCGACGCCTTCGCCAAGCAGTACGACATCGCGTCCACCGCACTGTTCTCCGAGGACGCGGCCGAAGGTGTGCGCGCCTTCACCGAGAAGCGCGCCCCGGTCTGGAACGGCCGTTGAGTTGCACGACCGCCGGCGGTTGAGAGTATCGGCGGCGGTCGCGGCGCCTATTTCGGTGGGAAGCGGAGGGCGCCGTCGAGGCGGATGACTTCGCCATTGAGATAGTCGTTCTCGACGATGGAGACCGCGAGTTTGGCGTACTCGTCGGAGCGGCCCATGCGCTTGGGGAAGGGGACCTGGGGGGACCAGTAGGCCTCGAGTTTGTCGAGGGCCTTGCCATAGGCGGGGGTACTGATCGTGCCGGGGGCGATGGTGACGACCCGGATGCCCGCCGGAGCGAGATCGCGGGCGGCGACCAGGTTCATGCCGACCACCCCGCCCTTGGCGGCGGCGTACGGGAGCTGGCCGACCTGGCCTTCGAAGGCGGCGATGGAGGCGGTATTGATGATCACGCCGCGCTGATCCTCCTCCAGCGGTTCGGATTTCGCGATGGCCGCGGCCGAGAGCCGCAGGACGTTGAACACCGCCGTCCTGATTGCGCCCCTCGAACACGGAGTCATCGTCGAGGGGCGGCTGCTCGGCCAGGTCCAGACAGGCGAGAAGATCGGTCCACAGATCGCTCATGAGACCGAGTGTAAATAAACTTCTCTAGGATGAGAACAACATTCTCATCTGCGGGTGAAGCCGTGTGCGCAGAAGTTCCAGACCTCGGTCGCGGACAGCGGGTGCTGGGTCTCGTCATCGATCGCCCCGGAGGACTGCGCGGTGAACATGACCGTCTGCATCACCATGGCCGCCAGGCGGTGCGGGTTGGCGTCGGCCGGCAGCTGGCCCTCGGCCGCGGCCTGTTCCATCAGTTCGGTGAACAGTGCGAGCAGCGGCGCGTGCGCGACCTTCACCTGGCCGGGATGCGAAAGCTGCAGCTGCGGTGCGAAATCGGTGAACAGCGGGCGCTGCGCGGACGGATCGGGGCGGCAGAGCTCGAACAGCAACTCGACGGCGATCTGCAGCTTGTCCAAGGGGTCGTGCCGGCCGTCGGTGGCGGCGCGCAACTGCTCGGCGGTGCGGCTGAGGGCGTCCTCGAACAGGGCCAGCAGCAGCTCGTGCTTCCCGTCGAACTGCATGTAGAAGCTGCGCAGCGACTGCTTGGAGCGGTCGACGACCTCCTGCACCGTGAAGTCGGTCGTGCCCTTCTCGGTGATGATGGCCTGAGCGGCGTCGAGGAAGCGTTGAACGCGTTCCTCGGCACGAATTTTCGCGGCGCGCAGCGAGCGCTCGACAGCACGCTGCTTCCAGGCAGGCTCTTCGCTCGGGCTGGTCACGGGTGCATCGGTCCTCTGTTCGGTGAGGAGAACATGCATGCACAGTACCGGAGAACGGCGTACTCCCGGCATCGGGGCGGAGGGTGTCCTGCCGGTTGCCGGGCCTTGATAGGGGAGGTTTATTTTCCCAATTGGAGAATGTTATTCTCGCAGTTGTTGCGACCGGATATTCAAGGGGCAGCGGTGGCGCGGTCGGTATCCTCGGCACGGGTTTGCTGCTCATGCGCTGGTCCTGGCTGTCGATCCCGTTCACCGCGACCGTCGCGGGCGTCGTCCTCGCGATCGCCGGGTGCGCGATACCCGAATCCGCCGACGAGTCCCGCCCCCGATTCGACGTGTGGGGCGCGCTGTTCGCCGCCACCGCCGTCGGTTTGATCGTCGTAGCCGCGACCGAGCTCCCCGAACGGGGCTGGTTCGATCCCGTATCCGCCGGATCCACTGGACTCGGGGCGATCGCCCTCATCGCCTTCGTCCTGGTCGAACTTGTTGTCCCGCAGCCACTTCTGGACGTACGGGTCTTCGCGGACCGCGGCCTGGCCGGCGGCGCCGCGGCGGTCACGGTCCAGTACCTGATCATGTTCGGCATGTTCCCGGTGGTGGTGCAGTTCCTGCAATTGATCCTCGGTTACCGGCCACTACCCTCCGCTTTCGGCGTCGCACCGATCATGGCTCCGCTGGTGGTGGTCTCACCCATCGCCCCCTGGCTCGCCGAGCGCACCGGACTACGCGCGATGCTGTGCGCGGGCTCGGTCGTCACCGCGCTGGGCATGTACGGCCTGTCCCGCTTGACCGTCGACAGCGGCTATGTCGATGTGCTGTGGCCGCTCCTGGTTCTCGGCCTGGGGTTGGCCCTCTCGGCCACCCCGGCCACCGCCGCCATCGTCTCCGGTCTCCCCGCCGAAAAGCACGGTGTGGCGGCCGCGGTGAACGATGCCACCCGAGAAGTGGCCGGCGCCATAGGAATAGCGGTGGGCGGCAGCGTCCTGGCAGCCGGCTACTCCCACCACATCTCTGCACTCCTCCCCGTCCTACCCCCACCCCTCCGCGGGCCCGGTCTCCGACTCCCTGGCCGCCGCCCTCCGGGTAGCGGACTCCCTGGGCCCCGCCGCCCACCCCCTGGCGGAGGCCGCCCGCACCGCCTTCATCCACGGCGCCCGAGAGAGCTCCTTGACTCTGTCCGGCATGGCCCTACTCGCCGCTCTCGCCGCCGCGGTCCGGGCGCCCGGACGTCCCGGACGGCACAGTCGCTCTCGGAGTGGGCCGTCGTCTCTCGGGCAACCTTCGAGCTGAACCGGCAGACGATTCCGGCCGCGCTGACACCGCGGTGATGAGAAGTCGGACATCGAGCTTTTACCGGCGGTCACGTGAATGCCACGGATCGGTCACCGGTTTGGTAAATCTATGGGCGCACAATGATTTCGGTGCCCTCGTCGGGTGCGTTCCCCTATGGCAGTGGAGGCATGGATGTTCGAATCCTGTTGTTCAGCTTACGAATCCGCTCACCTCCTGCGAGCCCGCTACGGCCTACCCGTGCAACTCTTCGCGGACCGCCCCTATGTCATCACCGGTCGGGACCTGGACGCGATCATCGCCCCGGCAAACCTCGGGGAACAGATCAGCGCCCACCTCACCGACCTGCCCACCACCCCGGCCGTCGTGGACCCCCGAAACCGGTTCTGGATCTTCCTGATCTCCCGCGCCCACCCGCACCACGAGCTCCCCGAAGACATCACCTCCGCCCTCGCAGCCCACGGCGTCTACTTCCCCGCCCCGGGCGCCCACATCCGACTCCCGATCACCGACCGCCCCAACGAATGGCGCTGGGCCCGCGAACCCCTCCCCGGCCGCCTCCGCCTTCCCGACCGCATCCAATTGCTCGACGTCATCCGCCTCGGCCTCGCCAGCCAGCCCAGCGAGACACCGCAGACCCCCGTGCCCCTCCCCGTCCCACCCATCGGCGCAATGTCGGCCGACGAGCGAGAACGGCTACGACGCAACGCATCCGCGAACTGACAGCGCCTCGCGGAGCCACTGACTCCACATTGCCGGTCCGCCGCCACGGCCTGAACGCTGAGCGCTACACACGTCGATGGCGGCTTCGAACCAGCCGGTCAACCTATCCGAGGTGACGGTATTCGCGCCTGTGCCGGTGTCACCGAGAAGCGCTGCGGTACAGGTAGACGCGGGAAGCGTTGGGAGTATTCGGACCGGTTGCGCCGCCTGCGGTGGCTTGATCTGGGGCGGATGGGCGACGCAGCGGGGCGGTCAGGGGTCGTAGCCGAGGATGGCTTTGGTCTCGAGGTAGTCGTGGAAGCCGAATTCGCCCCATTCCCGGCCGCTTCCGCTCTTGCGGTAGCCGCCGAAGGGGGCGTGGTAGTCGAAGGCGTCGTTGATGGTCACCCAGCCGGCGCGGAGGCGGCGGGCCAGGGTGCGGGCCTGGTCGAGGTCGGCGGCTGCGACGTTGGCGGCCAGGCCGTAGTCGGTGTCGTTGGCGAGGGTGACGGCGTGGTCGAGGTTGTCCTAGGCAAGGATGGTGAGGACGGGGCCGAAGATTTCCTCGCGGGCGATGGTCATGTCGCTGGTGACGTTCGCGAAGACCGTTGGCTTGACGTAGTAGCCGGTGGGGAGGCCGTCGGGGCGGCCGGGGCCGCCGGTGAGAGTGGCGCCCTCCTCGATGCCCTGCTGGATGAGGGCCTGGACGCGCTCGAACTGGGACGCGGAGACGACGGGGCCGAGGGCGACCGCGCCGGTGGGGTCGCCGACGGGGAGGTCGGCCGCGGCCGCGCGGGCGACCTCGATGGCTTCGTCCATGCGGTTGCGCGGCACCAGCATTCGCGTGAGCGCACTGCAGGTCTGGCCGGAGTTCACCATGACGGTGGCGACGGCCCCGGACACATTGGTCGCGAAGTTCTCGTCGTCGAGCACGATGTTCGGGCTCTTGCCGCCGAGTTCCTGCGCCACCCGCTTCACCGTCTGCGCGGCATTGCGCGCCACCTCGACTCCCGTCGGCGGGCACACGTTTAGCGGACCTGCGGCGAGGGCAATCGGAGTAACATTGCCCGCACCGAAGCCGGCACCGGGCATAGTCGCATCGGTTGGGGGATGGAATGGCGAGCCGCAGAACCATTTTGCGCGCCGGCGCATTGCTTCCCCTGGCCGCGGCCTGCGCCCCGCTCGGGAACGTGTCGAGTTCCGAGAGCGTGAAGCTCGCGGTGCCCTGGGGCGGCGCGGAGTTGCGGGCCTTCGAGGACATCCTGGCCAATCTGCGGAATTCCCATCAGTTTTCGCACGCCACACAGGTATTCACGCTTGGTGACGATGTCGGGACGGTGTTCTCGGCCGGCCGGTACACGCCGGACATCGTGGTGCTGCCGCAAATCGGGCAGATAACGCGGCTGGCGCAAGACGGCCGCTTGCGCGCGCTGGACGAATCCCTGTGGGGCGACGAACGGAAAGCGCCGCGTTATGCCCACGGCTGGTGGGAGCTGGTGCATGTCGAGACCGCGTCCGGGAATCCGCTCTACGGACTGCCGTTCAAGGCGTGGTGCAAATCGCTGATCTGGTTCGACCTCACGAAATTCCGGAAGCTCGGTCTGCCGCCACCGGGCAGTTGGGCGCCGTGGCAGTGGCCCGCAATGCTGGACCGGCTGGCGCGCAGCGGAACCCACCCCTTGGCGCTCGGCGCGGCCGACGGCTGGATGCTCGCCGACTTCTTCGCGAATGTGCTGCTCGCGCGCTCTCCCGATGCCTACCGGAGCATCGTTGCCCCGAACGACTGGCGTCCTGAGCAGCGGCGCGCCGACCTCACGAAGGCCCTCGACACCGTCGCCGCGATCTGGGGATTTCCGAATGCCTTTCCCGGCGGCATCGGTCGCGCGCTCACCCAGCAATTTCCCGACGCCGTGCGAGCCGTATTCGCCGAGGGCGACGCGGCGATGGTACTGGCGCCCGATTTCGCCGAGCCGATCGTGAAAAGCTGTTTCGACGGCGATGACGTGGCCATGAAACAGACGGTCGGAGTGTCGCTGTTCCCGAGCATCGTTCCCGGACTCCGGGACGGTCCGGTGATCGGCGGGGGCGATGTCATGGTGCTGACCGGATCGGCCAAAGCCGCGGCGGGCGAATTGATCCGCCTGCTGTCACTGCCCGATGCCCCGGACAGCTGGATCGCTCGGGCGGGCGGATTCATCGCACCGGATCTGCGCACCCGCCCGGCCTATCCGGCCATGCTCGAACCACTCGGCCCGCGCGTCCGATCCTGGACCGAATTCGATCTGGCCGACCGGATCGGCTCCCGGGGCGGCGACAATCAGCTCTGGGGGATCATCACCAAATTCTTGATGGATCTCGATGGCACTCCGGCGGATCCGGCGCAGCGCAATGCCGCGGCTGTCAGTGCTGCCGTGGACGCCATCTACGACCTGGAACGCACCAGGCGGGGGTGAAACGCGCTTGCATACCGTCGATTCCAACGGCCTCGAACTGGCACTCGCCACCCGCCGGCTGTCGGGACCGCTGGTTCCGGGCCGGCATCCGCACCTCGAGGTGGTGGTGAATCACCTGGTCCGGGCACCGGCCTTGGTGCTGATAGGGCTGCTGCTGGTGGCCCCCGCGCTGTACACGGTCGGGCTCGGCGCGCGGACGCATCCGTGGCTCGCTCTCGGCTGCGGGCTGCAATTGCTCGGGGGCGGCGCGCTGCTCATCGTCGACCGGCGGCGGCTCCGCACCGGGATGCAGAGCCTGCCGGGCGTTTTCGCCTTCACGGTCTGGGTGTTCGCGGCCGCGCTCGGATTCGCGAGCCTGGCGGTCGGGTCCATGGTGGTGTGGCAGCAACTGCCGCGAGCGAGCCGGAGCGCGTACCTGCACACCGCGGGCTGGGTGGCGCTGGCCGTGGTCCTGGTCGGGGTGGCCCTGGCACTCGCCTGGCCCAGCCGGCGGCTGCCCTGGCTGTGGTGGCCGTTCATCGTGCCGTTCGGCGTCTCGGCGTTCACCTCGGGCATCGCGTTCCGGCTGCTTCTCGAAACCGTGACGCGGGGACGATATTTCAGCGGTGTCGCGGCGGAACGCTATGCGTTCGAAGCGGTTCTGGTGGCGGCGTTCGCGTGGACCTGGCTCGGGCTGCTGGTCGGTCTGTTCCGTGCCGCCATTCTCGCGATCGAGGACGACCCGGTGCGCGCCCCGGAACTCACCGGCGGTCCGCGCCGGCTCATCCCACTCCGGTTGTGGACCCAGGTGCGGCCCGTCGCCTCGGTCGCCTTCCTGGTGGTCGCGGTGGCCGCCGCGCGGGTCTTCGACGCCGTGCTCGGTGCCGTACCGCGATCGCTGCAACACGATGTCGGCACGGCCACGGTGGAATGGTGGCGTCTCAACAGTGCCTGCGAGGCGAGTTCGTGTGGCGCGGCCGCGGCGTACGCCCTGCCATTGACGGCCGCGCTGGTGCTGGCCGCACTGTTCGCCCAGGACCGGATCAACGTGCGCCGCCCGAGTGGCCCGCGTCCGCTGCGCCCGCGCCCGTCCACGTGGCGCGAGCACCTGCCGGCGTGGCGGGCGGTCCCGCGCTGGCTGCTGGTGGGAGCCGCTGTGCTCGTGGTGTTGTCGCCCATCGTGGAGCTGGTCTACGTCGCGTTGCACGGCACGGCCGGAGCGAAAGCCGGTGGCCTCCACGCCATCACCGTCGATCCGGCACTGCGTGAGGCGCTGCGCACCACCCTGACCGTCGCGGTCCCGGCGACGGTGATGGTCGTGGCCTTCGCGCTGCCCGTCGCCCACTGGCTGGCTGCCGCGCGCGTCCGGATCGCGGTGCCCTGCCTGGTGATTCTGACCGTGCTGCCCGCCCAGATGTATCTCGGCGCACTGCAGCGGGTGATCGGTTCCTCCGGCTGGTTCGGCACCCTGGTCCCGCTGATCTTCACCCATGCCGCCGCCGGACTGCCGATCTCGATTCTCGTCCTGCGCGGAGCGCTCCTCGCCCCGGCGTACACCCCGGCCGCCGACGCCCTGTACGGGCTGGCGTCGCTGCGCACCATCGTGGCCCGGCTGGGTGCGGTGGTGCCCGCGATCGTCGCCGTGGCGGTGCTCGAATTCATCCAGGTGTGGAACGACTTCTTCATCGGACTGCTGGTCAACGGCACCGGCGGCAGCCCGTGGTCGCTGCTGCTGTGGGGCTACACCCGCCAATTCGACGAGAGCTCGGCACAACTCGCGAGCGGGGCGCTGATCTCGGCGGTCGTACCGCTGGTGCTGCTGCTGGTGTGCTGGCGGCGATGGCTCGTGCCGGGCCTGGCCGGGGGAGCGCGGATATGAGCGAAACGGAATCCGCGCTCGGCGGACCCGACTCCACCGAACTGGCCCGTGAGAGCCGCAGCCTCATGGCCACGCCGAAATCCGCGGTGTGGCAGTGGTTGCTGGGCGCCCCGGCGTTGGTCGGCATCGGCGTCGCCACCCTGATCGCCAATGTGATGACCGACGCGTTCAAGGAGAATCCCGCGGTGCGGTGGACCGAGTCCGCCATCGGGTGGGTCGTGCTCGCGTACTTCCTCGCCGAATCGGCAAGGCGTGGTTACCGGTTGGTGCGGGATCGCGCCGGGCTCACGGATCCGAGACCGGTGGAGTTGCCCGAGCCGGGAGCGCCCTGGGGACCGGAGACCGAACCGGAAGAGAAACAGGAGTTGACGGGCAACTGGGCTGCGGCCGTTCTCGGTGAGCTGCCCATCCACACCTACGAGACCGGGTTGCTCCTCGATGTCCTCGGGGCGAGCGCCGCCGCCCGGCTCCCCGCCACCACCGCGGAGACCGAAACACCCTCCGCGCCCAAACTCCTGGCGAGTCTGACCACGGCCGGTGCGGTGAAGCCGGTCTCGCCCGGACGCTATCGGCTGACTGCGGTTCCGGACGACACCGCGGCCATCACCGAGACGCCCGAATGGCGGGCGGCGCTCGCGGTGCTGCTCCGCAGTCACGCCGAGGAAGCCACGCTGTGGGCGCGCGCACTCGACCTTCCGGCATACGCCTCGACCGCACGTCGCTGGTTCGAGAACGAGGAGCCCCGACTGTGCCGGCTCCTGCGCGATTGCGCGAAGCGCGCCGAACCGGAACCAGGACAGGCGCATGACGCGCTACTGATCCAGGTTCGCGGCGTGGTTCCGGATCTGGCCGCGATCGCCGACGCGCTCGACATCTGGTTCGCGCGCAGCGGCCGCGCCGAGGACAGCGCCGGCACGGGTGGCGACCCGGACGACCCCGGCCCGGCCGCGGCCATGGTGACGATCACCGCCGCGACCCGATACGGCCCCCTGCACGCCCTCGCCGACATTCGCGCGCGCGTTCCGGAGCGGAGACCGGCGCGCTACAGCCCGTGGACGGTGTCCCGCAGCCTGCGCGCCCGCGCCCTGCACCGACAGGCGCTGGGGGCCATGGACACCACGGACGCAAACCTGGACAAGGCGGTCAACCTGCTGGAGCAGGCTTGGTGGCTGCTCCCCCGCGAAGACGTCGCCGGCGAAGTGTGCGCCTTGGTGAACATGGCGATCGGGCATCTCATGCAGGGGCGGCACACTGCCGCGCGGGACCGTCTGGAACTGGCGGAATCCATGGCTGCCGGCGGACGCGATCCCAGCGGCCTGGCCCATGTCCACGAGGTGACAGGGGTACTCGACTGGTCGGTCGGAGAACCGAGGCGTGCGCTGTCGCGCTGGCAGACAGCCCTGAACGAATGGCGTGCTCTCGCCGACGAACTCGGTACCGGACGCTGTCTGCAGCATCTGGGGTCGGCCGCGGTGATCGATCCGTCCCCCGCCGCGTATCTGGTGGACTCCGACGTTGTCGCATCGCCGGCCGAGGTGGTGCGTCAGGCCATCGGCTGGCTCGTCGAGGCTCACCAACTCGACAGCACCCTGACCTATGCCGAGACCCACCGCGACGATCTGCTCACACAATTGAACGAGCTGACCGGTCCCGCATCGCTTCTGGACTCACTGCCCGGCCTCGACCGATGGCCGCTGCCACCGCCCGATCAGGCGACCGGCTCGGGCTGAGCCTCCGGTCGTGCGACGGCCATCCTCGCGTCCACCACCAGCCCGATCACGCCGACCGCCAAACAGGCCGCGGTGACGATCAATTGGGCGGGGGAGGTGCGATTGGTGAGGGCATCGCCGAGCAGCACCGTGCCGACGGTCCCCGGAATGATGCCGACGAACGTCGCCACCAGGTAGGGAGTGAATCGGACCGAAGACAGTGCCGCGCAATAGTTCACGATCGAGAACGGCGCGAACGCGATCAACCGCAGCGACCCGATCGCCAGCCACCCCCGCCGCGCCAGCCTGGTATCGACGGCCTGCACCGTCGGATGGGTGAGCCGCGCCCGCACCCGCTCGTGATCGAGAGCGCGCACGAGCCACAGCGCCAGCACCGCGCTGAGCGTGGTGGCGGCGAGGGCCAGCGTCAGTCCCTCGGCCGAGCCGAACAGCATGCCCGCACTGAGGGTGAAAATGGTGCGCGGGAACGGCGCGACACAGACCAGCGTGTGCACCGCGAAGAACACCAGCGGCAGCAGCGGCCCGACCGAGTCGGCCCA
Source organism: Nocardia niigatensis NBRC 100131 (assembly GCF_000308655.1). Lineage (GTDB taxonomy): Bacteria > Actinomycetota > Actinomycetes > Mycobacteriales > Mycobacteriaceae > Nocardia > Nocardia niigatensis. Next base: position 148,716 of record NZ_BAGC01000114.1, on the reverse strand, counting down.
GTGCCGGATCTGCTGGGGTGCCGGATGCGGTGCGAAGGCGGCGAGTGCGAAAAGTAGCCCGCAGCCGATCAGCAAGGCGAGATTTCGAGGTTGACGGAGGCGGCTGAGCAGCCCGGACACTCGCTCGAGCGGCACGCGCACGGTTGTTGGCACCGCGCCAGGTTACCCGCTGGTAGTGAGACTCCGGAGACCGTTATCTCGAGGCTGCCGCTAGCATCAGGGGAAAGACGATGAATGCTCGTTAACCAAAGTGGCCGTTGAGCTGGCTGAATGCCGGTGCAACGGCCATCCGGTCAGGGAGTGGAAGAAGGAACAGCAGCTATGCCGATTGCTTCCGACTCGGACACCGATTCGGTGCCCGAGTTTGCCGCCTGGCGCAAGGGTGTCGCCGGGGTGCTGGCCAAGGCCCGCAGGGTGGATGCGAGCGAACTGCCGGATGAGCCGGAGAAGCTGCTCGCGGTCACGACTTACGACGGACTGACCGTCAACCCGCTCTACACGCGCCGCGACGAACTGCCCGAGCAGCCGCTGCCCGGGCAGTTCCCCTACGTGCGCGGTGGCGACGCCACCCGCGACGTGCACCGTGGCTGGTTCGTCAGCCAGCGTTTCGGCGGCGCCGACGCCAAGGCCGTCAACGAGGACATCCTCTTCGCGCTCGACAACGGCGTGAGCGCCGTGTGGCTGGGTGTCGCCGAACGCGGGGTCCCGGTCGACGGACTCGCCACCGCGCTGCGGGGTTTCCTGTTCGAGCTGGCGCCGCTGACCCTGGACGCCGGCCCGGCCGCCAATGAGGCTGCCTCCGCGCTGTTCTCGGTGCTCGACGGCTATCAGGTCCCGAACCGCAAGGACATTCGCGTCTCGCTGGGCGCGACCCCGCTGACGAGCCTGTTCGCCGGCTCCTCGGCCATCGACCTGGACGGCGCGGTCGCGCTGGCCCAGCAGGCGGTGGCCCGGACCGAGACGATCCGCGCGATCACCGTGTGTGGCGTGGCCTTCCACAATGCCGGCGCCTCCGACGCCCAGGAGCTGGGTGCGGCCGTGGCCGCGGGGCTGGAGTACCTGCGCGCGCTCACCGACGCGGGCGCCGATATCGCGGATGCGCTGGAGCAGCTGGAGTTCCGCTTCGCCGCCACCGACGACCAGTTCGAGACCGTCGCCAAATTCCGTGCCGCCCGGCGCCTCTGGGCGCGCGTGGCGCACGTGTGCGGCGCCCCGGCCTTCGGCAACGCGCCGCAGCAGGCGATCACCTCCGCGGCGATGATGAGCCAGCGCGACCCGTGGGTGAACATGCTGCGCACCACCCTCGCCGCTTTCGGCGCGGGTGTCGGCGGCGCGGACATCGTCACCGTGCTGCCCTTCGACGACGCCCTGCCCGCCGGGGAACTCGAGGTCTCCAAGGCGTTCTCGGAGCGCATGGCCCGCAACACCCAGCTGCTGCTGCTCGAGGAATCCCGCCTCGGTCACGTGCAGGACCCGGGCGCCGGCTCCTGGTATGTGGAGTCGCTCACCGACGAGCTCGCCGCCAAGGCGTGGGAGTTCATGCAGGAGATCGAGGCGGCCGGCGGCTACCTCGCTGCACTGCAGGCGGGCCTGCTCGCCGAGCGCATCGGCGAGACCAAGGCCAAGCGCGATTCCGATGTGGCGCACCGCAAGACGGCCGTCACCGGCGTCAACGAGTTCCCGAACCTGAGCGAGAAGCCGCTGTCGGAGGCCGCCCGCGCCCAGAACGGCACCGCCCGCTACGGCGCCGCCTTCGAAGCGCTGCGCAACCGCTCCGACGCGTACCTGGCCGCCAACGGCGCGCGCCCGCAGGTGCGTCTGGTTCCGCTGGGCCCGGTGTCGGAGAACAATGTTCGTGTCACCTTCACCACCAACCTGCTGGCCTCCGGCGGCATCGAGGCGGTCACCGAAACCGGTCCGTCGATCGCCGTGCTGTGTGGCTCCGACACCCGCTACGGCACCGATGCCGCCGCGGCGGTGGACGAATTGCGGGCGGCCGGGGTGACCACCGTGCTGCTGGCCGGACCCGAGAAGGCGGTCGCCGACCTGACCGGTGCGCAGCGCCCCGACGGTTTCGTGACCGCGCGCATGGACGCGGTGGCGGCTCTGTCCGGCCTGCTGGAGAAGCTGGGAGCATAGAGATGAGCTATATCAAGCACCGGATCGGCAACTTCGCCGAAGTACCGCTGACCGAGGGCGACACCGCCCCCGCCGAGGTCAGCAGGGAGCAGGTCGACGCCTTCGTCAAGGAGGCCGCGACCGCCAATCACTATGCGCCCGAACAGCTCACCTGGTCGACCCCCGAAGGCATCGACGTGCCACCGGTGTTCACCAAGGCCGACCGGGACGCGATCGTGGCCGAGGGCTACCCGCTCGACAGCGTGCCGGGTGTGGCGCCGTTCGTGCGTGGCCCGTACCCGACCATGTACGTGAATCAGCCGTGGACGATTCGCCAGTACGCGGGCTTCTCCACCGCCGCCGACTCCAACGCCTTCTACCGCCGCAACCTGCAGGCCGGTCAGAAGGGCCTGTCGGTCGCCTTCGACCTGGCGACCCACCGCGGCTACGACTCGGACCACCCGCGCGTCACCGGTGACGTCGGCATGGCCGGTGTCGCCATCGACTCCATCCTCGACATGCGGGAACTGTTCGATCAGATTCCGCTGGACCAGGTTTCGGTGTCAATGACCATGAACGGCGCGGTGCTGCCGATCCTGGCGCTCTACGTCGTCGCCGCCGAGGAGCAGGGCGTCAAGCCCGAGCAGCTGGCCGGAACCATTCAGAACGACATTCTGAAGGAGTTCATGGTCCGCAACACCTACATCTACCCGCCCAAGCCCTCGATGCGGATCATCTCCGACATCTTCGCCTATACCTCCGCGAAGATGCCGAAGTTCAACTCGATCTCCATCTCCGGCTACCACATCCAGGAGGCGGGCGCGACCGCCGACCTGGAGCTGGCCTACACCCTCGCCGACGGCGTGGAGTACATCAAGGCCGGTCTGGACGCGGGCATGGAGGTCGACAAGTTCGCGCCGCGGCTGTCGTTCTTCTGGGCCATCGGCATGAACTTCTTCATGGAGGTCGCGAAACTCCGTGCGGGACGGCTGCTCTGGAACGAGTTGGTCGCCAAGTTCGAGCCGAAGAACTCCAAGTCCCTCGCGCTGCGTACCCACTCGCAGACCTCGGGTTGGTCGCTGACCGCGCAGGACGTGTTCAACAATGTCGCGCGCACCTGTGTCGAGGCCATGGCCGCCACCCAGGGGCACACCCAGTCGCTGCACACCAACGCACTCGACGAGGCGCTCGCGCTGCCGACGGACTTCTCCGCCCGCATCGCCCGCAACACCCAGCTGCTGATTCAGCAGGAGTCCAACACCACCCGTCCGGCCGACCCGTGGGGCGGCTCGTACTACGTGGAGTGGCTGACCCACCAGCTGGCCGAGCGCGCCCGCGCTCACATCGCCGAGATCGAGGCGCACGGCGGTATGGCGCAGGCGATTTCGGAGGGCATCCCGAAGCTGCGCATCGAAGAGGCCGCGGCTCGCACCCAGGCGCGCATCGACACCGGCCAGCAGCCGGTGATCGGCGTCAACAAGTACCTGGTCGAGGAAGACACCCCGATCGAGGTCCTCAAGGTCGAGAACTCGCGCGTGCGCGCCGAGCAGAACGCCAAGCTGGAAAAGCTGCGGGCCGAACGCGATTCGGCCGAGGTCGAGCGCGCACTGGCCGAATTGACCCGTGCCGCTGCCTCTTCCGAGGGTGGCATGGACAACAACCTGATGGCGCTGGCCATCGACGCGGCCCGCGCCAAGGCCACCGTCGGTGAGATCTCCGACGCCCTGGAAAAGGTGTACGGCCGCCACCAGGCCGAAATCCGTACGCTCTCCGGCGTTTACCGCGAGGAGGCTGGCAAGGTGACCAATATCAGCAAGGCCATCGAACTGGTCGAGGCGTTCGCCGAGGCCGAGGGCCGTCGCCCGCGCATCCTGATCGCAAAGATGGGACAGGACGGCCACGACCGCGGCCAGAAGGTGATCGCCACGGCCTTCGCCGACCTCGGCATGGACGTCGACGTGGGCCCGCTGTTCCAGACCCCGGAAGAGGTGGCGCAGCAGGCGGCCGACAACGACGTGCATGTCGTCGGCGTCTCGTCGCTGGCCGCAGGCCACCTCACGCTGGTGCCCGCCCTGCGGCGGGCACTGGCCGATGTCGGGCGTCCCGACATCATGGTCACCGTCGGCGGCGTCATCCCGCCCGGTGACTACGACGAGCTGTACGCCGCGGGTGCCGCCGGGATCTTCGGTCCCGGCACCATCATCGCCGACGCCGCCATCGACCTGATCCAGAAGCTGGCCGCACAGCTGGGCCACGAGATCGGCACCGGCGCAACGGAATGAGCGATGCCGCACGCGGGACCGAGGGTGGTGCGATCCACCCTCGGCTCGGCACCACTGCCGGCGTCGGCCTGTCCGGGTCCGGCGCTCAGCCCGGCGGAGCCGCTCCGGTGGCGCGCCGGGTGATCGACGTCGACCAGCTGGCCGCGCAGGTGCGGGCAGGGGAGCGGGCCGGCCTGGCCCGAGCCATCACCCTCGTCGAATCCACGCGCACCGACCACCGGGAGCTGGCCCAGCAGTTGCTGCTGCGGCTGACTCCCGAAACCGGCAAGGTGGTGTCCAATCGTGTCGGCATCACCGGTGTTCCGGGTGTCGGCAAGTCGACGTTCATCGACGCGCTGGGCGTGTACCTCATCGGCCAGGGCCACCGGGTGGCGGTGCTGGCCGTGGACCCGTCCTCGACGCGGACCGGCGGCTCGATCCTCGGTGACAAGACGCGCATGGCGCGGTTGTCGGTGGAGAAGGACGCCTTCATCCGCCCGTCGCCCACGGCGGGAACCCTTGGCGGCGTGGCGAAAGCGACCCGCGAAACCATCGTGCTGCTCGAGGCCGCGGGCTACGACGTCATCCTGGTGGAGACGGTCGGCGTCGGTCAGTCCGAGGTCACCGTCGCCAATATGGTCGACGTCTTCTGCTTCCTCACCCTGGCCCGCACCGGCGACCAGCTCCAGGGAATCAAGAAGGGCGTCCTCGAACTCGCCGATCTGGTGGCTGTGAACAAGGCCGACGGCCGGCACGAGCTCGAGGCGAAGGCCGCTGCCCGGGAGCTGCAGGGAGCCATGCGGCTCATCCATCCGCGTGATTCCCTGTGGCGGCCACCGGTTCTCACCATGTCCGGCCTGAACGGAATCGGACTGGACAGTTTCTGGGACACGGTCCTCACCCACCGCCGCGTCCTGACCGAGGCGGGCGAGTTCGCCGAGAAGCGCCGGCGTCAGCAGGTCGACTGGACCTGGACCATGGTGCACGACAATCTACTCCGCCGCCTCACCGAGAATCCGAACGTGAAGGGTATGCGGGCACAGGTGGAGAAGCAGGTCCGAGACGGCTCGCTGACCCCCGCGCTCGCCGCCGAAGAAATCCTCCGGGCCTTCGACGAACGGGCCTGAGTGCCATGGACATCCGGATCCGACCAGGTGCCGAGTCCGACGCGGAAGCGGTCGCCACGCTGCACACAGCCAGCTGGCGCACCGCCTACGCGAGCATCATGCCCGAGAGCTACCTGAACGGTGCGTTGGCGGATGACCACAAAGCGCTCTGGCATGGTCGCCTGACTGCCGAGCGATCCGCGGGCGACCTGTTCATCGCCGAATCCGACGCGGAAATCCTCGGCTTCATCTACCTGATCCCCAGCGCGGACGGCCGCGTCCTCATCGACAACCTGCATGTCCGCCCCGCTCTCGAGCGGGGCGGAATCGGTACCCTCCTCCTACGGCACGGATTCGATTGGGCCGCTGCCGAATACCCGGACCGCCAGGTCTACCTGGAAGTCCTCGAGGCCAACACACCCGCCATCGCCTTCTACAAGCGACACGGCGGCCGGCCCGGCGAGCCTCGAACCGCGCACTTCCCCCAGGGCTTCGACGTCCAGGAGCTGGAAATTACCTGGCCACATCGGTAGGGCGAGGCGACCACGCCGGCCCGGTCCCTGCTTTCGCCGGCTGGGCACGAGCAGCGGCGCGGTGAGCACGTCGGGCAGCAGTGTCGTGGTGTTCCGGGCCCAGCACTCGCGCGCGGGTGGCCCCATCCTCGGTGAGGCTCGACGGACATCAGGGGCGTGACCACCAGAGCACCGGTGGCCGGACGCGCTCGCGGATCCGGGCCGACTCGGCGAGCACGCTGTTCATCAGCAAATCCGCCCATGCCCAGGTCTAGCGGCGAACCACGACGTGATCGTCGGTCAGCGCCCAGTGCGGAACCCCCGCCGACGCGTACTCGCGCACCAGTTTTCATCTTCCGTTGCCTCGGCACCGCGATAGCGGCGTGCGGGCCGGCGACGAAGCCGGTTCTCCTCTGCCGCGGCCGTCAGTTCTCCGGCGTTGCCGCTGCAGCTCGTGGAATTCACCGAATTGAACGTCGGCTCTTCCTAGACTCCCAGCGCCGCCGCGAACAGCGGCCATGAATCATGCACATCATCCTGCCAATAGGGCCAGGCGTGCGTCCCATTCCGATACGCCACCTGAGCCGGAATCCCCAGCGCACCCAACGCTCCCGCCATCAAATCCACGCAGTCCCTTACCACCGACTCCATGGCTCCACCCACAGCCAACCGGTCGGTCAGCACACCGATATTCCCGCCGATGCTGGGATCGGCGAGCGAATCATGAACCCCCGGAAGGCCATTCCCCGCAGAAAAGTAAAGCGCCACCCCGCGCAGCCGGCCCGCATTGAGAATCGGGTCGTGCGCGCTCCAGGCCGGATTGTCGTCGCCGCCCCACATATTGGCGGCATTCGCGCCGAACAGCCCGAGCTCGGCGCGCAGCGTGGTCCGCGCGATCGGATCCCCTGTGCGCGGGCAGCCGCTGTAGGAGCCGACGGCCTGATACATTCCGGGCGATTCGAGGGCGAGGTCGAGTGCGGAGGTCGCCGACATCGATGCGCCCGCGACGGCATTGCGCCCCGTCATCTGGAATCGCGATTCCAGCAGCGGCGGCAATTCGCGAGTCAGGAAGGTGGCCCATTTGTTCCGGCCCAGCGCCGGATCGTCGGCGACCCAGTCGGTGTAGTAGCTGGCCCGGCCGCCGACCGGGGTGATGACATTGACCGGCTTGTCGGCGAAGAACTGGGCGACGTCGGTGCGACTGGTCCACGGGCCGCCGGTCTCGCCGCCGTCGAACGCGTTGAGCAGGTACAGGGCGGGCGCCGGGCCGTCCGGGTGCGACACCCAGACCGGGATGTTCCGGTTCATGGCCGCCGAGTAGACGGTCACCTCGTACTGACGCCCACCCAGCGGGCGCACATCGACGATGGAGGCGCCATCACCAAGGTCGGCCGAGGCGGTGACCGGCACAAGGGCGGCAAATGCGGCGATCAGAGCAACGAGGTAGCGCGTCAGCCGATGCATGAATGCGAGTATTCCGCCGTAGAGGTCCTTTTCCCGGTATCGCCGCGCGTGTCCACCAGCAGAATTTGCCGACCTTGAAGTGATCCTGTCTGCCCATGATTCGGCGACCAGCATCCATTCAGCTATCGACAGTCGGGATTGGTGGCAATCGCCATCCCTGTGTGTCACCGGCTGCCGGCCCGGTGTGCCCGCCCGCGATCTCGGGCACCGGCCCGGCGAGGTCGGCGAGAAACCTGTGGAGGTACTCCAGATAGCGGCTGTGGTGCCAGGCCAGTGTCTCCCGGCTGTACAACCCCGGATTGGCCTGCATGTCAATGGTGATCGTGCGCTCGTCCGGCCCCAGCTGATACCCGTTGACCAGTAGATCCTCCACCGGCCCCAGCGACAGCAGTCGCACCTGCGCGGTCAGCGGCCCTACCCGCGGCTGCTCAACGAACCGCAGCATGTTGACCACCGGCCCGAAACTGCCACGAACCGTCAGGTTGTCGCCACTGTCGCGCAGCATGTCCTCGTAGCGGTACCGCTGGTGCCGCAGCGCGCCGACGACCTTCGCCCGCACCTGCTCGATCACCTTCGCGCCGGTGGCGCCGCGCATCCCGGTCAGCCGCAACGGCACCACATTCGATACGGTCCCGGCCGAGCGGCGTAGCGCGGCTGTAGGGCGTGCGGGGACCGGTAGCGACAGCACGATCTCGTCGGATCCGGTCATCCCGGCCAGATAGCAGGCGAAGGCCGCGATGGTGAGCCCGGGGAACGCGATTCCCGACTCCTGCCTGAGTGTCCGCAGCCGGTCGGCGGTGGAATCGGGAAGCGCAGCAGCGGTCCGGTGCGGTCGCGCGGCCGGTGCGACGGGAGGTCCCGCCAGTCGGGCGGGCTCGCCCATGCCGTCGACCTGCCGGGCCCAGTACCCGCGATCCGACGAAGCCCGGGAGGAGTTCAGGTAGCGACGCTCGTCGTCGAGCAGCTCGGCGACGGTCAGGAACGATGCTTCGGAGCCGCCGCGCGACCGCGAATCCAGTGTGGCGCTGTACAACTCGGTCGTGCGCCGCAGCAACGCCGCCGCCCCGAGCCCATCCAGCACGATGTGGTGGCTGCGCAGATACAGCAGATGGCGTCGTGGTTCCAGCCGATACACGGTGGCCACGGTGAGCGGATCGCTCAACAGGTCCAGCGGCAACCCCTGATCCCGATCCATCGCCGCCACCGCACTGCCCAGCGGATCTGCCCGATCGGTCAGATCCACGAAGTGCGCGGGCCCGAAGGCCGCCGGATCCGAGTACTGCCGCGGACACCCCTCGACCAGACGGAACCGCAGCAGCGGCGACTCCAATTCCCGGGCGGCCCGAGTGCCGCACTCCTGCAGCAACTCTCGTTCCAGGTCCCCGGTCAGCTCCAGGTACAGGGCCACCGTATTCGGCACCGCGGGATACAGCTGCTGGGCGACCCACCACCGCAATTGAGCGGTTGACAAGGGCAGGTCCGCGTCCGGTGCCGTCCCGCCCTCGTTGCCCGCCCGCATCACATCGCGCCTCCTCGCCCGCCGAACCGTCTTCCAGGAACCGTCCGGTGGCGAACCTACGGCATCACCTACCGGAACGGCCCGGAAGCAGGGCCGCGAAGCGCGGAAACAATGCCGGGGCCGACCCGGCCGATGTCAGATCATGGCGCGCAGTGGGCCCTCGGGCTCGATGCCCATGATCGTCAATGCTGTTGAGTGGTACAGCGATCCGGGCGTGTGAATCGCATGCTGCAGACCCACGTGCGCGTCGCGCCAGAACCGCTGCATGACATTCTGCCGACGCACCGCATTGCCGCCGGACCGCGCGAAGATCTCGTCCACCGCCGACACCGCCCGCCAGGCGCAGCGAACTTGATTGCGGCGCACCAGGGAACGGTCCTCGAAGGTGATGGTCTTCCCGGCCTCGGCCTGGTCGTAGAGCCGGTTGATGCCGTCCAGCAGCTGGGTGCGCGAGGCCGCGATATCGGCGGCCGCCTCGGAAATGGCCGACAGCACGTACGGATCGTCCTTGATCTTGGTGCCCATGGCCGTGACCCGGTCACGCTGATAGTCCAGGTGCGCCGCGAGCGCGCCCTCGGCGATGCCGATCACCGCCGAGGTGATGCCCAGCGGGAACATGGCCCAGAACGGCAGCTTGTACACGGTCTCGGAGCGGCCCGCCTGCTCGGCCGCGATCTCACCGGCCGCGACGGCATCGAATTCGATGGTGCGGTAGGCCGGAATGAAAGCGCCGTCGACGATGACGTCCTTGCTGCCGGTGCCCTGCAGTCCGATGACATCCCACGAGTCGTCGACGATCGTGTAGTCCTGGCGCGGCAGCACCACGTGCAGCACGGTCGGCGGCATCACCGGATTGCCCTCCGCGTCACCGAGCAACGCGCCCAAGAAGATCCAGTCGCAGTGATCGGTGCCGGAGGAGAAGTTCCAGCGGCCCCGCAGCGTGTATCCGCCGTCGGCCGGCGTGGCCACGCCCTGGGCGGCATACGGTGACGCGATCCAGGTATCAGGGTTCTCGCCCCACACCTCGTTCTGCAACCGCCGGTCCATCAGTGCCATCTCCCACGGGTGCACGCCGCCGACACCGCACACCCAGCCGGTGGACCCGCAGTGCCGGGCCACGGCCATGACCGCCTCGGCGAAATCCCGGGGATGCGCGGCGTACCCGCCGAAGTCGGCGGGCTGCAGCAGCCGCATCACTCCGGCCTGGCGGATCAGTTTCACGCTCTCGTCGGAGAGCTTGCCCAGCCGCTCGGTCTCGCCGGCGGTCGCCGCCAACTGGCCCGACAGCTCCTGGACCCGGCTCACTACCTCATGCGTCATCGCAACTCCGCTCTGGTTCGGTTGTCCTCATTAGAACGCGTTCTAACGGCGGTGTCCGCGGATCCGGCTGCTCGCGAGGGAAATTCCCGATGATCGGAATCCGCCCTACGGCCGCGATCGTCCGGTGTTATCGCCGGGTGTGACGGAGAAGACGGCCAGATAGATTGTGCACAATCTAATTGCTGGCTACCATATTGGACATGACCGATGAGCTGGCGCTGGAAAACCAGCTGTGCTTCGCGCTCTACGCGGCGTCCCGGGCCATGACCGCCATGTACCGGCCGCAACTCGACGCGCTCGGCATCACCTACCCGCAATACCTGGTGCTGCTCGCGCTCTGGCAGCGCGACGGCCGCACCGTCGGCGACCTGTGCTCGGCCCTGGAACTGGACTCGGGCACCCTGTCGCCGCTGCTGAAGCGGCTCGAGGCGGCGGGCCACGTGGTACGCCGCCGCTCGACCGCCGATGAACGCCGCGTGGAGATCACGCTGACCGACCGCGGCCGCGAATTGCGTTCCGCCGCATGCCGGATCCCCGCTCGATCGGCCGAGATCGCCGGCCTGCCCCAGGCGGAACTGGCCGAACTGCGCGAAACCCTGCACCGGCTGACCGAAGCCCTCACCACCCACACCCGATCGAAGGAGACCCCCTGATGAACGTGCTCTACACCGCCGAAGCCCTCGCCACCGGCGATGGCCGCAACGGCCAGGTCCGCACCGACGACGGCAAGATCGAAGCCGCGCTGTCGATTCCGAAGGAGATGGGCGGCAGCGGCATCGGCACCAACCCTGAGCAGCTCTTCGCCGCCGGTTACGCGGCCTGCTTCCACTCGGCGCTGCGGGCCGTCGCGCGGTCGCTGAAGGCGAACGTGGACGATTCGGCTGTGGGCGCGAAGGTCGGCATCGGCGCCAACGACGCCGGCGGCTTCGGCCTGGCCGTCACCCTGGAGGTCTCCCTGCCGCACCTGCCCCTGGACGAGGCGCGGGCGCTGGCGGACAAGGCGCACCAGGTGTGCCCGTACTCCAATGCCACCCGCGGCAATATCGACGTCGACGTCATCGTGGTCGAGGACTGAGGGAGGAACGAGCATGCGTGCGGTCATCATCGAACAGTTCGGCGAGCCCGAGCAGGTCCTCACCACGACCGAGCGGCCGGTGCCCGAGCCCGGGCCGGGCGAGGCGCGCATCGCGACCACCCTGGCCCCGATCCACAATCACGACCTGGCCATCATCCGCGGCGTCTACGGCTATCGGCCGGAACTGCCCGCGATCCCCGGCACCGAGGCGGTCGGCCGCATCGACGCCCTGGGCCCGGAGGTCACCGGCCTGGAAATCGGGCAGCGCGTAACGGTTTCGGGCGTGCAGGGCGCGTGGGCGGAGTACTTCGTGGCCAAGGCGGGCGGGATCGTCCCGGTGCCGGACTCGGTGTCGGACGCGACCGCCGCTCAGCTGCTGGCCATGCCGCTCAGCGCGCTCATGCTGCTCGAGGATCTGAATGTCGAACCCGGACAATGGATCGCGATCAATGCCGCCAACGGCGCCGTGGGACGACTGGTGAATCAGCTCGCCCGCGCCCGCGGCGTGCACGTCCTGAATCTGGTGCGCAGTGCGGCGGCCGCGAAGTCGTTGCGGGAGCTGGGTTTCGAACCGGTGCTCGAGACCGGGTCGGGGGACTGGCGGCAGCAGGCCGCGGAGGTCACCGGCGGCGCGCCCATCGCCTGCGCGGTGGACCAGGTGGGCGGTCCGGCCGCCAACGACCTGCTGTCCGTGCTGGGCGCGGGTGGTGAACTCATCACCTTCGGCGCGCTGTCGGGGCAGCCGCTGGTCCTCGATCCCGGCCCGATCATCTTCAAACAGGCCGTGGTCAAGGGCTTCTGGGGTGCCAAGCGCGCCGAGGAGATCGGCGGCGACGAACGCCGCCGGCTCATCACCGAACTGGTGACCCGGGCCGCCCGCGGCGAACTGGACCTGGCCGTCGAGACGACCTACCCGCTCGCCGAGGCAGCCGAGGCCGCGGCCGCGAGTGAACGCCCGGGCCGCAATGCCAAGATCGCGCTGAGCGCGCTAGCCGGCCAGTAGGACGGCGGCCAGCGTGATCGCGCCGGGCAGTGCCTGCGCGAACAGGATCCGGCGGCTCGCGGTGGCCGCGCCGTAGAGTCCGGCGACTATGACGCAGGCCGCGAAGAAGATCTTCGCGGCCTGCCCGACCGGATCCGCTGCGATCAGACCCCAGATCAGGCCGGCAGCCAGAAAGCCGTTGTAGAGGCCCTGATTCGCGGCCAGTACCTTGGTCTCCTCCGCGAACTCCGGGGTGGTGCCGAAATTCGCGCGCACCCGCGGCGTGGTCCACAGCAGCATCTCCATGACCAGGATGTAGACGTGCAGCGCGGCGAGCAATCCGACCAGAATGTCCGCGACCAATCGCATGACCGACCCGCCTTCCGTGAGGTTCAGCCGTCACCAACCATCGGGTCTCATCGTGTCAGACCGCGGTGCCGGAAGAGCGCGTCGTCGGCTCGCCGAGTGTCGCCGGCCCGGTGAGCCGGCCGAGGGCGAAGAGGTCCGCGGCGTTCCGATAGCAGACCGCGCGCAGCCAGTCGTCGCCGAGACCGAGACGTTCCAGCGCGAACAGCGCATGACCGTACGAGTAGAGAATGTTCGGGAAGTCGCTGCCGAACAGGATGCGATCCCCGAAGTCCCGCAGCCGCGGCAGATCGACGGCGGGGAACGGGTCGGCGGCCTCGAAGAAGTCGGTGAAGTTCATCGTGGTGTCGAACAGGACGCTCGGGTATTCCGCCGCGAGATCGAGGAACTCGCTGTACTCGGGCGCCCCCATGTGCGCGATGACCAGGCGTAGTCGCGGGAACCGCCGCAGCAGTTGCGCGATCGGCCCGGGTCCGGTGAATTGCCCGGCGGCGGGCCCGGATCCGCAGTGCGTGACCACTGGGATGCCCGCCTCCTGAACCAGGCCCCACACCTCGTCCAGCAGCGGATCCGCCGGGTGATAGTCCCCGACCTGGATGTGCAGCTTGAAGATTCGCGTCCCCGACTCGATCGCCGCGCGCACGTACTCGGCCGCGCCCGGCTCCGGATAGAACGTCGAGGTGTGCAGGCAGTCCGGGGTTCGCGCGGCGAAATCGGCGGACCACTCGTTGAGCCAGGCCGCCATCTGCGGCTTGTGCGGGTAGACCATCGAGGTGAAGGCGCGAACGCCGAAGCCGCGCAGCGTCTTCAGGCGCACCTCCTCCTCGTCGCGGTAGGCGATCGGCCACTCGCGATGGCCGAGTAGCGGTCCCGCCGAGTCGAAGTAGCCCCACACCTTGCGCAGCACCTGGTCCGGCATGAAATGTGTGTGGACGTCGATGATTCCGGGCAGCTCCAGCCGCGCGGGGAAACCGGTGACGTATTCGAGGTCCTGATCGCCGGTCACCAGCTCGAATCTCCTTCCGCGAATACGGTTCGCGCGTAATCTCCGACCCGGTCGACGAGCCGTTCGAAGAACAGCTCCGGATCGGTCCCGACCACGATGTCGGCATTGGGCTCCCGCCCCCACATCCCCGCCCAGTCGGCGACCGTGGTGGCACGGGTGATCGTTCCGGCCAGCTCCACGTCCACGGTGGCGGGTCTGATGATCGCCAGACTCGGGTCCAGTGCCACGGCCGCCGCGAACGGGTCGTGCATGTGCGCCAGGTAGCCCTGGTCGTAGAGCTTGTGGAAGTCGAAGTAGAAGCGGATCGCATCGGTCAGGTACCGCACCAGCGGATTGCTCGCCGCCGACCGCGCCTCGGGCGGATCGGTCTCGCTGACGTGTTCCACCGGTGTGCTCCCGGCCCGTTCGGCCAGCAGCGCCAGGTGCTTGGGCTTCATCTCGATGGACTCGGTGACGTCGAGCGCGCACACGATCGGCCGGCGGTCGGCAGGCGCGGCGGAGAAGGCGTCGAACACCTCCTTGGCCGCTTCCGGATCCACGTGCACGTTCCACTCGTTGGTCGGGGTGGTGTTGCCCGGATGGTTGAACGCGCCGCCCATGATGACCAGCCGCCGGAGCAGCTGTGGCAGTTGCGGTTCCATCCGCAGCGCCAGCGCGAGATTGGTGAGCGGGCCGGTGCACAGACCGATGATCTCGCCCGGATGCTCGCGCACCAGATCCACCCACAGCTGGGCGGCCGGCCGGTCCGACAGAGTCCGGTTGGTGGGCGGGAGCTCTGCGTAGCCGACGCCCTGCGGGCCGTGCGTGTCCTCGGTGGTGCGCAACGGCACGGCCAGGGGAGTCAGCGCGCCGAGCGCCACCTCGAGTTCCGGGGCCCGCGCCAGATCGAGCAGCGCGAGATTGTTGGCGGCCACCCGCGGCGCTGGCACATTGCCCGCGGTGGAGGCGATTCCGACGATCTCGGCCTCGGGGGAGGCGAGTAGGTAGAGCAGGCCCAGGGAGTCATCGATGCCGGTGTCGTTGTCCATGAGGATCTTCTGCCGCACGGGTTCGAGGGTAGCCGCAGCGATGCCGGCGGCCTCGCGGGGAGGAACCGCCGGTGCCGGCGGCCCGTGCACAGCCGTCTGGAACATTCGTCTAAGACGCTGGTAGGGTGGCGGTATGGGTAATCGAGAAGACCTCCTGGCGGGCGCGCGCAAGGCCGTCCTCGAGCGCGGCCTGGCCAAGGTGACCGCACGGGACATCGCCAATGCCGCCGGGGTGAGCCTCGCGGCCATCGGCTACCACTTCGGTTCCAAGGACCAGCTCGTCACCGAGGCCATCACCGTCGGCGTCGGCACCCAGATCGGTGACGACATGGAAGCCGCCATTCGCGACGCCGGGTCGGGCACGCTGTGGGAGTCGCTGGCCGGGATCTGGAACGGCTTCGTCGATGTGGTGCAGCGCAATCGGGATGGTCTGTTGCTGAGCACCGAGAACGGCATCCAGATCGCGCGCGATCCCGCGCAGCAGAGTTTCATGGCCGAGGCGAGCGTGGTCGCGCACCGCGATATCGCCACGGCCGTGCGTCAGGCGCACCCGGACCTGAGCGAGGAACAGGCCGCGGCGGTCGGGCAACTGCTGTTCCTGCTGTTCCAGGGCCTCGCCATACAGCAGCTGGTGGCGCCGCGCGCTCCACTGCTGGACGGGGATTCGCTGGTGTCCGCCGTCGAGGCCATCCGGGGCAGGTGAACCCGGCTCAGCCGGGCGGCACCTGCCGCAGGCGGGTCATGGCGATGACGGCCAGCAGCAGCGCCGCGCCCGCCGCGATGGCGGCGGTCAGGTGCATGCCGGTGAGGAAGGCGTGTTTGGCCGCCTCGGCCATGGCGTTGCCGACCGCGCCCGGCATGGTCCGGGCGACGTCGAGTGCCGCGCCCAGCGTGTCGCGCGCGGCGCGGGCGTCCGGATCGTGCACGCCGTACGGCAGAGTGGTGTTGAGCTGGTTGCGGTAGATGGCGATGCTGATACTGCCCAGAATCGAGATCCCCAGCGCGCCACCGAATTCGGCGCCGGTCTCCGAGAGGCCGGAGGCCGCGCCCGCCTGCTCCGGAGGCGCGGTGCCCACGATGAGCTCGGTGGTGATGCCGAAAACCGGTGCCAGCCCGAACGACACCAGCAGGGATGCGGCGATGGTGAGCTCGACGCCGCCGGTCGCGGTGATCCGGGTGAGCAGGAGCAGTCCGCAGGCGGCCATGGCCATGCCCGCGGCGATCATGTAGGCGGGCCGCGTCACCTTCATGATGCGCGGGCCCAGCTGCGAGCCGATCATGAACCCGAGGCCCGCCGGGATGGTGGCGATGCCCGCCCGCAGTGGTGACATGCCGAGCACCAGCTGGAAATACTGGCCGACGAACAGGGCGTATCCGAAGGCCACGAAGATCGCGACCATATTGATGGTGAGCGCGGTGCGGAAGCTGCCCAGCCGGAACAGTCGCAGATCCAGCATGGGTTCGCTGGTACTGAGCTGGCGCCGGACGAAGAGCGCGCCGATGGCGAGCCCGGCGACCAGCGCCGAGACCGCGGCCGCGCCGGGTCCGTCCTGGGCGGCCTTCTTCATGCCGAAGACCACCAGCAGCACTGCTGTCGTGCACAATCCGGCACTGACGAGATCCAGGCGGCCGGCGTCGGGATCGCGGAATTCGGGGAGCACGCGGGGCGCGAGAATGATCAGCAACACCATGACGGGCACCGCGAGCAGGAACACCGAACCCCACCAGAAGTGCTCGAGCATGATGCCACCGGCTAGTGGGCCGATGGATCCGCCCACCGAGTAGGACCCCACCCAGACCCCGACCGCGACGGAACGCTGGCCCGGGTCGCGAAACATGGTGAATATCAAGGACAGTGTGGAGGGCGCCAGCGTCGCTCCGGCGACGCCGAGCAGGGCCCGGCATCCGATCAGCACCGGCACCGAGGGCGCGAAGGCCGCGATGACCGAGACCGCGGCGAAGGCGGCCGCCCCCACCATGAGTAGTCGCCGTCTGCCGATGCGGTCGCCGATGGTGCCCATGGTGAGCAGCAAACCGGCGACCATGAATCCGTAAACGTCGATGATCCAGAGCAATTGGGAGCTCGTGGGGCGGAGCACCTCGCTGATCTGGGGGACTGCCAGGTGCAGGACGGTGAGGTCCATCGAGTACACCAGGCAGGCCAGTGCCAGCACCGCCAATCCGGCCCATTCCCGTCTGCCCACCGAGATGGCACCGGCGTCGCTGGCGGCGGTGAGCAAGGGAGCAGGTGTATCCACGATGAGGTCCTCCATCCGCATGCCGACATACGGGTCGACAATTTTGATGTCGGTTTCAGGGTCTCATTTATTAACGCCGTACGGGGGATAAGTACGGCGTGTTGAAACCGCTGTATTGCAAGGCAATTCGGCTAATTTGCTGATGCACTTGCGGGTGTGCGTGCAGCAGGTTGTATACATTCGCGCCTGCTACGAACCGTCTGGTCGGACTTTCCACTCGGGAGCGCTCGAACCGTGGGCCGGAGCGGGCCATGGATGGTCCGGATACTCGGTCAGCGCCGGTCCCGCCGTGGTCACCGAGCCGTGGGTGCGCGCGTACCGCGCATCGGGCGTCGCGGCGGATGCGTGGACGGGTGTCCGGACCGGTGCCGTGATCAGCCAGGATGCCGTGCGTGCCAGGGCAACCCGGACATCGCGACCGAGGCCGTCGCCACGGCGGGCGACCAGCCCGTCGAGCACCCCCGCCGCGAGCAGGTATCCGCTGGCATGATCGAGCGCCTGGGCCGGGAGGGCGCCCACAGATGATTCGCCACGCGAATTATGCTGCGTGCCTTCGATGAGCGAAATTCCCGATGCTGCCTGCACGATGCTGTCGAAACCGCGTCGATCACCCCACGGGCCGAGTTCGCCCCATGCCGAAACTCGACCGTGGACAATTCCCGGACCAATTTCCCCGGGGCGCACTCCGAGGCGTTCCAAGCTGCCCGGTCGGTAACCCGAGATGATTATGTCCGCATTGCTGATCAATTCGCGAAGGACGGGAAGTCCAGTACGCAAATCGACTACGGTGGAACGCTTCCCTTGACAGGTGTCCAGGTACTGCCAGCAGATTTCCGGCAACCTGGGCGGGTCGATCCGCAGCACATCGGCTCCGAGCAGGGCCAACGCCCGCGTCGCCACCGGTCCGGCGATCACCCGCGTGAGATCGAGAACGCGGATCCCGCGCAGTGGCAGCAATTGTGTTGCGGCAGTGGGACACTCGAATACGCCTCGATCACCACGCGTTTCCACGGCCACCAGCGGGCCGGAAGCGGCGGCCCGGCCCGGCGCGCTCTCGGCCCACTCCTGCTCGGTCCGGACGCGCACCGCGATCGCACCGAGCGCGGTGGCCCGCTGTTCGATATCCGCGGCCGTCAGTGTCGCCGCGCGGCGGGTGAAGTCCTCACGTGTGGCCGTTTCCGGCAATTCCACGGCCGCGAGCAACCTTTCGCGATGATGCGGATAGTTGGCATGCGTGCGCACCCATGCGTCCGCAGCCCTGAAGAAGCCCGACAGCTCTGCGAAGATGCCCGGCGATTCTCCGTCGAGCCGGAACAGGCGCTCACTGGAGAAGGCGGCGGTGATCCGGGCGGGGTCGAGCGCACCGCCCAGCGCCGGCACGCCGCAGGCGACCCGCCAGCGATCCGCAGCCGCCGCGAAGGCCGCCACCGCACCGCCCGACAGCGCCCAGACCGGCAGCGTCGCAGCCAGATTCGCACCCGGATCCAGCGCCGGCAGCGCCGACCCCGGGACGCCGATTCCGGCCTCGTAATCACGGACCAGCGCATCGTAAGTAACCACGACCCGACTGTATCGCCGGCGCCGGGCCTGACCGCGATGGCATTTCTCACGGCATACTCGATCGGATGACAGCCCAACGACTCACCGGAACCGCCTGGCTACGCGAACTGAAATCCGATCCGCGCCCCGACACCGTACTGGTCTGTTTCCCGCCGGGTGGCGGCTCGGTCACCGCCTACCGTGAGCTGGCCCAGCGTTTCGGCTCGGGCACCGCGGTGTTCGGCGTGCAGTACCCCGGCCGCCAGGACCGCCTCGCCGACGAACCGATATCCGTGCTCACCGAGCTGGCCGATCGGGCCGCCACCGACCTGCTCGCCTGGCCGAAGGACGTGCGGCTGGCCATCTTCGGACACAGCATGGGCGCGACCGTCGCCTACGAGGCCGCCCGCCGGGTCGAGGCGGGCGGGCGCGCGCTGACCCATCTGTTCGTCTCCGGCCGTCCCGCACCGGCTTTCAGCGAAACCGCCCGCCTGCACGCCGGACCCGACGAGGGCCTCATCGCCGATCTCGAACGCCTGTCGAACGACCCGGCGTCGGTGCGGATCCTGCGCGACGAGCCCGGCCTGGCCGAAGTGGTGCTCCCGGCCCTGCGGAGCGACTACCGCGCGGTCGAGACCTACCGGCACCGGCCGGGGGCACCCCTGCGCGCGCCGATCACTACGCTGGTCAGCTCCGCCGACCCGACCACTTCGGCCGCGCAGGCGGGGGAGTGGCGCGACTACACCGCCGCCGGATTCGACCTCGCCACCTTCCCCGGCGGCCACTTCTATTTGGATCTGCCCGAAAACCAGCCCGTGCTGGTCGATTTGATCGCCCGGGCGCTGGCAGCGGAGGTACCGGGGCGCTCGAGTTGAGCACCCCGCGTTCGGGCGGGTAGCTTCCTCCGTTGCGTCTTCGTAGCAGGAGGGGGTTCTCAATGCCCAGAACACAATTCGTCGCCGCTCCGCCGGAAGGCAGTGATCTGAAGCAGATCACCGGGCCCGCGACGCACTGGATCGCCCAGCTGCAGCGGCAGCGCCGCGACCCCACCGGGGCCGCCTTCGCGGACGAGGCGGCCTACGGCCCGCTCTTCGTGCTGAATATGTTCGGTGACAAGTGGATCATCGCCAGCGGACCCGAGGCGGCACAGCGCATCCTGATGAACAAGGACCGGGTGTTCGCCAACGGTCCGGCGTGGGCTCCGCTGCAGGGGCCGTTCTTCGACCGCGGTCTGGTCCGGCTGGACTTCGACGAGCACCGCAGCCACCGTTCGATCATGCAGCAGGCCTTCGGCCGCGGCGCCCTCACGTCCTATCTGAAGGACATGCACGAGATCGCCGACCGGCACCTGAGCAAACTTCCGGAAGGCAGTGTGGCCCAGGGGACTCCGGTGCTCATGCACCAGCACCTGCAGCGCCTCACCCTGGACATCGTGCTGGAGGTCTTCATGGGTGCGCGCCTGCCGCGCGACGAGGCCGAGCGCATCTGCGGCGCCACCATGGACATCCTGCAGGCCGGCGGCGCGATGGTGCGCGTCGCCATTCCCGGCAACCGCTGGTGGCGGGGCATGCGCGCTCGCAAGACCATGGCGGCCTTCCTCGCCGAGCGCATCGTCGCCGCCCGCGAGAAGCCCGGCACCGACCTGCTTTCCATGCTGTGCCAGGCCGCCGGCGACGACGGCGATCGGTTCACCGACCAGGACATCGTGAACCACATGATCTTCCTGCTGGCCGCCGCCCATGACACCACCACGACCACGCTGTCCGGCGTCGTCTACAACATGGCCAAGTACCCGGAGTGGCAGAAGCGCGCGCGGGCGCGCTCCCTCGAGATGCCCTTCGAACTCGGGTACGACGAACTCGCCGAGCTGACCGAACTCGACTGGATCATCAAGGAGACCACCCGGCTCTGCACCCCGGTGCAGATCTTCCCGCGTGCCGTGCAGGAAGACACCGAGGTGTGCGGGTACTTCGTGCCGAAGGGGTCCTTCGTCGTGGTCCCGATCAGCGTCAACCACCGCCGTCCCGACATGTGGTCGCAGCCCGAGGAATTCGACCCCGAGCGCTTCTCGGACGAACGCGCCGAGCACAAGCGGCACCGGGTGGCGTGGGCCCCGTTCGGGGCCGGCGCGCACAAATGCCTCGGCCAGCACTTCGCCGGACTCGAGATCAAGACGATCGTGCACCAGCTGCTGCGCGGCTTCGAATGGGAAGTGCCGCAGGACTATGTCATGCCCCTCGACACGAGTGCCACGCCGCTGCCCAAGGACGATCTGCCCGTGACGCTGCGGCGCCGCTGAACCCGGGCCGAGAAGCGGGCCCGGCCCGGGTATCCGAGCCGGGTCAGCCCAGGTATTCCGACTCGAGTACCCGGTCCTTGAGCAGGGACTGGTACTCGATATGGGTGTCGTGCTCGACGGTGCGCCAGGTCTTGCCCTCGGCCTCGCGCATGTACTGCAGGTAGTCCGGCGCGCCCGGGACGCGCATATTGTCGGCGACGACGATGCTGCCCGGGTGCAGCCAGCCCGCAGCCAGTATGTGCTTCAGGTCGGCCAGGTACGC
Source organism: Nocardia niigatensis NBRC 100131 (assembly GCF_000308655.1). GTDB lineage: Bacteria > Actinomycetota > Actinomycetes > Mycobacteriales > Mycobacteriaceae > Nocardia > Nocardia niigatensis. Next base: position 127,601 of record NZ_BAGC01000114.1, on the reverse strand, counting down.
GGACTTGTCATGGTCGACGAAGACGAAATCGAGTGCGCCCGCGGTGATCCCGTGCTCCTCGGTGAGGCGCCGTATGGTCTCGCCGCCGTCGCCGATGGTGCCGACCACCACGGTCACCCGATCCGCGAGCCCCGCGTGGGCGATGATGGCCCGGGCCACCTCGGCATTGGCGGCGCTGAACTCGACCGAGATCAGCCGCGCGCCCTCCGGCATGGTGCGGGCGGTGCGGACCGCGCTGTAGCCGATGTAGGTGCCCAGTTCGAGCAGCAGCGTCGGATCCGCCTTGCGCACAGCGGCATCCAGCAGCAGACCCTTCTCGTCGCCGATGTTCACGAGGTTGCTGCGGGTCCGGGCGAAGCGGTCGATGGCCGCCAGCACACTCTCGGGGTTGCCCTGCTCGGCGTTCGCGAGCACGTGGTCGCGCACCGCGGCCTCGCGGCCGTCGCCGAATTGTCCGGTGCGGGTGAAGTTTCCGAGTCCGCGCACGGTGCTGATGGCCGTGCGCACCGGATACACCACTCGCTCGAGCAGGATCGACCCGATCGATGTGTCGCCCATGAAGTCCCCTTCGTTCGCTGTGACGGCCAGCGCGATTATGCCGTGCCCGAAGCCTTTTCGCTTTCGGGGGCCGGGGTATCGGGGACGAGGATGGTGCTGAGGATGCGCCGCCTACGGCCCGGAGCAGGGGGATTGGCCAGGCGCGAGGCCAGCACGCGGCCCATGTCGCGGGCGAGCTCGGCGAACTCGGCATCGTCGAGCCACAGGCCCATCATGCGATAGCCGACTCCGTCGCGCACGTAGTCGATGTCGCCCGCGTCGACGTAGCGATCGAAGTCGGCGATGAGGCCGGCGATGAAGCCCATGAACGCGCGCCGATGGTCCTCCGGGCTCATGGCGTCGAGCTGGTCGGGGGTGATCTGGGCGGCCGACAGGCGCAGCCGGTAGGTGCGTTCCACGGTGCCGCGGACCCGGCGTTCGTTGACGACATCCAGGATGCCCGCGGTGACCAGCTGGGCCACGTGCCGGTAAAGGCTGCCGGGGGGCACATCGCCCAGCTCGGCATGGAGTTCGCTCGTGGTCAGCGTCCGCTCGCCGAGGAAGGCCTGCACGATCCGCAGGCGGACCGGGTGCAGAAGAAGTTCGACGGATTCCACAGCCACGACCCTAGCAGTATGGTTACCGTCGTTGATAATGTTCGCGCATCTGATAGCAATTGCTCGGATGGCTCTGAAGAGGGGAAATCGCGGTGTCGAACATCCCGGTGGCCGCACTCGTCCCACTGATCGTGGTGGGACTCGGCTTCGTCGGTTTCTGCTGGTACGACCTGTACCGCACCCAGGTGAAGTACCTGCCCAAATGGGCGTGGGCGATCATCTGCCTGATCAGCATTCCGCTCGGCGGGATCATCTATCTGATCGTCGGCCGGGACGGTGAGCAGGTCCGTGGCTGAACCACACCTCGAGGTCACCGACGTGTCGGTGCGCTTCGGTGCATTCCTCGCCCTGGACGGGGTGAGCTGGACCGTGGACGCGCCCGGCGTCGTGGGGCTGATCGGGCTCAACGGCGCGGGCAAGACCACGCTGATCCGCACCGTGCTGGGCCTGCAACCGGTCGCCGCCGGATCCGTGCGGGTGCCGGTCGGGCTCGACGCCCTCGGATACTGCCCGGACACACCGGGATTCGAGCCGTGGCTCTCCGCGCGGGAGGTACTCGAACAGTCCCGGGCCATCGGATCGGTCCACGGCACCGGCGCCTGGCCAACCGACGAGGCCCTGGCGGCCGTGGACCTGGAGCGGCACGCGCACCGGCGCGCCGGGGGCTTCTCGCGGGGCATGCTGCAGCGCCTGGGAATCGCTGCCGCGCTGGTGCGCGAGCCCGAGGTGCTCATCCTCGACGAACCCACCAGCGCACTCGATCCCGAGGGCCGCGCCGCCGTGCTGAGGCTCATGCGGGAGCTGGGCCGCCGGATGACGGTCGTGTTCTCCAGCCACCTGCTCGCCGATGTCGAGGATCTCGCCGACCGGCTGCTGGTCCTGCATCGAGGACAAGCCGTCTTCGCCGGGGAGACAGGGGAGTTCCTCGATCAGCACACCGCCGCGCCGACCCTGCGGATCGCCATGGCCGGCGGGCAGATCATCGAGGCCGAGCAGTCGCAGTGGGGCCCGGCCCTGGCCGAGGCGTCCGCGCACAGCGCTCAGATCGACGACATTCGCATTGCCCGTCCGACATTGACCGACGCGTTCTTCGCGGCCATCGGGGAGAAGTCATGAACCGCACCGTATTCCGAGTCGAGTGGTACCGGTGGCTGCGGACCCGGCGGCTGGTCGCCCTGGCCGCGGCGTTCGTCGTGTTCGGGGTCGTCTCCTTGCTCGGGGCGAAGTACCTGCCCGACCTGATCGGGCAGTCCACGGAGATCAAGCTGCTGCGCGTGCCGGACTGGCGAGACGGGTTGCAGCAGTACGTGAAGAACACCGGGCTGCTGGTCGCGGCGGTGTCCATGATCCTGGCGGCGCAGGCGTGCGCACTCCGCAATACCGATCCGATCGGTATCTACTACTTCAGCCGCGAGGTCTCCCCGGTGCGGCTCTATCTGCCGCGGATCCTGGTCGCCGCGGCCGTGATCGCGGCAGCCGCGTTGGTCGGGGCCGCGGTCGCGCTGTACGAGTGCTGGGCGCTGTTCGGGTCCTACCCGCTGGGTCCCGCGGTGGGTTCGCTTGCAGTGCAAGCCGTTGCGGTCGTGTCGTTCGCCGTGTTCGCCGCGGCCCTGGCAGCTCGGGTGGGCTCGGCGGGCGTAGCCGCCGGCATCACCGGCGTGGCGTATGTGGTCTGTCTGCTGGTGTCGGCCGTCCCGAAGACTCAGCCCTACCTGCCCACCACCGCCCTGCAACCGACCATCGAGGCCGCGGGCTGGTCACCGGCCGATGCCGCGAAATCCCTACTCGCCCTGTTGATCGCGACGGCCCTCGCGCTGACGGCGGCGCTCACCACACCTGTTCGCACCATCACGACCGCTGTGTAGCGGCCCGGCGCCGCGACAGCAGATACAGGCCCACCCAGGACACGACGACACAGATCACCATGAGCACCCGCACCTCCTCCAGCGCGCTCCGGGGATAAAGCACCCCGGTGATGTAGTGATCGATGAACCCGCTCGACGGGAGGCCCGCCTCGCCCGCGCGATGCCGCGCCCAGTTCTCCAGATCCGTCAGCGGGCACTCGATGGAGAACAGGACGGTGCTGAAACCCCAGCCGAAGGCGAGCAGGTGCAGCCAGATCGTGCGCGGCCAGCGCCAGGCGATGAAGCCGCCCACCACGACATAGGCCACGAACAGGAAGTGCACGATCGCGGTCGCATCGGCCAGCAGCCGGTAGCCCATGACCCCAGGATAGAAAGTGATCAGCCCAGGTACTCCGACTCCAGGACAAGATCTTTGAGCAGCGTCTGATACTCGACGTGGGTGTCGTGCTCGATGGTCCGCCAGTTCGCGCCCTCGGACTGGTGCATGTAGCTCCGGTAGGCCGGAGCACCCGGGATCCGTACGTTGTCGGCCACCGCGATGCTGCCCCGATGCAGCCAGCCGGCCGCCAGAATGGTCTGCAGATCCGGCAGGTAGGCGCTCTTGTCATGATCGAGGAAGACGAAATCGAGTGCGCCGGGGCCGAATCCGTGCTCGGTCACGAGCCGCTCGACCGTCTGCCCGCCGTCGCCGATCGTGCCCACCACCACGCTCACCCGATCCGCGAGCCCGGCATGCGCGAGCAGTGTCCGGGCGATCGCGGCATTGCCGGGACTGAGCTCCACCGACACCAGCCGGGCCCCGGGCGCGAGTGCCCGCCCGATCCGAACCGCGCTGTACCCGCAGTAGCCGCCCAGTTCGAGCGCCAGTTTCGGTGCCGCCCGGCGCACCGCCGCATCCAGGATCAGACCTTTCTCGTCACCGACGTTCACCAGCAGACTCCGGGTGCGCGCGAAGCTGTCGTAGGCCGCGAGCACGCTGTCGGGATCACCCGCGGAGGAGTGGGAGAGTACGTAGTCCCGGGCGGCGGTCTCGCGGCCGTCGCCCACCTGTCCGGTCCGCATGAAAGTCGGCCCGCCCAAGGCGAATCGAATCACCGACCAGCGCAGGAACGGCAGTCGCTCCCGAAGCATGGTGATGAAGGATTTTCCACTCATGAGTCCGCCAGTCCTCGTAGTGGGGGAGTGCGTCGATTATGGCCCTGCACTGGGACGTTGGGGGAGCGAGGGGGCATAGGAAAGTACTCCCGGATCGGAAGTAGGGAGTCTGCGTCGGGAAGAGAAGTCCCTGGAGCCCGTCACCGGCAGTGAATCAGTGGAGAGTAAACATACCGATACTGAAATATGCGCATCTAAACATGTATTAGCTTCCTATTCGCAATGTCTCGAACCGGCCCCATCACCTCCAAAGAACAGCCAAGAGGAGAGGGGCCGGTCAGGGCTGGTGCCGGGGCTACCAGTTGGAGGGTTCGTAGTCCTTGAGGAAGCACCCGTAGAGGTCGTCGCCGGCTTCGCCGCGGACGATCGGGTCGTACACCCGGGCCGCGCCGTCGACCAGGTCGAGGGGGGCGTGGAAGCCTTCCTCGGCCAGGCGGATCTTGGTGTAGTGCGGGCGTTCGTCGGTGATCCAGCCGGTGTCGACGGCGGTCATGAGGATCTTGTCGCCCTCGAACATCTCGCGTGCGCTGGTGCGGGTCAGCATGTTGAGCGCGGCCTTGGCCATATTGGTGTGCGGGTGGCCGGCGCCCTTGTAGCCGCGGGCGAAGACGCCTTCCATGGCGGAGACGTTGACGACGTACTTGCGTCGGGAGGGTGCGGCGGCCATGGAGGGGCGCAGCCGGGAGATGAGGATGAACGGCGCGACCGAGTTGCACAGCTGCACTTCGAGCAGTTCGGTGGCGTCGACTTCGCCGACGGTCTGGACCCAGCTGTTGGTGTGGGCGAGGTCGGGGACGAGGCCGCCCGCGTCGATGGCGACGCCCTGCGAAATGCGTTCGGGCGTGGCCGAACCGGCGAGGAGGGCGAGGTCGGTGACGTCCTCCGCGGTGAGGCCCGGGGTGAGGGAGGCGGTGAGCGCGGTCGGGTGCGCCTGCATGGTCTTGCCGAAGCTGATCACGTCGGGCAGTTCGCCGGCGGGCAATGGCCCGTTCTCCGCTTCGACGAGGGCGCTATAGGCGCCGGTGGTGCGCCGCACGGTCTGTGCCGCGTTGTTGATGAGGATGTCGAGCGGGCCTTGTGCGGCGATGTCATCGGCGAGTGCGACGACCTGGGCGGGGTCGCGCAGGTCGATGCCGACGATGCGGAGGCGGTGCAGCCAGTCGGCGCTGTCGGGCTGGGCGGCGAAGCGGCGGATGGCGTCGTTGGGGAAGCGGGTGGTGATGGTGGTGTGCGCGCCGTCGCGGAGCAGTCGCAGGGCGATGTACATGCCGATCTTGGCGCGGCCGCCGGTGAGGAGGGCGCGTTTGCCGGTGAGGTCGGTGCGGGCGTCGCGTTTGGCGTGGCTCTTGGTGGCGCAGTCGGGGCAGAGCTGGTGGTAGAAGGCGTCCACGCGGGTATAGCGCTGTTTGCATATGTAGCAGGGACGCGGACGCAGCAGGGTTCCGGCGCTGGCGCCGGTGGTGGTGGAGCTGATCGGGATGCCGGCGGTTTCGTCGTCGATGCGGTTGGGCGAGCCGGTAGCGGTGGCGGCGACGACTTGACGGTCGGCTTCGGAGATGGCGTCGCGGGCGGCGATGCGCTTGTTGCGCTTGAACTTCTTGAACATGTGCGCGACGGCCCGCTGCACGGTGACGGAGTCCGGGTGTTCCTTGTCGAGCTGTCCGGCCTGTTCGAGGACGCGCAGGCAGGTGGCGAGCTCGTCGGGGTCGATGGCCACCTCGGTGGGATCGATGGCCGTGGCGTCGGTCGGTGTTGCCGGGGTGGTCTGCTCGGCCATCGGAAGCTGTGGTGATCCTTCGTGCGCGGGGTGGTGGACGAGCCATTCTCTCAAAGGGCCGGATATGTGAAACGCCCGGCCGCTGCGGGGCCGGGCGTGGTGGGGCGGAGTGCGATCAGTTCGCGGCCGTGCCCAGGGGCTGGAGTTGGCCCGTGAGGGCCAGTGACGAGAAAAGTCACGCTAAGCGGCTGGTGGGGCGGACCGAGCGTTATTCTTCGATGAACTGCGGGTGGCGTTGTGGCGCTGGTGGTTTCATGTCCGGCTGTGCGTGATGAGGGCGTGGCCGAGGTGCCACCGCGGCGGCTGATTGCCCTGGCCTCGCACGGATTGAACGGCAAGACCTCGCATCTGCGGCGGATGACGCCACAGCGCGAGCGGCTGCTGGCGCTGCTGTGCGCGACGGTGTTCACGTTGCGCGCCATGGCTGTCGATGATGCCCTCGAGTTGTTCGACCTGCTTATGGTCACCGACTTGATGGCCAAGGCCGAGCGGCAGTCTAAGGATGAGAAGCTGCGCCGCTACCCGCGCGTGACGCGCAATGCGGGCAAGCTCGCCCGCGCGGTGCGGGTGCTGTTGGAGATGAGTGAGGCAGATCCGGGCCTGTCGCTGGAACTCGTGTGGGATCTGATCGAGAACACCGTGTCCAAGGCCGAGTTGCGGGCGGCGCCGGCCGCGATAGATGAGCTTGTGCCGCAAGCGGATCCGGAATTCGATGAGCAGCGGCTCGAGGAGCTGGCGGGCCGGTTCTCCACGGTCCGCTCGTTCCTGCCCACGATGATGCGCACCATCGACTTCGGGGCCACCGGCGACGGCAAACCGGTCCTGGCCGCGCTGGACAACCTGGCCGACATGATCTCCCCGCAGCGCACCCGTGGGCTGCCCGCCCGCTGGCTCGATGCCCGCCGGGTCGATCACGACCTGGTCGGCGGCGGCTGGCAGCGCCTCGTCTATCCACCAGAGCGTCCGGAACAGACCGTTGATCGCGCGGCTTACACGCTGTGCCTGCTGGAACAGTTTCATCGGCATCTGAAGTACCGCAACATCTTCGCCGAGCATTCCTCGAAGTGGCGCGACCCTCGCGCGCACCTTCTGTCGGGAATGGCGTGGGAGGACGCCCGCGGTTCGGGCAGCCGCCGTTCCAGCTGCTGGATCGCCCGTGACAGCGGTGGTTGCGCCATCGCGAGCCGCTGTGCAGCCCGCCCGAAGTGCAACTCCTCGGCGACGGCGACGAAGTAGCGCAATTCCCGCGTCTCCATCGTCTCATCGCATCCGACGCTGACCTCGACCAATACCCGTACGGTATCGCAGTGCACCCGATCGGTCTTGGACGACCCGCACGAGTCCGCAGCAGGATCGACGGCATGAGTAAGACGTGTGCGGGACAAACGCACTCGATCAGATACGAACGGAGCACAACATCTGATGAGCACCATCGAGGTGCACGGGACGGTCGTTGAGGAGTTCGACGCGGTTCGCGCGGAGTTCCTCACCACGGCGGTCGCCGATGAGGCCGGCGAGGCCGGTGCCCAGCTCACGGTGTACGTGCACGGCAGGCAGGTCGTCGACCTGTGGTTTGGAAACGAGGTCACCGGCGACACCCTGACCGGCGTCTACTCCTGCACCAAGGGCGCCGCCACCTTGGTAGTGGCGTTGCTGATGCAGGATGGAACGCTGGATCTGGACGAGCCCATCGCGGCGCGCTGGGCAGAGTTCGCCGCCGCCGGGAAGAACGGAATCACCGTCCGCGATGTTCTCACCCACCGTTCCGGTGTCATCGGCGTCGACGGCGGGTTCACCGCGGACGAACTCGCCGACGATGCGGTGATCGCCGCTCGCTTGGCCAGTCAGCGCCCGTACTGGAAGCCCGGTTCGGCCATCGGGTACAGCGGGTTCGTCGAATTCGCGATCGTGGCCGAGGTGGTCCGCAGGTACACCGGACGTTCACTGCAAGACATCTATGACGAGCGCATCCGATCCCCCTACGGGCTCGACCTCTACCTCGGGCTACCCGAAGCCGAGGAGCCCCGCTTCCGGGAGATCGAGCCGGGGCTGGCCAGTCCTGACGAGCTCGCCGCGCTCTGGTCGGGTGGTCCCGGGCCACACAGCCTCACCGGAATCGGTTACGCCCTCAACTCGAACCCACCCCTCGATCAAGTGGCCTTCGCCAACACCCGGCGGGTCCGCGCGCTCGGCCCGGCCTCCGCCGGCGGGGTCGGCAACGCCCGTGGACTCGCCGGCCTCTACACCGCCGCGGTATACGGCCTCAACGGACAACCGCCGCTGCTGAAACCCGACACCCTCGGTGAATTCACCATGCTCCACTCCACCGGCTTCGACCTCGTCGCCGGACAGGACAAGCACTACGCCCTCGGGTTCCAGGCCAAAGGCCCGCAATATCGGTTCCTCAGCGCCCGCGCCTTCGGCCACAACGGGTCGGCGGGCTCGGAAGCCTTCGCCGACCCGCACAGCGGCATCACCTTCGGTTACACCCGCCGCCGATTCTCCTCCACCTGGTCCTACCCCGAACACCACCGCCTCGCCGCCGCAGTCCACGACGCGGCCGCCGCTTCGTGAGAGGGCGCCGCGCGTCAGCGACCCGTTCGCCGCTGACGCGCGGCCGGGTCGCTGACGGCCTGATAGCGGCGCAGCCCCTCGTCGGACACCCGCGCGTATTTGGCGAGGCTGCGTACCGAGGAGTGCCCGGACAGCTTCATCAGCACCGGTGTGGACGCGCCGTCCTCCGCGGCGTGTGTCAGCCGGGAGTGGCGCAGTTGATGCAGCGTGTATGGGCCATCGGTGTAGTGCTCGGTGTGGGCCTCGAACAGCTCGGCGGCACGCCGGTACGACAGGCGCGCTCGCCCGCTCTTCTGGTCGATGTCGTTGCGGGCCACCGAGGGCCGTGCTTTGCGGTCGGTGAGAAACAGCGGCCCGGTCTTGCGGCCGGCCAGCATCCGCGGCAGCAGCCGGGCGGTACCGGTCTGCCACGCGATCACTTCACGTGTCCCACCTTTGCGCGTCACCACCGCGCACCGGTTCACGGTATCGAGTTCGGGCACATCCAGCATCAGCACCTCTTCGGCACGCGCCGAGGACTCATACAGCATGTGCCACAACACCCGCTCCCGCAGCGGCGCCTCCGAGCCCAAGATCTCCGCGACCCGATCCCGGCTCAACGCCTTGCTGGTATCCGGCGGCGCGGGCCGCGCCCGCAACCGCACCAGCGGATCACCGGCCAGCCAGCCCTGCTCCCGCCAATACCCGCACGCCGACGCCAGCGCGGTCAACCGGATGTTGAATGTCTTCGCCGACTTCCCACCCCACACGAACATGAACCAGACACTCACCCGATCCGGCTCCGAATCCAGAAGCGCCACATCGGTGTCCGCCCCGAAGTCGGCCACGAGCCGACCCAGCGCCGCCGCGTACGTCGCGCGAGTGTTCGCCACGGTAATCGTGCCCAGATAGATCCGCACCGCATCCGCCAGCCGCACACCACCGGTTGGCCTCGGAAGTATCCGAACCCGCGCCACCGTCACCGGCCTCCCGCCCACTACCGCAGATAGTTTCCCGAGTCGCCCTTACGTGAATGGGTCATCACGCCAGGACGACTCGAAGATCACCGCACATAGTGCGCCGCTATCTGCGGTAACTCCTTAGCGTGACTTTTCGCGATATTGGGCCGCTGACGTTCGGGCGTGACCGGGAACATGCCGCCAAGCAACGCATTTCGGAATCCAAGGCACGCCTGCGAGCCACTTAGCGTGACTTTTCTCGTCACTGGCCCTCACGGGCCGAGTTTGCGGGCGTCGTCGTCGCGGCCGAGTTCGCGGGCGCGGGCGGCGAGCAGGGCTTGCAGGCGGGCGGGGATTTCGTCGCGGACCTGGATGAGGGCCTGCCACACCGTGTCCGGAGTGTCGGGGTTGAGGGCGGTGAGGAATTCCTCGATGTCGTTCATGCTGTCGATGAGGGAGAGGACGCGGGTACGGCCCTCCTGGTCCTGGGCGAGGGCGATGTCGACGAGGGTGTGGATGGTGTCGCTGCGGGAGGCGGTGAGCACGGCGGCGAGGATTTGGTCGTGGGTGAGGTCGCCGATGAGTGCGGCGAGGGTGGGCTTGGTGGTGTCGGGGAGGGCGTCGACGAGTGGGAGTGCCTGGGACCAGAGGTCGTTGTCGGCGGTGGCGGTGATGACGGCTGTGAGGACGTCGGGTTCGGTCATGACGGGCAGGCCGGCCATGCGGCGGCGATGGTCGTCGGTGAGGGCGAGGGCGACGGGGATCATGGCGGCCCAGAGGTCGGCGGTGTGGGCGTCGCGGATGAGGTCGCCGAGGCGGTTGTCGTCTTGTTCGCCGAGGCGGGCGGCGATGAAGGCGAGTTGGGGTGTGGGCAGGTGGGAGGCGAGAGGGAGCAGGTTGACCCATTGTCCGCCGTCGAGGGCGCTGTCCATGATGGCGCCGAGGACGGTTTCGGTGTGGACGGTGGGTCGTTCGGCGAACAGTCGGAGGCTGTCGTGGCTCATGGCGCTGGTGATGGGCAGCAGGGTGGGCCAGGCGTCGAGTTCGGCGACGGCGGTGATGAGGGTGTCGAGGACGTCGCCGCCGAGTGCGGCGGTGATGTCGCCGATCCAGGGCCGGTTGTGGGGTGCGATGGAGTCGAGCAGGTCGATGCCTTCGGCCCACATGTCCTGGGTGTAGGCGGCGCGGATGACGCCGGGGACGCGGTCGGTGATGACGTGGAGGACGTTGTCGATGGCGGTTTTGTCTTCGAGGAGGAAGGCGATGCGCAGTAGGTCGGCGTCGCTCATGACGGGTGCGGCGGCGCGCAGGGCGGGTTCGGGGATGACGTGGACGAAGCGGCTCATGGTGATGTGGTCGCCGTGGGAAAGTAGTTCGCGCGCAACGTCGGTGACCATTGTGGGTGGGACGGCGGCGAGGATGTCGGCGGTGCGGCGGGGGTCGAGCTGGACGGCGCATTCGGCGAGGAATGCGGGGCTCAGTGATTTGGCGATGTCGATGGCGCGGCGGGGTTCGACGGCGCTGGCGACGACGGCGCAGAGCAGGGGTCCGAAGGCGCGTTCGGCGATCTTGCTGCTGATGCCGACGGGCACGATGCTGCTGGCGGTGGCGATTGCTTTGAGCCGCTTGGTGTCTCGGTCGAAGAGTCGGTCGGTGACGCGTTCGCGGTATTCGCGGATGGCGGCGGGCGGCAGGTCGGCGAGGAAGTCGAGTTCGGTGGGGTCGGAGATCCCGAGCAGGCGTGCGAGTTTGGTGATCTCGGCGACGGCGACGAGGTGTTCGCTCATAGTCCAAGGGCCTTTTTTATGGCTGGGCGCATGAGGCGCGGGACGAAGTCGAGGGAGGAGCCGATGGCGGCGTCGAGGGCTTCGCGGCGGCGGGTCATGGTGGCCTGGAGGTGGTGTTCGAGTTCGGCCAGGTCGGTGTCGTCGAGCTGGTCGAAGGCTGCGGGCAGGGGCGCGCGCAGGGTGTGGCTGAGTTGGCGTGCTGCGTCGGACATCGGCGTCTTTCCGGTTGTGCGTACTGCCGGTACGGAGCTCGATACTGGCAGTACGTTCTGTGGGAAATCAATGTGGGATTGTCGACCTTGATTGTGGCTTGTGTCACGCGACTTGGCGGTAAGCGCGGGCGTTTCGCGTCGAAATTCGAGACTTCGGTTACGTACTACCGGTACGTGTAGACTTCGCCCGTGGTTCGTAGCAGTGCGGGGGCCCGGTCGGTGACGCGCGAGGACATCGTGGATGCGGCGATCCGGGTGATCGATCGGGCGGGTCCGCGTCCGAGCATGGATGACATCGCGCGGGAGGCGCAGATCACCAAGCCGCGGCTGTATCGGCAGTTCGCGGACAAGGGGGATCTGTTCACCGAGATCGCGGCGCGGATGTCGCGGCGGGCGTTCGCGTCGGCGGGCGCGGATATGACGTTGATGCTGCAGCCGCCGCGGGTGGCGTTGCGGCGCATCTTCGGTGAGTACGCGCGGGGGATTCTGGAGCATCCCAATGTGTTCCGGTATCTGGGGCAGGCGCCGGTGTTGCAGCAGTCGGGTGCCGGTGTGCTGCAACTGGATCTGGGCCGGGATGCGGCGCGGCGGCTGGAGAAGCTGGCGCGGTCGGTGGCCGAGGCGGTGCCGCTGGATATCGCGGGGGTGGATTATCTGTCGCGGGCGCTGGTCGGGGCGGTGGTGTCGATGACGGATCTGTGGCTGTCGGCGTCTGATACGCCGACCGGTGAGCAGACCGCTGAGTTCGTGGATCAGGCGACGGAGCTGGTCTGGGGGCTCATCGATGGGTTCCTGCGGCGGCAGGGGATCGAGGCGGATGCGGATACGCCGATTTTCGCGACCTTCGCCGAGGTGAATCAGTCCCGGTCGGGCGATCGTTGACGCATTGTTGACACACTGCCAATAGCCGTGCACTCTGAGGGGCGAGGCGCTGACGCGCACCCTCGGAGCAAGCGAAGGAACGAACGATGGCACGCCCCGCATGGAGCGACGACGAGGTCGAGGCAGTACGTGGACTGGCGACCACCTTCTTCGAGAAGGAGGTGATCCCGCACACCGAGAAGTTCATCGCCCAGGGGCATCCCGACCGCAAGCTCTACAACCGCGCCGGTGAGCTCGGCCTGCTGTGCGCGGCCATCCCGGCCGAATACGGTGGCGGCGGTGGCACTTTCGCCCACGAGGCGGCGATCATCGAGGCGCAGACGCACGCCGGGGACGGCTCCCTGGGCATGTCGGTGCACTCCTCGATCATCGCGCCCTACATTCACGAGTTCGGTTCCGAGGAGCTCAAGCGGCGGGTGCTGCCCAGGGCGGCCAGCGGCGAGATGGTGCTCTCGATCGGCATGACCGAACCTGGCACCGGCTCGGATCTGCAGAACATCAAGACCCGCGCGGTCCGTGAGGGCGACGAGTACGTCATCACCGGCTCGAAGATTTTCATCTCCAACGGCTGGCTGTGCGACGGCATCATCATCGCCTGCAAGACCGACCCCACCCAGGGCGCCTCGGGTGTCTCGCTGATCTTTGCCGAGGTGGGCGACGACACTCCGGGCTTCACCCGTGGCCGCATCCTGTCCAAGATCGGCGGCAAGGCGCAGGACACCGCCGAGCTGTTCTTCGACGGCCTGCGCGTGCCGGTCTCGAATCTGCTGGGCGCGGCCGAGGGCCAGGGCTTCTATCAGATGATGCAGATGCTGGCCCAGGAACGCCTGGTCACCGCGATCCTGGCGGTGGCGATGACGGAGAAGGCGGTCGCGCTGACCGTCGACTACACCAAGGGCCGCGAGGCCTTCGGCAAGCCGCTGTTCGCCATGCAGAACACCCGGTTCGAGCTGGCCGAGTGCGCGACGATCGCCAAGGTCGCGCGCGTGTTCCTCGACGACTGCATCAGCAAGCATCTGCGTGGTGAGCTGGATATCCCGACCGCGGCCATGTCGAAATACTGGTTGACCGACCAACTCGGTAATGTGGTGGATCGCTGCCTGCAGTTCTTCGGCGGCTATGGATACATGACCGAATACCCGATTTCCCAGCTGTACACCGGCGCTCGGGTCCTGCGAATCCTCGCGGGAGCCAACGAGGTGATGAAGGATCTCATTGCCCGCTCACTCTGATATCGACATCGAGCCGCCCGCGTCCGAGGACGCGGGCGACGCCCCCTCGCGTCGCCGCCGGCTCGAACCCGACGAACGCCGGGCGCAGATCCTGTCCTGCGCTATCGACATGTTCGGCGAACGACCGTATGCGGCCGTGTCCACCGCCGAGCTGGCCCAGCGGGCCGGGGTGGCGCGCGGGCTGATCAACCACTACTTCGGCAACAAGCGCGACCTGTATCTCGCGGTGGTGCGGCGCATGGTGACGCTGCCGCGGCCGGAGAGGATGAGCGCGCCGCAGGGCTCCACGCGCGAGCGGGTGGACGCCAGCGTGGCGTGGCTGCTCGACACCATCGGTGAGCACGGCAGCACCTGGGTCAAGGTCACCGGGCACGAGGGCATCGGCGACGACCCGGAGGTGCAGCGCATCCTCGACGAGGCCGACTACGCCGCCGCGGACCGCATGGTCCAGATGATGGGGCTCAGCGAGTCGCTGCATTCGGCCGAATTGCGGGCGCTGGTGCGCTGTTACGGCGGTCTGGTGAAGGCGGCCGGGCGCGAGTGGATCATGCGCGGCAGCCTGACCCGCGAGCAGGTGCACCACCTGCTCGCGGACGCGTTGATGACGCTGGTCACCGACACCTTCCCCAAGGTCGACACGGCGCATTGAGCCCGTTGCCCGGGACCGCTGTTTCGCGGTGCCGGGCAACGGTGTTCCAGCGCGGTTCACACGGCGGCGAGTTCTTCGACCTGCCAGCTCACCCCGGTGGTGGCGAGGTGGTCGAGGAAGCTCGCGGCGTCGAATGCCTGCGCCGGCGCGAGTGTTCCGGCCGGAGCGCCGTCGGCGACCAGCCGGCGGGCGGCCTCCACGGCGATGACCGCGGTGGAGGCGTAGGCGTTGACACCGCTCACCCAGCCGCGAGCGCGGCGGCCGTCTGCGCCGGTGGCCTCGGCGAGCATGCACCAGCGCGCGGCGTCGAGCGATGCCGTGTCGGGTACCTCGGGAAGGGTTTCGGCGACTTCGGAATTCAAGCTCGCGAACAGTTGTCCGACCTCGGTGCGGATCACCCCGCGCACGCGCGGCGTCCGGATGTGGCGGGGGATGGTGTAGACGCCCGGCAGGGCGAGGGGGCTCATCGGTACCGGCTCGGCCTCGCCCGGTTCGCGCAGGGTGGAGTCGGGTTCCCGCACCGATTGCCAGGCGCCGTCGCGGTATTCGATCTGCTCGTCGACCATGATGGCCGCCATCGAGCGTGCCGTGCCCCGGGACGCGGCGCCCGGCCGGCGCAGGTCGGCGATGACCATCTCGCTGAGCGGGGTCTCGAGGCGGGCGGCGGTGAGTGCGGCGATCAGGTCGCCGGGGACGCCGTCGTCGGTGACGGCCGGAAGTACCGCGATCCCGGCCTGTTTCGCGGAATCGGCGTACGTGGTCAGGATCTGTCGCAGGTAGGCGGGTTCGCCGGTGGTGTCGAGGTAGGGGCGGCGTGCGGCGATCGCGGCCCGCACCACGGGTTCGCCCCAGAGGGTGAACGGTCCGGCGGTATTGATCACGATGTCGGTGTCGGCGAACGCGGCGGTGAGGGCGGCGGTGTCGTCGAGGCGGGCGATGCGGATCTCGGGGTCGCGGATCGCGGCCCGGTCGGCGACGCGGCGCAGGCGAGCCTCGTCGCGGCCGATCAGGACCGGGGTGAGGTCGCGGCGGACGAGTTCGGCCACGACGAGGGAACCGGTGAAACCGCTGGCGCCGTGCACGGCAATACGCATGGGGGACAACTCCATCGAGTGAGGGGACGCGAACCGGGAATCGGCTCGTCATTCACGCTATGAACCCTGATCCGGACGATCCATGCTCGAAACTCCGGTCCTGATATCCGATCGTCCGAGCCGGGTGGCGTCGCGGGTACGGTGAGGCGGTGGACATTCTCAGCGAGGCGGTCGCGGCGATGCGGCTGGGCACCCCGCACTCCAACCGCACCGTCGCGCACGCGCCCTGGCGCACGCACTTCCCGGCCCAGGGCAACAGCGCCGGATTCCATGTGGTGCTGCAGGGTTCGTGCTGGCTGCTGCCCGATGACGGTCAACCGGTACACCTGCAGGTCGGCGACGTCGCGTTCCTGCCACGCAGCCGCGGCCACACCATCACCGACCACCCCGGCGGGCACGGTGCGGCCGACGACTCCGGCGCGCGGACCGTGTTGCTGTGTGGCGCATACCGTCTCGACGATTCCCGGGCACACCCCGCACTGGCGGAGCTGCCCGATGTGATTCATCTGCCGGCCCGCGTCGGCCGGCACAGCCCGCTGCGGGCCGCGATCGATCTGCTCGGCCACGAACTCGACACCCAGGACGGGTCCGGGGCCGTCGCGCCGCTGCTGGAGGTCCTGCTGCTGTTCATGCTGCGCGCCTGGCACGACACCCACCCCACCGACACCGGATGGGTTGCCGCACTGCGCGATCCGGCCGTCCACACCGCCCTGCAGGCCATTCACGCAGAACCGGCCGCTGCCTGGACGGTGCAATCGCTCGCCGCGCGCGCCGGGGTTTCGCGTTCGGTGTTCGCGCAACGCTTCACCGCCACCCTCGGTATCGGCCCGCTGACCTATCTGACCTGGTGGCGCATGACCTGCGCGGCGCGGCTGCTGCGCGAGTCCGACGTGCTGCTGCGGGTGGTCGCGGAAAAGTCCGGCTACACCTCCGAATACGCGTTCGCCAAAGCGTTCAAACGCGAATTCGGGGTGGCGCCCGGGCAATTCCGCGCCCAGGGGCGGCCCGCAGCAGCCTAGGGGGAGCCGCACCAGCCGTCCGCGCAACCCGCCCTTCTCGAAGCGGGCGTGCGCGGTGGGGCGCCTCGGCCAGCGGGAACGTCTCCGCGACCCGCAAGGTGAGGGTGCCGCCTCGGCCAGGTCACCACCAGCTCGGCCTGGCGGCGGCCGTCGGGAGCCTGGTCGCGCGCCGCATGACCGCACAGGTGCCGGTGCGCGTGGACTGTTCGCCGGCCCCGCTCGGCCGGAACCTGCCGGTGATCTCGAGCCGGTTGCGGCAGTGGGCCGAGGGCCATATGGACGAGGTGCTCGCGGCGCGCCGAATTCGACGGCGGCACCGGGAATGCGTGGTGATCGGCGCGTGTTGGCCGACGATATGGCATTCGACCACCTCGGAAAATTCGGTGCATGGCAGTTCTACACGCAGTTCACCCCCGAATCGGTGCGTGAACTCGAAGTTCTCGGCTACGGCGCGGTCTGGCTCGGCGGCTCCCCGCCCGCCGACTGGGACGGTTACGAGGATCTGCTGGGCGGATCCGAATCCATCGTGGTGGCCACCAGCATCGTGAACGTGTGGGGCTCCTCGGCAGAGGCGGCCGCCGACACCTACCTGCGGCTCGAGGAGAAGTTCCCCGGCCGCTTCCTGCTCGGCATCGGCGTCGGCCACCCCGAGCAGACCGGCGCCTACACCAAACCCTATGAAGCGCTGGTCGATTACCTCGACATCCTCGACGCGCGCGGCGTTCCCGAACGGGGCCGCGCCCTGGCCGCGCTCGGCCCGCGCGTGGCGAAACTCGCGCGCGACCGCAGCGCGGGAGCTCTGCCGTATCTGACCGTGCCCGAGCACACCGCCGAACTGCGCGCCATCCTCGGCCCCGACAAGCTGCTCGTCACCGAGCACAAGGTCGTCCTCGACGAGGATCCCGCGCGCGCCCGGGTCAGTGGCCGCGAGAAGGCCGGGTTCTACCTGGGCCTGATCAACTATGTGAACAACCTGCGCCGCTTCGGTTTCGACGAGACCGACCTGACCCAGCCGGGCAGCGACCGGTTCGTCGACGCGGTCGTCGCCCACGGCAGCGCCGACCGGATCGCCGACCGGCTGGCCGAACACGTCCAGGCCGGCGCGAACCACGTCGCCGCGCAGGTCGTCGGCGGCGACTATCTCGAGGTCCTGCGCACGCTCGCACCGCTGCTGGCCGAACGACTGCACTGACACCGGTACCGCGCCGATCCCGGGGCCGGCTCCAGCGCCGGGAATCGGCCGGTTTCAGGGTGATTCGAGACCCTCGAGCGCCTTCGTCAAGCGGGAGGCCCGCGTTTTCTCCGTTCTCGCGCGCAGCAACTCCAGCACGATCGCATACTGGCGGGTCCGGTCCAGGGTGTCGAATGCGGCCCGGGCGCGGGGTCGATCGGCCAGCGCGGCAGCCAGATCCGGGGGCACCGTGAAATTCGCCTGCGACGGATACGCCGCCGCCCACCGGCCATCGGCGCGCGCCGCCTCGACCTCGGCCAGCCCCGGCGCGCGCATCCGGCCCGCGGCCGTCAGCTGCGCGACCTTGTCGACATTGACCTGCGACCAGTGGCTGCGCGGGCGCCTCGGCACATACTTCTGCAGGTAATGGTCGGCGTCGAAGCCCTTGCGCTGCCCCGAGATCCACCCCCAGCACAACCCCACATCGACCGCCTCGTCCTCGGTGAGCGAGGCGATGCCGGTGCCCTTCTTGGCCATCAGGATCCAAACCCCTTCCGGGCGGCCATGATTGGCTTGCAGCCACGCATCGAAGGCGGCCGCGTCGGGGAAGGTCACCGGATCCATGACCGCCACTGTGGCAGACCCGACCGACATCCGAACCGACCACCACGCCGAATAATTGTCCCAGACACATCTTGCCGAGTGGTTGTCGCGCCGCTACCGTGGATCGATGACGACCTCCAGCTCCGCCGCCGCAGCCGGACTGCCCACCGGGGTGCACGGCAGCGCCGACCCCCGATTCGACTCCGCCGTCAAGACATTCGCTCGTGTCTTCGCCGGCCGCCGCGGCAACGGCGGCGCGCTGGCGGTCTACCAGCACGGCGAACCGGTCGTCGATGTCTGGGCCGGCGCCGCCGACACCCACGGCACACCCTGGAGCGCCGACACCGGGGCGATGGTCTACTCCGCCTCCAAGGGCATCTCCGCCACCGTGCTCGCGCGGCTGGCCGACCGCGGCCTGCTCGACTACGCCGCCCCCGTCGCCGAATACTGGCCCGAATTCGCCGCCAACGGCAAAGCCCGTATCACTGTCACCGAACTGCTCTCCCACCGCGCCGGCCTGTCGTGCCTGCCCGCCGCCACCCCCGCCGAGGTCCTCGACCACGAGCTCATGGAAGCCCGCCTCGCCGCCGCGAAACCCGATGGCCTGCAAGGCGCCCCGATCTACCACGCCCTCACCATCGGCTGGCTTATGAGCGGGCTGGCCCGCGCCATCACCGGCCGCGACATGACCCAGCTCTACCGCAGCGAGGTCGCCGACCCGCTCGGCGTCGACGGCATCCACCTCGGCCGCCCACCCGCCAGCGCCCGCACCCGCCCCGCCGCCCTCGTCGGCTCCCTGAAAACCCTTGCCGAACGCACCATCCCGGCCCCCGTCGCCACCGCCGTCCCGCGCCTGCCCCGCCTGCTGCGCGCGCCCCTGTCCTCCATCTACGTCCCCGGCCTGGAATCCATCTTCCGCGGCGCTGACCCCGCCATCCTCGACACCGCCCTGCCCGCCGGCAACGCCGTCTGCACCGCCCGCGCCCTGGCCGCCATGTACAGCGCCCTGGCCTGCGACGGCTACGCCGCCGGCCGCCCCTACCTGTCCACCGCCACCGTCCGCGAACTCGAACGCATCCGCACCTACCGCCTCGACCACAGCCTGCTGATCCCGTTCTGGCACCTCGGCTTCCACAGCCTGCCCGCCGCCCGCGCCCCCCGCGGCTACGGCCACATGGGCGCCTTCGGCTCCACCGGGTGGGCCGACCCCCGCTCCGGCATCGCGGTCGGTTTCGTCCACAACCGCATGTCCCTGCCCTGGACCCCCCTCGACCAGACCCTCATCCTGCCCCTGCTCCACCTCGTCCTCCGCGCCGCCCGCAACCCCGCCACCACCACCGAACAACGCACCGCCGCAGCCTGAAAGATCCGGTTCCCTTCACCGACGCGGCACAGTGGCCGCCAGCTTCGGCGCGCCGGTCGTGCAATGCTCCCTCCCGGTGGGCAGCGTGGCTCAGGAAGCCGAGGCCGTCGCGGCAGTGGGTGAGCATTTCCTCGAGACCGAGGACACCGGTGTCGAGGGCGGCCTCGATCAGGTGTTGAGGGATATCTGTGCGAGAAGTAGCTCCTGGAAGAGGGCGGAACCGGTCCGGTTCGGGAGCGCGCATCAGTGTTGTGGATTGCTGCGCGTCTGCTCACGGGCACGGTGGTCGGTGGTCCACACCGGTTGCAGCATGTGCCAGTCGGCCGGGTGCGCGGCGATCCCGGCGGCGAACCGGTCGGCCAGGGCTTGAGTCGTGGGCTGCACACCACCGGCGACGTCGATCGGTTCGCCGACGTGGACACCCCAGCCGTCGGGGGTGAACCAGCAGTGCACCGGCAGCAGGGGTGCACCGGTGTCGATCGCCAGCCGGGCCGGGCCGGCCGGTATGCGGGCCGGTTCGCCGAAGAAGGTGACCGGTACGCCCGTACCGGTCACATCGCGTTCACCGAGCAACCCGACTATCCGCCCCTGCCGCAGCCGCGCGGTCAGCTGTTCGAACGGTGGTGCCGTGCCGCCGGTGAGCGGGATGATCTCGAAACCCAGGCGTTCACGGAACCGGACGAAGCGGTGGAACAGCGATTCCGGTCGCAGCCGCTCGGCGACGACGGTCGGTGTGCCGACCCGCTGGACCAGCCACACTCCGGCCAGGTCCCAGTTGCCGCTGTGCGGTAGCGCCAGCACGGCCCCGCGACCGCGCTCGACCGCATCGTAGATGTGTTCGAGACCGGTGGCCGCCGAGTCGATGGTCTCGGCCAGCCGGACCGGATCCATCGACGGCAGCCGGAACGCTTCACACCAGTAGCGTGCGTAGGAGCGCAGACTCGCGCGCACGAGTTCGTCGGGCACCTGCTCCGGTGTGGTGGACAGTACCCGGGCCAGATTGCGCCGCAACTGAACCGAACCACCGCCGCGGGCTGCGTGATCGGCGGCGGCCTCGAACAGTCGCATCGCCGGCCGCTGCGGCAAGGCGCGGACCAGCCGCCAGCCGGCCGCGTACCCGAGGTCCCAGGCTTGGTCTTTCATGTTCATCGATCACCGCCCGGCCGGTGGCGTCACAGTTCTCGTCGCCGTGGGCGCCGGGACGCAGGCGGCGGAACGACGGGCCCGAAAATGATGATCACGACGGCCTCCAAAACCTGGAGAGAGTGCGTACCCGCTCCAGTCAACGCCCGGCCTCACCCGATGTCCACAGGATCGACCCCGCTGGTCCTTGCTGCTGCTCGGCGACAGTCCCCACACCGTGCGCGACATTTCCCGGGCGAGCGTTGCTCATCCGGCGGGGGCGTGGGTGGGGTGAGTCGGAAGGATTGGATCCGAGGCCGGCACCGGCACGGTGGGGTGGTTTCCTGCGACGCCCGAAGGCCCATTGTGCGTACGCGCGCATCGGGCCGGTGTGTTGCCCGAGGGTAGGATCAGGGTGCTGGGGGCTTTTCGTACGAAATCATCCATGGTCTCGTCGTCGCCCGGCCAACGAACAGGGACCGTCCTGCGGTCCCGGTCAGGAGCGTCGTGATGACGCCACAACACGAGTCGATCCTGCTGGACCGCTCTTCGCGCTTCGCCCTCCGTACCGCCCTGCCGGCGTCACAGCCGTTACCGACACCGCGAGCACCCCGCCTCGGGGCGGTAGGCGGGGCCTGGTGGCCTCGCACAACCGACTTGGTCGCCGAACTGTCCGATCTCGAGGTGCTACTGGGCCGGCGGGCAGACCGTGTCGACCGCGTCATGTACAACATCGACGCCTGGGAACCGGCACCGAGCCGCACGGCGATCGGCGGACGATCGGTTCGCTTGGACGGATACCGGCATCTGCCCGCCCACACACTCTATGTCCTGGGACTCGACCGCACCCGCCTCGTCCTGCTGGTGATCCCCGCGGACACCGAGGCAGCCACCGCCCGGGCGTTGCTGTCGGCCGCATCCCGACCGGGCAATGAGCTCACCGCCGCCGAACTCGTAGCCGCCGACACCCGCCACACCCTCGATCACGCCCAGAACGAGGACGCGTTGCGCCGCTGGGACGACGAGGGCGGTCACACCGCGCCGGTGAACCCGGCAGACCGGCGCTCATCCTTGGCAGTACCCCTGGCCCCACGGGAGGCCTGATATGACACAGAACCCGCCGAAGGACAGGGGCGGTGCCGCCGCCGACCGCGGTCTGGGCCGATTCCAGCCCACCGCCGGCGGTGGGCAACCATTCGATACGCCGACGCGCACACCGCGGCTGCTGCTGCGCGACCGTGACGAGCAATCCGGTGACCTCGACGGTGCCTGGTGGCCCAGAACCGACAACCTCACCAGCGAACTGCACGACCTGGTCACCGCGCTCACCGCGCGACTGGGCGCGACCGCCCGAATCAGCTTCGACTGGAATTCGCTGAGCCTGTCCCAACGCCGCATCGACGCTCCCGACGGGATCCAGGTCACCGGACCACTTCCGGACCAGCCACCCCAGGTGATGTATGTCTTCGGCCCCCAGGACCGTCGCCTTCGATTGCTGGTGATCGACCCCACCACCACCACAGACCGCGCCGACGCGCAGATGCGCGAAGCCCTCGGCACCACCACGGACCAGCCGCAGTCATGAACCGGTTCGCAGACAGAAGCTGTGCAGATAGAAGCTGTCATGCCCCTCGATTTCGCGATGACCACGCACGAACGGTGACAACCGCGTCGCCGCCGGTTCGCCCGGCAGGCCCAGCGCGTTGAGCCCGGCATCGCGGGCGGTGTTCGGTGACCTGGTCTGCCTGCGGTGGTACGGCCGGGGCGGACTGTGCATGCGGTGAGCTCGGGGCAGTGGGTGGAGGGGGTGGAGGTTCCGGAGTTGTTGTGCCATACCGGGGTTGCGGGGTGGTCGCCTGCGGCGTTTGAGCCGACTCGGGCGGAGGTCACCTGTGCCCGGTGTTTGCGAAAGGTGGGGGGAGCGGGGTGTCGAGGCGGCAGCCGGCGTTGTTCGGGGACGACGGTGTGGAGGGTTAGGTGAGGGCGTCGCTGAGGCGGGCCAGCAGGTCGGCGCGCTGGCGGGCCGCGGCGGCGGTGGCCGCGGTGATGGTGGCGAGGATGGCGGCGGCGGCCTCGTCGGGCGGGTAGGCGGTGAGGGATTCGGCCAGGGTGAGGGCGGTCAGGGTGCCGTCGCCGGATATTTCGGCGGTGATGGTGCCGTCGCGGTTGGTGGCCAGGCCGGTTACCCGGGACAGGCCGTCGGCGGCGAGGGTGAGGGCTTCGAGCTGGTCGCCGATTTCGGCGATGAGGGCTTGCATGTCGGCGCTCATAGGGCACGCACCCAGCGGTGGGGGATGCTGTCGGCGGTGGGGGCGTCCAGGCGGGCCAGTTCGGCGGCCACGGTCTGGGGGCCGGGCAGGCCGAGGCGGTCGAGCAGGACGTCGGCCAGGCCGATGGCGGCGAGGGCTTCGCGGCGGCGGGCGCGGGCCAGCAGGGTGCAGCGTTGGGCGAGGCGGACGATCTCGGCGGCCAGAGCCGCCGCGCCGTGGCCGTATTCGCCGGCCTCGAAACGGAGTTCGGTGATCTGGCCTGCGTCGGTGGCTGTCACAGTGATGGTTCGGGTGCTGCTGGTGGTGGTGAACACGACGGCAGGTTCGGTCATGGGCGTGCCTTGATGTCGATGGTGAGGGTCGCCGAATACTCGGCGGTGGAATGCTTTTCGATCTCGTGATAGGTGACGTGCTTCTCGAGGCACGCGGTGCCCGCCTCGGTCGCGGGCTCGGCGCCGATCACCGGATCCGTGGCCGACAGCGGGCCCCGCAACGCGGCGGCGTACTCGGGATTGCCCCACAACGACGTCCGGTGACCCGGTCGCGCGATCGGCAGCTCATCCCAGCTGTGATCACGGATATCGCCGCAGACCTCGAAATCCTCGACCGCGGGCGCAGTCTCGTCGAGATCGGGCGTGGATGCCGGTGTGGCGGGCACGGGCACGATCGGTCCACCCGCGAAACCGGGAAGGTCGCCGAACAAGTTCATGAGGTCGTGCCCGCCTGTCGATCGTGTTCTCCGGTGCTGCCGGGACCGGTCAGCAGACCGGCAGGCACATGCACCCCTGGTTGGTCGATGTCGGTGACCTTCGAGGTGAGCGTGTCCATGTGGCCGTCGGCGGCCTGGACCACGCCCACCCCGTCACGCAGGAAGTCCGCCGCCAGGCTCACCACCGGATCCAGATCGGCCTGCGAGCGCGCGGCGTTCACCAGCGGCGTCGCCTGCGCCCGGAAATCGGCGATCAGCGTGTCGAGCTGGGCGGCAGCTCGGTCACGGGCCGCATACGCCGAGACCAGCAGCGAGGCAAGACTTTCCGCCACCTCGGCCAGAGCGCCGAGCTCACCGCCGGTCTTGGCCAGGACGGGCAACACGGCCGCAGCGGTCTGCGAGGACGCCAGCTGCGCGAAACCGCCGCGGTGAGCGTCGTCGGAGGCGCGCACGCTCGCCGGCACGGCCGCCAGTGCCGCCACCGTGGTCTCGTCGGGCCGGCTCCCCTCGCCCAGCGCCGCCCGCAGCCGCACCAGCGGCGCGACCAACGCTGTGACCAGTGCGGGCTCCTGCCCGCTCGTGGGGTCCCCGCCCTGAGTTCGGGTTCGCATATCGTGTGTCCCCCTGCTGTTCGGAGTGTGCTCAGGCCTGGATCTCGTCGGTGCCCGCAACCGCGCCCGCGATCTCGGCAGCGGAGTCGCTGTCCACCTCGCCCAGCACGTTCCCCCACGACGTGATGGCCTGACCGTAGGCGCCGGTCAGCGCCGACGCGGTCCGCAGGTGACCGCCGTGGGTGGTCCACGCCGACGCCCACGCCGCGGCGAACCCCGCACCGAGAGTTCCCAGCCCGGACAGGTCGGCACCGGCCACGGTCTGCGCGTGATCGCGGGCGGTACCCAGCAGCGCCGCGGCATCACCTGCCGCACGCACGTACGCCGCGGCGGAGGGATGGTCCCACGCCACGCGCTCGGCATTGCGGTCCATTCCGATGCTCCTGTCTGTCGGAGAGGTGCGGACAGCGGCGCTCACCACCGGCCCGCGCCGATGCGGGTGGCGGTCTCGGCTCACCGGGGAAGTGTCGCCGGCCGGAAACTGTTCGGACAGTAGAACATTCCAGGCGATGCCCGATTTGTCGACCTTGTCATCGCTGACCGTATCGCCGCAAGTCGCCGTCCGCCACGGATGGACACCGTAAAAGCGAGAACCCCCGAGGAGTCCGGCTCCCAGCACCCCCGCGCGATCAGAGCAACCGACCGGGCTCCTCGATCCGGCCGAGTCACACCACTATTCGGCGGTCCCCTTACGAGCCTTGCTCGGCTGCACCCGCGGCGGCTCGTTGGGCATCTTCGGATACACCGGCGGCCACGGGGCGTCCATCAACCCCGCCGCCATATCCTTCTCCGACATCTCCAGCAGCGGTTCCAGCGACTGCGGAACCCGATCCGCCCACGGATCACCCAGCTCGGCGACCCGCGCCGGCACCGTCGCGATCGTCAACTCGTCGGGGACGATCGCCTCGAGCGCATCCCACGAAATCGGCGTCGACACCTGCGCGCCGACCTTGGGCCGCACACACCACGCACCGAAAACCGTTTTGTGCGGCGCGTTCTGGTTGAAATCCACGAACACCCGCGACCCGCGCTCCTCCTTCCACCACGCCGCGGTGATGGAGTCCGGATGACGGCGCTCGAGCTCGCGTGCCAGCGCCACCGCGGCCGCGCGAACCTGATAGCCGTCCCACTCGGGCCGCAGCATCGCGTACAGGTGCAGCCCCCGCGACCCGGATGTCTTCACCCGCACATCGATACCCAGCTCGGTGCACAGCTCCCGCGTGGCGAAGGCCGCCGCCCGCAGATCCTCGAACCCGATACCGGGGGAGGGGTCCAGATCGATCCGCAACTCATCGGTGACACCGGTGGGCGGCAGGATGTTGCCGGCCGCGTCCAGCACCGGCGGAGACGTCGAGGCGGCCTCGGCGCCGGCATGGGTCGGCCACACGTGAAAACCCAAGCAGCCCAGGTTCACCGCCCACACGATGTGCGCCATGTCGACCGCCACCAGCGCGTCACTGGTCGTCCCGTTCGGCGTCGACACCTCGGTGGTCCGCAACCAGTCCGGCACCGACTTGGGCACCCGCTTCTGGAACCACGATTTCCCCGAGGCCCCGTCGGGATACCGTTCCAGCAGCACCGGCCGCCCGCCGATGGTCCGCATGATCGGATCGGCAACGGCCAGATAGTAATTCACCAGATCCAGCTTGGTCTCCCCACGCTTGGAGAAGTACACCTTGCCCGGATTGGAGACGGTCACCGGGCGCCCGGCCACCTCGAGCTCCACCGAATCGCTCACCGCGCAGTCCCTTTCGCGTTTCTGGCCTCGGCGAAGATATCGGCCAGCTCGGCGGGGGCCACCTCGTCGAGCTGGGCGTAGGTGCACGATTCGGGAGCGCGGTCGGTGCGGAAGCGCACCAGCCGGCCGCCGTGGCGCAGCCGGCCCGCCATCACATGCTCATAGCGCACCTCGGCCACCAGCTCCGGGCGCAGCGCCTCCCACGACAGATCCTTGCCGCCGGTCCAGCGGCTCACCCCGCCCGGCATCTTCCCGTCCGCCTTGGCCTGGGCGGCCGCATCGGCCCACGACCGCCACGGATGCCGTTCGAGTGCGTTCTCGCGCAACGGTTCCAGCTCGCCCACCAGTTCCTTGCGACGTGCGGCGGTGAAACTCGACGCCACCCCGACGTGATGCAACCGGCCCTGCTCGTCGAACAACCCCAACAGCAGCGACCCCACGCCCTGGCCGTCCTTGTGCCAGCGGAACCCGGCCACCACACAGTCGGCGGTGCGCTCGTGCTTGATCTTGAGCATCACCCGCTTGTCCTGCATGTACGGCAGATCCGCCGCCTTGGCCATCACCCCGTCGAAGCCCGCGCCCTCGAACCGGGTGAACCAGTCCGCGGCCACCTGCGGATCCTGGGTCATCGGCGTCAGATGCAGGCTCGGCACCTGCCCGTCGATCACGGTCTCGAGCAGCCGGCGACGCTCGGCGAAGGGCCGATCGGTGAGATCGTCCTCGCCGAGCGCGAGCAGGTCGAAGCCGACGAAACTGGCCGGTGTCTCCACCGCCAGCTTGTTCACCCGCGACGCCGCCGGATGCAGCCGGTTCTGCAGCGTGTCGAAATCCAGGCCGCTCTCGGTGACGACCACGATCTCCCCGTCCACCACGCACTTGTCCGGCAGCGCCCGACCCAGTAGTTCCACCAGTTCGGGGAAGTACCGGGTCAGGGGCCGGTCGTTGCGCGAACCCAGTTCGACCTCGCCGCCGTCGCGGAAGACGATGCAGCGGAAGCCGTCCCATTTCGGCTCGAACAGCAACCCCGGGTCACGGGGCAGCTCCGAGACCGATTTGGCCAGCATCGGTTTGACCGGTGGCATGACGGGCAGTTGCACACGACCTCCTCGGTTCGCGGTGGACCCGAGACCGATCGTAATGCGAACCGGTCAGTTCTCGATCCATCCGTGCTGATCGGCGAAGGCGGTGAGCCGGTCCCGGATCGTGATGATCTCCGCCGCGGTCAACTGCGGGGAGGCATCCAGCAGCAGCTCGGTGATCAGCCGGCGATGCTCGGCCGCACTCATCTGCCCCGACCCGCGATGATCCTTGCCCTTGGCATGCCGAACCGGAGCCGACTGCCCCGGCACCACCGCCAGATTGATCGCCTTGGGACCCCGATCACCCTCGGTCACATCGAATTCGAACACCCGCCCCTGACGCAACTCGTCCTCGTCCAGCCCGATGTCATTGACGTGCACGAACACATCGGGGCCTCCGTCTTCCGGACGGATGAACCCGAAACCCCGAGAACTGTCGAACGACACCAATTTCCCGATGGACACCTAAACACCCGCTCCTCGTCGCCGCGTCCCTCTGGCGGTCACTCTAGTCCGCGGGCTGATCATTGTTGGAAGAAAGTGCCTTTTGCAACGAATTGAAGACCGTCAGGCCCTGACCCACCATCCCGTTCACGATCTCCGACACCCCGTCGGGGCCGTTGAGCACGGTCAGGTTGGCCTTCGACAGCCCGCCCGCGGCCTGCTTGACGATCTCGGGCAGCTGCTCGATCAGCAGCTGATCGAGCGCGATCCGGTTGTTCGACGCCGCCGCTTCGGCCTGGATACGCGTGCGATCGGCCTCGGCCTCGGCCAGGATGCGCACCCGATCCGCCTCTGCCCGAGCCGGTTTCACCACCTCGGCCTGCAACTGCTGCTCACGCAGCTCGGCCTGCTTGCGCGCCTGCTCGGCCTGCGCGGAGAGCACCTCCTGCATGGCGGTGGCCTGCGCGAGCGGACCCGCCTGCGCCGCTTCGGCATTGGCCTTGTCGATATCGCGCTGATACTGCGCCTTGAGGATCGCGGTCTCGCGCTGATACTCGGCCTGCTTGCGCTGGGACTCCTGCTCGGCCTGGGCCGCCAGCTGGGCGGCGGCGGCCTGCGCGATCTGGGCGTCCCGCTTGACCGCGGCATTGTGCGGGGCCGCGAGCGCCGCGATGTAGCCGAGGTTGCCGTCGTCGATGTGCTGGATCTGGAAAGAGTCCACCCACAGCCCGATATTGCTCATCTCCACCTTCGAGGCCACCAGGACCTCGTCGGCCAGCTTCTGGCGCTCGCGGATGATCTCCTCCACCGTCATCGAGCCCACGATCGAGCGCAGATGCCCGGAGAAGATCCGCCCGGTCAGCACGCTCATCTCCCGCTCCTGCTCGGACAGGAACCGTTGCGCCGCATTGACGATCGACTGCGTGTCGTTGGCGACCTTGAACGCGATCACCGCGCGCACGTCGAGCTGGATGGCCTGCTTGGTGACGCAGCGCTCGCCGATCTCGGCCTCGAACATGGCCAGCGACAGATACCGCACCTTGCGGAACAGCGGCACGACCCACGCGCCGTGCCCGATGATCACCCGAAACGGTGCGTTGTCCTTGCCGCCACGGCCGCCGCTGACCAGCATCGCCTGGTCCGGAGCCGGAACGTGGTACCCGAGCATCGCTGTCTCCCTCTACTGGTGGAAAGTAGTTCTCGATCTATCGATCGCCCGGAAGGGGAATCCACGCAACAACATCGACGATGCGCCCCGGATGCACGGCCACGACGAGCACGGTCGCGCCGGCCGGAATCGGCTCCTCGGCGCAGGCGATGTAGAGCTCGGTTCCCCCTCGGATGGCGACCTGCACCTCACCGAGGAGTCCCTTGCCCCGGATCGGCGAGGTCAGCGTACCGGTCAGGCCCACTACCGGGTCGGTCATCGCGAATGAACTCCTGCACTGGATCGCTCGGAAACGCCAGCGTACGCGCGCACACCGCCCACCAGGGACACCGGAACATTGCCGAACATTTGCTACCCCTCGCTATGATCGGGTGATCCGGCTCCGGGCGACCATCGCGTCGCAGAGAGGACCTCCTCGTGAGCACCGAACCGATCCCCGTCGATCCTGCCGACTCCGAGGGCAGAAGCGATGTGCGCGAACCGGATCCGGGCGACCGCTTCGAGTTCGAGATGCGGGCCGAGGCCGCCGCCGACGCGGCCGCGGAGAACTTCTACGACAATGACGACGGCCCGCCGCCGCCGTCGGAATGGGAGTCGATGGCGATGCTGACCATGTGCCGCCGGCCGTCGATAACAAATCGTGCTGGTTTCGTAACCGACCGGCTGGCAGGCTGAAGCGGTGACCACCCCTCCGGATACCGTGGCGGCCGATTCCGCCGACGACAAGCTGGACATCGGCGTCTTCAAGATCGCCGGTGTCGTGGTGCTCGGCGCCATCATGTCGATCCTCGACGTGACCGTCGTGACCGTGGCGATCCCCACCTTCCAGCACGACTTCAACACCACCTATGCCATCGCCGCCTGGTCCATGACCGGCTACACCCTGGCCCTGGCGACCGTCATCCCCCTCACCGGCTGGGCCGCCGACCGCTTCGGCACCAAACGCCTCTACATGATGGCGCTGGTGTTCTTCGTGCTCGGCTCGGTGCTGTGCTCGACAGCCTGGAACATCGAGTCCCTCATCGCCTTCCGTGTCCTGCAAGGCCTGGGCGGCGGCATGCTCATGCCCCTGGGCATGACGATCATGACCCACGCCGCGGGCCCGCAGCGCATCGGCCGCGTCATGGCCGTGCTCGGCGTGCCGATGCTGCTGGGCCCGATCGCGGGCCCGATCCTGGGCGGCTGGCTCATCGAATCCTTCAGCTGGCACTGGATCTTCCTCATCAACCTGCCCATCGGCATCATCGCGCTGGTCCTGGCGTTCATCGTCTTCCCGCGCGACAATCCCGAACCCTCACAGAGCTTCGACTTCCTCGGCATGCTGCTGGCCTCACCCGGTCTGGCCGCCTTCCTCTACGGCGTCTCCTCGATCCCCGGCGAGGGCACCGTCGAATCCGCCAAGGTCCTCATCCCCGCGGCCATCGGCCTGGCGCTGCTGGTCGGGTTCGTCTTCCACGCGCTGCGCACCGAACACCCCCTGATCGAACTGCGGCTGTTCAAGAACAAGTCGCTGCGCTTCGCGGTCATGACCATGACCCTGTTCGCCATGGCGTTCTTCGGTTCCGGTCTGCTGCTGCCGTCGTATCTGCAGCAGGTGCGCGGCGAATCGACACTGGCCGCCGGTCTGCTCATCGCCCCCCAGGGCCTGGGCGCCATGCTCACCATGCCGATCGCCGGCCGCCTCGTCGACAAGATCGGGCCCGGCAAGATCGTGCTCACCGGCATCACCGTCATGGCGGTCGCCATGGCGTTCCTGACCCAGGTCAGGGCCGATACCCCGTACGCGCTGCTGTGCGGCGTGCTGTTCGTGATGGGCCTGGGCATGGGCTGCACCATGATGCCGACCATGACCGCCGCCATCCAGACCCTGACCCACAGCGAGGTCGCACGCGGGTCGACGCTGATGAACATCGTCAACCAGACCGCCGGATCCATCGGCACCGCAACCATTTCGGTGGTGCTGACCTCCCTGCTCAACCGGGGCGACACCCTCAGCGCCAAGGGCGTGCAACTGCCGCCGGGGGCGCCGGACCCGTCGCTGGCCAACGCGGCCATCGGCTCGCACTACAGCGCCCAGCTCGCGCAACTGCCGCACACCCTGCTCGACGAGGGCTTCGACCTCGCAGCGCGCGCCTTCGCCCACACCTTCGTGGTGGCCCTGTGCCTGCTGGTCGCCACCTTGATCCCGGCGTTCTTCCTGCCGCGGGCCAAACCGTCCGTGCCCGCCGCGGCCGACGCACCCGCCGTCGTGCACTGAGTGCAACAGTGCGCTGAATGGCAATCCGTGTGGCCCATCCGGAGCTCGACTCCGGGTGGGCCACACGGCCTTTCACGGCAGCTGGGCACCGGTGGTGGTGAGGTGCTCACCGTAGAAGGCGATCAACCCGGTCGCCGAGGCGATCGCCGCCAGCAGCCAGAACCGGATGATGACCGTGGTCTCCGGCCAGCCCGTCAGCTCGAAATGGTGATGGAACGGCGCCATCTTGAACAGCCGCGTGCGTGTGGTGCGGAACATGACGATCTGCAACAGCACCGACAGGATCTCCGCCACGAACAGCGCCCCCACCGCCACCATCAGCAACTCGGTGCGCGTGGTGATCGACAACCCCGCCAGCAGCCCGCCCAGCGCCAGCGACCCGGTATCGCCCATGAAGATCTTCGCCGGAGCCGCGTTCCACCACAGGAATCCGACACACGCCGCCGCCCCCGCCGCGCACACCAGCGCCAGATCCAGGGGGTCGCGCACCGTGTAACAGCCCGGCACCGCCTTGATCGCGCACGAATGGGTGTACTGCCAGAACGTGATCAGCACATAGGAACCCAGCGTCAGGCCCACCGAGCCCGCGGCCAGGCCGTCGAGGCCGTCGGTGATGTTGACCGCGTTCGACCACGCCACCACCAGCAGGATCGACGCCAGCAGAAACCCCGTCAACCCGAGTGAGACCGTGGAGACGTCACGCACGATCGAGATCTGCCGGCTGCCCGGCGTCAACCCCGAACCGGCCCGGAAATGCAGCGCCAGCACCCCGAAGATCACTGCGGCACCGGACTGCCCGAGATACTTGCCCGACGCGGTCAATCCGAGACTGCGCTGCTCGGACAGTTTGATGTAGTCGTCGAGGAAACCCACCGCGCCCATCGCGGTCGTCAACGCCAGCACCAGCAGCCCCGACGCCGTCGGGCCGGTCCCGTCGTAGGAACCCACCAGGTGCGCGGCCCCGTACCCGCACCACACGCCGATCAGGATCGCGACCCCGCCCATGGTCGGGGTGCCGCGCTTGGCCAGATGGCTCGCCGGGCCGTCCGCGCGGATCTCCTGCCCCAGCCGGCGGCGGGTGAACACTCGAATCAGCAACGGCGTCACCGTGATCGACACCGTCAGCGCCACCATCGCCGCCACCAGAATCTGCCGCATCAGTCCCCCTCGAGACCCGAATTCGGTCACATGCTAACCGGGACCCGAACAAATCGGGCAGGCGTGATTGTTAGCGTGAGGTATGGACACAGCGGGCGCCCGGCGCGACCACCTGCGAGAATTCCTGCGCGGCAGACGCTCCCGCCTCAGCCCCGGCCAGGTCGGACTACCCACTGCGGGCCGCCGCCGCACCCCCGGGCTGCGCCGCGAGGAAGTCGCCGTCCTGGCCGGCGTCGGCGTCTCCTGGTACACCTGGCTCGAACAGGGCCGCGACATCACCGTCTCCGCCGAGGTCCTCGACGCCATCGCCGCCGCCCTGCGACTCACGGGCCCCGAACGCGCCCACCTCTACGTCCTGGCCGGTCTCAACCCGCCCTGCCCCGCCACCGGCAGCGGCAGCGGCAGCGGCACCGACATCACCGCCGAGACCCGCGACCTGCTCGACGCCTGGAACCCGCGCCCGGCCGTGCTGCGCGACCGCTACTGGAACGTGCTGGCCCACAACGACACCGCGCGCGCCGTCTTCGGTTTCGACCGGCCCGGCCACAACTGCCTGGTCACCTACTTCACCAACCCCCGCTACCTGGCGCTGCGCGAGATCTGGTCGGCCGCCGCGCCCGCCGTCGTCGCCGCCTACCGCGCCGACTCCGCGCCGTGCCCCGATGATCCCGGCTTCACCGCCGTCACCATCGATTTGGCTTCGCGTAGCCCGGAATTCGCCGACCTGTGGTCGCGCCACGACGTCGGCGCCGCCGAACAAGCGGTCAACGCCCTGCGCCACCCCGAGGTCGGCGACCTCCACTTCGACGCCACCACCCTCACCCTCGCCGGCCAACCCGACCGCCACATCGTGCTCTACAACCCGCGCCCCGGCACCGACACCGGCGACCGCCTGCACCGACTCCATCACCTCCGACTGGCCCCACCCGCCTGACGTCTGCCGCACGATGGCAGGAGCGGTACTCGCGCGGACCCCCCGCGGACGGCGAACTGCGCCAGCGGTATTCGGCATCCGCGGGGGCGGAGACGACCATGGGAGACACGGGATGGCCTGATCAGGGCCGGACAGCGGCTCGGCGGACCGCGGCGCCGGTTCGCGTTGTACCTGCCGGGCTGGGCCGGCGCGGGGGAGACTCCGTTGCTGCCGGCGGTGCACGGCCGGGGCCGGTGACGCGACTGATGACCGGGTTCGGCACCTGCGCGGACCGCTGGGGTTTCGCGGTGGCCTATCCCGGCGAATATGGATAGTCCCGGCGCCCGCACCGCCACCGCGCAGAACGTCGACCCCACCGAAGAAGTCTGCCGCTTCGCCCTCCACGCCTTCACCCCCGCACGCAACGCCGGCTGTGAAGGTGGTGGTGGCACACCCACGATAACTGCGCACTGTTCGGCCGGGGCGCGGGTCGGCAGGGTGAAGCCATGACGCACAACGGATTCCGGTTCGAGGACAAGATCGCGCTGATCACCGGCGGCAGCGGCGGGATGGGGCTGGCCACCGCGCACCGGCTTCTCGAGGAAGGCGCGCGGGTCATCGTCACCGGACGCGACAAGAGCCGCCTCGACATCGCGGTCGCCGAACTGGGGGAGCGGGCCGTCGGCATCGCCGGGGACGTCACCGATTCCGGGGATCTCGAGATACTGACCCGTAGCGTGCGGGAGCGGTTCGGACGATTGGATGTGGTGTTCGTGAACGCCGGAGTCGGAGCGTTCCAGGCGCTCGGGGACGTCACCTGCGAGGAGTTCGATCGGGTGGTGGGAATCAACTTCAAAGCGGCGTTCTTCACCGTGCAGCAGACCCTGCCGCTGATGAGCGCCGGCGGGGCGATCATCATCAACGCCTCGTTCGCGACCTACCGCGGAGCGCCCGGGACAGCGCTGTACTCCGCGACCAAGGCGGCAGTGCAGAACCTGACCCGGACGCTGGCAGCGGAACTGGCGCCCAAGGGGATTCGCGTGAACTCGGTCAGCCCGGGATATACCGACACCCCCGCCTACCGGGCCGAGGTGTCCGCCGACGCGCAGGCCGTCGCGGCCTCGGCGGTGGCGGCCGGACGGATCGGCACTCCCGAGGACGTGGCCGCCGCGGTCGCGTTCCTGGCCTCGCGCGACGCCTCCTACATCACCGGCCAGGACCTGCTCGTCGACGGCGGCCTGACCACGGTCGTCCCCTCGGCCATGGTGTGAATCAGGACGCGCGCAGGTCCGCGGCCGGGTCGGCGGTGATGCGGCCGGAATCGGTGTCGTAGTCGTACAACTCGGCGTACCTGCCCCAATCGATGGCCAACTCCAGCTGCCGGCGCGCATCATCGGGCGAGAAGCCGCGCCGCAGCAGATCCAGAATGAAATCCGCGCGCACCGTCTGATCGCTGCTGCCGACCAGCGCCGAGCAGATGGTGCGCACCAGCGGAGCGCGCCGGCGGGCCTGCGCGGCGAAAATGGCCTTGCTGGACTGGATGTCGGCATTGGTGAAGTTCGCGCCGACATTGGTCAGCATCACGTCACCGGACTCCACCAGCAGCAACCCCAGCAGCGCCGCCGCGTCGACCAGCGGCATCAGGTCGTCGAGTTCGAAATTCAGCTCATCGGCCACCACCGGCAGGTCCGCGCGCCCGTCATTGCCGTACACCAGCTCCAGCAGACCCGCGATCCCGCCCACCGAGGCATCGGGCAGCGGCACCGCGAACGGCGTCGACGTATCCGCCGGGGCCGCAGCGATTTCGGTGTCGCGGCCGGTGAGCAGGCCATAGATCTGATCGACCAGCGCCTCGAACCCCGGGGTGCGCCGGCTGCGCGGACGCGGCTGCTCCACCGTGATCTCGGCGATGATCCGCCCCGGATTCGACCCCAGCACCACCACCCGGTCGGCCAGCTGCACCGCCTCCTCGATGTTGTGGGTCACGATGCACACGCACTTGGTCGGAAAGTCCTCGGTGGACCACAGATTCACCAGTTCGGTGCGCAGGTTCTCCGCGGTCAGCACATCCAGCGCCGAGAACGGCTCGTCCATCAGCAACAGATCCGGCTCCAGCACCAGCGCCCGCGCGAACCCGACCCGCTGGCGCATACCGCCGGAGAGCTCCTTGGGATAGGCGGTCTCGAATCCGTCCAACCCGATACGGTCGATCGCTTCCAAGGCCCGCTGCCGCCGCAATTCCGGCGCCACCCCGCGCGCCGCCAATCCCAGCTCCACATTATCCTGCACCGTCAGCCACGGCATCAGCGCGAAGGACTGGAACACCAGCGCCGCACCGGGATTCGCGCCCCGCAACGGCTTGTCCCGATAGCGGACCTGCCCGCCGGTCGGGGCCAGCAGTCCCGCGATCAACCGCAGCAGCGTCGACTTCCCCGACCCCGACCGGCCCAGCAACGCCACGATCTCACCCTCGCGCAGCTGCAGATTCACCTGATCGAGCACATTGAGCCGCTCCCCGGACGCGCCCGTGAACGACATGTCGATATCGGACAGGTCCATCAGAACCTGGCCCGTGGCAACAGTATTGGTCATGAGATCCTCCACTTCAGAGGGAGTAGCGGCGCTGCGCCAGCGCGTACAGGCGACGCCAGCACAGGCGATTGATACCGACGACGAACGCGCTCATGGCCAGCACGCCGACCAGGATGCGCGGCCAGTCGCCGGCGCGGGTGGCGTCGGCGATATAGGCGCCCAGACCCGTCGCGGTCAAGGTGGTGTCACCGAACTTCACGACCTCGGCGACGATCGCGGCGTTCCACGCCCCGCCCGCCGCGGTGATCGCACCGGTCACCAAACTGGGAAAGATCGCGGGCAGGATCAGCCGCCGCCACCACAACCGGCGCGGCAGCCGCAGATTCGCCGCCGCCTCCCGCAGATCATTGGGCACCGCCGACGCCCCGGCGATCACGTTGAACAGGATGTACCACTGCGCGCCCAACGCCATCAGCAGGATCGCCGCCCACTGCAGGCTCGCGCCCGTGGCCACCAGCACCGCGGTCACCAGCGGGAACAGGAAGTTCGCGGGGAAACTGGCCAGCACCTGCACGATCGGCTGCGCCACCCGCGACACCCGTGGGTTCAACCCGATCCACACCCCGATCGGCACCCAGATCGCCGTCGCGAACACCAGCAGCACGATCACCCGCGCCAGCGTCGCCAACCCCAGCAGCAGCGCGTGCCCCACCTCGCCGAAACCGATGGTGCCGGCGATATAGCGCACGATCGCGACCGTCCCGGCCAGCAGCCCGGCCCCCACCACCACCGCGAACACCGCATCCGCGGCCCGCCGCCGCGCCGGCGCCACATACAGCGGATGCTCGGCCAGCCCGAACACCCGCAGGAAACGGTCCATCGGAAACACCAGCGGCCCCAGCGCCCGGCCCAGCAGCCCGGGAACATGGCTGCGGCGCAACACATCCAGCACCAGCGAGCGCGGCGCGTCGGCGGACTCGCTGTCCTCCACCCGGAACCGCTCCGCCCACACCGTGATCGGCCGCCAGAACAGCACATTCAACCCGACCACCAGCGCGACCATCACCACGATCGCGAGCACCACCTTGCCCGTCTCGGAATCCGCGGTCGCGGTCGCGACATAGGAGCCGATGCCCGGCAGGGCGTAGGAGCGGTTGTTGACGCTGATCGCCTCGGCCGCGGTCAGGAAGAACCAGCCGCCACCGAAACTCATCATCGCGTTCCACACCAGCGGAAACATCCCCGAGGGCACATCGACCCGCCAGAACCGCTGCCAGCGCGAGAGCCGCAGATTCCGCGAGGCCTCATCGAGCTCGCGCGGCTGCGACACCAGACTGTGATGGAACGCGAAAGCCATGTTCCACGCCTGCGAGGTGAAGATCGCGAAGATCGACGCGCACTCCAGCCCCAGCGACGATCCCGGGAACAGGGCGATGAACCCGGTCACCGTCACCGACAGGAAACCCAGAATCGGCACCGACTGCAGCATGTCGAGCGCCGGCAGCAGCACCTTCTCCGCCCGCGGCAAGCGCGCCGCCGCCGTCGCGTACACGAACGCGAACAGGATCGAGGCGCCCAACGCCACGAACATCCGCAGCAGCGACCGCGCCGCATAGTAGGGCAGCTCGCTCGGATCGGTGGAAACCGTTGACGCAGCGGTGCTCTCGTCGAAGGGCACATGCATGCCCGCCGACACCTGCACGATCAGCCAGATCAGGATCGCCGCCCCGGCGAACACCGCCACATCCGCCCACCGCGACCGCGGTCGATCCAGCGCCCCGCGCGAGGGATAGGACCGCAGCGCCGCGTTCACTGCTCGGCCTCCGCGCGCTGCGGCACCGTGCGCCAGCCGACGCTGGTCACCGACGGCTCCAGGCTCAACCGGCTCACCGCGGCCTCCATCTGCCGGTCGTCGCGGCGGTCGCCGGTCAACTCCGCCCGCACCTGCACCCGGCCCGGGGACGTGTCGTGGCTCGAGATCGACACCAGCCGGAAATCGGTGCGCGTCAGCGACTGCACCAGCAGCGCCCGCACATGCGCCTCGTGCGCGTCGTCGGTGTCGGCGGTGAACGCGTACAACGCCTCCTGCGCCTCCACCTCGTCGACCGCGGGACGATCCACCGTGCGCGCCACCGTGCGCAGCGCGGTATTGACCACCACGACCGCCACCGTGCCCGCCACCGCGGTCGTGTACATGCCCGCACCCGCGAGCGCGCCCACCGCCGCCGCGCACCACAGCGTCGCCGCGGTGTTCAAACCGCGGATATTGAACCCGTCGCGCAGGATCACACCCGCGCCCAGGAACCCGATACCGGAAACAATCTGCGCCGCAACACGAGTCGGATCCGCCGACGCGCCGTTGAAGCCGTGCGCCGAGAGCAGCACGAACAAGGTCGCCCCGGCGGCGACCAGCGAATTGGTGCGCAATCCAGCCATCCGGGCCCGGAATTGACGCTCGAACCCGATCACCGCCCCCAACCCCACACCCGTGCCGAGTCGCAGCAGCATTTCCCACGTGGACATCTCGATCTCCCAGCGGATGACGGCGCACTCCGACCGGATTCGGACGCTACAGGGATCGTGGTAGCGGCCAGAAGATTGCGGGAGTGTCACCGAGTGAACGGTTGGCTAACGGAACTCGATCCGATCCATCGGGCACGACCACCACCTCCTCGACGCCGAACACGCGCATGCCAGGGGAGTGGGACCGGCGGGAGATCGCCGATACGGGTACCACCCCTCGTAAGACCTTCAGCACTCCACGGCGTAAACCCACCACGGGTGGCGGGAGCCGGTCGGGGCATCCCCTTAGCTCGGGGAAACCTGTCCTGATCCGGGGCGTCTCTCGACGTTCGGGATCGCCGGCCTGTATCCGTGAAGGAGCCTCAGCTAACGACGGCACCTTGCGCCCAGAAGTAAACACGCGCCCGCCACGATCGGCAACCCGGAGTGACCGGCGTCGCTTCGCGACCCCGCTAGCGCCGTCCCTCGACCACCAGCCGCGCCATCAGTCGCAGCACACACAGCACCGCCACCACCACCGCGAAAATCTGCACCGCACGCAGCAAACCCGTCGCGCCCGCCAGCAGACCCACCCCGATCACCGGGCCGCCGCTGCCGCAGTAGGCCATCACGAAATA
Source organism: Nocardia niigatensis NBRC 100131 (assembly GCF_000308655.1). Taxonomy (GTDB): domain Bacteria; phylum Actinomycetota; class Actinomycetes; order Mycobacteriales; family Mycobacteriaceae; genus Nocardia; species Nocardia niigatensis. The sequence continues at coordinate 88,985 of NZ_BAGC01000114.1, read as the reverse complement.
GGTCGAGAGCGCATCGGCATGACGCTTCAGCGGGGCGGCCGCATTGATCGCGGTCAGACCCGACAGGAACACCAGACCGTGACCCGCCCCGGCCAGCATGGTCGCCGCCACCAGTAGCGGCAGCGAGGACACCGCACCCGCGACCGCCAGCAACCCCAGGCCCACCGCCAGCAGCGGGAAACCCGTGAAGTCCAGCGCCCGTTCGGATTTGCCGTAACCCAGCAGCTGCGCGAGCGCCCACGCCGCCGGCAGCAGCGCGGCCGCCGCACCACCCACCACCAGATTCGCGCTGCCCGACAGCGTCGCTGCGTAGGCCGGGATCAGGGTGAGGAAGACACCGACCACCGCGAAACCCAGGAACGCGCCCGTGCCCGCCGCCGCGAAAACCGCACCCATCCCGGCGGGGATGCTCGGCCGCCGCGGCCGCCACCGGGTCACCGCCCCGGACTCGGGCAGCACCGCCACCGCGACCGCCGCCGGAACCAGCAGCGCCAGCTCGACCAGGAACGGCGTCACATACGGTGCCGGAAGATACTGCGCCACCACAGCTCCCAGCAACGGACCCGCACCCATGCCGCCCGCCGAGGCCACCGCCGACACCAGGGCGGCGCGACGGCGATCGCCGTGCGGCTCGAGCTCGGTCAGCGCGGCGGTGAGCGCACCCGAGGCCGCCCCGACCGCCAGCCCCTGCAGCACGCGCGCCGCGAACAACCACACCACATCGGTGGCCAGGGCGAACCCCAGCGTGCCCAGGGCCGCCAGCGCCAGCGCCGGCAGCAGGATCGGGCGCCGCCCGAGCGCGTCCGAGGCCGGACCGGCGATCAGCAGCGAGGGAATCAGCACCCCCATGTAGACCGCGAACACCAGCGTCAGCGTCAGCGGCGAGAACCCGAAACGATGCGCGTAACCGTGATACAGCGGCGTGGCCAGGTTGGTGCCCGTCAACAGGATCAGCAGGGTGTAGGCGGTGCCCCAGAACCGCGCACCGTCGCCGGGTGGTGAATCCTGTTGGGCCGCAGTGTGATCAGAGGCGGAGATGGTGGCGGATGGCTCGACTGTCATGACGTCCTCCCAGCGCAAGTATGTTCGACATTTCCGAACATAACAGGATGTTCGGAAATTGTGAACATGTGGATTAGGCTGGGCCCCATGGCAAGCCGAACCGCGACCGAACTGGTCCACCCCGACCGCGACGAACTGCGGTTCACCACCGTGCTGGCCGCCCTCGCCGACCCCATCCGGCTCGCCATCGTCACCCGCCTGGCCGCCGCCGAGAACGGCGAGCTGGCCTGTACTACCTTCGACCTGCCCGTCAGTAAATCCACCCAGAGCGGCCACTTCAAGACACTGCGCGAAGCGGGCGTCATCCGCCAGCGCGACGAGGGCACCCGCCGCCTCAACCGGCTCCGCACCGAAGACCTCGAAGCCCGCTTCCCCGGCCTGCTCGACCTGGCGATCACCCACGGCCGCGGCATGGCCCTCGGCAGGTAGCCGCAGGTACGGGTGACTATCGCGGTGAGCGCGGGTTGTCCGGCGCCTGCCGATGGTCGTCCGATCCGGGCGCGATCAGCACCCGCCAGACCTCGTCGACGTAGGAATCCCAGGCCGCCTGGTCCACCGGCAACGTGCCACGCATCGTCCGCCACAGCTGACCAGTGCCCAGATATGCCGAATATGCCAGCGCCGCACGATGTTTCGCTGACGGATCCTCGAAGCCGAGGCGCGCGAACAATGCGGTCAGATACTCGATCCGGCGCGTGGTGACGCGGGTCAGCACGGGCTCCACCAGCGGATCGGCCACACCCGCGAGCAGGACCGCGAGTTTCTCCTGCGGATGGGTCAGCGCCGCGCCCAGCAGGATCCGCAGGCCCGCCGCCGGATCCGGTTCGGCCGAGACCAGCGCGATCACCGCATCGGTCTCCTCGTGCTCCCAGCGCTGCAACGCCGCCGCCAGCAACTCGTCGCGATTCGCGAAATGCCAGTAGGCGCTGCCCTTGGTCGCGCCCAGCCGGGCGGCCAGGGGCTCGATGGCGACCGCGCCCACGCCACCCTCGCCGAGCGCCGCCAATGCGGCCGCGACCCAATCGTCGCGGCTGAGCCGTCGCCTCTTCTCCGCCATGATTCCGTACGGTACCGTACGGAATCAGAACATACGGTGCCGTACGGAATGGGTGAGTCGATGATCTGGAACATCCACCAGCGCGAACTGCCGGTGTCGGCGCAGCGGGCCGGCGCACTGCTCGACAGGGTGGCCGAGCCCGGAAATCCGCTCTGGCCCGCCGAGCACTGGCCGCGCCTGATCCTGGACCGGCCGCTGCAGGTCGGCGCCGACGGCGGGCACGGCGCCATCCGCTACGCCTGCACCGCCTACGAACCCGGCCGCGCCATGGAATTCACCTTCGCGCCGGGCATGCCCTTCGACGGCACGCACACCTTCGAGATCGTCGATCGTGGCGAACAGGGGTGCGTGATGAGACATCTCATCGTCGCACGGGCCACCACCCCGCGCGGTCGGCTGCTGTGGACCTTCGCCATCCGCTGGCTGCACGACGCGGTGCTCGAGGAACTGCTCGATCGCGCCGCGACCGAACTCGGATACCCGCCGGCCCGGCCCGCGCGATGGTCACCCTGGGTGCGCCTGCTGCGCCGCTCGCTCGACCGCGTCCACCAGGCCGTACCGGCAGCCTGATCCGAACACGTTGCGGCACAATCGAATCCGGCGGGCACACCGCCCGGATCAGTCGCGATAAACCCCGCGATAGGCGTCGATGGTCTCCACCAGGTGATCGATGATCTGCTCGCGGGTGGCGCGCAACGTGCCATTGAGCCATGCCGAGAACATGCCCGCATTGCCGCTGGCCATCGTGACCGCGGCCAGCCGCCGCCGCACCGGATCGGCGATATGGCCGAACAGGTGATCCTGGATCAACCGGGTGAACGCGGGCATGACCGCGATCGTCGTCTGCCCCAGCCCCGTCGAGGAATACGGTTCCACCAGGAACAACCGCGACTTGCGCGGATCCTCGAGCACCTTGTCCACCAGCGTCTCCGACAGCGCGCGATCACGATCGGGATCATCGGCGACCGCGAAAGCGGTCATCGGGTCCAGGAACTCCTCGGCGATCTGGCGGTAGAGCACATCGAGCAGTTCGTCTCGGCTGGCGAAGGATTCGTAGAAATAGCGGTCGGTCAGGTTGGCGCGCCGGCACACCGCGCGCATGGTGACCGCGCCCGCCCCGGACTCGCCGATCAGGTCCAGTGCGGCTTCGAGCAGCGCGGCACGACGCGCCTCACGGCGTTCGGTGAGGGTCGTTCCACCCCAGATGCGGGGCTCGGCGTCGGAGGGAGGCTGCTCGGTGTGCACCGGGTCAAGAGTAATGCCCGGTGCCGGGCACGATCGCACACCCGGCACCGGACGGTGGCGGACCGACGCCGCCGACGCGGGGGTGCCGGTAAGGAGCGTGTCACCAGCCGCAGAAGGCGGGCTTATGCGGGCGGGGAGGCTCCGCTGATGATGCGGTGGATGGCCGACGCTGTATTCCTCGGCGAGGTCAGCGAGGCTGGCGTCGTCCTCGGGGTCGTGGTAGCGGCGATGGATCGTTTTCCGTGCGGCGAGAGGCAGTTTCGGCTGTTTGCCCTTGAGGCGGCCCTTCGTGCGGGCCTTGGCCATGCCCTCGCGGGTCCGCAAATGGTTCAGGTTGGCCTCGAATTCAGCGACCATGGCGAGGGTTTGCAGGAACAGCTTGCCGAACGGGTCGGCCCAGTCGTAGACCTGACTGCCGAGCCCGAACAGCACATCGCGCTCGCGCAGGCTGGTCAGGATCTCGCCGGCCTCGACCATATTGCGGGCGAACCGGTCGAACTTCGTCGTGGTCAGCACCACCGGCCGCACCGGGCGGCCCGGCGGAGGTGACCGCGGTCAGTGCATTGTCCAGACCGGTGCGGTTCTTGCGGGTGGTGCCAGAGGATCCCTTGTCGATCAAGATGCGCTCGCGTGGCACGCCGAGGGCAAGCAGCTGCTCGGTTTGGATCTCGACGTCTTGTTCGTCGGTGGAACAGCGCGCGTATCACACCCGGAAGGGCTCGATCACGCCGCGATCGTTCCAGATGAGGGGTTCACCGGGACAGTTCGCGGAACACCCCTACGGAACACCCGCGACCAGGGCCTGAGTCCTTCGATCGTGGTGTTCCGTCGGCCGATCGGCTAACCGAACACCCACGTTGCCGCGAGCACCGAACAGTTCTGACGAATCCGCCGCCTGCTGCACACACTCGAATTGCCGATCAGGCCGCCGTAAGCCGCGCCGATACTTTCGCCGCGACCGGATTTCCGGCCCCGACGCCGAAGCGGTAAACCGGGGCCGATGAGCCGCGGGCCGCAACTCCTTTGCTGTCGGCTCGCCGAGGAAGTAGCGAGGCGATAGTTACATCCCGGTTACTGCGTCGGCGCATGTGAGGTCGGAATTGTCTTCCTATGACAATGCCCGCGGCGAATTTCGTTGATGCACGACGGTGTCCAGCGGCGCCGTGATTTCTACCGTTGTCGTTATTCCCTAAACCCGTTCTGAGGACTGCTGATGAACCTTTTTTCGACTCTCCCGGACCGTCGTGCGGCTGCCGCACCGGACGCGGCCGCGGTCGCCGACGACAGCACTGACCTGAACAACGCAGGATTCCTCGACGCTGTGCGGCGTGCCGCGGCTACCCTGCGCGCCGCGGGAGTCTCGAGCGGCGACGTGGTTGCGATCATGCTGCCCAACACTGCCGCTTATGTCGTATCCCTGTTCGCTATCTGGCGTGTGGGTGCCACGGTCACCCCTGTCGACCCGTCGCTGACCGCCGCGCAAGCCGACGATCAGCTGACCGATACGGGCGCCAAGGTTCTGATCACCGCGCAGCGGCCCACCCCCGACGCTCCGGTCCACGTCGTCATACCCGCCGGTGATCTCGCCACCGCGGACCCCGATGTCGCCGAACCCGCACGGCCCCGCAACGACACACTGGCGCTGCTGTTTCGCACCAACGGCACCAGGGGCAAACCCCACAGCGTGACGGTCGATCACGCCAACCTCAATGCCATGTGCTCAATGGTGATCGAGGCATTCGAACTCACCGCAGCCGACCACAGCCTGCTGAATCTGCCGCTGTTCCACGTCAACGGCATCGTTGTCGGCACTTTGTCGCCGCTGCTCGCCGATGGCCGCGCCACCGTGGCCTTCAGCCCGAAGACTTTCTTCGACCGGATCGAGCGCAGCCGTGCCACATACATCTCCGCTGTCCCGACCACATATGCGCTGCTGTCGGATCTGCCCGCCCAAAACCGGCCGAACACCTCATCGGTACGATTCGCCATCTGCGGCTCGGCCCCGGCCGACGTCGAACTGCTGACCAAATTCGAACGCCGCTACGGAATTCCGCTTATCGACGGCCATATCTCCGAAGTTCCGGTGCGAGCACGCTGCTCACCGTCACCCGCACGATGACACCGCCGGAATATTCCCGCCGGGCCAGCTGATTCGAACCGCTGATCCGGAGGAGTCCATATCGTGGCAATGTCCGATCCGCATGCTGGTATGCAGCCGGTATGGGCCCGAACGCCCGGACCCCAGCCGAAAAATGGCCGGTCGATACGGTGTCGCTGAGCAGCGACGACAGCGACGCGGGAGGCAGCCGGTCCATGTGATCGACGCAGTTCGCCGCCGGTGTTGTCCCCGGAGAACATGTTGGCGATTTCCCGCGCGGCAACCGCGCAGTAACTACCGTTGGGGAGTGACGAGTTTTCGTCGCGGCGGTGATGTCGATGTGGGCCGCTATGTCGCGGGGATCGCCGCCCGCATGAACGAGCGGGTGACGGATATCGCCGCGATCCTGCGGCGCGGTCTCGAGGACGATATCCCCGAATTGCGGGGCGACGCCCCCACCGTCGAACTGCTGGGCGCCAGCGTGGAAGGCAATGTCGACACCATCCTGCACGCGCTGCAGCACGACATACCCGTCGCACGGATCAACGCTCCCACGGCGGCCATCGAATACGCCAGACGCCTTGCCCAGCATGGAGTTCCGGTCAAGGCCCTGGTGCGTGCCTATCGGGTCGGCCATCGGCGGATGACCGAGTTGGTCTTCGCCGAATTGCGGGCCAGCGCTATCGCGCCCGCCGACGGTGTCACGGTCGCGGAGGCGATCACCACCGCGACGTTCGAGTACGTCGACTGGATCACCATGCAGGTCGTCGCGGTGTACGAGACCGAGCGCGAGCAGTGGCTGGAGAGCCGCAACAGCGCCCACGCGCTGCTCGTGCGTGAGGTGCTGTCCGGGAATAAACCGGTCGATATCGATGCCGCGACCGAATCCATCCGCTACCCGCTGCGTTGGCATCACCTGGCGCTGATCCTCTGGTATCCCGACACCGGCGCGAGTAGTGACGAGCTGACCCGGCTGCAACGCTTCGTCCGTGAGCTGGCCGAGGCGGTCGGCACCGCGGCCGCGCCGCTGTTCGGGGCCGCCGACCGGACGAGCGCATGGGCCTGGCTGCCATATCGGTCCGAGCCCTCCGATGCGGTGGCCAAGGTCCGTGATTTCGCGAGCAAGCGGCCGGACCCACCGCGTCTGGCGATCGGCATCATGGGACAGGGGGTATCAGGGTTCCGCCGTTCCCATCGATATGCGCTGCGGGCACGCTCGGTCGCGCTCACCCGCGGGGATGTCGAACCGAGGATCATCGCCGCGAGCGATCCGGGGCTATCGACCGCGGCGCTCCTGGACGGCGCCCGCGCGGAGGTTGGCGAATGGGTGAGCGAGGTGCTCGGCGAATTGGCCGCCGACAACGACAACGATGCCCGGCTGCGTGAGACGCTGCGGGTGTTCCTGCGCACTGGATCCAGCTACAAGGCGGCTGCCGCGCAGCTCGATCTACATTCCAATTCGGTGAAATACCGGGTCGGGCGGGCAGTTTCGCGACGCGGGCGGCCGATCACCGACGACGACCGGTTGGACGTCGAGCTGGCGCTGCTGATCTGCCACTGGTACGGCGCAGCGGTACTGCGGCCGATTTCGGACTGACCGCGGCGACAAACCCGCACGCGGACTTCGTTCCTGGAGATCAGCCGGTAGTGGACGGTGCGTGGTGTTGTTCGAGCGGAAAATCCAGCACCGACAGCAGCTTGATCAGCCCGGCCCGGTAGTGGTTCGTATACGACGCCCGAAGGGTGGCCTTCACCGTCCGTTGATACGTCGGCCCCGACGATTTGAACTCCGTCACCAGATCCCGCAGCACCGCCTGCGACGCCACCGGGAACACGGTGTCGCGCACCAACCGGTCCCCGGCGTCCACCGTCGCTTCGGCGACCTGGAACAGCAGGTTCTCCTTGCCGGTGACCCGCGTGAACTCCTTGATCAGCTCGTTGGTCACCCGCGCCTCCGCGCGGGCGTTGATCCGGTGCACCGTGGAGTTCAGCAACTCGACCAGGGTGTCGGTGATCTCGCGGCGCCGACAGTGCAGCAGCGCCGTCAACAGCGTCATCCTCGCCCGCGGCGGATGGTCGCGCAGATGGCTCGGCGATTCCACCGCGGCCCGGGCGCGCCAGCTCTTCACGATCTTCGGCCCGATCTCGGCGAACACATCGCCCGGCACCCCGACCTCGCGCACCGCTTCGAGCTTTGCGATCTCGGTCAGCATCGTGTTCATGCTGACGTTGCCCGGATCCGAGCGGACCGATGCCAACACCGCGCTGCCGCCATCCAGCTCGCAATCCTCGTCCCCGGCCGCCGCGACCAACGCCAACAGCTTCGCAACCACCTCGGTCGACAACCGCGACAGCACCCGGTCGAACAGCGCATCCTCGCCGCGGCTCAACGCCGACCCGACGATCCTGTCCATACGTCCGGACGTGGGTGGTTCCAGCTTCCGGCGTCGCAGCTCGGACAGCAGATGCTCGCGCACCCGCTCGCCGCTGCGCTCGATCTGAGTCACGTGATCGACCAGCCACCACTTCAGCACCGCCACAGGACAATTGCGGCAGGTCGCACGATCCTAACCGCCGACGTACACGGCCTTCGCCCGAACTTGCGGCCGGTGACACGATCCTTACCGGCACCCCGACGCGGGGGTGTCAGCCGGTGACCACGCAGGCGCTGCCCAGGTTCATGCCCGTCTTGACCGTGACCGTCGCCCACTGCGAGCCGTTGTAGGACCAGGCTTGGACATAGTGGATACCGGTCGCGGTGGGGGTCCACGTCGAGGTGGCGGTACCGCCGCTGCCGAGGCTGAACTGCTGCGGATTGAACGTGGCGCTGACGCTGTCGTAGAGCCAGACGTACTCGTTCGGGCTGCCGTTCACGGTGAGCGTGTACGAGCAGTTGGTGCCGTAACCACCGCCGAGGCTGATGGCCGACCCGTTGGAGACCGTGACGCTGGTGACATACGCCCCGGCGTCGGGCGCGGCGAGCACGAGCGCGGCGGCTGCGGCGGCGAAGGTGGTGAGTGCGGTGAGGGCCGACTTCCGTGATCGGATCATTGACGATCATCTCCCCAGATGGAAGAAGGAATGAAATTCACGGCGCCCGTAGGCGCTTACCCTCAGTGTCGGTGCCGCGGGACCGCGGCACGCGCTTATCGAACTTCCCGTTCCGTACCAACCAGACGGATCGCCCAGGGCTGCGACCAGCCGTTATCGCACAGCCGTGCGCTTCGTGGCCCGAAAAGCTCTCAGCCCCCTAACAATCCCCTAATCTGCGCGCCCGGCGCGCACGATAGCTACTGTCTCGCTACCGTTCTGATCGTCCGAGTAATGCCTCCGGCGAACACGCGCAGACGCCTGCGGCACCGGATCCCCGCGAGTCTCTTCCCCGGGACTCGCACCTCGCGTCTCCGCACCCGGCGGCGCCGCGACAACGGCGGCGCCGAGGCCTTCCACCGATCCCGGCCTCGGCGCCGCCGCACCACAGCCGATGGCCTCGGCACCTCCCCGCTCCGCGATTGTGATCGACCACGATTCCGCCGCAAAACCATCGGAAACCGGCCGGCACTGCGATGATCGATCCCGGATTTGTCTTCAGTTCGGGTCGGCATGGCGAATCAATCTGTGCCCGTGGACTGTTCGAGGTGCAGAAGGATCGACCTGTATGACCGCAACCCGGTACGCCAGCAAACCCCTCGTCGAGGTCCCCGAGCCCTCCGGGTGGGGACGCCACCTGGGCGTCAATGACGATGTCGCCGACGGTCTCGACGCCGGGCAGCTCGGGGCGCTGATCTTCGTCCGGAAACTGGTGCGCTGCTGGTACATCGTCAATGTGCTGCTGGCACTGTCGATCTGGGCGGCAGTGACGCTGTGGGCCCACCTCTACGGGCAGGCCACCTTCGGCGACTGCGCCGCGGTGAGCGGGCTGACCAGCCGCTGCGATCCCGGCTGGCAATCGCTGATCATGGGACTGGTCAGCGGATTCGTGGTCGCGACAGCGGTATTCGTGCTGGCCTCGCTGCCGTGCTTCATGATCGGCTACGCCGTCCGCTGGTCGGCGCGCGCCATGGCCGACCGCAACGACTGGCGATGACCGACTGACCACACACCCGGCCCGCCGGCAACGGGTCAGCCAGACGGGATCGCTCGGCGGCCTCGCGCCCGCGACGATCTCCCCGCAGTGCCGCGATATGCCCGTCGAAGGCCGCCCACCCGGCCGCGGTCAGGCGGGCGGGGTCAGCCCAGCAGTTCGTCCAGGTAGCACCAGCGCCAGGATTCACCCGGCTCGACACTGCGCATGACCGGATGGCCGGTGTCGTTGAAGTGCTTGGTGGCGTGGTTTCCCGGCGAGGAATCGCAACAGGCGACATGGCCGCAGTCCAGGCACATCCGCAGATGAACCCACACCAGGCCCTCGTCGAGGCATTCACCGCAGGCGTCCGGGGTGTCTGGGACGCGGACACCGGGCGCCTCGCGCAGGTGCTCGCAGGCGCCGGCGGTGAGAGGGGAGCGCAGCGGGGTGCCGTCGTCCTCCTCGGCCTCGGCCACACGGTCGATGGTGGACTCCTCGATATCGAGGGTCGCCATGACCGCCTGCAGGACCTCCTGGTCGACCTGGCCCGAATCACGGATACGCAGCACGGTTTCGCGCTCGGCGGCCAGCATCGCCAGGCGCAGCCGGCGGTACTCGCCACTGGGCGTGACGCGCTGGGATTCGGAGCGGCCCAGCAACTCCCACGCCGACTGGGCGCGCACCACGACCCGGTTGCGCAGGGCGTCGACCACGTCCGGCGGGGTCTCGGGGGCGATGTTCTCCTCCAGGGCCCGCAGGCCCGCGACGGTCGCCTGTTGCAGCAGATTCGCCTCCTGCAACAGGTCTTCGGCCTGGCTGGGCCCGCGAAGTCGCAGCACCCGCACCAGCCACGGCAGCGACAAGCCTTGCAGCAGCAGAGTTCCGCCCACCACGACGACCGCCAGCAGCCGCAGCGTCGCCAGCTCGCGGGTGTCGGCGGGCAGCAGCAGCGCCGCGGCCAGCGTCACCACGCCGCGCATGCCCGCCCACGACACCACGGCCGGACCGGTCCACTCCGGCTTGGGTCTTCCCTGCCGGCGCCCCTCGACCTGCCAGGCCCCGTAGGTCGCCGGGAACACCCACACCGGGCGCACCACGATCACCGTCACCAGCACCGCGGCACACGTCCACAGCAGCGTCGAATGCGGCAGCCCGCTGTGCCAGGCGTCCTCGACCAGATGGCGCACCTGCAGGCCGATCAGCAGGAAAACCGCGCTCTCGAGCAGGAATTGGATGGTGCGCCAGTTGGTGTGCTCGGCGATGCGCGAGGCCGCGCTCTGCCACTTCGGGGCGCCGTGACCCAGGATCAGGCCACAGGTCACCACCGCGATCACCCCCGAGGCGTGCACGCCTTCGGCCGGCAGGTACGCGATCCACGGCGCCAGCAGCGACACGCTCGTGTCCAGCACCGGATCGGTGATGCGCCGCCGCAGGAACGCCAGCAGCATCGCGGCCACCCCGCCGATGAGCGCGCCGCCACCGGCCGCGCCGACGAAACTCGCGCCCGCCTGCCAAGCCGTCACGCTGCCGGCCATGGCGGCCACCGCGGTCCGCAGGGTCACCAGCGCGGTGGCGTCGTTGAACAGCGACTCGCCTTCGAGCAGGGTCACGATCCGGCGCGGCATCCCGACCCGGCGCGCCACCGCGGTAGCGGCCACCGCGTCCGGCGGGGCCACGATCGCGCCGATCGCCACCGCCGCCGAGAACGGCACCGGCAGCAGCCAATACACCACCCCGCCCACCGCGAACGCGGTGAACAGCACCAGGCCCACCGACAGCAGCGTGATCGAGGTCTTCTTCGGCCGGAAATCCACCAGCGACGTGCGAATCGCCGTCGTGTACAACAGCGGCGGCAGCAATCCCAGCAACACCAGCTCGGGTTCGACATCGAACTCCGGCACCAGCGGCAGATACGAGCCGATCACCCCGGCCACGGTGAGCACGAACGGCTCACCCAACCCCAGCCGGCGCGCACCGGCCGCCAGCGCGACCGCCACCGACACCAGCAACACGAGTCCGAACGCCCACTCCACGAGATCATCGTGCCAGCAGCGATGCCCCGGTCGGGCATCGGCTCGCCACCAGCGAACAACCCGCCCGCTACCGGCGTGCGCGAACCCCGCTGCCCGGTATGTCCGGATCGAGCTCCCGGTCCGCCCGGATCGAGTTATTCGGCGTGCCCGGACCGCGACCGGGTGATCGCGAACACCCCGATCCTGGCGGCCAGCGCCACCAGCCACAGCACCACACCGACCATGTTGAACACCGACCCGGCATCGGTATAGGTGCCGATCAGGATGGAGACGACACCCGCCGAGAAACACACGACGGTGGTGGCATGACAGACGGTCAGGGTGATGCGCAGGTCGGTAGCCTGACCCGCGGCTGGCTCGATGCTGATGGTGAAACTCCTGGCAACGCTGGTGAATTCGACCCCCGGCACCTTAGCGCCCCGAACGCCGAAGTGCAGACTCCACGAAGTTCACCGAATTCGCACGGGCCCCTGTCCCGATTCCGGTTAACCTGTTGCTCAACATGATTCGCGGTCAGGGGACCGATGCACGTGGACGTCGTCCACTAGGGGGTTCCGGTAGTAATCGCCGAAATCCAATGACGTTCGGGATGCGGCCTGGTAGAGGGTGATTCGGCGGTTTCGGACGCAGGGTGGAGGGGTTGGTGCTCGGGTTGGCAGCCGATGACGTTGGTCCGGGTGCCAGGGTTCGTGGCAACGCGGGCGTTTGCGGATGAGGAGGTGCAGCGTCTTCCGGAGTTTCCGGAGATCAGCCGGGAGGAGCTGTTCCGGTATTTCACCCTCAACCCAGCGGATCTGACGTTCGTAGCGCCGCACGGTCGCGGGGCGAGTGTGCGCCTGGGCCTTGCGGTGATCTTGTGCAGTCTGCCGTGGCTCGGATTCGTTGGATAGGGTTTCCGCCGCACCGGCGGTGGCAGTGGGCCGCTTGGCCGAGCAGTTGAATGTTGATGCGGCGCAGCTTGGTTCGTACGGCCGCCGGGCGCAGACTCGCAGTGAGCATCTGATTTCGCGTTGCTTGCCGACGCAACGATCCCGTCGGCGGGCGGGACGTTCTGCGGACAGTGTTTACAGCTGGGGTCGGGCTGGTTGCTGGGGCTTCGAGTTGATTGCTACACCGCTGACCAGATCGCCGCCGAGTTCGGCGCCACCCGCCCCACCATCTGACAGCACCTGAACGAGACGACTCCTGTAATCTCACCACACCGGATCTGACCAGGAACTACGCGAACTTCGTTAAGTCTTCGGCGATTACCAACTCGTCGCCGTCGCGCTGACCCGCCCGCGTGCGGGCCGTGTGTGGATCGTCCGGCGCTACGCGCCACCGCCGTGGCCGCGGGAATCGGCCGCCCCGTGGCTCATTCGGGTCGCGGCGCGGATTCCATGGGTTTGCCCGCGTCTCGCCACGCGGTGATACCACCCGCGAGACTGCGCGCGTCATACCCCGCGCGGCGGGCCAGCGCCGCGAAGCGCGACGAGACCTCACCGACCGGGCAGACGAAAACCACAGGGCGCGAACGCGAGAACGGGACACCCTGGGCGAGCATGTCGTCGAGCTGGTCATCGCGAATGTTCAACGCCCCGGGCACGTGCGCGATCCGGTACGCCATCGCGCCCCGGGTGTCGACGATCGTGGGTCGTGCCGTGCGATCCAGCTCCTCGAGCTCGTCGGGGGACAGGGCCGGGACCGCCGACAGTTCGGTCGCGGTCGGAGCGGGCGCGCGCCCGGGTTTGCCGAACAGTTCCGGGCGGCGCTTGCGAATGTAGGACAGGTACGGCTCCAGCCGATCGCACACGATGATGACAGCGACGAGCGGATCGGCCTGCGCGGCGGGTGGTTCCAGGTCCCCGAACAACTCCAGGGCCGCGGCGTAGGTGGCGCCGCTGGTGGGCCCGGCGAGCACACCGTGCGCGGTGGCCAGCTCGAGCGTCGCGTCGACCGCGCGCCCGGCCTCGATCGCCAGGATGTGGTCGTAGAACTCGGGCTGGAACAACCCCACATCCCACATCTCGGTCTCCGAGCGGATGCCGGGAATGAAATCGCTGCGCTCGGACACCACCGCGATGGACTTCAACTCCGGATTGTGTTTGCGCAGAAACGTCGCCGTGCCGCGGGTCGACCCGGTGGTACCCAGCCCGCCGACCAGATAGTCGACCCGGGTGATGCCATCGCGCGCCAGATCCTCGTGGATCTCGCGTCCGGTCCCGTGATGATGCGCCTCGATGTTCTTCTCGCTGGTGTACTGCGAGGGGTGATACCAGGCTCCGGGCGTGCGGGCCATGGTCGATTCGATGACCGAGTACACGTCGTTGGGCGCGGTCGGATCCGGGCACTCCGACAATCCGGGCAGCTCTTCGATGTCGGTGCCCAGCAGCTGCAACAACTCCCGCACCTCGGCGACCTTGATCCGATTGGTCACCGCCCGCAACCCGATCCCGTGCACGGACGCCAGAATGCGCAGCGCCTTCGCGGTATTGCCGCTCGACGCCTCGATCAAGGTCTGCTTCCGGGCGACGATATCGTCCAGATCATCGCGGATCATGCCCCACGCCACCCGATCCTTCACCGAGCCGAACGGGTTGTAGAACTCGAGCTTGGCGTAGAGCTCCACGTGCGCGAGCCCGTGCACGGCCGGATCCAGCCGCAGCAGCGGGGTATTGCCGATCAGCTCGGTGATGTGGTCGTAGCGCATCAGTGCACCTCGTGTCGCTTCAGGGCAGCTCGTGCCGGTCGACGTCGCGGCACACCGAGAACGTCCCGGACCGCTGCGCCACCACCAGTTTGGGCGGCACCGGATGCATCGACGCACGCGCTGCCGACAAATCCATGTGGTAGGCGCCGGTATTGGGGAAGACCACAAAATCCCCGGGCGCGGGCAGCCGCGGCAGCCACACCTTGTGAGCGGTGATCAGATCCCGCTCCAGGCACAGCCGCCCGGCCAGAAACACCCCCACCGCGCCGGCATTCACGCGCTCCCGGCCGTGGGCGGGCACCAGGATCGGGTCCACCATCACCTCCTGATCGGCCGGGGTGACGGTGTCGCGGCTCAGATCCAGATTCACCAGGGTGCTGCCGTCGGCGGTCTCCTTCACGAATTCCACGCGCGCCACGGTGATCCCGGCATGGTCGGCCAGCGCCTTGCCCGGTTCCAGCCAGATCCCGATCGAGTTCTCCCCAGCCAGCTGTGCAAAAGTGCGGCCCCCGTGGGATTCCAGCCCCGTATCCAGCAGGTCTGCCAGCATGCGGTCGGCACTCACAATGTTGGCGTATTTGTGAAAAACCGGTGTCCCGTGCACGACGCCGCTGTCGAGCTGGAACCCGAAGGTGTTGCCGCCCCATGTCATCGGCTCCCCGCGCCCCACCAGCGATTCCCGCAGCGCGTGCACATACGCATCGAACGCATCCGCGTCCGCGGTGAACACCTGCCGGAAACCGCCGCCGACATTCAGCACCGACGGGCAGAGCCCGTACCCGTAGGCGCGCTCGGTCAAGGCCAGGCAGCTCTCCACCGCCCGCACCCGCTCGGCGGGTTCGCCCGAATCCAGGTGAAAGGCGAACCCGCGGAACTCGATCCGCTCCCTGTGCTCTGCCAGCAGCGCCAAGACCGTGTCGATACGATGAAGGGGCACCCCGAACCGGCTCACCGCCGTCCCCGCGAACCCGCACACCCGCACCAGGACCGGCACCCGGGTGTCCGCCAGCGCCGCAATGCGTTCCAGCTCCCACACATTGTCGACGTTGATCGTCACCCCGCTGCCCACCAGCTCCCGCACGAACCTCTCACCCTTGGGCCCGGTCACCTCGATCCGCTCCGGCTCGAAACCCGCCTTCAGCGCGCTGTCGAGCTCCGCCGCCGAGGCCACATCGATGCCGGCGCCCGCGGCCCGCGCCGCGTCCACGAACGCCCGCGACTGATTCACCTTGTGCGCGTAGCAGATCCGGAACCCCCGCACCCGCGCCGCCAGCTCGGCCCGCAGCCGTTCCAGGTTCTCGGCGAACACCTGCGGGAACACCAGATGCGTCGGTGACCCGAACTCGGCCACCGCCTCGGCGATCGCGCCCGGCGTGGCCACGAATTCCCGCACCAGCGCATGCATCTTCGCCGGCAGTCCCGGCGGGGCGGCAGCGGTCATACCGCGGACTCGGTGGCCGCGGGCGCCACCGCGGTCGGGTTGTAGCCGCTGTCGCGCAAGGCCTCGAACACGCGATGGCGGTTGCGGGGACTGCGGAACTCCGCCACCACCCGCTTGGTGATCAGATCGATGTCCTGCACACCCACGCTCATCGACTCCAGCACCCCGGTGATGGTGCGGATGCAGTGCTTGCAGGTCATGTCCGGCACGTAGAACACCCGGTCCTCGGCGGCGAGTTCCGCGGTGTCCGAACCGGTATCGGGTGCCACCTCGGCCACGGTGACCCGCTCCACCATGCGAATGAACACGTCGGTGAACCTGTCGATGACCACCGGCAGGATGCTGTAGTGCTCCCCGTCGAGCTGATGCGGCATGGCCGCCAGGCACGCCGGTCGCGTCCCCGGCGGCAGCAGGGCGTACTGGCGCGAGATCAGATCGAGCTCGTCGTGGTACTTGGTGATGGCCGCGGCCACGCTCAATCCCTCGGTGTGGGTGGCGCGGCGCATGACCCGGTGCGCGTCCTCGATGGTCATGTCCTTCATCGCGCGTAGCGTTGCCACCGTATCCGCCGAATACCGCACGGTCCCATCGGGTTGGGTGGTCAGGGTCGCCGCGATCATGCCGCGCCGGTAGCTCGAGGCCTGCAGCTCCCAGTACCAGCGTGTCGCCACCGCCCCGTAGATTCCCGAATCCCGCATGCCGGCCGCGAATTCGGCCGGGGTCCGATACGGCGTCCAGCGGGCCAGCAGCGCGTGCTGGGCCAGCGCCCGCCCCGCCGCCTCGATGCCCACCCGGAAGATCTCGAACGGCTCGTGATCGGTGGTGGTGCCCTCGAGCACCGCCTCGTCGCGCGGGCTCAGCTCCGACATGCGCAGCGCCAGTGCGGTATCGGCCTGCAGCGCGTGCCACAGCGTCAGCACCGTCTCACGCATGGCGATGGGCACGATCGGACCCAGCCCGCCCACGCGGTAGTGCCCGGTATTGGGGATGCCGTCGCTGTCGGTCCAGGCGATGCGATGGGTCGCGCTGGTCACCTGGTCGGCGCGGCACGGCCGCATGAAGCGCTCCAGATACAGTCGCTGCGACAGCGTCAGATGCGAGCCGGGCTCCGACTGCAGTGTCGCGCACGTGTATTCGACCCGCCGCGGCGGTGGCAGCACCGGGGGCGCGCCCAATCCGGGCCGGGCCAGGGCGGCCAGCACCCGGGAGGCGGCACGCCGGTCGTAGCGGGGTTCGGAGCCGGACATGGTCAAGAGACCTCCTCGGCAATCGTGGCGACACACTCGGTGAACCGGTCGATCTCGTCGAAGGTGTTGTAGACGTGGGTGCTGACCCGCACCGAATCCTCGTCCATCCCCACATCGTCGACGGGCACACAGTGCGCGCCGGTGCGGACCAGGAACCCCAGCTCGCCGAGCACGAACCCCAGATCGGCGGCGCTGATCCCGTCCAAGGTGAAAGACACGATCCCGTACGCGGTTTCGCACGGCGCGTACGCCGGACCCGGCAGGAACTCCACGCCCGCAATCGGGCGGAGGCCCGCGATCAGCCGCAGGGTCAGGGCCCGATTGTGGTCGGCGACAGTGTCCAGACCCAGCTCGCCGAGCACCTCGAGGGCCGCGCCCAGCGCCAGGATGCCGGGGATATTGTGCGTGCCGCCTTCGAGCAACTGCGGCATGGAACCGGACACAAGCCCCGAATCGCCCAGTGACACCGCCGAATTGCCGCCCGGCAGGAACGGGGCCAACTCCACGTGACGTCGCCGTCGGCAATACAGCACACCGGTCCCGGGCGCCCCGAACATCTTGTGCGCGGAGAACACCGCGAAATCCGCGTCCAGCTCCGCCACCCGCACCGGCAGATGCCCGCCGGACTGACTGCAGTCGAAACACAGTGCGATCGCCGGATCGATGCGCCCGCGCAACTCCTCGAGCGTGGTCAGCGCCCCGAACACATGATGCAGATGCCCGACGGTGATCAACCGGGTGCGGGGCGTGATACGCGCTGCCACATCCTCGATATCGGCCTCACCCAACGCGGTGACCCGATACGGCACCAGCCGGATCGTGCGCCCGAACCCGCGCAGCAGCTGCCGCAGATGATGCCACGGATACACGTTCGAGGCGTGATCGCGTGGGCTGTAGAGGATTTCGTCGCCGTTGCGCAGATTCGCCAGGCCCCACGCCAGCGCCACCGCGTTCAGCCCGGCCGTGGACCCGGCCGTGAACGCCACCTCATCCGGTGCGGCCCCGATGAATTCGGCCATTCGCGCGCGCACCGCCTCGATGCGGTGGGTCAGGCTGCTGGCCCACGGGTAGGTGCCGCGCCCGGCATTGGCGGTGCGCTCACTGTGATAGCGGTGCACCGCGCGGATCACCGGCAGCGGCTTCTGGGTGGTGGACGCCGAATCGAGGTAGACGTCGGAGGTTTCGGCCAGCGCGGGAAACAGTCCGCGCAGGTCCGGGCGCGCCGGTCCCCGGGCGGCGGGCGGCGTGGGCGTAGAGCTCGCGGCTGCGGAGGCGCGCACCGGAACCCTCCCTCCCAGGAGTTCGCGCTGGACGCCACCCACGATACGCACATTTACCGGAGCGCTCGAAGGTTCTCGCGGACAACCGGTTTCGTCGGTGCGCCATTGTTACCGCGCCGAACGGCTACTCAGCGCTCGGGTCCGCCCGGATTGCACAGCGCCGTCACCGTCGCGCCATAGCCCACCGCGGGCCGCCACGGCTCGAGATTCCAGCTGATCTTGTCGGGTGTCACCGCACGCGCCCACTCCCAGTGGCAGCGGAACTGGTCGTACATGCCGGGGGTGTCGGCTTCGGGGGCGGAGGTGAGCACCTCCTGCCAGGCCCGCCCGAGCGCGGCGGGGAAAGTGTCGGCGCGCCCGGCCGGGGTCGGGTAGACGCGCAACCGGCGCCCGTCGGAGTCGTCGGTCCACTCGGTGTGGTCGATGAGGTTCTGATCCGGGAAGGGATCGGCCGTCGGCACTCCCGGCGCGGTCGCTGCGGCCGATCCCGTGGGCTGGGGTGTGCCGGTGGCCGGGGCGGGCGCGGTGGGCTGTGCCGCGGCGGCCGTGGAGGGGTGGGGCGCCAGCGTCAGCGAACTCACCACCACCGGCGGCGAATCCTCGGCTGCCCCGCAACCGGTCAGTACCAGTGCCAGCGCGAGCACGGGCGAGCCACCCGCGAGTTTCCAGCGCTGCCGCATGGGCATTCGACCCTTTCATTCGATTCATCCGGCCTGGATCCGACGCTACCAGCGGCGATCACGCGCGCACTGTACTCGCGAGTAGATAGGAACTTGGGCGTTCCGAATTCCCCTGCGCTGGTGCATTGGCCCAGACAGCACCTACGATGTCACGCGCAGGGCGGTTCGTGAAAGAGGGGACCGTCCGGCACCCTTGGTACCGGATGGTTGCTGACTGGCAGGGGAACAATGAACGCTGCGACTGTGAAATTGCTTGTGTGGGAGTGCGACAACACCCTGTGGGACGGGGTGGTCTGCGACTCCACCGCCGGCGCGCTGCGCGCCGAGGCCGCGCGCTCGCTGCGCATCCTCAACGAGCGCGGCGTCATGCACGCCGTCGCCTCCCGCGGCGAATGGGCCTGGACGGTAGAGCAATTGCGCCGCCACGGCGTGGCCGAGCGCTTCGCCGCCGTCGAGGTCGGCTGGGGCCGCAAGTCCGCGGCCATCACCCGCATCGCCGAGACCCTGGGCGTGGGCCTGGACCAGGTCGGCTACATCGACGCCGAACCCCTCGAACGCAGCGAGGTCGCCCACGCCCTGCCGCAGGTGCGCTGCTACGCCGCCCGCCACGTGGATGTGCTTGCCGCGCTGCAGGAATTCCGCGCCCCCGTCGGCGCCGTCCCGCCCCCCACCTCACCGATGGGCTTCGCGCACATCCACGCTCACTGACTTCCACGGCGGGCGGCTGACCAGCGCGAAAAGCGCAGGCCCGCCGATCGGAGCGATCGACGGGCCTGCGCCGTAGCGGGTGTGGATCAGGCCGGGGTGGATTCGGTCCCGCCACTGCGGATCTCGACGATCGGCAGCACCAGGGCCGCCGGGGCGCTCGCCGGGACCATCGGCTGCACCGGTGCAACGGGTGCAATGCGGGAGTACCCGGCCGCCTGCGACGGGCGGGTGTCGGCCTGGCCCTTGTTGGGCCACAGCGCCGCCGCGCGCTCGGCCTGCGCGGTGATGGTCAGCGACGGGTTCACGCCCAGGTTCGCCGAGACCGCCGCACCGTCGACCACGCTCAGGGTCGGGTAGCCGTAGACGCGGTGGTAGGGGTCGATGACACCGTGGTCGGCGTCCGCGCCGATCGCCGCGCCACCCAGGAAGTGCGCGGTCATGGGGATATTGAAGACTTCACCCCAGGAACCGCCCGCGACGCCGCCGATCTTGTCCGCGACCGCGCGGGTGAACTGATTGCCGACCGGGATCCAGGTCGGATTCGGTTCGCCGTGGCCCTGTTTGGAGGTCAGCTTGCGCCCGAAAAGGCCGCGCTTGGTGTAGGTGGTGATCGAATTGTCCAGATGCTGCATGACCAGCGAGATGATGGTGCGCTCACTCCAGTTCCGCACCGTCAGGAACTGCAGCAGTGTCAGCGGATGCAGCAGCACCGTCCACAGGAACCGCAGCCAGCGCGGGATCTTGCCGCCGCCGTCGACCATGAGCGTCTGCAGCAGGCCCATCGAATTGGAGCCCTTGCCGTAGCGGACCGGCTCGATATGGGTGTCGGGGGTGGGGTGGATGGAGGAGGTGATGGCCACGCCCCGGGTGAAGTCCACATCCGGGTTCACCTTGCGGGTCGCCGCGCCGACGATGGACTCGGAGTTGGTGCGGGTCAGCACGCCCAGCCGCGGCGAGAGCTGCGGTAGCACACCCTTGTCTCGCATGGCGAACAGCAGCTGCTGGGTGCCGCGGGTGCCCGCGGCCAGCACCACGTGCTTGGCGGTGTAGGTCTTGGGCTGCTTGCGAAGCCACGCACCGGTGCGCTCGGTCTCCACATCCCAGGTGCCGTCGGGCAGCGGGCGCACGGTGGTGACGGTGGTCATCGGGAAGACCTGCGCGCCACCCTTTTCCGCCAGGTACAGGTAGTTCTTGACCAGGGTGTTCTTGGCGTTGTGGCGGCAGCCGGTCATGCACTCGCCGCATTCGATGCAGCCGGTGCGGTCCGGGCCCGCGCCACCGAAGAACGGGTCGGGCACCGTCTTGCCGGCCTCGCCGAAGAACACGCCGACCGGGGTCTGCACGAAGGTGTTGCCCACGCCCATGTCCTCGGCGACCTGCTTGAAGATCTCGTCGGCGGGCGTCATATGCGGGTTGGTGACCACGCCCAGCATCTTGCGGGCCTGGTCGTAGTAGGGCATGAGTTCGTCGTGCCAGTCGGTGATCTCGCGCCACTGCGGGTCCTGGAAGAACGGCGCAGGCGGCACATAAAGGGTGTTGGCGTAGTTCAGCGAACCGCCGCCCACGCCCGCGCCCGCGAGAATCAGGACATCGCGCAGCGGGTGAATGCGCTGAATCCCGAAGCAGCCCAGCTTCGGCGCCCACAGGAACTTGCGCAGATCCCAGCTGGTGTCGGGGAGCTGATCGTCGGTGTAGCGCTGCCCCGCCTCGAGCACACCGACGGTGTAGCCCTTCTCGGTCAGGCGCAGTGCGCTCACACTCCCGCCGAATCCGGACCCGACGATGAGCACGTCGAAATCGGTATCGCGTTGGGTCATGGGATCTCCCTTGTCGTCGTCGACAGTGTGGCGGCGGTTACGCTAACGCGGACAGTTGTGGCTGTCAACGTCCGCCGGTGGCGGTATCTATGCTGTTCGGGTGGATCGATACAGCCGTCTGCAACTCGCCGAACTCAGCGGGGTCGCCGCCCGCACCATCCGGTATTACCACTCGGTCGGCGTGCTGCCCAGGCCCGGACGGTCCGGCAAGGAAGCGGTCTACGGTCCCCAGCACCTCGAACGGTTGCGCGCCATCATCGCCATGCAGGGGCGCGGGCTGCGCCTGGACGCGATCCGGGAGGTGTTCGAGGCGGAGGTGCCCGGGGACGGGGACTGGCGGGAGGTCTTCGATCCGCGCTACAGCGCCGGGGCCGACACCGGCACGATCCTCGACGACGACGCCCTGACCGAATTGCTCGGCGATCGCCGCCCCGAGATCCTCGACGATCTGCTCGCCGCCGGCTACCTCGAACGCCTCGGCGAACGCTGGCGGGTCCCCGAACCGGCCATGCTCACAGGCGCGCTCATCCTCTACGACGTGGGAACCGACATCGCTCTGTCGGGTGTGCTGCGCAAGCTGATTCGCACCCACATCGCCGTCCTGGCCGACGAGATGATCCGCGTCATCCGCGAGGCCTCGGGCGTGGAGTACACCGGCGAGAGCCTGGACCTGGACCTGGATCGCTTTCGCGACCGGTTCCAGGCCGCGGCCCGCGAGGTCGGCGGGGCGACCCTGGCGGAGGAGATCGAACGCGCGGTGCGGAAGCGCGATCGCTGACCCCCGCCGCGGCGGCCGAATCAGGAGGCGGGCGCCGCGGCCGCACTCGGGATGGTGACGGGGGAGTCGCAGCTGGCCGGTGGATCCACCAGGTGGCATTCCGACGGGAAGCGCACCGGCTCGTAGCCCGACGGCACGCCACCGGCCTTGATGATCTGGCGGTAGGTGTCGACGGCGTCGGTGGGCTTGCGCGTCAGGTTCGGGTCGGTGCGCACGTCGACGGTGTAGAGACCGAAACGCGGTGTGTAGGAACCCCACTCGTAGTTGTCGGTGAGACTCCAGTAGTTGTAGCCGATCAGGTTCATGCCGTCGGCCTTGGCGCGCTGCAACCAGTAGACGGTGTCGCGCAAATGGTCCGAGCGGGTGTAGCCGTCGACGCGGGGCTTGCCGTCCTCGGTGGGCATCCCGTTCTCCACCACCCACAGCGGCTTGCCCGGGAACTTCTGCGAATAGTGTTGCAGCGCATAGTAGATGCCCTCGGGCCGGATGGGCAGCTCCCACATCCCGGGTGGCGGGGCGGCCGAACCGTCGGGCAGGTTGACGGCATTGGACTTGGGCGCGTCCAGGCCGAAATAGTAGTCCACGCCGATGAAGTCGAGCTTGTCGCCGATGCGCTCCATGAGCGGGCCGTTGACCT
This sequence comes from Nocardia niigatensis NBRC 100131, assembly GCF_000308655.1. Taxonomy (GTDB): domain Bacteria; phylum Actinomycetota; class Actinomycetes; order Mycobacteriales; family Mycobacteriaceae; genus Nocardia; species Nocardia niigatensis. The sequence continues at coordinate 66,147 of NZ_BAGC01000114.1, read as the reverse complement.
GTGATTCCGAACCCGCCACATACCCGACATTGCTGGTGACCAGGGCCTTGGGCTGCACCTGGTGGATGTAGTCGTAGATCTGGTTGTGCACGTCGGCGACCTTGTCGAGCATCTCGTCGGCGTCGGTCTCGTTCTGGCGCACCTCGTGCATGATGTAGGCGACGGGCTCGTTCACCGTGACCCACACCGGATTTCGCGAGGTGTAGCGGTCGACGACCTTGCGGGCGTTGGCCAGCCAGTCCTCGACCATGTCCGGATTGCGCCACCCGCCGCGGTCGGCCTCCCAGCCCGGATACACCCAATGGTCCAACGTCAGCATGGGTTTCATGCCATTGGCCACGATGTCGTCGACGAGGCGGTCGTAGAAGGCGAAGCCGTCCTCGTCCCACACCCCGGGTTCGGGCTGCACCCGTGCCCATTCGATGCCGATGCGGAACACCTTCGAGCCCAGGCTCGCGGCCAGGGCGATGTCGCTGGGGTAGCGGGAGCGGAAGTCGATGGAGTCGCGGTAGCGGTCCCAGCCGGGGTTGTTGTCGATGTAGTGCGTCCAGTTGCTGTCGGGCGCATGCCCCTCGGACTGGAATCCGGACGCGGCCACACCCCACAGGAACTCCGCGCCCAGGCTGCCTCGGGTGCCGCCCGCGGCCGGGGGCGTGGCCGGGGTGGCGTGGGCGACGCTCACGACCGGCAGCAGCGTCGCGGCGGTGGCGATCCCGGCCAGGACGAGGCGGTGCAGACGTCGGCGCATCGGGGCTCCTCCTCCGGGACGGGTGGTCGGAATGTCCCGAATCGGAGCGTAGCTGTCGATTAACTGAATGTCGGGGCAGCGGCGGGCGTGTCGCGGTGTGCGACAGATCTCCCGACGCCGGCCGGCGTCGGATTAGCCGGACCGGAAATCCCGAGCGCGGCTCTCACCAGCCGCTTCGCCCGGCAACGGCCGATCGTCGCTGTCGGAGCGGCCCGGCCCGCGCCTACCGTTCCAGACGTACCGGCCTGTGGCCCAAGCAGTTCCACGAGGGGGAGTCACAGTCCGGTGCAACCAGCCAGCGACGAGAAATCCCGTGTCAACGAACGGACGGCCGGGATACGCGCGCTCACCGCGGCGGTCGAGCGTACGCCGGGCTAGCGCGGCAGGGTGACCGGGTCGGCGCAGCTATCGAGGGCGTCGACCAGCGAGCAGGTCGCGGGCAGACGGGTCGGCAGGTAGCCCGTGGGCACCCCGGCGTCGCGGGCGATGGCGCGGTACGCGTCCACGGCGTCGGTGGGACGGCGCGTCAGGTTCGGGTCGGTGCGCACGTCGACGGTGTAGAGACCGAAACGCGGTGTGTAGGAACCCCACTCGTAGTTGTCGGTCAGGCTCCAGTAGTTGTAGCCGATGATGTTCATGCCGTCGGCCTTCGCGCGCTGCAACCAGTAGACGGTGTCGCGCAGGTCGTCGGCGCGAGTGTAGCCGTCGGCGCGGGGTGCGCCGTTCTCGGTGGGCATGCCGTTCTCGACGATGTAGAGCGGCTTGCCGGGGAACCGGTGGGTGAAGTAGCGCAGCGTGTAGTACAGGCCGTCGGCCTGCAGCGGCAGCTTCCACAGCGCCGAGGAGGCGAAATTGGTGTACTCGGCGGCCGTGTCCGGGGACAGGCCGTAGTAGTAGTCGATGCCGACGAAGTCGAGCTTGGCCGCGATCGCATCGAGCATGGCGCCGTTGACGATCGGGTCCGCGGCGGGCACATAGGCGACATTGCTGGTCACCATGGCGCCGGCCTGGCGGGCGTGGATGTAGTCGTAGATGCCGTTGTGCGCCTGCGCCAGCCGCGCCTGCATGGCCGGGATGTCGGCGGCGGGCAGCCCGCCGTTGCGGACCTCGTTCATGATGTAGGCGAAGGGCTCGTTGATGGTCACCCACATCGGATCGTCGCCGGCGTAGCGGTCGACCACCGTGCGCATGTTCGCCAGCCAGTCCTCGACCATCCCCGGATTCGCCCACCCGCCGCGATCGGCCTCCCAGCCCGGGTAGACCCAGTGGTCCAGAGTGATCATCGGCCGCATCCCGGCCGCCCGGATGGCGGCGATCACCTTGTCGTAGAAGGCGAAACCGTCCTCGTCCCACACCCCCTGCCGCGGCTGCACCCGAGCCCATTCGATGCTGAGTCGGTAGGTGTTCACGCCCAGCTCCGCGGCCAGCGCGATATCGGCGGCATACCGGTCGAAGAAGTCGACGCTGTCGCCGTAGCGGTCGTAGTCCGAATGCGTCTCGACGTACCGGCGCCAATTGCTGTCGGGCGCATGGCCTTCGTTCTGGAACCCCGCCGAGGCCACACCCCAGTGGAAGTCCGCGCCCAGCGCGGGCAGGCTCGCCGGCGGGGGCGCCGCCGCGGCCAAGGTGCCGCCGGTGAGCAGTGCGGTGGCGGCGGTCGCGAGCATCACGATGGCATGACGGCGGGAGTGCGCGCGCATGGGCTCCTCATTCGGCGGGCAGCGAATCGGGCAGGCGTCCGGCATTATTGCCGACGCGCGCCCACACAACCCATGGTTCGACCGAATAGTCCGGTTCGGGCGCGGCGTCGAGATAACGGGAGGCTAACGCGCCCGCGGTCAGATCCGCCAAAACCACCCACCCCGTGTCGCGCAGCAGGCGAATGACCGACGCCGAGGCCGCGGGTGATGCTCATTCGGCGGGCTGGTCGTCACCCGGGTTCGGGCCCCAGCCGGGCCGACCTGGGCGGTGCTGCTCGTGTTCATGGCGGCCGCCCCTGTGTCCGGGTCCGCCGAACGGCCGGCCCGGAATGTTCGGCATGCCAGGCATATTCGGCCAGTCGGGCATCTCGGGCATGGGTGGCACCTGGGGCATCGGCGGCATCTGCGGCATGGGCGGGAGGGAAGGGGCGGGCGGGATGGTGAGACCGGCAGCCGGACCGCCGAATCGCTGGAAGGCGGCTTGGCGTGAGGTGCCGAAGATTTCGCCGATCTCGGCCCAGGTGCGCCCCTCGTCCCTGGCCTGCCGGACCAGGGAACGCAGAACGTCGTCGACGACGCCGTCGAGGCTGCGGGCCGCGCGCAGGGCCGCCATCACCGAGGGGGCGGGCTTGCCGTCGCTGGGGCGTAGCACCTCGGCGACGAATTCGGCATTGGTGGACAGCAGTTTTGCCAGGACCACGCGTTCGTCAGCGGTGTCTCCGTGGCGGGAATCACTCATGTGTAAATGCTGCCTTTACATGAAATGCGCTGTCAAGGAACAATTTACGCGTTTCGCGGATACTGATCATTAGCTGAAAGAGAGGCGGTGTGTTTGCCACCGCTATAACGTGTTCGTCAGTGATCAGGAGGTGCAGGGTGAGGACACCGACAACATGACCGATCCGGAGAGAGGCGCGGCCGAACACGAGCTGTTCGAGCTGGTCCGCAAGGCTGGATTCGAGGGGCCGGCGTGGAAACTGCTGGCGGACAATCTGGTTCGCCACGCATTGGCGGTGCTGGGGCCGTGGGTACGCAGCGGCTGGATTTTCTCGGTCGCCGAGCAGAAACGCATGCCGCTACGCCCGACCACCCAGGAACGCCTGCTGGTGGAGACCCGCTTCGCCGAGGACTTCGTACAGGAGACCGTCACCCGCGCGCTCGAGCGATTCCGCCGCAATGCCCGCGACGGCGACGGCTGGAACGCCGAGAGCGGCCTCGGCCTCGGCAGCTACTTCATCGGCGCGTGTGTGCTCGCGTTCGTGGACCTTTTCCGCCGTTGCCGCCGCACCGGCGATCTCTACCAGTTCCAGGCCGCGGCCTCGGTGGCCGTCGTGACCGAGGCGGGCCCGGACCTGATGGAGGTGCTGGCCTCCACCGAGGACGTGGCCGGCTCGGTGGTGGACCGGCTCGCCTTCCGCAGCCGCCTGACCGGGCTCGGTGACCGCGACCGGGGTCTGGTGTGGGGCAAGGCCATGGGCCTGACCGCCCCTGAGATCCAGCACCTGTTCGACTTCCCGTCGGTGGAGGCCGTCGAACAGTGCTGGGCCCGAACGAAAGGCGACCACGGCTGGATGACCGGCCTCGACGGCAAGGAGGCGGCCGAATGAGCCCCGACCACGCCCCGGACCCGATAGCGCGCATCGCCGAGCTGCTCGAACAGTCCTCACTGAACGAGCCCGCGCTGCACCGGCTCTACGCCCGCATCCCGCATCGCGCCGCCGAACTGCACGCCACCCGCACCGCCGTCCGCGTACCCGTCGCGGGACTGGCGACCCGGCTGAACAGGCTCTTCGAGACCGTGTACGCCCCCGGCGCGCGCCCGCACACCAATTCCGAGGTGGCCGCCCAGCTGACCGCGTGGGGCCATCCCATCTCCAAGCCCTATCTGAGCCAGCTGCGTTCGGGTGTGCGCACCGACCCCTCCCGCGAGACGATCGCCGCGCTGGCCCGCTTCTTCCGGGTGCGGCCGGACTATTTCGCCGACGACGCCTACACCTCCACCGCCGACCGGGACTACGCACTGCTCGCCCAGCTGCAGTTCGACGGCCTGCGCACACTGTCGGTGCTGGCCTTCGATCTGAGCGAGGAGTCCCAGAACCTGCTGACCGCCATGGCCGATCGCCTGCGCGTCACCGAACGCCTGCCGGAGGTGGGCGCCGGCGGGGCCGATTGACCGCCGAACCTCGCCGCATCTGATATCCGAAATATCCTGCGGCGAGCCGGTCCCGCGTATCGCAGCCAGCAGCTCCGCATGCCGGTTCGAGCCTGGTGACCCTGCTCTCCCGGCCGGGCGGCCACGACTAGGCGTTGCGCGTCGTGGAGGGCGCGGCGAAGGAGGTGCGGTCACCCGACCACGCCTCGGGCGGGACCAGCTTGTCGAGTTCGACGAGATCCTCGGCGCTGAGCTCGACCGCGGCGGCCGCGGCGTTCTCGAGGATGCGGGCCGAGTGGCGGCTGCCCGGAATGGGCATGACGTCCGACCCCTGTGCCAGGAGCCAGGCCAGCGCCAGCTGACCGGCCGAGATCCCCAGGCGCGCCGCCAACTCCCGCAGCGCCGACACCTGCGCGAGGTTCTCGTCGAGATGCTGGCCCTGGAAGCGCGGGTCGTTGCGGCGGAAGTCGCTGTCGGCGACGGTGGCCGAATTCAGTGTGGCCGTCAGCAATCCGCGGCCGAGCGGACTGTAGGGCACGATGCCGACCCCGAGCTCGCGCGCCACCGGGACGATGTCGCGCTCGGGCGCACGCCACAGCATCGACCACTCGAACTGCACCGCGGCGATCGGGTGCTCGGCGACCGCGTCCCGCAGCTGCTGCGGGGTGGCCTCGGAAATGCCCAGGTGCCGGACCTTTCCGGCTCGCACGAGTTCGGCCATGGCCCCGACGGTCTCGGCCACCGGTACCGCCGGATCGATCCGGTGCAGGTAGTACAGGTCGATCACCTCGCGCCCGAGCCGCGCCAGCGACTCCTCGCAGTACCCGCGCACATGCTCGGGCCTGCCGTCGAGCCCCACCCCCGCCTCGGTCCGCACGATCCCGAACTTGGTGGCCACCAGGGCGTCCGTGCCCGCCAGCGCCTGCCCGACCAGCCGCTCGTTGTGCCCACGGCCGTAGCTCATCGCCGTATCGAACACGGTGATCCCCGCCGCCACCGCATCCCGGATGGCCGTCGCGGACTCCGCGTCATCGGCCGCCCCGTAGCCCTGGGAGAAACCCATACATCCCAGGCCGACCGCCGACACCGTCAAACCGTCCCCGAGCCGCTGTGCACGCATGCCGCCCATCGTGTCAGCCGGGCGCGCACCGGGCCAATCGGAATCTCGATGGAATCCATTGGCTGCCAAATGGATCGGAGTTCAGTCGGCGGCGCAGCGGGCCGCGATGTCGGCCGCGGTGACCTTGGCCAGATCGACCAGGAACGGCAGCCGCCGGGAGATCGAGCAGGGCTGGGCCTTCGTCGACCGCGATGCCGCCAACCGCGCCGCCCAGGGTGATTCGGTGGGAGCGGCCCGCATCCGGGGCTGGGTGCCCGAAACCATCACCGGCTACCGGGATCTGGAGGTCGTCCCCAATGTCCGGTGCGGGTTCAGCCTGATTCGCGGCGGCCCGGCCTTCGGTCTGGTTGTTCGCCGTCGACGGCTATGACTTCATCGGTACCGGATTCACCCCGCCGATCACCGCCCTGGGCAACGATCGCGACATCGTCTACGTCGGCATCTCCGGCCCGCGCATCGAGAACGGCCGGCTGTCGCCCTGGCCGGCAGCGAATCGAGACCGTCGCCGATCTGAAGGGCAAGCGGGTGGGCATCGCGAATGGCTCCTGGCAGACCACACTGCTGCTGTTCGCCCTGGACCGCGCCGGACTCGGATGGGCCGATATCGAACCGGTCGACACCGATATCCGCGATGGAAATCTGCTGTGCACCGCCGACCTCGACGCCGGGGAAGCGGCCCAGCGCGGGCGGCCGTTCGGCGTCGGCCCGGTCACCGCGGAGTTCCTCGACGAGCAACAGCGCGGGGCCGATCTGCTGGCTGCCAATGGTTTGCTGCCCGCGCGGATCGATGTTCGCGCGGCGGTCCTGCCCTGGATCGCGGAGGCGATCGCCGCCACCACGGCGGCCGTCGCGCGCTGACATTCCGTGCCTGATTACTGACGGCCCCCAGGAGTCGCGCCCGTCTCTGCGTGGCGTGCGGTGGAGACGATTTGCTGAACGCGGTCTCCGCCGTTTGCCACGCGGCGCTCTGCTGTGGAAACCAGATGGTTGCCGGGGGTGGAGGCATGGCGGTGGGCGGAGGGGCCGGGCAGGGGGCGGGCGGAGCCCGGCCTGATGGTCGGGTGACCAATTGGCAGGCTGCGGGCGTCGCGCGTGAGCCGCCCGGCCGCCCGGGTTCTCTCACAGCGGGGATTCGGCGTGCAAAGCCTGGTGAAATGCTGTGAGCTGCACGGGCTCCGGGTTGCGGTTTGCTCGGAGATACCGAAAGGTTAGGGGAGACAGACGATTCTGCTATGGTGGCTCCGCCGATTTCAGGATCGGCCGGACGACAAGAGAATTGATGAATCAAGACAACGCCGTGCTGCTTTCCTGGGTTCTCGCCGCCGCGCTTCTATTCGCCGTGGTCGGGCTGCTGTATCTGTGGCGCGCTGTGCGCGCCGAACGCGGGCGGGTTGCCGCCCTGCGCGCGGAGCAGGCCGAACGCGATGTCGCGGTCGAGAACATGATCGTGAACCTGACCGAGAACGTCGTGCCCGCCATCGGCGCCGCGGTACGTCGCTCCGACCCCGAGAATCCCACCGTCGACCTGCCGATCGTGCTCGAGCAGTCGCGCATCGCGGAACTGGTGTGGCAGTGGACCGCCCGCTGTGGCGAGGAACTGCAGAAGGTGGCCGCCGAGACCCGTGACCGGGTCCGCCGCGAGGCCGAGACCGAGGTCCAGCTCGCCGTGGCGTCGGCCGAATCCGAGCGGGAGACCGCGGTGGCCCAGGCCGAGGAGATGGCTCAGCTGGCCATCGCCCAGGCCGAGGAGGCCGCACGCGTCGCCGTCGCGCAGGCTGGAGAGGCCTCGCGCAGCGCGATCGCCGACGCTGCCGACAGTGCCCGCGCCCAGGTGGAGGGCTCGGCCCGTGAGGCCACCTCCGCCGCGGTGCGCGCCTTCGGCGCCTCGGTGGTCAGTCTGGGCGCCGACGTCAGCCAGGTGCTCAGCGCCGCGCTGCGCCAGCACCGCAATGACGAGACCTTCGAAACCCTCACCCGGATCGACCATTCCGTCCAGCAGATGATCCGTCAGGCGCAGTCCTACGTGATCGTCTGTGGTGGCCTGCCCGGCCGACGCTGGCCGCAGCAGACCCTCACCGATGTGGTGGGCGGTGCGACCGGTCGCGTGCGCGACTACACCCGCGTGCGCGCCACCGAGCTGGACCGCCCGGTCGTCAGCCGCGTGGTCGAGCCGCTGGTGCACACCGTCGCGACCCTGCTCGACAACGCGCTGCGCTACTCGCCGCCGACCTCCTACGTGGACATCGGCTTCCAGGAGGGCCACCACGGCATCACGGTGATCATCGACGACGCCGGTGTGCGTATGAACCCCGAGCAGCTCGAGGAGACCCGCCGCGTGCTCGCCGGCGACCAGATCGTCGACATCCACGCGCTGGGCCCGACCCCGCGCGTCGGATTCCCCGGTGTGGCCGCGCTCGCGCGCCGCTACGGCTTCTCCGTCTACATCGACGGCCCCAACATGTACGGCGGCATGCGCGCCATGGTCTTCATTCCGGAGGCCCTGCTGGCCGCGCCCGCCCCGACCCCCGTGGCCGTCGCCGCCCCGACCCCCGTGCCGGCGCCCGCCCGGATTCCGGCACCCGACCCGGAACCCACGGTGGTGGCCATGGACTCGGTGCCTCAGGACCTCACTGCAGGCGGCCTGCCCAAGCGGCGCCGTCGCTCGGCGTCGGTGTCGGTGGCGGCACCTGTGCGCCCGGTCGTCGTGGATGATGAGACATCCGCGCGACCCGATATCGCCGCTGCCTGGCACAGCGGCTCCCAGCGCGGTCGAGCGGCCGCGTTCGAGCACTCCGAAGGGATGACATCGTGACCGGTACGCCCGCGACGGCCGTCAGTGACACCAACCGGCTGGCCTGGTTGCTCGACGATCTCGAAGCGCCGGGGGTCCGGTTCGCCGTCCTGCTATCAGAGGACGGCCTGCGCATCGCGCACACCGGCGGGGTGAGCGTCGACGACGCCGAGCGTTTCGCCGCGGCCGCCTCCGGCCTGCGGGCCCTGGGCAAGGCGCTGGCCGAATTCTGCGGCGGCACCACCGACAACGCCGTGCGCCAGAACATGACCGAGTACGCCGACGGGATGATCTTCATCACCGCCGCCGGAGCCGGTGCGCTGCTGGGTGTTTCGACCACCCAGGACGTGGATGTCAGCCTCATCGCGCACCGGATGAACGAACTGGCCGTGCGGGTCGGGCGTGAGCTCGGCAGTATGTCGCGGACCAGGACAGACCTGCCGCGCGCATGAGCCGGCCGCGGCGCGACCCCGATCTGGTCCGGGCGTATGTGCGCACCGGCGGCCGATCGCGCCCTACCCGGGTGCTGGATCTGGTCAGTCTGGTTGTCGCGGTGGCCGATCCGGCCCCCGGCGCGTCACCCGACGCCCGCCGCATTCTGCAGCTCGCCCGCCGCGGGGTGCTGACGTTGGCCGAACTGGCGGCCTATCTGGACCTGCCGCCCTCGGTCGTGAAGATCCTGGTGGCGGATCTGCTGGACAGCGGTCACCTGGCTGTCCCGACTCCGGTGGAAGCACTACCGGGTCAAGCCCTCTTGGAGGAGGTACTAGATGGACTCCGCGCTCTCTCCGCATGAGCGCGTCGTCGACTATGTGCCGGAGACCGTCACCCGCACCGTGAAGTTGCTGGTGGCGGGGAACTTCGGCGTCGGGAAGACCACGTTCGTGGGCAGTGTGTCGGAGATCCGGCCGCTGCGCACCGAGGAGACGATCACCGAGGCCAGCGTCGGCGTCGACGATATGGCCGGGCTGCCGGGCAAGACCACCACCACGGTGGCCATGGACTTCGGCCGCATCACCTTGAATCCGCGCCTGGCGCTGTACCTTTTCGGCACGCCCGGCCAGCGCCGCTTCGTGCCCATCTGGGAGGACCTGGCCGTCGGCGCGCTGGGCGCGCTGGTGCTCGTCGACACCCGTCGGCTGGAGAAGGCCGACGAATCGCTGTCCATTCTCGAGGAACGCGGCGTGCCGTACGCGGTGGCCGTCAACGACTTCGACGGTGCGCCCAAGCACCCGCTCGACGAGGTTCGCGATGCGCTCGATCTGGACCAGAGCACGCCGCTGATGCGGCTCGACGCGCGGGACCGCAATCCCTGCCTGCAATCGCTGATCACCCTGGTCGAATATCTGCTGGAGCCGCGCGTCTAGCCGTATTTTCCACGGGCAGAACATAATTCGCGGTGAAAGGTCCGGCCCGCCCGACTTCGTGACGCATCTCGCAAGCCCGTCCATCCGGGCCGGAATCTGCGCTACGGTGAGCGCTTCCTGCAGGGCGAAGCGAAAGAGTTTCGGAATGCCGTTTGCGAGTCGCGGGTCGGTCAAGATCCACTACACCGATACCGGCGGGCCAGGGCCGGCGGTGGTGTTCGGGCACAGCCTGTTCATGGATCAGGAGATGTTCGCCCCGCAACGGGACGCGCTCGCACCCGACTACCGGATCATCGCCATCGACTCGCGCGGGCACGGCGCCACCGAGGACGACGACACCCCGTTCAGCTACTGGGATCTCGCGCGCGACGCCTGGGCGGTCGCGGACGAGCTGGGCCTCGAGCGCGTCGTGGTCGGCGGGGTCGCGCACGGCGGGTTCACGGCCGTGCGCATGGCGCTGCTGGCCCAGCCCCGGGTAGCGGGACTGATCGTGATCGGGTCCAGCGCCGACGCCATGACCCCGCAGCGGCGCGCCGGATACCGTGAGGTGCTCGACATGTGGGCGAGCAGCGCGATGCCGGGTCCCACCATCAGGATGGTGTGCTCGCTGATGATCGGGGCCACCGCCGCCGATCAGCAGCCGTGGCGGGCGAAATGGGCCACCGCACCGCGCAATCGGGTGCGGCTGGCGGGCGAATGCCTGGTCAATCGCGACTCGGTGCGCGAATTGCTCGGCGACATCGGCTGCCCGGCCCTGGTGATCCGCGGGCTCGCAGATCAGGCCACCAGCGCCGAGGAGGTCGCGGAACTGGCTGCCGCGCTGGGCAGTCCGGCTCCGGTGCACACCATCGCCGGGGCCGCCATGACCCCGAACCTCACCCATGCCGACGAGGTCAACGCGCTGCTGCGCGACTTCCTCGCCGCCCTCCCGTCCTGATCAGGGCTCGACCAGCCCCAGGAACAGCTGATGCGCCGGGCCGGGCGCGGTGCCTCGATAACGCTGCACCCGCACGTCGAACACGGTGGCGGTGCGTGGGTTGCGCAGCGTGAAGGCGGGGTCGTGGCGTCCGATGTGCACATGTCCTTCGGTCCACAGCCGCCGGAAGTCGGGCTGCTCGCCCAGTTCCCGCAGCAGCCGGTCGATATCGCCGCGGTCGCGGCCGCCGGCGGCGTAGGCGCGGAAACGCCCGACCATCAGCCGGGCCTCGCGCTCCCACTCCTCGACCACGATCCGCGCCCGCGGGTCGGTGAACATCCACCGCAGCACGTGTCCCTGCCGCGACAGTCCCGGCAGCGCCGCGTCGAAGGCACTGTTGCAGGCCACCACATGCCAGCCGTCGTCGAGCGCCGCGGCCAGATGCGGCAGCAGCGCGTCCAGCAGCGTCCGCACCGCGCTCGCCGCCGGATCCCCGGCCCGCAGGGCACGCGTGGATGATGCGGCCGGACGCTGCTGGGCCAGGTGGTAGAGGTGGATGCGTTCGGCCACATCCAGTTCCAGCACCGCCGCCAGCGAATCCAGAATGGCCGGGCCGGGATTGAGCGCCTCGCCCTGTTCGATCTTGGCGATGTAGCCGAGGCTGGCATGGGTGGCCTCGGCCAGCTGTTTCCGGGTCAGGCCCGCGGGATGCCTGCCGGTGGCCCGGGCGCGCCGCTCGCGCACGAACTCGGCCAGGGTGGGCGCGCGCAGTTCCTCGGCGGTCAACAGCCCGAATTCGTTGTCGGCCAACGGCATCCCCTCGACAGATCGGCGTCCCTCCACCCTAGGTGCCCGCCCGCCGCCGGGCGGGGTGGAACGACGAGCCGGGGTGCCCGGATCCGGCGGTACCACCGCCGGTGGTGGTGACGCGACAACCTGTTTCGCGCAGTGGTGCTCGCGAATTCGCCTGCTCATGACTGGGGTCTCCCAGCGGTTGCCAAGCGGGGAGCGCGCATTCGATATTGGCCGTGCGAGGGACGGCAGCGGCGCCGGCCGGGGGAGTCGACGGGGGATATCGGCGAATGGCGAGGAGCGGCACCGGAAATGGCGTTCAATTCATTGTCGGGCGACGAATCGGGGCTGCGGTCGCGCCCGATAGTGATAGGGGAACAATCGTTTCCCTATTATTTCGGCCGCGACTGCGTCCCCGAGATCGGCGCGGCCATTGCCGCGCTGGGCGCGGACCGGCTGGTATTCGTCACCGACGACGACGTACTGGCCCGCTACGGCCGTGACATCGACCGGCTGGCCGGCTCGACTCCGTCGCTGGTCCTCTCGCACCCCTCCGGCGAGTCCATGAAGACGCTGACCTGCCTGTCCGGTCACCTGGAAACCGCACTGCGCGCGGGCATCACGCGCCGCTCGGTGGTGGTGTCCTTCGGCGGCGGGGTCCCCGGCAATCTGGCCGGGCTGATGGCGAACCTGCTGTTCCGGGGCATCCGGCTGGTGCACGTGCCGACCACGACCATCGCGGCGATGGATTCGGTGCTCTCGCTCAAGCAGGCGATCAACAGCGGTGTGGGTAAAAACCATCTGGGGACCTATTACGCGCCGGAGGCGGTTTTCACCGACGTCGACTTCTTCGCCACTCTGCCGGAGCGTGAATTGCGTTCGGGCCTGTGCGAAATGGCGAAGAACTGCCTCGCCATCGACCCGGCATCCCTGCCCGGATTGCGGACGGTGATCGGCGATATGACCGCACCGAATTCGCTGCTGTGGCTGCTGAACGCCAGCATCGCCGCGAAATCCGCGGTCACCCGGGACGACACCTTCGAGCGCGGTGCCGGGCTGGTCCTCGAATACGGACACACCGTCGGTCACGCCATCGAGATCTGCGACCACCGGGTGCGCGGCGCGACGGGATTGCCGCACGGCGCCGCGATAGCGCTGGGAATGGTGGTGGCCGCACACATCTCGCACGCGCGCGGCCGGCTCTCCGACGACGAGGTCAGCGTCCACTACGAGATCGTCACCGGCCTGGGCGTGGAACCCGCGCTGCCGGATTCGGTGAGCATCGACGATGTCCTCGCGGTCGTCGCCGACGACAACAAGAAGGGCTATCTGCCGCCACAACACGACGCGGTGCCGTTCGTGCTGCTGCGCGCGCTCGGCCGGCCCGAGCGCACCGGCGACCTGCCGCTGGTCCCGGTGGCGGTCCGCGAGATCCGCGCCGCCCTCGACGTGATCGCCCAGCCGTCGGCGTCCGCACCGGTCGTGGTCGGGTAGGGCCGGCATGCTCGCGATACACGGCGGCACGCCGGTGCGCTCGGCCCGCCCGTGGCCGCGCTGGCCCCGGTACGACAACCGCACCGCGGCGGAACTGCTTGCCGCGCTGCATTCTTCGCGCTGGTCGGTGACCTGGTACAGCGCGCAGGGCGGCAAATCCCGGGAGCGGCTGTTCGGCGAGGCGTTCGCCCACTACAACGGCGCCGAGTACGGGGTCAGCGTCGACCACGGCTCGAGCGCCCTGGTCATCGCCCTCGAGGCACTCGGCATCGGACCCGGCGATGAGGTGCTCGTGCCCGCCATGACCTGGGTCGCCCCCGCCACCGCGGTGCTGCGGGTGGGCGCGGTTCCGGTGCTCGTCGATGTCGACCCCGCCACCGGCTGCCTCACCGCCGAGCAGCTCAGCGCCGCCGTCTCGGCGCGCACCAGGGCGGTCATCGTGGTCCACCTGGCCTGTACCGCAGCCGAACTCGACCGGATCACAGCCGCCGCCGACGCGGCCGGGCTGGCGTTGATCGAGGACTGCTCGCAGGCCCACGGCACCCGCTGGGCCGGACGGGCGGTCGGCACCTTCGGCGACATCGGCGTCTTCAGTCTCGGGGCGGCCAAATCCCTGGCCGCCGGGGAGGCCGGGGCCGCCATCACCGGCAGCGGCGAGCTCTACCGGCGAATGCTCATGCTGCGCGCCGACTCTCGCGGTTACACCGACGACGGCCCCGCGCCGGGGCAGTACGAGCTCGTCGAGCACGGCACGATCATGGGCGCGAACTACTGCATGTCCGAGCTGACCGCGGCGCTGCTGCTCGATCAGTTACCGCGCCTCGACGACCAGCACGCGACGCGGGAGACGCGCGCCAACGAAATGGAGGCAGGACTGCCGGGCATTCCCGGTCTGGCACCCATCCCGGTACCCGTGCCCGTGGATCGGCGAGCAATCTACGAGTACGGAATCCGGTTCGAGCCGGGTACTTTCGGGGAAGCGACCGTCGACCAGGTGGCCGCGGCCCTCACCGCCGAACTGGGCACCAAGGTGTATCCGCCGCGCGTGCCCCTGCACCGCAGCGCCCTGCTGCGCCCGCACACCAAACCGCGCTTCGCCCGCTGGTGGGCCGATGCCGTCGAACGGGCCGCCGGGCGCCCCTTCACCGGCGCCGACCACTACCGCGACCACACCCTGCTGCTGCACCACAGCGTGCTGCTCGGCCGGCGCGGCGACATCGACGACATCCTCACCGCGCTCGACAAGGTGCGCGCCCACGCCGCCGACCTGCCCGCGCACCCCGACCCGAAAGGCATGGCATGACATCGGAACTCATGGCGGACTGGGAGAGCCGCGTCATCGACGGCATCATCACCCGCCGGGCCGTCGACTCGGACTGGGAGGCGTTGCGCGGCCGTTACGCCCGCGCCTTCGGCGGAGTGAAGACCCACGACTTCGAGGCCTGGAAGCGGCAGTTCCGGCTCGAGGACATCGCCGTGGTCGAGGACGTGTCGGTGGCGCGGGAGCCGCGCATCGTGGGTACTGCCGCGATCATCCGCACCACGGTGACCGTGCCCGGTGGAGAGCAGCTGTCCGTCGCGGCGTGCGCGCAGGGCATGGTCGCCACCACCCACCAGAAGCGGGGCATCTACGCCAAGGTCCAGGCCGAACTCATGACCATCGCCATGGAGACCGAGGCGGATGTGCTGGCCGCGATGCCCGGCCCGGGCGGCAGCTACGCCTACGTCGGGGTGACCACCCACACCCGGCACCTGCGCATCGACCGAGCGCGCGCGAAACTGCGTGTCTCCGAGCCCGATTCGGCATCGGTGCGGGAGGTCGGACTGCTGGAATCGGTGGGGGAGCTGCGCCAGATCTACGCGCTGTGGCAGCAGGCCACCCCGGGAGCGCTGGATCGCGGCGAGTCCTGGTGGGCGAGCGCCATCGGCCCGCACTCGTTCATCATCGTGCACCCGGACGGGTACGTCATCTACGACCTGGCCGGGAACACGGTGCTGGTCAAGGATTTCTGCGCGCTCACCGTGGCCGCGCACCGGGAACTGCTGCGCTGTCTGCTCGGGCAGGGCGAGTACACCGAGATCCGGATGGACACCGCGCTCGACGACCCCACCCCGCTGCTGCTCGAGGACTCCCGCGCGGCCTCGGTGACCGGGATCGACGCGGGCCTGTGGACGTGGATCCTGAACCTGCCCAAGGCCATCGCGTCACGGGAGTTCCGTGGCGATTTCCACGGCGTGGTCGAGGTCGCCGATCCCTGGGGACTCAGCACCGGCACCTATCTGCTCGAGGTCGCCGGCGGTCGCGGGAGCTGGTCACCCGTCGAGGGGGCCGCCGCCGATGTCCGCATCGGACCGCTGGAGCTCACCACCGCCTACTTCGGCGCCCACACACTCGGCGAGCTCGCGCGCGCCGGCCGCGTCGAAGACCTCACCGCCGGAGCCGTCGAGGCCCTGGACCGCGCCTTCACCCCCGCGCGGAAACCGTTCAACAACACGCCGTTCTGATCGAAAGCCCGAGGACCGTACCGATATGACACTGCCTCCGTCCTTCTGCCCGGTCACCGGAGTCGTCGGTTCCGGGGTCACCCGGGTCACCACGCCCACGGGCGATCCGGCCTGGCTGGCCACCGGTTACGAGCTGGTGCGCGACCTGTTCACCGATCCGCGGCTGGGCCGCGCGCACCGCACCCCCGAAACCGCGGCCCGCCTGGGCGAGTCGGCGTTCTCGGGCGGGCCGATCGGCAACTTCGACACCGAACTCGAGGACCACGCGCGCATGCGCACCCTGCTGCAGCCGCACTTCTCGCCGCGGCGGATGCGGGAGCTGCGGCCGCGGATCGAGCAATTCACCTCGGAGCTGCTCGACGCCATGGAGGACCAGGGCCCACCCGCTGATCTGCAGGCCGCGCTCGCGCTGCCGCTGCCGCTGCTGGTGATCTGCGAGCTGCTCGGAGTGCCGTACGCCGACCGGAATCGGTTCCGGGCCTGGGTCGACGCGGTCGGCAACGTCACCGACCGCGTCAAGGTCGAGCAGGGCGTGGCGGAATTGTTCGCATACTGCCTGGACCTGGTGGGACAGAAGCGGCGCGATCCCGGCGACGACGTGGTGTCACGGCTGTGCGCGGTCGACGGCGTCGAGGACACCGAAGTCGCCACGCACGCCATGGTTCTGCTGTTCGCCGGGCACGAGACCTCGGCCGTGCAGATCGGGGTAGGGGTACGCATGCTGCTGGAGAACCCCGGCCAGTGGCGGCTGCTGCGCGACCGGCCCGAACTGGTGGCCTCCGCGGCCGAGGAACTCTTGCGGGCCTGCGACGCCGGCAGCCTGCCCAGGTACGCGCGCAGCGGACTCGCGGTCGGCGACGTCGAGATCGCGGCGGGTGATCTTGTGCTGCTGGGCATCGCCTCCGCCAATCACGACCGCGCCCAGTTCACCGATCCCGGACGCGTGGACATCACCCGGCAGGAGGCCGCGCACTTCCTCTTCGGTTACGGCCCCCGCTACTGCCTGGGCGCACCGCTGGCCCGCCTCGAATTGCAGGTCGCCTTCGGGCAACTCGTCCGCCGGTTCCCCGCCCTCACTCTCGCCGTCGACCCCGCCACCCTCTCGGAGCGGGACGAGGTCTTCACCGGCGGACTGACCGCGCTGCCCGTGCGCTGGTAAACGCCCTTCAGCACCGAGGACTCACGATATGGCTTTCGCCACCACCGATTCCGCGCCCATAGTCATGACGCAGCGGCGCATCTGGCTCATCTTCACGGCCCTGTCCGCCGGACTGTTGCTTGCCAGCCTCGACCAGATGATCACCGGTGCGGCCATGCCCACCATCGTCGGACAGCTCGGCGGCGTCCCGCACATGGCCTGGACCACCACCGCCTACCTGCTGGCCACCACCCTCGTCATGCCGCTGTACGGCAAATTCGGCGACTTGTTCGGGCGGCGTCGGCTTTTCCTGTTCGCCATCACCGTGTTCACCGCGGCCTCGTTCGGGGCGGCGATGTCGACCGGGTTCTGGGAGTTCATCGCCTTCCGGGCAGTGCAGGGTGTGGGCGGCGGCGGGCTGATGATTCTCGCCCAGGCCACCATGGCCGACGTGGTGCCCGCCAAGGACCTCGGCAAGTACGGTGCGCCGATGGGCGCGATCTTCGGGCTCACCGCGGTCGGCGGGCCCATCCTCGGGGGCGAGTTCGCCGATCACCTCGGGTGGCGATGGTGTTTCTGGATCAATGTGCCGATCGGGTTGGCGGCCTTGATCATTGCCGCACGGTATCTGAGCCTTCCGGCCAAACGACCGACGGTCCGGCCGGACTATCTCGGGGCGAGCACGATGAGCGCCGGCACCACCCTGCTCATCCTGATCAGCGACTGGGGCGGCAAACGCTACGCGTGGAGCTCACCGACCATCCTCGCCATGATTCTGACTGTGGCCGTGGTGATCTCGGTGTTCATCGGCGTGGAATCGCGCGCCGCCGAACCCATGCTGCCGCTGCGGCTGTTCCGCAACCGGACCTTCACGACCACTTCGCTGCTCGGATTCATCATGGGGCTGATCATGTTCGCGTCCGTCGCGTTCGTGCCGACATTTCTGCAGATGGCCACCGGCGTCTCCGCCTCGGCGTCCGGACTGCTGTCGATCCCTATGACAATCGGCATGTTCCTGACGGTGTCCGTCACCATGGGCGCGGTCACCCGCACCGGCCGCTACCGGGTGTACCCGCCGCTGGGTGTCCTCATCATCGCCGTGGGCATGATCTGGATGACCCGTCTGGACGCCCACACCCCGGCGTGGGTGGTGTCCGCCATGCTGTTCGTCATCGGGCTGGGCATCGGCACGGTCATGCAGCTGCTGGTCCTGCTGGTCCAGAATGCCGTTCCCGCAACCGATGTCGGGACCGCGACCAGCGCGAACAACTACTTCCGCGAGATGGGCGGTGCGCTGGGAGTCGCCATTTTCGGGTCGATCTTCACCCACCGTCTCACCGGCGATCTCGATACCGCCTTCCGCACCCACCCCGACGATGTGCCGGCCACCGGGGTCAACCCGGCAGCGCTGCCGCCCGCGGTCGTCGGGCATCTTCCCACGCCACTGCGGGATGCGATCGTGGGGGCGTACGCCGACGCGCTGGTCCCGGTGTTCGGGTATCTGCTCCCGGGACTGGCGATCGCCTTCGTTGTGGCCCTGGTGATTCCGTACATTCCGCTGGCGGACGTGTCCGGCCTGGTGGCGCGCAACGAGGCCGTTCACGACCCCGGCCCCCGCGACGAGAAGGAACCCACCACGATCCTGGGCACCCCGCCCGCCTGACCCGATCACCACGCTCTGAGTCCCGGCGGCTCAGAGCACTTCGAAAACCCGGTAGGCGACGCCGTTCTCGACCAGATAGCCCGACCCGACGGCGACGATGTCGTTCAACCACGAAAAGCGCTCCGATCCGGTCTCGAACAGCACCGTGGTGCGCCAGTAGTACTGGGCCGGTTCGATCGTGCGATTCACTGCCGAATCCCGTGCCGCGGTACGCAATTCGGCCGGAATGATCCACCGGCCACCATAGGTGACGTAGATCAGGTCACCCGCCTCGGTCCGCAAAGTGAGCCGCACGTCGAGCTGCATGTTCCCGTCCCCGCGGAACACCGCCCAGTCCCCTCCGCCGGGCAGCACCTCGCCCCGAATCTTGGGCCCCTCGAACGTCCCGCCTGCGGCCCCGAACATCGTGCGATGGCCCACCGGCCCGCCGATGCTGAGCCCCGGCTCGAGGTCGATCACCACATCGAACAAGAACTCGGTCCCCACCGCGGAGACATCCTTGACTCGAACGTCCATTGCCCTCACCGTTCCCGAAATCGTCATGTCGCCGAACGCTTCAGCCTGTGCGTGAAACTATACGTACGGTCGTATAGAATGTAAACGGTCGGCGGGCTGCCGGGATGTGTCGAATCCGGGGCTGTAGGGTCGAGATGATCGACGAAAAGTCGTGTGGGGCATTCATTCAGGGGCGGGGACGTGGTGTCGATGCTGTCGGGGAAGATCGTCGAGCTCACCGAGCTGACCGTGGCGGATGTCGCGACGCTGACGGCCGCCGCCTGTGAATCGCGCACCTCGTATACGCACGCTCACGTCCCGGCCGATGCCGAGGGTATGCGGCGCTGGGTGGACCAGGCGCTGGCCGCCCGCGCGGCCAATCGCCAACTGCCGCTGGTGATCCGCCGGGCAGGCTCCGCCGAGGTCCTCGGTACCACGAGCTTCCACCTCGAACAGTGGCCCTGGCCCGCCCACGTCACCGCCCGTCCCGACACCCCCGACGCCGTCGAGATCGGCTCTACCTGGCTGGCCCACTCCGCCCAGCGCACCGGCGCCAACCGCGAAGCCAAACTCCTCATGCTCGACCACGCGTTCACCGGCTGGCAGGTGCATCGCGTCCGCTTCCGCACCGATGTCCGGAACTCCCGCTCCCGTCAGGCCATCGAACGCCTCGGCGCCAGCCTCGACGGCGTCCTCCGCGCCGACTTCGCCGGCTCCGACGCCACCATCCGCGATTCCGCCTACTACTCCATCCTCGCCACCGAATGGCCCAGCCTGCGCCCACGCCTGGTGTCCACGACCCGGCCCTGAGAATCGACCGATAAGAAGCTCTGCCTCCACCGTCGCGCCAGCAGCGCGTAGTACAACTTGAGCATGGGAAGAGCCCCACTGGCCGGCCTCTACGTGCTCGCCCTGATCGTCGTGGTCGTAGGCGTCGACATCCTCTTCTTCCGCCACCATTTCTGGGAACGGCTGATGGCGAACGTCGGCATCGTCCTGATCTTCGGAGCCTTTCACCTGAGATTCCTGAAAACCTGAGCCGATTTACCGCCGTGCGGACGAGATCGGTCCGCTGATAGCGTCCGGCGGCGTGGAGACCGGCACCCGACGAATCGTCGTACCACCGCTATCCGGTCATGCGGGCCATGGTGGCCGGCTTCCCGAGCCGCTCAGACGAGTTCGACCTCGTCGAACCGGACGGTAAAGCTGTGGCGGCGTTCGCTCAGGACGCCGCCTTCCCGGTGCAGCAGGCCCTCGCTGAAGTCGATGCGAAGTTCTTCCCGGCTCGTGTCGACGGTGCGCACGACCCCGCAGACTCCGATGAACGGCCCCTCCGGGAAGTACACGACATCGCCCGGACCATAGTCGGTAAAGCCCACGGGGCCACAGTAATCCACGCGGATGATCTTCGCCGAGTGGCTCGCCGCCGGTTCGCATCGGGGACCGGTGGCGACCCGCCGCCGCGCGCTCGTGCCGATCCGGCCGGTCGATATGACATGGTGGATCGCCGGCGACTCGTTCGGCCTCGACCTCGGCGAAGCCGTCCACACCACCGTCGACAGCGATGAACTTGTCATCCGGTGGTGGACCCCGGCCAGCGGATGACACGAGGTCCGCCGGAAATAGTCGGCGAATCCTCCAGGGCCACTGCCGGATTCGGGTCGGCTACCTCAGCGGACGACGTCGAAGACGTTCTTCTGGATGCCGTTGGAGTAGGTGGCGGACTCGACCAGCTTCAGCTTCTGGGCGTTCTTGTCCGACTCGGAGAACAGGCGCTTGCCCGCGCCCAGCAGGAGCGGGAAGACCAGCAGGTGGTAGCGGTCGATCAGGCCCGCGTCGGAGAGGCTGCGGTTGAGCGAGGCGCTGCCGTGGATGATGATCGGGCCGCCCTCGGTGTTCTTCAGCGCGGCCACATCGTCGACGGAGCGCAGGATGGTGGTCTCACCCCAGTTGGTCACCAGGTCGGCGTCGGTGAGGGTGGTGGAGACGACGTACTTCGGCATGCCCTTGTATCCGGCGAAATCCGCCATGTCCGGCCACACCGGGCTGAACGCCTCATAGCTGACGCGGCCCATCAGCATCGCGGTGGATTCCTCCTGCTCTCGGCCCTTGATCTCATAGGCCTCGGGCACGAATTCGATGTCCTCGAAGGTCCAGCCGGAGTTCCGGTAGCCGGGTTCGCCACCCGGGCCCTCCACGACGCCGTCGAGGGAAATGAAGGCGGTGCTGATGAGAGTGCGCATGCGAGACTCCTGGAGATGTGTTGTGTCGGTTGATGATCGGGATGGATCGGGGGTAGTTCAGCGCAGCAGGGTGGCAAGCCACTGCTGCCACGTGGCCTCGGCCCCGTCGGTGTCGGGACCGAACAGGTGATGGAACATCAGCGCCAGGCCGGTGGGGGCGTGGTGGAAGGTGTACAGCCCGTCGGCGGTGCGAATCTCGAACCGCTCGTCGTCGGCCCACACCACCTCGCCGTCCAGCGGCGGCAGGTCCGCCGGTTCGGCGTGGACCCGGGCGCCGACGGCCACCGGCTCCGAGAGCGCCAGCGCCTGGACGAGTGCCGACCGGACCGCCTGCCCGGAAGACCCTGTGGCGACAGCGAATACGGGAACTCCGATCCGGCCCTGGAAGTGGGTGAGGTATTCGCGCAGCGTGTTCAGGTGGAACGGCCAGCCGCGACGCAGGGCGTCGTATTCGTCCTGCCAGTCGTCGCCCAGCATGCCACTGTGGACCACCCGCAGCACGGTACTGCCGCCCTCGCGCCCCTCGAGCAGATACTCGAAGGCCATGAACCGGCCTTGCTCGTCGGTCCCGGTGCGGGTGGCGAAGTGCTTGCCCGGCTCGTACACGGTGATCGTCGACTCTTCGCGCCGCCCACCGGTATCCATGGCGGCGGTGCCACCGGCCCGCGCCTCGACCTCATTGCGCCCCATGAACCAGGAGTCGATGCCCGGCCCGGTGGCGATCGCCTCCCAGACCTGTTCCGGCGTCGCGGGCAGGGTCTCCTCCAGCTCGATCTCGAACGGATGGCCCATTGTCAGTTCTCCTGTCCTGCTTCGGATTCGGTGTCTCGTGCCGCGGTGGGAATCTGGTGCATGCCGACCACCACCCGGTGGTCGCGTCCGCCCGGCGCGGACTCGTCGTGATAGCGGCTGACCAGTGTCGTCACCGCCTGCGCCAGCTCCTCGGCGAAGGCTGCCCGGTCGGCCGCGGAGGCGAACCGCACCTGCGCGTCGATCCCGAAGGACGCGACCGGCCGCTGCGCCCGGGCGGCTCCGGTGAGCAGCGCCCCGACCTCCTGCACCAGCCGCGAGCCCAGCGCCAGCAGCCACCGCGCCGACAGTTGGTCGGGCGAGCGCGCGGGATCCGGGCTGACCGCACCCAGCGCGCTGGGGGAGATGACGTACGAGGCTGCCGTGGCTCGAAATACGCGCTCGGTGACATTGCCCTTGCGCCGTTCCTCGACCAGCTCGACCAGTCCGTGCCTTTCCAGCTCCTTCAGGTGATAGTTCACCTTCTGCCTCGGCAGACCGAGCCGTCCGGCGAGCATCGCGGCCGAGCCGGGCTCGGCGAGAGCGGCGAGGATCCGGGACCGGATCGGGTCCAGGGAAGCCTCGGCCGCGGCGGGTTCTTCGATCACAGCGACGTCCAGCACGCACCCAGCGTCTCACCGACAAAAATATTTGTCAAGGCAGTGGAAGTTGTCGGTACTGCGGGGCGGTGTTAGGGGTTCCGGTAGTAATCGTGCGGAAAACAACGACAATGGCGTGACCAGCGGTGATGGCTGGATTTCCGTTCTGGCTGCGGGACAACACGATTGGTGCTTTGGCTTGGCTGCCGATGAGGTTGGTCGGTGTGCCGGAGGTCGGGTTTCGTGGCGATGCAGGTGTTCGCGGATGAGGAGTTGGTGCGTCTGCGGGAGTTCCCGGAGATCAGTCGCGAGGAGTTGTTCCGGTTCTTCACACTCACCCCGGCCGATATCGCGTTCCTGACGCCGGGCCGCGGGCGTGGCCCGGCGGAGCGAAATGGTCTGTCGGTGGCGTTGTGCACGCTGCCGTGGCTGGGTTTCGTGCCGGACCAGGTGGATTACAGGCTCGCGATCGATCAGATGCGTCGTCAGGGCCGCCGCATCGAGGCTGATGTGCTGTCCCACGTCTCACCCGCCCACAGCGCGAACATCAACTTCTTCGGTGCGATCGAGGTCGATATCGACGCCGAACTCGCTCAACTCGGCCCCACGGGCTACCGGCCGCTGCGCGTGCGCGACACGCTGTTCTGAGCAGCGGGTGCCGGGGGTCACCGGGAGATCGTGGACGTGGGGTGTGGCGGGGCCGCGACGGTGGTCTCCCAGTGTGTGCGGGCGGCGGCGAACAGGTTCACGCAGACCGTCACGAGGTCGGCGGGGTCGTCGCGGCGGCCGTCCATCAGCCAGTCGACCAGCAGATGGTTGACGCCACCGACCAGGGCGGTGGCGGTCAGGCGCTCACTGCGAGTGAGGGGACCGGTGCCCTCGGCCGCCCAGGTGAGCATCACGGTGTCCACGAACTCGCGCAACACCCTATGGCGGCGCTGTTCCATGTCCGCTGAGACGCCGACGACTTCCACCAGCACCACTCGCGCGCGGCGTGGATCGTCGGTCAGGTAACGGATGAACGCGGTGAGCCCGGCCATGGTGAGCGTGTCCAGATCGGGTCCGCTCCCGGCCAGCGCGGCGGCGGTCGCCGCACGCATGCCCTCGGCCAGGGTGTCGTAGAGGGCGGCGAGGCAGACCTCCCGGTTGGGGAACGACTCGTAGAAGTACCGCTCGGTGACCCCGGCGCCGCGGCAGATCTGTTTGATCGATGCCGCCGCGTACCCGTAGGTGGCGAACTGCTCCAGGGCGGAGTCGAGGATCGCGGCGCGGCGCTGGCGCACGCGCTGCTCCGGGGCCATGCCCGAGTATTTCCGGCCCGAGGGCTTCGGGCCGGGGGGACCCTGGCCGGGTCGTGTCATGGGCCTTTCCCTTCTGCCGACAAGATGCAATACTAACCGCGCCAATTCTGACAATCTCGATTGCCCATTATGGGTTGTGGGTCCGACCAGGGGCTCGACACCGAAAGGGAAGACGGACTCTATGACGACAGCTGTGGCCGGGCGCATCGTGGCTGTGACCGGCGGCGCTCGGGGCATAGGGCGCGAGATCGCGCGCCAGCTGGCGGCCGCCGGCGCGCGGGTGGCGATCGGCGACCGCGACCTCGAGGCCGCTCGCGAGACCGCCGGACAACTCCCGGGTCAGGTGCGCGCGTTCGCTCTCGATGTGACCGATACGCGGTCGTTCCGGGAGTTCCTGGACGCGGTAACCGAGGTGTGGGGATCGTTCGATGTGCTGGTCAACAACGCGGGGGTGATGTGGGTCGGTGCGTTCGACACCGAACCCGAGGCCGCGACCGAGCGGATGCTCGCGGTCAACCTGCACGGCGTCATCCGCGGCGTCCGACTCGCCGCGCCCTACTTGCGCGCCCGCGGCGGCGGCCACATCGTCACGGTCGCCTCGGCCGCCTCCAAACTCGCCCCGCCCGGCGAATCCACCTATGCCGCAACCAAACACGGCGTCCTGGGCTACCTCACCGGAGTCCGCGAAGAACTGCGCGGCAGCGGTGTGCACCTGTCGGTGATCATGCCCGGCGTGGTCGACACCGAACTCGCACTCGGCACCGATCCCGGCGCGACCGCCCGCCTGCACCCCGCCGACGTCGCCGCGGCCGTGGTGAGAGTGCTCGCGCGCCCGCGCTTCGAGGTCACCATCCCCGCCACTATCGACCTGCTGGTCCGGGTCACCGGCCTGCTGCCGCAGGCACTGCGCGATCAGGTGTTGCGCCGCGCAGTGCCCAACCAGGTCGAGGCCACACGACGCTCCAACAGCCGCGAGACCTACGAACGCCACGCCCTGACCGACCCGACCGATCCGAGGAACCGATGACCGCCACCGAATCCACCACCCTGCGCCCCATTCCGGAATTCGATGGGGTGCACGACATCTGGCCACGCGGCAAACGCCTCGCCGCCATCCGCGAAGCGGCACAGAACTACCGCGAACGGTTCCTCGCCCAGGGGCAGGTGAAAGCGATCAAGAGCTTCGACATCGCCGCCGCCCCCTACCCTGCGCAGTACGCGTTCCAGAACTACTCGATCAACGTCAACCCCTTCATCTCGATCATCAACCGCATGTTCGTGATCCAGTTCGAGGGCTTCGACGGCACGCTCAAGACCCTGGTGTGGGAACCCACCGTCGCCGCCGGCTCAGCCGAAGCCCCGTTCTACGGCAAGCTGCAGAACTTCGGTCGCAAACTCAAGCTGGACTCGCTGTTCGTCGACTACTACAACGACCCCGACCGGGTGCTGCCGCGCCTGGGGCTGATCAACGCCGACGTCGACTACATCAGCTTCGACCACCTTCACGTCCAGGACGTCCGGATGATCCTGGGCAGCAGCGAGACGATCGAGGGCGAGACGCAGCCGCGCAAGCCGTTGTTCCCCAACGCGAAACTGCTCGTACACCGCCGCGAACTGGGCACCTTCGAATCCATGCACCCCATGCAGTGGGCCTGGTACGTCGACGGCGGCATAAACGGGGTCCCCGCGGATCGCCTCGAGGTCTTCGACGGCGACGTCGAGCTCGGCGTCGGCGTCAGCCTACTGTGGACCCCCGGCCACACCGACGGCAACCATTCCCTGGTCGTCAACACCCCCGACGGGGTGTGGGTGTCCTCGGAGAACGGCATGGCCGCCGACAGCTGGCAGCCCGAACTGTCGAAGATCCCCGGCGTGCGTCGCGCCGCGCAGTTCTACGGCCGCGAGGTCGTGCTCAACGCCAACACCCTCGAAGACTCCCTCGACCAATACGACTCCATGGTCAAGGAGAAGACCCTCGCCAGCCCGTCGCCACGAAACCCCCAATGGAAGCAGATCATTCCATCCTCGGAATGCGCGAACTGGAAACGGCAATGGCCGGTCGTGCCGACCTTCAGCCACGGCGGCCTCGACTACGGCACCATCACCATCCCCACCCGATAAGCCGGCATCTCACCCAACTCACCCGGCTCCCACCGCCCGCATCTGCTCGGCGAATGCGGGCGGCTCTTCTGCACCCCGATCTTGAGGAGATCCCATGAGCACGCCCGATCCGATCGCCGCCTCGACCCGCCCGCCCGCCCCCGACACCCCGCTTCCGGTGTCCGATCGCGATCATGTGAGGACGGAACGGTCGTTCGCCGCGACGCTGACCATCTGGGCATCGCGGATCTTCGTGCGGCCCACGCTGTGGCTGCTGCCGCTGCATTCGCCCGCTGGGGTGCTCGGGTATCGATTCACCCAGGTCGTGGCATGCCGCATGTGGTTCGCCCCGGTGCTGTCACCCACGACCGTCGATGTGGCCGGGCCCCTGGGCAGGGCTCGCGGGGAGTGGGTGGGCGGCCGCGCGGAGCCGGGAGGACGGTTGATCTACTACATCCACGGCAGCGGATACATCAGCTGCAGCCCCTGGACCCACCGCGGTCTGGTCTCGGAGCTCTCACGCCGACTGGGTCGGCCGGTGTTCGCGGTGCGATATCGACGCGCCCCCAAATATCGATTCCCCGCCGCGCACGACGATGTCCTCAACGGCTACCTGTGGCTGCTCGAGCAGGGACACCGCGCCGGCGACATCATCGTGATGGGCGACTCGGCCGGCGCTCACCTCGCCCTGGGACTGTGCGTGCAACTGCGCGAGCTCGGCCTCGGCCAGCCCGCCGCCGTGGTCGGCTTCTCCAGCGTCGTCGACCCGACCTGGCAACTGGCCCACGCCCACAACAAACTCGTCTGGGACCAGTTCGTCTCCGCCCGCACAGGCCGGCGAATCACCCAGTCCTATTTCGTGGACGCGGATTTCAGTGATCCGCGCCTGGACGTCCTGCGCGCGGTCGGCCCCGACCTGCCGCCGATGCTGCTGCAAACCGGCGGCAGCGAAATCCTCGCCTCGGACTCCCAGCATTATGCCCAGGCACTGCGCGGCGCGGGCGGACGGTGCGAGCTCGAGGTGTGGTCCGGAATGTTCCACGTGTTCCAGATGGGATACCCGCGGATGTCGGAAGCACGCAAAGCCCTCGACAGCGTCGAGCGTTTCGTCAGCGGTATCGACGCACCCGCCTGACAGCCCACACGTTCGAAGCACCGCCGGGGTGAGCGGCGCGAAATAGGTGTAGGAAGCGTCGTGGCCGACATGACGGTGTTCCGTAAGCCGATCGGTGAGCGGAACACCCCGCCGCGCGGGCCGGAGCCCAGGTCACGAGTGTTCCGTAGAGGTGTTCCGAAAACCTTCCCGATCAACCCCCGCTATCCGGAACAATTCGACCATGGGTGAGCCATTCCGGGTGGGGTACTGCCGCTGCTCCACCGACGAACAGGATGTCGAGATCCAGACCGGTCAGCTTCTCGCACTCGCAGTACCGCGCGAACGGATCTTCATCGACAAAGGCTTCTCCGGCACGACGCGCAAGAACCGCACCGGGCTCGATAACGCGCTCGCCGCAGTCACCTCGGCCGCCGCGGCGATCACCGGGCGTCAGGTGGTGCTGACGACAACGAAATTCGACCGGTTCGCGCGGAACATGGCCGAAGCCGGGGAGATTCTGACCAGTCTGCGTGAGCGCGACGTGCTGTTCGGGCTCGGCGCCTCGATCTACGACTGGCACGACCCGTTCGGCAAGCTCTTCCTGCAAACCCTCGCCATGGTCGCCGAGTTCGAGGCGAACCTGAATCACCTGCGCACCCGCGAGGGCATGGCCAAGGCCCGCGCGAAAGGCCGACTCAAAGGCAAACAGCCGAAACTGCCTCTCGCAGCACGCAAAACGATCCACCGCCGCTACCACGACCCCGCCGACGACGCGAGTCTGGCCGACCTCGCCGAGGAATACAGCGTCGGCCGGTCCACCATCCACCGCATCATCAGCGGCAGCGTGCCACGGGCATAGCGCCCGCGGCGTTCACGTACCGGGCGCTACACACCCCGAACCACCCGACATCGCCGCTGGTCAAGCCATTGTCGTTGTCTTCCGCACGATTACTACCGGAACCCCCTGTTACCCGCACCACGCGACACGCGCCGGGATGTCACACATCGGGGCCGAACGGTGTCTTCGGTTCCGACACCACCAATCGGAGATGGAGGACGGACATGGAACGGGACACCAGGGTCGTCGTGATCGGCGGCGGATACGCGGGGATCATGGCGGCCAACCGGCTGCGGACGCGCGAGGGCGTGGAGATCACGGTGGTCAACCCGCGGCCCCGGTTCGTGGAGCGAATCCGATTGCACCAGTTGGCCGCCGGTTCCGGCTGCGCGGCGGTCGGGTACGACGCGGTGCTCGGCGCGGGGATCGAGCTGATCGTCGATGAGGCGACGGCGATCGATGGGGTGCGGCGCAGTGTGGCGCTGCGGAGCGGAGGCAGCGTGGCCTACGACTACCTCATCTACGCCGTCGGAAGCCGGGGGACGGCGCCGGCCGTCCCGGGCGCGGCCGAATACGCCTACGATATCGCGGAATTCGAGCAGGCCACGCGACTGCGCGACGCGCTGTCCGAGGCGAAGGCGGATACGCCGGTGACCGTGGTCGGCGGCGGGCCCACCGGTATCGAGACCGCCGCGGAGCTCGCCGAGGCGGGCCGCCCGGTCGCCCTGGTGTGCGGTGGACTGCTCGGCCCGTATCTGACGACTGCTGCCCGCCGGTCGGTCGCGCGGCAGTTGACCGCGCTCGGTGTCACGATCGTCGACGGTCCCGGCGCCAAGGTCACCGCCGTCCGCTCGCACAGCGTGGTGCTGGCCGACGATCGCGAGCTGCCCAGCCCGATCACCGTGTGGACGGCCGGTTTCGGCGTCCCGGACCTGGCCGCCCGCAGCGGCCTGCGCACCGACGCCGCCGGCCGTCTGCTCACCGACGAAACCCTCACCAGCATCGACGATCCCCGCATCCTCGCCGCCGGTGATGCCGCCGCACCCTCCGGCCACCCCCTGCGCATGAGCTGCCAGGCCGCCATCCCGCTGGGCGCACACGCGGCCGGAACCATCCTGAGCCGGCTCGCCGAAACCGAGCCCGCGGCAATCGATATCGCGTTCGTCGGCCAGTGCCTCAGCCTGGGCCGCAAGCATGCGACCATGCAATTGGCCCACTTCGACGACACCGCCCGCCGCGCCCACCTGAGCGGCCGGGTGGCGGCCACGGTGAAGGAGGCCATCTGCAAGTCCACGGTGTGGGGCCTGGCCCGCGAAGCCCGAAAGCCCGGCTCCTACTTCGCCATCAAGGGTGGCAAGCGTCGCCAGCGCCTCGCGGTGACCACGGCGTTGGCGGATCAGCGGGGTTGAGCCGCGGGCGGTGGGACTCCCTGGCCGGTTGGGTAAGAATTGCGCCACTGGCCGCAAACGAGCACTGGCGCGAGGAACCGGCCGACCCTTCGATGGCTGCG
Organism: Nocardia niigatensis NBRC 100131; assembly: GCF_000308655.1. GTDB lineage: Bacteria > Actinomycetota > Actinomycetes > Mycobacteriales > Mycobacteriaceae > Nocardia > Nocardia niigatensis. Next base: position 36,790 of record NZ_BAGC01000114.1, on the reverse strand, counting down.
GGTGCGCGTGGAAATCGCCCCCGGCCGCGCATTAGGGTCTGACCGCATGGCAGTGTCCCGCCTCATCAGAAGCCTGGCGATCGTACTCGGTGTGGCCGTTGCGATTCCGATGCTCGCGACCGTCGCCTTCGCGGCCATCGGCCACCCCGAATGCGCGACCATCCCGGAAGATGTGGGCCCCTGCGGATACTGGGCCCGAGTGGCATATTACGGGCCATTCATCATGTTGTGGGGAACGGTCGTCACCGCAGGCTTCGGGGCGATGGTGTGGCTAATGGTCGTCGGCGTACTCTGTCTCGTCTCAGCGCTACGGCCTCGCCGCGAGTAATACATCCGGTGCCGCCCGTCCTGATCCCCCGCCTCGGGTCGGCAATCGACATGTGTTGTGGGGCTTGTGTGTTTGTCTGTTGAGGTGCTGGTAAGGGGAGTATCGGGTCAACGGTTGATCCGATACTCCCGCCATGCGGCCCAATTCCTCGCTACCAGCGCTCGACACTGAACATGACTTCGAAAGCTGAGACCGGATCCGGCTGGGTGTTCGGGGTCGTCAGACGATCGTTGTCCGAGCGCGAGTGTGGGCTCGGTGAATCAGCAAGGGAGGCGGCTTCGGTATCGATGTCGGTCGGGGTCGACGGGGTGGCTTGGTCGACACGCCTTGCTGTGACAACGCCTGGCCGGTGGCGCCGTCTAGGCTTGTCAAGCGGTATCCCGTGCGGGTTTGTTCCTGTGTTGTCGAGTTGCCTATCGTCGCGAACCGGAAGGCTCCAGGCATGCGACGTTCGTACACCGGCGCTGTGGCCGCCACGGTCGCGGCAAGTCTGGCCGGGGTGGGCCTGTGGGCCGGTGGCGCCGGACTCGGCCGCGCCCAGCCACCCGGCGCAGATGTCTCCGGTGGGGGAGTTCATCTGACGGCGTCGGTCGACAGCGTCGGGGCGAACCCGCCCGGTGACCGGACACCGAACTTCCTCATGACCTTCTCGCATGCCACGCAGATGTCGGGCGACTACTCGGTCACCGTGGACGGCGGCCAGATCACGTCCGGTCAGGCTGTCGCGGGATTCATCCTCGGCTGCGGGATCAGTGTGGACGGCGGCTTCGGTGTCGAGATCGGCACCCATCAAGGGCTGGGCGTCAGGGCTCTCCCCTCGGCCGGCTTCCCCAGCACCTCGGTCATCCTGCCCGGTACGGGTCGCGGGCGCGCGATCATCGGGGCTCTGGGCGTGGGCGAAGGCCTGTTTGGGAACTTGGGACCCGGCCAGGTCACTATCGCGAGAACGGAGACGGCCCGCCTGGACGCCACCACGACGTTCCCGCATCACATCAGGTTCAACAATGCCGCGGTCAATATCGCCCAATGCGCCTCGCCGGTGTCAGCCGTCCCTTTCGTCACCGCCACGGTGGGCACCAGTGAGGGACTCGCGCAGACCACCGCCTACGGCGACCAGTTCACCTTCTGAAACGGTGTTCCAGTTGAAATCCTTTGCGCCACAATGCGTCTCGCTGAACTGGCAACGCTCGCACGAAGGAGAGGTAGGACATGATGCCCGATATCCCCGATCCGGCCGAGACCTGGAAGTTCGATGCTGGTGAAGCGTGGTTGTATCCCGCTGACGGCGCCAACCTCGTCGATCCGTTCATCATCGCCGCCGGTTGCATCCATAACCGGCCGACCGACCTCGATGTTCTCCTCGAGGATGTCGCCAACGAGGAGTACTCGTTGCTTGCCGGCCTCCACGCCGCTGGCTACGACGTCATCCTGGTCGGATACGACAACGGCGCGGCGAATCTCGAGACCAACTCTTCGGTGATCACCGAAACGATCACCCTCGCCAACTTTGTACGCAGTTCCGAATACCCGCTCACCGTCGGAGGTCTCGGACGCGGCGCGCTGCTTGCCCGCTACGCGCTCGCGAAGTCGGAAACCGAACGCGTCGATACTCGGACCGGGTTCTACGTGTCCTGGAACGGGACACCGCACCGGGCCGAGGAAGCCGCGTTGATGGAGAGGGTGGGCTGGTGGCCCCAGATTCCGGTGAAAATCAAAGCACGCTCCCAGGCCGAGGTCGACTGGTTCCCCAGCGGTGAGTTCGATCATGAACGCATCGACGACCGCGACAAGGTGATGACACAGAACCTGGGCACGTGGATCATCAACACGATCAGCTGATCTCGGGGCTATCCCCAGCAACAGCAACGACCGCAGCTCTTTCGGTCCGATACTGCTCAGACCGAGACCCGGCACTGACATCGCACCCGGGCGGAGTTCGCCCACGATCCCTGGCAGCGCGCACGCGAGTACGTCACACGGTTCGACCGCGACGCGCCGCGAGAGCTCCGATAAGCGGCCGACTTCGCAACACGCTTCTCGACACGGCATTCGAACCACAATCCTGCCGCTCAGGGACAGGACGTACGGTTTACGTCTCAGCCTTTCCCAAAAGTGCCCGTGAGCTGCACGGATGACCTGATCGAGGTTCCCAGCGAACCTCACCGAAACCCGTCGATTCCCACTCAAAACGTGTCGTTTGCGTGTCGCTGATCGAGTGACCTCGCACCCCGCCGAACGACCGACGTCACCCCTCCGACGGACCCCTCACCCACCGATCAGGTAGCAACCGTCATGCCGCAGCTGGACTCCCCCATCGTCACGCCGCAGCCCGTGAGCAGTCCCCGATCCGTACCCCGTACCCGTTTCCACCGATCCGATGGCCGCTCCTGCCGGCCACGGTCAGCCGAAGGCCCACGGCTTCTTCTGGACCGTCCTCGCCGTCTCCGCAACGGTCAGCATCACCGGCAACGCCACCCACACAGTCCTCTACGCCCCCACCAAACCCGCCATCGCCGCGGCAATCGCCATCGTGCCACCCATCGCACTACTCGCCGCAGTCCACTCGGTCGCCGTCCTCGCCCGTGCACACACCACCGCACGCCTCACGCACATCCTGGCCACCGCGCTCACCATCCTCATCGCGCTCGCCGCCTTCCGACTCTCGTTCACCGCCCTACGCGCACTCGCCATCTCAGCCGCAGTGCCCACGAGCGAGTCGTGGCTCTTTCCGATCATCGTGGAGGGGACCATGACCGAAGCGACCATCTCACTGCTCGCCTTCGCCCACTCAGGACTCCGACGACACCCCGCGCTGCCCGGCGTGGCCTGTCCCGTCCGAAGCACGCCCGCCGACGAGACTCGAGACTCGTCACGAACGTCCTTATCCGCCATTTCACCGACGGCCGCAGCCCCACCCAGATCGCCCGCGAGATCAACCTCAGCCGCTCCGCCATCAGCAGAATCATCGGCCACGCAACCGAACTCCTCCCGGCCGAGCCGCGTGCGCACATCCACAGGGAGCATGCGGTCTCCGCGAGACCAAACTGACCGATGCCGCTGTCGGGGCAGAAAATCGGGCAGAAAATCTCGGAAGTACTCTTCGGCGTGTCGAATTCGACACGCCGAACGTCTTCAGCAGGCAGCAACTAGCTAGCGAATGTCCACGATGGCAACGACCATCACGACGGCGGTGGCGGAATGGGCAATTGCTGTCATCCAGTCTCACTCTAATGGTGTGTGGCGAGGTCTTTGTCCATTCGCCGTAGGCGGCAACGACGACGCTACTTTCATCGATCGCCGAAGCGTTCGGCCCACAGCCCCGCGTTTCGAAGGGCGTCGATGTTCTGTTGCGGCTTGCCATCGAACACGAAGCCGATCAAGTCGTCCCAACACGGATCGAAACCCCGGGCCAGTCTCCACACGGTGTCTTGGCTGGTGTACAGGTAGTAGCGCGGCTCCTTCTTGGGAATCGGGTCCCATGCAACCGACACCGAACAGCCGTCGCCCGGATTGGCGGTGATCGTCCCCGTAAGGTGAAAGTCCATGACCGACACACGATTTCCCCGGCGGTCGAAGGGAATGTCATCGTCTACGACGTTCCGTCGACTCTGCACCGCGATGCGTTCACCGGGGAGCATGTCGGCCACCTTGTCCTCGAAGCGAGGCTTGGGATCCATACGCCACTCGCCGCGCGCGAGGAAGTCCCGTATCCGATTGTGACCGGACTCTTTTCGCCCCTGCGTCACGATCCAGTAGCAGACGACATCACCGGGATCATCGGTGCGCGTGTCAGATACAGCACCCTGCACCCCATCGTCGTCGGCAGCCACGCCCTCTTCGAAGATTGGGACCGGCGTCGCCGAGGCCGCCTCGGCGCTCGGGGTGACGGATCGAGCACTCGAAACGTCCTGTCGCGGATGGTCGGGGTACACCGATTGCACCACCTGCGGGCAATGATTGCGGGTGTAGCGGCAGAAGTGCTTGCGCATCACATCCAGAACCAACCGCGCTGCCGCCGCGGTCACCTGCGGATCGTCGAGAAGGCGCTGGAAATCGGCGAGTGTCGGGCACTGGATCCTAATAACGTCGCCGCCCGCGTCGTCATAGGCGCGATATCTCAACCGAACTCCGCGGTGCCGACGACCGAACTCCCTCTCGGCCTTGCCAGTGGGAGCCAGGAGGCTGCGACGGACATTGAGGAAACCCGTCAGATTGTCGTCGAGGACGAATACCTCCATCGCTCCGACGCTCACACACACAAACGGCGGATGCCTCCGAAGGTTCCCGTGCTGACGGACCAGTATTGGAACTCGGTGACCCGCGGGAGGGGTATCGATGCTTCGAGGAATTTCAGCAGCAGAGCCGTAACCTCGGCGGCCTCCGGCTTCTCGTGGTAGCGCCGGGCCTGGGTTGAATACCGGATCTCTTGCGCGGCCATGGCTTTCAACGGTGTCGCATCGGTGGCGTTGTACATCCTCGGGTCAGCCAGCCATCGCTCTTGCTCGGCGGCGGGCAGGAGTTCATCGAGAGCATCGCGCCCTGCCGTGACGCTGGCGTTGACCACATTGCGCAGCGGCACACCCAGCGCCTCCAACTCGTGTGTGAAGATCCGCTCGCGCTTCTTCAGCTCCTGCTTGGACGCCGTCTGGGGCCGGAACCGAACGGAGGCGATCTCCTCACCCCACTTCGCTCGATGTCCAGCCATCCGCCCGCGCAAGTTCACCGATTCACCCACGTAGAAGGTGTCGTCCTGAAATCGAAGCAGATACCAGCCAGCGAGCACAGCCTGCCCGGGAGGAAGGGCCACAGTTCGAGCCTCGGTGAAACCGACTGCGGGAAGAAACTTTTGAGAGTCGGCCCACTTCATGGCCGCCGCCCCTGACGATCGAGTCATGGCGACGAGCATACGAGCAGGCACCGACAATTACACTGCGGCACAAAGAGATTCGATTGACGGCATCGGAATTCGCGACGGCATCGCAGCACTGATTTGCGTAGCTGTTGACGAAGGTGGCGGTGCGCGGGTTCACACTGGTGGTCTGAGCCCGCCCGAATCGACTGCGCCACCGGGTCGGCGGTGGCCGTCGACTGCGGGACTTCGGACCGTCCCCGTGCGTCAGGAACCGCGCGGGTGGAAGTTCACGCCGAGTTCGGTGAGCGTGGCCACGCGGTCGGCGGGCAGCTTGCCGGCGCGAAAAGCGGTGCGGCAGGACACCAGCCAGGTGCCCAGGTAGCGTCCCTTCGCGGTGATGTGGGTGGCGGGGACGTCGGCGTGGCCGTGTTCGAGGACGTAGTCGGTCAGCGCGGCTATCCAGTCGGCCCAGCGTCGGTCCTCGTTGTGGTGTTTCTGGTAGAAGTCCAGGTTCACCCCGAGTGCCCGCAGTTCCTGGATGCGTTCGGGTCGGAGTTGGCCGATGCGGTATTTCTTGCGGCAGTCGGCCAGCGAGTCGGCGAGGTTGAAGCCCTCCGGGGTTCGGTGGGCCTTGGGGACCTCGAGATCCCCGTAGTCACGGCGGTAGGCCGCCAGCGCGGCGACCTTCGCCTCCCACAACACCTCGGCCGCGTCCGCGGTCGACAGTCCGGGCTGTCCACCCGCTTCCAGATCCACTCCCAGCGCTATCAACTCGCCCTTTCGCGTGGCCGAGAGCCTGCCTTCGCGGAAGTCGCGGCGGCAGTTGACAAGCCACCAGCCCAGCTTGCCGCCGTCCGCGCTGACGTAGGCCTGCGGCACATTGGCGTGGCCGTGCTCGTCGGCGAACTCGGTCAGCCGGTCCAGCCAGCCCTGCCAGCGTTCTCCTCGTCGTGGTCCCGATCGAAAGCGTCCTCATTGCGCTCCCAGGTACCGTATCCGGCCAGCCAGGCCAGATAGAGCGGGCGCAGATCACCACCGGCCAACTCGGCGCGGACACCGATCAGCACCGACAACGAGTCCTCCGCGGATTCCTCCCAGTCACCGTCGTAATCGTCGCTGGTCATGTCGATGAGGAGATGCTCACCCGCCGTCCAGGCGGTCAAATAGTCGCCGACGCAGTATCGATCGACGATCTCCTGGTCGAGCGTGCGCCGTGGCAGCTTGAACAGGAAACGGTGTGTGCCCCAATTGGTCACATAGAGGTGCGCATCGTAATAGCGCTCGACCATCCGCGCCGGATCGCCTTTGAAGCTCCCCCAGTGGTACTCGTTCACGAAGCGGGTCGCGGTGATCCGGGCCCGTGTGGACAGTTCGCGCACCTGAGACTGCTGCCCCTCGGTCAACGGTCGATCGACGGCGACGAACTCGAAATACTGGTATTCGCTCATCGCCGCTCCTCCAGTATCGCGGAGTCGAAGGGCACTGCGCGGAAACCGGACTCGTCGCCGAAGTGGAAGTACAAGCGTCCCTGCAGTAGTCCGGCACCGGTCACCACCGCCCAACCGCGGCCGCGCGCCGGGTCACACTCGTCGTTGCCCTCCCAGCTGAAACCGACGCCTTCACCCCCATCGTGTTGTTCCGGACGACAATCCATTTCACCGGTCACCGCGATGATCGCGAACTCGCCCGTGCCATCAGCCCGGAATTCGATGTACCCCGGACCCAGCAACTCGATTGCGTCGCGCTCCCAGTTCTCCATCTCCACGATCCGCCAACGTCCGTGCATGTCCATGGGAACCCGGGGACGCCTTCTGCTTGTCATTCCGAAAAAGGCTACTGCGCCGCGCTACCAACCAGAAGTCCCGTATCGGACTGCAGCCGTAGCCAGCCAGTTTGAATCCTATTGAGGTGGGCGGGTTCTGGTCGCTTGCGCGTCGCCGATGAGTGACCTCGCGCAGGCAGTTGTCACCACATGTCGGAATAGACGGTATCCAGGTCGACCAGCATCGGACTGTCGGATTCCTTGTCCCGCGACCCCGGACCAGTCCCGGCAGCCCGGAGATTCTCGTCGAACCCGGCTCCGCTGTAACAGGTCAGGATCGTCTGGCTGGTGTCGTATCCCTTGGCCGACAACAATTCTCGCGCCCGACGCAAACGGTCCACATGCCCGATGGTCATCGTACGGTCCCATTTGACCTCCCCCAGCGACAGGATGCGGCGCGGCTGCCCGGTCTCCTCGGGTGCCAGCACCGCGACGTCGATCTGGATCTGCCGCTTGTCCCGCGGATCGCTGACAGTCGCGGCCGCCACCTGCCCGGGCAGATCACCGAACACCTCCGGCCCCACCGACATCGCCCACTCCCGGCAGATCCCCTCGAAATGCGGACCCACCACCTGCGACAGGAACGTCGCACGCGAATTGCCCCACGCCGCTTCGGGATTCCCGCGCTCCAACCGAGTCCACTCCCTGCGCATGATCGCCTCGTAGAACACGATCAGCGGCTCAGCCACCCGATACACCGACTTGCCCCGACTGAACGGATCCGCCTCCCGAATCACCAGCTGCGCGTCCTCGAGGACCGACAGCGGATGCCCGATGTCGGTGGAGCTGCGGCCGATGGTATTCGCGATGCCGCCCCGTGTCGTGTGCCCGCCCGCGATCGCGCCCAGCACCGCGTGGTACAAGGCCACGTCCCGGATCTCGGTCTCCTCGGCCAGCAGATACCGCGCCTCCCGGAACAACGGCACCTGCGGATTGAGCACCGTCCGCAGCACCCAGGAATCGAAGTCCTCCAACGACGTCGGAGCATCGCCGGCGACGAACTCCCGCCGATACGCCGGCGTCCCACCGACAATCGCATGCACTAACACCGCCAATCGCGGATCCTCGATCCCCCAGAACCGAGCCGATTCCCGATAACCGAGCGGCTTGACGATCAACTCCAAACTCGCCCGTCCCCGCAACGGCGCACTCCCGGCCAGCAACCGCCCCATCACCGACATCGCCGACCCGCACAGCAGCACCTTTGAACCCGCCCGCCGCGCGTAGCCGCGAGGGTCGAGCGCACGCTGCAGCACCGACGGCAACGACGGGCTCGCCTTGGTCAGATACGGAAACTCATCAATCACGACCAATCCGTCCCCCACCACCGCGAACAACCGCTCCAGCGCCTCGTCCCAGTCCCGGAACGCATACCGGCCACCACCGGCATACGCCGCCACCGCGGCACCGAAACCCGCCAATGCCTCGACCTCGGTCGCATCGGTCGCCGTGTAGAAGAACCCCCCGACCACATCGGCCAACGCATCCAGCAAGAACGTCTTGCCCTGCCGCCGCCTCCCGCTGACGATCCCCAATCGCACATCCGGACTCGGCGACGTCGCGAACCGCACCAACCCGTCCCATTCGCAGTCGCGGTCGAATACCCGGTCCGGCTTCATCAAGGCTGCCATAGTTATAACTATACTTCTAAGAAGTACACTTCTACAGACTAGCAGGGCGGGAACCGGACCGGTGCGGGGTCCTGATGCGCCACGACAGCCGCATTTCCAACCAGACCTCCGTGCGCCGGTGGTGTGGCCGTTGCGGCGGCACCACTACCGATGCTATGGCCCCCGCATGTCCAATCCCGCGCTGAAACCCGGCACTGCCGGGCAACCCCAGATCCGGCGACTCGCCGACGGCCGCTACGAAGCGCGCCTGCTGTGCCGCAACAACTTCGGCGCCTACCACAAACCGCGGCGCACCGGCCACACCAAAAGAGAAGCAGTGCGAAAGGTCCGCCGCCCGCGGCCGAGTGGATCCACACCAACCCCGGCAGCCAGACCGTGAAACCCTCCACGCGCCTATCCGCCCTCGCCGACATCTGGCTGGCCGAGACAAGACTGCGAGGCCACCTCGCTGACAGACCCTCACGATCTACGAATACCACCTCGACCGCTCTCGTGGCCGCAATGCCCGGCCCGACTCCATCAAGATCAAACCCACTATCGGATCCTTGACCATCCGCGAAGCCACCACCGCCCGCATGAACGAATACATGATCACTCTCATGGAACGCGGTCACACCGCCAAAGCCGCCCAGCACTGGCTGATCCTGTCGGCCATGTTCGACACCGCCCGCCGTCACAGCGCGATCGACCACAACCCCATGGACGCCACCCTCAGACCCATCCGCCGCCTCGACGAACCACAAGCCTTGCCGCACCAACTCTTCGACAACTTTCTCGACCACGTCGCCACCTGGTGCCGCGATGAGCAACCCCCCAGATCTGCAGCGCCGCAACGGCCCAACACGCGACGCGCGTATCTACTGGGCCATCCAACTACTCCTCGACACCGGACTACGTCCGGGCGAACTGCTCGGCCTCCGCATCCAAGACATCGAACTCGACACTCCGATCCCGAGCATCTGGATCCGCGGCAAACTCGAGAATCGCGGCAACCGATGGCGCTGGCAGCCAGGTCTGAAGACTGGATCGAAAGGCATCCGCCGGCTTGCCCTGTCGACGCGGGGCCTACGAGCCGTCCGCGAACTACTCGCCCACGACATTCCCTCCGAAGACAATCTCCTTCTCCCTTCCCGGACAGGGAAAGGATGGAGCCCCAACAACTTCGGCCGACTCTGGCGCGCGGTGCGGACCGCTGAGTTCGCCGCCATCACGCCCACCCAGATCCGGCACCGCGTCGCCACCGACGTCCGCAACATCAACGGAATCGAGGCAGCCGCCGCGCTCAGCCTGGATTCCTCTGCCCGATGCGCCGACGACGAAAGCAAGCGGCCACACCGTAGCTCGGATGGTGCGCACGGCTTCGACGGGCATCCCGGCACCGTGCACACACTAGACACATGCGCGCCCGACCTCCGGAGCTGGACCCAGATGGCGGAAGCGATCTGCAACGGCGACCCCGCACGCCGACGAGACTCGAGACTCGTCACGAACGTCCTCATCCGCCATTTCACCGACGGCCGCAGCCCCACCCAGATCGCCCGCGAGATCAACCTCAGCCGCTCCGCCATCAGCAGAATCATCGGCCACGCAACCGAACTCCTCCCGGCCGAGCCGCGTGCGCACATCCACAGGGAGCATGCGATCCCCACGAGACCACACTGACGCCACCATCAGCTTTGGAAATCTCGAAAGCGACCTTCGGCGTGTCGAATCCGACACGCCGAACTCGCCCGAGAGCGGGCAAATATTTAGCGAACAGTCTGTTGGGGTAGTAGCGGGCATTTCGCGCAACTTGTTCGTCAGTAAAGGGGCTGGCTGTAGAGCGATGTCAGCGACAGCGCTGTCAGCAGGAGCGCGGCAACGGTGAGGATGGCGTGGGTGGCGATCAAGAGACGGTTTCGTTGTGGGCTGCGAATCGAGGCGACGAGGAACCCGGCCGCTAGGGCGAAGGCGTTGAGGGAGAACAGAAGCTGAGCCAGCTCCAGGTGAGAGCGGGCGTGGTTGTTCGGAAGTTCGGAGACCCCGCCCGATGCGGTGTGGACGTAGTCGGGTCCCTTACCCGCCCATCGGGCGAAGATGACGGCGGCGACAAGGTTCCCGACCGATAGGAGCCCGCCCAGGAGTCCTGTGGCCGTGTTCCATTGGCGGCGGATGTGTTGCTCAGGTCCGGCGACCTGGTACATGGCCGTTCACACTCCTCGTGATGGTTCGGCGGCGCGGATCGCCATTACGGTAGCTACTGCACGCAACCAAGTGGCGAAGGAATCGTCGGTGTCGACGGTAGTGCCCGCGTTGGCCGCGGCGTCCAGCCAGGGGCGTATCGCGGCGGTTTGATGTGGCCGGGGCAAGGGTTCGGAAAGCGTTGCGGCGTACCGGGTTCCTCCCGCTCGGACGATATCGGCCAGGAAGGCAACAGAGCGGGGAAGAACGCCGAGTCGGCCTAGGATCACTGCGGCCCCGACCGTGCCGACGCCGTAAAGCTCGCGGCCGACAGCCGAATTTCGGTTTGCCAGACCAGCTTTGAGCAACGCACTGATGTCGATCAGCGCCAGGTCGTTGTCGGTGAATGATTCGTGGTTCATGGTTTACCGCCCTTCGGTCAGTGCGGTATCAGGACGCCGTCGACGTTGGGAGGAACCTTGCTGGGCTGGCCGTTCTGATCGGGGAGCTGATCCATGTGGCTGTTGATGAACGTGTCCTCGCTGACCCAACTGGTCGTTCCCCACGGGTTGTAGATTTCGAGCTGGTCACCGTCGTGGCCGATGATCAGCATCTGATGTCCCTCGCCGTTGCCGTTGACCTGGACCGGGACGGGTTGGCCCTGATCGACGGCGAGTTCGATGGCGGGCAGCGCGGCGCGTCGGTCGTTGGCGTCGCCGAGGGTGACCTGCTCGTACGTTTGTCCGGTGGCGGCGCCGATCTGTTCGTCGGCGATCTTGCGACCTTCCGTCGGGGTCATGCCCTCCTGGCCCAATACGGTCTGTCTGAAACGGTCTCCGAGGGTACCTTCGTCGCGACCGTGGTCGTAGAGGGTCGCCTGCTCGTCGCGCAGGCGCTTCTCGAATGCTTCCTTGCTCGTCGAGTTCGGATCGTCAGGTCTATTGCCGGTGGTCAGCTTGAGGTTGTAAGCCGGATCGACCATCGCCCGCGCGGTGACCGTCGATGATGCGACACACGTGGGGTAAGTGCCCTGTGTCCATTCTGCCGGCTCCTGCGCCGCAGGCGCATAGTCGACCTCGCCCGAGTCGGTCTTGTTGATGATCGGAGATAGATGCTGTTGCAACCAATCCGGATCGTCGCCGTGACCGTGAATCAGGCTGTCGAACGACTCCAACTCACCGATATTGTGCCCGGCGGCAAGGGGTTTCATCAGATAGGCCCGCTCCTCCGGCGATTTCGCTTGTGATAGTAGGGAATCGAACCGCTTCCGATCATCATCGCTCATCTGATCGAGTCGCTGCGCTGCCCGTTGAGCCTGCGCGAAGGTAAGGATGCGATTCAGCTCGGAAACGCCCTCCGGGTTGGCGGCTTCACCCAGCACGACCCGATCGGACGCATTCAGGTCCCGGATTTCATTGCGTGTGCACGGGCTTCGCTGGTGAGCTTGTTCAGGTCACGCGCGGCCTTTGCGCCCGCTGCCTCAGCCGCGTCCATCGCCGCCAACAGTGCGGCCCCGCCCTGACCACCCGAGGATCGAGCCGCACCGAAATTGCCTGCGTCACAGTAGCGAGCCGCGCTCGCCAGCAGGTCCTGCCCGTTGGCGTGCACATTGTGCGCATCGGCGATCCCATCCGACAAGACCGACATGATCGTGCGCACCTTACCGAGAACCGTTGCGGCATTGGCGATATCCTCCGCCACCGCCACCACCACATCGCCGGCAAGTATCGAGGCGCGGCCCGTCCAGACCTCCGGCAGATCCTGCTTCGATGCCTGCGCCAAATCAATCGAGACCTGATCGGTCGGCGATGTCGCAACGCCGAATGCGTCCGCGATCCTTGCGAGAGAGGCCGGATCGCCTTTGGGTGCTGGGACCCGTCGCATGATGTCCACCGCCATCGGAACTGCCGTGAAGTCGATGTAGAGGCGCAGGAGCGCGGCGTTTACCGTCTTGCGGTATGTCATGATCGTTCTGGCGCTTCCGGAGTCGTCGTTCCGCAGGTATCTACTTGTTCGGTGGGATGAACGCCCGGAACTTTTGCGACCAGTGCACGTCGTGTTCGGTATAGGTGGCGGCGGCAGCACTGAACTTTGTTCCGATTTCGTCGAGAGCGTCCGCGTTCAGCGCGAATTCGTCGGTCCATGCATCCAGAAATATGCCGTAAGCATTGGCCGCATCACCCAGGATCTCCTCTGATGCGGCAGGAAGATTCAGAAGCGCCGAACGGATGCCCAGCAAATCATTGGCGCGTTCCCCGATGAACCCCGCCAGCTGTATGATCCCCGCCTGGTCAGCTGAAAAGCCGCCCCCATCCGGCACGTTGACCCCTCCATGTGAAATGCCGTCGCCTCGGCCACAGCATAGTGGTCATGCACATGACCGGTCCCCGATGACGAGACCACCCGGGAGTAGAGCCAGGTGATTTCGTTCCGTGTTCAGTTGGTCCCGCAGGCCACCGGGTGGTGGGTGTGGGTGCAGGCCGCAGCGTACTCGGCCGGCGTTTTGTAGCCCAGCGCCGAATGCCGGTGCCGCCGATTGTGGTCGGCCTTGAAATCGCCGATCACCACCCGGGCCTCGAGCAGGCTGGTCCAGTGGTTGCGGTTGAGGCACTCGGTGCGCAGCCGCCGGTTGAACGATTCGACGAAACCGTTGTTCCAGGGTGTGCCCGGTGGAATGTAGGAGATCCCGACCCGATCGGCGCAAAACTGTTGCAGGGCAGCGGAAATCATCTCCGGACCGTTGTCCAACCGCAGCACCCTCGGCGGGCCGCCGGCCGCGGCGAACACCTTCTCCAGCTCGGCAACCAGTCGCTCGGCGGTGATCGAGCGTTCCACCACGTGCAGCAGCGATTCGCGGGTGTGCTCGTCGATCATCGACGCGATCTTCACCGCCCGACCATCGGTGGTGGAATCGAACTGGAAATCCAACGCCCACACCACCTTCGGCGCATCGGCCTCGACCGGCGGGACCGAGGAAACCCCGGCCCGCTTGCGGGGGTGGTGTTGGCGGACCCGCAGGCCCTCCTCGCGCCAGAGCCGGTGGACCTTCTTGATGTTGACCCCCGCACCCTCGTCGAACCGCAGACCCGCCCACGCACGCCGGAACCCGTGCCCAGGATTCTTGACCGCGTAGCAGCGCAACCACGCCCGCGAACCGGCATCCGGATCGGTCGGGGTGTCCTTGATCGGCAGCCGCCGATAGGTCGACCGCGCCAGCCCAACGACCTTGCACGCGAACCGTTCCGACATGCTCTTGCACTCACGAAGCATGTCGACGGCGCGGCGCTTGGCCGCTGGGCTCAGAATTTTCCCCGTGCGATCTCGCGCAACGCGTCTTTTTCCAGTTCGGCATCCGCGAGCAGCCGCTTCAGGCGGGCATTCTGCTCTCGCAGCTCCTTGAGCTCTTTGGCCGCGTCGGTATCGACCCCGCCGTACTGGCGGCGCCAGTTGTACAACGTCGCCGCCGATACCCCGATCTCGGCGGCAGCCTCCTCACCGGTCTTACCGGCGGCGGTCAGCTCGTCGGCACGGCGCAGCTTCCGCACGATGTCCTCCGCGGAATGCCGCTTGCGTCCTGCCATGTCGATCAGTGTCCCTTCTCGGCCCTCACCAGGCCAAACAAGGACTCTAATACCAAGTGGTCTCATTCATCGGGGACAGCTCACAGTGGCCGGTGAGCTTTGATTCGTCGTGGGTGGCGTGGCCGTGATGTCCTCACCGAGGGAACTTGAACGGCGGTAGGCCGCGGCCCCAAGCGGCGGAGGGTTGCGTCGGCGGATCGGTGGGTTGTCGCTGGACTCGGCGACGGAAAAGCAGTTGTTGCAGCTGACGATCAGACAGGAGAAAATGACCGAAATCCGTTGTGGCCCGGTTTAATCAGCGGCGGTGCTGTCGGTATGACGTTGCCGGCGCAGCACACGATTCGCTTTCCGCGCTGCGCCGGATAGTCATTTGCTTCCCACCGAAGCCGCGAGCAGGTCCTCGGGGTTCCAGATCTGCTTGGCGATTTCTCGATAGAGGTGTCCACGCTCGATGACGTCGGCGGCCTTGAACTCCTCGAAGGCCCTGAAGGACAGGCCGCTTCTCGCGATGAAGGAGTTGAAGCCGGGGCTCTTTTCGTAGCTGATCGGGTTCAGGCTGGCTGCCAGGAGATTCTGGGTGAGATAGTGCGGAAGCTTCTCCTCGTATGGGACGTCGTTGTAGCTCGCGTTGAACTGCTTGGGGAGTAGAAGGAGATCTCCAATCCGGTTGCGGTGGCGGGCGAAATCGGTTTCGTGGGTGAATTCGTCGGTGTGCCGCTCGGCGTGGTTGGCCCAGATGTGCTCGACCTCGTAGCGGACTTTGCTCCCGTTGACGAGCTCGACGTAGTTCGACGCCAACCCCGATTCGACGGTGATGTAGTCGGTGATTCGGGCAAGGATCTTGTGGAGCTGCCCGCGGTTCTGCTGATGGACATACAGATCGTCGTTGCTGTCGAAAGTCTCACCAGTGCCCTTGAGCTGGTTGTACAGCGTCTCGGCCAGCGCATCGACGTCCAATCCGCGGATGTCTCGCATGACAATGAACATGGCGTACTGCATCGTCGAGTAGGCGGTAGACCGGAAGTTCCAGATGCGCCAGGCCAGCAGGATATCGATGTAGCGGCCCACGATCTCCAGCTTGCGGTCGACGGTGGACCGGTCGTCGCCGACGCGCAGGGGTGCGAGCAGCAACTGGTGTTGCAGGGTGAACCCGAGATCGGCGTTGTAGCGAATGAATCGCAGACCGCTGTCGGGGTCGAACGGACCCGACGATGCTCCCAGGATTCTTTCGTATTGGCGACTGAAGAATTCGAGATCACGGACGACGAAGTCGTAGTAGTCCTGGTGCGTGACGAGCCCGATGCGTTCATGATCGTTGCGGAGCCAGCGGTGGAACTCGGTACCGATGCGGTCCCAATCCTCCGGGCGAGCGCCCTTCTTGCGCTCACGGATCTTGGTGGAGTACTGGCTGCGCAGCCACGTCTTGAGGAAGTCCGATCCGCCGTCGTCCGCCTCGTCGTCGAGATCCCGCAGGCGCTTGCGCCAGACATCGTTGGCCTTGGTGCGTGATTCGTCGGCACGCATGTTCGCCAGCAGATATCCCTTGAGCATGTCGGCAGGCGTCAGTTTGAGACCGCGATCGTTCATCGTCTCGAAGATCGCATAGGCGTCATCATCGGTGTACGCGGTGATCTGGACAAGCTGTACGCGATCCTTGAGCCAGTCGATGAAGAACGGCAGCTTGCGATCCCGAAGATCGTCGGGGAAGAGTTCGTCGAGCTCGTCGTACCTGCCGACGAGCGTGCGCACGGATTCGACGGCATCGCTGGGCGGTTCATAGGTGCCGCACTCGAACAGGGCTTCCATGCACTCGGCCCGGTCACGGACATCGAGGTTGAAGGACTACTCACCGAATTTCTCCGAGAAGATCAGATTGTCGATGTCGACCACGTCCGCGCGCCCCTGCTGAAGTCGGCGGAGGTAGGTCAGCAGCAGGGTCAAGCTCGTGAGGCGTTGTTGGCCGTCGACGATGAAGGGCTGGCTTCCCTTCTGCGACACGATGATCGAACCGAGGAAGTAGCCCGGGTAGGTCGCGACGTCCTTGCGGACGTGCCCGTCGTCACACAGATCAGAGAACTTCGTCGTCAAGTCCGCGACGAGCTCGGCGAGCTGCTTGGACTCCCATTTGTACTCGCGCTGGTAGTAGTCGATGGCGTACTTCTTCTTCTCCAGGACCTCGGCAACGGTCTTCGCGACGCCATCGATGCTGCGGTCGTTATCGATCACTCTGCGCTCCCCTGTGGTTCTCGACGATCAGCTTGTCCAACTCAACCTCCGATGCACCGGGCTCGACCGGCGCATCGTGAGGCGCCACCATTTTCCCTGCGCGAGGGGCGCCACGCGACGTGGTTGGCTCAACTCCCGGGCGAACTCATCAAACTGCGTAAGGACCACGACAAGCCCAGTGGCCTCAGCAGGAAAGCCATATTCACGGTCCAACACGTCGTGCATGCAGTCGTTGAATGCGTTCAGGTTTCTCATGCCGCTGCGTCGCTCCACCGAGGTGGTGGCTGGCCGGCCACACCAGCAGCGAGGTGTTCAGGTCCCTGCTGGTCGCCGCCCACGAGCAGGGGCGACTGGTGCTGCTCGGGGCGGTTGGGACCGGGTTCAGCGACGCCGCCCGCCGCTCGCTACGGCGCGAGCTGCACGGCCAGGGCCATTGCAGTCCGTTGCGGAACTGCGCTACAGCCCGAGTTTGGTGACGGCGTTGTCTTCCAAGGGGTTCGCGGTGCGGATGTAGCCGTGCACGGTGCGGGGGTTGGACCAGCGGCCCTGGCGCATGATCTCGCGGTCGCTGGCGCCGCCGAGGGCGGCCTGGGTCGCGAAGCCCGCGCGCAGGGAGTGACCGGAGAACAGGGCGGGGTCGAGGCCGGCGCGGGCGGCGTAGCGCTTGACGAGTTCGGCGACCGCGCGACCGGACATGGCGGTGCCGGCGATGCCGCCGTGGCGTGAAATCGTCGGGAACAGCGGCAGATCCGGGTCGGTGAGGGTGGTGCCGGTGAAGCCGTGGCAGCGGTGGATGCGGGGGTCCGGCGATGGGGTGGCCTCGAGCCAGGTACGCAGGTCGCCCGCGGTGTGGGCCTCCCGCAGGCGCGTCCAGTCGGCGAAGGCGCAGACCGGGCAGGTGTGCGGGCGCTGGCCGCGGGGCAGGGCGACACGCTGTTCACCGACGCCGGTGGCGTCGGTCTTGGTGGCCGGCAGCTGGATCAGCAGCAGCGGCTCACCGGTGGAGTGATCGGTGGTGACGGCGACATCGGTGACCCGCAGCGCCGCGATCTCACTGCGCCGCAGCGCCCCCGCGAAGCCGACCAGCAACAGCAGCGTGTCGCGGCGGCGGGCCGGCTCGGTGGGCCACTGCGCGGCGGGCAGCTCGCCCAGCAGCTGATCGAGGGTGTGCAGCAGTACCGGCCGCTTCCGCTTGGGCCGGGTGCGCCGGGTGCGGCGGATACCGCGCAGGGTCAGCCGCACCACGTCGGCGCGGGTGGGGGAGGGCAATCCGTTGGCCGCGTGCACGGCGGCCAGGGCCGCGGCCTTGCGTTCCAAAGTGGCGGCGCTGAAGGCCCATTCGCCGTTCTCGCGCCGCTCGTCCGCCGCCGCGGCCAGGTACACCGCCACATCCAGGGCGTCCGCGGGCAGCGCCTGCCGCGATTCGGCCGCGCACCAGGCCGCCCACGCGATCCAATCGGTCCGGTACGCGCGCAACGTATTCGCCGACTGCGACGCCTCCAGATACCGCCGCAGCGACCCGGCCTGCACCTCGTCGAATCGGTCCCGCACCAGGCGCAGCGCGGCCGCGTCGACCAGCACACTGCGTACCCCGCGCCGCAATTCGCCGCGCACCTCGTCGGGCACCGCGATCACCGCGGCCTGTTCCGCGGGCGACCGCTCGGTGACCTCCGTCGGATCTGGCATGTCCTCGACCCTAGATTGAACATGTGCTCCCGTTGCAGCAGACCCCGATTCACGTGTCCGACAACGTCCTCGACGACCTCCGTCAGCGCCTGGCCCGGACGCGCTGGTTCGACGACGACGGCAATGCCGATGGCCGCTACGGTGTGCCCACCGCCTACCTGCGCGAACTGGTCGACCACTGGCGCACCGACTTTGATTGGCGCGCACAGGAAAAGGCCATGAATGCCTATGAGCAGTACCGAGTCGAGGTGGACGGCGTCCCCGTCCACTTCCTGCGCAGACCCGGCGTCGGCGACAACCCGACTCCGCTGATCCTCACCCACGGCTGGCCCTGGACCTTCTGGCACTGGTCCAAGGTGATCGACCCGCTCGCCGATCCGGCGGCGCACGGCGGCGATCCCGCCGACGCGTTCGACGTCATCGTCCCCTCGCTACCGGGATTCGGCTTCTCGACCCCGGTCTCGGCCCGCCCGGACCTGAACTTCTGGAAGATCGCCGACCTCTGGCACACCCTCATGACCGAGGTGCTGGGCCACGAGCGCTACGCCGCCGCCGGATGCGATGTCGGCGCCCTGGTGACCGGCCAGCTCGGCCACAAGTACGCCGATGCCCTCTACGGCATCCACATCGGTTCCGGTCAGCGCCTGGACCTGTTCAATGGTGATCGCGCCTGGGACATCACCGGCGGCCGCCCGATTCCCGAGGGGCTGCCGGACGACGTGCACGCGCGAATCATCGAGCTGGAGAAGCGATTCGCCGTCCACCTGACCGCCCAGATGCTCGCCCCCGCCACCCTGGCGCACGGCCTGTCGGATTCCCCCGCCGGCATGCTGGCCTGGATCCTGGAGCGCTGGATGCACTGGAGCGACCATCGCGGCGGCGACTTCGAATCCGTGTTCAGCAAGGACGAGGTGCTGACCCACGCGACCATCTACTGGGCCACCAACTGCATCGGCAGCTCGATGCGCCTATACGCCAACCACAATCGCTACCCGTGGACCCCGTCCCACGACCGCTGGCCCGTGATCGAGGCGCCGACCGGCCTCACCTTCGTCGCCCATGAGAACCCGCCCGGCGTCACCACCGCACAACGGGCGCAACAGTTCCGGGACAGCGAACGCGGCCAGTGGTACCACCTCGTGAAGGTGACCGCCCACGATCACGGCGGCCACTTCATCCCCTGGGAGGTCCCGGACGAATGGACCGACGACCTCCGCAGGACCTTCCGAGGCCTCCGCTAACGTCCCGCCAACCCTGCTCGCGGGCCGCGCGAGCGGCGGTGGGAATCGTGTCATGGGCCTTACCGAGATCGGGGTGAACGCGACATGGTCACACTGCGGTGACCGTGCGAGTCAGTATCACGACCGGAATCTCCCACCCCACCTTCGCTTGGAAATCGGCCAAGAAGGGCGTTCTCTCGAGCTGCCGGTCCCACAGCCGCGCCCGCTCGTCCCCGCTCGCGATCACCGCGGTCACCGGCCAGGATTCGGTGCCCACCTCGACCGTCCCGGAGGGGTTTGCCGTCAGGTTGTGAAACCAGCCCGGCCGGTGCGGCCGGCCGCCATTGGCGGCGAAGACCGCCAGGCGATCACCGTCGCGCTGATAGGCCAGCGGCCAGGTGCGGTTCTGCCCGGTTCGGGCCCCCGTGGTGGTCAGCAACAGGAGATCGGTTCCGGCGAACTGCCCGCCGACCCGTCCGCCCCCGGCGCGGAATTCCTCGATCACTTCTTCGTTCAGTCGCTGACGCGCAACATCGGTCATGGACCGCACCAACTATGTTGCCGCCGTGGGTATTCCGCTCTGAACGCCGATCGGGTCAGTGCTGCAACCGCCACGCCGCATCCGGTTTGGGCATCGGCCAGGTCCACCCGTTCCGGATGCGCAGTTCGATCAGTTGCTGCCGGCGACCACAGGACTGCTCGCTGTCGCCGTCGCCCTCGATGCAATTGCGGTGGGTCCACATCATGGCTTCGACCGTGCCCGAGAGGCGCATGGCGTCATGCTCGGGCATACGATGATGCTTGAGCACCGACGGCGTGTCCGACATGGCCCAATCATCCCTCAGTATGGCCGTGCTGTCGTGCAGTCCGCGCGTCTTCGCCTCTCGCAGGAGGAGTCACCATGTGCCGTCTGTTCGGACTTTCCGCCGCACCACAGCGGGTGCGCGCCACCTTCTGGTTGCTGGAGGCACCCGACAGCCTGTCCCGGCAAAGTCACCGCGAACCCGACGGGGTCGGCCTGGGCACGTTCACCGCCGAGGGTGCGCCGCTGGTGGAGAAGCAGCCGATCGCGGCCTACGAGGACCGGCTGTTCGCCCAGGAAGCCCGTGAACGCGAATCCGGCACATTCGTCGCGCATGTCCGCTTCGCCTCGACCGGTGGGCTGAACCCGCGCGATACCCATCCGTTCGACCAGCGCGGTCGCCTGTTCGCGCACAACGGGGTGATACAGGGGCTCGACGAGCTCGATCGGGAACTCGGCGAGTATCGCCGACTCGTCCACGGCGACACCGACTCAGAGCGCTTCTTCGCCCTGATCACGGCCCGGACCGATCACCATCGGGGCGACGTCACCGCGGGCATTGCCGACGCGGTCGGCTGGATCGCGGACCGGCTGCCGCTCTACGCACTCAATCTGGTCCTCACCACCGCGACCGAGCTGTGGGCGCTGCGTTATCCCGAAACCCACGACCTGTTCGTGCTCGAACGCGCCGCCGGTGGCGCACAGGGCGATCGGCATCTCGACCACGCCGCCGCGACCGGTATTCGGACCAAGAGTGTGGCGCTCGCCGGTTATCCGGCCGTGGTCATCGCCAGTGAGCGTATGGACAGCGACCCCGGATGGCGGTCGCTGGCGTCGGGCGAACTGCTCCATGTCACCGGCCGTCTCGATGTTCGGTCCAGCATTATCCGGGATTCCCCGCCCTGTCACCTGCTTTCGCTCTACGACCTGGATGAGACCGCAGCCGCATCCCAGACCGCGCACTGACGCGCACTGCGGCCGCTCGTCACTCCGGTCGCGAGGCCCGTGCCAAATCGACGGTGGCCGCGCGCAAGTCGGCGATGTTGTCGATCGGCGTGAGATAGCCGATGCGGGTGACCGCGATACCGCGCGGCGTGGTGACGCGCAGATCGAGGCCGTAGCGGTCGGCACGCTCACAGACCGCGGCGGTCGCGTCGGGATATCCACCGCGGGCGTGGGCCATGTCCAGCAACGAATCCGCGTGATCGTCATTGAGGTGGGTGATGGCGCGCGCCGCGGCGGGAATGATCGGATCCGCCTGGGCGGCCACGTATTCGTCGGCGGTGGCCGAATCCATGCGGCCGTATCCGCCGACCCACCGGGCCCGCTGCACCCGCAGCACCCACACGGTGAAATCGCTGAAGTCGATGTAGGTCTCGGCGGCCGGGACCGCGGCCAGGTGCGCTTCGCGGGCGGCTACCGCCTCCTCGCCCTGTGGGCGTTCCGCGATACCGGCGAGGGTCAATCGGGTTCCGGCCAGCGGATCCTCGGGCAGCTCCGGGGTGACGATCGACAGGCTCGCCCGTGGGTCGGCGGCCAGGTTCCGGCCGTGCTCGGCCATCCGGGACACGCACAGAACCGGTTGTCCCGCAAGCAATCCGTATGTGACGAAACTGGCCCAGGGTCCGCCGTCGGACGACAGGGTCGCCAAGGTGGCCGTATTCGTCGCCGCGGCAACGGTTCTGGCCTCGTCCGCCGCGGACGGCCGGGTGGTGATCGCGATGGGGGTCAGCGGCGGGGGAGTCGAGGGCGCGTCGCCCGGGTCGCCGTGGTCGAGAGCCATGCGTCACAGGCTACCCGCGCCGCCGAAGAGGACCGATCAGTCGGGAAGGATTGGCACCGACAGCCCTTCGCCCCTCCGTAGCAGGGCTGCCCGCGTCACAGTGCCGGCGCCGAAGCGATCCCGCAGCGCGTCCAGTGTCGAATCGAGGGTGGAATCCGCGCGCGGTTCGAACGGCAGCGACAGCTGCATGGTGTCGGCATTGTCGAGATTGGTGAGGGACAGGCCGATGAGGGTGAGACCGCCGCGCTCCCGGATCAGCGGCATGGTCGCGGCGAGCAGCGAGCGCGCGGCCCGCAGGACGGCCTCGCCGCTGTCGGTCGCCTCGGCCAGCGTGTGCGAGCGGGTGGCGTGGGTGAAATCGTCGAAACGCATGCGCAGCATCACCGTTCGGCACACCCGCCGGGCCTTGCGCAACCGGTGCCCGAGCCGGTCGGCCAGGCCGTGCAGGTAGGCCTCGAGTTCCTCGTCGCTGCGGTGGCGGCGGCCCAGCGCCCGTTGCGCGCCGATCGAGCGCCGACGCCGGCCGGTGTCCACCCGGCGCGGGTCTCGCGCCCATGACAGGGCGTGCAGATGGCGGCCGGTGGCCGGGCCGAGTACCGCCGCGAGCGGTCCCTCACCAAGGTCGGCCAACTGCCCGACCTTGGTGATGCCACGTTCGCGTAGTTCCCGCGCTGTCACCTCGCCGACGCCCCAGAGCCGTTCCACCGGCAGCGGGTGCAGGAATTCCAGTTCCTTGTCCGGTGGAACCTCCAGTAGCCCATCGGGTTTGGAGACCGCACTGGCCACTTTGGCCAGGAACTTCGTGCGCGCCACCCCGACCGAGATGGGCAGCCCGACCTCCGCCCGGACCCGTGCCCGCAGTCCGCGAGCGATCTCGACCGGGGTGCCGGCGATCCGCCACAGTCCGGCGACGTCCAGGAACGCCTCGTCGATGGAGATGCCCTCCACCTCGGGCGTGGTGTCGCGGAAGATCTCGAAGACCGCCTTGCTGGCCTCCGAATACGCCGACATGCGCGGCGGCACCACGATGGCATGGGGGCACAGGCTCAGTGCCCGACGCACATTCATGGGTGTCCGCACCCCGAACGCCTTCGCCTCGTAGCTGGCGGCCAGCACGACGCCGCCGCCGACCAGTACCGGCCGGCCACGCAGGCGCGGACTATCGCGCTGCTCCACCGAGGCATAGAAGGAGTCCAGGTCGGCGTGCAGAATCGCGGCCCGTTCGGGGCGCTCGCTCAGACTCATGGTCGATCCGGACACGAACATATGTTCGCATACCCATCGGTCTCATGTCTTGGGTCCGCCCTCCCCGGCAGATCACGAACAGCGTTGCCACGACCAGGGTATTGCTGGTGTCGGGACCGATCTGGGTGAGGCCGAGGATTCCCAACAGCACTACGTGCAGTCCGGTGAGGATCAGTAGTCGCAGGGAGTGCTCGGCGGTCGGTTTGCCGGTGATCAGCGTCGTCATCATCGCCCAGCCTGAGGAGTGCGAGCGTCGCTCCCGAGCGCAGTGGGCTGTCGGCGTTGACGGCGAGGACGGAGCGTCCACCCCGGCGCTGATGCGCATGAGCGGACACACCTCGGTGGGCTCGCTGGCCAATACGCCCGCCCGTCAGCCGAGGCATTGATTGCCTGGCAGGCCCGCACCGACCCTGCTGCTCGGCGGCAGAAGTAGCCGCGCGCCCGTTCCGAAGCTGTCCGGACTCCACATTCCCGCCGATAGCTCGGCTTGCAGTCTGGAGCCCACCGGAGTTCTAAGCAACCTGTTACGCGTCATCGAGATTCTCCGGTTCGATGGACAATGCACTGCGTGACGAAGACCGAGCGGCTGTACGCGTTGGCCGAGGAGTTACGGGCCTATAGCCCCCGGCCACGATCGGCGCGCCAGCTGGCAGCCCGGTTCGAGGTAACCCCGCGCACCATCGTGCGGGACATCGCAGCCTTGCAGCAGGCCGGTCTGCCGATTGTGGCCGTCCCTGGGCCTACAGGCGGATACGCGCTCGAGCGGGGACGGACGCTGGCTCCGGTGACACTGACCGCGACAGAGGCAGCCGCACTGCTCGTGGCGTTGCCGCAGCTGGCTGGTGGCCCGTTCGCGGTGGCGGCGCGCAGCGCGGTTCATAAAGTGCTGGCCGTGCTGACCGAGGGGGACCGAGCCACGGCAGCCGCTGTGGTCGACCGTATCCGATTGATTCCCCAGGACACCCCGGGCGCACCTCCTCAGGTGTTGCAGGCATTGGTGCAGCGGCGGGTCATACGGTTGGACTACATCGACCGCGATGGCGCAGTTACGGAGAGGACAGTGGAGCCGGTGGCGCTGCTGGCCGGTCGATCCTGGTACCTGTACGGCTGGTGCCGACTACGCAACGGTGTCCGCGGTTTCCGCCTTGACCGGGTGCGTCAGGCGTACGTGCTCGACGAGGCGACCCCGGAGCGTGACATCGATCTGTCGCTGATTCCGAGAGGTGACGGCACACTCATCGATGTGTCCTCGATCACGGACATACCGTTGTCGCGGTTGAGCTGAAAGCTGGTTGTCGACTGAGAGTTCGCCGAAATGGCGGCCCGAATCGACAAGGAGCGCAAGTGCTTTCCACTATCACCACTGCTGAACAGCTCGCCGCCGCTTGGACGCAATTGTGGAACGGTTCGTTCGATATCGCTGACCAGCTGTGTGCCAAGGACTTCCGTGTGTTCTTCGGCAACGCGATCGAAGCCGACGGCCATCCTGGCGATGCCGTGCATACTCCCGCCGAGTTCGCCGACTACTTGCGAAAGTTCCACGCTGATCGGCCCGGCGTCCGCTTCGAAGTGGCGGCACCCACCACCGGCACGGTAGAGCCTGACGGCACCAGCCGAGTCTCGCTCGTCTGGCATGTGACTATGCCCGACGGTGCAACCCTCAGCGGCATCGATCTGCTGGAAACGATTGATACCAAGGTCAGCCGCGCATGGTCGGTCGCCGGCCGGCGTCGCCTACCGACGACGTAAGCGCGACCCAGCCCCCTTGATCCTCACCGGCGCGGTCAGGAGAACCACGGCCCGCATCGGATACGCCTGAGTAACGTCCTCTCGTGCCACTCGTGCTGACCGAACCGGCCAGCACGAGCCCTTGAAGATGAACGTGCCGAGTCGATCTCAGTGTCGGTGACGCCCAGAGCTGAGGGCGGCGGCAACCGGTCAGGGATCTTCACAGGGTTTCCGCACTGTATGGCAACCCCTGGCCGAGCGCCCAATTCTCTGCGATCCGGCCGTTTTCGATCCGGAAGATCTCGATCATCATCGGCTGCGGGCCGACATCACCATGAACGATGCCGCGCAGCAGTAGGCGATGTGGGTCCGGCGCGGCGTGCTCAATGCCCGTCAGGGGATGGCCACCGACGTGCGCCTGAAGGTGTCCGGGCCGACAGCGGCGCTCGTCGGAGTCCTGTTGAACCCGGCGAGCGCCGGGAAGCTCGCGGGCAGCGGCGCCGTCATGCTCGACGGCGATGTCACCGCGCTCGGTGAACTCGCCGCGCTCCAGGACGATTTCGAGCCGACATTCCCGATCGTCACCCCCTGATCGGGGCGAACGCGACCTACCGGGTGTCCTCGCGGACCGTTCCCGCGAGGACAGCGGTGAGTCCGGCGGTGAATCGGCGGGCGGCATCAACGCCAGGACCCTGGAGATCCTCGATCAGCGCGGACTGGTCGAGCGTCTCCTACCGCACGGGTACGTCTTCGAGGGCCGGGTTCCGGGGCATTTCGCCGGACTGCCCATCACGTTCGGCGACCTCGCCACCCGCTACCCGACCGGACTGGTCATCACCCAGGCCGACCTCGAGAACCAACTGGACCGGTACGCAACCGAATTGGGTGCACCCGTGTGGTGGGACTCCCGGTGATCGGCGTGCACCAGGATTCGGGCGGTGTCGAGGTCCAGGTCGCAGGGCCGCACGGCCGCCGGATCCGGGCCGGGTATCTCGTCGGCTGCGACGGCGGTCGCAGCACGGTTCGCAAACTGGCCGGGATCGAGTTCACGGGGACCGACGCGACCATGGTCGGCATGATCGCCGACGCCGAACTGGCCGACCCGCCGCCCGGCTGGATCCTCACCGAGCGCCGCGGCCCGGGTGACTTCTCGGTATTTTCCTTGCGGCCCGGCTGGTTCCGCCTCATGGTCAACCGGCACGACCGAGCGATCGGCCCCGCGGCCGGGCCATCCTTCGAGGAGTTCCGGGCATCGTTCCGCGAGGTGGCCGGCACCGACTACGGGATGCACAGCCCCCGGTGGGTATCCCAGTTCAGCGACGCCGCCCGGCTGGCCGCCCGCTACCGGTCGAACCGCGTGCTGCTGGCGGGCGATGCCGCGCATATTCATTTCCCCGCGGGCGGCCAGGGATTGAACACCGGCGTGCAGGATGCGGCCAATCTGGGCTGGAAGCTGGCCGCCGTCATGCACGGCCACGCGCCCGAGACATTGCTCGACACCTACGAATCCGAACGCCGTCCCGTCGCCGCGCGGGTGCTACAGAACACCCGCGCCCAGACCACGCTGATGCGCCCCGGCCCGCACACCGAGGCGGGGTCGCCGTAGTATCGGCCGAATTTCGGGCGGATATGGCGTAGTTGCTGGTCAGTGGGTGCGGGAAGTACCGGGGCCGATGAGGCTGGTCAGTTCGCGCATCGCCTGGGGTGAGGGTTTGAAGTAGCGGCGTAGGTTCTCGGCTTTGCGGTGCCGCGATTTGGCCATGAGTTCGAGCAGGCTGGCGCCGGATTCGCCGAGGTGTGTGAGGCCGGAGTGGCGGAGTTCGTGCAGGTCCCAGCCAGTGCCTGGCCCGTCGGTGGCGGTGGCGGCGTCGAGCAGGTCGCGGGCTTGGTCGTAGGACAGCCGCGCGAGTCTGGTGTCGGGGCACAGATCGCGGTCGGCGAGGTACTTCCCCGGCCCGGGGCGGCGGTGGGTGAGCAACACCGGCCCGCAGGTGCGGCCGCGGATCAGCCGGGGCAGGAGCCTCGCGGTGCCGGCGTCCCAGTACACGGTTTCCAGGACGTGTTCGTGGTGGGCGGCACCACGACGACGGGTGCGGGGTTTGGCGCCCTTGGACTTCACCCGGGCGCACCGGCCGCCAGGTCGAGGTCTTCGATGTTGAGCTGAAGCAGTTCCTCTGCGCGAGCGCAGGTTTCGTACAGCATCCTCCACAGTGTCTTCTCCCGCAGATGGATCTCGCGGCGGGAGATGAGCCGGTCGATCGCGGTCCGCGACCGCACCGGTGTCTCGGAATCCGGCGGGGTCGAGCGCGCGGCCGACACCGGTACCGCCGGGGCGTCCCAGCCTTGCTCGCGGCACCAGGACAGCCATTTCGCTACCGCTGCTCGGCGCGCGTTCCAGGTATTGACCGCCGCTGTGCCCCAGAGAGATTCCAGGGCCGCGCCGATCTCGGAGTCGGAGACCGAGTCCAGGGCCCGGCTGGGGCCGGGCAGTCCGTCCGGATCGCGGCTGTCGAGGTGGTCGACGGTCTTGACGACCGCGATGCCGTAGGCGCGGCGGGTGTTGCCGGGCCCGAGGGTGTCCAGAAACGCCTCGGCCGATCCGCGCAGAGTGCGGGGCGCGGCGGTGTGGATCCGGGTCACGGTCGCCGCCATCGGCCCACCTCCTGGCGTGGTCGAGGAGCACATCCGGCCGGAGTAGCTGTGCGGCAGCAGTGGTCGGTGTAGCGGCGCCCGCTTCGTCAGGAGCCTCGCGGTTCGCAGGACTCGGAGTCGATGTTCGCCGAGTAGGCCCTGGTTTGCCGTCGCTCGTGGCGTCGGACGACGGTGTGACAGAGGGCCGCCTCCAATCTTCCCGACAGTTGTGTCGATAACTCATGCTAAGATACTGACACCTGCGTCGGCAAAACCGTCGGTGCTTTCCTCCTCCCTTGAAACAGGTGGTTTTCCTATGTACACGGTCATGAACCGGATTCCGGTCCCCGCTGCCGGTGCGGCGGCCTTCGAGGAACTCTTCGCGGCGAGCATGCGCGAAACCCTGCCCGGTGTGGAGGGGCTGGTGGGGTCGCGCCTGCTGCGCCCGCAGCACGATGGCGGGGTGTACGTGGCGGTCATGGACTTCACTTCGCGTGACGCGTTCACGGCCTGGATGCGGTCGGCCGCCTTCCATGCCGCCCACGGGCCGTCCTCCAAGGGGATGGACGGTGCCGTGGAAACATACGAGACCGTTGTCTCCGTCGGCGCCTGACGCGGAAGGCCTCCAGTGTTCCTCGCTCTTCGTGACCTGCGGTTCGCCCGCGGGCGCTTCGCTCTCATCGGTGCCGTGGTCGCGATGATCGCGGTCCTCGTGCCCGCGCCCGCGACATCGTCGAGCTGATCGCCGAACAGACCCGCCAGCACAGCACCGCCACCGTCATGGTCACCCACACGACCACGAGATACTGGACGCGGCCGACCGCGTCCTGCCCCTGCGGGACGGCCGCCTGTGACCTGACCACGCTCTCGAGAAGGCAGTCCCGACCCTATGCCGAAGATCAACGCCGCCACCGTCGCCGAGCACCGTGCCCAGCAACGCTCCGCGCTGGTCCAGGCCGCTGTCGGCATCCTGGTCGAGCAGGGCGCCGCCGCAGTCACCCCCGCTGCGGTCGGCGCCCGCGCCGGGCTCGCCCGCTCCAGCTTCTACCAGTACTTCCCCTCCTCGGCCGCCCTGCTCGCGGCCATCGTCGAAGAGTCGTTCACCGCCGCCGACGCCGCGATCACCCAGGCCCTCGCCGATGTCCACGAACCCGCCGCCCGGATCGACGCCTTCGTCCGCACCGAACTCCGCCTCGCCGCCCAGGGCACGCACCGTCCCGCGAAAGCACTGATGCAAGCCGACCTGCCCCGCGAATGCCTCGACCGCGTCCACGAACTCCACCACCGGCACAACATCCCCCTCCAGGCCGCCCTCACTCTCGCCGGATCCGACGCCGCACCCGAGCTGACCAGCCAACTCGTCGGCGGCCTCGTCCAAGCCGCCATGACCGCCGTCGAACACGGCGCCGACCCCCGCCACGTCGCCGACCACGCCCTCACCCTCATCCACCACGGCCTGACCCCATCAGCCACCGACTGAAAAGCCCGAGAACACATCCGTCGAGACACTACGAGCGGTAACCCGGTTTCGGCCCGCCACCGAGCAACCGGCCAGGCTCGGGTCGGCGGGGCAGAGTCCGGTCGCCGCAGCCAGAACGGTCCTACGGACCTGCTCCCAGCAGTCGCCGCCCACCCGGTAGCGCGAGAATGTCGGTGATGTTCTGCCCGGCGACCGGTCCTGCCCCTCCCTGACGGCCCGATACATGTCCGCCGGTGTGACGCACCGTCCACCACCACATCGGTCGGTTCAGAACAGCGTGTCACGCACACGTAGCGGCCGGTACCCGGTGGGGCCGAGCTGGGCGAGTTCGGCATCGAGATGTCGACCTCGATGGCGCCGAAGAAGTTGATGTTCTCGCTGTGCGCCGGACTGATATGGGCGAGCACATCGTCATCGATCCGGCGTCCGGCGCGGCGAATCTGGTCCACGGCGAGCCGTAATACTCTGTGGTCCAAGAGATTACGGCGTTGGTGGCCAGGGTCAGGCACCAGGCTTGCTCGGTCTGGTCGTCGAGCTGGCGGGCGCGGATCGTGCCCTCGTGCGCGTACAGCAGGTCCCGCCGCAGCGCGTGCAGGGATTCGCCCTTGTTGAGCTGGCGGGAGATCTTGCGCCGATAGTCCGGATCGGACAGGTAACGGGCGGCGTAGACGGTGCGCCGCAGGGCGCCGTACTCCTTGAGCGCGGTGGCCAGGGTGTTCTGCCGCCCGGACACGGACAGCTTACCGACCAGGAGCGAGGCGGTGGCGTGCCCGAACTTCAGCGACCCCGCCAACCGGAGCAGGTCGTCCCAGTGCTCGGCGATCAGCTCGAGGTTGGCCCGCCGCGTCATCAGCGGTCCGGCATGCGGGAACCGGGCCTCGGTCTCTCGGCGGGGTCCGGGCCGGTACAGGGTGATCTTGCCCAGGTCCCGGATCCGGGGTGAGAGCTGCATCCCGAGCAGGTCGAACAGCCCGAAGTTGACCAGGGTCACCCCGTGGGTGTCGGTGGCGTGTTCGGTGATCGGCAGATCCGTTGCGTTGCCGAGGATTTCATCCAGCACGTAGTGTGCTTCGCGTTTCGTGGCGACGATAATCTTCGTGCCGTAGGTGGCGTGCTGATCGGTGACATGGGTGTAGGTCGACAGCACCCGGCCGCCGTGCATCACCATCTCCCGCGCCGTAGTCGACTTGCCGCGCACCGGGAACCGCTGCCCGTCCGAGGATGACAGCGTGCCCGCACCGAACACTGTGGTCAGTGGCAGCCGCTGGTGGTAGTCGATGATCGCCAGATTCGCCGCACGCAGGGTCTCTTCCCGCACATACCATTCCGACGTCCACGCCAGGATGTCGTAGGAGATGCCGCACGCCTCTGCCATCCGGGTCAAACCGAGGTTCGTCGAGTGGGCCAGCAGCACCGCGATGAGGTTACGTTTGAGTTCCGGGGGTGCGGGTTTGTTTGCCCGAGGCGTGGCTGAAGCAGTCCGGGTAGCCGGTGCGTTTGTCCAATTCGATCAGCAGCGACACGATCGGTGCGAACGGCAGCATCTCGGTCAGCTCCGCCTTGAGCGAAACAGCCTCCGCGGGCACGTCTTCGGCGGTCAACGGCGAGATCACCAGATCCCCGCCCTCGTCCACATGGACCGGACCGTCCCCGCCGGACAGCACCGCCTCCAGCTCACCGACCGCCTCGTGCAGCTCGTCCACCACCGCGGCCAACCCCTCGCCGGGATCGGCGGGTTTGCCGACCAGGCGGCAGAACTCGGCCCGCTGCGGCGTCCACTGTTCGGGGGTGAGCAGGTAGGCGGCCGGGTCCGCGTAGCGGCGCGAGCCGGGCACGTATACATCCCCGCTGCGCAGGCCGTCCCGCAGTCCCAGCAGCACGCACAGCTCCCAGTAGTGCCGGAATGCGGTGACGCTGCCCGATTTCCGGGCCTCCTCGAGATAGCCGCGCCACTTGGCCGGCACGAACCCCGCTGGGGCCTCGTCGAATACCTTGCGGCGGCCGGTGGCGTTCAGCTCGCGCAGCATGTCCACCGCGATCAGCAGCTCGGTCGCCGCGGTGGGCGCCACTCGGCGGGCAGCACCGACATATCGAGGCGGTCCGCGCCCATCCCGAGCAGGAACCCCAGTTTCTCGACCTCAGCCTTCACCGCCTGCGCCGACGCTTCCACCGGGCCGGTCGACAACCACCGCAACCGCGATACCCCGAGCGATGGATCGGTGACCAGCAGCGCGTCCAGCCCCAAGCACCGCTCGGGTGTGAACTCGTGCGCGAGCCGGTCGTAGGTCTCGGTCTGGGCCTGGTGGCGGGCATGCGCGACTCGTTCCACCACCGTGACCGGTCCCGGCCGGATCACCCGAGCCGAGATCAGATACTCGCACCCCAGCCGGAACAGCAGCGTCGGGGAATCGTGCTCCATCGCCCGCGCCAGCAAGAACTCGTCCAACTCCTTCGACTCCAGCGGCCCGGCCGGCCGCCAGCCCAGATACTGGGCGACCAGCCGCACATGCTCGGTGCAGGTCTTGGCGCGCTTGCCGTACGAGCCGATCTGGACCGGATCCACCCGAAGCTGCTCAGCCAGCCGGGCCACCGCCACCGGCGGCGCCGTGGTCAACCGGTCCGGCACGAACCCCAGCCACCCCAGCGTGCACAACGCGACCGCCAGCCCCAACCGATCCGCCGGACCCCGCCCACGGCCCGGATCCACAAACGCCAAATCAGCCGGGTTCAGCGTGAAAACCGGAACAACTCCTCGCGGCTGATCTCCGGGAACCCCCGCAGACGCTCCAACTCCTCATCCGCGAACACCCGCGTCGCCACGAACCCCAACCTCCCACACGCCGATCAACCCTCATCGGCAACCAAGCCAAGCACCAACTACCCGACCCCGCACCCCGAACACGAAAACCCCGCTCTACCAGCCCGCTACGCCATATCCGCCCGAAATTCGGCCGATACTACGGCGACCCCGAGGCCCTGCGCGAGACGCTCGCCGGACTCTTCGACATCGACGAGGTCCGTAACCGCCTCGGCGGCATGCTCTTTGCCCTCGACATCCGCTACGAGGTCGGCGACGACCATCCGTTGTCCGGCTATCGCGTCCCCGACGTCGATCTCACCCTTCCCACCGGCGGCACCCGCGTCCACGAACTGCTCCGCAGCGGGCGCCCGGTCCTGCTGACCCTGAACGGCACCCAGATACAGATCGGTGACCGGGAGGACCGCGTCGACGTAATCCTGGCCCACTGCGACGCGGACCGGTAGGCGGTACCCGGTCTCGGCGACATCCCCGCGCCCGCAGCAGTCCTCATCCGGCCGGACGGTCACGTTGCGTGGGCCAGGAACGAATCATGCGAGACCGGTCTTTCCACCGCGCTCACCGCCTGGACCGGTCCGGCCGCCTAGAAGATCAGTGCGGCTGCACCGTCAGGTCGTAGACCGCCATGTCACCGAAGTGCTGAGTAGCCGTGTAGTGGGTGGTGACCCAGTCGAGGATCTCCTTGTTGCCCGCCGGGCGCCAGATGCCGTGTTGCGGATCCGACTGCGCCGGGGTGCCGGTGTCACCGGGCTTCTGATCCACTCGCCAGGTGTCGGGGAGAGGGATCTCGGGCACGAGGTAGTAGGTGATCTCATGGTTGCGGACCATGTCCTGGAACCGGGGCAGCGCCGGGACCGGGTCCTCGGAGGTGAAGCCACCGATGGCGAGGACCGAGGTGCGACTGGCCAATTCGAGCCCGGAGGCGGGCGACGACCGGTCGATCGCGGCCGACCACTTGGTATTCGTCTGCTGCAGCAGCGTCACCAGACCCGGATCGGCCTGACCGCCGAACAGCGTCTCGAGTTGCTTGCGGAACATATCGGCGGGTCCGGCCTTCTTCGGTTGAGCCGGGCCGACGGTCGGGCCGCCACCGGTGTGCGACTGCGGCAGCGTCGCGGCCGCATAGGCCGTGGAACCCGCCAGGCCGGCAATCACGCCGACCACGAGCAGCGGCGTGGTCGCGCGGCCGCGCAGCCGATCCCAGCGGGCCGTCGGAGGCAATGCCAGCACGAGCAACCCCAGCGCCGTGATCACCGTGACCGCCAGCACCGTCCAGCGCAGCCACGGCTGCCAGTCGGAATTGCGTTGCAGCAGGACGAAACCCCAGACCCCGGCCGAGAGGATCAAGGCGGCGCCGGCGATCCGGCCGAAGCCCTCGGCCCGCCGGCGCCACACCTCGTACACGCCGATCGCGAAGCAGCCCGCGATCGCCGGAGCGACGGCGAGCGTGTAGTAGGCGTGCATGCCGGACTTCATCGCCGAGAACAGCACGCCATCGATGACCAGCCACAGGCCGAAAACCAGTGCCGCGCCGCGGATCAGATCGGTGCGCGGGCGGCGTCCCCGCGACACCAGCACGAGCACGAACGCGAGCAATGCCGCAGGCAGCAGCCACGAGATCTCGAACCCGATCTCACCGGTGAACATGCGGTCCGGGCCATTGCCGAACCCGCTGCCGAGGCCGCCCCGCTCCAGCGCCTTCGGAATCTGGTAGCCCTCGGGCAGCTCGAACGGGTTCTTGCCGCCCATGTGGTTCTTGCCCAGGTAGCGGGCGAAACCGTTGTAGCCCAGCACCAGATCCATGAACGTGTTGTCCTTGGAACCCGCCAGGTACGGACGCGAATCGGCGGGCCAGAGGATGGTCAGCAGCACGTACCAGCCGGAGGAGACGATCAGCGCGCCCAGCGCGGCCAGCGAGTGCAACAGCCGGTTGCGCAGCGTGGTCGGGGCGACGATGACATAGGCGAGTCCGAGCGCGGGCAGCACCATGAGGCCCTCGAGCATCTTCGCCAGGAACGCGAAACCCAGTGCGACACCGGCCAGCGTGACCCACCTCAGGCTCGCCCTGGGCAGCGCGCGCACCGTGCAGTAGGCGGCGGCGGCCATGAGCAACACCATGACGGCATCCGGATTGTTGAACCGGAACATCAACGCCACCACCGGTGTCACCGCGAGCACCAGGCCCGCCAGCAGACCCGCGCCGCGGCTCAGCGTCGCCCGGGTGACCGCGCCGTACATGAGCGCCACCGCGCCCACCGCCATGATTGCCTGCGGCGCAAGCATGCTCGCACTGCTGAATCCGAACAGCTGCCCGGACAGACCCATGACCCACTGCGACACCGGCGGCTTGTCGACGGTGATGAAATTGCCCGGATCCAGCGAGCCGAACAGCAGCGCCTTCCAGTTCTGCGATCCCGACCAGGCGGCCGCCGCGTAGAAGCCGTTGCCCATCTCGTTGACCGTGATGTTCCACAGATATGCGACGGCGGTGCCGAGGAGCAGCAGCGCCAGCGCCGGGCGTTCCCAGCGGCGGGCGGGGGAGAGGCCGTCCGAGGATGTCTCTGATGGCGGGGCGGTCGGTTCGGACGGGGCCAGCTCGGCAGTGGTCACGCTCACCGCGGGAGTGTGTCGCGCCAGACGGTGAACAGCCTGACTCCTCGCTGGGAGGTTCCTGTGAACCGCGATCTCCCTATGCTGGTCGAATGAGCCCAGGTATGACAGCGCTGGTGCGGATCGATCCCGATCTCGACGCGGTGACCACCCGCGGACCCGAATCCGACCCCGCCGACGCCGGACTCGCGCCCGGCGCGATCGAGTCGATCTGGCGGTCCGTGCAGGACTGGTATCGCATGGGGACCACCCCCGCCATCCAGGTGTGCCTGCGTCATCGCGGCCACATCGTGCTCAACCGGGCCATCGGCCATGGCTGGGGCAACGCGCCCAGGGATGCGCCCGACGCGGAGAAGCGCCCGGTCACTCCGGACTCGCCGTTCTGCGGATTCTCCACGGCCAAGGGCGTATCCGCGGCCCTGATGTTCATGCTCATCGAACAGGGCGCCTTCGCGCTGACCGATCCGGTCCGCGACTACATCCCTGAGTTCGCCCGGCACGGCAAGGAACGCATCACCATCGGTCACGTGCTCGCCCATTCCGCGGGCGTCCCGTTCATCACCCCGCCGCACCGCGGGTCCGACCTCGTCCTCGACGAGGAACTCGCCGTCCAGGGCCTGGCCGACCTCGTTCCCAGCTGGCCGCCCAACCGCTTCCGTGTCTACCACGCCATGACCGGCGGCCTGATTCAGCGTCTGCTGGTCCAGCGGGCCACCGGCAAGGCCATGCGGGACCATCTGCGCGAGCAGGTCCTGGACCCACTCGGCTTCCGCTGGACCAATTTCGGCGTGCGCCCCGAGGACGTCGACGAGGTGGTGCCGAGCGTCAAGGTCGGGCCCGGCCCCTCCAAGATCTGGCGGCATCTGGCGGGCCGAGCCCTCGGCGGCGGCCTCTCCGGCCCGACCGACCCGGCCGCGGCCCGCGCCTTCCTCACCGCCGAACTGCCCTCCGGCAATCTCGTCACCACGGCTGCCGAACTTTCCCGCTTCTATGAAATCCTCACGCGCGGCGGCGAACTCGACGGCGTGCGCATCATGCGCACCGAAACCCTGGCGGCCGCAGTCCGTCCCGCCCCCTGGCTGCCCGGCCTGGCGGGACGCGTCTCCGTGGCGGGCTACGAACTGGGCGCCCGCCGTTCGAAATTCGGCCGCGACACCCAATCCCACTTCGGCCGCAGCGGCCTGACCACCCAGTACGGCTGGTCCGATCGCGCCCGCAACCTCTCGGGGGCGGTCCTCACCAGCGGCAAGGCCCAGGCCGACGCCAACCGCCCCTGGCAATTGGTCAACCAGATATCCGCGACCATCGATCCTCGCACCGGAAGCTGATCCGGCTGCGCACATCCATCGACTGGATGTGCGGGGCACAACACGACTCCCGTACTAGCGTCCCGGCGGCTCGAGCATCGGGACGAGGAAATGGCGGGCGATCGCGGCGAGTTGCTCGTCGTTGTCGAGATCGATCACCTGGCTCGGGATTGCCAGGAAGGACGCGCAGATTCGGACCATCAGCTCGGCGATCACTTCGACCTCGAGGTCGGGGGAGATGGTGCCGGCGCGTTGTTCCTGGCGGAGTTGGTGGGCGACGAATTCGCGGACCATGGCCACCGCGCGGCCGCCGTCACCGACCAGCGAGCTGATGAAGTGGTCGGGCTCGGCGGTGATCAGAGCGCCGATGAGCGGGTTGCCACGCAGCGCGCGGAGGGAGCTGACGAATCCGAGGACGACGCGGTCGCCGACATTCGTCGCCGCCGCGATATCGACGAGGAATGTGTCGAAGTAGCGGCGGAATTCTCGCAGAATGACGCGTTCCACCAGTTCTTCCTTGGTGGCGAAGCGGCGGTAGACGGTGATGCGGGAGACCCCCGCGGTGCGGGCGACATCCTCCATCGTCGAGCGTTGAATACCCCACCGCCGGAACTGTTCGTCGGCCGCATCGAGGATGCGGGTGCGAATTCGGTCGGTGTCGTCGACCTGCTCGACGGCCTGCAGAAAGGCACGTTCGAGCAGGGACTTCCCGTCTGCGGGCGTATCCGCGGGCGGCGCTGATTCCACGGTGACCTCCTGAAACATCTTGTCCTGCGGCAGTTTTCCGGCAGCGCCGCCATCGCGCTTCGCCTGGTGATCGCGTGGCACATACTCCACATCGTCACTGATACGCAGATACGTTAGCTGTTTCATTGGGTCC